>JAMHXF010000134.1:0-2041 GCA_035910535.1 Archangium sp. | reverse complement strand
GAAGTGAGATTCCGTGTTGGTCAGCAAGCAGTTTCTTCATGCGGTGACCTCGAGTCGCGGCACGAAGGGCTTTCGGTTCTTCGCGACGCTGTAGATGGCGTGCAGCAGTTTCCGCATTGCGGCGATGAGGGCGAGCTTGGCCGGCTTCCCGGCGAGGATGAGGCGGTCGTAGAAGGACTTGAGCCAGGGGTTGCGCCTCACAGCGGTGAGCGTGGGCATGTACAACGCCGTCCTCAGCGAGGCGTTGCCGTAGCTGGAAAGCGCGCCGCGCTCGTTGAGGCGTTTGCCAGATTGCTTCAGCGCCGGCACGACGCCGACGTAGGAGGCGAGGGCGCGCTCGTCGCGGAAGTCTGCCGGGTTTCCGAGAACCGCGATGAGGCGCGCGGCGGTACCGGAGCCAATGCCATCGATGGTGGTGAGCAGCTTGCCGACTTCGTGGCCGTCGAGCTTCGAAGCGATGTCCCGGTCGAGTTCGCGGATGCGTTGCCGGAAGACGTCGATGTCCTGGCAGAAGTACTTCACCTGCACCCGGTAGGCGTTGCTGTGGTGTGCACCTACCGACGAGGTCGCAGCCTGGATGAGCTGGTTGGCCAGCTCGAGGCCGACGAAGTGGCGACCGTCGTACTTGAGGTTGGACAACGCGCGTGGGCGAAGGCCGACGAAGGATTCTGCCGTCGGGTATTCCTTGAGAATCGACGTAGCGAGCTCGCTGTCGAGCGAGCGCACGTAGCGAGTGAATTCAGGGAAGCCGAGGTCCACGACGCGATGCAGCTCTCGCACCCGGTCGCCGAGGTCCTGCACCAGTCGGTCTCGCAGGCGCACCAGCTCACGCAGTTCCTCAGTTGCCGACTCGGCGAGCTTCGTCACGGCAGGTCGCTTCTGGGCTGCGAAGCGAGCGATGCCGAGCGCGTCGATGGCGTCCGTCTTCGTCCGCTGCATGTCTTCGGCAGCGAAGCGGTTGGTGCGCAGAGGGTTCACCAGTGCGACCTTGAAGCCCTTGGCTGTCAGTGCGGCGAAGAGGTTCTTCCAGTAGTGGCCTGTGGCCTCCATGGCCACGAGGGCCGTGTCGCCAACCGGCCCGAGCAGCTCGAAGAGCTTCGTGTAGCCGGCGCTGTCCTCCGTGAAGCTGGTGGACTTCTCCAGCACCGCGCTGGCTTCATCTACGACGGCGACGAAGTGCTTCTCGGAGGCGATGTCGATTCCTGCAAACCGCATGGCGTTCTTCTCCCTCGACGGAGGAAACAGGGAGCCTCGGAGCCGGTGCTGTTGCCCACGCTTGTCCATGCGGGGACTCAGGCCTCTGCCTGGCCCCAGAATTCCGTCCGGGCCTGCAACACCGGTCGAGGGCGCCAATCTCACTTCCGGGGAACCACCCCCGAGCGTCACGCGGCGACCCTCTCCCGATCTCCGTCGGGCACCATCTACACCGGTCTCCACACCCGGCGCCGAGTTGCCCACAACTTTCAAGTCTCCCCCTGCACCCCCTCCGACCGCATCGCGACGACTACGGCGACTTGGACCGGAGGACTTCAGTGAGTGAGGGTCATACAAGCGTCACTTGCAGGCGGCGTTGCAGCCCGTGACCGTGGTCAGGCACTTCTGGTTGCAGTCCTTGTCGCCCTTCGCGCACGCCGCGTGACAGCTCTTCTGGGCGTCGCTGCAGGCCTTCAGGCACGCGACGTCGATGCTCGGCTTCGGCGTCTCCTTCTTCGACTCGTCGAGTGAGGCCTTCGCGGCGTCGGTGGCAGGCGTCGCGGACTTCACCTTTGGGCAGGTGACGAACGACGAGATGGGCTTCGAGCTCTGCTGCGTTCGCAGCTTGAACTTCACCATCGACGTCTCGGCGGTGCAGAGCTTCGCGACCTCCTCCTTCACCTGCTTGCGGCACGCGTCGCTCTTGCCGTTCTGCCAGCTCGCTTCGGCGATGACGGTGCCGTCGTCTTTCAGCGCGGCGCACTTCTTCTCCGTCTCGTCGGCCATGGCGGCCACTGCGACCAACGTCATCACCAGCACAGCCAGTCTCTTCATCAGAACTGCTCCC
>JAMHXF010000133.1:0-9551 GCA_035910535.1 Archangium sp. | reverse complement strand
GGCGCCGTGGCGCGAGCACCGGGAGTGCAACATCGGCTGGCGCATCGACTACGTGCTGACGAGCCCGGCGATGACGGCGCTCGCGAAGGCGTGCACGGCCGAGCGGCAGTACGGCACCAGCGACCACGGCCCCGTCACCGCGACCTTCGAGCGTTCACTGTTCGACCCGGCCACCGTCGAGGCTGGCCCAGCGCAGATCGTCGCGGAGCCCGAGGCGCGTGGCCCGCAGCTCGACCTGTTCGGCAACAAGGTGTGACGCGGTCAGCGGCCGGCGCCTGAGAGGTCGATCTTCAACACGTCGCTCGCGAACTGGCCGATGCGGGCGACGAGCTTCTCCATCGCGGGGCGAACGCTGGCGCCCGTTCGGTTGGCGGCCTCTTCGAGTTTGTCGGCGCAGCTCAGGTCGGTGCACACGTGCACGCCGGCGCGCCGGTTTCCGTTGACGGTCGCCGTCAGCAACCCCACGCCGGTGCCACCGACCGAGGAGTGACACCACGAGCACATCGCTGGAACGGAGGTGCCCGCGCCGTTGGTGTCGAAGGCGATGCCGGTGGGAGCTCCGCCTGGCGTGGCGAAGACGATGAAGACCTTGCCTCCACCCGGGTGCGGCCAGGCGACGTAGTCCTTCACCGCCAGCGGGAACGAGAGCGTGGTGACGTCGACGGTCTTGCGGTCTTTCGGACGGAAGGCATCGAGCAGGTCGTCGGCGGTATCGAGCTTGAACACGTGCCCATCATTTCATCGAGGCGGTCGCGGCGAAAAGCGCAGCGGCGGAGCGGCGCGCACGAGCACGAGTTCAACCACCTGCGTGGTGGTCCGAGTTGGGCTCGCTCCCCACGCCGAGCATGAGTTCAACCACCTGCGCGGTGGTCAAAGTTGGGCTCGCTCCCCACGCCGAGCACGAGTTCAGCCACCTGCGCGGTGGTCCGAGTTGGACTCGCCCCCCCCGACGCCGAGAACGAGTTCAACCACCTGCGCGGTGGTCAAAGTTGGGGTCGCGGCCGCGGCGGGCTCAGTGGTCGACGTTGCGCAGGAAGTCCGCGACCTCGGCGAAGCGCTTGTCGAGATACGCGCGCACGCCACCGGTGACGGCCTTGGCGTCGAGTGCCCGCTGCATGCTGCGCAGCCACGCATCTCGCATCGCCACGTTCACGACCACTTTCCCGTGCCGCATGCGCAGCCGCGGGTGGCCGCGCGTCTCGAGGTAGGTCTGCGGCCCGCCGAGCCAGTAGACGAGAAACGACGCGAAGTGGTCTCGCGACTCGCGGCTCACCTTCCCCGGCGCGTCGCACCGATGCAGCGCCGTCAGCTCGGGCTCGTGGGCCTCCATCGCGTCATAGAAGGCCTCGACGAGCGCCTTCGTCGCGTCGACGCCACCGAGTCGAGCGTACGGAGGGTCGGCCTCACTCGGCATGTACGAGCCATCACCTTCGACGCGCAGGGAAGTCATGCGCGGCTCATACCGCAGTGGCACCCTTCGTCCGACGAACGCGCCCTCGCCGGCCAGCGGGTCTCATCGCTCGAATCAGTGGCGTCGTGTGCTAGGTGCCCCGCGCATGCGTGAGGTTCCTTCGAGCGGAGACGGCCGGTGAACGCGCTCCTCGTGTACGGCCACCCCGCGCTCGCCACCGTGACGCTGCTGCTCGCGTGGCTCGTCTTTCGCGCCGGCTTTCATCAGCGCATTCAGCGGCTGCGGCGCGTCACGGCGCCACCCGGCAGCCTCGCGCGGCACCTCAAGCTCGGCCCCGTCAGCGTGGCGCTCTTCGTCGCATCAGCCGTTGGCGGCCTCGGCTCTGCCGTCTTCCTTCGCGACATGAAACCGCTCGCCACGTTTCACGGCATTCTGGGAATCGTCAGCACGCTCGTCTTCGTGGGGCTCTTCCTGCTGGGCCGACAGCTCACCTCGGGCAAGAAGCACCTCGCCAACTTTCACGGTGTGTTGGGCCTGCTCTCACTCTTCGCGGCGGGCCTCACCGGCGTGCTCGGCATCTCGCTGCTGCCCTGACCACAGCGTGGTGAGCCGCTCCCGCGCCTGCGGCACACCGTCGAGATACACGCTCCAGGGCTCGACGAAGCGCTGCTCGATGAGCGAGAGCAGCGCGTCGTTCTCTTTCACGTCGTCGACCGTCTCGAACGCGATGACGCCCGTGAGGTGACGGTTTGGCGCCTCAGTGCGCGGCGCGAGCTTCACCGCCGTCGCCAACGCCCGTCGCACGGCACGCGCAGGAAGCCCGAACGGATCTTCGACTCGCGCGTTGCGCAGCACCTGAAGCGGCGGCCGCGCGTCGTCACACAGCCCGAGTGCGACGCGCACGGTGAAGCCCGGCTCCTCGACGGAAAAGAGGAGCAGCTCCTCGCTCCACACCCGCGTCTCGCCGATGACCTGCCGGGCCGCCGCCTCGAGCGTGTCGACATGAAAACTGGCGCCGTCGAAGAAGAACGTCGCGCGCGGGAGCAGCCTGGCGAAGTGCTCCACCACGTCGCGCACATCGTCGCGTGAGAGGGGCCGCTCGAACAGCAGCGGGTCGGGCTCGAAGCAGAGCGTGGTGTCGAAACGGCCACGGCGCATCGCGGAGCTCGCAGCACCGACTCGTCTTCCCAACCGCCACGCTTGCCGCAGCACCTCGCCGCCGTGCGCCACCTCGATGGAGAAGTGGTTCGACAGCCCGTTCACCACCGCCGCCTCGTCGTGCGCCCGGCCCTTCACCGTGCGCTGGTACGTCACCCGCTCGACGCTCGTGTCTTCCGAGCCCTCGAGTCGCTCGAAGCCGTAGCGCGCGCCATCGTCGGAGATGGAGACCCGGCCATCGAAGCCGACGTCGACGTTCGTCGCTCGCCTCGCGCACACCTCCACGACGGCGCCACGCATCGCGAGCATCAGCACTTGCCGCGCCTCGACGGGCTTCACGAAGAGGTCCGGGCGCAGGCGCACGGCATCGAGGCCTTCGGCGACGCCCCACGCTCCGGGCGTCGCGCGCACCTGCACCGTCAACACCAGGCGGTGTTCATCGTGCGCTCGCGTGACGAACTCATGCGCCGCCGTCTGCGTCACGCCGGGTATCGAGCACGAGACGCCCGCCGCGCTGCGCTCGAGCTGCACTCCAGGAAGCAGGCGCTGGAGTGAGGCGAATTGTTCGTCAGAGACGGCTCCGGTGAGTTCGAGCGTCGCGGCGGTGCCGTCTTCGAACAACGACATCCGCCCGTGCCTGAAGCCACAGACTGCGACGCCGATGGCCACGCACCGCTGGAGCAGTTCCATCGCGATGGAGCGTATTCCGTTCGGGAGTCACGGATGCACTTCACGCTTGGGCTCTGCCCCGTCGTCGCTCAGCTCACGTCGCAGCGAGGTTCAACACTGACGCGACCGTCAGCGCCGCATGCGGGGAACGTCTCTCAGCAACTCCGCACTGACTCCATCGACTCAGCAGTCGCGGTTGCACACCACGCGACCATCAGCGCAGGTCTTCGGCGCCGCGCCGCTCGCGCACACGACCTTGCAGCCCGCGCCTTCACACCGGCACTTCGAGTTCTCATTGCACGTCACGGCGCACGCGCCGCTGCACTTCGCGTGGCACTCCGCCGAGTTGTTGCAGGTGATGGTGCTGTCTGCGCCAACCGTCGCGTCACAGTCAGCGCTGTTGCTGCACGTCACGCTCGTCTTCGCGCCACCGGTGAAGTTGCACACGGCGCTGTTGGCGCAGGTGACGACGCTGTTCGCGCCCACCGTGCCGTTGCACGTCGACGTGGTGTCGCACGTCACCGACGACGCCTCGCCGACCGACACCGCGCACGTCGCGTTCTGCGAGCAGTTCGAGGCACAGCCGCTGCTGGTACACGTCTGCGTACACGAGCCATTCGTACAGCCGCACGCCGCGCTGGTGCACGCACAGCCAGCACCCTGACAGACGGGCGCGACGGCAGTGCCACAGGCGGCGGTGTTGAGCAGCATCGAGAGGACGATGAGCGCGGGGGTGGTTCTCATGTGCGTCTCTCTACCAACTCACTTCTGGTGACACGACAGACACAGCTGGCTCGAGGCCGTCGGCACGCGCAGGAAGAAGCGGTTCGGCGTGCCGTGCGGGTTGTGACACGAGGCGCACTCGATGCCGGCTGCTCCGGCCGCAGGAGCGCCGCCTCCTCCAGTACCGAAGATCTTCACGCCCGTCGGCCGCGCCACCCACTCGCTGAGCACCACGTCGACGCCCGAGGTGATGCCGTTGTAGGTCGAAGCGACGTTGTTGTACGGGTACGGCACGCCGACGGGGTGGTTGCCCGTCATGTCCGCGCCCGTCGCGTCGGTGATTCGGTACGTCGGGTTGTTCAGCTGACCCGCCGCGTTCACGTCAGGACCCGTCATGGTGATGTTGGGGTTCGCCGTCGCGTCGCTCCAGTAGAGCGAGCCGATGCTGACGGTGCCGTCGTGGCACGACAGACACTTCGCGGTCGAGCCGGTCCACGTGCGCAGGTTCGTCGGGTAGCTGGTGCCGCCCGTCGTACGCCCACCGGCCGCCGCGACGTCGCTCCACGTGTAGTTCGACGCCGACATGCGGTGGTTCCACAGGAGCAGCGACGCCTGCCCCTTGTGCGGCGTGTGACAGAAGACGCACAGCCCGTCTTCGGCCTGGCCCGCAGCCACGCGCACGTTGTTCGTGGCGAGTTGGAAGTTGTGCTTCGTGGTGACCATCGTCTGCGCGAGGGCTGCTGACGTGCTGCACAGCGCGGCGACGACGACGGCGTGGAGAAGGGCACTGCGTTCTCTTCGACTCATGGGGCTGCTCCTGGTGTTCCGGCGGGAGGTGCCGGTGGGTTCAACGACAAGATGAACGCGGTGAGCGACCACCGCTGTTCGACTGACAACGACGCTGCGAAGCCGGGCATGGGCGTTCCATCGAGGCCCGTGCTGATGGCGCGAAAGATGTCTTCGGGCCGGCCGCCGCCCTTGAACCAGTCGGAGCGGTGCAGGTTCGCCGGCGACACTTTCTTCCCCTGGTGTTTGCCCGAGACGTAGACGAGGCCGGGCGCGGCGGGCCCGTCACCCTTGCCCTGCATGCCGTGGCACACGAAGCACGCGCCGCCCGACATGAAGACGCCCTGCCCTTGTCCCGCGAGCGACGCGAGGTTCGCGGGGACGGGAGGCAGCTCGACCTTCGCGCCCGGCTTCTCTGCCTTGAAGCGCGGAGAGAACGTCTTCAGGTACGCCACGACGCCCCACACCTCGCGGTCCGAGAGGAAGGTGAAGGCGGGCATGCCGACGCCAGGCCGGAAGCCGCGACGAATCGAGCCGAACAGGTCCGTGTCCCACGGGAGCGTGCCCAGCGGCGTGGTGCGAATGATGAACTGGCCGGTGGTGAAGTCGCGCGGCGGAATCGCGAGGAACTTTCCTTCGCGCCCCAGCCCATCACCCTTCTCACCGTGACAGCCCAGACACGCGCCCTTGTAGACGCGCTCTCC
The DNA here is from genome assembly GCA_035910535.1 of Archangium sp. Lineage (GTDB taxonomy): Bacteria > Myxococcota > Myxococcia > Myxococcales > Myxococcaceae > Archangium_A. The sequence continues at coordinate 4,100 of JAMHXF010000133.1, read as the reverse complement.
CACCTCGAGCAGGTCGGGCGTCGTTGCAGGCTGCGCAGGAAGGTCGGGCCACAAGGTGACGACGCGCTTGGGCGCAGGCGCTCCAGCGAGCGCCGACGACGACGCGAGCACGAACAGCAGCGCGGCGCGCGTCACTTCTGATGACAGGTTCGGCATAGAGATTCCCGGTTGGTGACGTCGAACTGCCAGAGGAAGCGCGACTGCGCGGCGTGGGGGTTGTGACAAGACGGGCACGAGAACTCGGTGCGGTCCTTCAGCGGGTGCAGGCGGCCACGCAGCGGGTGCGAGTCGCCGTAGACGAAGCCGACGACGACGTGCCGCTCACCGCGCTTCTCGGTGTGGCAGTTGGTGCACAGGTCGTACGCGTGCTTCTTGAGCCAGAAGGGTTGGTCGCTGCCGTGCGGGTCGTGGCACGTCGTGCAGCGCCCGGCCGCTGCGGGCCCGTGACGAAACGCCTTCGTCGCCATCGCGGCCTTGATGTCGACGTGACAGCTGAAGCACGTCTCCTGAATCGGCCAGCGCACGGCGTAACGCGTCGGGGTGCTCGACTCCTGATGACAGGCCAGACACGCGCCCTGCTGCACCGGCCCGTGCATGACTTTTCGCTGCGTCACCTCGGCGTGGCACGTCGAGCAGAAGGCGACCGCGGAGCCACCGTCAGGCCGCTCCATCTGGTGACACTGCGCGCACACCGCCTCGACCTCGGGGCGATGCGCCGTGCCCGGCCCAAAGCCCTGCGCCTCCACTCCCGCAGGCAGCGTGCTCGTCGTCACGTAGCGCGAGATGACGGCCTCGACCGTCAGCACCCCGCCGTCGTCGGGCGTCGACGCCGTCACCACGTTGCGGCCCGGCGCGAGCGTGAACGTGCAGTGCGCCAGCGTCGCGCCACCATCGAGACGAAACCGCGAGTCGACGGAGCAGCCACCATCGGCGCCCGAGAGCGACAGCGGTCCATCGGTCTCGACGAAGACACGCACCTGCTCCCGCGTCGTCTGCGCGACCGGCCCCGGCGCCAGAAAGCGCGGAGCCGCCGACACCACGACGGTGAGCAGCGCCAGCGTCACTTTGGGTTCTCCTGACGAAGGTTGCGGTCGTAGCGGCGCTCGGCGTGACACCCCGGCCAGCACTGCCCGCCCGTCGTCGTCTTCTTGTAGTTGAGCAGGAACTCCCAGTTCCCGAAGAAGGTCGTGGTGCGAATGTGCTTCGGGTTCTCCGACGCGTGAACGTCGTGACAGAAGCGGCAGGTGCGGCCCTTGTCGCCCTTGTTCACGTGACGGAAGTGCAGGTTCTCGTCGCCGTTGCGGAAGCCGGTGATGCCACCGCGAATCAACCGCACGCCACCGTCACCACCGCTCCATGAGAGGTCGGTCGCCGGGTCTGCATTGCTGACGGGCTTCTCGCCGAGCACCTTCTCCTGCACGAGGCGCGTGTCGTGGCAGCGGAAGCAGAGGCCGTAGTCTTCCGTCGCGGCCGAGAACGGCGTGTACGGCGCCGCCGGGTATGAGCCCTTCAGCATGCGGAACTCCGACGTGCCGTGCGGCTCGTGGCAGTCGGGGCAGCGGCCCTCGCGCACCGGGCCGTGGCGCATCGTGCCCGCGTCGTGCTGGTCGAGCCACGCCTTCAGGTTCATCAACTCCTTGTCGGGTGCCTGCTGCGGCTTGTCGTGACAGGTGAGGCACACCTTCTCGGGCGGCCAGTCGTGCAGGCGCTTCTCGTGGTCTGACTGGTGCGCGTCGTGACACGCGACGCACACCTTCGGGTTCTGCTTCGGGTCGAGCGCGCCGTGCTTCGTGGCCGATGCCTCGTTCTGCGTGCGCTTGCTCGGGTGACAGCGCGTGCACGTCTCGAAGACGGGTTGGCGCAGCCGCGCGTGGTGGTCGCTGCCGTGCGGGTCATGACACTCGAGGCACAGCCCTTCGCTCACGGGCGGGTGGAGGACTTTCAGCGAGTCGCGCGTCGAGTGGCACTGCGCGCAGAGGAACTTGCCGTCGGCGGCGAGGTCGAACGTGTGCTTCGTCTCCGAGGTCGAGACGTGACAGCCGAAGCAGAGGCCGTTCTTCACCGGCGGGTGAATGACCTGCTTCTTCGCCCACGCGTCGGCGTGACACGCGCGGCAGTCGTCACCCGGCCCGGCGGGAGCAGCCTTCGATGGACCCGCGGCCATCGCGACGTTCGCGGCGAGCCAGCCCACCACGCACCAGCGCGCGCAGGTCGTCATTTGCGGTGACAGCCCAGACACAGTTCGCTCCGTTCCTTCGGCAGGCGCAGGAAATAGGTGTTCGTGGTGCCGTGCGGGTCGTGGCACGAGATGCACTCGACGCCCGAGGTGCCGCGCAGCACGTCGAAGCCCGAGGTGTCGCTCACCAACTTGAGGCCCTTCGCGCGCGGGTCGGCGACCCACTCCAGCGTCTCGATGGGCTCGGCGCGCGGGCCGAAGCCCTTGTACTCGGAGCCGGTGCCATCGAGCGGGTACGGCACCGAGACGGGGTGGTTGCCCATCACCTCGTTCGTCCACGACTGCGGCGTGAACAGCGCTGGGCCGTTGCGCCCGCTGCGCTGCGCCTCGGTCGACGCGATGGCGTCGGTCTTCAGCGTGCCCGATGACGAGCGCAGCACGATGTTGATGCTCGAGACGGTGCCGTCGTGACACGACAGACAGCGCATCGTGCTGCCGGCCCAGCGCATCGCGAGCGGAGGCCCCGATGGGTCGGCCCGCACATCGAGCGCGGCGGAGCGGCCTGCGTTCTTCGGGTCCCACCCCGGCCCGCGCTTCGGCCACTCGAGCCGGTTGGGCACGTGACACATCATGCACAGGTCGGTGCCCTCGCTCGGGGGCCGGCCCATGGGCCCGAAGAAATTGTGCGGTGACGCGTCGATGCGCGACGGCGCGGCGCTGCGCTTCACCATGGCCAGCGTCGGTTGCTGCGAGAGCGCGAGCGCGCTCACGATGGTGAGGAGCGCGCTCATGGGTTGGGTGGCCGGTAGACGGACTTGTCGCCGTCCATCGCCTCGTCTTTGTCGTGGCAGCCGGCGAAGCAGTAGTAGTCGCCAGAGGGCGTGCGGCCCCAGCGCGGGCGCGTCGGAGAGTCGCCGTACCAGGGGTCGTTGCCCTTGCTCGCGGGGAAGCGGCGCACCGTCGGCGCGAAGTTCACCAGATGCGTCGGCGTGCCTGCGGGAAGGTTCCGGTAGTCGGTGTTCGTCGCGGCGACGTTGCTGTGCACGTTGTTGTGGCACTCGTGGCAGCTGGCATTCGTGCGGTCGACGAGGTGCACCTGGTGCAGGTTGCCGCGGCCCGCACCCACGCCACCGGCCTGGAAGAAGTTGCTGCGATTGCCGCGCAGCCGCGCCTCGTCGTGACAGAGGAAGCAGAGCGCGAAGTTGTTCTGGTTGTAGCCACCGAAGGGCGCCGCATTCGCTCCCGTGGCGGTGCTGTAGTTCGCGCGCAGCATGCGGGTGTTGGCCGAGCCGTGCGGGCCCTTGGGGCTCGCGTTGCTGTTGCGCGCGCTGCCCGGCACGTTCGCCGTCGCTTCGCTGTTGTGACAGTCGGTGCACAGCACCGTCGAGAAGCGCGTCAGCCGGTTGCCCTGCCAGTCGAGCCCGCGCAGCTGGCCGTCGGGCGTGTCGAGCACGTTGTTCAAGTACGTCGACGTGTTCCGCCCCGGGCCCGCGACGGGATGAAACGCGTCGTTCGTCGTCTGGAACTCGAGCCGCTTGTTGCTGCCCGAGGGAGGCCGCGTCGCCGCCGGCGGAATCATCGTGGCGAACGAGTCACCGTGGCAGCGGAAGCAAATCTCGTACTGCTGAACGTTGGTGCTCGCGTTGTCGACGACGACGGCGCCCGACAACGAGATGCCCTTCATGCCCTCGTGCACGTTGCCGGGCAGCGCCTGCACCTGGTGCGGGTTGTGACAGTCGGCGCACTCCACGTGCTTCTGCGTGTTCAGCACCGGCTCGGGCTCGGGCAGCTTCGCGGTGAAGACGGGTTGGTGCTCGTCGAGCTTGAGGCCGAACGGGTGACGGCTGGCCTTCGTCGCTTCGCTCTGCACGTCAGGCGCGGCGCGGCCACGGCCCGGGTCGACGCCGGTGCCGCCGGGACGGTG
>JAMHXF010000132.1:0-6652 GCA_035910535.1 Archangium sp. | reverse complement strand
CCGGCGTGGTGGGCGTGATGGTCTCGCCTGCGCGCTTGCGCGTCGCGAGGAGCCGCTCGAGCTTGGCGCGCACGGCGTCGGGCAGCAGCACCTCCTGCGCGACGGGCTCCTTCGCGGAACGCTTGAACACGCGCAGGACCACGCGGCGCTTGGCGCGTCCGGCGTCGTCGAACACGTCGCCGACGTCGAGCGCGAGGAGCTCGTGCTCGCGCAGGCCCGTGCCCATCGCGAGGCTGAAAATGCAGTGATCTCTCCAGCCAGCAACGTGCTGGCCGGTGACCTTCAGGAGCAGGCGCTGCTCCTGCTCGGTCAACGTCTTCACGGGGCGGGCGACGGTCTCGGCATACGCGGTCATCGTGGGTCTCCTCATCGTCCATACAGGCTTCCGGTCGCGACGAAGGCAAGGTCGCTAGCGGCGGTTGGGAGGCTCTCGTGATGAACCGTCGATGGTGCGCGCGATGTGATGCGTGCTGGTCGTGTGGGGATGCCGACCGTCCCCACTACGCGCGAGGGCTCTGCGAGCGCTGCTTCCGGGCGATGACCCGCGACGGGACGTTGAAGCTCCGCGAGCCGCCCCTGAAGCGGTGGTGCATCTACTGCGACCAGTGCGTCACCTGCGGAACGGCGGAGGAGCGCCATGCGGCCGACGGAATGTGCGGGAGGTGCTACGAGCAGTCGCCAGACCGTGTCGCCACCTACGCCCGCTACCGTCAGACCGACGGCCGAAAGCGGAGCCGGCGCGCATGGAAGACCAGGAACGCCGAGTCGGAGGCGACGATGTCGCGGTACCGCTCGCGCCGCCGACGGGGCCGCGAAAACGGCTTCGAGGACGCCTTCCCGCCGTGGCTCGAGCCGATCGTGTTCGGCGAGTTCGACAACCGCTGCGCGTGCTGTGGCGCCGGCACGAACCTTTGCCTTGATCACCACCTCCCGCTTCGCGAGGGAAACGCGCTGCTCGACAACGCCGTCGTGCTCTGCCTCGCGTGCAACAGCAGGAAGGAGAACCGTCTGCCCGAGGACTTCTACGAGGCGTCGAAGCTCCGGGAGATCGAACGCCGGCTCGCCTGGTGCCGTGCGCTGCGCCTCGCTGCCGAGCACGGCAGGAGGGCGCCGTGACGCTCGGGATCGTCAAGCGCACCGAGGAGGAGTTCCAGCAGTGGCTGATGACGGAGCCGGGCTTCGTCGCGGCGCTGATGGCCTACGACGACGAGCCTGTCGTCCTCGAGGCGTACCAGCGCGAGTTCCTCACCAACCGCTCGCGGTTCCGGTGGGTCAACAAGAGCCGCCAGGTCGGCTTCTCGTTCCTCTTCGCGCTCGAGGCGCTCGCTCGCTGCCACCTGCGCTCGAAGCACACGGCGGTGTTCGTCAGCTACAACATGGACGACGCGAAGGAGAAGGTGCTCACCGCCCGCCAACTCCACGAGGAGCTGCCGCTCGCGTACCAGAAGCGGCTCGTCGTGGACTCGAAGACCGAGCTGGCGTTCGAGTCGAACGGCGCGACGAAGCGGCTCTCGCGAATCCTGTCGCACCCGTCGAAGGCGCCGCGCGGCAAGAAGGGCGACGTCTACCTCGACGAACTCGCGCACTACGTGAACGACCGCGAGGTGTACCGGGGATCGACGGCGCTCATCCTCCGCAGCAACGGGCAGCTCACCGGGTGCAGCACGCCGCTCGGGCGACGCGGCATCTTCTGGGAGATCGCCAACGAGGAGCTGCGCAAGTACCCGCACCACACCCGGCAGCACGTGCCGTGGTGGCTGTGCCGCTTCTTCACCATCGACGTGAAGGCCGCGTCGGAGCTCGCGCTCGACCTGCCCACGGAGGAGCGCGTCGAGCGCTTCGGGCGGCCCACGCTCATCGAGCAGTTCGACTCGCTGCCCATCGAGGACTTCCAGCAGGAGTTCGAGGGCAAGTTCGTCGACGAGACCTACAGCTTCTTCCCCTACGAGCTGATCCTCCCGTGCACCAACGACGAGCTGGTGCTCTACGACGAGCCCACCAGCGTGCGCGCGCCCGAGGGGCGCATCGTCGCGGGCTTCGACGTCGGCCGCACGCGCGACCGCTCCGAGCTGGCGGTGTTCGAGGAGATCGAGGGCCGCTTCACCGCGCGCATGCTGCGGAGCTTCGAGGGGACACCGTTCGCCGAGCAGGAGGCCGAGCTCCGGCGCCTGCTCGGCACGCTGCCCGTGGCTCGGCTCTCCATCGACAGGAGTGGCATCGGCATGAACCTCGCAGAGAACCTGTCGCGGGACTTCCCGCAGGTCGTCGGCGAGAACTTCACGAACGAGTCGAAGGAGCGCTGGGCCACGGACTTCAAGATCCTGCTCCAGCGCCGCGACGTGACGCTGCCCCGCGATCGCGAGCTGGTCGGCCAGGTCCACGCCATCAAACGGCGCGTGCTCCCCTCGGGCAAGGTCAGCTTCGACGCCGAGCGCAATGCGCGTGGCCACGCCGACAAGTTCTGGGCGGTGGCGCTCGCGTGCCAGAAGGAGCGCACACCGACGGGCCCACGCACGGGCGAGATCGGCGTGCGGGTGCTGGGATGAGGCCGACGCTCGCAGAAGGCGACACAAAACGTTCTCTTTCGACGGTCCTGGCCAGACTCGCTGCGTCCGTTGCTTGCGAAAAGCGACGCTATGAGTTACTTTTTGCAGGCAACGACCATGAGCGCCGCCAGCTACATCGTGGACCTCGCCGCACGCGGCAGGCATCACTTCACCACGGAGGAAGCTGCCGCTGCGCTCGGCAGCTCGGTCCCGACGGTGCGTGCGGCGCTGCGTCGGCTCAAGGCCAAGGGCGAGATCGCCGACCCCTACCGGGGCTTCTACGTCATCGTCCCTCCCGAGTACCGGCGGCTCGGCAGTCTCCCCGCTGACCAGTTCGTGCCGCAGCTCATGCAGCACCTGGGCGAGCCCTACTACGTGGCTCTGCTCAGCGCGGCCGAGCTTCATGGGGCCGCGCATCAGCGCCCGCAGGCGTTGCAGGTGATGGTGAAGACCAACCGCCGAGCGATCGAGTGCGGCGAGGTGCGAGTCCAGTTCATCGCTCGAAAGGACATGGAAGGCACCGCCGTCGTCGAGAGGAAGACCCCGCGAGGGCTCCTCCGCGTCGCTTCGCCAGAGGCGACCGCGCTGGAGTTGGTGGGGTACGCCGATCAGAGCGGAGGCCTCGACAACGTCGCCTCCGTCCTCGCCGAGCTGGTCGAGGCCATCGATCCCGATCGACTGGTGTCGGAGTGCGAGAGGAGCCCCATCGCCTGGGTGCAGCGCCTCGGCTACCTCCTGGACCTGACCAAGCACCGCGACCTCGCGGACAAGCTCGCGCCGTCCGTGGTCGCGCGCGCCAAGGATGTCGCCCCGCTCGTGCGCGCGAAGAGCCGCAGCGGCGCACCGCGCGACGAACGCTGGAGACTCGCCGTGAACGCGACCGTGGAGCCGGACCTGTGATCCCCAAGGACTTCATCACCGAGTGGCGCGACCGCGCCCCATGGGTGCTCGACAGGCAGGTCGAGCAAGACCTCGTCATCTCGCGCGCGCTCGTCGAGCTGTTCTCGCGAGCGCCGATCGCTGACGCCCTCGCGTTCCGAGGCGGCACCGCGCTCTACAAGCTCCACATCACTCCCGCCGCTCGCTACTCGGAGGACATCGACCTGGTTCAGACGAACGCAGGCGGCATCGGTGACGTGCTCGACGCCATCCACGACGCGCTCGATCCGTGGCTGGGTAAGCCGAAGTGGAAGCAGACCGAGGGCCGCGTGACGCTGAACTACCGCTTCGAGTCCGAAGACGTTCCGCCCGTCGGGTTGAAGCTGAAGGTCGAGATCAATTCGCGTGAACACTTCACCGCCTACGGCCTCAAGCAGCATCGCTTCGAGGTCAGCTCGCGCTGGTTCGCTGGCGCGGCCAACCTGCTCACGTACGAGCTCGACGAGCTGCTCGGCACGAAGCTCCGCGCGCTCTACCAGCGCAAGAAGGGACGCGACTTGTTCGACCTCGGGCTCGCGCTCCAGCGCGACGACGTCTCCCCCGGGCGCGTCGTCGAGGTGTTCACGAAGTACATGGAGGCGGACGGCGCGAAGGTCACGCGCGCGATGTTCGAGCAGAACCTCGCCGCCAAGAGGAAGGACCCGATCTTCACGGCGGACATGACGCCGCTGCTCGCGCACGGCCAGGCCTGGGACTTCGACGACGCGTTCGAGCGGGTGTGGACAGGGCTCGTCGTGCTCCTTTCCGGCGACCCCTGGAAGGGCGGCTGACGGTCGGGGACAAAACGCCTTCACTCATGATGCATGCGAAGAGGTTTTGTCTCCTGTCCCCGAGGCCCGCGCAGGGAGGCTTTGCCCTTCCCGGAGGCGAGGCGCGTGGTCCAGATGCTCGGTGCCCAGGTGGACTGCCTCCTCGCAGGCTGGCCAAGCGCCTCGCCTCCATTGTCTTGCGAGGTCCACCATGCGCCGCACCCTCAAGCTCTTCGTCATCCCGGCCGGCAAGTCCGCTGGCGCCCCGCCCGAGCCCGGGCCTGACGTCGAGCTCGAGGCCGCGAGCGACGACGCTCTCCTCGCCGCCGCGCACCAGGCGATCGCGAAGCGCGGGCTGCGGGCGCGCGCGGTGTCGTTCACGCCCACCGGGCTCGTCGCGTACGCGGAGGCCGCGCGGTGACGACGCCCGCCGCGATCCACGCCGCCGACGAGCGGCTCCAGACCATCCTCAAGGCCCACGTCGTCGGCGCGACGGTGCAAGACCCCGCGAGCCGCCCCGCCGGGGAGGACACCGCCGCCGCGTTCACCTCAGCCGGCGCGCTCATCCCGCCCTACGACCCGGAGACGCTGTGTCTTCTGGTCGAGCACTCCAACTCGCTGCGCCAGAACGTCGACGCCTACGCCACCAACATCGATGGCAACGGGTACCGCTTCGACGCGGTCATCGACTTCGACGCCGAGGACGCGCGCTCGAAGGTGGCCGACGCCATCACGCTCGAGCGGCTTGCCGCCCGCGAGGCACGAACGCTCCCCGAGGGCGTGTCGACGACGCCGAGCGCCGAGGAGGTCTCCGCGCGCTTCACCGAGCTGCGCCAGGCAGCGCGCGTCGAGCGGGCAAGGCTCGATGCCTTCTTCGACTTCGCCTGCTTCGACCACAGCTTCGTCGACCTGCGGCGCCGCACCCGCCAGGACCTCGAGGTTACGGGCAACGCCTTCTGGGAGGTGCTTCGCGACGGCAAGGGCGACCTCGCGCGGCTCGTCTACGTGCCGTCGTACACGGTGCGACTGCTTCCGCTCGATCGCGAGGCCGTGGAGGTCACCGAGCGAGCACGCGTCTCTCCCGTGAGCTTCGACACCGTGCGTTCGCGCCGCCGCATGCGCCGCTGCGTGCAGGTGCAGTCCACCGAGTGCGTGTACTTCAAGTCGTTCGGCGACCCGCGCGTGATCTCGCGCTCGACGGGCCGCGTCTTCAACGACATCGCCGCGCTCAAGGCTGCCAAGGCCGACGACGGTCCTGCGACGGAGCTGCTCCACTTCGCCATCCACTCGCCGCGCTCGCCCTACGGCGTGCCGCGCTGGGTGGGCACGCTGCTCTCCGTCCTCGGCTCGCGGCAGATGGAGGAGGTCAACTTCCTCTACTTCGAGAACAAGTCGGTGCCGCCGATGGCGCTCCTCGTGTCGGGGGGCCGCATCTCCGAGGCGTCGGTCCCGCGCATCGAGCGCTTCATCGAGGAGAACCTCAAGGGCAAGGCGAACTTCCACAAGATCCTCATCCTCGAGGCGGACGGCGCGGGCACCGGTGACGGCGGGCGCGCGAAGATCGAGCTGCGCCCGCTCACTGACGCGCAGCAGCAGGACGCGCTCTTTCAGGTCTACGACGAGCGCAACATCGACAAGGTCGGCAGCGCCTTCCGTCTGCCGCGCCTCTTGCGCGGCGAGAGCAAGGACTTCAACCGCGCGACCGCCGAGAGCGCGCTCCGCTTCGCCGAGGACCAGGTCTTCCAGCCCGAGCGCGACGAGTTCGACTTCCTCATCAACCGCAAGCTCCTCGCGGACATGGGCATCCGCTTCTGGCGCTTCCGCTCGCAGACGCCGGTGACGCGCGACCCCGAGCGTATGACCGAGATGGTGGAGCGGCTCGTGCGCGTCGGCGTCCTCACGCCCGAGGAGGGGCGCCTGCTCGCGGGCGACATCTTCAACCGCGAGTTCAGGAAGATCGGCGACGACTGGACCAAGCGCCCCATCACCCTGACGCTCGCGGGCATCCAGACCGGCGTGGAGGACCTGAAGCCGAAAGCCGTGAACCCCGAGGCGCTGTTGCCCAGCGCGAAGCAGCTCCTCGCCCTGCGCGAAGACCTCCGCGCCGAGGAGGGCCGGCTCGCCACGGGACGCCTCGACCTCGCGCGACGGTACCTTGAGACGGAGCGTGTGAAGGTCCCGCGCGAGGAGTTCGATGCGTGGTTCGGCGAGGTGCGCGATGCGCCCTGAGCACCACCGCGCGTGGGTGCAGCAAGCGCAGCTCGACGCCGAGCGCGGCGTCATCGCCTGCCGCATGTGCCAGCGCCACGCGGGGCTCGACGAGACCACCACGCTCTGGCGCAACGGCCAGTTGGTCTTCGCGCTCTGCGACCGCTGCGCCTCGTGCCACGACGTCGTGTTCTCGCCCACGGAGGCAGG
>JAMHXF010000131.1:0-1669 GCA_035910535.1 Archangium sp. | reverse complement strand
GGCGCCGTGTCGTTCCACCGCGGCGTCCAGAACGCGGGCACCGACACCGAGCCGTCGTAGCGGCCCTGGACGATTTCGTTCGCGCCGTCCTCGCCCACCTCTTCGACGGTGAGAGCCTCGTAGTTCTCCGAGTAGTTGAGGCCCGAGGCCGCGCCGACGATCACGTCAGCGAAGTTGACCTCGTTGACGATCTGCACGTCGATGTGCGAGCCGGAGAACTTCTCCTGGTAGAGCTCGCTGGCCTGGAATTCTGCGTAGGTGATCGCCATAGGTCAGCCTCACTCGTACTGGATGAAGGTCGTGCCGGTCACGTAGTCGGTCAGGCCAGGCAGCAGCGGCGCCCAGGTGAACACGAAGCCGTTGGCGGTGTCGTTGCGGACCACAGACACGAAGTCGAAGCGCACAACGATCCCGGCGCCAACCAGCTGCTGCGCGCGCGCGACCATGGCGGCGCGCACGAAGTCGACGTCGACCTCCTGACCCACCACCTTGTTGATGAACTCGATCTTGAGCACGCGATCGACGTAGTCGGCAAGGTCGCGCTGCTGACGCGCCCAGGTGAAGCCGGTGCCGTCGACCTCAAACCAGATCTGGTCGTTGGCTTGCAGGGTGCTGAGCCCCTGGGTGACGACGGGCTGCACGGCCCCGTTCAGGAACACCTGGCGGTAGGTGATGACGCCGGCGCGGCAGAGCGCGGACACCTGCCCGAGCCCGTCTTCGTCCCACGTCGTCTCGAACGTCGAGAACCCGATGAACGAGTCGTTCGTCAGGTTGTGGTTCAGGCCGCCGCTGACGAGCAGCCCGTACACCGCCGGCGCGAGCGTGAGGTTGGAGCCCAGCCCATCGGCGCCGCACGCGACGAGGTTGATGTCCTGCGAGTCAAGCGCAGCCGCACGGAAGATCGGGCTGGTGTCGTCGCTGGCGCTGACGCTGATGTCGCCCCAGCCGCACCCAAGCACGAGCGCGATGCTGTACCCGGCGGCGCGGCGCGCGAGCGCGTAGTCACGCCACGATGCGTGCGCGGTGGCGTCGTCCGTCCCGAGGCTGAACACGCGCGGGAAGTTGCCGACGCGAGCCAGGAACTGCGCCCAGTAGACGCTGTTGAAGGCGTCGACGAGGTCGGCGTAGTCGCCAGCGCTCGCGGCCGGCGACGTGCCCTTCGTGTTCGTGCCCCACGTCGAGATGTCCTTGAGCGGCGTCAGGCTGGAGATCGCGATCGGCAGCGCGCCGGTGAACGTGCCGCGCTTCTGCGCGCGGAACGGGCTGGAGCCGGAGTTGAGCCAGTCGATCAGCAGCTGGCTCTGACCGGTCGAGAACGTCGGCGATGCGGTCGGCGTCGCCTTGTACAACGCGACCGCGGCGTAGTCGGCGATCGCGTAGTTGTCCGACGTCGCAGCCGTCAGCTCCACCCAGTAGAGCGGCTGACCGGTGGTGGAGAGCTCGACGCCCTTCGCGCGTGCACCCGAGCGAACCTTGACCACGCTGTTGACCGTCGCGTTGTCGCCGATCTCCAGCGACATGCCTGGCACGATCCAGCTGTTGTCGTCGACGTAGATGCGCGTGACGCCAGCGGCGACGTTGGCGGTGATCTTCGCCAGCTTCTGCGGCTGCTGGTAGGAGAAGATGCCCGACGCGAACTTGATCTTGACCCACCCGGGCGGGAAGCCCC
>JAMHXF010000130.1:0-2160 GCA_035910535.1 Archangium sp. | reverse complement strand
CAGGAACGCCGAGGCGACCATCGACGCCGCCGTCGAGAGCGTGCGCGCGCAGACGTTCGAAGACTTCGAGCTGCTGGTCATCGACGACGGCAGCACCGATGAAACGAGGGCCCGGCTCGAACGTCACTCCCGCGACGATGCGCGCGTTCGCGTGCTGTCGACGGGCGGCGGCGGGCTGGTGGGCGCGCTGCAACTCGGCCTGTCGCAGGCGCGTGGGCCGCTGCTCGCGCGAATGGACGCTGATGACGTGAGCCGGCCCGAGCGGTTCGCGCGCAGCGTGGAGCGGCTGACCGCAGACCCTTCGCTCGCGGGCGTGGGCACGGGCGTCGACATCGTTCGGCACGACCAGCCGCCGTCGCCGGCGTTGCTGAGCTACGGGCGCTGGCTCAGCTCACTCACCACGCCCGAGCGGTTGTTCGCCGACCGGCTCATCGAGTCTCCGCTGTGTCACCCGTCGGTGATGTTGCGTCGCGACGCGCTCGAACGCGTTGGTGGCTGGCGTGACGGCGACTTCCCCGAAGACTGGGAGCTGTGGCTGCGGCTGCTCGAGCGCGGCGAGCGGCTGGTGTGTCTGCCCGAGGTGCTCCACGTGTGGACCGACCATGACCGCCGGCTCACGCGCACCGACACACGGTATCGACGCGATCGGCACACGAAGCTGCGCGCGAGCGTGCTGGCCACGAGGTTCGCGACGCGGCCGCTCTGCATCTGGGGCGCAGGAGAGACGGGCATCGCCCTGTTCAAGGCGCTGCGGGCTCGCGGCGTCACGGTGGAGCGCTTCATCGACGTGAACACGCGGAAGATTGGCCAACGCATTCACGGCGCGCGGGTGGTGTGGCCCGACGACGTGGGGCCGCCCGGCGACGAGCACGTCATCGCGGCGGTCGGCGCGCACGGAGCGAGGGCCGAGATTCGGGCCTTCCTCGACTCCCGCGGCTTCGTCGAGGGCGAGCACTTCACCGTGGCGGCGTGAGGAAACCTTCACGACGATTCGCGTCAGGCAAATCGGGTGGGCGGGGCCACGCGACGTCCTAAACCGCCCCACATGCTCAATCGCGCCCTGCTGGTGCTCGCCGTCGTGCTGGGGGCAACGACGGTCTCTGCCCAGACGCTTCAATACCAGGCGCCCCCGCTGCACCGCATCGTTCACCGCAACACCTTCGCGCTGCGCGTGAACCCGCTGGGCCTGCTCTACGAGGGCCGGTTCATGTACCGCTTTCGGCTCTACGAGAGCGACGAGATGGCGCTGCGTGACAACTTCATCGGCATCGGCCTGACGCCCATCGCGAGCCCGGCGTTCATTCGCGCTGGCGCGTACGTCGAGGTGCAGCCGCTGACGGTGCTGGGCTTCTGGGCCTCGTACACGTTCGTGCAGTACTTCGGCACGTTCAACCTGTTCCAGTCGTTCCAGTCGGCGCGCAGCAACTACTCCGACGCCGAGATTACCCGGCTGGGCGCGGGCACGCCTTCGGAGCCTGGCTCGAAGACGAACTACCTGGGCAACGGCACCGAGCTCACCATCGGCGCTGACTTTCAGATCAAGGTGGCCGACATCGTGGTGCGCAGCAAAGCGCGGCTCGTGCGGCCCGACATGAACCTGCGCGCCGGAGACACGGTCTTCTACGACCAGTTCTACGACGTGCTGGCGCCGAACCGCGGCTGGTACTTCGTCAACGACGTCGACCTGCTGTACCAGACGCCCAACAAGCGCTTCGTCGGCGGCGCGCGCTATACGCAGGCGTTCGTCTTCTACGACCAGCGCCACTTCGCGAGCGGCGAGGCGCAGGAGAACAAGAACAACCTGCACCGCGTCGGCCCCTTCGTCGGCTACACGTTCAAGATCGACGACGGCGCGACGTTCAACAACCCCACCGCGTTCATCTTGATTCAGTGGTGGCTGCAGAACCCGAACCGCACGGGCAAGGCCAACAACCCCGATGGCATCACCCAGGCGCTGCCGCTGATTGGAGCGGGCTTCCAGATGACGGGCGACTTCCTGCCGGTGCCGAAGCCGGCCCCGCGCGCAGAGGCGGTGCCGTCACTGAACGAAGCGCTGGCCCGCGCGGCTGGTGAAGGTGTCGTCGAGAACTGAGCAACGCAGCCGCCCACGACCTGGACCACCGGATTCGGGTTCGCCGAGATTCGCTGGCCCTGCCGGTG
>JAMHXF010000129.1:0-1860 GCA_035910535.1 Archangium sp. | reverse complement strand
CGCGTGGCTGGTAGCCCGGTCAGCCGGAGTTCGCTACGGTGCGACGAACGATGGATCGGCGAACCTGGGAGCAATGGGCGAGCGAGCTCAGCGAGGTGCTCGGAGTTGGGCTGCGCCTCGTCGGTGAGCCGGATGTCACGAAGGGCGCTGACGGAACCTACGGACGCGCGATGGCGGCAAGTAGCGGCGCAGAGGGAGCGGTGACGACGGATGCAAACGCAGCCGAGGTGAAACTCTGCCAAACGTACCGGGACTCAGCCGTCGGCTGCAATCCTATGTTGGGCCGTAGCGGGGACCGTCAGGACGTAAGAACACTGACGCCAATGGCGTGTGCGGCGAGGGCCTCAAGATCGTGCGGGTCGGACGTGAGGACAGTGCCGTCGGGCTCGGCATAGGCAACGACGAGTGCGTCCACGGCGGAGCCTGTCTTGGCAAGGCGACGGAGCTGAGCAGCTCGACGGGCGAGCGATTCGGGAAGATGTTCGATGATGTCGCAGGTCCTGAGGAACTGATTTGCGGCACTCCGACAGGTTTGGTGGAAGCAGACTCGCCTGAGTCTGCGAGAGAACGCCGCGGAGACGGCCCGGACGACGACGAGCGGTCGTGGAGCGCGCACAGGAAGCAGGGTACGAGGACGGTTACCACGCCAACCTCGAAACCCCACGTCCTATGCGCGCTACAACTCTGCTCAACAAGTTGCTCGGAATCAAGTTCACCCGCGTCACCGGGATCGAATTCTCGGCTGACGTGCTCACGGTCGATGTGGAGCCGACGACGTCCGTCCCGCGTTGCGGGGAGTGCTTCTACAAGGTGCGCGCAGTGCACGACCGGCGCCCGCCGCGGCTCTGGCGTCACTTGGATCTCGTCAGCACGAAGCTGCAGCTCCGCTACGCGCCTCGTCGCGTCAAGTGCCCGCGGTGCGCGGTGACGACCGAGCTCGTTCCCTGGGCCGCTCCGCAGAGCTGGTTCACTCATGCGTTCGAGCACACCGTCGCCTACTTCGCGCAGACGTGCACCAAGACGGTCGTCTCGGAGCTCCTGCGCGTCGCCTGGCCCACCGTCGGCGCGGTCGCGAGCAGGGTTGTGGCGCGCCTCGGACCGGCTGACCGGCTCGAAGGTCTGACCCACATCGGGATCGACGAGCTCTCCTACCGCAAGCACCACGAATACATCACGATCGTCGTCGACCACGTCCGGGGTCGAGTCGTCTGGGCAAGCCCTGGGCGCAACGCCGAGACGGTGGCGCGGTTCTTCGGCGAGCTTGGCCCCGAGCGCGCCGCGAAGATCGAGGCCGTCACGATGGACATGTCGAACTCGTACATCGCTTCGGTCACCGAAGGAGCCAAGAACGCAACCATCGTCTTCGATCGGTTCCATGTTCAGCGCTTGGTGCACGACGCTCTCGACGAGGTGAGGCGTGCCCAGGTTCGCGTGACCGACGAGCCGGACGAGCGTCGCGCGCTCAAGCACTCCCGCTGGGCGCTCCACAAGAACCCCTGGAACCTGACCGGCATCGAGGAAGGAAAGCTCGTGGAGATACGTCGCGCCAACCGGCCCCTCTTCACCGCCTACATCCTCAAGGAAACCTTCGCGGCTGTCTTGGATCGACGACAGCCCAACGTGGCGCGCGCGAAGCTGAACGAGTGGATCTCCTGGGCGTCGCACTCGGCGCTGAAGCCGTTTGTGAAGGCGGCGCGGACGGTGCGTCGGCACATCGATGGCATCGTCGCCTACGTGGCGACACGGTTGAACAACGGCCGCTCGGAGGGACTCAACGGCAAGGCTCGAACACTCACCCGGAGGTCCTACGGATTCCACCATGCTGGAAGCCTCATCGGCATGTTGTTTCTCTGCTGCTCA
>JAMHXF010000128.1:0-1752 GCA_035910535.1 Archangium sp. | reverse complement strand
TCGTGCTCGCGCAGGCCCGTGCCCATCGCGAGGCTGAAGATGACGTGGTCCCGGAAGCCGTCGACGTGCTGGCCGGTGACCTTGAGCAGCGCGCGCTGCTCGGCCTCGGTCAGCGTCTTCACGGGGCGCGAGATGGTGTCGGCGTAGGCGGTCATGGTCGCTCTCCTTGCGACCCATACAGGCTTCCGTTCGCGACGAAGGCAAGGTCGCTCGCGACGACCCGGAGGGCGGCGTGACGCTCGGGATCGTCAAGCGCACCGAGGAGGAGTTCCAGCAGTGGCTGATGACGGAGCCGGGCTTCGTCACGGCGCTGATGGCGTACGACGACGAGCCCATCGTCCTCGAGGCGTACCAGCGCGAGTTCCTCACCAACCGCTCGCGGTTCCGGTGGGTCAACAAGAGCCGCCAGGTCGGATTCTCGTTCCTCTTCGCGCTCGAGGCGCTCGCCCGCTGCCACCTGCGCAGCAAGCACACGGCGGTCTTCGTCAGCTACAACATGGACGACGCGAAGGAGAAGGTGCTCACCGCGCGCCAGCTCCACGAGGAGCTTCCGCTGGCGTACCAGAAGCGGCTCGTCGTCGACTCGAAGACCGAGCTGGCGTTCGAGTCGAACGGTGCGACGAAGCGGCTCTCGCGCATCCTCTCGCACCCGTCGAAGGCGCCGCGCGGCAAGAAGGGCGACGTCTATCTCGACGAGCTCGCGCACTACGTGAACGACCGCGAGGTGTACCGGGGCTCGACGGCGCTCATCCTCCGCAGCAACGGACAGCTCACCGGCTGCAGCACGCCACTCGGACGGCGCGGCATCTTCTGGGAGATCGCCAACGAGGAGCTTCGCAAGTACCCGCACCACACGCGGCAGCACGTGCCGTGGTGGCTGTGCCGCTTCTTCACCACCGACGTGAAGGCGGCCTCCGCGGTCGCCCTCGACCTACCGACGGAGGAGCGCGTCGAGCGCTTCGGGCGGCCGACGCTCATCGAGCAGTTCGACTCGCTGCCCGTCGAGGACTTTCAGCAGGAGTTCGAGGGGAAGTTCGTCGACGAGACGTACAGCTTCTTCCCCTACGAGCTGCTCCTCCCGTGCACCAACGACGAGCTGGTGCTGTACGACGAGCCCACCAGCGTGCGCGCGCCGGAGGGACGCATCGTCGCGGGCTTCGACGTCGGCCGCACGCGCGACCGCTCCGAGCTGGCGGTGTTCGAGGAGATCGAGGGCCGCTTCACCGCGCGCATGCTGCGCAGCTTCGAGGGCACCCCTTTCGCCGAGCAGGAGGCCGAGCTGCGACGCCTGCTCGGAACGCTCCCGGTCGCGCGGCTCTCCATCGACCGGAGCGGCATCGGCATGAACCTCGCCGAGAACCTGTCCCGCGACTTCCCGCAGGTCGTCGGCGAGAACTTCACCAACGAGGCGAAGGAACGCTGGGCGACGGACTTCAAGATCCTGCTCCAGCGCCGCGACGTGACGCTGCCCCGCGACCGGGAACTCGTCGGCCAGGTTCACGCCATCAAGCGGCGCGTGCTGCCCTCCGGGAAGGTCAGCTTCGACGCCGAGCGCAACGCGCGCGGCCACGCCGACAAGTTCTGGGCGGTGGCGCTCGCGTGCCAGAAGGAGTGGCAGGCCCAAGGGCCGCGCACCGGCGAGATCGGCGTGCGGGTGCTGGGGTGAGATTACGATGCCGCGGGCGAATCCGCGTCTGGCTGCTCAGTCTGCACGTCGGTCTGTTCCGCCTTCCCAGCGTGCTTCAGCTCTTT
>JAMHXF010000127.1:0-1037 GCA_035910535.1 Archangium sp. | reverse complement strand
CGACGCCGGCGACACACACGTCCAGCATCAGCACCGACGGCTCCAGTTGGACCGAGATTCCGACGCTGATGAACCAGCAGGCGAACACGATTCTCTACGCGCCCACGCACCAGCGCTTCTACGCCGTCTTCGGCAACACGCTCGGCGAGCTGCGCGACGGACAGATGCAGTGGGCGCAGGTCGCTGGCGTCGACGCGAGCGGGCTCAGCGGCATCACCGTGAAGGGCGACACCGTGTTCATCATCGGTCAGCGCACCACGGGCACGAACGCGCGCTACCTGCTGCGCTCGACGGACGGCACGCAGTGGATGTCTTCGACTCCAGCGATGACGGTCGAAGGCCTGCACTACGACGCGGGGAGCGACCGCTTCATGGGCCTGCGCCGTCAGTACCAGGCCGGTGGCATCTTCACGCCGTACCGCATGAGCTCAGTTGACGCGCTCACGTGGACGCAGGTGGCCGAACCGATGAGCGTGCACGCGGTCTCGTCGTTCGTGACAGGCCAGCTGCCCTGACGAGTCACCACTTCGCGGTGAGCGGCCGGCCGTGCTGCTTCGAGACCTCGAAGATCTCGGCGAACACCTGCTTGAACGGCCCACGCGCGCGCACGTTCTCGAGGTTCTGGCTCATGCCGGCGACGGCGCGGAAGAACTGCACCGCCTCTTTCGGAGGCTTGATGGTGCCGAGCGACAGCGCGTTGCGCATGAAGTGGTTGCGCATGTCGCGGTTGATGGCGGCGTCTCCGTAGTCGAAGTCGTCGCTGCGGGCGGCGCGGCAGGCGATGTCGAGCACCGCAGCGACGAACGGCCGCGCGGCTTCACGATCGTCGAACACCATGCCGGCCTTCTCGCTGTCGCCGATGGGGTCGTACGCCGGGCCACCGAGCAGCGCGTCGAAGAGCTTGCGGTTCGCGAACGTCCACGGGTCGCTCATCTGCTTGATGGCGCCGAAGTCGAGCACGCCCAGCGAGCCATCCTTCAGCAGCATGAAGTTGCCGGGGTGCGGGTCGGCGTGCACGACACCGGTGCAGAGAAACG
>JAMHXF010000126.1:0-188632 GCA_035910535.1 Archangium sp. | reverse complement strand
GCGCGCCTTTCCCGATGCGTCTCCGTGGTCGGGGCGTCGCTTCGTCACCATCTTCGAGCCGCTCAACGTCGAGTGGCAGGACCAGTGGCCCGTGGAGCCGCAGCTCTCGGCTGACGAGGTCGCGCTGCTCGAGAAGTTGGAGGCGCGCGTCTCGCCGCAACAACACCTGCACGGCGCGCTCGTAGCGGCGGTGTATTCGAGCCCTGATGACGACACGCCGCGCCTCGTGCTGGCCGACGCGTTGAGCGAGCAGGGTGACCCGCGTGGTGACTTCATTTCGCTGCAGTTTTCACATTCGCGCGGCGAGCTGCCGATGGGTGAACGTGAACGCATGCTGCGCCTGCTGGGCGCGTCAGGGCGCTCGTGGCTCGACGGGTTGCACACGCAGGTCGCGCCCACGTCGGTGTTTCACAAGGGCTTCGCGCACGAGGTTCGAATCTCGACGCGGCAACCTGACCCGGAGCTGTCGGCGTGGTCGGTGGTCGAGACCATCGACGCGGCGGCGATCGCCACCTCGCTGTCGGACTTTCTGGCGCACGCCAACACGAAGCGCGTGCACACCTTGAGATCGCTGCGCGGCACGACGCTGCAGGAGCTCGCTCGCAAGGGCAGCGCGCGGCGGTTTCGCTTGTTGGAGGTCGGGTTTCTTGGCGGCCGTGACATCGCCGAGCCCGCGTGGTCGGTCGACACGCTGCGGTTGCTCGCGCCGGTCGACGAATCTGCGTGGTGGTTGGTCGGCTCGTCGGGGCGCATCAAGGCGCGCAGCGTCGAGCTGCAGGTGACCGGCAGCTTCGGGCGCGTAGGTACGGTGCTCAAAGAGCTCGAAGCGCGCGCGCCCGCCGTCGAGATCGTCACCTTCGCGGCTCGTACGGCGGGGTGGCCGCTCGCGTGGCGAGGTGACTGGCAGCTCGAGTTCACGCGGGTGAACGGCTCGTTTGCGCGCGCTCGCGTGTCGTTGCACGGCGCGGTGCTCGACGGGCTCGAGGCGGCGCTGGCGAGCCTCGACGAGGCTCAGCTCACCACGTTGGCGATCGACGTCTCGGTGAGGCGAGGGCCGACGTGGCGTGACGCGACTCAGGCGTCGTTGCGCAAGGCGGTGACGGCACAGCGGCAGCTCGCCGCGCCGAACGTCGAGTTGCTCAAGCCGCTTCGCTTACCGCCGTCTCCCGTCGTCTACGAAGGCACCTGAACCGCGCTTCACCATGGCTTCAGAGCAGCCCGCGCGCCTTCACGTCGAGGTACGCGTTGACGCCCGCGCTGGCGAAGTACGAAGGCGGCCCTCGCACTACGCGCGCGCCACCTTCACGCAGCCGCGCGACCGTCGCCTCGCCATCGCGCTCGAGCTTCGCGGCGACTACCCGTTCCCACGCGGCGTCGGAGCTCATCGGCACTGACGTGGCGGCGTGGTGCACGGCCTGGTCTTGCAGGGAAACAATCATCGGCAGGTGGCGGGGCACCAGCTTGCGTGTGCGCAAGACCAACGACTGCGCAGTCTCGGGGTCGAGGAGGTCCGTCAACACCACCACGAGCGATCTCCGCGCCCCTCGCGCGAACGCCGTGTCGATGGCCGCGCCGTAGTCGCTCTCTTCGAGCGTCGCTTCGAGGCGATACAGCGCCTGCGCGATGGCGCGGAGCTGGGCGACGCCTTTTCGCGGAGGCAGCCAGCACTTCACGTCGCTCCCGAAGGCCAGCACGCCGACGAGATCCCCTTGATCCAGCGCGACCTTCGCGAGCCGCAGCGTGGCGTCGACGGCGTGATCGAGTTTTCTACGGCCGTCTGCTTCGCCCGCCATGTGACGCCCACAGTCGAGCAGCAGCACCACCTGTTGATTTCTCTCTGGTTGGTAGAGCCGCACCAACGGCTTTCCGCGGCGCGCGGTGGCCTTCCAGTCGATCGCGCGGCGGTCGTCTCCTGCGCGATAGTCACGCAGCGATTCGAACTCGCGACCTTCCACTCGAACGCGCTGGACGCGGCTGGGTTGTGCTTCGGCGCGCGCCAACGTCAACGCGTCGTGCGTGAGCGCCGCGAGGTCGGGGAACACCTTCACGTCGTCGAACAGCGGCACCGTGAACTGTCTCGCGCAGAGCCTCAGCGGCCCCTCGACGCGCACCGTCACGGGCCCGAGGCGGAGATCTCCGCGCGTCGACGGCGTCACCCGGTACTCGAGCGTCGCGAAGCCGCGTACCACGAAGCCTTGTCGGTGCCCTTCGACGAGCGGGCCGGGCGGCACCAGGTCTCGGAGCTCGCCGCGCACGTCACGCGTCGACCGCAGCTCGAGCTTCACCACGTTCATTCGCCCCGATGAAATGACCGGCTCGACGACGCGCGTGACGCGCAGCGAGTCACTGCGTGGCGCGAGAAAGAAGTCGACGAGCACCGCGAGCAACACCACGCCGTCGAACACCAGCAGCGCCGGCGCGATGGACGGGTTGAGCAACGCGACGACGGCAGGCACCAGGCTCAGCGCCGCCAGCCACAGCGCTCGCGGCAGCGGAATCACGCCGACTTCACCGGGGCACCTGCACCTGCTCGAGCAGCCGCGAGATGACCTGATCGACGTCGACGCCTTCGATCTCTGCTTCGGCCTTCAACAGCAATCGGTGATTGAGCACCGACGGCGTCACGGCCTTCACTTCGTCAGGCGTCACGTAGTCTTTGTGCAGCAGCGCCGCGCGGGCCTTCGCGGCCGCGAGCAACGCCTGACCTGAGCGCGGCGAGCCGCCCAGCTCGAGGCGGGGCTCTTCACGCGTCGCGCGCACCAGCTTGAGCACGTACTCGACGATGCTGGCGTCACACTTCACCTGCGCCGCCGTCTGCTGCAACGCGGCCAGCTCCTCCACGGTGATGACCTGCTTCACCGTGGGTCGCGCGCCGCCGCGTTCATGCGTGCGCTGCAGCAACGCGCGCTCCGAGGCTTCGTCGGGGTAGCCCACGCGCACGCGCATCAAGAAGCGATCGAGCTGTGCTTCAGGCAGCGGGTACGTGCCCTCGAGCTCGAGCGGGTTCTGCGTGGCGACCACGAAGAAGTGTGGCGCGAGCGCGTGCGAGGTTCCGTCGATGGTGACCTGCCGTTCTTCCATGGCCTCGAGCAGCGCGGCCTGCGTCTTGGGCGGCGTGCGGTTGATCTCGTCGGCCACCAGCACTTCGGTGAAGACGGGGCCCTTCACCAACTGAAAGCTCGCGTCTCCCGGGCGAAACACGCTCGTGCCGACCACGTCGGTCGGCATCAGGTCGGGCGTGAATTGAATGCGCGAAAACGTGAGCCCCAGCGCGCTGGCCATGGTGCGCGCCGTCAGCGTCTTCGCGACGCCCGGCACACCTTCGAGCAGCACGTGCCCGCGCGCGAGAAACGTCGTGAGCAGATCTTCGAGGACGCGCTCCTGGCCAAGCACGACTTCATTCAGCGCCGCGCTCAGGCGCTCCAGCGGGCTCGTCATTTCAGCGACCCACGTCTTTCAGCCCGAAGATGGTGCCGACGATCGACGTGATGCCCGCGAGCAACGCGAGAATCAACCCGAAGGCCGGCTTCGAAACCCACACCTCGTAGTTGCCGATGGGGCTGCGCGCGAGCGTCGGGTCCCACGACAGCATCATGTAGATGAGGCACCACACGCCCGCCACGCCGACACAGCCCAGCTGCGCGATCCACGGCAGCAGCGGGTTGACCTGCGGCATGAGCTTTCGCGTGCGTACGACGAGCCCTCCGAGCGCGCCGGCCGACAGCGCCGTCACCAGAATTCCTGACGAGAACACGCCCAACACGTCACCTTCAGAGACGGTCTCGCGCCACGGCAGGAACGTCGCCAGCAGCAGCAGTGACGTGCCGAAGAGCGCCAGCTTGTCGGCCGTCGACAGGTCCGCGAGGTACTGCCGCGTCTGCACCATCGCGTCGTTGGCATCGAGCGTCTTGTCGACGACGAACTTCTCGGGCGCCTTGCCTTCGTTCGCCTTCCAGTCTTCTTCCGAGACCTGCGAGCGCCAGTCTTGCCTGGGTCTGGGCGCTGGCGGCTCGTCGTCGTCGGTGCGGCGTGGGGCAGGGCGCGCAGCGGGCTTCTTCTTCACGCCGCCGACGGCAGGTTTCGTCGCGGGGCGCTTCACGCCGGGGCGCGCGCCAGACTTCGGAGCGACCCGGCGAGGCGGCGGCGCGCGCGGCGCGTCTTCATCAGGCGGAGACGCGTCGAAGAGTGAGGGGTCGAGCACGTTGTCGCAGCTCGGGCAGACCGCCGCGTCGTCATCGACTTCGGTGTTGCAGGCAGGGCACATCATTGGGGCGCGCGAAGTGTAGTTCGTCGCGACCGGTTTGCACTCGACAAGCTGGCAACGGGTACCTAAGGCGACCGCCATGCGTCTCCTCGTCGTCTCGTTGATGCTCGTTCTCTCTGCGTGTGCCTCGAAGTCTCGCGCGACGAAGGGCGCCGGCAAGGCGCAGACCGCGCAGCAGCGCAATGAACTCTCGGCCTTCGCAGACCTCGAAGATCGCCGCTCGTTGGGTGATGGCCGACTGTTGCAGGCCGCGATCACCAACGCCGACCCCGTGGTTCGTAAGCGCGCGTTGCTCGCGTTGGGTCGCATTCAGGACCCTCACACGGCGGGCGCGCTCGTCGAGGCGCTCTCCGACCCCGACGCGTCGGTGCGCACTGAGGCCGCGTTCGCCGTCGGCTTGCTGGGGCTGTCGTGGTCGCCGCTGGGAGACGAACAGAAGACGCGCCTCGCGACCGCGCTGCTCGAAAAAGAGGGCACCGAGACCGACGCTGCAGCCCGCTATGCGCTGCTCGAGGCCATGGGCCGTGTCGCCACGCCGGCGCTCGTCGAGCGCCTGACGGATCGCCTCGGCGCCTCGCCGGCAGATCAGGCCCGCGCTGCGCTCTCGCTCGGGGTCGCCGCGAAGTCGAAGACGCCGGTGCCCACGCGCGCGTACTCGTCGCTCGCGGAGCTGCTCAAGAAAGAGAACGCCGTCGCCACGCGCTACGGCGGCGCCTACGCGTTGATGCAGACGAAGAACGCCGCGGCGCGCACGCACCTGCTGGCCTGTGTGAGCGACGACGCCTCAGAAGTCCGCGCGCTGTGTGTGAAGGGCCTGGGCGACGTCAGCACCGATTCTGACGCGGTGGTCTTGCGCAAGCTCATCGACGACGGTGACTACCGCGTGGCCGTCGAAGCGACGCGTTCCCTCGCGCGGCTCGCGGGTCGCTGCAAGAGCTCGACGTGCCTGGCCGTCGGCGCGCTGACCGATCTCAACTTTCGCGTCGAGCGGCTGCTGCGCGGTGACACGGCCGGCGGCGGTCAGCCGTTGCTCGCGCTCGCGCAGGCAGAGCTGCCGCAACAGGCGCGCCCGCTGCTCGTCACGCTGCGCTCGCAGCTCGGCGCGGCGAAGACGGCGACCGACGCGAAGGTGAAAAAAGACGCGGCCAACCTCGACTGTCGGCTCGCGGCGGCGATCGACCGACTCGGCGGCGCGCTCAACGAGGTGCTCAGCTGCGGCTATGGCTCCGTCGACGAGGCGCGCCGCCTTCAGCTCGGGTTGCAGGCGCTCAACGAATCGGGCTTCCGCCCCAGCGACGCCGGCAAGTTCTTCAACTCGGTCGGCTCGTACGTCTTGCACCCCGACGCGCGCGTGAAGCTGGCGGCCGTCGAGCTGCTGGGGTCGATCAACACGTCAGCGTCGATGGAGAAACTGCGCCCGCTGCTGCTCTCGAGCGACGTCGTGCTCGCGGCCAGCGCTGCGTCGTCGCTCGCGAAGCTCGGAGACAAGACGCAGGTCACGCTCATTCGCCAGCTCGGTCAGAAGGTCTCTTCGCAGGCCGACGTCGCGCCGATGGTGGCCGAGGCGCTCGCCACGCTCGATGGCAAAGAGGCCGTCGGAGATCTCGAGGCGTGGCTCAAGTCGCCGCACGCCGCGGTTCGTCAGGCCGCGGCGGACGCATTGACCACGCTCAAGGGTTCGCCCGTCGTCGCCGAGCGCGTCGAAGCGCCGCCCAGCACCACGAAGTTCCAGCCGGTGCCCGCGGGCGCGAAGCTCATCGTGTCGACCGAGAAGGGTGAGTTCGAGATCGCGCTCTACGCCGACGACGCGCCGCGCACGTCGGCCAACCTCTTCGCCCTCGCGCGCAAGGGCTTCTTCCGCAACCTGAGCTTTCACCGCGTGGTCCCCGACTTCGTGGTGCAGGGCGGCGACCCGCGTGGAGACGGTAACGGTGGCCCCGGCTACACCCTTCGTTGCGAGGTCAACCACAAGCCCTACGCGCGCAACGTGGTGGGCATGGCGCTCTCGGGCAAGGACACGGGCGGCTCCCAGTTCTTCGTGACCACCGCGGCGCAGCCGCACCTCGACGGTCGCTACACCACGTTTGGCGAAGTCGTGAAGGGCCAGGAGGTCGTCGATGCGTTGCTCGAGGGTGACAAGATTCTCGAAGTGCGCGCGACACCTGAGCCCCGTGGCTGATATTCCCGCTCCGTAGCCGTTCGTTCGCTCCGAGGTTCCTCATGTCCGTTCGTTCTTCAGCGCTCTTCGTGGCGATGGTCTCCAGCGTCGTCTGGGCCCAGGTTCCGCCGATTTCGTCGTCGATTCAGCCGTATGTGCCGTTGACCGGCGCGACCGTCGGCGTGCCAGTGGCGCGCAGCGCGAGCAGCTTTCTCACCGCGGGTGACGAGGGCATCATCACCATTCCGTTGAACTTCGCGTTCCCGTACTTCGGGCAGACCTACAACACGGTCTACGCCGACACGAACGGCTTCCTGATGCTCGGCACGGCGGGCTGTACGAGCTCGTGCCTGACGGGCACCTCATTTCCCACGGCCGCGGCGCCCAACAACATCATCGGCGGCTTCTGGGACGACTTCGACCTGGACATCTCGGCTGCGGCGCAGATCCGCTACGTGTCGACGGCCAGCGAGCTCGTCGTGGAGTACGTGTCGATGCCCTTCTGGGACGACGTTTCGTCGACGGCGACGTTCCAGATTCGCCTCACCTCGTCGGGGCTCTTCACCATTCACCACGGCACCGCCACCGGCTCGATGCTGACCGGCGCGGTCGGCTTCGAGAACTCCACGGGCACCGTGGGCGCGAACCTCATCAGCGGTTGCACCACCGCCTGCAACGCGACGCACTGGGTCCCGAACCGGCTGTTTCAGGTCGGCGAGCCTGACGACACCGACCTCGGCGTGGCGAGCGTCACCTTCGAGAATCTGGTGCGCCTGCCTGACGACAACATCACCTTCACCGTGAACTCCACGCTGCGGAACTTCGGTCGCACGCCGACCGACGGCGGCTTCGAGTGGGCTGCGTACCTCTCGCGAGATCGTTCGCTCGACGTCACCGCGACCGACGGCGGCGCCGACATTCTGGTGGCCACCGGCAGCTCGCCGGAGCTGCCTGCTGTGCTCAACGGCGTCACGGCAGATGGTGGTCAGGCGACGGTGAACGTGACGGCGAGCGCGGCGACCACCGTGCCGCCGCCGACTGGCGAGTACTTCGTCCTGGTGCTGGCCGACTCGACCAACGTCGTGCCCGAAGCGTCTGAATCCAACAACGTGGGCAGCTCGCTGGCTGCATTCGTGCAGGGTGTCGACATCGTCGCCACGTCGATCACCGGGGTGGCGACGTCAACCGGCGGCGCTGACGCAGGCGTCACGGTGAGCTTCATGAACCGCGGCGCTTCGTCGCCCGACGCCGGCGTGCCGTTCCGCGTGTTGCTCAGCAGCGACGCGCTGCTCGACTCGACCGACGTACCCATCTTCACCGCGACGCGCGCGATGACTGCGGGCCAGGTCATCACCGAGCCGCTCTCGTTCGCGATGCCGGTCAACGTGCCGGCCGGCGAGTTCTTCTACCTCCTGCAGATCGACCCGCCGCAGCTCGGGTTGCCCAACGGCGTCATCGAAGAGGCGTCGGAGACGAACAACGCTGTCGCGTCGACGGGGAAGGTCACCATTACGCGCTCCGATCTCGTGGCGGACTCCATCGAGTTCCTCGACGTGGTCACCAACCTGTCCACCGTCAACGCGCGCTTCGGTGAAGCGGTGCGCACGAAGATCCGCTACCGCAACGCGGGTCAGGTGGCGGCGAACAACTTCCGCGTGGGCCTCGTGTTGTCGAGCGACTCGTCGCTCTCGCTGCTCTCTGACACCACGGTGTGCTCGGAGCTGATTCCGACGCTCGCGCCTTCGGCGACGTTCACCGAGACGACGCTCGACTGCACGCTGCCGCTGGTCGCGCGCGACGGCACCACGCTGACCACCGGACAGTACTTCGTGTTCGGGCAGGTCGACGTGACGTCGGCCGTCTACGAGACCAACGAGCAGAACAACTCGCAGGTCCTCGGGCCGATTCGGATGACCGCGCCCGGCGCCGACGTGGCCGTCACCGCCATCACGGCCCCCGCGTCGGCTGGCGTCGGTGAGGTGATTCCCGTCACGCGCAGCATCCGCAACTTGGGCAACGTCAGCGCGCCCGAGGTGAAGTACCGCTTCTACGCGTCGGCCAACGACATCATCACCACCGACGACGTGCTGTTGCAGATCGTCGACGGCGCCAACCTGCTCGACGAAGGCGCCGTGACGCTCGCCGCGGGCGTCGCCGACACGTCGACGGAGCTCGTGCGGCTCCCCGTGTCGCTGCCCGCCGGCACGTACTACGTCGGTTGCATCGTCGACCCCACGCGCACCATCGCCGACGATCTCGAGCCGTTGAACAACGCGCTGGCCTCGCGCACCATGGCCGTCGCGGCTTCGTCACTGCGCGTGGCGAACACCTCGCTGCCCGACGCCGTCATCGGTCGTCCGTTCAGCTACCGGCTCTCCGCGACGGGCGAGCAGGGCCCTTCGACGTGGCGCATCGACCCCACGCTTGGCGCTGCACCTGCGTGGCTCTCGCTCGGCGCGAGCGACGGGCTGCTCTCAGGGACGCCCACGGGCACCGGAGGCGCTGAAGTCGTCGGCGTCACGGTGGTCGTCGAGAACTCCGGGCGCAGCTCGATTGCGCGCCTCGCGCTGCGCGTGCTGCCCACCACGTCGGGGCTCGAGGTGTTGACCGCTTCGGTGCCGGCCGTGGTGAACAGCAGCAGCACCCAGTACGACTTCTCGCTCGGCGCGGCTGGCGGCGTGCAGCCCTACACGTGGCGAGTCTCGGGCGGCACGTTGCCCACGGGCATGGCCTTGAGCGCCGCAGGTCACCTGACGGGCGCGCCGCGCAACACGCCCAACGGCACGTTGCCGGTTTCGTTCGAAGTGCGTGACGCCGTCGGCGGGCGTGCGGCGCGTCAGCTCTCGATTCGCGTCATCGCGCCCGGTGCCATCACCTTCCGCACCATCGCGATTCCCGATGCGCTCATCGGTCAGGAGTACCTGCAGGACATCGCCGTCGCGAATCAAGACGGCTCGACGTTGGCGCGCCCGCTGGTGTGGCGCGTGAGCGGCGCGCTGCCCGGTGGCTTGTCGGTCACGCCGCAGGCCGAGCTCATCACCGTCTCGGGTCGCGCGACGCAGGCCGGCACGTTCACGTTCTCGGTGAGCGTGGAAGACAACAACGGCCGCAGCGACTCGCTGGAGTTCACGATGACGGTGCACCCCGCGCGCTACCGCGTGCTGGCCGTCGTGCCCGAGGTGTTGCGGCCGGGCGAGACGATCTCCGTGCCGTTGTCAGTCACCCCGAGCGGCACCGTGAGCTACCGCGTGGTCAATGGCGTGCTGCCGCCGGGCCTCGTGGTCGAGCCGGCGGGCGTCATCAGCGGCACCGTCAACGAAGACGGCTCCGAGGGCACGTGGTCTTTCGTGCTCGAAGCCAGAGACGAGGCCGGCATCAGCGGCGTGACCCCGTTCGCGTTGCGTGTCGAGCGCGCGCCGCGCACCGTCACCTGCAGCGCGGTGCCGGTCGATGCCTCGATGATGCTGGTCGCGTTGGGCGCGTTGGCGCTGCTCAGCCGGCGACGCTCGCGCTAAAGCTCGCCGTTCTTCTGGCGGTCGAGGCTCTCGAGGGCCTCGATCTCCTGACGAATGCGCACCCATTCAGTGGGTGGAATCGAGAGGTACACTTCGACGGCCTTCGGGTCGAACTGCGTGCCCGCGAGGCGGCCGATCTCCGAAATGGCGACCTCCAGCGGGCTGCCCTTGCGGTACGGGCGATCGCTGCAGATGGCGTCCATCGTGTCGGCGATGCAGAACAACCGCGCGCCGATGACGATCTCCTCGCCCTTGAGGCCGCGCGGGTAGCCCAGCCCGTTCCACTTCTCCTGGTGCTGGTAGACGATCTGCGCGGCGGGCTGCAGGTAGTCGATGTTCTTGAGCATGCGAAAGCCGAGCTCGGGGTGCTTCTTCATTTCGACCCATTCGTCGGGTGTGAGCGGGCCGGGCTTGAGCAGAATCGCGTCGCGCACACCGATTTTGCCGATGTCGTGCAGCAGCGCTCCCTGTTCGATGTGCACCAGCTCGTCACCCGTGATGCCCAGCTCTTCGGCGATGCGACGCGTGAAGCGCGCCACCCGCCACGAGTGCCACTGCGTTTCGGTGTCGCGGTAGTCGAGCGCGCGAATCATGCCCTCGAGCAGGCCGCTGGTCCTCTCGGTGACCTGCTGCTCGAGCGTGGTGTTGAGCGTCGTCAGCTGCGCGTTTCGTTCTGCCAGCTCGCGGGTCAGCCGCGTGTTCTCTTTGACCAACCGGAAGTAGTCGACGGCCTGGGTGATGGACGAGCGCAGGTCCGCCAGGGACCAGGGCTTCGAGAGCAGGCGGAAGACCTCGCCCTCGTTCACGGCCTGCATCGCCACCTTGAAGTCGTTGGCGGCGGTGATGAGCAACCGTACGGCGTCGGGCTGCCGCACCCGCAGCTCGCGGAGCAGCTCGATGCCTGAGAGCCCCGGCATCATGAAGTCAGTGATGACTACATCGAAGCCGGTCTCGTTCACGGCCTCTCGCGGGTCGTTGTGGATCACCGTCTCGTAACCCAACATGCCAACGATCTTCGCCAACGCCTCTGTGATCGTCGGGTCGTCGTCGACAATCAGAAACCGTTCACCCATATGACCGCGAAACCTAAGGCATCCCCTCGGCGAACACAGGTGCGATGAGTGCGCACACGGAGTTTCGGGGGAAAGGTCAGGAAAACTTCTCGCCGCACTGATCGGCTCGCGTACCATTCGCGACATCTATGGCGAGAGGGAGTCCCGCTGGGGGCGCGCGCGCTGAGAAGAAAAGCACCGACGGCGACGGCGGCCCGGTACCAGTCATCGTGATGGGCCTGGGCTTCATCGGCCAGGAGATCGCGCGCGCAGCGTTGCAGTCTGAAGAGCTCGAGTTGATCGGCGCAGTCGACAAGTCACCGTCGCTGCTCGGCAAGAAGTTGAGCGAAGTGCTCGGCGTACCTTCGACGTTGAAGGTCAGCGGCACCATCGCGCAGGCCGTCGGCCGTCGCGCTGGAGTGGTGCTGTTGCACGCCACCGGAAGCAAGCTCCCACAGGTCACCGAGCAGGTGCTGGAGGCGCTCTCGCACGGCATGCACGTGGTGAGCACCTGCGAAGAGCTCTCGTTTCCGTGGTTCAACCACGCGGCGCTGGCCGACAAGATCGATCGCGCGGCGCAGCGCGCAGGCACCACGGTGCTGGGCACGGGTGTGAACCCCGGCTTCGTGATGGACCGGCTCGTCGCCACGCTGGGCCAGGTCTGCGGCCCGGTGCGGCACGCGAAGGTCGCGCGGGTGGTCGACGCGCGCACGCGCCGTGAAGCGCTGCAACGCAAGGTTGGCGCCGGGCTCACCGAAGACGAGTTCTTCTCTTTGGTCGACACCGATCTCGTGGGCCACGTGGGCCTCGTCGAGTCAGCGGCGCTCTGTGCGCTCGGCCTCGGCCTCGACTGTGACGACTACGAAGAAGAGCTCACGCCCGTCTTCGCCGAAGAAGACATCAAGGGCGGCGCGTTCGCCGTGAAGAAGGGCCGCGTCGCCGGCATGCACCAGGTCGCAGTGGGCCTCGCCGAAGGGCAGGAGCGCGTGCGCCTCGAGCTCACCATCGCCGTCGGCGCCGACGACCCCGGTGACTTCATCGAGCTCGACGCCGACCCGCCGGTGAAGCTCTCGATTCCCGGTGGGGTGTCGGGAGATCGCGCTACCGCCAACCTCGTCGTCAACGCCGCGCCGCGGGTCACAGCCGCGCAGCCCGGTCTCCTTACCGTTCTGGAGTTGCCCGCAGCCCGCTGACGTCTCGTCTCTCTGAAGGAGCCTTGCTTCCGATGCTCGACCGCAACGCCGTGGGCCGCACGACGCCTCCCATGCTGAATGAAGTCGAGAAGGGCGCCATTCGCCGCTTCGCGGAGTCATTGGGCGACTACAACCCCAGCTACTTCGATCTCGAGTACGCGCGAGCGTCGGGCTTCCCCGGCATCGTGGTGCCGCCCTCGTTTCCGCTGTCCTTCACCGCTGGCGTGGATCTCCGCGAGCTGCTCGGCGTGCCTTCGCGCAACCTGCTGCTGGCCGAGTGGAGCGTCGACTACGAGCGCCCCGTCATCGCCGGAGATCGCCTGCTGTTGACCAGCCGCGTCGCCGAGGTCGGAGAGCGGCCGACGCCTGCCGGTCGCGTGGAGGTCGCCGTGGTGGAAGACGAGGGCCGCGACGAAAGTGGCCAGCTCGTGCTCAAGGTGCGCCGCACCTACGTCGTCCGCTCCACCCGGGAGGTCTGATGCCGCCGCGCAAGCTGTACTTCGAGAACATCCGCATCGGTGACGAGCTCCCCGCGATGGCGAAGGCGCCGCTCGATCGCGTGCAGCTGGCCCGCTACGCCGGCGCCACCGGTGACTTCAACCCGGTGCACGTCGACGAACTCGCCGCGAAGGCCGCAGGCATGCCGTCAGTCGTGGCGCCCAACACCATTGGCATGGGCTTCTTGAGCCAGCTGGTCGGTGACTGGGCGCGAGGCGCGCACGTGCGTCGCCTGTCGTGCCGTTTCTCGCGCATGCTCTGGCCCGGTGACACGCTGGTCTGCAAAGGCCGCGTCGCCGATCGCCACGCGCAAGACGGCAGGTACTTCCTCGAGCTCGACGTGTGGGCCGAGAACCAGAAGGGCGAGCTCGCCATTCGCGGCAACGTCACGCTCAAGGTCTTCTATTCGGTCGAAGACGAGAACCGCTTCCGCATGGGGCAGCCGCCGCTGATCGTCAACGTGCCGCGCGAGTCGATTCGGGTCGCGGCGCAGGCGGCGGCGACGGCCAAAGCAACCGCCAGACCCGCGCCCGTCGCGAAGAAGGCCAGCAAGCCGGCCGCGAAGAAACCTGCGCCGAAGAAGCCTGCGCCCGCGAAGAAGGCCGTACCGAAGAAGAAGAAAAAGTAAGCCACAACGCAACGCGTTGATGGGGATTGACTTCAGAATCAGCAGCGGGCGAAGGTTCGACGCGTTACGTCAAATTCACGTAACCCGACGTCTCTCACCGTCTTTTCAGGAGCTGCTGCATGTCTGTTGGCATCAACCGGTACAAAGCTGATCTTCGCGAACTCTTCTTCGTCTTGTTCGAGCAGTACGACTTCAACGGCTTCGCGGGCAAAGGCCCGTTCGCCTCGTGGGACGAAGAGACCGCGAAGTCGATTCTGAAAGAGACGTACCGGTTCGCCACCGAAGTGCTCGGGCCGCTCAACGCCTCGGGCGATCGCGACGGTTGCAAGGTGGTCGACGGGCGCGTCATCACGCCCAAGGGCTTCAAAGAGGCGTGGAAGCAGCTCTTCGAAGCGGGCCTCAAGCAGATCTCCGTGCCCGAAGAGTTCGGCGGGCAGGGCGCGCCGATGGCGCTGTACGCGGTCATCGAAGAGCTGACCTCGGGCGCCAACACGGCCTTCAACATGTACCCGGGCCTCGCCTGGGGCGCGGCAGAGGTCGTCGCCGAGTGCGGCACCGAAGCGCAGAAGAAGCACTACGCCGAGAAGATGTTCAACGGCACGTGGGGCGGCACCATGTGCCTCACCGAGCCGCACGCCGGCTCCGACGTCGGCAGCGCCAACAGCAAGGCCGTGAAGCAGGCCGACGGCACGTACAAGATCTCGGGCACCAAGATCTTCATCTCCGGCGGCGATCACGACCTCACCGAGAACATCGTTCACCTCGTGCTCGCGCGCGTCGACAGCGCACCGGCCGGCACCAAGGGCCTCTCGTTGTTCATCGTTCCGCGCGTGCGCGCCGACGGAAAGAGCAACGACGTCGCGGTCGCGTCCATCGAGCACAAAATGGGCATCAACGGCTCGGCGACCTGCGTGCTGAACTTCGGCGAGAACAACGACTGCATCGGCGAGCTCGTCGGCACCGTCGAGAACCAGGGCATGCCGCAGATGTTCCGCATGATGAACGGCGCGCGCATCGCCGTCGGCATTCAGGGCCTCGCGGTGGCCTCGAGCGCGTACCTCAACGCGCTGGAGTACGCGAAAGATCGCAAGCAGGGCTCGCACTTCACGCAGTTCAAGGATCCCAAGGCGCCGCGCGTCTCGATCATCAACCACCCCGACGTGCGCCGCATGCTGCTCGAAATGAAGGCCACCACCGAGGGCATCCGCTCGTTGGTCGTCAAGCTCGCCTCGCACCGCGACTTCTTCCACCTCTACTCGGGCAAAGACGACGAGAAGGCGGCGTACCACCAGGGTCAGGTCGACCTGCTCACGCCGCTCGTGAAGGCGTACTCGTCTGAAGAAGCGTTTCGCCTCTGCTCGACCGCGCAGCAGGTCTACGGCGGCGCCGGCTTCCTCAAAGACTGGCCCGTCGAGCAGTACACGCGCGACGCGAAGATCTTCAGCATCTACGAAGGCACCACGCACATTCAGTCGATGGACCTCGTGGCGCGCAAGCTCGGCCAGAACGGTGGCGCGAACTTCCAGGCCTTCATGGGCGACCTCAACGGCTTCGTCGAAACCAACAAGGGCCACAAGGTCTTCGGCAAAGAGCTCGAGTACCTCTCGACCGCCTCGGAGGCCGTCGTCGGCGGCGCCATGGCGATGATGGGCTGGTCGCAGGCGGGCAAGCTGGAGCTCGTGCCGCTCGTGGCCAACCGCTTCCTGCTCGCGATGTCGCAGCTGTCGGTGGCGTACCTGCTGCTCGACGCCGGCGTGAAGGCCGACGCCGCGCTCGCCAAGCTCCCCGAAGGCCACGCCGACCGCGCGTTCTACGAGGGCAAGAAGCAGTCGGCGCTCTGGTACGCGCGCAACGTGTTGCCGCAGGCCAAGCACCACGCCGAAGTGATGATGCTCGAAGACCTCACCCCCATGGAGATCTCCGACGCGCAGTTCGCGACGATCTGAGCTTCAGCGCAGCGTGAGAAAGCACCGGCCCGGTTCTCCCTTGTGGAGGCCGGGCCGTCGTGTTTTCGAGCCTCGCGATGCTCAACGAGTACATGTGGTGGGCGCCGCGCATCGTGCTGGTCGCCGCTGCCGTCACCTTCCCCGCGCTCTTCTTCATCACCGCTGGTTACGGCCGGCACTCGAGCGGCAAGGGCTTCACCGTGCCCGCGAAGCTGGGCTGGGTGGTGATGGAGTCGCCGTCGGTCTTCTTGTTCGCGCTCGCCTGGGTGACGAACCCCCAGTTCGGCGCGCCGCTCGTCGTCGTGCTCGGGCTCGCGTGGCTGCTCCACTACGTGCAGCGGACGTTCGTCTTCACCGCGTTGATGCGCGGGCCGCAGAAGCGCATGCCGTTCTACATCATGGCGTTGGCGGTCTTCTTCAACCTGCTCAACGGCGCGGCCAACGGCGCGAGCCTCGTCGACCGTCCATTCGACGTCTGGGTCTTCGTGGGCCTCGGCCTGTTCTTCACGGGCTTCGTGGTGAACCTGCACGCCGATCACGTGCTGCGAAACCTCCGCAAGCCGGGCGAGACGGGGTACCTGATTCCGCAAGGCGGGCTGTACGGCCTGGTGAGCGCGCCGAACTACCTCGGCGAGTTGATTGAGTGGCTCGGCTTTGCGATCGCCGCGCAGACCTTGCCCGCGTGGGCGTTCTTCATCTTCACCGCGGCGAACCTGGTGCCGCGCGCGTGGTCGAACCACCAGTGGTACCGCGAGAAGTTCGCCGACTACCCGAAGCAGCGTCGCGCGTTGATCCCCTTCGTCTGGTGAAGCGCTTGCTGCAGGTGCTCATTGGCGCGCTGGTGCTGGGCTACGTGGCGCTGTGCGCGGTGCTGTTCTTCGCGCAGCGCTCGCTCGTGTTCCCCGCGCCGACCGATCGCGCCGACGTGCCGACGACGCTGCGCGAGGTGCCGCTGCCCAACGGCAGCTTCATGCTGACCTCGATGCTCGACGGCGCCGGCCCGGTGGTGGTGCACTTTCACGGCAACGGCGAACAGGTCGCGCACCTCGCGTGGCTCGCGCGTGAGTTTCGAGAACGCGGCGTTTCGTTCGTCGCCGTCGAGTACCCCGGCTACCCGGGCGCGAGCGGTGCTCCGTCTGAAGCGAGTCTGCTCACCACCGCTGAAGCTGCGTTGAACACGCTCGAGAAGAGCGGCGTCGCGCGTTCGAGAATCGTGCTCGAAGGTCAGAGCGTCGGCACCGGTGTCGCCGTCGCCATGGCTGCAAAAGGGTGGGGCACGAAGCTGGTGTTGCTCTCTCCGTACACGTCACTGCCCGACGTCGGAGCTCGTGCGTTCTCGTGGATGCCGGTGCGCTTGTTGATGCGCGATCGCTTCGATTCGTTGTCGAAAGCCGCGCTCGTCAAAGTGCCGACGCTCATCTTTCACGGGCGTCGCGACGACGTGATTCCCTTCGAACTCGGAGAACAACTGGGCCGCGCCATCACCGGCGCGCGGTTCGTCGCCGTCGACAACACGGGTCACAACGATCTCTGGGAACAACCCGCCGTCGTGCCGCAACTTGTTGATTTCGTGACAAACTGACGTTTGTCATGACCACTCAAACGACGGGTCGAGCGCCGAGCGTGCCGGGTTGGCCGCTCCTGGGCCACATTCCGCATGCCCGCAGCGAAGGCATTCTG
The DNA here is from genome assembly GCA_035910535.1 of Archangium sp. GTDB lineage: Bacteria > Myxococcota > Myxococcia > Myxococcales > Myxococcaceae > Archangium_A. Next base: position 171,698 of record JAMHXF010000126.1, on the reverse strand, counting down.
CAGTTGATGGAGCGGAGCCGGAAAACGCTGGGCGACGTCTTCAGCCTCGATGTCGGCGCGCGCGTGACGGTCGTCTCACACCCCGACGCCATCAAGCATGTGCTCGCGGGCAACGCGAAGAACTACGTCAAAGGCGACGCCTATGAAGGCGTGCGGCGCGTCATCGGCAACGGCGTGTTGGCGCTCGAAGGTGAAGCGTGGAAGTCGCGCCGCACGCTCATTCAGCCGGCGTTTCATCGCTCGACGTTGGGCAAGTTGACGCAGGCCATGGCCGAGACCGGCGCGGCGCACTTCGACGCGTTGCTGCAGCAGAACCCCGGCGCGCTCGACGCGCATCGCGACATGGTGAAGCTGACGCTCGACGTGGTGACGGTCGCGCTCTTCGGCCGTGAGCTGCTCGGCACGGCCGACATTTCGTACGAAGCGCTCGGGAGTTCGCTCGAGCTGGTCAGTGAGTTCGGCAACGGCTTCATGCTGCCGCCGTGGGTGCCGACGCCGGCGAACCTGAAGTTCAAGCGCACCATGGCGGAGGTCGAGGGCGCCATCTTCCGCGTCATCGAAGCGGGGCGAAAGCGCAGCGGCGACGACGGCACGCTGCTCTCGCTGTTGATTCACAGCAAAGACGCCGAGACGGGGCAGCTGCTCAGCGATCGCGACATTCGCGACGAGGTGTTCACGATGTTCATCGCGGGTCACGAAACGACCGCGCTGACGCTCACGTGGATGATGACGTTGCTCGATGGTCGGCAGGACGTCATCGACGCGATGGTGCGCGAGGTCGACACGGTGCTGGGCGATCGCGCGCCGGCGTTCGAAGACTTTCCGAAGCTCACGTACCTGCGCCAGGTCATCGACGAGACGCTGCGACTCAATGGCCCGGTGGCGATGACGGCGCGCAACGTGGCGGGCGACGACGAGGTGGCCGGCGTGAAGGTGAAGAAGGGCGAGCTGATCTTCCCGTTCTTCTATGGCGTGCATCGTCACCGGGACTTCTGGGACGAGCCCGAGCGCTTCGACCCGTCGCGGTTTTCGGCCGAGCGCAGCAAGGGCCGCAACCCGTGGAGCTACGTGCCGTTCGCGGCGGGTCAGCGCCAGTGCATCGGCATGATGTTCTCGCTGGTGGAGACGGTGGTGCTGCTCGCGCAGCTGCTGCAGCGCTTCGAGCTCTCGATTGAACCGGGGATGAAAGACGTCAAGCCCGTGGCGATGGTCACCATGCGGCCCACGAGCCCGGTGATGATTCGACTCACGCCGCGCGAGAAGCGCCGCCAGTAGTCGGCCGCTGTCAGTTCGACGCGGTGCTTTCGCGTTTGCGCCGCTGCTGCTCGCGCCCATCACGAGCGACGAGGATTGCTGCCGCTCGCTTCCGTCGCGACGTCGGCCGCTTCTTCGACGGAGACAGCTTCGAGTCTCCGTTTCGGTTCGACGCGGGCTGCTTTCGCTTCGACGAGGGCTGCTTTCGGTTCGACGCGGGCTGCTTTCGCTTCGACGCGGGCTGCTTTCGGTTCGACGCGGGCTGCTTTCGCTTCGACGAGGGCTGCTTTTGCTTCGACGACGGCTGCTTTTGCTTCGACGACGGCTGCTTTTGGAACGATCGGGCGTGCTTTTGTAACGGGGGACTGCGTTTTTGCGCCTGTGTGACTACTTAGGCGCACCTTCACGCACGCCAATCGCGAGCTGGCTCAACCCTGCGCCTTTCGCGAGCTCCATCACTTCGACGACCTTGCCGTGCGGCACGCCTTCGTCGGCCTGCACGATGACCATGGTGTCGGGCGCTTCGCTCTTCGCGGTCTCGAAGGCCTTCTTGAGCTCTTCGGAGCTGACGACGTCGCCGCCGAGCACCAGTCGACCATCGGCCAGCACCGCCACCGAGAGATCGTTCGCCTGCGTCGCCACGTCGGCTGAACCACCTTGCGGCAGGTTCACTTTGAGGCCCGCCTTGGCGCCGTTCGACGAGTTCACGATCACGCTGCTGGTGACCATGAAGATGATGAGCAGCACGAGAAAAATGTCGGTCAACGGCGTGATGTTGATTTCAGAGAAACCACCACCGCCGTCGTCGTCGAGATCGTCGTCGCGACCTCCGCCGGGCGAAGACATCGCCATGACTTCAGCTCACCGTCGGGGGTTGAGAGTCGGTGGTGACAGGCAGCTTGCCGTTGGGCGACTGCTCGCGCAGCAGCTCGACGAACTCTTCGGCGATCAACCTGAACTCCGCGCTCAACCGCGCGAGTCGCGCCTGGAAGATGTTGAAGAGCACGACCGCTTCCACGGCCACCACGATGCCGACCGCCGTCGCGATGAGCGCCTCGGAGATTCCGGACATGACGGCCGACGAGCCGCCAGTGCCGCCCGACTCGACGTCGAGGCCGAGGTCTTTGAACGACCTCATGATTCCCCACACCGTGCCGAACAACCCGACGAACGGCGCCGTGGCACCGATGGTGCCGAGGATCCACAAGCCGCGACGCATCTTGAGGCGCAGGGAGACGAGCTCGCGTTGCACCGCCGCGTCGAGGTTGGGGCCCGTGGTCTTCGCCGCGCGCTCGAAGCCGGTGCGGAAGAGGTCGGCCGCCAGCGCCGTCGAACGATCTGCGGCCGAACGGGCCGCGACGATCTCGCCACGGAGCAGGTGCCGGGCGATCAGCTGCCCCAGCTCGCGCGCTTTGGAGCCAACGCCCCACAGCGCAATGAAGCGCTCGATGCCGACACCGACCGCCAGCAGTGACGCCGCGAGAATGACGATGATGGTGAAGCCACCGAGGCGCAGGTAGTGAAGCAGCTCGTCGAAGCTCATTCGGGAACGGGCTCATAGCGACTAAAGGTGGTGGCCGCCATGTTGCCTCGACTCCCTTTCATTGCGTTCGTCTTACTGCTGACGGCGTGCCCTCCGAAGCGCGTCGACTTCGGGCGCGACGGTGAACCGAGGTCGGCCGAAGAGCTCCTCGCGCGCATCAACCACGCCGAGGCGCAGATCATTTCCATCACTGGTGACGCGAAGCTCGGCGTCGATTCACCGCAGGGCAAAGGCTCGGTGACGTTGTTCGTCGCCGTGCTGCACCCCGCGCTGGTGCACATCGAGCAGCTCGACTTCTTCGGGCGACCGCAGGGCGTGTTCGTCACCGACGGCGAGCGCTTCGGGCTCTACCAGGCGGCTGAAGGGGCGTACTTCCGGGGGCCGGCGACGGCGCCGAACCTGGGGCGCTTTCTGCCGGTGACCATGCCGCCCGCCGAGCTCGCCGCGGTGCTGTTGGGCCGCGCGCCGCGCATTCGTCATGACGCGTTGGAGATGTCGTTCGACGCCGCCCAGCAGCTCTACGTCTTGAAGCTCACGAAGGGCAACGTGGTGCAGACGCTGCTCGTGCAGCCGCCGTCGTACCGCGTGGTGCACAGCTCGGCGGTGAACCTCGACGCGTACGACTTGTCGTTCTCTGACTTGAGCGACGAGGGCGGGGTGACGCTGCCGAAGACGGCGCGCCTGGTGGCGAAGCAGGTGAAGACGTCGATTGAGCTCTCGCTCAAGTCGATCACCGTCAACGACGCGCCCGACCTCACGCTCTTCGAGCTGCAGGCCCCCGAAGACATCCCCGTCGTCGAAGTGGATGCGAAGGGTGATCCGCGCCAACCTCCGGCGCAGTGACCCGCGCCTGGCTCATCGCCGCAGTCTTCTTCGTCGCGGGCTGCAAGAAGCCGAGCGCGCCGCCGAGCGCGCCCGACGCCGACTGGCTCGCCGGTCGCGCCGTCACGCGCGGCGCTCCGAAGAACGGCGGCACGCTGACGGTTCGCCTGGCCATTGAACCGGCGGGGCTCACGCGGCTCCACGATGCCTTCGCTGAAGGCACGATGACGCGCATCACCGTGGGGCCGATTTACCAGACGCTCGGCGGTGGCCTTTCGAGCGCGAGCGAGTCGAGCGTCGATCACCTCACCACGCGGGTCACGTTGCGCGACGGCGTCACGTTTCACGACGGCACGCCGTTCACCTCGGCCGACGTGAAGGCCACGCTGGAGACGATCCTCGACGAGAAGAACGCGACGTCGGTGCTGCGCTCGTCGCTCGAGACGTTGGCGTCGGTTGAAGCGCCTGACGGGCGCACCGTGGTGCTGCGCTGGAGCCGCCCCTACGTCTTCGCCGAAGAGACGTTGCTCAACGCAGTGCCCATCATGCCGGCGCACGCGCTCATGGGCGATTGGGACACGCTGCCCATTCACCGCGCGCCCATCGGCACCGGCCCGTACCGCTTCGAGAAGTGGGAGCCCGGGGTCGCGCTCACGTACGTGAAGGCCGACGCGCGCGCGCATGTTCAACGCATCGTCTTCCGCTTCGTGAAAGACGAGACCGCCGCTCAGACGTCATGGGAGCGCGGTGACTTCGACGTGATGACGAAGATCTCCCCGGCCGCGTGGCGCGCGATGGAGAAACAGCCGTGGGCGTGGCAGCAGTACCAGCCCGTGCGCTTCGCCGAAAACACCTACGCGTGGCTCGGCTTCAATCAACGCCTGCCGATGTTCCGAGACGCGAAGACGCGGCGCGCGCTGGCCCTGCTGTACCCCGCGCAGCTGGTCGCGAAGCACGTGACGCTCGAGCTCGAGGCGCAGACCACGTGCCCGTACTACCCGCCGTCGAAGAGCTGCGACGCGAGCGTGACGCCGCTGCCGTTCGATCCCGTTCAGGCGCAGCAACTGCTCAGTGAGGCTGGCTGGAAGCGTGTCGACGGCGTGCTGCAGCGTGAAGGCACGAAGTTCACGTTCGCGTTTCTGGTGCCCGCGCAGTCGGTGCGCATGGCGAAGGTGTTGCCGCTGTACCTCGACACCCTGAAGGCGGCCGGCATCGACGCGCGCATCGAGACGGTCGACGTGTCGGCGTACATGAGCCGCGTTCGTCCACACGACTTCGAGGCCATCGCGTTGAGCTGGGCTTCGCCAACCGAGCAGCAGGACAACTTCCAGAACTTCCATTCGTCGCAGGCAGAGGTCGGCTCGAACTTCGTCGGCTACGTGAGCCCTGAGGTCGACGCGCTGCTCGAGAAGATCCGCGTCACGTGGAACGTGGCTGAACGTCAGGCGCTCGAACGACAAGTCCACCGCCTCGTGTACGACGAGCAGGCGTACCTCTTTCTCACGCGCCCGCCGACGCTCGACGCCTTCAAGCGCGGGGTGCAGAACGTTCAGCCGTCGCTGGCCTGGTACGATCTCGCGTCGCTGTGGGTCGAGCCATGAAGCGCTACCTCGCGCGGCGGCTGCTGTTGATGATGCCCACCTTCGTGGGCATCACGTTGCTGACCTTCGTCGTCGCGCAGTGGGCCCCGGGAGACCCGTTTCAGCTCGACCTCGAAACCGCAGGGCCCTCGCAGCAGGTGATTGATGCGCAGCGCGCAGCCCGGGGGCTCGACGCGCCGTTGCCGGTGCAGTTCGGGCGCTGGTTCTCGCGCGTGGTGCGCTTCGACTTTGGTCGCTCGTTCGTCGACCAACGAGAGGTGACGCAGAAGTTGAGCGAGGCGCTGCCGCGCACGGGGCGCATCGCGGGGCTCGCGTTGCTGTTCGGCTTCGGGCTCGCGGTGCCGCTCGGCGTGCAGCTCGCGGTGCACCGCCGGCGTCGGTGGGCCCGGTGGCTGGAGTTCACGCTCGTCGCCGCGTGGAGCGTTCCTTCCTTCTGGCTCGCGGTGTTGTTGTTGACCTTCTTCTCGGAGTGGTTCCCCGTGCAGGGCGGCGTGGTGTTGCCCGTCATCTGCCTGACGTGGCCGACGTTGGTGGTCGCGACCCGGCAGGTGCGCAGCGCGATGACCGACGCGCTGGGGCAGGACTATGTGAAGGCCGCGCGCGCCCGAGGCATTCCCGAGCGCCGGGTCGTGTGGCGGCACGCGCTGCGGAACTCGCTGTTGCCTGTCGTCACCATGCTGGGGTTGCACCTGCCGCACCTCGTAGGCGGCAGCGTCGTCATCGAGCGCATCTTCAGCATTCCCGGCATGGGGTTGCTCGCGTTCGAGGCCATCGGCAGTCGCGACTACCCGACGGTCATGGGCGCCGCGACGGTGATGGCGCTCGTCACGATGCTCTCGATGCTGCTGGTCGACCTCGCCTACGCGTTCATCGACCCGCGCATTCGGCTGGAGAAGGCCTCGTGAAGACGCTCGATCGCCGGGGCCGCGCGTGGCTGATGGTGCTGGCGGTGCTCGTCGCCGTGGCGCTCGGCGCCGACCTGCTCGCGTCGGATCTCCCGTTGCTCGCCAGGGTCGACGGCAAGACGTGGGTGTTGCCGTGCGTGACGCGCCCGGCGCAGCTCATCGGCAAGACGCCAGACTGGGCGCTGCGCACGCCGATTCCTTTCGGGCCGCTGCAGACCGTCGCGTCGACCGGTGAGGTGCGTGAGCTGCCGCCGCCGTGGGCGCCCGACGAGGCGCACTGGCTCGGCACCGACGAGCTCGGCCGCGACGTCGCCGCACGCCTCATTCACGGCGCGCGCGTCAGCCTCTTCGTGGCGTTCTTCACGATGCTCATCGCGTTGGCGGTGGGCCTGCTCGTCGGCGGCGCGAGCGGCTACCTCGGGGGCTTCACCGACGCAGTTCTCTCGCGCGTGCTGGAGGTCATGCAGACCTTCCCGCTGGTGTTCTTCCTCATCGCGTTGATGGCGGTGCTGCGCACGCAGTCGTTGTGGCCGCTCGTCATCGCGCTCGGCCTCACCCGGTGGACGGAGGTCGCCCGGCTGGTGCGCGCGGAGGTGCTCTCGTTGTCGACGCGGGAGTTCGTGCTCGCCGCGCGGGCGCTGGGGGCCTCGCCGGCGCGAATCATCGGAAGGCACCTGCTGCCCAACGCCCTGGGGCCGGTGCTGGTGGTCACCACGTTCGGCGTCGGCTCGGCGATTCTGCTCGAGACCGCGCTCTCGTTTCTGGGCATTGGCGTCGCGCCGCCCACGGCGAGCTGGGGCGAATTGCTCACCGAAGCGCACCGCACCCTGCAGTACCCGGGCGCCTGGTGGCTGGCTGTTTTTCCCGGGCTGGCCATCGCGGGCACGGTGCTGACCGTCAACGGGTTGGGTGAGGCGTTGCGAAGAACGCTGCACACAAGTCGACGTGAAGCCGCGAACGGCTAGACTCGGTGGCCGCACATGGCCTCCATTCGACTCGGTGATCTCCTCGTCAAAGCCAAGGTGATCAGCGAGAGCCAGCTCAAAGCGGCGCTCGCAGAACAACAGAAGTGGGGCGGGAAGCTCGGCGAGCTGTTGGTGCGCATGAACTTCCTCACCGAAGACATGCTCGTCAAAGCCCTCAGCAAGCAGATGAACGTGCCCTCGGTGAACCTCGAGTCGATTCAGAGCGTCCCGCCGCACGTGCGCGCGAAGGTGCCTCCTGACGTCGCGCGAGATCTCGTGGCGCTGCCGCTGCAACTGCGTGACGACGGCAAGACGCTGCTGGTGGCGATGGCCGAGCCGCAGAACCTCAAGCACCTCGACACGCTCCGTTCGGTCAGCCGCCTGCGCATCACCTCTCAGCTCGCCGGTCGTCAGGCCATCGCGCGCGCGTTCTCGCGCTTCTACGAGGGCGAAGCGGAGCTGGGTGAAGGTGAAGTCGAGAGCAGCTTCAAGCTCGTCGACGCGCAGGGCCACACCGTCATCAAGAGCGCTGAGGAGTTGCAGGCGCGCAAGCAGTCGCTGCCGCAGATGCCCGCCGCGAAGGCTCCGCCTGCACCGCAGCGCACCGCGACCGCCAGCGAGCTGCCGTCGTCGATGGCCAGCAAGACGCCCAGCGAGCAGCTGCGTGCCATCGAAGAAGCCCAGCGCAAAGAAGTGACCGCGCTCAAGGGCATGGTCGAGCTGCTCATTGAGAAGGGCGTCTTCACGCGCGAGGAATACCTGGCGAAGGTGAAGCGCTAGGTCGGCTCGCAGATGCGCAAGAAGCTCGGGGAGATCCTCGTCGAGACGGGCGCTGCCAGCGAGGCAGACGTCGACGAAGCGCTGCGCGATCAGAATGCCGGTGAACCCAATCGCCTGGGCGATCTCCTGCTCGCCAACGGGAAGATCTCGGCGCACCAGCTCGCGCGCGCGTTGTCGCAGCAGCACGGCCTGCCGTTCGTCGAGCTCCCGGCGTTGCCGCAGGCGGTGCTCGATCTCGTGCCGCTCGAGCTTCAACGTCAGTACCGCTTCGTGCCGCTCGAGCAGAAAGACACTGAGCTGAGCATCGCGATGGCGGATCTCTCGAACCTCGAGGTCATCGCCGAGCTCGAAAAGACGTGGACGAAGATTCACGTGAGCGTCGCGTCCGGAGATGAGATCGACGCGCTGCACGCGACGTTGTCGGGGCTCTTCGTCGCGCCGGCTCCGCTGGTGAGCGCGCCGGGGCTCGCAGAAGATCTCTTCGGCACGTTCGACCTCGAGCCCGAAGCGCCGAGCGCGCCGTCTCCGGTGCCGGTGATCGCCCCGGTCGGTGCGCCCCGGCCGTCGCCCGCCGCCAGCCCACGCGTCGAAGATCTCTTCGGTGACTTGAACCTCGAGTCGGCGCGCACGGGCATCTCCGCGCAGCCGCCCGAAGAAGGTGCGCCCTCGGAGCTCTCGGGCCCCGTCGTCACCGGTGAAGTCATCGGCGCCGCGCTGGTCGTCAGTGCAGAGCCCGACGACCCCGCGCTCGAGGTCGCCGCGGAGCCGGCCGAAAATTCGGGGCCCATCGTCGGAGCTCGTGAAGGCACCGGGCCGGTGGTCGACACGCCGTTCTTCCGCGAAGTGAGCGTGGGCGCGTTGGTGCCTTCGCAGCCGCTGCCCTTCTCGAGTCAGTCGTCAGTCGTTCCGGTGAGCAGCGCGCCCGTCGAGTCCTCGCCCTCCACGCCCGGCCAGCCGTTGCCCGATTGGCTCAAGAGCGACACCGCCGTTTCGTCAGCAGGCTCTTCGTGGACGGGGGCGCTCGATCATCTGGCGCCCTCGAAGCTGGTGGTGGGCCTCACGCGTGCGTTGTTGGCGCGCGGCCTGGTCACCGAGGCTGAGATCCTCGCTGCGCTGGGCCAGAAGAAATGACGCTCGCAGTGCAGGGGCTGCGCGTCGAGCTGGACGGCCTGCCTCTCGTGCGTGACTTCTCGCTGCAGCTCACCGCTGGTCGCGTGCACGCCGTCGTCGGCGAGTCTGGCAGCGGCAAGACCATCGCCGCGTTGTCGGTGCTGGGCCTCGAGCCCCACGGTGCGGTCGTCACCAATCGCCCGGCAGCGGCGCGCGCGGGGCTCTCGATGGTGTTGCAGGAGCCGCTCTCGGCGCTCAACCCCGTCTTGAGCGTCGGTGCGCAGTTGACGGAGACGTTGCTGGTGCACGGGCACCCCGCGAGTCGTGCCGTGGAGTTGCTCGCTGAAGTGGGAATCTCCGACGGGGCAGAGCGGCTCCGGTTCTTTCCGCACCAGCTCTCGGGTGGTCAGCGCCAACGTGTGGCCATTGCGTGTGCGCTGGCGGCGAGCCCGAAAGTGCTGATCGCCGACGAGCCCACGACAGCGCTCGACGCGTCGATGCGAAACGTCATCTTGCAGTTGTTGCGAACGCTCGCGCGTGAACGCGGGCTCGCGGTGTGGCTCATTACGCACGACCTGCACGCGGTGCGCGGCGCGAGCGACGAGGTCACGGTGATGTATGCGGGCCTCGTGGTGGAGCAGGGCGCGACGGCGCACGTCCTCTCGGCGCCGCGCCACCCGTACACCGCCGCGTTGCTCGCTTCGAACCCGGCGGCGAATGCACCGGGGCGCGCGTTGCCGACCATCGACGGCGCGGTGCCGCTCGCGCGGGAGCTCGTCGGCGGCTGTCGCTTTCACCCGCGTTGTTCACGCCGCGAAGCGCGCTGCACCACCGAAGCGCCGCGCCTCGTCGACGGCGTGGCGTGCCATTTTCCTGCGGGCCCGCCGCGATGAGTGTGTTGCTCGAAGCGCGGGACGTCGTGGTGCGGTACGGAAATCGCGAGGCCGTCAAAGGCGTCTCCCTGCAACTGCATCGCGGGGAGCGACTCGGGCTCATCGGTGAGTCTGGCAGCGGAAAGTCGTCGCTCGCGCGCGCGTTGTTGGGCCTGGAGCCGCTCGCCGCGGGGTCGGTGCGCTTTGACGGGCAGCCGATGCACGGCGCGCCACCAACGCTCCGGCGACGGTTTCAGCCCGTCTTTCAAGACGTCGGCGCGGCGCTCGACCCGCGCATGAGCATTCGTTCGTCACTCGAGGAGCCGTTCGTCATTCACCGGCAGCCGGTCGCCGGGCTCGACGCGTTGCTCGCGCAGGTGCAGCTCCCGCCGGAGCTCCTCGCGCGGTTCCCGAGCGAGCTCTCGGTAGGTCAACGGCAGCGCGTGAACCTGGCGCGCGCGCTCGCGCTGAACCCTGAAGCGCTGCTGCTCGACGAGCCGGTCTCGGCGCTCGACGTCAGCGTGCAGGCCCACGTGCTCAACCTGCTCAACGCGCTCGCGGCGTCACGTGCGCTCTCGTTCTTCGTCATCACGCATGACCTTCACGTGATCGCGCACCTGTGCACGCGCGTGCTGGTGATGTTTGAAGGTCGGCTCGTCGAAGAAGGCCCGGTGACTCAGGTGCTCTCGGCGCCGCGACACGCGTACACGCAGCAGCTCATCGCCTCGCGCTGACATGTTCTGGCTCAGTCACCACGGCCCCGAGGAGCTCAACCGCTGCTACCGCGTGGGCTCGCTTCACGTCTGCGCGCGGTGCCTGGGCACGTACCCGGTGCTCTTCGCCAGCATCGCGCTGCAGCTCAAACTCCACGCGCCGCTCGAACACCGACTCGATCTACTGCTCGGAGTCGGGCTCTTGTTACCGGCGACCATCGACTGGGCGTACGGGCGGTTTCGCCCCGGGCACTTCTCGAATGCGTGGCGCACGTTCACCGGCGCGCTGCTCGGAATCGCGCTCGGCCGGAGCCTGTTCATTCACCTTCAGCAGCCCTGGCCAACCGTGCTTCTGGCCCAGGCGCTCGCCGTGACACTCGTAGCTTTCCCTGTCATTTTGCTGGCTTATCGGCGAAACCGTCGGCGGTAGATCACCTGAGCGACCCATTCGTTGAAGTGGGTACGACAGAACGAGGATTCGGTTGGGACCTGTGACTTCGGACGAGCAACTCATGCTCGCTTTCAAGTCCGGTGACGCTCGGGCGTTTTCAACGCTCGTCCAGCGCCACCGAGGGCCGGTCTACAACTTCATCCTCCGGTACGTCGGTCATCGGCAAAGGGCCGAGGACCTGCTGCAGGAGACCTGGATCAAGGTGGTGCGCAGCAGCAGCGAGTGGCAGCCGACGGCCCGGTTCACCACCTGGGTCTATACGATCGCGAGGAACCTCTGCGTGGACAGCGCGCGAAAGGAGAGCTTCCGGAAGGCCGACTCGCTCGACGCGCCCGCAGGGCACGACGAGTCAGACGGTCGAACGGTGGGCGAGCTGGTGGCCGACGAAGCGGGGCAGGTGCCCGATCGCGCCGCGAACAACGCGCGGCTCCGGCCACTCATCGAGCAGGCGCTCACGGGGCTGCCTGCCGAGCAGCGAGAGGTCTTCCTGCTGCGTGAGTACCAGGGCATCGGCTTCAAGGAGATCGCCGAAGTGACCGGGGTGAATGAGAACACCGTGAAGAGCCGCATGCGTTACGCGCTCGAAGGGTTGCGCAAGCGCCTTGCGGAGCTCGGGGTCGATGGTGAGTTGATGACTGAAGAAGGAAGGACAGTGGCCTGACGTCATGAAGAACGCTGCGCACCAGTACGAGGACAAGCTCCTCGAGTTCGCCTACGGCGAGCTTCCACAGCACGAGGCCGACGCGGTCGACGCTCACGTGCGTGGGTGCGCGCGGTGTTCGCAGGCGCTCTCCGAGCTTCGTTCGGTGCGCACGGCGATGGCCACGCTGCCGGTCGAGACGCCGTCTGACGCGGGCCTCGACTCGTTGCTGGCGTACGCGGAGCAGGCCGCGAAGCGGAACGCTGCCGCCGCTGCTCCGGCGCCGTTCTGGAAAAAGTACCTCACGCCCTTGATGGCGGTGATGACCGTGGTGACGGTGGGCGTGGTCGGGCTTCAGGCGAGCAAAGAGCTCGACTCGAGCCCGGCAGCGGCGGCGGCTGACTTGACGCTCTCTGCGCGGAAAGAGCCCAGTCCCTTCGCCAAAGAAGAGCGCGTGCAGTCGCCCTCGCCGGTCGTCGCAGCCGCGCCGGCGCCCGTTCCGACGGACGAAGCGGAAGCCGCAGACGACTCGCGCAAGTTGAACCAGGCGCTCGGCTTCGAAGGAAAGCGCGCGGCGGTGCAGGGCAAGCTCGAGCCGACGAAGAAGAGCGCGCCGCAGTCGGTCACGCGCCGCAGCCAGGTCGCCAACGCGATTTCACCCGACGACGTCGTCGAGCAGCGTCAGCAGAACTATTCAGACGTCGGGTTGCGTGGCGGCAAGCAGGCGCTCGCGGAAGACGCGAAGAAGAGAGAGGCGCTCGCCAAAGACGACCTCGCTCCGGCTGCGCCGTTGCAAGACAAGGGGGGCGCTGCCGCGTTCGGGCTGTCGGGTGGTTCGCTGGGCACTTCGCTCGACACGCCGTCGCCCGGCACCGGTGGTCTGAGCGCCGCGCCGAAGTCGGTGAACAAGCCGGCGCCGCCGCCCCGTGAAGAAGCAGCGCCTGCGCCTGCGCCTGCGCCGTCGACATCGAGCTCCGGCCCACGTGGCGTCAGCAAGGTTGCCGAGAAAAAGAAGAGCATCTCGCTCGGTGGTTTCGGCCGCGGCGCGGAGGCCGGTGACAGCAGCGACGAAGCGTTGGCGCTCGAGAAGTCTGACTCGCTGGGCCTCGATCGCGACGCAAAGCTGGTCGAGCGGCAGGTGGCGGGCACCCGAACCCGGAAGCTCGAGTCTGCGCGGGTGGCCTCGAACCAGGGCGATCGCGCCTCGGAGATCAAGTACGCGACGGAGGTGCTCAACAGCGGCGCCACCGGCTCCGAGCGCGCCGAGGTGCTCAAGCGACTGTGCGACGCGTATGAGTCGCTGGGTGAAGTCGAACGCGCCGACCCGTTCTGCGACGCGCTGGTGCGTGAGTTCCCCAACAGCGTCGCCGCGAAGACCGTGGCGGATCGCCGCGACCGGGTGCAGCGCGCGTCACCGGCGCCGCGTGCCAAGGCGAGCGAAAAGAAGACCTCCGACACCGAAATGGAGAAGCCCGCGAAGGTCGAACCCGCTTCAGCACCGGCGTACTGAGGCTCGAGGGTGACCATTGGCGATGCGCGCGTGATCCCTCGGGTCGTGACGTGAGAAGATGCGAAGTGTGAGCGCCCGACGAAGCCAGCGCCGCCGCGGTCAGGCGATGCTCGAGTACTCGATGATCAACTGGCTGGTGCTGGTTGCGCTCGTGCTCAGCGCCACGGTCCGCATCATTCCCGGGCCGCGTGTTTCGACGTCATCGACGCGGCCGCCCATGAGCCTCATCGAGATGTTCATGTACGCGTACCAGGTGCACTACGACACCTACTTGTACTCGTTGAGCCTTCCGCTCTGAGTCGTTGACGGTTGGCGTTTCAACGGGCCGGTTCCTTTTGACACCCGGCCGCTGCGACCTGCTACCATCCGCCCGACTTTTCGCGCTTTTTTGGTCGCGCACGGCCGTTTGTCGGATTCCGGAGAACCGCACGCATGCTCAAGGGAAAAGCCCCGCTCGTCGTCGCCATTGTCCTCTTTGCCATCGGGTTCGGCGTGTCGTTCTCCGCCATCCAGAAGCAGAAGAATGACGTGCGCAAAGGTTGGAACCTGGTGCCGGTGATCGTCGCCGCCGTCGACGTCTCTGAAGGCACCGTGGTGACCATGGAGATGATCAGCCAGCGCTCGATTCCTGAGCAGTTCGTGACGTCATCGGTCGTGAAGCCCGACTCGGCGAGCTACATCGTGAATCAGAAGGTGCTCGTCGCGCTGCAGGCCGGCGACCCGCTGCTGTGGAGCCAGTTCGAGACCACCAAGGCCGCAGAGCGCCTCTCGACCAAGGTGCAGAAGAAGGCCCGCGCGATCACCATCGAGGCCAAGTCGACGACGGCCGTCGGCGGCTGGGTTCGCCCCAACGATCACGTCGACATCATCGGAACCTTCAAAGACCCGACGACCAATGAGCAGGTTGCAGTCACGTTGCTGCAGAACGTGATCATCCTCGCCACGGGCAAGATCACCGGCACCACCAACATCAACCTCATTCCCGAGAACGAGCGCGCGTACGGCCACGTCTCGCTGCTCGTGATTCCTGAAGAAGCCGAAATTCTCGTGCTCAGCCAGGAGCTCGGCAACCTGACGCTCTCGCTGCGCAACGAAGAAGACATCGACGTGCTCGAGGAGCGCGGCCGCGCGACCATCAACACGCTGCTCTCTGGTGAGCGCACCAAGGTGCTGCAGCAGAAGCGCTTCAACACCATTCAGGTCATCCGCGGTTCGAACGCGAGTGACACGCGCACGGGCGCGTCGCCGGAATAACGGGAGAACGCGCGCATGTTCGTCGCCATCGCCAGCCTGCTCCTCGGAGGAGGCACCTTCTTCCTGACGCTCGTGGTCATGAGCGTGCTGGGCAAGGCCTACGAGCAGTACCAGGAGCGCTACATCGTCAAGTCGATGAACGACTTGAGCGACATGTTCCTCTTCATCGACCCGCGCCAGATGCTGGTGCTGAACATCGCGTCGATGATCGTGCTCGGTGGTTTTTCGTACCTCGTCATCAACCCGCTCGTCGCGGTCGGCGCGTTCATCTTCGGCTTCTTCCTGCCGATGATGATGGTGAAGCACTACCGCAAGCGCCGCATCAAGAAGTTCAACACCCAGCTCGTCGACGCGCTGCAGGCCATGGCCAACGCGTTCAAGGCTGGTTTGACCTTCCAGCAGTCAATCGAGCAGGTCTCGAAAGACGCGATGCCGCCGCTGCAGCAGGAGTTCGGGCTCTTCGTGAAGGAAGCCAAGCTGGGCGTGCCGCTCGAAGAGGCGCTCAACAACATGGCCAAGCGCGTGGGCAGTGACGACCTCGAGCTCGTCGCCACGGCGACCAACATCTCGCGTCAGCTCGGCGGCAACATGGCCGAGATGTACGAGACGTTGTCGACCACCATTCGTGAGCGCTTCCGTCTCGAAGGCAAGATCGACGCGTTGACCGCGCAGGGCAAGCTGCAGGGCTGGGTCGTCTCGGCCATGCCGCTCGTGCTGGGCGTGGTGCTCAACTACATGCGGCCCGACCTCATGCAGCCGATGCTCGATCACATCTTCGGCTACGTGCTCGTCTTCTCGATCATGCTCATGGAGATCATGGGCGTGCTCCTCATTCGCCGCATCACCAACATCGACATCTGAGGTCTGCGAGATGCCTGAACTCTGGGTGACAGTGTTGATGGGCCTCGCGGCGGTGTTGTTCGCCGGCGCTGCGGGCATGGCTGGGCTTGGCGTGTCGAACGTCGTGCAGCCCTTCCTCGTTGAAGTGAAGGAAGAGTCAGCCGGCGGCGTGCAGGGCGCTGGCTCCGTCGTGGTGCGCAAGCTGGGCGTGATGAACCGCCGCATCATGTGGCCTGGCTACGAAGACAAGATGCGCCGCAGCCTCATCAAGGCGGGCGAGCCTTCGGCGTACAAGCCTGAAGACGTCATGGCGCTTCAGGAGATCGGCTTCGTCGTCGGTCTGCTCTTCGGCCTCGTGCTGATGAACGTGCTGGAGTTCAACCTCGCGTGGTCGCTCGTCATCGCGTTGATCGGCATGTTCTACCCGCTGATCTGGGTGAACGATCAGGTCAGCAAGCGCCACCTGCAGATCAGCCGCGCGCTGCCGTTCAACCTCGACCTCTTGACGTTGTCGGTCGAAGCGGGCCTCGACTTCACTGCGGCGCTCGCGAAGGTGGTCGAGAAGGGCAAAGTGGGCCCGCTGCGCGAAGAGCTCGCGTTGGTGCTCAAGCAGTTGAAGATGGGCAAGACGCGCGAAGAGGCGCTCAAGTCGATGATCGCCCGCGTCGACCTGCCGGCGTTGAGCCAGTTCGTCACGGCGCTCATTCAAGCCGACAAGATGGGCACGTCGCTTGGCAAGGTGCTCCGCATTCAGTCGACGCAGCTGCGCATCGAACGTACGCAGCGCGCAGAGAAGCTCGCCAACGAAGCGCCGGTGAAGATGCTGTTCCCGCTGATCGCCTGCATTTTCCCCACGGTCTTCATGGTGCTCTTCGGGCCCATCGTGTTCGCGTTCATGTACGGGAACGTCACGGGCTGAGCCCACGTCATAGGAAGTCACACGCATGCCTCCTCCGCCCCCTGGAAAACAGCCGCCTCCTCGACGCGGCACCGGTGTCGCGCCAGCGGCTGGTCGGCCCTCGGGCGCTGCGCCTCGCCGAGCGACAGGCGTCGCTCCGGCCCGGGCACCGAAGCCCGCGTCACGTTTGATGGCCAAGAGCGGCCCGGCCTCGGGTCAGGAGTTCACGCTCGAAGGTGACGAGCTCGTCATCGGTCGCGCTGCGGACAACCCGGTTTCGATTCCCGACACCTCCGTCAGTCGCAAGCACGCGCTGGTGCGCAAGACGGCCGACGGTTGGGCCGTCAGCGACCTCGGCTCGGGCAACGGCACGATGCTCAACGGCGCGCAGATCGTCGACGAGACGGTGCTCAACGAAGGTGACGTCATCACCATGGGCGACACCGAGCTCGAGTACTCGGGCGGTGGCGCTCCGGTGGCGGCAGCAGGTGCTTCAGGCCGTCGTGCTCCGGTTCGCACCGCGCGCACGGGTGGCGCCATCGAACGCTCGACGGGTCGTGGTCGGCCGGTGCGCACCTCGCGCATGGCCGAAGACCCGGAGGCTGCGAAGGCCAAGCGCAAGAAGCTGTTCATCACCGTCGGTGGCTCGCTGGTCGTGATTCTCGCGCTCGCCGTCGGCTGGAAGGCGATTCAGAACAAGCGCGACCTCGCGAAGAAGCAGCAGGATCAAGAAGGCCGCCTCCACCAGGCGTCGATGGCCGACATCTTCAAAGAGGCCAAGGTGCTCGTGCGTCAGGGCAAGTGGGCCGAGGCTCGCGAGCGCCTCGTCGAGATTCAGGAAACCGACCCCGACTACGAGCCGAAGCAGGTCGAGAACTACCTGAAGATCGCCGACACGGAGATCCCCAATCAGAAGCTGCTCGCCGAGGCCAACGAGGCGATCAACAAGGGTGAACTGGGTCGCGCCTTCAACGCGCTCTCGAAGGTGAAGACCACCACGCTGGAGCAGTCGCTGCGCAGCTCTCGCGATGCGCTCGAGGCGAGGGTCGGCGACAAGATGGCTGAAGCCCGGCAGTTGCTCGCGTTCGCCAGCGACCTCGCCAAAATGGAGCAGCTCAAGGCCATCTGCGAAGACATCCTCGTCGTGAAGCCCGACGACCGTGAGGCGGCGGAGCTCAAGAAGCAGGCAGAGACCGCGATTTACCGCATCAAGAACCCCACGGTGGCGCCGCCACCTCCTGACACGCCGTGGCTCGAGGTCTCGCAGCGGTTCAAGAATGGCGACTCAGCGGGTGCGCTGTCGCTCGCGCAGGCGTGCGCCAACAAGTTCGCGCAGTGCCGCAACCTCGAAGCGCAGATCAAAGACTTCGAGGCCAAGTCGAAGCGGCTGGAAGACTTGAACGACAACGAGCTCGTGGCGCTCTACGAGCTCGACAAGAAGATCGCCGGAGGCCAGTCGAGCGAGTTGTCGCGCCCCGTGCGCACGCAGCTGGTCTCGAAGCTCTTCGTGAAGGCCAGCCAGGCGAAGACCACGCAGAACTGGCAGCGCGCGATTGAATATGCGCGGCGCGTGTTGCAGGCCGACCCCGGCCACACCGGCGCGCAGGCCATCGTGAGTGAAGCGCGCAAGCAGGCGCACGAGGTGTATCTGCGCGGCTACCAACTGAAAGACACCAGCCCCGATGAAGCTGCGCGCCTGTTCAAAGAAGTCATGGCGATGACGCCCGCTGACGACGAAGACAATCAGAAGGCCAAGCGTTGGCTCGCTGACATTCAGAACAAATGACGTCGCGGCAGGGTGACTTGTTCGGCTCTGCGCCTGACGCGCCGAAGAAAGCCGAGCCCGCGAAGCCGGCCATTGCAGCGCAAAATCCCGCGGAAGCACCCCGTACGCCTGCGTGGCGACGGGTCGAGCCTCCGCCTGCTCCAGCGGTCGCGCCGGTGAGCCCCGTGCCTCGCGTGCTGAGCGTCTCGGAGCTGACCAAGCAGGTCAAAGACGTGTTGGAGCCCGAGTTCAGCCGCGTGCTGGTGCGTGGTGAGGTCTCGAACTTCCGCGGCGCGAACGCGCGAGGGCACCTGTACTTCGTGCTCAAAGACGCACGCGCCTCGGTCGACGTGAAGCTCTGGGCGACGGCTGCGCAGAAGCTCAAGTTCCAGCTCAAAGACGGGCTCTCGGTCGTCATCGAGGGCAACCTCGACGTGTACGAGCCGCAGGGCCGGTACTCGCTCATCGTCAATCGCATCGAGCCGGAAGGGGTTGGCGCGCAGGCGCTGGCCTTCGAGCAGCTCAAACAGAAGCTGCTCAAGGAGGGCCTCATTGGTGAACAGCGCACGCGGCCGCGTCGACCGCTGCCGTTCCTGCCGAGACGCATCGGGGTCGTGACGAGCGTCACTGGCGCTGCCCTGCGTGACTTCTTGAAAGTGCTGCACCGGCGACACCCGCGACTGAAGGTGTTGGTCGCCGACGCTCGGGTCCAGGGGGACGGCGCGTCGTTCGAAGTGCGCCGCGCGCTGCGTTGGCTCGCGAAGAGCGACGTCGACGTCATCGTCGTCACTCGCGGAGGCGGGAGCGTCGACGATCTGTGGACCTTCAACGAAGAGCCCGTCGTTCGCGCCGTGTGGGAGTGCCCGGTGCCGGTGGTCTCGGCGGTCGGTCATGAAATCGACACCACGCTGTGTGATCTCGTGGCCGACGTTCGCGCGCCGACGCCATCGGCCGCTGCGGAGCTGGTGGCGCCTTCGCTCCTCGAGGTTGAGGCGCAGCTCTCGACGTTGCGACTGCGCATGGTGAAGGCCGTCGAGAAGGCCATCGTCCATGAGCGCTCCGAGCTGCGACACCTGCGCAATGGCCTCGGAGATCCACGGCGAAGGCTCTCTGGGCACCTCATTGCGCTCTCGCAGTCGGCGGAGCGCATGCGCAACGTGCTGCACCGCAGGCATCGCGACGACGGCGTGGCGCTCGCGGCATTGCGAGAGCGACTCCAACGCCTTCAGCCGCAATCGCAGCTCAAGGCGCGCCGCGCCCGGGTCGTCGAGCTGCGGGCGGCTGTGCTCCGTGCGCTTCAGCGTTCGCTCAAAGATGAACGTGAGCGGGTTGGGCAGCTGCGCGTGTCGCTCGAGCGTCACAACCCGCGAAAGGGGCTCCATCGCGCGCGCGGTGAACTGGCGGCGCTCTCGCGACGACTCGAGGCAGCGACGCGGCAATCGTTCAGCGCCATGCGACAGGAGTTCGGTGGCACCGTGGCGTCGCTGCACGCCATGAGTCCGCTGCGAGTGCTCGCGCGCGGCTACTCCATCGCGCAGCGAGACGATGGTCACGTGGTGCGGAGCGGCGACGACGTTCAACCCGGGCAACAACTCACGCTGCGCCTGCAGCAGGACACGCTGCGTGTGCAGGTCACGGCCGTCGAGCGGAAACAGAAGTAGTGCTAGGGGAGCGTCGTGGCGAAGGAAAAGAACGCAGCACGCGGGCAGTACGGCGAGGTCGTCTCGCGGCTTCAGCAGATCGTCGAGGCGCTCGAAGGTGGAGAGCTGTCACTCGAAGAGTCACTCGAGAAGTTCGAGCACGGCATCGGCCTGGTGAAGCAGGCCGAGGGCATTCTGGGTGACGCTGAAAAGCGCATCGACCAGCTGCTCTCTGATGATGGCCGCACCGCGCCGCTCAAGATCCCCGATGGCCCGGCGGAGCCGGCGCCTGCTCGCGTGACGACGGTGGCCGCTGCGCCCGTGAAAAAATCTGCGCCCGTCGCGGCGCCCGACGTCGACGACGACGTTCCATTCTGAGGTCGTGATGAGCACATTTTCTCTCGAGAGCTGGCTCCCTGGTCAGCAGCGGCGTGTCGAAGCGGTGTTGCTCGAGCGCATGGAGTTCATCGCCATGCGCACGCCGGTGAAGCTGTCGCAGGCCATGCGGTACTCGTGGCTCGACGGCGGCAAGCGGCTGCGCCCGATTCTGTGTCTGGCCTTCGCTGACGCCGTGGCTGGCGCGTCGGGTGGTGGTGGTGTGCTGGCCGACGACGCTGCCGCTGCGCTCGAAGCGATTCACACCTACTCGTTGATTCACGACGATCTGCCCGCGATGGACGACGACGATCTCCGTCGCGGTCGGCCCACGAATCACAAGGTGTATGGCGAGGCGATGGCGATTCTCGCGGGCGACGCGCTGCTCACCGACGCGTTCGCGATGCTGGCCAACGGGCCGGCGGGCGAGCTCGCGCTGCGTGGCCGTCTCGTTGGCGAACTCGCGGTGGCTGCCGGCGCAGGCGGCATGGTGGGCGGCCAGGTCATGGACATCGACGAAGATCGCCCGGCGGAGCTCGACTACCTGAATCGACTCCACCGGCTGAAGACGGGGGCGCTCATCAAGGCTGCGTGTCGCATGGGCGCGTTGGCGGGCCGCGCTGATGATGAGCGCCTGGCCGCAGCCGACCGCTACGGTGACTCAGTCGGGCTCGCGTTTCAGATCGCCGACGACATTCTCGACGTGACCGCGAGCGCTGCCGCCATGGGCAAGCCGACGGGCGCCGATGCCGCCGCAGGTCGTCACACGTTCCCCGCAGTGGTCGGGCTGGATCGCGCGCGGCAATTGGCGAACGAGCACGTCGCACGAGCGCTCGACGCCGCGCGCCTCATCGAAGGAGCCGATGGTGCACTCGCCGCACTCGCCCGGTATTCGGTTGAACGCTCGAGCTGATCGCGCAGTTCGTGTGCCGTCATGACGCTGCTCTCGTCGGTCGACTCACCACGGGCGCTTCGCGCGTTGTCAGCAGCGCAGTTGCCGCAGCTGTGTGACGAGCTGCGTGCGGCGATCATCGAGGTGTGCGGTCGGGTTGGCGGGCACCTCGGCGCTTCGCTGGGCACCGTCGAGCTCATCGTGGCGCTGCATCGAGTCTTCAAGTCGCCAGTCGATCGTCTCGTCTTCGACGTCGGGCATCAGGCCTACGCGCACAAGCTGCTCACCGGGCGCGGCGAGCGCATGTCGACGTTGCGGCAGGCGGGCGGCGTCGCTCCGTTTCTCGACCCGGCGGAAAGCGAGCACGACGCCTTCGGAGCCGGCCACGCGTGTACGGCGCTCTCGGTTGCGCTCGGCATTCTCGAGGGCAAGCACCAACAGTCGCAGCCGGGCGAGGTCGTCGCCATCGTGGGGGATGGGGCGCTGACTGGCGGGCTGACCTTCGAGGCGCTCAACAATGCAGGCGCGAGCGGTCGACCGGTGAAGCTGGTGCTCAACGACAACGGCATGAGCATTTCGCGCAACGTCGGCGCGGTGGAGCGCATGCTCGTCGAGCAACCGCGCCAGTTCTTCGAGTCGCTCGGCTTCACCTACCTGGGCCCCGTTGACGGGCACGACCTGACCGCGCTGCACGACGTGCTGTCCAACGCGAGGCGCTGCGAGAAGCCCGTCGTCGTGCACGCGCGCACGCAGAAGGGTCGTGGCTTCGCGCACGCCGAAGCCGATCTCGCCACGCGCGGCCACGCCATGGGTCCGTACGAGCTGCGCGACGGAAAGCTCGTGCGCAGCCGCGGTGGCCACACCACGTGGACCGAGGCCTTCGCGAATGCGTTGTCAAAGCGCATGGCCCACGACCCGAGCGTGGTCGTCGTCACGCCGGCCATGCTCGAAGGCAGCGCCCTCACGTCGCTCAAGGCGAGCTTTCCCGGGCGCGTGTTCGACGTCGGCATCGCGGAGCAGCACGCGGTGACGTTCGCCGCGGGCCTCGCGCACGCAGGCATGAAGCCGGTCGTCTGCATCTATTCGACGTTTCTTCAGCGAGCGCTCGACCAGGTGATTCACGACGTCGCGTTGCCGGGGCTCCCGGTGGTCTTCGCCGTCGATCGCGCAGGCGTCGTCGGTGCTGATGGCGCGACGCATCAAGGCGCGTTCGATCTCGCGCAGCTTCGTGTCGTGCCTGCGCTGACGATTCACGCGCCGGTGTGGCTCGACGACGTGGCGCTGCTCTTGTCACAGGCGCTGTCATCGTCGGGCCCGACGGCGATTCGGTTTCCGCGCGGCACGGTGCCTGACGCTACCGCTCCGTTGTCAGCGACGGGGGCCCCACGTTGGCTCAGAGAGCCTCCGTCGCCGGCGCTGCACTTCGTCGGGCTGGGTACGCTCGTGTCCGTCGCGCTCGACGCTGCTGAAGGTACCGACTGGGCTGTCGTCGACGCGGGCTCGTTGCCACTCGACTTAGGGCTCGTGAAGCGTTTGCAGTCCGCGAAGGCGATCATCACGGTCGAAGAGGGCACGACGCGCGGAGGTCTTGGCGCGGCAGTCCTCGAAGCGGGCGTGACGGCGCGCGTCTCGCGGCTCGGGTTGCCTGAAGACCGTTTTCTTCGACATGGCGAGGCGCGCACGCAGCGCCGCGAGCTCGGCCTCGACGCTGAAGGGCTGCGACTCGCGGCGCGCGCGCTGCTCGGAGCGAAGTCGTGAAGAAAGAACGCCTCGACGTGCTCGTTCACGAACGCGGCCTCGCTGAGACGCGCACCCGCGCACAGGCGCTCATTCTTGCGGGGCAGGTGGTGGTCGGCGACCAACGCGTCGACAAGCCCGGTACGCGCGTGCCCGTTGAGTCGGAGCTGCGCCTCAAGGGCGAGGTGATGCCGTACGTTTCGCGTGGCGGCCTCAAGCTCAAGGGCGCCATCGACGCCTTCAAGCTCGACGTCACTGGCGCCGTCTGTGCCGACATCGGCGCGAGCACCGGCGGCTTCACCGACTGTCTGCTGCAGCAAGGCGCCGTGCGCGTGCACGCCATCGACGTAGGGTGGGGTCAACTCCACGAGAAGCTGCGGAAGGACCCGCGCGTCATCAGCCGCGAGCGCGTCAACGCGCGACACCTCACCGACGAAGAGCTCCCCGAGCCGGTGCAGGTCGTCGTCATCGACGTCAGCTTCATTTCGCTCGAGCTCGTGCTGCCTGCCGTGTTGCCGAAGCTGCAACGCGACGGGTTGTTGATCGCGCTGGTGAAGCCGCAGTTCGAAGTCGGCCCCGCGCACATCGACAAAGGTGGCGTGGTGCGAGACGCGATCGCCCGTCAGGGGGCGATCGATCGCATTCGGAAGTTCGTCGAAGGGCAGGGGCTCGAAGAGCTCGGCATCGTCGACTCCACGGTGCCGGGCCCGGCGGGCAACGTCGAGGCGTTGCTCGTCTCGCGCAAACGTTAGGGAGTGACCGTCGGCCCGCGGGCCATGCGGTATTCGGCGTTGGTCAGCGGCTTCACGAGGTCGGTGCCGACGCGCAGCCAGACCTCGCGGTTGTCGTCGATGCCCATGGTGACGCCGTTGAGGTGGCTCTCGCCGCTCCCGTACTCCATGCGCCAGAGCTCGCCTGCTGCAGGCGAATCAGTGGCGATGATCTCGTTCGCGTAGGATCTCAGCTCGTTGTAGTTCGGGCCTGTCAGCACGTAGAAGTCTGAACCCAGGCCGGGCTGCACGCCGACCACGATGTTGGAGCCCGAGGGCTGAAGGGGCACTTCACTCAGGTTGACGACCGTGCCGGTCTGCGCGTCGAGGAAATAGACGGCGAACGGGCCGATGGCCGCCAGAAAGTTGCCCTGCGAGAAGGGCACGATGGCGCGCAGCATGGTGGGGAACGTCTGGCTTCCCCAGCGACGTGTCATCGGCGTGCAGACGAAACCCGACGTGGGGCAGTGCACGATGGTCGTGCTGATGACGACGCCGTTTGTGTACGACATCAACGGCATCGTGAAGAGCGAGCCATCGCTGTTGAAGAGCCCTTCGGGCATCAGCGGAATGTCGATGTCCGTCGAAGAGTGCGTCTGTTCGAAGAGCACGCCGGGGTCTGAGCCGCCTGGAATCGGGTTGAGCAACTGCCCCGTAAAGTAGTTGAGCTTGAAGGCGGTCGTCTGCGACTTGCGCTGCGTGCCGGGAATGAAGGCCCACATGCTGAACCACACCGTGCCGACGCCGTCGTCGTCGTTGAGCACGGGCGTGGAGTTCATGATGGCGGCCGTCGTGAAGGCCCACTCATTGGGGCTTCCCGGGAAGGGGTCGAGCTTCACCACGCGTTGCTGCGTGCCCTGCTCGTCGAGCCACACCAGCGCGGAGCCCTTTTTGCCCACGCCGATGCGCTTGGCGTTGCCCATGATCTGCCGAACGACGTTGAGGTTCTGATCGATGGCATAGGCGCCCACGCCTGCTTGCATCACCCAGCGCGTCCCGAAAGTGGTGCTCAGGTCGCTGATGTACGTGTCGGGCGTGCAGTCGAACGGGTGGCCGTTGGTGAACCCGAGCAGGGTGCCCAGAGAATCGACGCGCGCGATGGCGGTGCCGCCAGCCGTGGTCTGCACACAGCCGAGGAAGCTGACCGGCGTATTGCCCACGCCACCTTCCGCGAGGAACGTGTCGGGCACGACCTGCTCGCCGCCGGGGCCTGCGAGGCGCGACTTCACCGGGAAGAACTTCACGCCCACCGGCTGCGACGCATTGGTGCGGCCGTCGTCACACGTCACCTTCGCCTTGAGCGTGAGCGACGTGGAGATGCCGCGCTGCGAATACAGGTTCGCGAACGTGCCCGGTGACAACGTGAAGTCAGTCGGGCTCTTGGTGCCGCCATCGGGGTTGCCGATGTTCTGGAGGAAGTTGTTGCCCTCCTGAAGTTCGAGGCCGGCGATCGTCTTGCAGCCGCTGACGTTCACCTTTCCCTTGATCTCACCGCCGATGACGTTGGCTTCAGCGACGGTGAGGAACGCCTGCGGCGGGTTGACCGGAGGCGGTGGGTTGACGGGCGGGTCGCAGCTGAAGGCCAGAACCGCAAACGGGAGCGCGCGAAGGAAACGCGTCATCACTTCTCCAGGACGATGAACTCCACGCGGCGATTGAGTTCGCGGCCCCGCGCGGTCAGGTTGGGAGCAACCGGCTTCGAGTCACCATAGCCCGCCGATTCGAGGCGTTCTTTGTCGATGCCCTGTGCGACGAGGTAGTCCTTCACCGCACGTGCACGATCTTCCGACAGCGTCTGGTTCGCGTCTTTCTTGCCGCGGTTGTCGGTGTGGCCTTCGACGCGCACGCGCTTGACGTTGTTGGTGATGATGGCGTCGACGACCTGCGCGAGCAGCCCGAACGAGTCGGGAAGAATGGTGGCCTTGCCGGTGGCGAAGCGCACCTGCTGCAGGATCTCGATCTTGTCGCCCTTGAAGACGACGAGCACCTTCTTGGGCGTGGGCTGCAGTTCGAAGGTCACGACCAGCTTGCCGCCGGCCTGAACCTGCACGTCGCGCGTCTGCGCGAGGTGGCCCGGCGCGCTCGCCGTGATGGTGTACGTCCCCGCGGGGAGCTCGACCTCGGCGGGCGCGTTGCCCTCGGGCGTTTCGGCCTTCGCTTCAGCCGCGCCGCGGAAGTGAATGTCGGCCTTGACCGGCTTCTTGTTCGAGGTCGTGCTGACCTCGAACTTCGCCTTCTTCACGTCGGGCTCGAGCGCCACGTCGACCCGCGTGGGCTTCGAGGGGTCGACGGCGACGTCGCGCTCGACGGCCTTGTAGCCCTCGCGGGAAATGGCGAGCTTCACCGACTTGCCGGTGACGGGCAGCGACTCGTACGCACCCTGCGGGTCGGTGGCCGTCGGCTTGTTGCCTGAGACGGCCACGATGACCGCCGCGATGGCCTGCTTCGTCTCGGCGTCGGTCACCACACCCTCGAGGCGCTGCGCAGGAGGCGCTTTCGCGACCTCGAGCTTCCGCTCACGCACGGTCTCGATGATCTTCGTCTCGCCCTTCTGGAACGGGTCGATCGCGAAGCCTGCGCCGACGAAGAAGTTCCACGGCGGCGTAGCGGGAATGCCGAGGCCCACCGAGCGCGACAGGCCGAGGTTGAAGCCGGAGATCAACGTCAGGTCTTTGATCGCCGTGACCTTGAGCCCCAGGCCCAGCGAGTGCGCCATGGCCGCCGAAGCGTTGATGAAGCGACCGTCGGGGCCGGTGAGCTCACCGTTTGGCACACCGAGCGCGGGCGCGACCTGGTACTCGACGAACGGCGAGACGACGGGGAAGGGGATCTCGGCAGCCGCCATGATGTTGAGGCGGTGGAAGCGGTTGACGTTGAGCGCGTATTCTTCAGACGCGTTCAGGCGCTGGTTGGTCACCAGGCCCGAGCTGCTGTCGATGGTGGCGCCGAAGCCCGCCGTCAACAGCAGCGGCAGGAACTTCGTGAGCGTACGGAAGTCGTAGGTCAGCAGCAGCGTGGGCTTGAAGCCGACCGCGAAGCGATCGATGCCCTGGTTGCCGACGCCCGAGAAGGTGAGCAATCGCAGGTCGACGCCGGCGTGAAAGCCCTTCGCCCACTCACGCGACAGCTTGATGCCCACCTGCAGATCGCCGAGCGCCTGAATCAGGTTGGGAGACGTGCGGTTGTTGCTGTTCGCCGCCGCGCCGTAGGCCACGAAGATCTCGCCCCACTCGAAGGGCTGGAAGCTGGCCGCGAAGGTGATGCCGGAGCGGATGTTCTGCGCGCTGCGAACTGGGAAGTCGTTGATGTTGTGGTACTCGCCCAGCAGCGAGACGCGCACGACGCCCGCTTTTCCGAGGCGGGCGCTGGGCACGTACGCGGTACCGATGCCCACGTGGCCGACGCCGACGCGCGCGTTTTCCTGTGCGTCCCAGGCGAGGCCCCAGGTCGACGCGCTGTGCGGCTCGGTGCCGGGGAGGAATCGCTCGGTCTGCGAGACGACGCGCGTGTCACCGACCCCGCCATCGGTGGGCGGCACGCCAGCGTCGACCCCCAGCGCTTCGGCGAGGCGCGGCGGCAACGGCTTGTTGGCGACGGGCGCAGGCGTCGGCTCGGCCTTCTTCGGCTCGGCTTTCGGAGGAGGCGGTGTCTCTGCGGGCTTCGGCGCAGGAGCGGGTTGCGTGGGCGGGAAGGTGTTCCACTCGTCTCCCGTCTGAGCAAGAGACGAAGCAGCGACCACGACGACGGCGGCAAGAAGAGAGCGGTGCATGGGGACCAAGTGTGCGGAAAGCGGCCGCGCGCACTGTAGCCGACATGCTCCGCCACGCCCCAGATTTCATCGCGGGTGCTGTCGACGCTCGACGTGATTAGATTGAAACGTGGTGAATGCAACGGGTCGGGTATTGATTGTCGGCGGTCGCGCGGACTCCATCGTCTCCAGGCTTGAGGCCCGGGGTTACCAATGTGAGGCCGCGCCGAGTGCTCAAGAGCTTCACAACCGGGAGCGCCCCGATGCCGTGGTGTTGGCGTCGACGGCCCGCGTCGCGCCGACGTTGTTGGCAGAGCTCCGCAAGCGCCCCGAGCTGCGCCGTGTGCCTGTGTTGATCGACGGCAGTGAGGGGTGGCGTGCGTCACTGCAGCGGCTCGATGTCGACGGCGTCGCCGAATCGTTCGACGCGCTCGAGCGCTTGCTCGCCAGCAGCCTCAAGGTGCGCAAGGCGGTCGAGCTCGACGATCTGGTGCGCAAGCGCCTCGAGTTGATGCTCGAGCTGACGCGGCTCTCGGTGTCGGGCGTGGCGCTCGAAGTGCTCGTGCGCACGGTCTCTTCGCGGCTGGCTGAAGGGCTGGGCAGCGAGCGCATCGCCGTGTTGCAGGTGCAGGGCGGCGTGATGTCGCGCGGTGTGTTGATCGACGAGAGCGAACGTACGCCCATCGATCTCGCCGTGACGCCGACGTACCGCAAGGCGTTGGAGACGCGGCTGCCGGTCGAGATCGACGGTGGCTGGGTGGTGCCGCTGAGCGCCGACGTGCGCGAGATCGCCGCGTTGGTGGTTCGCCGTGCGGCGCCGCTCGAGCGCGAAGAGCTTGATTACCTGCAGGCCGTCGGCGTCGCCCTCGCGCACGCCGTCGAACAGCAGCAGGTGCACGCCACTGCGGCTCGCAGCCAGGAGGCCCTCGAAGACGCGTACGTCGAGCGCTACAAAGAGCTCGTCGAAGCGAACAACCGGCTGCGCGCTGCCGACCGCAAAAAGAACGAGATCATGGCGGTGTTGAGTCACGACCTCCGCGCGCCTCTCGGCGTCATCATCGGCTACACGCACATCCTCTCGGCTGACGGCACGTTGACGCCGGTGCAGCAGACGAGCGCTGAAGCCATTTCTCGCGGCGCCAAGAAGGCGCTGTCGCTCGTCGAGAGCCTGCTGGACTCAGCGCGTGGTTCTGACGGTCGCATCGCGCTGTTCTCGCGCGTGTTCGACGTGAGCGAAGCCTGCCAGGAGGCGGCGCGCGAACTGCAGTTGCTCGCGAAAGAGAAGGGCATCGGGCTGCGCGCCGAAGCGCCGATGAGCCTCGACGTCTTCGCCGACGAGCAGAAGATCCGTCAGGTGTTGCAGAACCTGATCACCAACGCGCTCAAGCACTCCAACGCCCCCAAAGAAATCGTGGTGCGCGCACGGCTGCGCAAGCGCCCCGATGGCGACGTGGCGCTCATCGAAGTGCGCGATGACGGGCACGTCGACGACCCGAACTCGGTGTTGATGGCGTTCGACCGCTCCAATGGTCTGGGGTTGTCGATCTGCCGCGACTTCGTCGAGCGTCACGGCGGCGAAATCTGGGCGGAGGCGCCCGCCGACGGTGGCGCGGTGTTCGCGTTCACGTTGCCGATGCCGGCGGGCCAGCAGCGAGGGCTCCCCACGCGCAAGAGCGAGCCGTTGGTGCTGCTCGTCGACGACGACCCCATCTTCAGCCGCATCGCGACCATGGGCCTGTCAGGTCACTACCGCGTGGAGCTCGCGCGCGACGGCAATGAAGCAGTCTCGCGTGCGCGGGCGCTGTTGCCCGACGTCATCATCATGGACGTCTTCATGCCGAACCGTGACGGCCTCGACGCGCTGCGCGAGCTGCAGTCGCGCCCGGAGACCGAGAACATCCCCGTCATTCTTCTGTCGGCGCGCCCCGAGCTGCCGGAGCGCATTCGCCCTGCAGAGCTCGGCGCGGCTGACTTCGTGGCCAAGCCATTGCCTCCGAGCGTGTTGCTGGGTCGTGTGCAGGCGGCGGTGCAGCGCAGTCGGGCGCGGCCTCAATTGTCGGCGGGGCCCGGCAACGATCCCGAGACGGGCCTGTACGATCACATCGGCATCGCCAACGCGCTCGACCAGGAGCTCAGCCGCAGCGTGCGTTACGGCCGCCCGCTCACGCTCGCGGTGCTCAAGCCGCTCGCCGCCATCGGCGACAACGCGAGCCGTTGCGCGTCGGCCATTCGTAAGTACCTCGAGACGCCGGACTTCGTCGGTCACCTGGGCCAGGGCGTCTTCGTGGTCGTCATGCCCGAGACCCAGGGCGATTCTGCGCAGAAGCTCGTCGGCAAGTTGGTCGGCGTGCTCGCCGATGAGCACGTCAGCTACCGGTCGCGCATGATCGACGTGAAAGACGCGTCGGTCGGTGGCGCTGAACAACTGCTCGAGAAGCTCATCTCGTGATGACGCGCTGGCTGCCGCTGCTGTGGGTCTTTGCGCTCCCGGCGGTGGCGGCTTCGCCGAAGCGACCCGCAGTCGACCTCTCGGCGATGCGCGAGGCCATGGGCGTGTCGACCGACGAGACGGGCACTCCGTTTCCTTCCGCGGCGTCGTACGCGCATTTTCTCCGCGCGCGGTTGGCGCACCACGACGGCGATCACCGCGTCGCCCTCGACGAACTTCGGCTCGCGCTCGCCTCCGATGAACAGAACCCGTACCTGCTGACCGAGCTCGCCGAGCAATACGCGCGCGCGTCGGAGCTCGACCAGGCCGAAACGCAGCTGAAAAAAGTCATCGAGCGTTGGCCCGACTACCAGCCGGCGCAGCTGTTGATGGGTCGCGTGCTCTACGAAGGTCAGAAGCTGACGCGTGCCCGCAGCCACCTCGCGCGTGCCATCAAGCTGCGGCCGAACAACTCCGACGCGTACCTCGTGCTCACGCAGCTGTGGCTCGATCAAGGCAAGGTCGATGAGGCGGCGAAGGTCGTCGAAGAGCTCGCCGTGGCGCTCCCCGGAGACCCCGTCGGCTACCACCGGCTCGGGCTCGCGCTCGCCGAGAAAGGCGACGGCCCGCGCGCCGAAAAGCTGCTGCTGCGCGCCGTCGAACGCGACCCTGGAGATCTCGAGGCATGGGCCACGCTGGCGCGCATCGCCGAGACGTCAGGCCGGTTGCCGAAGGCGCTCGAGTACTGGGAGCGCGCGGCAGAACGTGAGCCCGAGAACCGCGACGTGCTGTTGAATGCAGGGCGACTTTCGCTGCGGCTCAAGCGGCTGCCCGAGGCGCAGGCGTACTTCTCGGAGCTGCTCTCGCAGGGGCATGATCCCGAAATCGCGGTGAAGGTCTCGTTCGCGTACCTCGCGGCGCATCAGCTGCAACTCGCGGCAGAGGTGCTCGATCAAGCCCGCGCGTCAGGCATTGAGCCGCGCCTCCATTTCTATGCGGGCCTCGTTCACGAGCGCGTACGCAACTTCGCGAAGGCGGCAGAAGCGTTCGACGCCGTGCCCAAAGGGCTGGGCGAGGTGACCTTCGAAGCGCGGCTGCATCGGAGCATCTGCCTGTCGCAGCTGGGGCAGCATCGCGCGGCCGTCGACGCGCTCAAGCGTTTGCAGGAAGAAAAGCCGGAACTCCAGGGCCTCGACGCGGCGCTCTCACGGGCGCAAGAGCGCGCGGGGCAGCTCAAAGACGCCGAGAGCACGTTGGTGAAGGCCGTGGGCCGCGCGGCCACCAACGAGGTGCTCGAGGCGCTCGCGTCTTTCTACGGTCGCCAGAATCGCCTCGGAGACGCGGTGGCGCTGCTCTCGGGCGCGGTCGCGCGTGCGCCGAACGATGAAACGCTGACCTTCGCGCTGGCGACGGTGCTCGAGAAGAAGGGCGATTGGCAGAAGGCCGTCGAGCGCGTTCGCGTGTTGCTGGAGGCCGATTCGAAGCACGCCGGCGCGCTGAACTTCATCGGCTACACCATGGCGCAGCACGGAGGCGACCTCGTCGAAGCCGAGCGCTTCATACGCCTGGCGCTCGACCAGCGGCCCGACAGCGCCGCGTTTCTCGACTCGCTGGGCTGGGTGCTCTTCAAGAAGGGTGACTTCGACAAAGCCACCGACGCGCTCGAACGCGCGGTCGACGCAGGCCCCGAAGACGCGACGTTGTTCGAGCACCTGGGCGACGCGAGCGCCAAGTCAGGCAAGAAGCTGCGTGCGCAAGAGACGTACACGCGCGCCATCGAGCTGCTCCAGGCCAGCCCTGACGACGCCGAACGCCCGACTCAGCGCGCAGAGCTCGAGCGGAAGTTGAAGTTGCTGTCTCCCGACTCGAAGGGCCGCTAAAACCGCGCGTCATGCCGCGTCACGACGAGGGATATTTCGCTTCGAAAGACGGAACCCGTCTGTTCTGGAGCCAGGAAGTCCCCGACCAGGAACCCAAAGCGTGGCTCGGAGTGGTGCACGGCTACGGGGATCATTCGGGTCGCTACAAGCAGCCCATTGACGCGTTCGTAAAGGCCGGCTTCGGCGTGCTCGCGTTCGACTACCGCGGTCACGGCAAGGCCGACGGCGCGCGCGCCGACGTGAACACGTGGGACGACTACCTCGACGACATGAAGGCCTTCACCGCGCGGTTGATCGACGCTGCCAAGGGCAAGCCCGTCTTCATCGTCTCGCATTCGAATGGGTCGCTCATCACCACGCATTTCGCGGTGAACCCGCCGGCGGAGCTCAAAGGTGTGGTGCTGGTCGCGCCGTTCTACGCGCTCGCGTTCGAGCCGCCAGCGCTCAAGCTGGTGGGCGCCAGGCTGCTCAAAGGGCTGCTGCCGGGCCTCAAAATTGGCAACGAGCTCAAGCCTTCCGACCTTTCTCGCGACGTGAAGTGGCAGGAAGAAACGAAGAACGACCCGCTCTATTTGCACCACACCACGCCGCGCTGGTTCTTTGAGACGCAGGCCGCGCAGGCGCGCCTCGCGGGGCTGGGTTCACGCTTCACGTTGCCAGTGTTGATGGTGATGGGCTCGGCCGACCCGGTGGCGTCGGTGCCTGCGGCGAAGGCCTTCTTCGAGACCATCGGCTCGCGTGACAAGACCTGGAAAGAGTACGGCGATCACCGCCACGAGACGTTGATGGAAGTCGGTCGCGAGCAGGTATGGGACGACATCTCGCGATGGATTTCCGCGCACTGCTGACATACGAGGAACCACCCATGGCGAACTCCGATCAGATCAACATCATCGGCAAGGGCATCACCATTCGCGGCAGCATGACGGGCGGCGGCGGGCTGGTCATCGAAGGGCGCGTGGAAGGGCAGATCGCGCTCAAGAACCACCTCACCATCGAATCGTCAGGCATCGTCGAGGCCGACATTCGTGCCGACGAGCTGACCATCAACGGCACGGCGAGCGGCAACATCGACGCTTCGACCAAGGTGTCGATCAACCAGTCGGCCCGCGTGAACGGCGACATCAAGGCGACGCGCGTCGTCATCGAAGACGGAGCGGTGTTCAACGGCTCCATCGAGATGGACGTGAAGCTGCCCGACGACATCTGATTTTCGTTTCAGCACTTCTTCGTAAGAGGGGACGCAAGACACATGGCGAACACCGTTATTGGCTCGAGCATCACGATCGACGGCGAGATCTCGGGTGACGAAGATCTCGTCATTCAGGGCACCGTGAAGGGCAAGATCTCGTTGAAAGAGAGCCTCTTCGTCGAGGCGTCGGCTTCGGTCGAGGCCGACATCGAGGTGCAGAACGTCGAGATCACCGGCCGCGTGACGGGCAACATCGCCGCCACCGACAAGGTCGAGCTCAAGGCCGACTGCCGCGTGGTGGGCGACGTGCGCGCGCCGCGAATCCTCATTGCCGACGGCGCCAGCTTCAAGGGCAACGTCGACATGGACGTCAAGGAGCGCTGATTCATGGCGGCCACCAAGGAATTCGGAGGTTCGGGCGAGTCGACCATCATCGGCCCGTCGATCCTCATCAACGGCAAGCTCTCAGGCGACGAGGACCTCACGGTTCGCGGCCGCGTCGAGGGTGAGCTGAGCCTCACGAAGACGCTCATCGTCGAGCCGTCGGGCATCGTGAAGGCCAACGTTCAGGTCCGCAACGCGATCATCTCCGGCGTCGTGGTGGGCAACATCTCCGCCACCGAGTCGGTCGAGCTGACGCGCGAGGGCCGCATGGTCGGCGACATCAACTCGCCGCGCGTGATCATCGTCGACGGCGCGAGCTTCCGCGGCCGTGTCGACATGGGCAACGCGGAGCCCCGGCCTGCTTCGGAGCGCCCTGCGCAGCGCTCGACCACCGTCTCGCGGCCTGCCGTTCGCCCCGCGCCTGTCATCACGCGCCCTGCGGCGCCTGCAGCCCCCGCTCGCCCCGTTGCGCAGCTCGCGCGACCGGTCAGCAAGCCGCTGCCGCCGGTCGCTTCGGTCATCGCCTCGAAGGACCGGAGCGAGTCGAAGCCGCCGCCGCCGCCTCCTCCTCAGCCAGTGTTGGTGGGCGAGGGCGGTAAGAAGAAGGTCCTCCTCAAGAAGAAGAAGTGACGATGTCGGACGGCGTGAACGACGACGCGCCCGCTACGGTGGGCGAAGGTGAAGTGACTCCGGTCGAGGCGGCGCCTCCGCCGGAGTTGCCTGCGCCTGTTGAAGAGGCACGGGAAGAAGTGCCCGCGCCGCCGCCGTCTGCGCCTGTTCTGCCGCAGGTCGAAGAGACGCCCGTGGTGCACAAGCACTTCGTGGCGCCCGCGCTCATTCCGTTGGACCGCGTCGACGATGACGCTGCGTTCCGCGTGCGCTCGGCCAGCGACCTTGAAGACGTCGCCGGGCTGGCCACCGACCTCGCGCGGTTGGGTCAGCTCTTTCCCATCGACGTGCGGTTGGTGCCGCCGGATCGCTTTCAGGTGATCACCGGGTTCCGTCGTGTGGCGGCGCTGCGGTTTCTGCAGCGGGAGCGCGTGCTGGCCCGGTTGCACACCGACGTCTCCGATGCCGACGCGATGTTGATGTCGCTGGCGTCGGCGATTCACTCGAAGTCGGTCACCGCAGAAGCCTTGAGCGCGCTCCGTGAGCAGCTCGAGGCTGACGGTCGACTCACGCCGTCGGCGCGCGACATGTTCGAGAAGGCGCTGTCGACCGAAGACGGGTTGGCGCCCGAGAACGTCGAAGAAGAGGTCGACGCTGACGAGCTCGCGGCCGACGTCACGGTGCGGCTGGGTCAGGCCAATCAAGATCTCTCGTTGTTGGCCGACGTGTTCGCTGATCTCGAGCCTGAACGTCGCGACGAATTGCTCAAGCAGCTCAGGTACTCCATCGATCTGGTGGCGTTCCTGGAGAGCAAGCAATGACGCTCGACACTTCGCCGGCGGCGCTCGACGGAGATCGTCGACGGCTGCTGGCGATGTTGACGGAGCGCTCGTACGCGAAGAAGAAGATCGTCCTCTCGAGCGGCCGCGAGTCGGACTTCTACATCGACTGCAAGAAGACGATTTTGACCGCTGAGGGGCATTGGCTCGTCGGCAAGCTGTTGTTCGCCGGCGTGCGTGCTGACTTCAGCAGCGCGGTCGGCATCGGCGGGCTCACCATGGGCGCAGACCCCATCGCGAGCGCGATCTCGCTCGTCAGCTTTCTGGGCCAGTCTCCCTTGCACGCGTTTCTCGTGCGCAAGGAGCCCAAGGGTCACGGTACGGGGCAGTGGGTCGAAGGGTTGTCGTCGTTGCCGGCGGGCGCGAACGTCGTCGTGGTCGAAGACGTGGTGACGACCGGCGCGTCGACCATCAAGGCCATCGAGCGGGTGCGTGCAGAAGGCCTGACGCCCATCGGTGCGTACACGCTGGTCGATCGCCAGGAAGGTGGCCGCGAAGCCATCGAGGCGACCGGCATCGTCGTGAAGTCGTTGTTCGTTCGGAGTGACTTCCCGTGAAGTGTTGCTCGGCGGAATAACGCATGGCTCGCTCGTGGACCGCGCGGCTGGCTCCCGCGGCTGCGTTTCAGTTCTGCTTCATCGGCGCCGTGGCGATGCTCAAGCCCGGCGCCAACGCGCTGACGCTCTCGAAGTTCTCGTCTGAAGCGCTGCCGTGGCTCTACATCGGCGCGGCGCTTCTGGCGGGTGGGCTCGCGCTCGTCGGTGGCGACGGCAAGCGCCGCAGAGATCCCGGCTTCGTGGTGTTGGTTGGCTCACTCGCTGCGGGAGCATTGGCGCTCGGCGTGTGGCTGCAACTGCCGCTCGTCTCTCTCGGCGCGTACCTCTTTTCTGAAGCCTTCGCGACGCTGGTCTCACTCTCGTTCTGGGGGGCGATGGGCGAGGCGTTCGATTCACGTGAAGCGCGCCGTGCGTTCAGTTGGATCAACGGCGTTGGCATGTCGGGGGCGATCGCCGGCGGTCTGCTGGCGCAGGTGCTCGCGAGATCTCAAGGTGCGTTGGCGCTGTTGGTCGCGGGCGCCGGGTTTCTCTTCGCGGCGGGCATCGCGTGGCGTTTTCACCGCGCCGATCTCGAGGTGACGACGGCGCCCAAGGTCAACGTGGCGCGTGACGGTTGGCGCGAGGTGTTGTCGGCACCCTACACGCAGTTGATGGCGGTGTTGGTGCTGGGCTTGTCGATGCTCCAGCAGCTGACCGACTTCGTGTTTCGTGCGCGCGCTGCCGCGAACCTCACCGAGGCCGACATGGCTTCGTTGTTCGCTTCACACCAGTTGTGGACGGGCGTCTTCTGCGTCGTCTTTCAATTCGTCCTCGCAGAGCTCTTGCTGCGGAAGCTCGGCATCTTGCGGTACGCGGGGCTGGCTCCGGCGATTCTCGCGTTGCTGACGTTGATCACCTGGCTCGTGCCGTCGGTGTGGAGCGCGTGGGCGCTCAAGGTCTTCGAGGCCGCTGCGAGCTGGTCGATGCTGCCAGTGGCGATTCAGTTGATGTACGCGCCGTTGCCCGACCGACTGCGAGACGCGTCGCGACGAACGATTGACGGCGTGGTGCGCAAAGGCGGCATGGCGGTCGCCGGCGTGTTGCTGCTCGCGCTCGCGAACCTCGTGGGCCTCGACGGTGTGTTCGCGCTGGTGTTGCTGGTGTGCGGCGGCGTCGGCTGGGCGCTGTGGAAGATCCGGCCGCGCTACGTCGAGGCGATTCACGAGCGCGTCGCGGGGCTCGAGACGCAGAACGGCTTCGAAGGCGAAGAGCGGCTGCTCGCGCAGGCGATCCGCTCGCCGTCGCCCGAGCAGGCGTTGCGCGCTGCGGATCTCCTCGAGCGCACGGGGTTGCTCAACGAGAGTCACGTGCGCACGTTGCTCGAGCATCGACAAGAACGTGTGCAGGAGCGCGGCGTCGAGCTCGCGGAGTCGATGCGGTTGCACACCGTCGCCAAGCCGCTCGAGAACATCATCGCCACCGGCGCGCGGAGGCCTCGTGACGCGGCGATCTGGGCGCTGGCGTGGCTGGCGCCTGAGCGCGCGCGTGTGGTGCTGCCGCCGCTGCTCGGTCAGCAAGACATCGGCATGCAGACGGCGGCCATCGGCGGCGTGTTGTCGTTGCCGGGCCCCGACGACGGCGCCGCGAAGACGATGCTGGCCGCGTTGCTCGACCGTGGCGTCGACGCGTCTCCGCCCGAGCGTCGTGAGGTCGCGAAGCTGCTGGGGCGACTCTCGAAGCCCGAGCTCGCGAGATCGCTGGTGCCGTACCTCGACGACGGCGACCCGTCGGTGCGTCGGCTGGCGATCGAAGCGGCCGGGGCAGGCCACTACGTGGAGCTCGCGCCGCGCCTGCTGCGGTTCTTGACGTGGCGTGACGACCGGCGCATCGCTCGTGAAGCGCTGGCGAACATGGGCGACGCGGTGGTGCCGCTGCTCGGTGGAACGCTCGACGATCGCAGCCGCTCACGGAGCCTGCGGCTTCAGTTGCCGCGCGTGTTGCGCCTCATCGCCAGCCAGGCGGCGCTCAATGCGTTGTTGTTCTCGAACGCGCAAGACGACCCGTCGCTGCATTACCGCGTGGGGCTCTCGCTCGCGCAGTTGCACGACGAGCACCCGGAGCTCGAGATCGACCGCCCGCGGTTGATGGAGGCGCTGCGCCGGCGCCGCGCGACCACCGACGCGTTGCTCGAGCCGTATCGCGATGCGCGCGCCGCGCTCGGTGACGCGTCGCTGCTGACGCGCGTGCTGGGAGACCGCCTCGATCAGGCCATGGAGATCAGCTTCTGGTTGCTCGGGCTTCGCCACGACGGTGGCACCATGCGCCGCGCGCACTCGTTGCTCATCGGCAAGGATTCACGTCGGCGTGCGTGGGCGCTCGAGCTCATCGACAACGTGCTCAGCGGTGACGAGCGCGAGCTGGTTTCCTCGGCCGTCGACTCGAATCACCGCGCGTTGCCGTTGGGGGCCGCAGCGCGCTTCGCGGTTCACCTGACGAACCTGTGCGCGTCAGACGACTACATCTTGAAGGCCTGTGCGCGGGCCGTCGCTCGACGCGCGCTCGTGTGGCACCAGCCGTACCGGGAGGACGACATGAACGAGCTCACCGTGAAGAAACTCTTCGCGCTCGAGGGCGTGGAGATCTTCGCTCGCAGCGACGTCGACGACGTGGCGGCAGTCGCCGCGGTCGCGAAAGAGCAGGCCTTCGCGAAGGGCACGCGCGTGTATTCGGAAGGCGACCCCGGTGACGCGCTCTACGTCATCGTCGACGGCTCGATGGAGGCGCGCCGCGACGGCGAGACGGTGATGACCATGAAGGCGAAAGAGAGCTTCGGAGAGACGTCGCTCTTCGACGGCGCGCCGCGCGTCAACGAGGTCATCGCCATCACCGACAGTCGGGTGCTGGTGATCGATCGCCGTGACTTTCTCGACCTGCTCGCCGATCGCCCCGAGCTGCTGGCGGGCATGTTCCGCGTGCTGTCACGACAGCTCAAGTCGATGGTCGTGGAGGTCGCCAACCGCCGCGCGACGACTGGTGAAATGCAGGCGATCGGTGCGGGGCCGTTGCCTCCTCCGACGCCGAGCCGCCCCTGACTTTTTCGGTGTACCCTCGTGCTCCGCCGCGCACCGAGGGAGACACCATGCGTCGCTTCACCGCAGCAGTGGGGCTCGTCTGTCTGACCGCCTGCCCGGGCACGATCTCCGCTCCCGATGAAGACGCGGGCATTCACCACGACGGTGGTGCCGACACGCAGGTTCCCGACGGTGGCGTGTTGTTGGCCGACGGTGGGCTCTGTGTGCCGAGTTCGCTGTACTACCGCGACATCGCCTGGCCGCAGGTGCTCGAGCAATGTGCCGCGTGTCACACCACTGGCGGTGCTGCTGACGGCACGCGGTTTCAGCTGCGGCCGCTCGCGTCTCCGACGGCGCTCACGCAGAACATGACGTCGACCACCGCGGCGCTCTCGTTGGAGGCCGATGGCGAGAAGTTGCTGCTGCTCAAGCCGACGGGCCGGTTTTCCCACGGTGGCGGCGAGCTGTGGACGCTCGAGTCTCAACAAGCTGCGGTGATGCGCCGCCTCATTCAAGAGCTCAGCGCGCCGGTGACGTGCCCGGGTGAAGACGTGCGCCCGGTGACCGAAGGCGTCGAGCTGCTCGACGCTGTCGATACGTTGATCAAGGCGTCGTTTCAGCTCGTGGGGCGCCCGCCCAACGCTGACGAACTCGCGCAAGTCGAAGCGAACGGGCTCGACGCCGTTTTGCTGGCGCAGATGCGCGAGGCTGCTTTCGAAGAGCGCGTGCGCGAGATGTTCGGAGACGTGCTGCTCACCGATGGTTGGCGCGCGAACAACACCGACACCAACAGCGGCAACATTCTCAACGCGGTCTACCACGCGTCGACGGTCGACCGGTTCGGCGGCCCTGATTGGAACTGGCGCAGTTGGCCGAGCGGCGAGGGCATTCACCTCGTCGAAGCGCTCGCGCGTGAGCCGCTCGAGTTCTTCGTTCAAGCGGTTCGAAACGATCGCCCGCTCAGCGACGTGGTGACCGTGAAGCACCGCCTGCTCAACGCGTACTCGGCGCGGTTCTACGGCGTCACGTACCGTGGGTTTCCCCCCGGGCACCGACTTCACGATGATCCCCGACGCGGATCGCTACGAGGTCGTCACCTCCGTGCCCGGCGTCAACGAGACGATGAGCTCAAGCGAGTACGCGGGCCTGCTGACGA
Source organism: Archangium sp. (assembly GCA_035910535.1). GTDB lineage: Bacteria > Myxococcota > Myxococcia > Myxococcales > Myxococcaceae > Archangium_A. Next base: position 132,518 of record JAMHXF010000126.1, on the reverse strand, counting down.
CTCCGTCGTGGTTGCTTCGCTACCCGAGCTCGCCGACGAACTTCAACCGCAAGCGCGCGCGCTTCACGCTCAAGTTCTTCATGGACTTCGACATCATGAAGGCGGCGCCACGCATCGACGCGGCGGCGGTCGATCTCGAAGACACGCCCACGCTGAAGAACGTGCAGTGCACCGGGTGCCATCAACTGCTCGACCCGCTCGCCGGCATGTACCTGAACCAGGACGAGTGCGGCTACGAGGAGCACGTCTTCTACCAACCGCCGGGCAGCCCCAAGAACAGCGCGTGCTCCGATCGGGGTTGGGCACGCGCGACCGACATGTTCCCTCCGGGCTCGGGCGTCGGCGTCGCCAACGCGCTCGGTGACGCAGACCGTTCACGCGCGCTCGAGGTGTTGGGCGCGCATGTCGTCAGTCAGCGCGGGTTTGCGCGCAGCATGGTGGTGCATGTCGCGAAGTCTCTGTGGGGCCGCGAGCTGCTGATTGCTCCGAGCGACACGTCGCTGCCCGAGTACGCGGCGCTCGACGCGGCGGCAGGCGCCGAGGCCATCGAGCTCGACCGCCTCACCGACGCGTTCATCGCAGCAGGGCTGCGGTTGCCGCCGTTGGTGTTGGAGATCGTCAAGGGGCAGCACTTTCGCGCGGGCAACGCAGATCGTCCCGGGCGCCTCGAGCTCAGCGGGCTGGGCGGCGGTTCGCTCGTCACGCCTGAGGTGCTCGACCGGAAGCTGCGCACCGCGCTGGGCCTCGTGTGGTCTGCGCATGGCTGGGCCGCGTCTGCGAACACGGGCTACCAACGGTTGGGTCGACACGACGGCACGAGCGACGCGTACCTGTTGCAACGCGAGCGACTCAAGACGCTCTACGGCGGCATGGACGGCTCGAACCTCGGCGTGAAGACGCGCGCACGGGCCGCGAGCAGCCTGACGGCGGCCGTCGTCGAACACCTGGCGCTTGAAGCGTCGTGCATCGCGGTGAGCAGAGACTTCGACCTCCCCGCGGCGCAGCGACGGCTCTTCCCGAACATCGAAAAGACGACCACCACCGACACCGCGATGCTGGACACCATTCGAGAGCTGCATCGCCGACTGCTCGGCGTGCGCGTGGCCAACGACTCAGAAGACGTGCAGGAGCTCTACACGCTCTTCCGCGACGTGCAGCGTGACGGCGTGGCCGCCATCGCCGCGAACACCGAGACCGCCGCGCTTCAACGCCCGTGTGCGAACGACGTCGAGCTGTCGACGGGCGCCGTCGTCGCCGGCACCACGCAAGACAGCACCTACGCCGTTCGCGCGTGGCAGGCCGTCATCGCCACGCTGCTGCTCGACCCCCGCTTCACCCTGGAGAAGTGATGAATCGCCGCCAATTCATGACGGGGTTGTCAGCGACGCTCTGGAGCGCGATGGCCGGTAGCCGCGCGCTCGCGCAGAACATGAACGCGCCGCCGGTGTTCTGGGTGCAACTGCACGCGACCGGCGGTTGGGACCAGATGTTGTTCTGCGACCCGAAGTTCGGCCCGCGCACCACGGCGAACGGTGGTTTTCACAACGTCAGTCAGCTCGCGACTGCGGGCGGCATTCCGTACGTCGACGCGTACGCGGCGAACAGCCCGACGGTGCGGCCGGTGGGCCCGTTCTTCACGCAGTTCGCCGACCGGCTCACCGTCATCAACGGCATCGACGTGGGTAGCAACAACCACGACGTGGGCGTTCGCTATTCGATGAGCGGCTCGTTGCTCGAAGGCTTCCCCATTTTCGCGGCGCAGGTGGCGGGCTCTCTCGGGCGTGGCCGCGTGATGCCGTTGGTCGACATCAGCGGCTACGACGAGAGCGGCGGCCTCACGGCGCCGGTGCGGCTCGACTACCGCGGCGTGCCGGAAATCGTCGCGCTGCAGAACGCGAACGTCCCTTCTCGCGGCGAGTACATCAACAACCGCCCGACGGTGACGGCGCAGCGGCTCATGTCGACCTCGACGCACACGCGCGTGCGTGAGCTGGCGATGAACCGCGCGGCGCGCTTGCAGCAGTCGCAGCGACTGCCGGGTTGGCAACGTGGGTTGACCTCGTGGCGTGAGGCGATGGCCGCCTCGCCGCGCCTCGACGAGCTGAACATTCCGCCCATCACCTCGAACGCGCTCGACAACACGAAGGCGTTGGCGACGATGGGGTTGCGTGCGTTCAAGCAGGGCCACGCGATGTCGATGACCATCGCTGCCGGTGGCCCGAATATGGATTCTCACGGCATCCCCGACGTCGATCACCTCGGCGAATTGGGGCTCGTCTTCGAGGTCGCGCGACACGTGCTGCAGACCGCCGACGCCGAGCAGGTGCCGACCGTCGTCGTGATGACGTCAGACTTTGGTCGCACGCCGGTGCGCGAGACGTCAGGCAGCGGGCACTGGCCCATCGCCTCGATGATGCTGGCGCAGAGTCAGGCCGCGTTGACGTTGCAGTTGTTCGAAGCAGGGCGCGTCATCGGCGGAACGACGGGCGAGCCGGCGGGCCCGAACCCGCTGAGCACCACGCTGCGCGCGCGGAAGATTGATCCCGTTACGCACGCGTTCTCGGACACCGGCGTGACGTTGACGCCGACACACATCTTGCGAGCGCTGCGGCGGGCTGCCGGCATCTTCGACGCGCCGGAGCTCCGGTCGTTCGGGCTGACCGTCGACCGCGATTTCGAGCTGTCGTGAAGATCCGGTGTACCGTCGCGCGACCCGATGCAGACCATCGCCTTGATCTCCCGGCCGAAGAAAGAAGAGGCCGTCGCGCTGGCCCGCGAGCTGATCGCCGAGTTTCCCGAGCGCGAGTTTCTCGTCGAGCCGCACCTCGGTGAGTCGTTGGGTCGCGCGCCTGCGACCGACGCGCAACTGGCCAACGCTGAGCTCGCCGTGATTCTCGGAGGCGACGGCACGCTGATTCACGGCGCGCGAATTCTGAGGGGTCGACCGGTGCCCATCGTCGGCATCAACCTGGGGTCGCTCGGCTTCATGACCGAGATTCCCGTCGCCGAAGCGGTGTCGACGCTGCGCCAGGTGTTCGACGGCAAAGCGAAGGTCGACTCACGCATGAAGCTGACGTGTCGGCTCTTCCGTGGCGACGACTGCATTCTCGAAGACGAGGTGCTCAACGACGTCGTCATCAACAAGAGCGCGCTCGCGAAGATCGCCGCGCACGAGACGTGGCTCGATGGCGCGTTCGTCGCCACGTACCTCGCTGACGGAGTCATCTTCGCCACGCCGACGGGGTCGACGGCGTACTCACTCTCGGCGGGTGGGCCCATCGTTCACCCGTCGGTTGATTGTGTCGTCGTCACGCCGATCTGCCCGCATGCGCTGACGCAGCGACCCATCGTGGTGCCCGGAGATCAGCTGATGACGGTGCGCCTCACGAGCGATCTGCAGGACTTCTACCTGACCGTCGACGGGCAGGCAGGGCAGGTGCTGCAGAAGGGCGATCGCATCGAGGTGCAGAAGTCACCGCACCGCGTACTGCTCGTGAAGAACCCGAAGCTCGACTACTTCGCCGTGCTTCGGCAGAAGCTGCACTGGGGCGAGCGCTAGTAAAAACAGCCACTTGGACTGCATGTTGATGTACGTTAATGTAGGCCTGTATCTTTTATGGGCACCTCACCGAAAGGCCGCCCATGAACGAAGCGTTGCTGACGGAGCTGTTGGCGTTGTTGGAGTCGCTCGCTGCACGGAGCGCGACGGAGCAGGAGGTGGGTGGCCTTCGCGCTGCGTTGCCCGACGTTCCACGCAGCGAAGCATGCGGACATTGCGCGCTGGTGGAGCTGCCTGCGTACGACGCGGCCTGGCACCTCACGCGGTGCGAGCGACACCCTGAGCGGCTGCGTTACCAGTCGATGCACCGGCTGACGATGGTGCTCTCCGGCGAAGACGGCTTCGTCGACGAGCTGCGGCCGCTGCTCCATCTCGAGTTCGAAGACGACGTCATCGACGACTTTGCGCCCCCGCTGCGTGACGCGCTGGTGGCACTGCAGCGCGCGCCGGGCACCGACGAGCGGCTGACTGCCCTGGCGACGGTGACGCGAGCGCTGAAGGCGCGGCTGCACGTGGTTTCCCGCGCGCGCGACGCCTGCCCGTGGTGCAGCGGGGTGTTCCCGCTCGAGGGCTTCATCGCGCACCTCTCGACGTGTCGACGAAACCCGGCGGCGACTCACGCGGCGGTGCTGCGCGACGCGCTGCTGGGGCGCTACGGCGAGGCGCGCGTGACACAGCACCTGCGTGACGATCGGCTCGCGCAGGCGTTGGTGTCACTGCGTCGGGTGCTCGACGCGTGCGCGGCGTACGAAGCCTCGATGGGCTGGGAAGGCGGCTCGCAGTACTACACGAAGGTGTGGAGCGAGCGGCCCTTCAAGCGTGAGCTGCACCGGGCCGAGCGCGTCGTCATCGCCGAGCGCGAGGAGCCGTACGCGATGTCACCTGCGCTCGATGAAACGCTCGGGCGCATCAGCGTGGTGGCGAAGCAGAGCTGGTCGTTCTGGAACGGCATGTCTGACGGCGAGCGAGGCAAGTCGATCATCGAAGAAGACGACTGCACGCATTGGTCAACCGCGCTGCAGGCCGTGCGTCGCGGCGCCGGCCTTGCGTGAAGGCTTCAGTAGCCGACGCTCGAGCCGCCGCCCGCGACGAACGCGAAGGCGCCCAAGTCAGCCTTGCGCGCACGCCCGGTGACGTCTTTGCCTGAGCCGACGGAGCCCGCACCGATCGCCGGCGACTTGTCGGTCAGCAGATACGGCTCGGTGCCCGACATCGCGAACGCAGGGTCGGCGTACACATTGCCGGCGCCTTCGATGTTCTTGCTCCACGCGGGCAGCAGCGTCTTCGTCACCGTCAACGCGCCCGGCAACTTCGGAGAGTTGAACACGCACGTCGCGCCTTCACTGCGCTCCGAGATGATCGAGCCCGTCACCGAGACCACCGGCGCGCGCGTCGTCGTGCCTGCGATGTGCAGCGCGCCGCCGATCGCTCCGTCACCGACGACCTTGTTGTCAGCCAGCGTGCAGCCGTCGATCTCGAGCTTCGCGCCTTCCTTCACTCGAATGCCGCCACCTTCGACCGCTGCGTTCTGAATGACGGTCGAGTCGAGCAACCGCAGCTCGCCCGTACCGTCGACCAGAACCGCGCCGCCTTGCCGACCGGTGTTCGCCTCGAAGCGGCAGCGCTGCGCCACCACCTTCGCGTCGCGCACGTACAGGCCGCCGCCGCCGTACATCGGCGCTTTGTTGAAGCGCAGCGTGCAATCAGTCAACTCGACTTGACCATTCGTCACGCACACCGCGCCGCCAGCTTCCGCCGCGTTGCCGCCGACGATCATGAACCCCGAGAGCCGAACAAGCCCTTCACTTGAGACCCGAATCACAGACCCTGAATGCACGCCGTCGAACACCACCTGACCCATGGCCAGGAGCGTCAGCGGCTTGGTGATCTCGAGGTTCACGGTGTAGCGCCCAGCGGGCACCTTCACCGTGTCATGGGGCTTCGCGTCGCGAATTTCTGCAGCGAGATCCATCGTCAGTTCCCGATGTCGACGCCCTGGTACAGCTTGGCGAAGTCTTCGAGCTTCATCTTGAAGATGCCGTCGTTCTTGCCGTCGTTGCCGGGCTCCGACGAGCCCCACGGGTTGCGGAGCTGCACGAGCTTCTCACCGGCTTCTTCAGTCGCGCCGAGCACCGTGTACGCATGCCACGCGTAGACACCCGTGCCGTTGTAGTCGACGCCTGAGTCTTTGCCGTAGGTCACGGCGGTCATCGGCTTTTCGCCCTGCGCGCCGCGCTGAATCTTCGCGAACACGGAATCAGCGTAGGCGTTCGTCGAATACGAGCTCGACTTGCCCGTCAGCGCCGACATGACTTCGCCGGGGTAGCCGCCGTTGCCGATGGCCTCGTAGCCGCCCTTCCACTGCGCGTAGGCCTTCTCGATGAGGCCGACCCACAGCTCTTTGCTGTCGCGCGATTTGGCGTAGCGCGCGCTGCCCGAGGCGCTCTGCGCGATGTCGCCGTCGATCTTGATCTCGACCTGCTTCGTCGAGTTCTTCTCGAAGAAGCGCACGGTGTACGTGCCGTCGCCGTTTTCCTTGATGGCGTTCTCGATGGCCTTGGGGTTCGTCTGCGCGACTGCCGACAACGCGCTGACGAGGTAGCAGTCGCCGATGGAGCCCTGGATCACGTCGTCGTAGCTGACGCCGTCGACGAAGAGCTTGCCGTTCTCGACCGGCTTCCACGTGGTGTCGGTGGTGTGCTTGGTGAGCACCGCAGGGTCGGCGATCGACACGTTGGTGACGACCGGCGTGGGCGGCGGGGTGACGGTGGTGGTCGTCGTCGTGCCGGTGATGTTCGCGGTGCTCAGGTACGTGCGCAGATCGCGCGTCGCCGTGGTGCCGAACTTGTCGCCGTGCAGGTCGAGCAGCTTCTGCAGGTCGGCCTTGGTCTCGGCGGTGAGCGGCTGCGATTTGGCTTCACGAATCAGCGAGTTCATTTCGCTGATGGAGACACGGTTGTCGCGGAGGACGCGGGTGATGGACTCAGAGATCTTCGAAGGCATGGTGTCGAACCTTATCCGCCGATGTTGATGGAGTTGTAGAGCTTGGTGAAGTCTTCGAGCTTCATCTTGAAGATGCCGTCGTCCTTGCCATCGGAGCCGTGCTCGCTGCGGCCCCAGGGGTTGCGCAACTGCACGTACTTCGTGCCCGCTTCTTCGCTGGTGCCGAGCACCGTGTAGGCGTGCCACGCGTAGACGCCGGTGCCGTTGTAGTCGACGCCCGAGTCTTTGCCGTGCGTGCCCGCGGTGACGGGCTTGCCCGTCGAAATGGCGTTCGAGAGCCGAGAGAAGACCTGGTCAGGCGCGCTCGAGGTGGTGGTCGACCATGAAGGCGACTTGCCGGTGAGCGCTTCGAAGACCGCGCCCGCGTTGCCGCCGTTGCCGATGGCCTCGTAGCCGCCCTTCCACTGCGCGTAGGCCTTCTCGAGCACGGTGATCCACTGCTCGTTGCTGTCGCGCGCCTTGCCGTACTTGGGCGTGGTGCCGAACTCGGTAGGCACGTCGCCGTCGACCTTCACGGTGACCGGGCGGTAGCCGGAGTAGCTCTTCTCGAAGAAGCGCACGTCGTAGGTGCCGTCGCCGTTGTCTTTGATGGCGTTCTTGATCGCGTCGGGGTTCTGCTGCGCGAGCGACGAGAAGGCCGCGACCATGTAGCAGTTGGCGATCGAGCCCTGGATCACGTCGTCGTAGCTGATGCCGTCGACGTACAGCGAGCCGCTCGGCTGCACCGGCGTCCACGTGACTGACGTCGAGTGCTTGGTCAGCACGGTCGGGTCAGCGACATCGCTGACCGTCTTCGCCGTCGAAAGAAAACGCTCGAGGCTGGCGCGCGTGCTGCTCGTGAACTTGTCCGAGTGCTGCGAGAGCAGCGTGGTCAGCTCAGCCTTCATCGCCGGCGTGAACTTCGGCTCGGCCTTCGCGAGGGTGATGAGCTGCTTCACCTCGTCTTGCGAGACCCGGTTGTTCTGCAGAGCCGTCGCGATGCGTTCCCCGATCTTCGTAGGCATGCGACATTGTCGTACTTCCACCTCCTGAGTTTCTTCAAAGGTGCAGATAGACTGAGGTTCTTGAACCAGCGCGTCGCGATCTTCAGTGTTTTCGCAGTGTTGTACTCCTCGTGCCCTGGGCCGACGCCGAACCCTCCAGCAGATCGGTGCTCGGGCGTGCGCTGCACCGGCGCTGATTTGTGCAATTCGGCGACGGGTGCGTGCGAGTCGCGCGACGCAGGCCTGGCAGATGCCGGCGTGGCCGATTCGGGCGTGGTCGATGCAGGGTCGGACGCGGGAGTCGCCGATGCGGGCGTCGCCGACGCGGGCCTGCCTGATGCTGGAGTTCCCGATGCAGGCCTCGCCGACGCTGGCGTGCCTGACGCAGGTGAAGGCGTCGACGCAGGCTGCGGCTCTGACGACGATTGTTTCGGAGTCGAAGCGCACTGCGAGCCGGCGACGCGCGCGTGCGTGGAGTGCTTCACCGATTCGCACTGTCTGTCGTCGGTGGTGCCGGTGTGCGATCTGCGCGTGAAGCAGTGCACAGGTTGTGTTGCGGGTGCGAACTGCAGCAACCCGGTGCCTGTGTGCGATGCAACACAGCAATGTGTGCCCTGCAACACGAGCGGGGAATGTGGCGCGGGTCGTGAGTGCAGCGCGCTGACCGGTGAGTGCACGTCGCTCAACGACACGTGCGCTTCGGCGCGCGCGATTCTCCCGACGGGCACCGGTTCGATTTCAATTTCTGCCGACCCCGGTCAGGCCATCGACGACACCGCGGGGAGCTGCAACGCCAACGGCCCGGAGCTCGTCTATTCGTTCTCCACGACGACCGTGCAGTCGCTCACGGTGGCTGTCGCGCCGCTCCTCGGGAGCTCCGCGCGACCAGTCGTCTTTCTCCGCGGCGCATGTACGGGCGCTCAGCTCGCGTGTGACGCCCCGACCACGGGGAGCGCGAGCCTCGCCATCGCCGCGTTGCCCGCCGGCTCGTACTTTCTGTTCGTCGAGTCGGCGAACGGCGCGCCGGGCAGGGTGTCGTTGAACGTGTCGTTGCAGCCGCCTCCGACGGGCGCGCCGAATACGACGTGCGCGAACGCCGACGGGCTGGCCGTGAATGGCACCTCCATTTTTCGCTCGGTGGCGGTGGGGAACACGGTGCTCGGCGTGAACCTCGAGCCCACGCACCCCGCCTGCAGCGCGAGCGCGAGGACGAATGGCAACGAGCTCTGGTACCGCTTCACCTTGAACGCTCCGAGCAACGTGAACGTCGTCGCGCGGCCGATTTCGGGTTCGGCGCTGCACCCGGTCATCTCGGTGGTGACGACGTGTGGCGCGGCGAGCGGCGCATGTCAGTCGGCCGCTGCAGCATCGGCGACGTCGCTCTCGTTGCCGGGCCAACCCGCCGGCACGTACGCCGTGATGGTCGACTCGGCAGACGCCACGAGCGGCGCGTTTCAGCTCGAGGTCGACGCCGTTCCCATCGTCGACAACGACGTGTGCAGCGGTGCGGTGGCGCTCGCGTTCACCGGAGACACGGCGAGCGCGACGGGTGACACGTCGTGGGCCACCAATGGAAACGTCGTCGGAGATCAAACGCCGAGCTGCAGTGACTCGGCGCGCGGCACCGGGCGCGACGTGCTCTTCAGCTACACGTTGGCGAGCGCGCGTGACGTGACCATCTCCGTGACGCCGACGGGGGCCAGCCCGTCGTACCAACCCGTCGTCTCGGTGCGCGCGAGCTGCGCTGACGCGACGCGCGCGGGCGAGCAGGGCTGTGCGTCTCCAGCGGCACCGACGAGCGGACAGTTGAGCCTGGTCAACCAACCTGCGGGCGCGTACTTCGTGTGGGTCGACGCGTCGCAAGACACGAGCGGGCCGTTTCAGCTCGAGGTCGTCACCGCCGCACCTACGCCACCGCCCGCCAACGACAACTGCAGCGCGCCCGAGACGTTGACGTTCTCGAACGACGTCGCGACGGTTGTCGGCTCCACCCTGCAGGCTGCGAACGACAACTTCGGCGGCGACGTGTCGCCGACCTGCAGCCCGAGCGCGAAGCAGAGCGGTCGTGACGTCGTCTACCAATTCACGTTGGCGCAGCCGCGCGACGTGCGCCTGCAACTCGCGCCGTCGGCAGGCTCCCCGTTGATCCCCGCGCTGTATGTGCGGCGCTCGAGCTGCACCAGCCAACTGCTCGCCGACGAAGTGGTCTGCCAGACGGCCATCGGCGGCGTCGACACCACGCTCACGCGCCTCGCGGCCGGCACGTACTTCGTGTTCGTCGACTCGTCGGGCGGAACGCGCGGTGTTTTCTCGCTGACCGTCACGCAATCGGCGGCGACTCCCGCACCTGCGAACGACGAATGTGCGGGTGCACAAGCGCTCGTCTTCACCAACGACGTCGCCAACGTGAACGGTACGCTGGTGGGCGCGAGCAACTCGAACTCGCCGACTGACAACGCGCCGGCCTGCGGCACCGACTTCACGCCGCGCCGCTTCGGCCGCGACGTCGTCTACTCGTACACGTTGGCCGCCGCGCGAGACGTCGACGTCACCGTGACCCCGGCGCCCGGGAGCGCGTGGGTGCCGACGCTCTACGTGCGTGCGCCGAACCAGTGCGCGAGCTTCAGCGCGGGCTTCGAGCTGACCTGCGTCGCAGAGACCACGTCGCGGCCGCTGCGCATCTACCTACCGAACCAGAGCGCCGGCACGTACTTCCTCCACGTCGACTCGAACTCGTATGCGAGCGCGCCGTTCACGTTGTCGGTCGCACGCAAGCCCGCCACGCCGCCGCCGTCGAACGATGCGTGCGTCGCGCCGACGCCGCTCACGCATGGCGTCGCGGTGAATGGCGACACGTCAGCCGCGCTCGACACGTTCAACGCGCTTGGCTACCCGGCCGCGTGTCGTCGCTCGTTCTTCGACGCGCGAGATCTCGTGTACGCGTACACGGCGAGCACCACTGGCACCGTCACCGCCGTCATCACGCCTGAAGCGGGCTTCAACCCGGCGTTGCTGTTGCTGCAGGGCTCGTGTGCTGCAGCGCAATGCGTTCGCTTCGCAGATGCACAAGGCGCAGGCGTGCCCGAGTCGTTCTCGTTCTCGGTGACGGCGGGCAGCACGTACTACCTGGTCGTCGACGCGTGGAGCCGCGAGGCGCCCAACACCTTCGGCCGGTTCTCGCTCGTCGTTCAGTAGTGCGGAGGGCGGTCTTGTCGGCCGGCGTCGACGAGCCCCGGGTCGGCCGCCACGCGCTCGCGCAGCAGCTTGTAGGCGTCTTTCACGACGTCGAGCTCCTTCTGCTGCTGCCACACGACGTCCGAGAGCTCGCCGAGCGTCTTCTCGAGGTACGCGCACTTGATTTCGAGGTCGGCCAGCCGCTGCTCGGACATGCGCGCGGGTTACCACAGCAGACCTCTCCGAACGACGTTCACCCATGAGACACCGCGTGCAGGCGCGGTCATGGCGTGTTAGTGCGACTGTTCCCCTCTCGCATTTCCGGGTGCCTTTCAGTGACCGACTCCGCAGTGACGATGTTGCCTCCCGACGACGGCTCCTGGCTGAGGAACTTGAAGGCAGAAGTTCAGCCGATGATCTTCAAGAAGGGCCGTGAGTACGCCGAGGCCCGCCGCGTTTCAGGTGTGGCGCGAACCGACGTCGGCGTCGCGGCGACCGTCGGCGGCCCCGAAGGTCAGAAGTACCAGGTGCAGCTCGCGCCGACCGAAGACGGCGGCATCGAGTCGATGTGCAACTGCGAGCTGTGGAACAAAGAAGGCGCGCACTGCCTGCACGTGGTCGCCGCCGGCCTCGTGTACCTCGCTCGTCTCCGCGCGCGTGGCGACATGGCCGTGCCCGCGCCGGCGGTCGAGGCGCCAGCGGCTCCCGAGGCAGAGCCGGTGTTGTTGCCCGCGCTCGCCAAGCTCGAGAACTGGCTGGGGCTCTCGGCGCAGCCCGACATTGAATTCCACTACCGGCTCTCGCCTGCGCTCTCACCGACGGGCGGCCGCATCTGGATCGTCGACGTGCGTCGCGCTGATCAAGCGGCGAAGGGGCCGGTGCAGGTCAAGCGCACCTTGAGCATGGGCACCCGCATCGCGCCGGCCGATGAGCGCGTGCTGGTGATGCTCGCCGACCGCGAGGTCCGCTACGACTCGAAGGTCGTGCTCAACGACGAAGATCTCGCCGATCTCCTCGACGTCGTGAAGTCGCGCCGGGTGATCTACCGCGGCACGGCGCTGCTCTTTCCTCCGGAGCCTGCGCGGCCCGTCATTCGTCTGCAGAACTCGCCCGAAGGTGCCATCGCCCGCGTCGAAATCGCGATGCCCGACGGTGCGTCGCTCAGCCTCAAGGAGACGATCATCGTCTCGGGTCGCCGCAGCTGGGCGCTGGTCGGCCAGAGCGCGTACAACCTCGAGCCCGACTTCCCGTCGCGGCTGCTGCGCAAGTGGCTGCTCGAGCCGACGATGTCGTTCCCGCCCTCGCAGCTCGATCGCACGTTGAGCTTCTTCGCGGCGCACCTGCCGCGCTACCGCCTCGCGCTCCAGGCCGACGGCATCGAGGTCGACGACAAGACCGAGCCGCGGTTCCTGCTGACGCTGGAGGGCCGCGCTGACTACGTGAAGGCGCAGTTGGCCGCGCGCTACGGCAAGTCGGTGACGGCGCCTGTCTCACCCAGCGCGAATCACCTCGGCTACGCCAGCGGCAGCACCGAAGACGGCAAGAAGCTGTTCCTCCGTCAGGAGGCGCTCGAGAAGGCCGCCGGCAAGACGCTGACTGAGCGCGGCTTCCGCTACGAAGAAGCAGGGCAGGTCTACGAGGCCAGCGGCGACGCGGCGCTCGAGTTCTGGTCGCGCGGCCGCGGTGAGCTGCCCAAGAGCTGGGAGATCTTCTCGGCGCAGGCGCCGAAGGTGAAGGTGCGCGCGGCGCTCAAGCCGAAGATCCGCGTCAACATGACGGCGGTGAACTGGTTCGATCTCGACGCCGAGTTCACGACTGAAGATCAGTCCGTCGATCTCGGCGCGGTGCGCATGTTCCTCGACTCGGGCCGCAAGTTCATCCCGCTCAAAGACGGCACCTTCGCCGAGGCCAACAAAGAAGAGCTCCAGCGCGTCGCGACGTTGCTCGAAGAAGCGGGAGCGATGCCGGGCAAGACGCGCACGCGGCTGCCGCTCTTTCACGCCACGGCGCTCGACCTGCTCGCCACCATCGGCGACGTCGAAATCGAAGGCAAAGCGCGCAAGGCGATGGCCGAGCTGCGCGAGATCGACGGCATTCCGCCCATCAAGGCGCCGGAAGGGTTGAACGCCGAGCTGCGCCACTACCAGGAGGCCGGCCTCTCGTGGATGTGGTTCCTCTACCGTCATGGCCTGTCGGGCGTGCTCGCCGACGACATGGGTCTTGGCAAGACGGTGCAGGCGCTCTCGCTGCTGCTGAAGATCAAGAAAGAGCACGGTCGCCAGCCGAGCCTCGTGGTCGCGCCGACGTCAGTGCTGCCCAACTGGGAGCGCGAGATCGAAAAGTTCGCGCCCGAGCTCTCGTTCGTCACGTGGCACGGCGCTGACCGCCGCGACAACATCGAGCAGCTCAAAGACACCGACCTGGTGCTCACCAGCTACGCGCTCATTCGCCGAGATCTCGAGGAGCTCAAGAAGATCGAGTTCCGCAGCGTGATTCTCGATGAAGCGCAGAACATCAAGAACGCCGACTCGGCGACCGCGCAGGCCTGCAAGTCGGTCGGCGCCAATCACAAGATCGCGCTCACCGGTACGCCGCTCGAGAACCGCCTCACCGAGCTGTGGAGCCTGTTCGACTTCCTGATGCCCGGCTTCCTCGGTAACGCGGAGGGCTTCCACGAGCGCTACGAGCACCCCATCACCGTGCAGGGCGACGGCGAGACGCGCGATCGCCTCAAGAAGCGCATTCACCCGTTCATCTTGCGGCGCCTGAAGACCGAGGTTGCCAAAGACCTGCCGCCCAAGACCGAGGTCGTGACCTGGGTCGACATGGATACGGGCCAGCAGGCGCTGTACCGCGAGGTGCTCGAGGAAAGTAAGCGCAAGGTCTACGACACCATCGACAAGGTCGGCTTCAACAAGTCGCGCATCTCGATTCTGTCGGCGCTCATGAAGCTGCGTCAGGTGTGTTGCGACCCGCGGTTGCTGAAGCTGCCGCCGGGCACCGCGCTGCCTCCGTCAGCGAAGTTGGAGCGCTTCTCGGAGCTGGTCGACGAGCTCGTTCGCGAGAACCACCGCGCGCTCGTCTTCAGCCAGTTCACCGAGATGCTCGAGCTGCTCACCAACCAGGCCGACGAGAAGCAGCTCAAGTACCTGTACCTCGACGGCCGCACGAAAGATCGCATGGGCAAGGTCGACGCGTTCAACGTGCCCGACGGCCCGCCGGTGTTCTTCATCTCGCTCAAGGCGGGTGGCACGGGTCTCAACCTGACCGCGGCCGACTACGTCATTCACTACGATCCATGGTGGAACCCCGCCGTCGAAGATCAGGCCACCGATCGAACGCACCGCATCGGTCAGACGCGCGCGGTGTTCTCGTACAAGCTCATCACCCGTGGCACCGTCGAAGAGAAGATCCTCGGGCTGCAGCAGCGCAAACGGGAGCTCGCCGCCGGCGTGCTGGGCACCGACGCAGACGTCGGCAAGGCCCTCACGGAACGCGACGTCGAAGACTTGTTCTCGTTCGAGCAGTAGCAAGCCGTTGATTTGATTCGAGGTTGTTCGGTGCGGTCCCCACATGTCGGCGACTACTGATAGGGTGTTCAGTAGTGGCGACGGAGGGACTGCACATGCTGCACACACTGAGACTCAAGAACTTTGCGGTGGTTGAAGAAGCCGAGGTCGGGTTCGGGCCCGGCCTCACGGTGCTCACGGGCGAAACCGGAGCGGGCAAGTCGATTCTGATCGACGCGTTGGGTCTGCTCGTCGGTGGGCGCGCCGAGAGCGACGTCATTCGAGCGGGCGCTGATGAAGCGATCGTCGAAGGGCTGTTCGAGCGAACGCCGACGCTCGGCGCGCGACTCGAAGAGCACGGGCTGCCTGATGACGGGCCGGAGGTGAGCATTCGTCGCTCGCTCGGTCGACAGGGGCGCGGGCGCGCGTATGTGAATGGCGCGCTGGTGACCGTCGGCGTGCTGCAGCGGCTGATGAAGAGCCAGGTCGACATCGCGGGGCAGCACGAGCACATGGCGTTGCTCGATGACGGCCAGCATCTGGCGCTCGTCGATCGCTTCGGTGCGCTGCTCGAGAGTGAGGTGCTGCGCTCGTGGCAGACGGCGTGGGCGGCGCTGCGCGACGTGAATGAGCGCCTCCATTCGCTGGGTGGAGACGAAGGGCAGGTCGCTGCGCGGGTCGACTACCTGCGTTTTCAATTGGAAGAGATTGAGCGCGTCTCTCCGAAACCCGGAGAAGACGTGGCGCTCGATCAAGAACGTCGACGCCTGGCGTCTTCGGTGAAGCTGCGTGCCGTGGTGGGCAACGCGGAGGAGCTGACGTCGACGCGGGAAGGCTCGGCGCTCGAGCTGTTGGGTCGCTCTGTGCAACTCGCCGGTGAAGGCGAGAAGTTGGACCCCTCGCTGGGTCCGGTGCGGGCGGCGTTGCTGACCGCGCAGAGCGAGCTCGACGAAGCGGCGCGCGCGTTGTCGCGGTACTTGAGCGCGTTGGACTCGAACCCCGGCCGCCTCGACGAGGTCGACGAGCGCCTCGACGCCATTCGCCGGTTGTGTCGCAAGCATGCGGCGCCGCTCGAAGGGGTGTTGGCGCGACGCGCGGCGTTGGCGGAGGAGTTGGACACCTTGATTCATCGCGCAGAGCGACGCGGCGAAGTCGAGGCAGAGCGCGTGAAGGTGTTGGCAGCGGCGACGACGGCGGCGGCGCGGTTGACGGTGGAGCGGCGTCGCGCAGCGCAGAAGCTGACGAAGAGCGTGATGGAGGGCTTGAGTCGTCTCTCGATGGCGAGCGCGCGTTTCGAAGTGGAGTTCGAGGCGGTGGCGGTTTCGGCCTCGGGTGCCGATGGCGTGTGCTTCCTCTTCTCTGCGAATGCAGGGGAGGCGTTGCGGCCGTTGGCGAAGGTGGCTTCAGGTGGCGAAGCGTCTCGCGTGATGTTGGCGATGAAGTCCGCGCTCGCCGGGAGTGACGCCGCGGTGTGCTCGGTGTTCGACGAGGCCGACGCGGGCATCGGCGGCGCGGTGGCCGACGTCGTAGGGCGGCTGATCAAAGACATCTCGGGCCACCGTCAGGTGCTGTGCATCACGCACCTGCCGCAGGTCGCCGCGCACGCTGACGCGCACCTGCGCATCGAGAAGGGTGAAGTGAAGGGGCGCACCCGCTCGGTGGTTCAGGCGCTCGACGCGGGTGAAGATAGAACCCGCGAGTTGGCTCGCATGCTCTCGGGCGTGGAGGTGACGCGCGAAGCGCTCGGCGCGGCGGAGGCGCTGCTGCGCTCGGCGATGCGGCACGTGAAGCCGCCGAGGGCGCGGGCCCCCAGGCGGGCTGACCAGCGACGCAGCGCGTGAAAGACGCGATACCAAAGAGGTTTGTTGCCGGGGTGCGCGCGTGCGCCTAACGTGCGCCGCCGTGTCGAAGAACCCTGGCTTGCGACTCAAGGCATTGTCCGCTGGGCTCACCGACGTTGGTCGGAAGCGCAACCACAACGAAGACAGCTACCTCATTGATGAGGATCTCCAGCTGTACGTCGTGGCGGACGGTATGGGCGGTCATGCGGGTGGCGGAACTGCCTCCCGCATCGCCGTCGAAACGATCGATCAAGAGATGCGAGGCGCCAAGAAGAGCGCCGAAGATCCGTTCACCGTCGAGACTCCTTTGCAGGACTCGCCGCTGCCCGAATTTCTGCGCACCTCCGTCGAGAAGGCCTGCGCGGCGATTTTCAAGGCGGCTCAAGAAGACCCACGCCTCGCCGGTATGGGCACCACCGTCATCACCCTGTGTGTGAAGGGCGAGAACGCGCTCTTTGCGCACGTCGGCGACTCGCGTGCGTACCTGGTGCGCGGCGACCTGATTCAGCAGGTCAGCGAAGATCACTCGCTGGTCAACGAGCAGATCAAGGCGGGCATGATCACGCCCGAAGAAGCCAAGCACTCGCGCTACAAAAACATCATCACGCGCTCGGTCGGCTTCGAAGAAGAAGTGCAGGTCGACGTGATGGGCGTCATCACGCGACCCGGCGACTTCTTCATTCTCTGCTCCGATGGCCTGGCGAACCTCGTCGAAGACAACGAGATTCAGGAGATCGTTTCTTCAAACCCGCTGAAGGACGCGCCGAAGAAGCTCATCGATCTCGCGAATGAGCGTGGTGGCGACGACAACATCACCGTCATCGTCGTGACCGTCGTCGAGACCTAAGCCCAAAGAAAATCAAGTTTTTGGTTGCATGGTCGAGACGTGATCGACGAGGGTGCGCCGAGTTTTTTTGGTCCTTTGGGACTGACGCATCCGTAAAGGGGTACGAGTGTCCGCGAACGAGAGCTTTACCCTGATCGTCGTTCCCGACCGCCACGCGGAGGTGAAGCGTTTTCACCTCAAGAAGCGCTGGTTGGTGCAGGCCGCAGTGGCCGTCGGCGCGTTGGTGCTGTTCGGCGGTGCGATGTCGGTGCACTACGCAGCGGTCGTGTCTGACTCGCGTGAGAACCCCGCGCTCCGTGACGAGAACCTCAAGCTGAAGGCCGAGCTCGCGGTGATTCGTGAGCAGTTGCAGCACGTGGGGCAGACGCTCGACCGCGTCGAACGTTTCGATCAGAAGCTCCGCGCCATCACGCTCCTCTCTGATCCGCAGCGCAACCTCGCCATGGGCCCGACCGAGCAGCAGCCGCTCGCGACCGCCGGTGAGAACCAGTTCATTCGCAGCAAAGACAACGAGGGCCCGCAGGTGTTGGGTGCCAGGTTGGACAAGCTGTCGGCCGAAGCCACCCGCCAGGAGCAGTCGCTGCAGGAACTTCAGGCCTATTTCCAGGACCAGAAGTCGATGCTGGCCTCGGTGCCATCGGTGTGGCCGGCGCGCGGTTGGGTGACGTCAGACTTCGGTTCGCGTCTCGACCCGTACACCTCCGAGCGTGTGATGCACTCGGGTCTCGACATCGCCGGTCCGCACGGCAAGGAAGTCGTCGCGCCGTCTGAGGGCACCGTGGTCTTCGCCGGCCTCGAAGGTGGTTACGGCAACGTGCTCGTCATCGACCACGGCTACGGCATCAAGACGCGCTACGGCCACTTGTCGGCGCTCAAGGTGAAGGCGGGCGAGCGTGTGAAGCGTGGCGACGTCATCGCCAACATGGGCAACACCGGTCGCTCCACGGGCCCGCACCTTCACTACGAAGTTCGTGTGAATGGCATCGCGCAGAACCCGCGCAAGTTCATCCTCGACGAGTGGTGAGCCTCGGCTACCTTCGCCCGCCATGAAGATGGTGGACGTCGGTGAGAAGCCGAAGACCGAACGCATCGCAGTCGCCACGGGCCGCGTGCGCATGAGCGCTCAGGCGCTCGGCAAGGTCCGCTCAGGAACCGTCGAAAAGGGAGACGTGCTGGCCGCCGCACGCATCGCGGGGATCATGGCGGCCAAGCGCACGCCTGATCTGATTCCGCTCTGTCACCCCATCGCGCTCGCCGGCGTCGAGGTCGAACTCAAGCCTCTCATTGCGGGCATTGAAGTTCGCGCCACAGTGAAGACCGTCGACCGCACCGGCGTTGAAATGGAAGCCTTGGCTGCCGTGACCGCTGCCGCGTTGACCGTGTACGACATGCTCAAGTCGACCGATCGCGCCATGGTGATCGACGCCGTTCAACTGGAGCACAAGAGCGGCGGGCGCAGCGGCGTGTACTCGCGTCGGAAGCAACGAAAGGGTTGAAGTCATGATCTCCGCAGTCGTCGTCGCCCTTTCGTTGTGTGCCTTCGAGCCCGACCCGCTGTTGCCCGGAAAGCCGTACGCGCTGCGCGGGCACTCCGATGGCGTGTCGGCGGTGGCCTTCAGCCCTGACGGCAAGCTGGTCGCGTCGGGTTCACGCGATCGAACCGTGAAGGTGTGGAGCCTCGAGTCAGGCGCGCTGCTTCGCACCATTCCCGGTGCGGAGGTTCAGGTCTCGTCGCTCGAGTTTTCGCCCGACGGAAAGCGACTGCTGTGCGGCGCCACGGGTTTGCAACTGCGCGTCATCGACGTGGCGAGTGGTGAAGTGACGAAGACCATCGCGCACCCCGACTCCGTCACCGAAGCGACGTGGAGCCCCGACGGTTTGCAGTTCGCTGCGGTGGGCGTTTCGGGCAACGGGGTGAGCTACGACGCCGCGACGGGCGCCAAGCGCATCGACTTTCGCGGGCGCAGCGTGCGTTGGTCGGGCGACGGCAAGACGCTCCTCGTCTCGAACGCGGCAGGTTCGTTCTCGTGGCTCGACGCGAAGACCGGCAAGGCGCGCAAGACCATCGAGACGCCGCGTGAAGCCCCGTTGACGACCATGTCTGCCGACGGCGCTGTCGTGGCGTCGTGGAGCGCGGCGAACACCGACGTGAAGCTGTGGGACGCCCAGGGCGCGGCGAAGGCGACGTTGTCTCCGAATACCGTCGAAGGTCGCACCAAGCCGCGTGTTACCGGAGTTGCGGTGGCGGCCGACGGCAAGCGCGTGTTGGTGCTGTCTGCCGACGGGCTGCTGCGGGTCTGGACCGTGGCCAGCACGACAGTGACCCAGACGCTGCCGACCGAGCGCGCGTTGTCAGTCGTGGTCTCGCGTGATGGCTCGTGGCTCGCGGTGACGGGTGACGCGGCCGTGCTGTTGTGGAGGCAGCCGTAGCTTCAGCGCCACGCTTCGTAGAGCAACGCCGCCAGCACCAACGAGTGCGAGATCTCTCCGGCCAGCACCATGGCCTTGATTTCGGCGCGCGGCACGACGACCACCTGCAGGTCTTCACCTGAGTCAGGGCGCCCTGCGTGCACGCGCTCGCAACCCTCGGCCAGAAAGCTGTGCAGCCGATTGCCGAAGATCGCCGGGTTCGGGTGCGAGACGCCCAACGCAGACATGGTCGTCGCACGAAACCCGGTCTCTTCTTCCAACTCGCGCGCTGCGGCCGCGCGTGCGTCTTCGCCTTCGTCCACCATTCCGCCGGGAATTTCGAGCGTGTTGCTCCACGTCCCGAAGCGGAATTGGCGCACCAGCACCAGCTCGCCAGCGCTCGTCACCGGCACGACGTTCACCCAATCGGGCGCGTCGATGACGGTGCGAACGAAGGGAGCGCCATCGCGCGGATCGGTGACGTCGAACGTTCGGGTCTTGAAGATGCGGTAGTCACGCTCGTGACGAACGCCCACCTGGGTCCACGCGCGGGGAACCTGCTCGGCCATGGTGGTGCTTGTACTGCGCGGCTTGGGTATGAACGAGGCATGTTGCCGCTCGATGCCGCAGCGGCCGTGGTGCTGCTGGAGTTCAAGAACTCGTACGGACTTGGCTTCGTCGCTCCCAATGGGCGCATCGTCACGTGTTTCCACGTAGTCGCCGACGAAGCGGAGATCGTCGCGCACCTCGGCGATGGCCGCGTGCTGCCAGTGCGCGCAGTCTGCGCGTTCGATCTGCGTCGTGATCTCGCGGTGCTCGACGTGGGGCTGCTCGACGCGATGCCGGTCAAGCCGGGGCCCACACGTTTCGTCGAAGAAGGCCTCGAGGTCTTCACCTTCGGCATGGTCACCGGCGAGCGTCGCGTGCGGTGGACGGAGGCGCACGTCGACTCGGTGCAGGTGATCGGCTCTGCGCTGACCGTGTACGGGCTCGCGGGCGACATTCCTCCCGATGCGTCGGGCGCGCCGGTGGTCGACTCGACAGGCGCGACGATCGGCGTGGCCGCGACGTTGCCGCAGGCTGAAGACGGCGTGTTGGTGTTGCCGTGGCGCTACGTCGAGCCGCTGCTGCGTCAGAATCGCGAGCTTCCGCTGAGCGCGCTCTCGTCGGAGCGTCGAAAGCCGCCACGTCGCGAAGTGCCGGACCACCCGATCTCGCTGCTGCAGGGCTCTGCTGTTTCAGGTCTCGAAACGACGAGTGATTTGATCGCCGACGCGATTCGTCTCGGCGCGCCGGCGTACAACCAGGGCGACATCGCGCGTTGCTACACGGTGTACGCCGAGGTGGCGCAGCGGCTCATCGCCACGCGTGACGACTGCCCCGGCGTGCAGGTGGCGCTTCGTCAGGGGCTCGCGAAGGCCGCGAAGCTGGAGGAGATCGACCTCCGCGCGTGGGCCATGCGAGACGCGTTCGACGGCTTGCTGGTGGTGATCGAAAAGTATCTGCGCGCGGCCGGCGGTGGTCGCAGGCCGGGCAAAGCGACGCTGCTCAACTGATCGCTCAGCCGGGTGGCAGGGCTCCGAGCAGCCTCTTCAACTTCTCGAGGCTCACTTCGAAGCATCTGATCGTTCAACCCGCGTCGGCGACGCCCGCGTCTTGCTGGAGCATCGGCGCGGGCGGTGGAACGACGACGGGCGGCGGCAGCGCTTCGACCAGGCTCTTCAACTTCTCGAGGCTCACCTCGAAGTTTTTCCCGAGCGTGGCCTCGACGTGGCCCAGAAAGACGCCGCCCAGCACAGGCAGCGTTCCTCGATCTCTCCACGTCACGCGCGTCTGCGTGCCTTCGACGGTGAAGGCGATCGTGGCATGCGCATTCGCCAGCTCTGATTCGAGCGCCTGCTCGAGCTCGATGCCGCGCGTGTTGTCGGCCGCGACGATCTCGATGCGACCGCGACCCATCGTCGGGCCGAGCCACAGCCACTTCGCGCCCACGCCGTCAGCCGGTCCCTCGTACGTGTTGCGCATGAGCGGGTCGAAGGCCTTCGTCCACACAGACCATTCCTGCCAGCGCTTCAGGTCGATGATGAACGGCGCGATGCGCTCCGGCGTCGAGTTGATGAGGATCGCGCGTTCGACCTCCCAGTCGCGCGGCAGCGAGAGACCGACACCGAGCGCGATCAACACGACGGCGATGAGCGCGATGGCGATCTTCTTGATCATGGCGACGCGCTTCATGCCAGATGCCCACCATGGCGCGCTACGACGCATCGAACGCGAAGGTGCAAGTGTTCACCTTCAAAGAAGGCCTGCTCTCGGCGATGGCGCATGATCTGAAGATCGAAGTGACGCGCTTCTCGCTCGATCTCGACGGAGAGATCGCCCGCTGCGAATTCGACGCCGCGTCGCTCAAGGTCATTTCACCGATGAAAGACGGGGCAGAACACCCGTCGCTGTTGCCCACCGCGCTCTACGGAGAGATCGAGAAGAACGCGCGCGTCGACGTGCTCGATGCGAAGAAGCACCCGCACGTTCGTTTCGAGAGCACGGCGATGAGCGACACCGAAGTGAAAGGGCGCCTCACGCTGCGTGGCGCGACGAAAGAAGTCCGCGGTACGCGCGCGGGTCGCACGGCTGAGTTCCGCCTCGACGTGCGCGACTTCGGCATCAAGCCGTTCAGCGCGATGCTGGGCACGCTCAAGGTGAAGCCCGAGGTCGTGGTGAAGGTCGTGCTTACAAACGCTTGATGGCCGGGCGAATCAACGTGCGGCCTTCGTCGTCGTCGACCTCGGCGGCCATATCTTGCAGCCGTTGGTTGGTGACGCGCAACCGCCGCGACAACTCGCGACAGAGGTTCTGCAACACCATCACGTAGCCGGGCACGTCGTCGGTGTAGAGCTTGTAGAGGTCTCGATTGCCCAACGAGAAGAGCAGGGCGGGCTTGCTGGCCACCACGGTCGCCGAGCGCTTCTGAATGTCGATGAGCGTCATCTCGCCGAAGAACTCGCCGGGCCCGAGCCGAATCATCTTCACGCGCTTGCCGTCGTCGGTGTCGCGACACACCAGCACTTCACCTTCGCGCACGAGGAACATCGCGCGGCCTGCCTCGCCCTGTTTGCAGATCTCCTCGTTGGGGTCGATGCGGTGCTCGCCGAGCAGGGCGATGATGCGCTTGAGCGTGTCCGGCTCCAGCCCGCCAAAGATGGCGATCGACGGGAGCCACTCCAGCAGGTCGGCCTCGTTCTTCATGCCACACGCACCCTGGTGAGCTGATGAACCGCCTCGCCCAGGCCTTCGAGCGTCAACGGAGACATCGGGAACACGCGCCGCAACACGTCGATGGTCGGCTGCCACCAACCGCTGGGCGGCTCGGGGTTGAGCCACGCGGCTGACGGGTAGCGTTCGCGCAGTCGCATCATCCACATCACCCCTTCGACGCCTTCGTCTTCCTGCCAGCCAGAGACGCTCATCAGCTCCCACGGAGCCATCAGCGCGTCACCGACGAGGATCAACTTGTGGCGGCGATCGGTCTCGGCAAAGAGCTGCGAGAGCTTGACCGGCTGCGACATGCGCGCGTCTTTGTAGACGCGGCCGTAGATGCAGTTGTGGAAGTAGTAGGTGCGCAGCTCTTTGAAGTGCGTCGCTTTCTTCGCAGCGGTGAAAAGCCGAGAGACGAGGTGCGCGTACGGGTCCATTGAGCCGCCGACGTCCATCAACAGAATGACCCGCGTGTTCGACTTTCGCGGCGGGCGCGTGACGACCTCGAGCTCGCCCAGGTTCCTGGCGGTCTTGTCGATGGTGCCGTCGAGATCGAGCTCATCGGGCTGCCCTTCGCGAGTGAAGGCACGCAGCTTGCGCAGCGCGAGCCCGAGCTGCCGCACGTCGAGCACGAGATCGTCGCGGTACTCGCGGAAGGTTCGCTGCCCCGCCACCGTCACCGCGCTGCGCTGCCCACCGGCGCCGCCCACGCGGATTCCGGGCCGCGCGGCGCGACCTGAGTTGCCGAACGGCGAAGTGCCCGCCGTGCCGACCCACTTGCTGCCGCGGTCGTGGCGTTCTTTCTGCTCTTTCAGGCGCTCTTCGAAGCGTCGTTCGAGCTCGGCGCGATCGAACTGCTCGAGCAGCGCACGTTCTTCGGGCGAGAGCGCCGGGCCCTTGAGCTGCGCCTCTCGCAACCACTCGAGCAGCTGCTGCTGAATCTCGAGCGCTTTGGGTTCGATGCCTTCGAACAACTTCCCGAAGGCTTCATCGAACGCGTCGAGGTGCTTCTCGTCGTGAATGAGGAGCGCGCGGGCGACCTGGTAGAACCCGTCGAGCGAGCTCTCGTGCAGGCCCGCGGCGAGCGCGCCAGCCAGCGCAATGGCTTCTTGCGTGCCGACCGGCACCTTGCGCGCGCGCAGCTCGTAGAGGAATGGGACGAACATCTTCAGGCCCTCGTGCGCTTGCCGCCTCCGTAGGTCTCGGCGAACGCGAGGAGATCCTGCTCTCTTTTCAACAGCGCGCCAAGGAAGGGCAGTTCGGCGTCGAGCTTGAGCGTGCTCACGCCTGAGACCTTGAGCGCCGCGATCCAGTCGACCAGCTCGCTCGTCGACGGGCGCTTGCGCAAGCGCGTGAGCGCGCGGAGCTCGTAGAAGATCTGCAGCGCCTGTTCGCTCAACTTCGCGCCGAGGTCAGGGTGGTGCACGCCGACGATTCGCTTCATGAGCTCTTGATCAGGGAACTCGATGAAGTGGAAGACGCAGCGACGGAGGAACGCGTCGGGCAGATCTTTCTCGTTGTTCGAGGTGATGATGACCACCGGGCGTTCCAGGGCGACGACCTCGCGATCAGTCTCGGTGATGCGGAAGCGCATGCGATCGATCTCGTGAAGGAGATCGTTGGGGAACTCGAGGTCGGCCTTGTCGATTTCGTCGATCAACAACACCACGCGCGAGCTCGCGGCGAACGACTCTCCGAGCGGGCCCAGCTTGATGTACTTGTTGATGTCGCGAACGTCGTGATCATTGAAGCGCGAGTCGTGCAGTCGCTGAACGGCGTCGTACACGTACAGCCCGTCTTGCGCGCGCGTGGTCGACTTCACGTGCCATGTGAGCAACGGCAAGCCCAACGCCTTGGCCACGGCCTCCGCCAGCTGCGTTTTCCCCGTGCCCGGTTCGCCCTTCACCAGCAACGGCCGCTGGAGCACGAGCGCGCAGTCGACGGCAGAGCGCAGGCTCTCGTTGGTGAGATAGCTCTCGGTACCCTTGAATCGCATGGCTTCGAGGTTACCCCCGAGTGCGCTACCCTGCGCGCGGCTTTCGAGAGGGGAACCCATGCTCAAGTGGAAGTTGATGATCTCCACGCTGCCATTCGTGGCGGTCGTGACTGCGCTCAAGGCGATCCTGGAGTTCGTGTTTCACATCAAGGGCGTCGTCGAGTTCGGAGACGTCGGCATCGTGCTCACCGCCGGCGTGTTTCTCTCGGGCTTCGTGCTCGCGGGCACCATGGCCGACTACAAAGAAGCCGAGAAGCTCCCCTCGGAGATCGCGATCACGCTCGAGACCATCGAGGAGATCTTCATTCTCGCGTGCACCGGTCGACCTGCGCTCGCCGTCGGTGAGTTCAAGCGCGAGACGCTCGCCGTCACCGACATGATCAAGTCATGGTTGCTGCGCGGCAAAGAAACCCCGGAGGTCTTCGCGGCGCTCACGCACATGAACGCCGTCATCCGCAAACTCGAAGCGGGCGGCGCCGGCCCGTACGCGTCGCGCGCGGTGCCTCAGTTGTTGATGCTGCGAAAGAACGTCTCGCGCATCGACGTCATTCGTCGCACCGGCTTCTTGCCTGCGGCGTACGCGTTGCTCGAGGTGTTGTTGGCGATGATCCTGCTGCTACTCCTGACCGCGTCATTCAAGAGCGTGGTGGCCGAGTTCATTCTGGTACCCGTGGTCGCGTTGGTGAACGTGTACCTGCTGCGGCTGATCAAAGACGTCGACGATCCATTCGACTACGCGGCCGACGGCTCGAAGCAGGGCGGCGCAGAGGTCGAGCTCTTCCCCATCGACGAGTACCGCGCGCGCCTCGCGTCACGGCTCGACGCGTAACGTCTGGTGGTGCTCGAGGTACGCCGAGAACCCCGCGCGTGACTCGAGCTTGAAGTCGGGGAGTCGCGAGAGCGCGTCAGGCGCAAAGTGGTACTGCTCGATGACGAGGCTCGCGCGCACCGCGTCTTTCGCGCCTTCAAACGCGTCGACCTGATGCGCGAGGTCACCGCGAAAATGCACCGACAGGTTCTCTTCGGGTTTCACGCGGCCGACGGGCGTAGGGCCGCTCCACAGCTGCAGCGCGCCTCCGTTCGCGCGGGGCACCGCCAGGTAGAGCACGCTCACCAACTCGGGGATCGCGTCGGCTTCTTGCGCTGGCTTTCGCAGCGTGGCGTCGACGTGACGTGACACCGTGCCGCCTTCGCTTACGAGCAACACGTTCAAGTACCAGGCGTTCGGAATGCGCGTGAACGAGCGCCGCCACCACGGGCTCAGCGCTCGCACCGCGGGCTCGCCCAACGTCGCGTCGAACCAGTGCGCGAGCGCGGGGAACCGCGAGACGACCCGCTCGCGACCTTCGGCTTTGAAGATCACCGCGAAGCCGCGACTCGACTGAAAGGGGCCCGCCAACGTGCTGCGACCCACGAGGGGTGAGCTCAGTAACGAGTCGCGTAGCTCCGCGAACTGCGGAGCGGGCAAGGCACCTCGCTGACGGCGAAATTCACGCACGGTGTGGTGGTGTCCTACTCGGCAGGAAATTTGCCTGTTACTACCTGTAGCTGATGCTCCCGCCCATGCTGATCGAGCAGCCAAAGCGAGCGTCGCGGGTCGGGTTCAAACACCCGGTGCGAATCGTGACGAAGGGTGAGCCGAAGCGCGTGATTCGTACGCTGACCGCGAACGTGTCTCGTGACGGCCTCTTTCTGCGCATGCCGGAGCCGCTGCCGAAGGGGACGCAGCTCGAGGTCGCGCTCGAGGCCGCAGGTCAGCCGCACGCGCTGGCTGAAGGCGAAGTCTGCTGGGGCACGACCAACGGCGAGATCGCAGGCTGTGGCGTGCGCTTCACGAAGTACTCGCACCCGCGCGCGAAGGAGCTGCTCGCGCACCTCGTCGATTCTCTCGAGCACAACCGCCCGCTGCGCGTTGCGGGGCGGCCTACGAAGTGGCGTCGCGTGTTGCTCGTCGCGGTCGCGCTGTTGTCCGTCGCGGGGGCGGCGTTGGTGCTCTCTCGAGAAGACGCGCCTGCGTCGGCCGTCGCCACGACTGTCGCGCCCGTCGTCGTTGCCGCGCCGAGCGCCGTGGTTGCCCCTGTCGCTGAGATCGCTGCGCCTGAAGTTGTCGTCGTCGACGCCGCGCCCATGCCAGCCGCGCCTCCGAAGCCTGTCCTGACGTCGGCGCGCGCGGTGAAGAAGTTGGAGCCGTCGCCTGCGCTCGAGGCGGCGATGAAGGGCGCGCCGGCGCCGGTGGTCGTCACGCGCAGTAGCTTCGGTTCGTCGATGTCGCTGGCCGGCTCGGCGCGTGGCTCGGTGGCGTTGCCTCCAGGCGGCACGTTGTCGTGGCAGGTCGCGTCTTCGACGGTGCGGCTCTCGGCGGATCGAAAGGTGACGAAGGCCTTCTTTCTCGCGTCGCCGCCGCGCGCGGTGATCGATCTCGAAGGTGGGCAGCCGTTGAGCACGCAGACGCTCGAGCTCAGCGCACCGCACAGCAAGTCTCTACGCATCGGCAAGCACGCAGGCGGCATGCGACTCGTCGTCGATCTCGAGCGCGCTCCGAGAGACGCGAAGCAAGACGGCTCGACGCTCGTGTTGACGTTCTAAGTGGAGCTCTCGCCGGCCAGCATCGTCGGCCTCTTCTTCGTCGCACTGCTCGCGGGCCTGGTCGACGCGATCGCCGGTGGCGGCGGGTTGCTCACGGTGCCTGCGTTGCTCGCCACCGGCCTTCCTACGCCGATGGTCTTCGGCACCAACAAGGGCGCTGCGGTCTTCGGGAGCGGCGCGGCCCTGCTGCGGTTCTGGCGCGCGCGCCTCGTCGATTCACGTCGCGCGCGGGTGCTCTTTCCTCTCGGGCTCGCCGGCTCGTTCGCCGGTGCTGCGCTGCTCACGTGGCTCGACCCGACGATCCTGAGGCCGCTGGTGCTCGTGTTGCTCGTCGTCGCCGGGCTGACGGTGGCCTTCGTGCGACCGCCGCAGACGCACGCTGAAACGCCGAGCCCGCGTGCGGGTCTCAAGATGGCGCTGCTCGCGCTCGTCATCGGCGCCTACGACGGCTTCTTCGGGCCGGGCACCGGCACGTTTCTCATCATCGGGTTCGTGGTGCTGTTGCGGCTGTCGCTGCAAGAAGCCTCAGCCAACGCGAAGGTGGTGAATTTCGCCTCGAACCTCGCGGCAATGCTGCTCTTCGCGTGGAAGGGGCTCGTCATCTGGAAGCTCTCCATTCCCATGGCGGCGGGGCAGTTCATCGGCGGGCTCATTGGCGCGCAGCTCGCGGTGAAGCGGGGCGACACGCTCGTTCGCCGCGTGGTGGTCGTCGTCGTGCTCTGTCTGGTCGCGAAGCTCGGGTTCGATCTGCTGCACCAGACATGACAAAGCCCACGGGTTTCCCCGCGGGCCTCGTTCACTTCATTGAGCGCTTCAGCGCTCGCAGACGAGCGTTTCAGGTGCCACAGGCTGCCGCGCCCGGGCGATGAGCTGCTGGCGCGCTTCGGCGTTCAGCTCGACCATCGTCCAGTGGCCGTCTTCACCGAGTGCGAGCGCGGTGTTGGCGTTCACCTTGCCCGACTGCAGCAGGTCCAGGAGCTCGACGCGCGCGATGGCCTTCTCGGGCTCGCCCAGCTTCTTGAACTGCGGGTGATCTTCGAGCGCGTACATGCTCGTCAGCGCGTCCGGCGGGTCGGTGAAGGGGAAGTTGTCGCCGAGGATCACCACGAGCAGCGCCTGAATCGGGAACGTGGCGACGTCGAGCACGAACGTGAAGGGGATCAGGAAGATGCCGGTCGTCTTGCGATCGACGTACGCGGGGCGACGCACGGTGACGCCGAGGAAGGCGCGATCGACGAGGCGGGACAGCATGCAGCCCGACGAGAAGACAGCGGTTGCCACCGAGATGGCGATGAGACGAAACATGCGGCTCTTCATGGGAGCTCCTGTGGAGTGAGGCGAGCGACGGCGATTGTGTGAGCCACTTCGCGTGCGGATCAAGCAAATCGCCGAACTGAGACAGCCTGCTACAGCCTGCGTCAGCTGTTGGCGCGCTGCTCTTTGCCTTCGCGCGTCGCCTCGAGCTGCGGCGTTTCGCCCGTCGTCGGCTTCTCAGGTTTCACGCGCAGGCCATACCGCGTCGCCGCCGACTCGATGATGGCTTCGATGAGCTGCGGGTAGTTGAAGCCGCGACGCTCGGCGGCCATCGCCAGCTCGCTGTCTTTTTCGAGGTACGGGTTGGGGTTCACCTCGAGCACGAAGGGCTCGCCCGTCTTCGAGGAGATGCGGAAGTCGACGCGCGCGTAGTCACGGATCTTGAGGGCGCGGTACGCCAGCAGCGCGCTGCGTTCGATGCGCGCCTGCAGCTCGGGCGAGATGCTCTCGGCGATCTCGATGTGTGGGTGGTCTTCGCCGATGTCGCCGAACTTCACGACGCGATCGCTGACCTTCGGCACCCCGGGATCCCACTTGCCCCAGTTGAGCTCGACGATTGGCAGGATCTCGGGCCGCGTCGAAGGGCCGATGACGCCGACGTACACCTCGCGACCGTCGATGAACTCCTCGGCGAGCGCTTCGTCGTTCAGGTTCTTGCGGATCTCGCGAACACGCTTCGTCAACTCGTCCCAGTCTTTGACGACCGAGTGCTGCCCGATGCCGATCGACGCGTCGCTCTTCGCCGGCTTCACGATGAGCGGGAAGTTCATGCGACCGAACGCCTCGAACGCTTCACCGTCGAAGGTGAGGAAGTTGGGCGTATTCACTTCGTTGTATTCGAGCAGCTGCTTGGTGAGGATCTTGTCCTGCGCGAGCAGCAGGCCTGCGGTGCCGGAGCCGGTGAACTTCACGCGCGCCATTTCGAGCACGGCGGCCACGTTCACCTCGAGGCGGTAGTCGTCGGCGAACGTCTCGCACACGTTGAACACGAGATCTGGCTGCTGCTTCTCGAGCTCGTGGAGCAGGTCGAACACGCGATCGTGCACGGCGATCAACGTGGGCGAGTGACCGAGGGAGGAAAGTGCGTCCACCACGTCTTGCACCACGGGATCCATGGGATCGCTCGATGGTTGGTAGTGGAGAACAGAGATCTTCAGCGGCGGGACTGTTGCGGCGGCCATTCGCTCGCCACTGTAGATCCAAACGTGTCGATCAATCGACGTCGAAGAACTTGTCCGTGTACAGGAAGTTCATCGCGAGCGTCGTGAGCAGCACCGTGAGCTTCGTCGTGTAGTCGCGCGCTTTGTCGCGGTGCACGCTGAGCTTGAGCTCGCTGACGCGATCGATGAGGTGATCGAGCACCGACTTCACCACCGCACGTGACACGCCCGAGTACTGCGTGACGGCGTGAATCAGCGCCTGACGTTCGGAGCGAAGCAACGTATCGGCGCCGGTGTTGCCCACGCCTTCGGCTTCAAAGAGCTGCGTGAGATCCTGATCGAGCTGCTCGCCGATGGAGTGATCGATCTTCTCTTCGAGCGCGCGCTGTCGATAGTGATCGAGCACGGTCTCTTCCATCTCGCCGACGTCCATGTCGCGATCGGTCAGCGTGACGGGCGCTTCGGCGCGGCCGACCTTCGCGACGACCTCCTGCATGTACTGGAGCTTCTTGAGCGCGCCCCAACCCTTGTAGCGATCGGCCCAGTTCGAGTCGGGCGTGATGAAGACCGCGAACGTCTCGGCGAAGTCTTCATCGGGGTGTTTCTGCGCGTACCAACCCGACAGGTGCGCGACGTACTTCCGGCTGAAGGGGTGCGGCTTGTAGTTCTCGAGGTACGGCTTGCCGAAGTCGCCGAACTGCTTCTTCCACTCTTCGGTCTCGTACAACTTGTAGGCGTAGTTGAACGCGTGCCCCGCCTCGTGGCGCAGGTACATCATGATGTCGCGCTCGGTCTCGGCTCCGGCGCCCAGCGCGTCTTCAATCTGCAGCAGGTTGAGATCGGCCAGGTAGAAAGGAATGCCGATGACCGGCACGCCAGACGGGCAACCCCACTGGTCCGACAAGTAGCACTCGGGGCGATGTGAGATGCCGTGCGCTTCGAGCTCTTCGTATAGCTGGTGGATCAGCTTCTCGAGCCGCGTACCCGACAGGTGCAACGTGAGGTCTTTGATCCGCGCCTGGAGCAACGACTCACTGGCCGGAGGCAGCTCCCCGAAATGAGGTTCAGGTGGCTTCTCACGAAAGGCTGCGGGGCTGGCGAGTGCGGTCGTCATGGCTGGGGTCTGAAGGTCGCGGGGGACCATAACCGACTGCCTCAACTGGCCAAGGCGCACGTCTATTCTTGTTTTAAACGACTGGTATTACTCGTGAAATGACTTGGGAGTCGCAAGGGACCCATGCGCTGAACGGTCAGTCAAACGCGCCGATGTCGGGGTCTTTTTTGGGTGGTGGCTTCTTGCCGGGAATCGGCTTGGCGGCGATCGCATCGAGCTGAAAGTCGAACGACTGTTCCGACTCGGCGCGCAGCGTCTTCGACACTTCTTTGTGGCCGCTGAGCTTGAAGACGAGCGTGCGAGTCGCGCTCTGCTGCCAGTCGATGACGAGCGGCGTGTTGCCGATCATCACGCCGTCTTCCGACACCTCCGCGCCTTCCGGGGTGGTCTTGATCGTCACCTTCAGGACGACGGGTTGCTTCGGCGTCGGCGTTTGTTCGACGCGCGCCACGATCGACGGCTCATTGGCGGGCGGTGGCGCGCTCTCGGGCTGCTTCGTGAGCTTCCACAGCAACGCCCCGCCGATGATCAACACAAGTACAGCAGCGCCACCAACGACCGCACCGAGCGGAACTCCGTTGGAGCGCACCACCGACGCGCTGCTCTGCGACGGCTGCTTCGTGTCGGGCGTGTGTGGAGGCAACGACGCGCCAGCACGAGACCCTGACTTCGGCAGCGGCTTTGACACCGATGACACGCCTTTGCCCGGCGCGCGGGCTCTCGAGGCGCTGCTGCCACCCGAGCGACGCGACGCAGACGACGAGCCTCCTGCAGCGTCTTTCGAAGGCTCAGGTGTGAACTGTGGCACCGCGTCGAGCACCGAGTCAGGCGTTCCCGCGAGCGAAGCGTGCAGCGCCTCGATGAAGTCTTCGCAGGTCTGAAAGCGGTCTTCTTTTTCGGGCATCAGGCCTTTGACGATGAACTCGTCGATGGCCTTCGGTACTGGCGCGCCACGTCGGTACGTCGCGACGTTCGGCACATTGCCCGCGAGCGCGAGCGTCAACGCCTTGCGCACCGAGTTCGCTCCGTACGGCGAGTGCCCCGTGAGGCAATAGAAGAAGACACCCGCGAGCGAGAAGAGATCGCTGCGTTGATCAACGACTTCACCGCCGGCCTGCTCGGGAGGCATGTACTGCGGAGTGCCCAGCACCTGACCGGTCGAGGTGAGCTGTTCTTCGTCTTCTTGCTCGAGCGCCTTGACGAGGCCGAAGTCGAGCACCTTGACGTACTCGTGGCCATCGACCTGCGTGAGCATGATGTTGTGCGGCTTGAGGTCTCGGTGAATGACCTGCTGGTGGTGCGCGTGCGCCACGCCCGCAGCGCATTGCTCGATGACCGCTGCGGCTTCGCGCAGTGTGAACGGGCCGTCGCGCTTGATGCGCTGGCGGAGCGACTCGCCCTCCAGCATCTCCATCACGTAGTAGCAGAGGCCGTCGGCGGTCTTCCCGAAGTCGAAGATGGTGATGATGTTCGGGTGATGCAGTCGGCTCGCGACCTCGGCTTCTCGCTTGAACCGCTCGAAGAACGTGGCCGCCATCGCGAGCTGCGGGTGCAACGTCTTGAGCGCGATGGGCCGCTGAACGCTGGTCTGCAGGCCCTTGAAGACCATGCCCATGCCACCCTGGCCGAGCACCGACTCGACTTTGTAGCGGCCGTCGAGGACCTTGCCGATCAACTCCTGGGCGTTGACGGCTTCGAAAGGTTCCTTCGCCATGAGCGGCGTCTACTCTACGCCGGTTGCCTGTCTATGACGCGCGAAGTTCACGCGGCACGTGACGGTGTCAGGCTTTCAGGGAAGTCGGGGCAACCAGTAAGACGATTCGTCGACCCCAGCGCCGCGCCAGAGCGGGTTCGAGAGTTGGGTCGTCGAGAAGTGCGAGCGGTAGCCGGAGATGTTCGCCGGCATGTTGCGGTACGTGAAGTACGTGTCGATGAAAGCGTGGACCAGCGAGAGCCGCGACGTGTTGTCGTGCTGCGGGCCGAGCGGCGCGTTCGCGTAGTAGGTCGACACATAGGTCCACGCGAGGTTCTGCAGTGACGCGGCCGCGGTCGCGCTGAGGCCAGTTGGGGCGGGTGCTCCGACAGCGGAGCGCCCGTAGACCGACGAGAAGACGACGCACGCGACGAAGTACACGCCGGTGCGCGTGAGGTGAACGTCGTCGGAGAAGATCGTGTTGAGCGTCGCGGTGGTGGTGCTCTGGGTGATGCCTGCGACGGTGCCGGTCGTGGCGCGCTCGACGAGCTCAGCGAGCGCGCCGCTGGCGGGCAGGGTGGTGAGCCGATCGGCGCGACCTTCTGCCGCGAGCGATTCATTGATGCGCGACGAGATCGACTCCCACAGCTGCATCTGCTCGCGTTCGTGCGCGATCCACGGTGTGGGGTTGGCCTTGTTGAGCACGTCTTTCCACGTTGCGTAGAAGTAGCCGCGACCTGCCGGCGAGCCTTCGTGGAAGAGCTCGTAGAAGTGTCGGAGCAACGGCACGGTGTTCTCCCAACGCAACATGTCGAGCGCGTTGTGATTTTCGGCGATGACGAGCGTCGTGTAGTCGCCAGTCACGCTCGCCGGATTTCGCAGCTCGGTGACGAGGTTGAGGTTGGTGCCGACGCGGTTCTTTCCGTCGGAGTAGCCCGTCCACGGGAACGTCGTCGGTTGGCGCGGGTCGTTGCCGTGACCGACGGTGCGCACGCGAATGGGCGCCCCGATTGCGACTTGCTGCTCGTATTGCGCGCCGAGGTTGAAGTGCAGCGCGAGCGCCTGCACGTCGTCGGGGAGTGGATTGTCGGTGAGGCTGTGACCGCTCCACATGATCGCAGCAGCGGTGAGTGTGTTGGTGCCGCCGCCAGTTGCAGCTCCGCCGCCAGTCGCTGCGCCGCCACCAGTCGCTGCGCCGCCACCAGTCGCTGCGCCGCCACCAGTTGCAGCTCCGCCGCCAGTCGCTGCGCCGCCGCCAGTTGCAGCTCCGCCGCCGGTTGCAGCTCCGCCGCCAGTCGCGTCACCGCCGCCAGTCGCAGCACCGCCGCCAGTTGCGTCACCG
The DNA here is from genome assembly GCA_035910535.1 of Archangium sp. Classification (GTDB taxonomy): domain Bacteria; phylum Myxococcota; class Myxococcia; order Myxococcales; family Myxococcaceae; genus Archangium_A. Next base: position 98,733 of record JAMHXF010000126.1, on the reverse strand, counting down.
CCGCCAGTCGCAGCACCGCCGCCAGTCGCAGCACCGCCGCCAGTCGCTGAACCGCCGCCAGTCGCTGAACCGCCGCCAGTCGCTGAACCGCCGCCAGTCGCAGCACCGCCGCCGACGGACGCGTCAGGCAGCTCGGTCACCTCGCCCAGACACGCTGACAAAGCCACCGCTGTGAGAAACGAGGAGTCGAGATTTCACGAGCCGGACTGTACCCATTCACGACGGGCGTTGGTTCCCTCCAGCGTCGTGTTATTCGCATCGCGTCGTGAGTCTCGTCATCGTTCAAGGTCTGTCTCTTTCGTACGGCTCCAAGACGCTGTTCGACGGGAGCGCGTTCAACATCGGCCCCACTGATCGCATCGGGCTCGTCGGCGCCAACGGCACCGGCAAGTCGACGTTGCTCAAGATTCTCGTCGGGCAGATCACCGCCGACAGCGGGTCGCTCACGTTCCGTCGGAAGTCGCGCGTGGGCTATCTGCCGCAAGATCTTCAGTCGCTGCCCGAGGGCTCGCTGGTCGACGCGGTGATGTCGACGGTGCCCGGTCGCGACACGCTCGATGAGCGCCTGCAGACCACCGAGCAGCAACTCGGCGTGACGAGCGACCCCGACGAGCAGATGGAGCTCGCCGCAGAGCTCTCTGAGCTGCTCGAAGAACGCGAACACTTCGACGCACACTTCGGCAAGCACCGCGCCGAGCAGATTTTGCTCGGCCTCGGCTTCAAGGTTCAGGAGTTCACCAAGCCGACGGTGAACTTCTCGGGCGGTTGGCGCATGCGCGCGGCGCTCGCGGGGCTGCTGCTTCAAGACCCTGATCTGCTGCTGCTCGACGAGCCGACCAACCACCTCGACCTGCCGACGCTCGCCTGGTTCGACGCGTTCATGAAGCGCTCGCGCAAGGCGATGGTGCTCATCAGCCACGACCGCGGCTTCCTGAATCGGCAGATCAACAAGGTGATCTCGCTCGAGACTGAAGGCGTGCGCACGTGGGCGGGCGACTACGAGGACTACCGTCGTCAGCGCGCGGAAGAATACGAACGGCTCCTCGCGCAGCAGGAGAAGATCGACGCCAAGCGCGAGCACCTCGAGAACTTCATTCGCCGCTTCGGCGCGAAGGCCACCAAGGCCACGCAGGCGCAGTCACGCGCGAAGCAGCTGGAGAAGCTCGAAGACGTCGCCGTGCACCAGGAGCGCGCGACTGTTTCGTTCACCTTTCCCACCGTCGCGCAGAGCGGGCGTGAGGTCGTCGCCTTCAAGGGCATTCGAAAGTCGTTCGGCGACAACGTCATCTACGACGGCATGAACGCGCAGGTGCTTCGTGGCGAGCGCATCGCCGTCGTCGGCTTGAATGGCGCAGGCAAGACGACGCTGCTCAAGATGCTGGCCGAAGAGCTGACGCCCGACGCCGGGCAGATCACGCTCGGGCACAACGTGGTGCTCGGCTACTACGCGCAGCACCACGCCGATACGCTCGAGCGCTCGCACACGATTCTCGACGAGATGATGGAGCTCGTGCCCGACAAGCCGCAGGCCTTCGTGCGCAGCGTGCTCGGCTCGTTCCTCTTCTCGGGGGACGACGTCGAGAAGAAGATCGGCGTGCTCTCAGGCGGCGAGCGCGCGCGGGTGGCGTTGGCGAAGCTGCTGCTCAAGCCGGCGAACCTGTTGGTGATGGACGAGCCGACGAACCACCTCGATCTCGACAGCTCCGAGGCGCTCATCGAAGCGCTGCAGGGCTACACGGGCACGTTGATGTTCGTCTCCCACAACCGCTCGTTCCTCGATTCGCTGGCGACCCACGTCTGGGACGTGCGCGATCACAAGATCGTCCCGTACCCGGGGAATCTCGCCGACTACCTCGTGCACCTCGATGACGAAGCCGCGGCGCGCGCGAAGGGCGAAGATCTGCCGACGCCGGGGCAGGGCGCCGAGAAGAGTGGCAGCGCGAAGGATCGCAAGCGACTCGAGGCCGAAGCCCGTCAGGCCCGAAGCGCGAAGGCTGGTCCGCTCAAGAAGGAAGTCTCGAAGCTCGAAGCCCGCATCGCCGAACTCGAAACTGCGCAGAAGCACCGCGAAGCCCAGCTCGTCGATCCGGCCTTCGCGTCGGACTTCTCGAAGTCGCGCCCGGTGCTCGACGCGCATCGCGAGGCGGCCGCCGAGCTCGAGGCCGCCATGAATCGGTGGGAAGCCGCCAGCAGCGAACTCGCCGCGCTGAACGGCTGAGCGTCACATCATCTTGCGGTACACGCCGACGACGCGACCCAGGATCATCGTCTGCTTGAAGTCCGACTTGTTCACGTAGATCGGCTCCATGTCGCGGTTGTGCGGCTGGAAGCGAATGCGATCGCCTTCGGGGTGGTAGCTCTTCACGGTCGCTTCGTCTTCGATGAGCGCGACGACGATCTCGCCCGGTGACGCGTTGGGCGCCTTCTTCACGAAGATGAAGTCGCCGTCGTGAATGCCCGCTTCGATCATCGAGCTGCCCTTCACCCGCAGCGCGAACACTTCTTTCCCTGAGCCGCCCAGCAGGAAGCTGTCGATGCGCACCGTGTCTTCGACGTTCTCCGTCGCCAGAATCGGCGCGCCAGCCGCGACGCGGCCCAGCAACGGCACGTCGATCATCCCCGTGTCGCCGAGCGCCTTCTTCGCGCCGAGGCCAAGCACCATTCGCGCGCGCTTGGTCGGCACCAGCGAGCGGCTCTGCTGCTCGCCGCGCGTGAGGTAACCCTTTCGTTCCAGCGCTTTGAGATGGTCGTTCACGCCGTTAGTGGACCGGATCTCCATCTCCTCACCGATCTCCCGGATCGTCGGGGGAAAACCACGCTCCTCCGTCGTCTTCTGGATGTAGGTAAGAATCTCTTTCTGTCGGTCGGTAATCTCGTCCATGGGCTGTATCTCCGTTCAGTATGGTCCCTGAACAGCCGTACAGAGTCAATTTTTTCATCAGCGCCTGCGGTTCGGGCACACTGTGGGTCAACATGCTGCGCGGCGTCATCATTGTGGGGTTGGCGATCGTCGCGAGCGGCTGCCGCGGTGTGCTGGCAGGCGACAGGTTCACCAAAGACGGCGTGTCGTACCGTGTAGTCGTGCCGGACGACGGCAAGGGCTGGCGGCGCGTCGACTTCGAAGACAACGATCTCGCGTGGCTGGCGCGCGACTCGGCCCACGTCATCGCCATCAACTCGACCTGCGAGGGCCACGAAGACCCGCCGCTCGACGTGCTGACCAAGCACCTCGTCATGGGCTTCACCGAGCGCGACTGGGTCGCTCAGAAGGCCTTCACGCTCGACGGCCGCGATGCGCTGCGCTCGAAAGTTTCCGCCAAGCTCGACGGTGTCCCCACCGCGCTCGATCTGGTGGTGGTGAAGAAGAACGGCTGCGTGCACGACTTCACCTACATCAGCCCGCTGGGCCACGAAGGTGCGCACCAGGCCGAGTTCGACGCGCTCGTCGCCGGCTTCGCGCAGGAGCGCGTGAAGTGAGCGACTCGACGCCGCCGCAAGAAGCCGAGACCGAGCTCGGCGACATGGTCCAGCAGGAGCTGGCCGCGATCATCCCCTTCACCGCGCGCGTGCAGGAGGCGTTCGGCTCGTTCGGCGGAATGATGGTGATGCTGGTGCGCGCGATTCAGCGCTCGTTTCGGCGCCCGTTGTCGCTGGGCGAAATCGCGTACCAGGTTGTCGCGCTCGGCGCGCGCTCGTTGTCGATCGCCACGTTGACCGCCGTCTTCGCGGGCCTGGTGATGACGCTGCAGTTCGCGTTCTTCATGGCGCGCTTCGGCATTCAACACACCGTCGGCAAGGTCGTCGTGCTGACGCTCTTCCGCGAGCTGGGGCCGGTGCTGACGGCGCTGACGGTGGGCGCGCGCATCGGCTCGGGCATCACGGCCGAGCTGGGGTCGATGAAGGTCACCGAGCAGATCGACGCGATCTCCGCGCTCGGCGCCGACCCCATCAAGAAGCTCGTCACGCCGCGCATCATCGCGTGCTTTCTGGTGATGCCCGCGCTCACCGCGCTCGCCGACGTGTTCGGGTTGTTCGCCGGCGCCGTGGTGGCGTCGACGCAGTACGACATTCCCATGCAGCAGTATTTCCGCGCGGCGGTCGAGACGGCCGACCTCTTCGACTTCTCGTCGGGCATCGCCAAGAGCGCCGTGTTCGGCCTCATCGTCGGGCTCGTGGGCTGCTTCAAGGGCTTCGAAGTCACCGGCGGCACCGAAGGCGTCGGCCGCGCGACGACGGAAACGGTCGCCATCACCTCCGTCGCGGTGTGCTTGTCAGACTTCTTCCTCACCAAGCTCTTCCTCGCCCTGTGAGCGCCGATCTCCCGGAAGACGTGCTGGTGCGCTGGGAAGGTCTGCACAAGGCCTTCGGCACCAAGCGCATCTACGACAACCTGAACCTCGACGTGAAACGCGGCGAGACGCTCACCATCATCGGTGGCTCCGGCACCGGCAAGAGCGTGCTGCTCAAGATGTTGATCGGCCTGCTGTACCCCGATCGCGGCCACGTCTGGTTCGAGGGCACCGACGTCACCATGCTGGGCGAGCAGGACATTCGTGAGGTCCGCAAGCGCGTGGCGATGGTGTTTCAAGGCGCGGCGTTGTTCGACTCGTTGTCGGTCGGCGAGAACATCGCCTACCCGCTGCGCGAGCACCTGAAGGGCGCGACCGACGACGAGATCGCCGCGCGCGTCGCGAAGAACCTGAAGATGGTGAACCTGCCGGGCATCGAGCAGATGAAGCCGTCGGATCTCTCGGGCGGCATGCGCAAGCGCGTGGGCCTCGCGCGGGCCATCGCCATCGAACCTGAAGTCATTCTGTACGACGAGCCGACCACCGGCCTCGACCCCATTTCGACGCGCATCATCGACGAGCTGATCATGTCGATGAGCGAGCAGTTGGGCTGCACCTCCATCGTCGTTACCCATGACATGGACAGTGCGTTTCGAGTGAGCGATCGCATCGCCATGCTGGCGAAGCGCAAGATCGTCGCCTCCGGTACGGTGGCCGAAATGAAGGCCTCGTCGAACCCTGACGTTCGCGCGTTCTTCGACGCGAGGAAGACCTGAACCATGAGCACCACCATGACCCCGGCGGAGCGAGAGAAGCGCGTCATCATTCGCGCCGGCCTCTTCATCGCGCTCGGCCTCGCGCTGGCTGGCATCGTCGTCTTCGTCATCGGCAAAGAGCGCCGCTTGTTCGAAGAGCAGAACATCTACACGGGCGCCTTCGAGAACGTCGACGGTCTGGCGCTCGATTCACCGGTGCGCCTGGGCGGTTTGAATGTCGGCAAGGTCTCGAAGATCAGCTTCGCGCCCGATCTGGGTGACAAGCGCATCATCGTGCAGATGGAGATCAGCAACCGGTTTCAGGAGCGCATTCGTGAAGACTCCATCGCGCGTGTGATCGGCCGCGGTGTGTTGGGTGACAAGGCCATCGACGTGTCGCTGGGGTCGCCTGAAAAACCGGTGACACCCAACAAGGGCGAGCTGAAGACCGGCACGTCGGGCGACATCAGCTCGCTGCTCAAGACGACCGGCGAGGTCATCGACAACGTGGTCACCATCACGCGAGATCTGCGCAGCGGCGTGCAGAGCTACACGACCGACGAGATCACCAACGACATCACCCAGTTCATTCGCTCGGCGCGCAACATCGCCACCGAGATCGAGAGCGGCAAGGGCGCCGCGCACACGCTCATCTACGACAAGCGCACCAGCGACGATCTCAAGCTGCTCGTGGGGCGCGCGTCAGAGGTCGCGTTGCGGCTCGACAACGCCGTCGCCAAGGTCGACGGGCTGCTGGGCGACATCAAGAACGGCGAGGGCTCGCTGCACGCGCTCATCTACGACAAGAAGATCGCCAACGCCGTCAACGATCTCGGCGCAGCCGCCGACGAGATCGCGAAGCTGATTCACGACGCGAAGACCTCGAAAGACGGCGCCGTGTACCAGCTCGTCTACGGCGACGCGAAGACGCTGCTGGCCGACCTGTCGCAGTCGGCGGCCGACATCAAGGCCATCACCACGAAAATCAACGCTGGCGAAGGCACGCTGGGCGCGGTGATCAACGATCCGACCGTCTACGAAGACCTCAAGGAGATCCTCGGCAACATCAAGCGCAACCGGGTGCTCCGAGAGCTCGTGCGTCTGTCGATCAGCAACTCCGACAAGGTCGACGACGCGGGCAAGCAGAAGAAGTGAGGGGATGTAGGGTTTAGACGGACGCCCCGGGAGGCCTACACTCAGGCTTCCCCCGATGTCTCAGAAGCCTCTCATTCTCTGCGTCGACGACGAGCAGAACGTGCTCGACGTGCTGGGCCGCATGTTCGATCGCATGGCGATCGTGATGACGGCGCGCTCTGGCGCTGAGGCGTTGCAGGCGCTGCGCACGCGCCCGGTCGACCTGCTGATCACCGACCAGAAGATGCCTGAGATGACGGGCATCGAGCTGGTGCGCGCCGCGCGCGAGCACGGCATCGCGGTGACGACGATTCTGCTCACCGCGTACACGAACCCGAGCGATCTGATCGCCGCCATCAACGACGGTCAGGTCTTCCGCTACGTGACCAAGCCGTGGGACGTGAACGATCTGATGATGACGGTGCGCAACGCGCTGTCGGTCGCCGCGCTGCACAAAGAAAAAGAGCGGCTGCTCGAGTCGCTGCACAAGCGCATCGAGGCGCTCAACGTGATGTACGAGGTGAGCCGGCAGAGCGCGAAAGACGCGCCGTCGCTCGACGCCATCGTCGACCGGCTGCTCGCCACGGTGGGGCGCGTCTTGCCGCACGACGCCAGCGCCGTGCTGGTCGAGTCGAGCGACGGAGCTCACGTCGCGCTGCGAATTCGCGCCAACGCGCCGCTCTCGGAAGGCGCGCTGCTGCACGTCAAAGACTCGGTGCTCAGCTCGCATCGCAAAGGCGCGGGCGTGGTGCTGCCCGAAGAGCGCGTCGTCACCAGCGTGACGGGTGAGGTCGGCGGAGAGGCCGACGTGGTCTCGACGTTCCCGTGCGCGATCTCCGTGCCGTTGGTGGCCGAGCGACGCACCGTGGGCACGCTGGCGTTGTTCTCGACGCGGCCTGACTCGTATTCGACTGAAGACGGCGAGCTGCTCGACCTGCTCGTGAACCAGACGACCGACGCCATCGCCCACGTGCGCGCTGCTGAACGCGAGTCGCGGCTGCGCGTGGAGCAGATGGTCGAGGCGATGGGCGACGGCGTGATCCTCACCGACGCGAAGGGCGCGGTGGTGGTGGTGAATCGTGCCGCGCGTGAGCTGTTGGAGCTCTCGGCGGTCGAAGGTCGGCCGCCACTCGAGCAGGTGACGTCGGCGCTGGGGCTCTCGCCGTTCGAGCTGGTGCGCGGTTGGGAGTACGGCGGCACGAAGACGGTGCGCGAGGCGCTGGAGCTGGGTGGCCGCTCGCTCGAGCTCGTGGTGACGCCGGTGGCCGGCACCGCGCGGGAGCTCAAAGGGCTGGTCGTCGTGCTCCGCGACGTGAGCGCGCAGAAGATGCTCACGCAGCGGAAAGACGAGTTCGTCGGCATCATCAGCCACGAGCTGCGCACGCCGCTCACCAGCATCGCGGGCGCGGTCGACCTGGTGCTCAACGGCCTCGCAGGTGACGTGTCAGAGAAGCAGCGGCGCTTCTTGTCGATGGCGCGAGAGTCGACGGAGCGCCTCAATGCGTTGGTCGACGACCTGCTCGATCTCGCGAAGTTCGAGCAGGGCGCGCTGCACCTCGACTTTCAGCTCCTTCGCCTCGACGAGCTCGTGCACGCGGCCGCCGAGCGCTACGCGCCGCTGTGCGCCGAGAAGAAGATCGAGCTGACGGTTGAAGTGCAGGGCGGCCTGAAGCTGCTCGCCGACCCGAATCGGCTCGTGCAGGTGGTGAACAACCTGCTCACCAACGCGCTCAAGTTCACGCCTTCAGGTGGCGCGGTGAAGTTGACGGCGGGGCGGTCGAGTGACGCTGCTGGCTACACGGTGCTGTCGGTGTGGAACTCGGGCGACGCGATCGCCGACGCCGACCTCGAGCGCATCTTCGACCGCTTCGAGCAGGCGCGCTCCGCGAAGACGAAGAACCTGCCAGGCACGGGCCTCGGCTTGTCGATCTGCAAGACCATCGTCGACGGGCACGGCGGTCGAATCTGGGCTGAGCCGGGGCCGGGCGCGCGCTTCGTCGCGGTGTTCCCCGAGACGCCGCCGGAGCACGCGCCGGCCGCTGAAGCGCAGCGGAAGTCGAGCCGCGGCACGGTGTTGGTGGTCGACGACGCGCGAGAGCTCGCGTGGGTGCTCAAGGCGCAGTTGCTCGCTGCGGGCTTCAAGGTGCTGGTGGCCAACACCGCCGACGACGCGTTGACGCTCGCCCGCCGCGCACGGCCCGACGTCATCACGCTCGATCATCAGCTGCCCGACATCGCGGGCCTCGAGCTGCTCGACATCTTCCGCAACGACCCGGAGACCAGGTCGGCGCGCGTGGTGATGCTCTCGGGCCGCGACGTCCGGGAGCTCGCCGTGCGCGCAGGCGCGGCGGCGTTTCTTCAGAAGCCCATCAACCCCGCGAACTTTCTCTCGAGTGTCGAAGCGGCGCTGCGTGAACACGGCGGTGGTCGCGGCCGCGTGTTGGTCGTCGATGACGACGCGCAGATCACCGCCATCTGCGCGGAGGTGCTCGCGAACCAGGGCTTCGAAGTCGAGCACGCACATTCGGTTGAAGCAGCGCGCGCCGCGATTTCACGACGACGGCCCGATCTCATGTTGCTCGACGTCGCGCTGCCTGACGGCGACGGGTTTCAGTTCTTCGAGGCGTTGAAGACAGAACGTGCGCCGAGCCCGCTGTCGGTGATCTTCATTTCTGCGCGCAGCGACACGCCGGCGAAGGTGCGCGCGCTCAAGCTCGGCGGTGACGACTACCTGACCAAGCCCTTCGACGCGCTGGAGCTGGGCGCGCGTGTTGAGTCGGTGCTTCGTCGCCGCACGTTCGACACCAGCACGAGCCCGACGACACAGCTGCCGGGGTCTGCTGCCATCGAACGGGAAGTGCAGCGCCGCATCGGTGCGCGTGCGCCGTTCGCGTTCTGCTACCTCGACCTCGACAACCTGAAGGCCTTCAACGACTTCTACGGCTTCGCGAAGGCCGACGGCGTGGTGAAGCAGACGGCTGACATTCTCCGTGAGGTCGTCGCGCAGCTCGGCGATGGCTCGGAGTTCGTCGGTCACGTCGCAGGCGACGACTTCGTGTTCATCGTTCGCCCCGAGCAGGCGGAGCTGCTCAGTCGCCGCATCATCGAGTCGTTCGATCGGATCATTCCGCTCTATTACGAGCGCGCAGATCGCGAGCGTGGGTCGATTGAAGCGGAGGATCGCTACGGCCAGCGTCGTGCGTTCCCCATCATGAGCGTGTCGATCGCCGCGGTGATGACCGACGGCGCGATGGACCACCCGGAGCTCGCGCGTCAGGCCGCAGAGTTGAAGAAGCGCGCGAAGGCCGTGCAGGGCAGCGTGGTGTTGTTCAGCGACCGTCCCGACGGCGAGCGCTCCATCGCGTGAGGCTTCTTTCATGATGAAGCTCTCACAGAAGCTGCTGCTCTTCGTGCTCGCGGCGGCGGTGGTGCCGTTGGCGTTCGCGGGCTTCTGGTTGCTGCGTGAGGCCGAGCGTGAGCTGGGCCTGCGGCTCGAGCGTGAGCAGCGGGCGCTGGCGGCGGCGTCGGCTGAAGCGGCGGCGACGCAGTTGGCGGCGTCGCTCGAATCACTCGCCCAGTCGGCGTCGTTGATCGACTGGTCGAAGGTCTCGGCGGGCGAGGCAGAAGGCGGCCTGCAGTTGCTGGCCTCTCAGGCACCGGTGGTGATTTCGGCCGCGCTCCACGTGCCTTCGCGACCTGAGCTGAGCGCTTTCATCGGTCCGCGTGACGACCGCTCGCAGGTGCACGTCACGCGCGAGGCGCTGTTGTCGTTGCTGCCGTTGTCGACGCTCGCGGCCTACGGAGACGTCGGGCAGATGGCGCTCGGTTCGGCGCAAGACAGCAACGCAGGCCCGTGGATGCCGGCGGCGATTCAAGTCGGCCCGCGCGGTGCCGACGCGCCGATGGTGGTGTTGGGGCTCACGTTGACGGTGCTCGATCGCTGGCTCGTCGAACACGCGCCGCAGCTGACGACGTTGGAGATCGCCGACGCCGACGGTCGCGTCATCGCCAGCAGCCAGTGGCATCGGCAGGTCTCGGCGCTCGACGAAGGACGGCTCGCGGCGCTGCGTTCGGGGCTGCCGCTGGTGAATTCGGCGACGGAGCAGCTCGCGATGGAGAAGGTGCCGGGCAAGCTCGGGCTGACCTCGGTGGTCTCGATTCCACTCGACGCGGCGCGGGCGCCGATTCGTTCGCTCCGGCGCAGCGTGGTGGGCGGCATGGGCGCGACGGTGTTGTTGCTGGTGATCGTCTCGGTGTTGTTCGCGCGGCGTCTGGCAGGGCGCCTCGAGGAACTCTCGTCGGCGGCCGACGCGTTCGGAAGAGGCGAATTGAGTCGCCGCGTCGACGTGTCGGGTGGTGACGAGCTCACGGCGCTCGGGGTGGCGTTCAACGCGATGGGCGCAGAGCTCGAGACCTCGCGTGCGCGGCTGCTGACGTGGAATGACGAGCTGAAGAAGCGCGTCGACGAAGCGACCGCTGAGTTGCGCGCGGCGCAGGCGCAGTTGCTCGAGGCGCAGAAGCTCGCGGCGATTGGTCAGCTGGGCGCCGGGGTGGCGCATGAGATCAACAACCCGCTCGTCGGCATTCTCGGCAACGCGCAGCTGTTGTTGATGGACACGCCCGAGACCAACGACAACTTCTCGTTGCTCAAGCAGATCGAGCAGAGCGCGCAGCGTTGTCGGGAGATCACCCAGCAGTTGCTCCGGTTCTCTCAGAAGCGCGGGGAGGTCTCGCTGGCGCCGATGGAGCTGAACGCGCTGGTGACGCGCACCATGGCGCTCGAGCGAGAGCGATCTCCGGGCGTGACGCTCGACGTGTCGTTGCCTTCAGCGCCGACGCGCATCGACGGCGACGCTGAGCAGCTCGAGCAGGTGCTCTCTCAGTTGTGCGCCAACGCGCGCGCGGCGATGAAGGTGTCGCTCGAGAAGACGCTGCTCGTTCGGGTCGCGGCCACGGGCGACGGCGCGACGTTGACGGTGAGCGACACCGGTAAGGGCATTTCACCCGAGAATCTCCCGCGCATCTTCGAGCCATTCTTCACGACCAAAGACGTCTGGACGAACATCGGGCTCGGGCTCGCAGTTGCCTACCGCGTGATGCAGGAACACGAAGGCCGCATCGAGGCGCACAGCGAGGTTGGGAAGGGCACGCGCTTCGTGTTGACCTTCAAGGCTGCTGGCGCGACGCAAAAGAAAGCGGCGCAGAGCGCGTTGAATATTGGCGGTCAGGGCAAGGGCATCACGGGCTGATAACCTCGCCGCCCGATGTCGCCGCGCGCGCGTTTCGCGATTGTTCTGCTGTTGATCCTCGGAGCGATCCCTCTCGCGTGGTGGCTCTTTCTTGCGGACCGCACGGGCTCGTCGCCGGTGGTGTTGCCAGCGACGCCTGACGCCGCAGTGGCGATGGCGTTCGACGCGGGCCCGAGGATCACCGAAATCAAACTCGGCGAGGTCACCGGCACCGTTCAGCTTCGCAAGGGCGCTTCGGGCGAGTGGCAGGACGCGAAGTCGGGTGACGCGCTCGCGCCGAGTGATGGCGTGCGCACCAGTGACGGCAGCTACGCGGTGCTGGTCGGCGGCGAGACGTGGCAGGTGAAGATGGAGCCCGGCACCGAGGTCGGCATCGGCGAGCTGAAGGAGAGCATCACCAGGCTGCTGCTCGAGAGCGGTATGGCGCGCGCGACGGTGAAGGGTGGTGGGCGGCACGTGTTCGAAGTTCGCGCGACGAATTCAGACGCGGTGGCGCGCACCGACGGCGGCGTCTTCACCATCGCGAGCAACGGGCAGGGCACGGTGGCCGTCGGCTCCGAGAGCGGCGAGGTCGCGTTCTCTGGCGGTGGCCGCGTGGTCATCGTGCGCGCGGGCCAGCAGTCGATCATCAAGCCAGGTCAGGCGCCGAGCGCGCCGGTGACGGTGCCGTCGTCGTTGTTGCTGAAGGTCGCGCTGCCATCGAAGCCGACGGTGAACACGCCGAAGCTGACGTTGAAGGGCACCGTAGCGCCCGGGTCGGTCGTCGAAGTGCAGGGCCGCATCGTGCGCGTCGACGAGCAGGGCCGCTTCGAGGCGCCGGTGGCGTTGCGAGAAGGGAAGAACCCGCTGCTGATTCGCGCGCGCGGCGTGGGTGGCGTCGAAGCGAAGTCAGAAGGTCAGGTGGAGCTCGACACCACGGTGCGACCGACGACCATCGACAAGAATCTGTGGAAGTAGCGTCAGCTGCGGCGTTCGCGCAGGCGCTGAAATTCTGTCGGCGACATCGAGACCGAGCCGAAGAGACGATCAGGCGCGATGCGCACCCCGTGAAAATCGCTGCCGGCCGTGCAGCACAACGACAGCTCGCGCGCCCAGCGCTCGAAGAGCTCGCGTTGGCTGGGTGGGTGATCCCGGTGCACCGTTTCGAGGCCGTCGAGGCCGGCCTTCGCCATCAGCTCCAGCTCGTAGCGGTTCACGCGTGAGCTGCCCGGGTGCGCGACGGTCGCCGTGCCGCCGGCGGCGTGAATCAAGGCGATGCCGGCCTCGACGGTCATCTCGAACTTCGGCACCCACGCGAGCTTGCCGTCGCCCAGGTAGCGCGCGAACGCCTCTTTTACAGACGTACACAACCGCAGCTCGACGAGCACGCGCGCGAGGTGCGGGCGGGTGAGCGGCGCGTCTCCGGCGAGCGCCTGCACCTGGGCCAACGTCACCGGAATGCCTTGCGAGGCGAGGCGCTCCACCATGCGCGCCATACGCTGTTCACGTTCATCGACCAGGCGCGCGGCGTAGGCGAGGAGCGCGGCGTTGGCCGGGTCGACGAAGTGACCGAGCACGTGAATTTCGCGGCGCTGCATGGTGCACGAGACCTCGATGCCGGGCACCAGCTCAAGGCCGTGTTGACGGCAGGCGTCGGCAGCGGCGTCGAGGCCCGCGACGGTGTCGTGATCGGTCACCGAGAGCACCGTGACGCCTGCTTTCGCGGCCATGGCGACCTGCTCGTGCGGCGGGTGCTGCCCGTCGGAGGCCGTCGTGTGCGAGTGCAGGTCGATCATGCTAAGCGCGCCCTTACTCCCGCATGCAGCACGCCTTCCAGATCTCCCGGCGCATCGAATACGGCACGCGGGCGATGATCTACCTGGCGTCGCTCCCTGACGGCATCACCACGTCGTTTCGCGAGATCGCCCGGCAAATGTCGATTCCCGAGGAGTTCCTCGCGAAGATCTTGAAGACGCTGGTGAAGTCGTCGCTGGTGAAGTCGGTGCGTGGTGCGCGCGGCGGGTATTCGTTGGCGCTGCCTGCGTCGCAGATCTCGTTCCTCGACGTCATTGAAGCGGTCGAAGGCCCGGTCTCCGTGAATCTGTGCATGGAGAAAGATCACGGCGGCTGCAGCTTCACCGGCAACTGCAGCATGTTCTCTGTCTGGCAGCAGGGGCAGTCGGCGATGCTCGACGTGTACCGCTCGACCAAGCTCGACAAGCTGGCGATGCGCTCGTTGACGCATCGATCTCCGCTGCTGCGGCCGCAAGACAGCGTCGCGAAGACCGACGCATAGCGCCTGAAATGAATCGTGCCCGACGGATGACTCCGTCGGGCACGGTGATTCGTCAGCTCAGCTTACGGGTACACGATGATCGTGATCGTCGACATGTTGGCCGACTGCTGGCCGCGGTTGTCCCAGACCGTGAGGCCGATGCGGTAGTTGCCAGTCACACCGGCGGGAATGGTCAGCTTGCGTTTGCTGATCGCTGCACGCACGCCGTTGCCGTCGAGGTCGTTCACCGACGCGCCAGCCGGGAGCGGCGAGACCTGCGTAGTGATGACCGTGAACCGGTACTCGCTGACCACGCCGGGCGCGGTGTCCGTCGAGTTCACGGCCGACAAGGTGATCTCGCCCGCAGGGACCATCGACAGGTTGAACGACGCCGAGACGGACTGGCCGGCCGCGCACTCCGAGTCATTGATGAGATCAGACGGCTTGCACGCCGTGAGCGCTGCCGTGGGGAAGGTGTCGGCCGCCGCGTTCGACTGCAGAATGATCAACTTGTACTGCGGCGCGCCGAAGTCGGTGTCGTTGCTCTTGATGCGCAGCTCGCCCAACTGCATGCCGCCCGTCGACGGGCGCTTGTACTGCACGTTGGTCTCGGCCTGCCCGCCGGGCGGCACGATGGTGCCCGGCGTGATGGGCGGGTCGACCAGCGTGTAGAACGGCGACGGCGCGATGCTGACCTCGCTGAGCACGAGCTGACCGCAGCCCGCGCCGTTCTTGATGAGCAGGCGACGGCCCGTCAGCTCGTCGGCCGGGTCACCGAAGTCGATGTTGTCGAGCGGGTCGCTGGTGAGGCACGGCTTGATGCCGCTGATCACCGACAGCGTGATGTTGCCGCCCGAGCCTGCGCCCTGACCGACGATGTCGGCGATGATCTGAATCTGATCAGAGACGAGCAGCGGCGCGTCGGTCTCGGTCACCTCGAGCGTGGCGCTCTGGGTCGGCTGCAGCGTGGTGCCCTGAACGTTCTGGGTGATGGTGAAGCGCGAGTTGGCGCTGGTGGTGGTGCCCGACGACGCGAAGCTGACGCCCGAGAGCAGCACCGGCGTCGCGCCGTCGTTCGTCACGCGGAAGCTCGCCTTGTGATCGACGCGCGGGGTGTTGCCGCAGTTGTCTTGCGCGTTGGTGTAGTTGCAGCTCGTCGGCGACACGTAGATCGACGGCTTCACCGCGTTGGCCTGCAGCGTGAGGCGCGAGGGGTTCTGGAAGCCGTCACCGAAGTTCGGGTCGTTGCTCTCGATGATGAGCGAGGCGTAGCGGCTCTGGCTGGGCGCGCCCGTGCCGTCGTCGGTGGCGGTGAAGGTCACGGTGATGATCGTCTCGTCGGTGCCGTCGGCGGTCGAGAGCACGAGCGGCGAGCCGGTCGAAGGCTTCGCCGCAGGCGTGGTGATCTCGAAGCCGTCGGTGGTGCCCGCCGTCTGCCCTTCAATGTTGAGCGCGGTGATCTTCAGCGCCGGGCAGCCCTTGTTCTTGATCTTCAGCTGCAGGGTATTGGTCTGGTCCATCAACGTGTCGGGGAACTCGAGCGTGCAGTCGGACAGCGGCGTCTCCGAGGTGCACGTCATGAAGCCGCTCTTGTCGGTCTTCTGCGGCGCGGTCTCGATCGACGGCTGCGAGGGCAGGTTGATGCCGCTGCCGATGAGCGTGACGATGGGGTTGGGCGTGTCTTCGACGCCGTCGTCGATGTTGAAGTCGGCGCGCACGTCGCCGCGGGCGGTGGGCGAGAACTTGAGCGGCAATTCGAGTGACCCGAGGCGGTCGATGGTCGTCGGCACGGTGCCGTCGATGCTGAACGCTGACGCACCTGCGCCGGTGAACGCGAAGGTCACGTCGGTGCCGACACGACCCTTGTTGTTGACGGTGAGCTTCTTGATGTCGGGGAAGACGTCGGTCACTGCGCCGCCGGTCTCATCTTTCGTCGGGCAGGCGGAGAACGAGATGGCCGTAGGGAGCGCCTCAAGCTCGGGTTTCGTCGCGATTGGCGCCGGCGGTGTGCAGTTGCTGCCGACGATCGCGAAGGCGAGGGCACCCATCATCAGTTTGCGGTTCTTCAATTTGAAAACTCCCATTCGGCCGTGTGTGCCGGGTGTATACCGCCCGCGCTCATGGCGACCAAGACCCAGCAGAAGCTCCGTACGGCGTATGACAAAGCCCGCCGCGTCAACCCGCGGCCCATCACCGGCAAAGAGACAGCCATCGAGCTGCTCGAGCACGCCTTTGGCGCCTACGTCGGCCGCCAGGAGCGCACGGCGTTCGAGCTGATGCGCCGCTCGCTCGAAGAGAACGCGGCCATTTTTCTGACGTTGTCGGGCGCCATGACGCCGGCCGGCCTGCACCAGAGCTGCATCATTCCGCTCGTCGAGAGCGGGGTGATTTCATGCATCACCACCACCGGCGCCAACCTGTACCACGACGCGCACCGCGTGCTGAAACACCACATTCGCGAGGTGAACCCCAACGCGGGTGACCTGCAGTACCGCGTGGCGCGCATCATTCGCATCTACGACCTGGGCTTTCAGGAAGAGGTGCTGCTCGACACCGACCGGCTCTTCAGCGCGATCATTCGCCACGCCGACTTCCAGAAGAAGATGACGACGCCGGAGTTCCACTGGCTGCTCGGCAAGCACATCAACGCCATCGAAGAAGAGCTGGGCGTCGACCAGCCCTCGCTGCTCTCGACCTGCTACCGCCGCAGCGTGCCCATCTTCGTGGGCGCCGTGCAGGACGGCTCGATCTTCCTCAACGTGGTCAAGCTCAAGCGCCTGCTGGGCGACGCGTTCAAGTTCGAGCTCGACGTGAACGAAGACGTCTTCGAAATGGCGGCCATTCAGCACTACTGCCGTCACCACTTCGACAAGCGCATGGCGGTGTGGATTCTGGGCGGCGGCGTGCCGAAGAACTACACGCTGCAGGGCGAGCCGCTGCTCGATCAAATTCTCAACGTGCCCACGCACGGCTTCGACATCGACGTGCAGTTCTGCGTCGACCCGGTCGACAACGGCGCGCTCTCGAGCTGCCCGGCCGGTGAAGGTCACACCTGGGGCAAGGTCTCGGCCGACGCGGTCGAGACGGGCTCGGTGTACTGCCACTGCGATGTGACGGCGGTCTTCCCGTGGCTCGTGCACGGGCTGATGCAGGTCAAGCAGCGCAAGCGGAAGCCCTTCCGTTTGATGGACCGCATGAAAGACGCGGTTCGCTACCTCGACGCCGACGTGGCCAAGCGCAAGAAGGAGCTGATGAAGACCATCGAGTGGAGCGTCAGCGAGGTGAGCTGAGCCGTCGGTAGTCTTTGAGGTGGCGCAGCGCGGCCACCTTCTCGCCCTTCTTTTCGTAGAGCCGGGCGAGGTTGAAGTACGCGTCGCTCACCGCTGGATCCAGCTCGAGGGTCTCGTGGTAGCGCGCGATGGCGTCGTCGAGGCGCCCCAGATCCTCGAGCACCACCGCCAGGTTGAAGGTCGCCACGGCGTCGGTCGGCCGCGAGACGAGCGCCGCGACGTAGTGCGCTTCGGCTTCACGCAGGCGCCCGAATTGATGCAGCAGTCGGCCGAGGTTCACGTGCGCGTCGGCGTGGTTCGGGTCGGCCGCCACCGCTTCGGCGTAGGCGTCGAGCGCCGCTTCGGGGTCGCTCTCTTCGAGCTGCGCGGCCGTCGAGAACAGCGCGTGCGCGTCGCGGTTCGGCAGTGGCCGCAGCCAGCTCGCGCCACGCCCCGGCGCCGCGCCGAGATCGAGCAGGTGCTGCCCCGACGCGGCGTTCCAACGCGTGTGGCCCGCCTCGACGACGAGCTCTTTACCCAGCGTGCGCAGCGTCACGGCGGCCAGCGGCGCGTCGACCGGTTGCTCGCTGCGTACGTGGCTCAGCGCCTCGGTGATGCGCGCCTTGTTCAGTTTCTGCGTCGACAGGCGATGCGCGGTGCGCACCAGGTGCAGGTCCTGAAAGCTCAACACGTCGCGCGGGCCTTCGAAGACCACCTCGACGAGCGCGCGCGCCACCTCGGGCGTCACGCCCAACAGCCCCGCGACTTCGCTGACAGACCATGCCTGCTTCATGAGTTCGGCCTTGTACCAGCCACCTCCGACAGGTGCGGGGGAAGTGCCGTCAAATCAATAGGTTGTGTCGTCTATTCGGTGCGCAAGAACCACAGGTTGCTGGTGCGCGCCGGCAGCAAGACGAAGCCGCCGAGCGTCGGCAGATACCTGAAGCGCTTGTTGATGCCCGCGCCTGGCGCTGGTGCCGGCTGGCCCGTCGTCGAGAGCACGCTGAGGCTCCACGTCGTCGTGTCGTTGGGCGTCACCGCGTAGACCTTCCCCGTCTCGCCTCCTGCATAGAAGAGGAAGCGATCGTTCGCGGCGTCGAAGTCCATGCCCCGACGCAGCCGCTCAACAACAGCAAGACACAGAAGGCTCTCGACATGGCGCTGACGACAGCACGCGCTCCATGGCAGGTCGAGCTGTGTAGATTGAGCGCATGCGGCGCGTGCTGTTGGTGGCAGATCTCGAGGGCATCTCTGGCGTCGATGACGTCGAGCAGCTGGTGCTCGGCGCTCCCGGGTACGCACGTGCGGCCCAGCGCATGACGGAAGAGGTCGCGCTGGTGGCGAGGCTGCTGCTCGAGCACGGCGTCGAACACGTTCGTATTTCTGACGCGCATCACTCTGGCGCCGACGGCAACATCGACGCTGTGGGCTTGCCGAAGGGCTGCGAGCTCATCTTCGACACGCACGACATGTACGCCGGAGCGCTGCTCGATGACGTCGACGCGGTGGCCTGCGTGGGCATGCACGCGCTGGGTGACTCGCCGGGGTTCGGCGCGCACACGGTTTCGGTGAACACCGCGTGGACGCTCGGCGGTGAAGCGCTGACGGAGACGCGCATCGTGCAGCTGCTGGCGGCCGAGCGGGGCGTGCCGATGTGGTTCACCGCCGGCGATGACGTGCTGCGAAGTCAGGCGCCGCAGGGCGTGGGCTTCGTGCAGACCAAGAGAGCGATTTCGCGTGGCGAGGCTGTCTCTGTTGCTGCAGCAGAGCTCGAGCGCGCGCTTCGAGCGGTCTTGAAGCAGCCGCCGCTCGTGGTTGCCGCGGCGCCGGTCGCGCCGTTGCTGGTGCGCTTTCAGAAGCGCGCCGAAGCCGAAGCCTCGACGGGTGGTGTGCCGCGCTCGCCCACCGAACGGGAGCTGCCGGCGATGGCCACGTTCCACGCGCAGTTCCTCGCCGCGTGTCGGATGATCGAAGGCTCGAGCGACGCGCTGTTCTCCAGAGTGAAGGGCGCGCCGGGCACGATGACGTGGGCACGAAACGCAGCGCGCTTGCTGCTCGACGGGTGGGACTGATGCGATCCTTCAAGACGTCGGCGGAGTTCGAGAAGTGGCTCTCGGCGAACCACCAGACCCAGACCGAGCTGTGGGTTCGCATGTTCAAGAAGGGCTCCGGCACACCGTCGGTCGACTGGAACGATTGTGTCGTCGCCGCGCTCTCGTGGGGTTGGATCGACGGCGTCCGCAAATCGCTCGACGAGGTGTCCTTCATTCAGCGCTTCACGCCCCGGCGCGCGAAGTCGTCGTGGTCGAAGAAGAACCGTGAACACGCTGAGCGGTTGATGACCGAAGGTCGAATGCAGCCCGCGGGGCTCGCGCACGTCGAGGCCGCTCGCAAAGACGGCCGGTGGGACAACGCCTACGCGGGCTCGGCCGACATGGTGATCCCCGAAGACTTCCTCGCGGCGCTGAAGAAGAGCGCGGCGGCGAAGAAGTTCTACGAAACGCTCAAGCGTCAGCAGCTGTTCATCATCTACCACCGGCTGCACTCCGCCCGCACGGAGGCCACGCGCAGCAAGCGCATCACCGAGCTCGTGGCGCGGCTCGCCCGGGGAGAAGCGCCATGAAGCGCCTTCAGTTGACGGAGCAATCGCGCGTGCTGGTGCTGACCGGCGCCGGGGTCTCGGCCGAGAGCGGCGTGCCGACGTTTCGTGGCTCGAATGGCCTGTGGGAAGGCCACAGCATTCACACAGTCGCTTCACCCGAAGGCTTCGCCGACGACCCCGAGCTCGTCTGGCGTTTCTACAGCCTGCGTCGCGAAGGCGCGTTGAAGGTGGCGCCCAACGCGGGCCACGTGGCGCTCGCGCAGCTCGAGCAGCAGTTGGGTTCACGGTTTCTGCTGGCCACGCAGAACGTCGACGGCCTGCACGCGCGCGCTGGCAGCGAGCGGCTCATTGCGATTCACGGCGAGTTGTTCAAGTCGCGCTGCGTGCGGTGTGCCGTGCCCTTCGACGACGTGCAGACGTATTTCTCGGCGCCGTTGCCCACCTGCGAGACGTGCCGCGGCGCGCTTCGGCCGCACATCGTCTGGTTCGGCGAAATGTTGGACCCGGCTCACCTGCAGCAGGTCGAAGCCTTCATCGAAGAAGCCGGCCGGCACCTGGTGTTCTTCGCCATCGGCACCTCGGGACAGGTGTACCCGGCGGCGGGGCTGGTCGACGCGGCGAAGGCCGTCGGTGGGCAGACGTGGCTCGTCGATGCCGCGCCCGATGATGGCTACGCGGCGCGCTTCGATGAAGTGGTGGTGGGGAAGAGCGGCGAGGTGCTGCCGACGCTCTTCACTCGCCGATAGCGGGCTTGGCGGGGCGCTTGCGCGGCTGCTGCTGGGCGAAGGCGTTGGCGTCCTTCAGCTCCTTCGACGAGTTGCGGTACGCGATCCACGCGATGGGCGTGGCGATGGCGAACGCGAGCGCGATGAAGCCCAGCTGCATCCACGGGAAGGAATACTCGGGCGGCAGCTCGGAGTCGTTCCACGTGCTGACGCGCGTGCGGGCGCGCTCCCGGGCGGCGGCGCGGTCTTCGTCGGTGACCTCCTGGTACTCAGAAGGCTTGTTGCGACGCTCGTTGGCCGCAAAAGCCGCAGAGGCCGCCGTCAACGTGAACACCAGGAGCAGCGTGTGAGTCGAGCGACGCATGGCTGCGCAGCGTAGCACCATCAGATCTCCATGCAGGCGGTTGCTGACTGCGACTTCTGAGACACGCAGCTCTGATAAGTCGACGGCATGGCTCCTTCTACGCCCCGTCACGGTGGTGACGTCATCGCCGCCACGCTCGCTGCTGCCGGTATTCGTCACATCTTCACGCTCGTCGGCGGGCACATTTCGCCGCTGCTGGTGGGCGCGCAGGACCACGGCATCGAGGTCATCGACACGCGCGACGAGCGCAACGCGGTGTTCGCGGCCGACGCTGTAGCGCGCATGACGGGGCTGCCCGGCGTCGCGGCGGTGACCGCTGGCCCCGGCGTCACCAACACGTTGACCGCGCTCAAGAACGCGCAGCTCGCGCAGTCGCCGGTGATTCTCTTCGGTGGCGCGACGGCGACGGTGCTCAAGGGCCGCGGCGCGCTGCAAGACATCGATCAGCTCTCGCTCGTCGCGTCGTCGGTGAAGTGGCTCGCGCGGTGCTCGACGGTCGGCCAGCTCGGGCCGGCGGTGAAGCGGGCCATCAAAGAGTCGACCTCGGGTGTGCCCGGGCCGGTGTTCATCGAAGTGCCGGTCGACGTGCTGTACCCCGAGAAGATCGTCCACGAGTGGTTCATCAAAGAAGCGGGCATCGAGCACCCGAAGACGTTGGGGCAGCGCGCGCTCAAGCTGTACCTGACGGGTCACCTCTACCGGCAGTTTCACGTGCCGTCGGTCGACGTGAAGTCGAAGGTGCCCGACATGAAGCTGCCGCGCGTGCGCTTGAACGCGATGCTCGACAAGGCCGCCGACCTCATTCGCAACGCGCAGCGCCCGGCGATCGTCGTCGGCTCTCAGACGTTGGTGAATGCGCGTGAGCCTGAACGTGTGGCGAACGCGCTGACGACCATCGGTGCGCCGACGTGGCTGGGCGGCATGGCGCGCGGGCTGCTCGGGCGCGACAACGAAATTCAGTACCGCCACGCGCGCGGCAAGGCGCTCAAAGAGGCCGACGTGGCCGTGGTGTGCGGCTTCCCGTTCGACTTCCGGCTCAAGTACGGCATGGGCTTCGGCAAGAAGACGAAGGTCATCTCGGCGAACCTGTCTTCGGAAGAGCTCACCAAGAACCGCACGCCCGACATCGCCGTGCAGCTGCACCCCGGCGAGTTCCTCGAGGCCATGGCGAAGCGCCTGGGGAAGGGCAACTGGAGCGCGTTTCACGACGCGTGTCGGCAGCGTGAGGTGGCGCGCGACACCGAGATTCGCGGCAAAGCGAAGACGACCGGCGAGCTGGTCGACCCGCTGCACTTCTTCCTGCGCATGGAAGAAAAGATGGCCGACGACTCGGTGCTGGTGGCCGATGGCGGCGACTTCGTGGCGACGGCTGCGTACATCGTCAAGCCGCGCAAGCCGCTGTCGTGGCTCGACCCGGGCGTGTTCGGAACCCTGGGTGTGGGCGGTGGTTTCGCGGCCGGTGCGTGCGCGGTGCGCCCGAAGGCCGAGGTGTGGATCATCTGGGGTGACGGCTCGAGCGCGTATTCGCTCAACGAGTTCGACACCTACGTGCGGCGCGGTATGGCGCCGATCGCCGTGGTGGGCACCGACGCGTCGTGGGCGCAGATCGCGCGCGATCAGGTGACGCTGCTGGGCTCTGACGTGGCCACGACGTTGCTGAAGTCCGACTACCAGACGGTCGCTGAAGGCTACGGCGGCGTCGGGTTGTTGCTCACCGACCCCGCGAAGATCGACGCGACGCTCGACGAAGCCAAGCGCATCTCGAGGTCGGGCAAGCCGGTCTGTATCAACGTGCACATCGCGAAGACTGACTTCCGCGAGGGGTCGATCAGCATCTGACTTGTACCTGCCTGCGCACTTCGAAGAGACGCGCCCCGAGGTGCTTCGCGAGTTGATTCAGAAGCACTCGATCGTCACGCGTGGGCCGAAGCGGCTCGACTCGTCTGCAGACCGTCGCAGACGCGATGCTCCAGCGCGTGAAGGTTCGCTCAAAATAGGAGACGATGCGCGCCATGGCCTACCCCTGTCCGAAGTGCGGCGGTCCAACGGGTCGCAAGAGCAGCTCTACGGCGCAGGCGGCGGGCGGGCTGGTCGGCGCATTGCTCTACATGGCGTTCACGGGCTTCAGCTGCGTGAAGTGCGGCGCCATCGAGCGCGCGTCGTTCTCGCCGGAAGTGCGCTCGAAGATGTTGCTGAACTCGGTGTTGATGATCGTCGGCGCGATCGTGCTGCTCATCGCCGTCATCGCGTTGATCGCCGCCACCAGCTGACTCACGGGTTGGCGCGCGTGCACTTCGGCTGTGCTGCCGTCGCTTCAGTGCGCGTGAGGCCGCGGTAGGTCACGGCGTCGTACGTCGAAACGCCGAGCACCAGGCACGTACGGTACGTGAGCTGCTCCGGGTGCGGCACCACCGGCACCGACAGCACGTTGTTCAGGTACTGCAGCACGTTCGCCGAGCCGTAGAGGTTCGAGCTGCCCCACGCGAACTTCTTGAACGTCGACGGCGTCGCGCCCACGCCCGAGTACTGCGCCGACTGAAACGGCCACTGCCAGCCGGGGAACTCGTTCGAAAGAAACCCGCGGCCCGAGCCCACGCTG
The DNA here is from genome assembly GCA_035910535.1 of Archangium sp. Classification (GTDB taxonomy): domain Bacteria; phylum Myxococcota; class Myxococcia; order Myxococcales; family Myxococcaceae; genus Archangium_A. Next base: position 75,493 of record JAMHXF010000126.1, on the reverse strand, counting down.
TCGAGGCCACGGTTGTCGGCCCACGTGCCGTACGTCAGGCCGACTTCTCCGGCCAGGGGCAGCTCGACCAACCCGAGCTCGTACAGCGTGTTGTCGGGGTGGCGCGCGACGAGCGCGTTGTAGCGACGGCTCTGCGCGATGGGCTCGTCCCACGACCACGCGACGGCGGTGGTGAGATCGCCTGCGACCGGCGTCTTCGTCGTGAAGTGGTACGCCGAGTCGCCCCACTGCACGGTGTGCAAGGTCGCTGCGGCATTCGCGTCGGCGAACTCCACGGTGCCGTACGGGCCGCGCACGTCGAACGCGAGCTGCCCTGGTTGTGTCGCAGAGAGATCGAGCGTGAGGTCGATGCGCGGGTAGTCGAAGCCCTTCTCGAAGACCCAACGAATGGTGAGCGGCAAGTCGAAGCGTCGGTGCGCAGCGCTCGCGGCGGGCGCGCGTTGTTCGACGTCGGCCATGGCCTGCACGGTGCCCCACTTCGGGTAGCTGGACTTGAAGGTGTGCGTCGCGACGGTGCTCGTGGCGGTGATGGAGGTGCGCGTGCCCGTCACCGCGAAGCCGAGGCCGAGCGGCGAGTCGTCTTCTCCGTGCTTGCTGGCGATGGTGCCCGACGAGTTGTCGTCGAACTCGCGGCTGCGCTCGTGGCCTACGAAGAAGCCGAAGCCCATTTCGCCGCCTTGCGTGCCGTCGACGCGCAGCGCGTCGATGGTGAGCTGCACTGCGTAGCCGCCGTGCCCGGAGTTCCCCGCGCCTTCACGCTTGAGCGACGCCGTGCGCGTGCGACCTGCGCTGTCAGTCCACGTGTACGTGTCGACGGCGATGCCGTTGACGCTCTCTTGTTTCCACGAAACGCCGTCGCCGTTCTCGGGGCCCGCAGGTACTTCAGGTTCATTTCCCGCGTCAGGCACCGGCTGCACTTCGCTGCAGCCGACCAGACACACCACGCCGAGCACCCAGAGCGATCGCATGAAGTCTCGGTACCACGCATCGCTGCGCGCATTCAGGCCACGTCGGGGCGTCACGAATCGGTGTCGTGCTTCGTTTGTCTTCGTCGTCGCAGGCACGCCACGAGCATCGCCACCAAAGGCCAGCTCGGCGTCGTGGTGCAGCCGTACTCGGGCGTGAGGGTGGTCGCGCCGGCGTTCGGGTCAGCGCCGCTCGTGAGCTCGTCGGTGTCGGTCGTGCCGTCGCCATCACTGTCGACACCGCGCATCGCAGCCCACGCCGTCGCCAGTGACGCTTCGTCGTTGGCGAGGAGCCCGCGCTCCCGCAGCGCGGCGCCGAAGGGCGTGGTGACAGTGCCCCGACCGGTGACGCCACCCTGGTGACAGAGCGCACAGGCGGGCGCCGGGCCTCCAGACAGCGCCGCCACTTTCGCGGGGAAGTTGGGAGTCGAGAGCACGAGCGCGAGGGTGATGGTGAGCGTCATAGGAAAAAGTGCAGCTGCCCCAGCAGCGAGACGTTGAGCGTGCCGTCGACCTCGCGGCGGGTGATGACGTCGACGCGAACGTCGCTGTGCGGCGCGAAGAACCACCACACGCCGCCCCAGGCGCCGACGCCCAGCCCTTGTGCCGCCGAGGTCTTCGCGAAGTCGGGCACCAGCAGCTCACCCATCGCCACCAGGTGAACGCCTTGCGTCGGCTCGAAGTCGACCTGCAGCACGCTGACCAGCCCCGTCGGCCCGCCGAGCGTTCGTCTTGTCTGATTGGTGACGTCAACCTCGAAGGACAGCATGAGCGGCTTGGCAGGGCTCATGCGCATGAAGGCGCCGTGGGCATGTCGGAACGTGCCGAACTGCGGTGTCGTCAGGTCGCTGTCGGCGTGGGTGACGAGGCTCGAGACGCCCACCGTCAGCCAGTGCGTCGGTATGAATTCGAGGAAGCCGGAATAGCCACGCTCTCGAAAGGCTGCAGGCGTGAGCTGCAGATTGCCGACGATGCCCATCAACTCGCCGCGCACGCGTTCGCCGGAGTACGCCAGCGAGACGCCGTGTTGCTGCGAGACGTTGGTGTCGGTTCGGGTGACGGCGCGTGCCCAGACGGTGTGCTCCGGCAAGCGCAGCCCGAAGGGCATGGGAATGCGGCCCGCGCGCAACAGGAATGATTGATCTTCATCGGGGGCGTAGCCGACCCAATGGTGTCGAGAGATGAGCTGCGCCTGCTCTCCGACGATCTTCGCGGGGCTGGTGACGCTGCTCCCGAGGCCGAGGCTGACGCTCGCGCTCATCTTCCCTGTCTTGAGCGCGCCGACGACATCGACCTGCATGGGGAAGACGCGCACGCCCTTCATGCCGGGGCTCAACAGCGCGAGGCGTACGTCGCCACCAAGCAGCAGCTCTTCAGGCGCCGCAGAGAGAAGGCCCAGCAGAAACTCGGCCTTCTTGCCCGGCTCTTCGTCAGCCGGTGCGCCGTAGCGCGATCGCAACAGCAGCTCGCCCTGCGCGCGACCGTATTGCGTGAGTACAGAACCTCCTGACGGGTCGACGTGGCACTGCGCGCACGACGTGTAGTCGTGACGCAGCATGAAGCCATAGGCCTGGGCGCTGCCGCTCGAGAGCAGCGTCAGCAAGGTGAGCAGTTGAAGTGGCTTCATGGCGCGAGAATTCGTCCCGGGGCGCCGTTGGCGCCGTCCTGGGTGTGACAACTGTTGCAGTCACCAGACATCTGCGGGGTCGACATGCGACGCGTGCGGCCCTGGTATTCGACGCGCGCGGTGTACGGGCGCACGAGCGCCGCGTTTCTGTACATGTGGAAGTTGCCCACCTCGTTGACCGTCAGGCTGAACTCGCGTCCGTCGGCGCCCTTGAGAATGACGCTCGCTCCGCCCGGGAGCCCGTTGCAGAGGTTCGGCTCGTGCGCGGTCGGGTAGACGGTGCCGCCGACGCCCTCCGGTGCTTCTTCGTCGCCGGGGTCGTTCTCGTTGACGTGGCAGCTGATGCACGCGCGGCCCGGGTTCATTCGCGCCGAGCCCGAGTTGCCGCGTGTCCACGTGGTGTTGCTGGTGCACTGCGCAGGTGCGCTGAAGGGGTCGACGCCTGCATCTGCGCCACCGCATGCGCCCTCGGGCATACCGGCGTTGACCCACGCTTCCATCACTTGAAGCTGCGCGGCGCTCACGGGCCCTGACGGCGGCATCGGCGCGCTGGTGCTCTTCATGCGCGTCACGCTCTGTACACCGACGGTGAGGGCTGCGTTCGAAGGTGCAGCGGCCGCGAAGTGAGCGCGTGAGCTCAGCGGCATCGGGGCCGTGCCGTTGGTGCGGTGACACGCGCGACAGTTCTCGGCGACGAGTTGCTCGACGTCGCACGGAAGGCCGACGCCGGCGCCTCCATCGGTGTCGATGACGGAGGCGCCCGCGTCGGTTCCCGCATCGGGAGCGTCTTCGGGCAGGTAACAGCCCGAAGCTACGAACGTGAAGATCAGCAACTCGCGAGCGCGCATGGCCGCCTTCAGGGCTTGATGGTGAACGCCGCGGTGACCTGCACGTCGGGCTTCACGGTGACGCCGAGGTAGTTCGGTACGTCGATGTCGTAGTGCTTCAGGTTGAACTCGAAGAGGCCGTTGACGTCGAGCGCGTCACCGTTCTTCGCAGCGTCGAACATGGCGCTGACTTCTTTCGACTTCCCGTGCACGGTGAAGACGCCCTTGAGCGGCTGGCTCTTGCCTTCTTTGAGCGCCGCGAGCGGCACCTTGAGCTCGGCGTTCGGGTGCGTCTTCGTGTCGAGGTACTTCTCTTTCATGTGCGTGTTGCGCAGCGAGATGCCGGTGTCGACGGTGTCGAGCGGCACACTGATGACGAGCTGGTCGCCTTCAAGGTGCGCAACGAGCTTCGTGGTCTGCCCGACGATCTTCAGGCCCGCGGGGCCGGTGGCCAGAAAGTGCACGTCTTTGACCTGCGTGACGGCCGGGTCTGCGAGCGCGACGAGCGACGACAACATGACGACGAGTGTTGCAATTCGGAGCATGGGTTCCTCAGAGGTGGACGGCTTCGTCCGGGTTCGAGGAGGTCTGTTCCTTCAGCGAAAAAAAGCAGGCAGCGCAGCGACGCAGGGCTAAAGAATTGTGGGTGGAAACGGTGTCGCTCCTGGTGGTGCTGCTCCTCTCCGACGGGACCACCGGCGGGCGCGCGCCGCTGCTCGACACGCTCTCTCGCTCGCTCGACCCGGCGCTGGTTCAGCTGCAGCCGCGCGTCCTGGGCGACGCTCCGGCCGACGTGCTGACCGAGCTCTCGGAGACCCACCCGGTGGTCGAGGTTCGTTGGGAAACGCCACGGCGTGCGGTGCTCAGAGCCGCGCTCAAGCCGAAGCAGTGGACGTCTCGAACCGTGGAGTTCGGCGCGAAGGACCCGCTCGACGAGCGCGCGAAGACGTTGGGCTTCGCGATCGCCGCGATGATGCCGCAGTGGCGCGCGGAGTCGCTGGTGGTGAACCCTCCGACGCTCGAGATCGTCCCGTTGTCGGAGCGTGACTTCGTCGCGCCGTCAGCGCCCATCGATGCCGGGGTCGTCAGCGCGCCTGCGCCCGTTGACGCGGGCGTGGTGGCCGAAGACGCCGTCGCGCCCGTGCCCGTCGTCGTTCCACCGTCGGTCTCCACCACGCGCGCGTTCGTCTCGGTTCATGCGGTGGGCCAGCTGCCGCAGGTCCTGGGCGGCGGCGGTCTCGACGGCGCCTGGTGCGTCGTCGACTGGTTGTGTGTCGGTGCGCAGGTCACGTTCGGCGGCGGGGCGGTCTCGACGTTCTCCGTTTCTCATGTCGAGCTGCGCGTGCTCGCGATCGCCGACGTGCGCATTTTTCCGTGGGCGCTCCCGCTCGGCTTCACGGCGCGTGGCGGTGGCGGCACTGTGCTGGTCGGCGCAATTCGTGGGACCCAGACGCTCACGAGGTGGACGGGAGCTGGCGTGGTCGAAGCGGGGCTCGTGCTGCGCTTCGGCAGCGTCGATCTCACGCTCACCGGAGGCCCGACCTTCGCAGGCGCGACGCGGCTCTTCATCGACGAAGTTCAAGTGGCTGAAATCGCGCCGGTTCAAGGTGCGCTTCGGCTTGGAGTCAGCTGGCGCTTCTGAAGTGCTGCCTGAATTTTCTGCCTCGCGGTACAGCATCGGAGTTCATGTTTTCCGTGGGCTCACCTCTCTCCGTCGTGTCGAACGACGACGACGGCGCGTTGATCGCCGGAGTTCGTCGCGGCGACAGGCGATGTGCTGACTCGCTCGTGCGGCGCGCCGGGCCTCGCGCGAAGGCGGCGATTCGTCGCTTGCTGCGCCACGCGACCGCCGACGACGCAGACCTGCTGCAGCTGGTGCTCATCGAGCTGATCACCAGCATCGACTCGTTTCGTGGCGACTGCAGTTTGAATACGTGGGTCGATCGCATCGCGGCGCACGTCGTCTACAAGCGCCTGCGTCGGCGCAAGCTCGAGACGCGGCTGTTCGAAGGTCTGGGCGATGCCGGGCACGATGTCGTGGGCACACATTCTGCGGAGCGCGCGTCGATGGCCTCGAGCGTGCTTTCACAGGTCAGAGCGAAGCTCTCCGCGCTCGACCCGGAGAAGGTGACCGCCTGGTTGTTGTTCGACGTGCACGGTCTCTCGGTTGAAGAAGTCGCGCACGCGTTGGAGCTCAGCGCGGTGGCGGCACAGAGCCGCGTGTCGCGGGCGCGGAGGGAAGTTCGCGCGTGCCTCGAGAGCGACCCAGAGCTCACGCAGGCCATGTCGCAATGGGAGGTACCGTCATGAACCGACCGCCCGATGAAGTGCTCGCCCGGCGACTCGCGCCAGCTCCTGGTGACGAGGCGTACGAGTTGACTCCCGTAGAACTCGAGGCGTCGCTCGACGCGGTGACGGCGGTGCTCGAGGCCCGCAGCCAGGTGCAGACGCTGCGCCGTCGGGTTCGAGGCGTCGCTGCGTTGGCGGCGGCGGTGTTGTTGTTCACCGTGTGGTGGCTGCGGCCCCAGCCCGGGCTCGCGTCGGTCGAAGTTGCAGGCGTGGTCTCTGACGTCACGTCGTCGCGGGCACGCGTGGTGACGAGCGGCGCGCCGATTGAAGCCGGCCAACGGGTGAAGACCGACGAAACCGGCACCTTCACGTTGCGGTTCTCTGATGGCTCCATCGCGACCGTTGGTGCTCGCAGCGAGCTCGGCATTCACGGGCTCGGTCCGCATCGGAGCTTCGAGCTCGCGCTGGGGCACTTCGAAGCGCAGGTCTCGAAGCTGCAGAGCAGTGCGACCTTCGTGGTGGCGACGCGACGGGCGCGCGTCGAGGTTCGTGGCACGCGCTTCAGCGTCGACGTGGAGCCCGCTTCTCCGTCGTGTCCAGACGGCTCCGTCACCGTGAAGGTCGAGGAAGGCGTCGTCGCGGTGACGGCGGCTGAGGTCGTTCACGAAGTGAAAACCGGGGAGTCGAAGACGTTGCCGTGTACGACGCTGCCCGTCGAGCCGCCTCCACGGCCGCGAGTGCCCAGCACGCCCACGCCAAAGCGCACTCCAGATGACAGCTCTCCGCTCAGCCGCATGAACGCGATGTACGGCGCTGCGCTCGAGCTGAAGCAGGGCGGGCAGCTCGAAGCGTCTGCGGCGGCCTTCAATGCGCTGCGCCGCACATTTCCGAAGAGCGCGCTCGATGAAGCGGCCGCGGTTGAGGAGCTGCGGTTGTTGGAGAAGCTCGGGAGTCCCCGTGGCCCCGACGCGGCGCGCGAATATCTCCGCGACTACCCTGAAGGCTATGGTCGTGACGTGGCTGAACGGCTCGTGACTCCATGAGATTGCTGGCGACAGTGGCGGTCTTGATGTTGCTGGGCTGCGCGGGTGACTTGCGCCTCGGCGGCGGTGACGGCGGTGTTTCGACGTGCGGCTGTGAGGCGACGCAACGCTGCGTCGAAGGTCGCTGTGTCGATTGCAGCCAGAGCTCCGAGTGCGCGGGCGGGTTGTGTGACGTCGAGCGTGGTCGTTGCATGGTGGCCTGTCGGGAAGACAGCGAGTGTGACTCGCAGGTGTACCCCCGGGAATGTCGCGACGAGTTTGGGCCAGATCGCTGTGTCGCCTGCCGCGACCCCGACGATTGCTCGGGCGCGCGCGCGATCTGCGCTGGCGGCTTGTGCGTCGCGTGCGACGCCGATTCACAGTGCGCGTCGGGCCGCTGCGATCGCTCGCGCGGCAACTGCGCTCCGAACTGAATCAGTCGAACGAGAAGCCGACCACGTGCAGCGGTGGAAGCTGCGACATGAAGAAGCGGTACGCGAACTGGTACGTCACCGAGACCGCCGCCATGCCCGCGAACACCATTCGGAACGAGATCGACGCACCGACCGCTCCCGCGAGCGCGCCAGCGTCGGTGTAGACGCCTGAACCGAAGCCCTCGACGTCGATCTGTCGGAAGAAGAACGAAGGCAGAAGCCACAGAATCGACGCGGTGCCGCGGTCGACGATGAAGCGGTAGCGGTAGCTGCCTCCCCACGTCACCACGTGCTGCGCGCGGAACATGAAGTCGTCGAAGCCGCGCAGGGGTTCGATCATCGAGCTCGGAAGAAAGACGCCGGGGCCAGAGGGCACAGAGGTTCCGCTCGGGCTCTGCACCACGCTGTTGAACGAGCTGACACCGCCCACGCGCAGCGCGTTGACGGGCGCGCCGGGCAGGCTGCGGCCCACGCCGTTGAGCGTCAGTGAATGTCGCTTCGAGAAGGGCAACGGCACCGCGAGGCTCAGCGTGCCGCGCAGGTCGAGCAGGTACGCCTCGCGCTGCAGCCGCACCGGGAGGCCGTTCACCTCCGCGAGGTAGGTGCTGTCGGCGCTGAGCAACGGGTAGCCAGAAGCGTCGAGCGAGAACGCGACGCGCCGCGAGGGCCCGCCGTAGGCCGTGCTGTCCCCTGCGCCGCCGCTGATCGACACCGACGGGCCGACGTACACGTCGCGAACGAGCGCCTCCCGCTGCCACACCATCGACTGCACGCCGAAGGCGACGGGCACGGTGAAGATCGATCGCGAGAGGAACACGCTCGCGTCCCAGTACGCGTCGATCGGGTTGACCTGGTTGCGGCCCGCGGTGAACGCCAGGGCCCACGGCGCCAGCGTGTAGTTGCGGTAGGTCGCGCGCGCTTCGTTGTACGAGAAGCGCGGAATGCCCAACGTGCCGCTGAGCAGCCACGTGTGCTTTCCGAGGCGATCTCGCCCCATCAGCGACAGCGACACCGTGCCGTCGAACGAGAGCCGATTCGTCGTGGGGTCGAAGATCGGCGTCAGCGTCCCGCCGGGCACGCGCGCTTGCGGAAGGAAGAGCTGATCGAGCGACGAGTATTCTTCGTCTTGTTGCACTTCGAGCGGCGGCGCTTCGTGCTTCTCGGGCGGTGGCGTGAGGTCGAGCGTCACCGTCGCCAGTGACGTCGCTGGCATGCGGTCGACGCTCCAGTGCACGCCGTCTCGAACCACGGCGAACACCTCGTCACCGGCGAGCCCGGGGTCGAGCAGCCCGTACGGCGTGTCGGTGAGCTGCTCGACGAGGCCCGTGTCGAGCTCGAAGCGATGCGCCTGCAGGTAGCGGCCGGCCGTTCGCGCGAAGACGAGGTGCGCCTCGTCGGCCCAGCGTGCGCCGTAGTTGAACGCGCCGTCGGTGGTCAGCACGCGTTCGCTGCCATCGCTCGCGCGCAGCACGAGGTTCCAGCCATTCGAATCGAAGCGCGAATAGACGAGCTGTGTGTGCGCGGCGTTCCACTGCGGGGCCGAGGCCGAGATTCCCGGCGCCAGCTCGACGAGCACGGTGACCTCGCCAGTCTTCAAGTGGCGCTCCACGATGCGCGAGCGCCCAGCGGGGAAGTCGACGAAGGTGAACGTGCTGCCGTCGGCCGACACGCTGCCGCCCATGCCTCGCCCGACGTCTTGAATCACCTCTTCGACGTCTCCATCGCTCGCGTCGATGCGCCAGAGCTGCGCGCGCGTGTCGCCTCGCGAGATGAGATCGTCGTTGAGCAGGTAGAGCGACTTGCCGTCGGCGGTGAATGAGAGGCCGCTCATCGAGCCTGGGCCCGCGAAGACCCACGGCCTGCCGCCGACGAAGAGGTTGATGAGCCGACGCTCGACGCGCACCGAGCCGTCGCGCTCGAGAATTCGCAGCATCGGCACCTGCTCGTTGCCTGACGAGATGATGGCCATGGTGCCGGAAGCGGGGTGCACCGCGAGGCGCGCGAGCTGGCCGACGTCTTCGAGCACCATGCGCTGGCTCGCAGGTCGCGTGCGCACCACGAGCTTCTTCGTGAGCTCGGCTTCCCACGCCTCGAGCAGCGCGCCGATGGACAAGCCGTAGATCGACTTCACCCGCAACGTCGCGCCGAGCGGCGAGAACACACTGCGGCCCTGCATGCCCATCAGGCTCCACAGCTGGTCTTCGCCGTACTTTTCGACGAGCCACTCGATGAAGTGCAGGCCCGTGAGGTACGCGCCGGAGTACGGGTTGAGCTCGCGTTGAAACAACGAAAGGTCGCCGGCGCCGAGGTCGCCGCCGCGCATGGCGACGAAGGAATCGAAGCTGCCGCGGTACATCGGGCTGTGCGGCCGGCCGACGGCGCGCTGCAGTCGACCTTCGTAGAACTGCGCGACGCCTTCGGTGAACCAGCGCTCGAGGAACGTCTGCGGCGGCAGCACCGGGCCGAAGACGGTGTCGACGACCTTCCAGAAGCCGTGCGTCTGCTCGTAGTGCGCGAAGTGGAACATCTCGTGGCACGCGATGTCGCCGACGTCGGCGCCGCCCAGCCCGTACCAGTGGAAGAGCTCGCTGGTGACCGAGAGCGGGTTGACGGAATGCAGCGGCTCTCCGAACGAGAGGCCGCCGACGTACGCGTTGTTGTAGTTGGCAGAGGTCAGGAACAGCAGCGCCTTGCCGCCGTCGTGCGGCGTCTCGTGGTGCTTGCGCAGCGCGCGCAGACACTCGGTGGCGCGCGCGGCGACCTGCTTCGCGGCGTCGGCGTATTCGGCCGGGTAGTAGAGCTCGACGTCGGCGGTCTGGAGCCGTCGCATGTCGTCTTGCGCGAAGGTGGTGGCGAGGTCTTGCTCGAAGCGCGGCGACGTCGTGACGCACGCGCTCAGCAAGAGAACGACGGCACTGAAGGCGAGGGCGCGCATGAGGCGCAGCGACTTACTCTCAGGGCGTCACTTGCCGGCTCCTATTTTACGGGGACTCCTGCGATTCGCAGCGCATACATGTCTTCGGGAACGTGTCCGTTGGCCATCATCTGTTTGGCCGTGTCGACTGCGTTGGCAGGTACGCCAACGAGTAACCGCAAGACACTCGGATCTCCGTCGTTTGCCAGCGGCGGGAGTTCCCACGAAAAATGAATCCAGCCGCCGAGTGGTGAATCTGAGAGCCAGAACTCCAGACTTCGCAGCTCAATCAATGAGTATGCGACGGGGCTGCGCAGCGCGCGCCCTGAGCATTGGGTCGATATGCAGTTTCCGCTGACTTGCTGTCGGACGCGAGCGACGACGGGGGTCGGGTCGGTGTCTGCTTTGTAGAAGACCAGCAGGTCGCGATTTTCGAGTCGATGCTGGGTGTAGTTCGGTAGGTCGGCAAACGCAGCGAGCGGGTCGGTTGCATCTGTTCGAACGCCTTCGCCAATGCGAAATGGGCGCTTGTTGGCGTAGTCGACCGCAGCGTCGAGCTCGACTTGTGATGGTTTGGTGTTGTTGTTCAGTGGCGCTGCACTGCAGCTCGAAAGGCAGCACAGTGTCACGTAGAGAGTGACTATTTTGATTTGTGTTGAGCAGCTCATCGAGTGCGGCGAGGGTATTCTCCCGAAGCGCCGCTGAAAAGGCGGCTCGCTCACGCCAAAATCCACGCGGCGCGACCTACGCTGCGCCGCGAAATGGCTGACGGTCTGAACGAACAATTTCTCGCGCTGCGCCCGCGGTTGACGACGCTGGGCAACGCCCTCGAAGCAACGCTGCGCGGCTGGCTGGCTGAGGCCGGCATTCCGACGCACTTCGTGGCGTGGCGGCTCAAGTCTCCCGAGAGCGTCGCGGTGAAGCTGGCGCGGCCCGACAAGACCTACCGCCAGCTCTGGGACGTGACCGATCTCCTCGGGCTGCGCATCGCGGTGTCGTTCGAAGATCACGTCGCGGCGGTCTCGCGGTTGATCGAACAGAAGATGAACGTCGACTTCACGCACTCCAGCGCGCGCGCCAAGCCGGCCGGCTACCGCTCGATGCACTACGTCTGCGCGGTCGACGACGCGCCGCACGCGGACTTCCGCGTCGAGCTCCAGGTGCGCACCGCGCTGCAGCACGCCTGGGCCGAGGTGGAGCACGACCTCGGCTACAAAGCGTCTGACGCGGTGCCTGAGGCCATCGCGCACCGCTTCACGCGTGTCGCCGGGCTGCTCGAGATCGCCGACGCGGAGTTCGTGTCGATTCGAAACGATCTCCTCGCTTCACGCGACGCCGCGAAGCTCGGGCTGGCCGACGGCGTGCCGCTCGATCTGCTCTCGCTCGACGCGCTCACCAAACACGCGAGTATTCGAGACCTCGACGCCAGCGTAGCCAGCGCGCTCTCTCGGGAGCTCGTCGACGAAGCCTTCTTCGCCAACTACCTGGTGCGCGTGCTCCGTCATTCGGGCCTCACGACGACGCGCGAGGTGCTCGCCGCCGTCGATCGCTTCGCCGCCGACGTGCCCGCAGCGCTCGCGCCGTACTTCGACTTCGCGCGCCGCTCGTTGTCTTTCGACTCGGCGAACATCACGCACGTGCGGCGCGGCTACAGCCTGCTCTTCGTGGCGCTCTTGTCTGTCACCCGCAGTCCACAAGAACTGGGCGTCGACAAGGTGGCGCGGTTGGCCCGGCTGTACGAGCAAACCGAGTTCCCGAACGATGCACCGACGGCTCAACGCGTGGCCGACGCGCTGCTCAAAGCGCTGGGCTGAATTTTCGGCCTGATCTGATACGAGCGCGCGCATCATGCCGATGCCCAAGCCTCCGCAGCTCGACTCCGCGTTTCAGCAGGTCACCGCCGTGCTCACGGAGGTGCAGGGCAAGCCCGTCGACCTCGTGAAGGACTCGTGGAGCGACATCGAAGCGGGCGTCATCAAGCTCATCGGTGGCCCGTTCAACCCGCAGCAGCAAGAGCACCAGGTGCTCGCGTTGGGCCTCGCCGCCGCGCTCGGTGAGCGGTTGCACGCCGATCACCAGGCCTTCTGGTTCCCGTACCGCGAGACGCCTGAAGGTGCGTCGCTGGGCTTCCCCGAGGCGTTGATCATGCTGGCGCCGTTCGGCGCGGTCGTCGACGCGTTGATGGGCGGCAAGCTGGAGCGCGTCGAAGAGGTCACCAAGACCATCCGCACCTCGCTCGCGCAGGCCAAGTTCGGCGGCGGCAGCCAGCAGATGCGCCTCGGGCCTGAAGACTACATGCGCCTCTTCGACCCGGGCTTCGTGCAGCTCGTCGGCGTCGACTCGGCGAAGTTGAAGCAGGCGTGGGACGCGACCCCCGAGAAGACCGCGATGGACGTGCGCGACGCCGTCAATCGCGCCGCGAAGTTGCCGGCTGAAGCCAAGAAGCAGCTCGAGCAGCAGCTGGTCGGCGCCATCGCGCGCCTCGAGAGCGGCAAGCCCGTGGTCGCTTCGGCCGCACGTGCGCCCCGCGTCGTCGAGACCGTCGGGTTGCTCTACGGCGCGGTCACCAGCACCGGCCCCGCCGCCGAAGAGTTCTGGAGCGAGATGGTGATGCCCCTGCTCTTCACCGGCGCGCCGACCACGTTCCCACCGCTCGACGACGAAGAGCTCGCCGCCGCCAAGCAGGGCGTCGACCCGCTGTTCCTCTTCCTCGACATCGTGCCGCACCAGTTCAAGTCGCCCGAAGACGGCCTGCTCGGCGTGTTCCCCGGCGAGACGCTCGCGCCGCCCGCCCCCGAGTTCCGCACCGCGCAGGCTCCGCGCCTCATCAAGGTCGGCACCGACGTCATCAAGGAGCCGCTCGCCGCGTTCGACGCGAACAAGACGCGCGAGTCGATCAAGCGCTTCGGCGAGTACTTGAAAGAGAAGGGCGGCGTCGCCACCGCCGAGTCGCAGGGCGCGCAAGAAGCGAAGATGATGCTCGACGCCGCCATGACGCTGCTGACCGACTTGAAAGAAGCGGTGGGCGCCGGTCGCGACGTGCTCGTGCGCCGCATGACCGAAGCCGAGGCCTCTTCCGAGCCCGCCATTTCGCTCGTGCGCCAGTCGCTTTCGTCGCCGCGCATCATTTTGGCTCCGTAAGTATTTGAAGTTGCTGGTGAACTTCGTTGTCGTGAAGTGTCCGCTCCGGTGTCGTCCATTGCCGTGGCGGCGGGCGACAACGAAGCATGATGTTCGACACCGACTCTGCCCTTCGCGTTGTTCGTCAGCTCCGCCCGATGAAGTCGTTCCGCGTGAACGCGGTGGAGCGGCTCTCTGACGATTCGGGTGAAGCGGCTGTGCGCGGGCAGGTCGGTGGCCGCGAGGTCGAGGTGCGCTTCGTCGAGACGTCGGGCGAGTTCAGCCTGGTCACTGACGACGGCGCCCAGGAGCTGAGCCGCAGCGACCTGCGCGACCTCGGCCCTGCGTTGGCGCAGTACCAGCGCAACGTGCCGTGGACCGACTCGCTCACCGGCGTGGTGCTCAAGGCGGTCAACGACGCCATCTTCCCGACGACGCTGGCTGATCTGCGCGTGCGCTCGGTCTCGGAGCTCTCGCCGAACGTGCTGCTCACCGGCCGCACGGCGCGGGAAGACATCGACGTGCTGCTCGACACGCGCTCGGGCGACCTGTCGATCATCGTCACCGCGAAGGGCCGCAAGGCGCCGCGCCGCCCCATGACGTCGCAGGAGGCGTGGGACTTGTCGATTGTGCTGCGCGCGCTGGGGTCGGCGTCGTCGCTGGTCGCGCTGCTCGTCGAGGCAGCCCGCCGCCACTCGCACCACTGAGAATCAGGTACAAGCCGACGCGATGCCTCGCATTCCGGAGATCCTCGCTCCCGCTGGTGACGACGACAGCCTCGCGGCCGCGCTCGCTGCGGGCGCTGACGCCGTCTACTTCGGGCTCGACGGTGGGTTGAACGCCCGCGCGCGCGCCACCAACTTCAACGTCGAGCGGCTGCCCGAAATCGTCGACGGCATTCACCGCGCCGGAGTGCGCGCGTTCGTCACGTTGAACACCCTGGTCTTCGAGCACGAGCTGCCCTTCGTCGAGTCGGTGCTGCGCGCGTGTGCGTCGTCGGGCGTCGACGCGATCATCGTGCAAGACCCGGCGGTCGCGTTGTTGTCTCGCGCCGTCGCGCCGAGGTTGGAGGTGCACGCGTCGACACAGATGACGATCTCCAGCCCCGAGAGCGCGGCCTTCGCGCAGCAGCTCGGCGCGACGCGCGTGGTGGTGCCGCGTGAACTGTCGACCGACGAGATCCGCGTCTTCGCGCGCGGCACGTCGCTGGAGCTCGAGGTCTTCATTCACGGCGCGCTGTGCATGTCGTGGAGCGGCCAGTGCCTGACGTCGGAGGCGTGGGGCGGGCGCTCGGCGAACCGGGGCCAGTGCGCGCAGTCGTGCCGGTTGCCGTACCAGCTGGTCGTCGACGGTGACGTGCGCGAGCTCGGTGACGTGGCGTATCTGCTGAGCCCGTTGGATCTCGCCGGGGCGCGCGCGGTGGCCGACCTCGCCGACATCGGCGTGGCGAGCTTGAAGATTGAAGGGCGCCTGAAGGGCCCCGCATACGTGCTGTCGGCCGTCGAAGGTTACAAACGGTGGCGCGATGCGATCGCCGCGAAGCGTGATCGCGACGCCGATGCGCAGCGTCAGCTACAGGCCGACCTCGGGCGCATGGCGGTGGCGTACTCGCGCGGGTTCTCTGACGGGTTCCTCGCGGGCTCCGATCATCAGGATCTCGTCGAGGGCCGTTTCCCCAAGCACCGTGGCGCGTTGCTGGGCGAAGTCGTCGAGGTGGCGAACGGCGCGGTGCGCGTGCGCCGCTCGGAGCGTGAGTCGTCAGGTGGTGTCGGCATCGGCAAGGTGGGTCAGCCGCTCGGGGCGACGAAGGTCTCGCTGCCCGTCATCGGCGGCTCGAGCCCCACCGACGGGCGCGGCGTGCCGTTGCTGGTGCCCGAGCCGATCCCCGGGTGTGGCGTGGGCTTCGACACCGGTCGGCCACAATCCGTGGAGCCCGGTGGGCCGCTGTTCGGCGTCGAGGCGACGGGCGGTGGGTGGTGGCTGCGCTTCGGGCGCCCCGGGCCTGACTTGTCGCAGGTTCGCACCGGCGATCGCGTGTACCTCTCGAGCGATCCGCGACTGACTTCAGACGCGAAAGACGCTGTCGACGAGGGCCTGCGCGGCGCGCTCGGTCGCATTCCGGTGAAGCTCGAGCTGCGCGGTTCGCTGGGGGCGCCGCTCGAAGTCACGGCGACGGCGTTGGGTCACATCGGTCGCGACGTTCAGGTCACGGTACGCAGCGATGAGTCGCTGTTGGCTGCGAAGAACGCGGGTCTCGGCGTCGAGCTCGTCTCTGAGAAGCTGGGCAGCTTCGGCGGCACGCCGTTTCATCTGGGCGAAGTCGTGCTTGCCCGGCTCGGTTCAGGACTGCACCTCCCGGTCTCGGCGTTGAAGGCGCTGCGTCGCGCCATCGTCGCGGAGCTGGAGCCGAAGGTGCTCGCCGCGGCCCGTCACCCCATCAGCGCGCAGCCGGTGGCTGAGTCGCTCGCTGAACAGGCCTCGAAGCTCCCGGCGCGGCGCGCGTGGGCGGGGCCGGCGAGCCCGCTGGTGATTCCACTCGTGCGCACCGCCGCGCAGCTCGAGGCCGTCATCGCGGCGGGGCTGCCGGAGGTCGAGCTCGATTGGATGGAGCTGGTCGGCCTCGAGAAGGCGGTGCAGCGCGCGCGTGGAGCGGGGCTGCGCGTCGTCATCGCCACGACGCGGGTGCAGAAGCCGGGCGAAGACGGCATCGATCGCCGGCTCGAGAAGCTCGCGCCCGACGGCGTGCTCGTGCGTCACTGGGGCGGGCTCATTCACTTCTCGAGGTCGGCTTCGCAGACGCAGGTGCACGGTGACTTCTCGTTGAACGTCACCAACTCCGTGACGGCGCGGCACCTGCTGGCGTTGGGCTGCGACACGCTGACGGCGGCGCACGATCTCGATGAAACGCAGCTGCACGCCATGTTGAGCCGCGTGCCTGCTGAGCGCGTGACGGTGACGGTGCACCACCACATCGCGACGTTTCACACCGAGCACTGCGTCTACGCGCACACCATTTCGCAGGGCCGCGACTTCCGTACCTGTGGCCGTGTGTGCGAGTCGTCGAAGATCGCGCTGCGAGATCGCGAAGGCAAAGAGCACCCGGTGGTCGTCGACATCGGCTGCCGCAACACGGTCTTCAACGCGCAGGCGCAGAGCGCAGCCGCCGCCGTGCCGAGGTTGCTCAAGGCGGGCGTGAAGCGGTTCCGCGTTGAATTCGTGTGGGAAGACGGCGCCACGTCCCGCTCGGTGCTCGAGGCGTGGAAGGGCCTCGTGTCGGGCCGCGTCTCGCCCGGCGAGCTGGTGCACAGCATCGCCGCGCACGAGCAGTTCGGCGTCACCGCCGGCACCATGAGGACCTTGAACCCGTGAGCCTCGAGACGCTCCGCGCGCAGCTCGACGAGGTCGACGCGCAGCTCATCGAAGCGCTCGCCCGCCGCGCCGGCATCGTCGCGGAGATCTGGGCCTGGAAGTCGGAGCACGGCGTACCTCGCGTCGACGCCGCCCGAGAGCTCGCGCTGCGCGAACGCCTGCTGCGCCAGGCCGAGGCGCTGGGTCTGAACCGAACCGCCGTGAGCGCGATCCTCGATCGCGTCGTCGGCCACCCGCTGCGCTGATTTCAGTTTCGAAGTTGCAGCGCGCGGCGGGGTGTTCTGCAACGCCTGCCCGGGGTGTAGGTGTGTCTGCGTTGGCTGTGTTTGTGCGGCATTGGCGTTACCGAAGCGCCGCGCACGCTCTTCGCAATGTCTGCGCGGCATGACCCGCTTGATTCGCAGCCCACTCGAAGTCTTCCGCTCCGGTTCGCCGTCTTTCCTGCCGCACGTCGAGCCTGGCCTTGAGTCGGAGTTGCTGCTCGCAGACACCATCGCCTTCATCCGCCTGGGGCAGCGCGCGCGTGCGCTGGAGTGCCTCATCACGCTGTTGCTGCATGGGGCGATCGACCCGTCGACCAGCAAGGTGTTGTTCAAGAGCGTGGGCGTCGTCCGCTCTGACGCCAGCGCGGAGCGGCTGTTGGGTGAGGCGTGCACGTTGGCCGTGGCCGACGCGCGTGAAGCCGGGCTGGCGCGCCTGGCCGAGGCGCTGGCCTCCGACGAGGTGTTGTTCGCACACCCCTCAGCCGTCGAGCAGGCGCTCAAGGCGCTGCAGGTGGCGCGTACGTGAGCGACGAAGACGCGACGCTCAGCGGAGCAGGGCAGGTGCGCTTGCGGCCGACCATCGTGGTGGTGGCCTGCATCGACGATCGCTCGGTGGGCCGCATGCTGCGCCTCGACAAGCCCAGCGTCGTCATCGGTCGCGACGCGGCGGCCGACTTCGCCATCAACGACGAGCGGCTCTCTCGGCGCCACGCGTCCATCACCCGCGACGACAAGGGCTTCGTGATGCTCGACCTGCGCTCGCTCAACGGCTCGTACGTCAATGGTCGTCGCTGGCCGTCACACCGGCTGCAAGACGGCGACAGCGTGCGCCTGGGCGGCACCGTCTTCCGCTTCTTCGACGGCCAGCCGCGCCTGCGCGACGATCTCGTCGACGCGATGAACCACGAGCTGAACAACGCGACCGCCTGCGTGCGCGGCAACCTCGACTACCTCGCGCACGCGTACCGCGCCGGCACGCTGGTTCGCGAAGAGTTCGAGGAGATCCTGATGGACTGCACCCAGAGCCTCGAGCGCATCGCCGCCTTCGTGCGCGACAACACGCCGGGCCGCTGAAAAGTACGAAGCCCCTCCCTGCGAGCTGCAGGGAGAGGCCTCCAGGTACTGCGCCTACCGAGCCGAAGTCAGCTCAGTAGATGCCCTTCATGCTCGGGTGCGCGAGCCCGTAGTCGCGCATCGCCTGGCGCACGAAGAACGGCATCTCGCTGTACTTCTCGAGCTGCAGACACGCGCGGTTCGAGCTGCAGGTACACGTCGAGTTGTCGCCGGGGTTGCAGCCGGGGCGACCGCCCGGAACGAACTCGCCGTTCGCGTTCGAGTGCAGGATCGTCGCGTCGTACTTGATGATCGCCTTCCCGTTGGCGAACGACGGCGTCACCCAGTCGGGCTGGCCATCTCCGTCGACGTCGGGGCCGGGAGTGGTGACGTACGCCGCGCTGACCAGCTCGTTGGCGTACTCGAGCATGCGCGCCGCGATGCCCTTCTGCACCGTCTTCCCGAGGATCGTCTCCTTGCCGTACGTGCGGGCGATGTACGTCTTGCCCTCGGGCAGGTGGAGCTCGATGCGGTTGGCGAAGCCCGGGTCGTTGTCGGCGCCGAGCTCCCACACTCCCATGAGGTCGAGCCAGCGCTGCTGCTGGTTCTCAGGCAGGTACATGAGCGTCATGGCGATGAGGAACTTCTGCTGTTCCCAACCGACCTGCGGGTCGATGACCATGCTGTTGGCCGGCGTGGCGCCGCACTCGAGCGAGACCGCGCCCTGGAAGCAGACCTCAGGCGTCGCCTTCCACCACGAGACGTAACCGATGCCCGAGGTCGGGTACTGGTCGGCGTCGACGATGGGCTGGCCTGCGTTGGTGGCGATGCGCGCGCCTTTGAGTGCGTCGTCGTTCGTCAGGTTGTTGCCCAACCAACGGCGGTAGCCCTCGGGGAACAGGTCGGCCATCGAGACCGCGCGGTAGCGGCCGTCGACGAAGTCACGACGCGAGTCGGAGATGAAGTTGTCGACCGACTCGGTCAGCAACATCGGCACCCACGCCTTGTCGTAATAGGCGCCCGCGTTGATGGTGAACTCCGCGTCGTATTCGCCCTTGGTGTCGGCCAGCGTGTTCTCCATGAGCCGACCGCCGAACGAGACGTTCTTGAAGTAACCCGTCGCGCCGTTGGGCACGATCATGTTGACCGTCGGGTTGTTGATGAGCGTGTCGTTGTTCGAGCGCAGCACGCCGTTCTCGATGCCGTGGGGGCCCGCTTCCGGGCGCGCCATTTGCCGCGCCAGGTGATCGAAGCCGAGGCCCGAGGCCAGCATGTTGTCGGGGAAGAAGAGCGTCCCGAGCACCGGCCAGACGGTGTCGAAGTCCCACCCCTGGGCGACCGAGAAGTCTTTGTAGATGTTCGCCATCAGGCCCATGCCCTTGGCGGCATCGCGGAGCTTCTCGTTGTAGCGAGAGAGCGTGCGGCCCGACGCCGTGCGCACCGAGAACGTGTGCCGGTTGCGGCGGTAGTTGTCGAAGATGTGGTTGACCTCCTGCTGCGTGATGAGGAAGTCGAAGAGCTCGTACGGGTCGGCGCCGTTGTCGTGGCGGTAGACCGACAGGTTGCCGAGGTCGGCCCAGCGGTCGGTGGCGAAGCCGTAGGGGAAACGAACGCGGCTGAACGCGTCGATGACCTTCGTGGAGCGAACGTTGCCGGCTTCGTCAGGGCGCGCCGCGCGGAACAGGTTCCAGTTGATGTAGTCGACCGGAATCTGGCGGCACTTGCTGTAGTTCGCGCCGACCTTCACCAGCAGGCCGTCGAGCGTGGGGTGCCAGTTACCGTCAATCTGATCGTTCCACGTCGCGGGCTTGTAGACGGCCGGGTTCGGCACGTCGACGCAGTTGCGGATCATGCCGTAGTTGGCCTGCAGCGCGCTGTAGTGGATGTCGTTGCTGCCACCAGAGCCGTCACCCACCGAGAAGCTGATGCCCAGAATGCCACCGAAGTTGTCGATCTTCCCGAGCACGCCCTGCGCCAGCGGGCTGCCAGCGCGCATGTTCGGGTCGTCGATGACCGCCGCCACGTCGCCGTAGAACATGCGGGCCGCGGCGAAGTCGTACGCGCCGAGACCCAGGAAGTCCTGCGTGGCCTCGCCGGCGTAGTCCATCGTCGAGGACTGCATGAACATCTGCAGCAGGTTCTCACGCTCGTTCTGGTTGATGGGGTCCTGCGTACGCGGGCCGACACAGGCGCCCGTCGCGTCGACACCGGTGCACGCCGGCGCGCTGCCGTTGTCGGTGCGCAGCTGCCAGTACTGCGGGCGGAAGTTGAACGCGTCGGACGAGCTGACGAAGTTGTGGCGCAGCGCGATGGAGTGACCCATTTCGTGCGCCATGACCGCGTAGTTCGCGCGCTGCGCGACGTACTTGCGCGCGCGCACCGAGCGGGCCGTCTGGTCGTCCTTCGAGGCCGACGAGTTGAACTTGCCGAACTTGGCCTCCAATACGTCGGCGAGGTCGGCGATGCCCAGCGGCGCCGGCGCTTCGTTCATCACGCACGCGCCACGCTCGGCGAGCGCGAGCTCCCGCGCCTGCGAGAGTTCACGCTGCAGGGTGCGGTTACCGCCGCGCAGCGGCGAGGTGGCCGCGAGCAGCTCCGGGCCGGTCAGGCGCGAGTTCGGGCCTGCCAGCTGCTGAATCGCGCGGGTGTTGAGCGCGGCTTCCGTCGGCGTGTCGAGCGCGCGCTTGCGGCGGGCCTCGTACTTCGCGCGCGTGGTCGAGCCCTGGTACGCGTCGAAGCGCACCTCTTCGAGCTGGTTGCGGAAGGTCTTGGCCTTGGCGAAGTTGGGCGAGTTCTTGAAGCTGTCCATCGACGCCTTGATCTGCGCGAGGTTGGCCGTCGAACCGAGCGACTGCGCGATCGACAGGGTCTGCTCGTCGCGCGAGAGGCGCGGCAGCGAACCACCCGACGAAGCGGCCTCGGCCGCGCTCGCCCAGTCACGCACGTACGTGCCTTCGGTGACGTCGGCCGTCGTCAGCTCGCCCTTGACGTAGCGCGCGGTGTCGACGACGCCCTGGCTCCAGAGCTCGGTGACGTGCGACCACACGTTGACGCTGGCCGAGACCTTCTCGCCCGTGAGCGGATCGTGCGCGTCGACCATGATGCCCCACGGCGACGGGGTCTGCGGCGCGGTCATGACGTTGATCGCGTGGTAGCGGAGGTCGCCCTTGCGAACCTGCAGCGCGCCTTCACAACGGGTCTGCGTCTCGAGATCGCCAGCCATGCGCGCCGAGAAGCAGAGCGAGGCCGTCAGGTCGGCAGGCAGGCGGGGCGTGCCACACGCCGCCGGGTCATTGGCTTCGACCGGGCTGTGGCAGAGCACCGCGACCTCGTTCATCTTCGCCAGCGCGATGACGCCCGCGGTCATGCCGCGCTCGGCGCCGAGCTGGTCGGCCAGGGCCTCACACGAGCCCGACGACGGCGCGAAGTAACCCGCGCGGCAATCGTCGACTTCCTTCGCGAGCCAGATGGCGTCCTGGTTGTCGTCTTGCTGGCCGAAGTACACGGGGAACTGCGTGGCGCAGTCGGCGCCGAAGGTCTTCACACACTCCGCGTAGCGGGCCGTCATCACGGCCGAACGCAGCGCGACGTCCCAGTCGTGGGCCGCTTCGCGCGAGCTGGCGAAGTAATCGGGGTTGCTGCCCTCGGAGTAGTACCAGACGACCGGGCGCACCTCGCGGTTGCGGTACGGCAGGGTGCACTTCTGGCTGAAGGTGTCGCAGCGCGAGCCGTTGCCGACCGCCGCGCATTCATCTTCGGTGCCGTCGCCGTTCACGTCGCGGTGCGGGTCAGCGCCCACCGGCGTGGTGGCCGGCGTGAAGCACTCCACCGCGCCCGTCATGGCCGCGGCGTCGGTGTAGTAGTGGCTGCGCTGCCAGAGGTTGTAGCGGTTGATGAAGCGGTGCCACTGCGTGTCGGTCATGCCGTACTCACGCGCGTAGCCCTTGCGATCGGTGGTGAACGCGCCGAACGCCTGAAAGCGGTAGCCGTCCCAGTCTTCGGGCTCGTAGTCGTTGTTCGGCACCTTGCGGAACGAGTGGCGAATCGTCAGCTCCACCGAGTTGCACTGCGTGGTGGGCGCGCCGCCGCCGCCGATGTCGGCGTCGAGGAAGCACGCGGGGAACGTGAAGCCGCCCCACAGGTCGAGCGTGACCATCATGGGCGTGGCGAAGGCCTTGTTGGTGATGTCGAGGTAGCCCTGCGCTTCATCGAAGTGCGGCGCGTCTTCGTGGTGCGGGTCGGTGACGTCGTACGCGAGCGGGGCGTAGCTGACGCCGCCGTACACGCCGAGCTGGCTGAGCGTGTCGAACTCGTAGTTGTCAGTCGACTCGTTCTTCGACCAGTCGACGCGGATGAACTGACGCTGGAACCAGGGGCGGTCCTGCGTGTTCTCGTCGATGACGTTCATCTGCTCGCCGGTCTGCGGGTTGTAGAGGCGCGCGACGTCGAAGTGCGAGGTGATGCGGTACGAGGCCACGACGATGCCGTCGTTGATGGCCTTGCTCACGCCCTTGCCGTCGGAGTCCTTGACGCGCTCGTAGGCGAGGCGCGCGATGAGGCGCTGCTCGGTGATCTCCCACTTCACGCGCGAGAGCGGCTGCGCGTAGGTGCTGGTGAAGAGGCCGTCTTGCCCGGCGCCGTAGCCGACGTCGATCAACGTGCCCTGGCTGTAGAACTCCGGGTCGTCCTGAATGCCCTTGAAGTCGGCGCCGACGAAGAACGACTTGTCGTAGTAGTTGGGCTGAACGCGGTTGATGGGCGCTTGCTGCTCAGCGCAGCTCGCGAGCGTCAACGCGACGATCGCGCCGACGAGCCGAATGGTGGAACGGGGACTCATGACTTCTCCTTGGGCTTGCTGCTGCTGACGTTGTTGATGAACGACTCGATGTCGACCGACATGTCGAGCGAGACGACGGTGTTCCGGTTGAAAATGGGGAAGACGTAGCGGCTCTCTGCGTCGAGCTGATTCGAGAACGTGAAGGCGCCGAGCGTGAAGCCGACGGTGTCCCACGGCTGGTAGCCGACGGAGATCGACGAGCCCCAGAAGTTGCGCCACTCCGGGCCGGTGTTGTCGGGGTTGATCGACAGGTTGGTGCCGGGCGGCGGCGCGGCGAGGCCGGGCAGGTAGCCGTACTGCATGAACATGCTGGCGGCGACGGTGACGCGCGGGTGCGGAATGAAGACGATGGTCGGGCCGTGCAGGAAGTCCATCTGAATGGCGCGCAGGCCGGTGTCGGTGATCGCCGGGCAGTCAGCCGTGCCGCTGAGCCCGCAGGCCGCGATGCTCGGGCCCTGGTTCTGGAAAGTGCTGAAGCGGTTGAAGCGGTACGAGAAGCGCGCCGAGTAGCTGAGGATCAGGCCCGACAGCACCGGGAACATGCGGTTGACGTTCACGCCGGGGCCCAGCGTCAGAATGCGGCCCTGCATCTGCGCCACGCGCGAGGTCGGCAGCGTCATGCGCAAGTTGCCGTCGAACTTGATGCCGGTGATCTTTTCTTTGTACCCACCCCACACGCCGTCGAGCCAGAGGTCCGACAGCTCGACCTCATTGAGCGTGTTCGTGCCGTCTGACTTCGTGAACTCCTGGCTGAGGAAGAAGCGGCTGCGAATGTGGAAGGCGTCAGTGAAGTGCCACTCCGGCATGATGCCGATGCGGTGCGCGACAGTCGGGTTGTACGTGAGCTCGAAGCCGGGCGTGAAAGTGGTCGCCGTCGACGCGATGCCGTAGCTGACGGTGGTGCCGCGCCAGGGGTGTTTACCCGACGTTCCTTCCTCTTCCGTCTTGCCGATTGTCGGCACTGCTTGCGCGAGTGCCAGCGAACTAACAGTCAGTGTGAGAATCGCGACGACACGCTTCGAGAATGTCGCGATCTGGTGGCGGAATGAGGGCCCGGTCTGCATCGGGTGGGGCTCTGAGCACGGATCGCGCCAACACTTCCAGCGCTGAGAAGTGATTCTCGCAGTGTGAGAATCAGGCGCGAACGATCATGAACACCGTTGAGGCGATCCGCCCCGGGGGCGTGACACCGAAGCAGAACGCCGACGGACTCAGCGGCAAACCGACGTGGTGTTGCCCGCGATGCACGCGCCTCCAGGGCAGGGCGTGAAGGGCGCTGCTGCGCAGCCTGTCGGAGCGCACGGGCAACTCGAGAGCCGAGACTGAACGCAGCAGAACTCGAACCCGGCGGACGTCGCTCCGCCACCACCTGCGCCGCCACCCGTTACGCCAGCGTCAGCTGTTCCACCGCCAGCCCCGGCGCCCGCACCGGCGCCTGCGCCACCACCGGCCGGGCCTGCATCGAGCCCTCCGCCGCACGACGGTGTCGTCGAGCAACTGCCGCCCGCGCACGCGTACGCCGGCCGCTGACACGACGTCGCGTCATCGCAGAAGCACGTGTCGATGACGCCCTCCGAACAACACACCACCCACCCTGAGGTGAGCGGCGCGCCTTCTTCGTAGAGCGGGTCGAAGCACGCCGCCGCGGTCAGCAGCACGAAACCCGCGAAGCGGCGCGACGAGCGATTCATGCGAGGCCTTCTACTTCAGGGCGCGGGCTCGAAGACGGCCGTCGCGACGGGTTGGTTCAGCGCGTCGAGGTGCGCCGCGCGAACGCCGCCGCTGGTGATCGCGTAGACGAAGTCGTCGGCCAGCACGCTGCGTCGCACCATCGGCTCCCAGTACCAGCTCCAGCACCCGGATTGATCGCAGTCACTGCGCTGCACCACGTCGCGCATGTCGAGCGCTCCCTTCGACGTGAAGCCCGTCACCGCGTCGACGTGGAAGACGCGCAGGTCAGAGACGAGCCGCGCTTCGTGCCAGTCGGCGAAGGGCACCGCGAGCAGCCCGCGCGCGGGGAAGTAGTTGAAGGCCTTGTGGTTCCACTGCGCTTCGCTCCAACCCCAGGCCTCGCCGACGAGCTGCGTGTGCGTCTGTCGCGGGTTCGCGGGGTCGCTCACGTCGAAGATCTGCAGTTGCAGGTGTCGCTCCCACGTCGCCGCCGGAGGTTCAGGAATGAACGTGCCGATGGTGAGCAGGTGCGTGTCGCCCAACGGGTGGAGGTAGCTCGAGAAGCCGGGGATCTTGAGCTCGCCCACCACGCGCGGGTTCGTGTCGTCGGACAGATCGAGCGTGTAGAGCGGGTCGATCTCCCGGAAGGTGACGACGTAGCCGCGGTCACCCATGAAGCGCGCGCTCATGATGCGCTCACCCGGCGCGAGGTCGGGCGTGGTGCCGATTTTCGTCAACGTGGTGCCGCGCGCCTCGAGCACCACCACGCGGTTCACGGTTTGAAACGCGCCGGTGGTGGTCGTCGTCGCCACGCGCAGTTTTCCGCGCTGCTCGTCGAAGGCGAACTGGTTCACCGGCGCGCCGTCGACGCGGCCAGCGGCGATGAACTCGACGCGTGCGGGCTGCGCGAGGTCGAACTTGTAGACGTAGGTGCTGTCCGGCTGGCTCTGCGCTGTCCACCACCACCAGTGCCGCTGCGCGAGGTAGAGCGAGTGATCGCCCTGGTAGAGCATGTCGACCGACGCGATGAGCGACTGCCGGACGAACGACGTGGGGTCGCTCAAGCTCAAGCTGGTGATGTGCGTGACGCCGAGCCGCGACGACGCGTTCGTCTTCCACACCGCGCTGCAGTCGAGCGCGTGCTCCGAGGGCAGCCACATCGAGAGCGTGCGCAGCCGCAGCAGCCGCTCGTTGCTCGCCGCCAGCTGGTCATGCAGCCGCTCGAGCTGCGTGAGTGACGTGGCGGCCTGCTGTTGTTCCCACGGAACCCACGTTTGTATTTCGAGCGCGTTCATGGCGTCGGTCGACACCAGCCGCAGCGCGTCTCCCACGCGGCGCGCTGACTGGTAGCGGCCGGGCACGCGTTGCGTCCACACCACGTCGAGCGCGTCGAGGTTGCTGACGTCGAGCCAGGTGATCTGCGTGGCGTTCGAGTACCAGCGCTCGCAATAGCCGGGGTTCTGCGCGCAGTACGCGGGCACGCCGAACGCCTGCTCGATGACGTGCGAGAAGACGACCACGCGGTTGCCTTCGAGGAACATTTCGAAGGGCCGCCCGCCGATCGCCACGCTGCCTCGAGTGCGCAGCTCGCTCGCCGGCCACGTGCTGGTCGCGAAGAGCTTGCGACCCGAGACGACGAAGAGCCGCGTGCCGTCGTTCTTGATGATGTCGGGCTCGTCGACGCCCGCGAGCTGCGTGTTGGTCGTCGTGTAGTCGGTGGGCTGCGAGCCGTTGCCTCCCGCCGCCGACGCGCCTGCGTCAGCGAAGGCACCCGAACCGGAGCCACCGCCGCCGCCGTGCGTCCAATGCCACGATTGTCGTGCGTACTGCTTGTTCTGTTCGACCCGCGTTTGCATCTCGAGCACCGAGAGCTCCTCGATGTGCTGCTCGAGCGCGGCGCAGTCGGAAAAGTTCGTCAACGCGACGTTGTCGGTGGCGTCGGGTTGCGCTGCGCGCGGCGCTTCGGGAGTCGGAGTCTCCACGCCACACGACACGGCCAACAGCGCGTACGCCAGGGTTCGAAGTCGCATGGAGCTTCGACACGTCGACCCGCCGACGTGGGACATCAGAAGGTGATCGCGAGCCCCAACGACGCGCCGAGCCGCGGCACCGCCGTGATGCCTGAGAGCTTCTTCACCAGCGCGCCGCCCGCAGTGCCGAGCAGAAACGCCTCGAGCGGGCCTCCGAGCTTCAGCCGACCTTCGACCGACAGACACGCGACGCCGCCCAGGCTGGTGCGACTCGAGTCGTCAGGCAGCGCTGACTGCAGCACCAGCAACGGACCCAACTCGAGCCCCAGCGCGACGCTCGCCTGCGGAAACGCGAAGCGGTGGCCGGTGCCCACGCGCAGCTCGAGCTCGTTCTGCAGAAATGAAGTCGAGCTCGGCACGCCGTTGCGCCACCCGAAGTTCACGTGCAGCTGATTGAGCGGCCCGAAGAGATGGCCGTCACGCCGCAAGCGCAGCTCTGCGCCCGGCTGCACCGTGAGCCCCAGCACCAGCCCCGAGCTCAACGCCGCGCCAGCCGACACGACGACGTGGCTCTCTTCGCCACCTTTTCGCGCCACGCGCAGCAACGAGGCCTGCTCGAGCTCTCCGCCTGCCAACGTCAGCGCTCCACTCGAAGGCACGGTGACGACGCGCTCCATCACGCCGTCGGGCACGCGCAGCTGCACTCGGTACACGCCGCCGGGCACCGCGAGCGTCAACGGCCCCGCAGCCTTCTCGACGTCGGCGAAGACGTTACCGGTCTGGTTCGCGACCACCAGCCACCGGCCCGGCGTGCGCACGTCGATGGTGAGCCGTGACGGGCTGGTGCTCGGCTGCGACAACACGAGCTGCCCCGCGCCACGGAGGTCGACCGAGAACGCCGGCCGCTGCACGCCGCCGCGCGAGGAGAACGTCGCTTCAATCGTGCGCGCCCACGCCCACGCGTACACCTCGTCCAGCGTGACTTTTCCGTCGCCCGACGTGTCGGCCGCGCCGCGCAGCCCCGCGACGAAGTAGTGCGTGAAATAGCTGCCCTGCAGCGCGTCGCTCTCTTGCGCGTATTCGTCGGCGCCCGAAGAAGAGATGAGCACGCGCCCTTCGAGGCGGCTCGCTTCGATGCGCGTCACCGGTGACGCCGCGGGCTGCAGACCCTTGAGCTTCGTGACGCGGCCCGACTGGCACGCATCGACGAGCAACAGCCCGACCTCGACGGGCGCCGCTTTGAGAAAGTCGACCAGCTCCTGCATGGGGAACGTCGTGCCCGCGAGGTGCAGCGCGCCGTCACCGGCGTGCGAGCTGACGTAGACGACGAGGCGCTCGTGCGGCCCGTCGCCCATGCGCGCTTTCAAGTCAGCCAGCGCGGCGCGCAGCTTCGCCGCGTCAGCGCCGGCGACGTTGACGACCTGAGGTGGAGCGAAGCCCCCGACGTCGAGCAGCGCCCGTTCGACGCGCTGCGCATCGGTCTGTGCGAAGCGCAGCGTCTCTTCGTCGTGCAGCCCGCGGTTCTCACCCACCACGAGCGCGAAACGCTCTGCGAACGCAGGCAGCGCGAGCAGCAGCCACGGCAGCCACCACTTCATGGAACCGAGAGCCTCACCTGCGCGCTGCGGCCGTCGTCGAACTCGGCGATCACCGTCACGTCGCCGGGCGTCACCTCGAGCTCCATCACCGGTACGCGCGGGCCCGGGGCGATTTCGCCAGCGAAGAGCGGCTCAGGTTTCCCATTCGCGTCGACGGCGGAGACCTTCACCGACGAGGCGCCCGCGCCGCCCACCGCGAGCGTCAGGCGCTGCCCCTCACTCGCGCGCGTGACTTCGTTGCCTGCGGCGTCGAGCAGCACGACGGTGGGCGAACCCTTGATGCGCTCCGTCGGCGCGTTCGGCCAGAACACGAAGAGCGCCACCCCGGCCGCGAGCGCAGGTGCGAGCCACAACATCGACCGCCGCGACGGCGCCAGCCTGGCCTGCTGGGCTCTGGCTTCGGGGCGGGCGAGAAACGCCGCGTTCTGCGCGCGCAGGGCCGTCAACGCCGCGGCGCATTGTGCGCACGAAGTGACATGTTCTGACGCTGGCGCGAGGCCCGAAGCGATCTCATCGAGCGCGAGCGCAGAGAGGTGTTCGCTCATGGCAGCGCTCCGAGGGGCTCGAGCTTCGCGCGCAGCGCTTCGACTTCACGAACGATGGTCTTGCGTGAGAGCCCCAGCACGTCGGCGACCTCCTGCTGCGTGAGCCCGTCGAGGTACAGCAGCGAAGCGACTTCGATTTCGCGATCGCTCAGGTGCGCGAGCCACTTCGACAACAACTGCCGCGCTTCGACGCGCTCCGGGCCCGTCGCTTCTTCATTCGACACCGCGGTCAGCAACGGCTCGCGAACCTTGCGCGCGCGCAGGTGGTTGAGCGCCGCGTTGGTGGTGACGCGGTAGACCCACGTCATGGGTCGGGCCTCGCCGCGAAAACCTGAGCCGTTGGTCAACATGCGCTCGAATACCTCCTGCACCACGTCCCACGCGTCGGCGTCGCGCGCGAGCAGCAGTCGGGCACGGCGGAACACCACCGGCGCGAACTGCGCATAGAGGCGCTCGACCTCGTCACGGGTCAGCCCTCCGTTCATGTCACTTCGGGGCTTGGGCCCCATCGCCACCATTTCTGCCGCAGCTTCAGACACGCGAACCCGGGGTCGTGGGACAGCGGCGCGCGCATCCTATGTGCGGCTATGGCATCGTGTTGGCCCATGTCGCGCCGCGAAGTTCACACCGCGTTGTTGAAGGTGCACGAAGAGACCGTGCTGCGCGGCCCCGGTGCGTCGAGCCCCGAAGCGCGGGCTGCGGCGGCCAGCGGTGAAGGGCAGGGCGCGCTGGGTGACTACGCGCGGCTCATGCACGCCGCTGCCTACAAGGTGACGCCCGAGCAGGTCGCGGCGCTGCAGAAGTCGCATTCTGATGACGTGTTGTTCGAGGTGACGGTGGCGGCGGCGTTCGGTGAAGCAAAGCGTCGCCATGACGCGGCGTTGGCGGCGCTCGACGCTGCCTGGAGCGAGACATGACGACCATTCGCCTGAGCTCCGTCGCGCACGGTCACGGCTTCAAAGAGAAGCTCGTGCTGGCGCTGATGGGCTTCATGTCGCGGCGCCCGGCGCCCGACGTGGTGCGCACGCTGCTGTACCGCCGCCGATTTTGGGGCGATCGCTTCAACGACGTGCTGCAGCCGGTGATGCGCGGTGAGGGCCCGTGGCCGGTCGGCGAGCGAGAGCTGTTCGCCTCGTTCATCGCCAACTTGAATCGCTGTCGATTTTGAACTGGTGCTCACGGCGCGGTCGCGTCGGCCAAACTGGGTGAAGAGACGGTCGCCGCGGTGCTCGCGGACTGGCGCACGGCACCGGTGTCTCCGAAGGTCAAAGCGATGTTGCAGTACCTCGAGGTGAGCGCGACCTCGACGCCCACCGTCGAGCATGCGCGGGCGCTCAAGGCCGCCGGCGTGACGAAAGAAGAGGCTGAAGACGCGCTGTTCGTCGCGTTCTGCTTCAACCAGATCGTCCGCATCGCCGACGCGCTCGGCTGGGAGGTCCCCGACAAAGAGAGCTTCGCTGTTTCGGCGAAGTCGTTGTTGAAGTTCGGCTACCTGTTGCCCGGTCATTCGAAGCCGCCGGGGCCTGCGTCAGGCTGAAGTCGTTGACGCGTCTCGTACGCTGCGGCTATTGAGCCGCCACGCGGTGGTAGCTCAGTTGGTAGAGCACAAGCTTCCCAAGCTTGGGGTCGAGGGTTCGAATCCCTTCCGCCGCTCAGTTGGAGTTGGGATGTTGTTGACAGTACTGCGCGGCTCGCTGTATTCGCCGCGCCGCTGAACGAAGTCGGCCCTGTCGTCTAGTGGCCTAGGACGGAGCCCTCTCACGGCTTAAACCGGGGTTCGAATCCCCGCAGGGTCAAAAAGCCTGGACGTCCCCAGGTAGGGCTCCGAGGGAAACCTCGGAGCCCTTTTTATTTGTCTGCGAGGCTCCTGCCTCATGGCTCGCTTCGCTGACGCGCTGAAGTCACACCCGGCGCCGTCGCGGCTGGGCGACGTCACGCTGCGCTACGAGCCGTCGATGCTCATCGGCGAGACCGAGAAGCCGCGACGCAGCGCGCTGCCTTCGTTCGCGTGGTTGGCGGGCTTCTCGTTGCTGCTCTTCGCGGTGGCGGCGTTGATGTTCGTCGAAGGCGTGTGGCTCGCTGTCGTGCTGATGGTGCTGGGCGCGATGTCACTCACCGCTGCGGTGCGCCTCGAGCGGCACGAGAAACGGCAGCGGCGCTTCGTGGCCAACTTCCTGACGTATTCGCTGCGCCTCGACTTCACCTCGCCCATCGCCGGCTACGCACGGACCATTGTGGTTCCGTTCGACGACGTGAAGGAGCTCGCGTTGATCGATCAGACTGACGGCGAGCGGGTGCTGGTCGTCGACTTCATGCACCGGGGCGCGCGACTGCGAGAAGCGCTGGTGGCGTTCATTTCGTCAGCGCAGCGTGACGAGGCGGAGCGCGTCGAGCGGGTGCTGCACGGGGCCTTTGGCCTGGGCGAGGTACCCGCCGACAGCCCGCTTCACGACGCTGAGGTTTCGTCTTTCGAATGATCGGTGACGAAGGCCCACGCCGCCTCGCGCTCGTGAAAGACGGCGCCGAACTCGGTGACGCCGCTCGCTTTCAAGATGCGAAGCGTCTGCAGCTCACCGACGGCTGAATCAGAGACGACGCGCGCGGTGCGGCGCATGCCGTGTTTTCGCGACCACACGTTGAGCTCCGAGATGCGCGGCGGAAAGTCGGGCGCCAGCGCGCGGAGCTGCGTCTGATCGACGATGCAGTCCCACGCGCCGTCTTTGGCGAGCTCGAGAATGGCCGCGCGCACTTCGGTCTCGTACTGCTCGTAGGCCGTCATCGTCGGGCGTGACGGGTACCGCACTTCGAGCACACGCGCTTCGTCGTGCACCGTGATGGTGAACCGTTCGTCCTTCATGCGTGCCCCCCCGGCAAGCTCAGCCTTCTTTGCCTGCAGCGTAGATCTCTGCGCCCCCCGCAAGGAACTCCTGTGACTTCTGCTCCATGCCGTCGGCGATGGCGCGCACGTCGCCGGTGATCTTCATGGAGCAGAAATGGGGCCCGCACATCGAGCAGAAGTGCGCCGTCTTGGCGCCGTCGGCGGGCAGCGTCTCGTCGTGGAACTCTTTGGCCTTCTCGGGGTCGAGCCCGAGCGCGAACTGGTCCATCCACCGGAACTCGAAGCGCGCCTTCGAGAGCGCGTTGTCGCGTTGCTGTGCGCCCGGGTGCCCCTTGGCGAGGTCGGCGGCGTGCGCGGCGATCTTGTACGTCACCACGCCTTCACGAACGTCGTCGCGGTCGGGCAGGCCGAGGTGCTCTTTGGGCGTCACGTAGCAGAGCATCGCGGTGCCGAACCACCCGATGAGCGCCGCCCCGATGCCCGAGGTGATGTGATCATACCCGGGGGCGATGTCGGTGGTGAGCGGGCCCAGCGTGTAGAAGGGCGCCTCGTGACAGAGCTTGAGCTGCTCGGTCATGTTCTCGCGAATGCGCTGCATGGGCACGTGACCGGGGCCTTCGATCATCACCTGCACGTCGTGCTTCCACGCGAGCTGCGTCAGCTCGCCGAGGGTTCGAAGCTCTGCCATCTGGGCTTCGTCGTTTGCGTCGGAGATGCACCCGGGGCGCAGGCCGTCGCCGAGCGAGAAGCTCACGTCGTAGGCCTTCATGATCTCGCAGAGCTCTTCGAAGTGCGTGTAGAGGAAGTTCTCTTTGTGATGCGCGAGGCACCAGCGCGCCATGATCGAACCGCCGCGCGAGACGATGCCCGTCAAGCGCCTGGTGGTCAGCGGCACGAAGCCCAGCCGCACTCCGGCGTGAATGGTGAAGTAGTCGACGCCTTGCTCGGCCTGCTCGATGAGCGTGTCGCGGAAGAGCTCCCACGTGAGCGCTTCGGCCTTGCCGTTGACCTTCTCGAGCGCCTGGTAGATCGGCACCGTGCCGATGGGCACCGGCGCGTTGCGCAGAATCCACTCGCGCGTCTCGTGAATGTTGGGCCCGGTCGACAGATCCATCACCGTGTCGGCGCCCCAGCGAATCGCCCACACCAGCTTCTCGACCTCTTCTTCGATCGACGAGGTGACCGCCGAGTTGCCGAGGTTGGCGTTGACCTTCACCAGGAAGTTGCGGCCGATGATCATCGGCTCGAGCTCCGGGTGGTTCACGTTGGCGGGAATGATGGCGCGGCCGAGCTCGATTTCACGGCGCACGAATTCAGGCGTGATCTCGGTGGGAATGTCGGCGCCGTACGACTCGCCTGCGTGCTGCCCGGCGTAGGCCTGCTCGCGACGCTGTGTCTCGCGAATCGCCACGTATTCCATTTCGGGCGTGATGATGCCCGCGCGGGCCGCGGCGAGCTGCGTGACGGCCTTGTTGCCCTTCGCGCGCAGCGGCTGCGTCGAGGTGTGAAAGCGCAGCTTCGTCAGGCGGGGGTCGGTCAGGCGTTCGCGACCGAAGTCTGAGCTGAGCGCTGTGAGCTGCTCGAGCTCGGGTTGATCTTTGAGCCACGTGCGCACCGGCGCCAGGCCCGCCTTCAGGTCGATGTTCACCGTGGGGTCTGAGTACGGCCCGCTGGTGTCGTAGATGGTCAACGACGGGTTGTGCGTGATGCGGCCGTCGGCGTGCGTGGTGTCGGCCAGCGTCACTTCACGCATGGGCACGCGCAGCTGCGGGTGCTGCACCCCGCCGATGTAGACCTTCGATGATTGGGGAAACGGAGTGCGGGTGATGCGCGCGAGTGCTGCGTCATCGACCGCGAGACGGGTCTTCGCCATGTGTCGCTCCCTAGCGCCGGTATGAGCCGGATCAGGTTCAGCGGGTCGGCCGTCCAGGCCCTCTCAGCTCCCTCGACGGCGGAGCTCCCCGGGTTGGTGAGACCCGAGCGTCTATCACTTTCCGTTGAAGCGATTCATGGCCTTCGCGAGGCCTTCGCGCGCCCACACCTCACTCATGTCGACCGATCTGCCGATGAGCTCGGGCAGGACGTCTCGTTCTTCCTTCGAGAAGTCGCCCAGCACGTGGCCGACGACGCGTTCGCGCGCGTTCGGGCCCGTGGGCTTGCCGATGCCGAAGCGCAGGCGGGCGTAGGCGTCTTCGCCCCACGACTCACGAATCGAGTTGAGCCCGTTGTGGCCGCCCGAGCCGCCGCCGGTCTTCAACGCCAGCTTCGCGAAGGGCATGTCGAGCTCGTCGTGAATCACCAGCACGTCTGGCGCGGCCACTTTGTAGAAGCGCGCCGCGGCGCCGAGCGACGTGCCCGAGAGGTTCATGAAGGTCTGCGGCTTCATCAGCAGCACCTTGTCGCCGGCGACCGAGGCCGTGGCGAGCTCCGCGTCGAACTTGTTGGAGCTGAACGACACGCGCCAACGTGACGCCAACACGTCGAGCACCAACCAGCCGATGTTGTGACGGTTCTGCTCGTACTCGCGGCCGGGGTTGCCCAGCCCACAGATGATCTTCATGCGCGCTCCGCGTGAGGCAGAAACGACGACGCCGCGCCGGAAGAACCGACGCGGCGTCGCGCGAAAACAGGGTGAAGCGGTCGATTACTTCTTCGCCGCGGGCTTGGCCGCCGCAGGCTTGGCCGCGCCAGCTGCACCGGCCGCAGGAGCCGCCGCGCCAGCCGCACCGGCCGCAGGAGCCGCCGCACCCGCCGCAGGCGTCGCCGCAGCTTCGGCAACCTTCTCGGCTTCCGGCGCCGTGACGACGGCGATGGTGAAGTTCACGTGCGTCTTCACGGTGATGCCCGCAGGGAGCTTCACGTCGTTGATGTGGAGCGCGGTGGCGATCTTCATCGGGGTCACGTCGACCTCGATGTTGAGCGGGATGGCGCCAGGCAGCGCCCAGACCTCGAGCTCGCGGCGCATCTGCGAGAGAATGCCGCCTTCGGCGACACCGACAGACTTGCCGGTGAGCACCACGGGGAGGTTCACCTTGACCTGCTCGTTCTCACGCACGTCGATGAAGTCGGCGTGCAGCAGCTCCTTGGACACGGGATCCAGCTGGTAGTCCTTCACCAGCACCGCGTAGTCCTTGCCGTCGATCTTCAGGCCGATCACCGTGTTGAGCTTCTTGGGGGTGTTGATCGCCGCGCGCAGCGCCTTGCCGTTGATCGCGATGCTGATCGGCTTCTCGAGGTGCTTGCCGTAGACGCACGCAGGCACGAGGCCTTCCGCGCGGGTACGACGGGCCGGGCCCTTGCCGGCGCCAACGCGGCTCTTGGTCTCGAGGGTGGTGGTGATGATCGACATGTGTTGCTCTTTTCTGGTGGAAGAAAGTGGTACTGCCTTGCCCGTCACCGGCGTTCCCCGGCATCCCGCCCCGATGGCGGGCCCCGAAGGAGCTGTCCCGACGAAGAACGAGGGCGCGCTTACGTTGCTTGCACCGGTTGGGTCAAGGTGCTAGGTGCGCCGTCCTTTCGAAGTTCCCACTTTTTGGAGTTTTGAATCATGCGTAACGCCGCCATTCAGTTCGTCGACTCGCTGCACTCGCGCAAGGACGTGGTCCCTTTCCGCGCCGGCGACACTGTGCGCGTGTGGTGGAAGGTGAAGGAAGGCGAGAAGGAGCGCAGCCAGGCCTTTGAGGGCGTGGTGATTCGCAAGACCCGCGGCAGCGTCGATGCGACCTTTACGGTTCGCAAGATGTCGTTCGGTGTCGGCGTTGAGCGCATCTTCCCGCTGCACTCGCCTCGCTACGAGTCGATTGAGGTCTTGACCCGCGGTGACGTTCGCCGTGGCCGTCTGTTCTACCTCCGTGGTCTCCGTGGCAAGGCGGCTCGCCTCAACGTCATCGACGATACCGAGACGGCTGCTGCGCCTGCCGCGAAGTAAGGGATACTCGGGGAGGCGATGCTCTTCCTCGAGTTGGCGGCACAGTCCGTTCGTGGGTTTTCCCCGTCGGTTCGTGTTGCCATCAAGCCCGGCTATGTCGCGCTTCAGAGCCCGGTGGAGCTCCCCGCTCCACTCAGTGGCGTGATCGTCGCGCTCGCTTTTCCCGATGGTCGCGGAGGCGACGGTGCGTTTCTGGCGCCCGGCGCCAAGGCGGGCCGTGCGGGCCTTTCGATTCAGGGCAACGATGGCTCCGTTTGGCGCATCGTTCGTGATCTCGGTGGCGCTGGTGGGCTGCACAAGCTCAACCGCGCCACCAATACGTTCGACATCGTCACGCAAGACGCGAGCGAGATGGGGCAAACGCTCCGCTCGAGCGTCGGGTTTCCTGCGCGCACGACGTGGGAGCAGCTCTTCACACTGAACGGCCAGCAGCTGCCCACGCGGCGCCCGAAGGGTCCGGCGAGAGCTCCGGCGGCGGCTGCCGGTAAAGCGGCGCCACGAATGATGTCGAAGTGGGGAGATCTCGACGGCGGGCCTGCGCCTGAAGTCGACCCCTCGAAGTTGCCGGCGCTCGAAGCCGAGTTGGCGACGGCGAAGCGCGCCGCAGAGGTGCAGTTTCGCGCCGACGGGCTTGCCTCTGAAGTGTACGAGCTCGAGGCGAAGGTTCGTGTCGCTGATCAAGTGACCGAAGAGCTGAACGCCGCCCGCGCCGAGCTGACCCGGGCCGCGAGCCGCGAGTTGCCGGACGACATCATCGCGCGGGCCCGTCGGTTGCCTGACGACAAGAAGAAGTTCGACGAGCAGGTCGCCAAGCTCCAGGACGAGCAGCGCGCGCTGGTGGAGACAGCGCCTCAGCCGCCCGCGCCCCTGCAGAAAGATCAGCAGTTCCTCGCCTCGGCCGTCGTGGGGGTGGGGCTCTTCGTGGCGGCGATGTTCCTCGACGGTGGGCTGCGCTACCTGGCGTTGTTGTCGTTGGTGCCGTTCACGTTCGCGGCCTTGTTGGCGCTGCGCTTCATCGAAGATCTGCAGCGGCTGTCTCGCGGCGGCGGCAAAGGTGAAGTGCTGGCGTCGCGTGAAAAGAAGCTGACCGACGACTTCCAGCTCCATTCGATGGCGGTGACGAAGGCCTTCGAGCAGGTCGGCGTCAGCTCGCTCGAAGAGTTTCTCACCGCGATGGAAGTTCGCGGCTCGCTCAAGGCGCGCGTGGCGGAGATCGAACAGCGTGAGGTCGCGGCCCGCGCGGCGCTCGAGACCAGCGGCGTGAAAGGCCGCTACGACGCGCTCAAGGCCGAGCAGGAGACGCTGAATCAGGAGCTGCTCGGTATGTCGGGCGGCTTCGTGCGCGACGTGCGCGACATCGAGCGTGAAATCGCGCGCATCAAAGAACCCGCGCCTGCTCCGAAGGCCGCCGCGCCTGCTGAGTTCACGGCCGTGTCGACCGCAGCCGGCGAGACGTGGGACGACCCCGTGCCGCCGCTGTTGATGCTGGCCACTGACCTGTTCAGCGCCGACGTGCCTTCTCTGTGGAGCGTGCTGCACGATCGCGCGGTTCAGTACATCGGCGCGTTGACCGATCGCCGGTACCACGAGATCTCCGTCGACAAAGACGGCCACGCGACGCTCGAAGCGCCGGGTCGTTCGGTTTCGGCCCGTGAGCTGCCGGGTCGCGATCTCGACCTCGTCTACCTGGCGCTGCGCTTGACGCTCATCGAGAAGGCCGCCGCGCAGCACAAGTTGCCGGTGGTGATCGAAGACACGTTCAACACCGTGCTCGACGCTGCCAAGCAGCCGCTCTTCGGGCGCATGGTCAAGCACCTGGGATCATTGACGCAGGTCATACATGTCAGTGGTGCCGGGCAGAATGCGAGCCTGGCTGACGTCGCAGTGACCATCTGACGTCAGCCCTCACAAAGGGCGGCGCGTGGCGAAGACTGACAAGAGAGCAAGTGGAGACGAGGCCGAGCAGCTCGTCGTGGAACACCTCGAGCGCGAAGGGTGGGCCATTCGTGATCGAAACGTCATCTACCCGCGCGGCGAGCTCGACGTGGTGGCTGAAAAAGGAGCGCTGCTCGCCTTCGTCGAGGTGCGCATGCGCGCGTCGGCGGTGTGGGGCGACCCGTCGGGCACGGTGAGCCGGGGCAAGCAGCTCAAGGTGGTGCGCGCGGCGATGCAGTACGTGCAGCAGCATCGTCTGCACCAGCGCGTCATTCGTTTCGACGTGGCGTCGGTGGTGGGCCGGGGTCGAACCGGTGCGGTCGAGCTGATTGCCGACGCGTTCGAAGCCGGGCTCTAAGCATGCGGCGTGTGCTACCCAGCGGCGCATGTCCGGCCGCCTCTTCGTCGTCGCCACGCCGATCGGCAACTTGAGCGATCTGTCTCCGCGCGCGCTCGACACCTTGCGCGAAGTGAAGCTCATCGCCTGCGAAGACACGCGGCACACGCGCGTGCTGCTCGACAAGTTCGGCGTGGGCACGCACACCACCAGCCTGCCGGCGTTCGCTGAAGGCCAGCGCGCTGGGGCAATTCTCGACCGCTTGCTGGCCGGTGACGACGTCGCGCTGGTGACCGATGCGGGCACGCCGGCCATCAGCGACCCGGGCGAGAAGCTGGTGGCCGAAGCCGTCGCGGCGGGCGTGCAGATCGTTCCCATTCCCGGGCCGGCGGCGATCATCGCGGCGCTCTCGGCGGCCGGGTTGCCGACGGGTCGCTTTCATTTTCTGGGCTTCTTGCCGCGGCAGTCGTCAGAAGCCCGCGCGATGGTCGATGAAGTGCGTCAGCTCTCGGCGACGTTGGTGCTCTACGAGTCGCCGCGCCGTGTGGGTGAGACGCTGGCGATGTTGTTCGAGTTGCTCGGGCCGCGGCGCGCGGTGGTGGCGCGCGAGCTGACCAAGCTGCACGAAGAAATGGTGCGGGGAACGCTCGACGACTTGAGCGCGCGCTACGCCGGTGCCGAAGTGCTGGGCGAAGTGGTGGTGCTCGTCGAAGGCCGCACCGGAGAGACGCGCTGGGCCGAGCCCGAAGTGCGCGCCGCGTTGACGCGTGGCCTTGCTGACGGCGAGCGACTCAAGGCGCTCACCACGGAACTCGCCAAGCGCAGCGGCTGGGCGGCTCAGGAGCTGTATCGGCTCGGGCTCTCCCTGAAGGGTTGAGCGCAGGCTTGCGGCGTTTGATCTGATTTGAGTATCAACGGCCTTCAGGGCCGCAGCATCTTGATCTCATTGATTCCTTCTCATCGCTTCGTCGTCGCAGCCTGTGTCTTCGTTTCTTCGTGCGCGGTTCAGCGCGATCCGGTCGACCCGCCTGGAGAGGCGATCGAGACGACGGTACCGGTACCTGAAGTCGAGCTGACCTTCGAAGACGCGCTCTTCCTCGGGCGCGAGGTGGCGACGCTCGACTTCACGCTGAGCCCGGCCGCAGAGAACTCGCTTCGTGTCGACGGCCGGGAGTACGTGGAATCGGAGCTGGTGCTCCGCGTTGGAGAGCGAACACTGCGACTGCCGCGGACGGGCATTCGGCTCAAGGGCAACGCGAGTCGCAGATCGATCGATCAAAAGGCGGCGTTCAACCTCAAGTTCGACAAGTTCGATTCGAAGCAGCGCCTGGGCACGTTGAAGCGCGTCGCGCTCAACAACATGGTGCAGGACCCGTCGATGCTGAACGAGCGCCTCGGCTACACGATGTTTCAGGCCGCAGGCGTGCCGACGCAGCGAACGACCTACGCGCGCGTTCGCATCAACGGCGAGCTCTTCGGGCTGTACCTGATGATTGAGTCGGCCGAGAACGCCTCGACGCTCGATCGCTGGTTCGGCGCGACGAAGGGCTCGTTGTACGAAGGTGAATACGGCGCCGACTTCGCGCCTTCAATGCTCGAGCGCTTCTCGCTGCAGTCGGGCGATGACGTCGATCTCTCGCGCTGGGTCGAACGGCTCGACGCCGCGGAGGCGGCGGGAGAGGACCTCTTGACGTTCGGGCACGAGGTGCTCGACCTGGAGCAGTTCTTCACGTTCATCGCCGTCGAGGCCTGGCTCGCGCATTGGGACGGCTACAACTTCGATTGGAACAATTTCTACGTGCACGTCGGCACCGACGGCCGGTTGACCTTCGTGCCCTGGGGCATCGATCAGCTCTTCCTTCGCTCGAATGATCTCTACTTGCAGTCGCTCAGCCGCTTCACGCTGCGCTGCACGGGTTCGACGCGTTGCCGCGCGAAGATCGCCGAGGCGCTGACGCGGGTGCAGTCGATCGCCGACGAACTCGACCTCGCGGGGCTCGCGCGCCGCCTCGCTGCTGAGCTGCACGACGACATCGTCGCGGACCCGCGCCGCGAGTACTCGCTGGAAGACATCGCGGCCCGGCAGGCACAGGTCTTCGCGGCGATCGAAGCGCGCGGTCTCTACGTGGCGGGCACGGAAGAGTGTGTCGACCCGCTTCGTTCCCCCGATCGTGACGGCGACGGCGTGCCTGGGTGTGGGCTCGACTGCGACGACGTCGACAGCAGCCGCCACCCCGGCGCGACGGAGCAATGCAACCTCATCGACGACAACTGCGACGGCATCGTCGATGAAATCGAAGTCTGCGAACACTGCGTGACGGTGCGCTCCGAGGCGCCCACGTCGGTCGACTTCTGCTTCGTGCCCAGCGGGTGGTCAGCGGCCGAGCTCGACTGTCGCAGCCGCGGTGGTCACCTGGTGTCGCTGCACTCCGAGCGCGACGTTGAGCTGCTGCTGCTCCCGGCCTCGTTGTTCACGTTGCCGAACTCCCCCCGGTGGATCGGCGCGAACGATCGACTCGAGGAGGGTGTCTTCGTGTGGTCTGACCAGTCGCCCTTCGACTTTGCGATGTGGGCACCGTCGGAGCCGAACAACTTCGGCGGCGACGAACACTGCGCCGCGCTGTACCCGCACACCGTCGGACGTTGGAACGATGTCCACTGCGACCTGGCGCTGCCGTACTACTGCAGCCGCGCCACGCCCGAGTGACTCACGGCGCGGCGACGGCGGGGCACGAGCCAGAGCGCGGCGCGCACGACTTCTTGTATTCGATGGGCAGGCCGTTGGCCCCCGAGCAGAAGAACTGGGGCCCGGTCTCGTTCTCGACCGTGAACGACTGACAGCTCGCGGTGCCGCCACCCGGCGCCGCAGGGCACAGCGAGCCCGCGCCACCACACCCGAAGATGACGCCGCCACAGTCGAAGCCGCTCGGGCAGTCGGCGTCCTCCTGGCAGTCGTGGCCGCAGAAGCTCTGGGTCTGGCCTTCAGTCACGAAGGTGAGGCACGAGGTCCCCGTGCCGCACTCGAAGCCGCCGGTGCAGCTCATGCAATCTTGTCGGCTGGGCCGCGTGGCGCAGGTGCCGGCCATTCGATCGCAGAACTGGTTCACCGGGCAGAACGCGTTGTCGCGACAGAAGAAGCGGCACTGTCCCGTCACGCAGGCGTTCTTGGGCGCGCAGTCTCCGTCGTCGCGGCAGCCGGGGCGGCACTGCAACGTCGCGGTGCTGCAGATGTCGTTGAACGAGCAGTGCTCGTCGAGCGTGCACGGCCCGTTGGGAATGCAGCGCGTGGTCGTCGTGTCGCAGAACGTGCCCGACGGGCAGTCGAGGTTCGACGTGCACGACGCGAACGACTGGCAGTACCCGAGCGCGTTGCAGAAGTTGTTGGCCGGGCAGCCGGCGTTGTTGGTGCACTTGCAGGCGCCGCTCGTTGGGTCACACACCTGGTTGGCCGCGCAGCTGCTGTTGTCGATGCACACGCAGCGGTTGTCGGGGCCGCGGCGGAAGCCGGGTGGGCAGCACGAGTCACCGACGCACACGCACGCGCCCAGCGCCGGGTCGAAGGTGTGGTTCGCGGGGCAGCACTCGGTCTTCGCGCACACACAATCTTTGCTGAGCGCGTCGTAGCGGTAGTCGACTGGGCAGCAATCGTCTGACGCACAGGTGCAGCGCGAGGTGCCGCCGTCGGTGCCCTCGGTCCACTCGAAGCCGCGCGGGCAGCACGCGTCGTCAGCGCACGTGCAGGCGCCTGCGTCGGCGTTGAACTGGTAGCCGCCGGGGCAGCAATTCTCGTTGTCGCAGATGCAGCGGCGATCGCCCGCGAGCCAGCGGTGATCGCGCGGGCAGCACTCCGAGTCGCGACAGACGCACGCCTCTGACTCGGCTGAATATTCGTAGCCCGACGGGCAGCAGTCGGTGCCGCGACACACGCACACCGCTTCTTCGCAGCTGTAGCCGGTGGGGCAGCCTTCGTCGGTCTGGCACACGCAGGTGCCTCCATCGACCGCGGTGTAGCCGTTGGGGCACTGCCCATTGAGCGCGCTGCGAGCGCACCCCGCAGAGAGCCCGAGAAAGAAGAACAGAGTGACGGCGCGAGAGAACGTCATGGCCGGGCGTATGCGTAGGTGAGCCGCACGATGGAACCGGGCGGGGGCACGTAGTTGCCCAGAAAGACGACTGAATTGGTGTCGGCCCGGTACTGCCAGCCATTCACCGGATCTTGCGGAACCGCCTGCCCATTCACCGTGACCGAGACCGAGGTGGCAATGGGAAGCAACGTGAGCGGGAAGACGCGCTTGAGGGTGTTGAGCGCCTGCGCAATTCGCAGCAGTGTCTGCTCGAAGCTCGCGTCGCAGATGCTGCCGATGATGCCGCCGGTCTTGGTGGCGACTTCTCCGTAGCGCACCGCCGGGTCAGCGGTGCTGCCGTAGAGGCCCGATTCACCGGGCGGAACGCAGCCGTTGGGCAGGGTGCCGCCGATGACCGAGAAGCTCACGAGGTTCTCGTTGCCCTTGCCCTTGAGCGAGCGGAAGACGCGCGCGTAATAGTCGGTGGTGCCGAAGCTCGAGTCGTCTTCATTGGTGACGACGATGATCGCCAGCGCCGCGTTGGGTCTCAGAAAACCGGCGTTCGGTTGACCGGGGTCGATGTTCGGGCTGGTCAACCCCAGCTGCGTCATGCGCAGGCCCTGCTCCCAGCGTGAGCGCGAGTTGGGAAAGGTGGTGTTGGTCTCGAAGACCATCGCGGGGTTGGGTGTCTGGTTGGTGATGATCTTCGTGGTGCCGCGCAGCCGGCCGCCGTCACCGGCGATGACGGAGGTCACGCCCATCTGGAAGTCGACGCGGAGGTTGAGCAGCTCCTGCACGAAGCGGTTGAAGTTGCCGACCAGCGTGCGGCGCTCGTTGGTCATCGAGCCCGAGTCGTCGATGGCCCACAGAATGTCGACGACGCCATCAGACTGGCGCAGCTCGTCGACCTGAATCGAGTCGACGCGGGGCGGGTCGATCAGCTCCACGCGGCCGACGGGGGCTCGCTCGATCTCCGGAGGTTTGATTTCGACAGGTGAGAGCACCGGCGGCGCGACGTCAGGCACGGCAGTGCCGCGGCCGTTCTCACGCCCCACCGGGTCGCAGCCCGCGAGCCCCAGCACCAGCACCGCTGTCAGCGTCACTCGCATCTTCGTCGCACCTTGGTTGACGTGGCCTTACCCATGCAAGCATTGGGTGCACCACGTAACTTCCTTGATCGATTCAAGGCATTGCCAGCAACGTACCGCCCGCCTACGACATTCACGCCAGACATGCGCCCCTTCATCCTCGTCCTTCTGATGGCAGTGAGCGGGTGCCGTTGCAGCCCGGCCAACCCACAGCCCGTCACCATGCGCGTCGTCAACACCACGCGTTCACCCATCTACCTCGACGCCACGGCCGGCAAGCTCGGCCTGACGGTGCAACGCGAAGTCGGCGGCGCGCTCTTCGGCTTCGACGATCTCGCCTGCGAATGTCGTCAGTGCGATCGCTCGTGCGACACCACGTGCTCCTGCCCCGATGCGGGCCCGTCGCTCATTCGGCGCCTCGAGGCCGGCGAGAAGCTCGAGCGCACGTGGGACGGCGTCATTCAGCTCGCGGGCAACAGCCGCTGCGGCGAC
This sequence comes from Archangium sp., assembly GCA_035910535.1. GTDB lineage: Bacteria > Myxococcota > Myxococcia > Myxococcales > Myxococcaceae > Archangium_A. The sequence goes on along the minus strand of JAMHXF010000126.1, from coordinate 32,306 downwards.
GGCACGTGTCTGGACGGCGTGAACGCGCCGCTCAATGAGCAGTTCACGCTCGAGCTGTGCTTCGGCGTGCAGCAGCCGATGGGCGTGCTCTTCGACGGCGGCGTCGGCGCAGGTCAGTTGCCGATGGTCTCCCGCTCGTGCACCACGCGTCAGTTCGCCCCGCAGGACCTCGAGGTTGAAATCGGCCCGCAGCGCGGCTCGTCGTGCACCTCGACCGCAGAGTGCAGAGGCAAAGACGAGCTCTGCTTCGACGGCGCGTGCACCACCGGGTGCCCGGCCAATGGGTTTCCGTCGCTCGGCTCCGACTGGCTGCTCAACGTCGCCAGCGCCGACAACATGGGCTTCTTCGAGATGACGGCGCGCGCGAAGGGCAACCAGTACCAGGGCACCGGCACGTTGACCTCGGCGGTGTACCAGTCGAACTCGTTGCTGCTCGCGTTCGCGCGGCCGGGCTCAGTCGCCGGCGAGATGTTGACCGGTCGCGTGCAGATCAAGCTGCCGGTGGGCAAGGGCGCGCCGCTCACCGCGGGTCGTCAAGTCGTCGCCACAGTGCTCGACGACGGCGAAATGCAGAACCCCGCGCGCGCCTTCGTGATGCGCGACCTGGCGAGCGGCGAGGTGCTCTTCGCGGCCGACATGGCGCAGAAGGGCACGAAGCTGCTGCTGGCCACCGACACGGCGCCCTTCACGGTGACCGACGGCACGGTCGCCGCCGGGTGCACGCAAGACGCGTGTGGTCGCTTCATTCAGTTTCCGGTGATCTTCGGGCACGCCTCGGGCTCGGTGTCTGTGTTGCCGGGCGGGGAGCAGTCGCTGCAGGTCGGCGCTGGGCGGTGGACGATGCTGAACGTCGGGAATGGCTCGTATGACGCCAACACCTCGACCTGTCCTGTCACTGATTTACGGCCGTTTGTTTTCTGGAAGTCGTCGACTCCGTAGCGCGTGGTAGGGTCGCGAACCCATGCCTGCGGCGAAGTCATCATCAGATCTCGATCGAGGTCGACGCGTCGGGAAGTACGAGATCATCACGCGCCTGTCCGTGGGCGGGATGGCCGAGCTCTTCCTCGCGTTCCTCCCGGGGCCGGGTGGCTTCAAGAAGTTCGTCGCGTTGAAGCAGATTCTCCCCGACGTCAAAGCCGACGACTCGTTCGTGAAGATGTTCCTCGACGAGGCGCGCATCACCGCCGCGTTCAACAACGCGAACATCGGCCAGGTCTTCGATCTCGGCGAAGAGCGCGACGAGCTGTACCTGGCGATGGAGTTCATCGCCGGCCAGAACCTCGAGCAGACGATCAAGCGGGCCGCCAAGCGCGAAGTCCCGATTCCCGTCGGCTTCGCGGCGCGCGTGGTTCGCGACACCGCGCTGGGCCTCCACTACGCGCACCACTTCACCGACCCCACCGGCCAGCCGATGGCCGTCGTGCACCGCGACGTCAGCCCCAAGAACGTGATGATCACGTGGACCGGGCAGGTGAAGGTCATCGACTTCGGCATCGCCAAGGCGCGCGGTCGTTTGAACCGCACGCAGATTGGCGTCGTCAAAGGCACGTCGGGCTACATGTCGCCGGAGCAGGTGAAGAACGAGCCGCTCGACGGGCGCACCGATCTCTTCGCGGCGTCCGTCATGCTGCACGAGATGCTCGCCGGTGAGCGCCTGTTCACCGCGCCCACCGACGCCGCGATGATGCTGAAGATCGTCGACGGCGACGTGACGCCGCCGCAGGTCAACAACCCGTACGTCTCGGCGCAGCTGTCTGACGTGGTGATGAAGTCGCTCTCGAAGAAGCGTGAGCACCGCTTCAACACCGGCCGCGAGTTCGCGCGCGCCATCGAGCAGGCGTGCCCGGAGCTCTTCGAAGACGAGCAGGTGGCCGAGTTCATGGGCCAGCTCTTCGAAGACAAGATCGCCATCACGCGCTCGCTGCTCGAGGTGGCCAACGAAGGCGGCGATCAGGCGTCGATGAAGCAGGCCGCTGCGGTGCTCACCACCGACGAGCGCGATGCTGACTCGAAGCCCTCGAAGAAGACGGGCTCGCTCAACGCCAAGTCGACCGCGACGCCGCACCCGCGACCGGGCGTGAAGACGGGCGCGTCGAGCGCGAAGCTCCCGAAGGTCAGCGCGACGGCGAAGCCTTCGAGCCGCAACCTGCCGAAGGTCGGCGGCTCGCAGATGCGCTTGCCGAAGGTCGAGGTGCCCGCAGAAGAAGAGACCGTTCGCCCCGGTACGAAGTCGCCCTTCGCGAAGGCGGCGCAGCAGCCTGTGCCCGCGGCGCCGAAAGAAGATCTCGACGCCACGATGCCTCCGCGCGGCCGCTCGTCGATGAAGTTGCCGCAGGTCAAGGCTGAGGTTGCGAAGCCCGCCCCTGCTGCCCCGCCGCCGCAGAAGAAAAGTGGCCTCGGCGGCATGCTGGCGATCGCCGTGCTGCTGGTGATCATCGCCGGGCTCGCCTGGGCCGTGGTCGCGGGGCCCTTCAAAGAGCAGTTCGCGAAGCTCGAAGAGCCGCCTCCGGTCGTCGACACCGGCCCGAAGAAGATCGACCTCGGCGCGGTGACTCCAGAGGGCGAAAAGCCGGCTTGGCTCGTCGAGCGCGAGAAGCAGAAGGCCGAAGCCGAAGCCGAGCGAAAGCGTCAGGCCGAAATGGAGACCGCCGCCAATGATCCCGAGCGGCAGCGCATGCTCGCGGAGCTCGAAGCGGAGCTCAAGCAGCTCGACTACCTCGAGGCTGAGCAGCGTTCGCTCAAGCTCGCGGCGCAGGCGGGTCAGGCGACGGGCGCGGCAAACACCAAGAAGATCGACGATCTCCAGAAGCAGATCGACGAGCTCAAGACATTGGTGGCCGACAAGCAGAAGAAGTCGTCGGGCGCCGCGAAGAAGGTGAACCCCGACGGCACCGTCGAAGTGGTCAAGGACAGCAAAGGCGCGAAGCTGGCGGAGCTCGGCTACGTGTCGCTGCGCACCATCAACCCCTCGTCGGCCAACGTGCTGCTCGGTGGTGATTCGCTGGGCTCGACGCCGCTGGTGAAGGTGCCCATCGAAGCGGGCGTGAGCAAGCTGGTCGTCATTGACGGTGACGGCAAAGCGCGGTTGCTCTCGGTGACCATCGAAGCGGGCAAGACCAACGAGATGCGCGCGGTCGACGTCGGCTCGCTGCCGTTGGCTCCGTAAACTTCAGCGAAAACGCCTCGTTGCTGGCGCTGGCGTGGGCCGGTAAGACGCCGCCGCCATGTACTTTCAGGAACTTCTGCTGACGCTCCAGAACCACTGGGCAAAGCACGGCTGCATCGTCACGCAGGGTTACGATCTCGAGGTCGGCGCCGGCACGATGGCCCCCGCCACTTTCTTGCGCGCGCTCGGGCCTGAGCCCTGGAACGTCGCCTATGTGCAGCCTTCGCGTCGCCCCGCTGACGGCCGCTTCGGTGAGAACCCGAACCGCCTGTTTCAGCACCACCAGTTTCAGGTGATCCTGAAGCCCGCGCCGAAGAACGTGCAGGAGCTCTACCTCGACTCGATCAAGGCCTTCGGCATCGACCCGCTCGAGCACGACATCCGCTTCGTCGAAGACGACTGGGAGTCGCCCACGCTCGGCGCTTCAGGCCTCGGTTGGGAGGTCTGGTGTGACGGCATGGAGATCACCCAGTTCACGTACTTCCAGAAGTGCGGCGGCTACGAGTGCAAGCCCGTCGCGGCCGAGCTCACGTACGGCCTCGAGCGCATCGCGATGTACCTGCAGGGCGTCGACAGCCTGTACGACATCGAGTGGGTCAAGGGTGTGAAGTACCGCGAGATCTTCCACGCCAACGAAGTCGAGATGTCGCAGTACGCGCAGCGCGACTCAGACCCCGAGCAGCTGGAGATGCTGTTCCGCTCGTACGAAGCCGAGTGCAAGCGCCTCATCGTCGAGAAAGAGCTGCCGCTGCCGGCGTACGACTTCGCGCTCAAGTGCAGCCACGCCTTCAACCTGCTCGACGCGCGCGGTGCAATTTCTGTCACGGATCGCGCCGGCTACATCAAGCGCGTGCGCGACAACGCGGCCCTGTGCGCCGAAGGGTATTTGAAGATGCGCCAGAAGCTGGGTTGGCCGCTCTGCAAGACGAAGTGGACGGTCGGCGAGCAGCTCCCGATGCTCGAAGGCAAGGCCGCCAGCGACGCATGGCAGACCGTCTCGTTCGAGAAGAAGGAGTCGAGCCGTGGCTGATCTCCTTTTCGAACTCGGGACCGAAGAGCTCCCGGCGCGCTTCGTGGTGCCGGCGCTCGACGACATCGAGAAGAACTTCCGCGAGCAGTGCGCGGCGCTGAACCTCAAGCACGGCGAAGTGAAGCGCTTCGGTACGCCGCGCCGCCTCGCGATTCTGGTGCGCGAGGTCGTCGAGAAGACCGACGACGTCATGAAAGAAGTGCAGGGCCCTTCGGTGCGCGCGGCCTTCGAAGCCGACGGCACGACGCCGAAGACGCCGGCCATCAAGTTTGCCGAGAGCGTGAAGCTGAGCGTCGAGCAGCTCAAGCGCGTGACCACGCCCAAGGGCGAGTACCTCGTCGCCACGGTCGAAGAAAAAGGTCGCCGCGCCTTCGAGCTGCTGCCCGACGTGCTCAACGTCTGCATGCGGAAGATCAACTTCGCCAAGCAGATGCGTTGGGGTGATCAGGAGTTCTCGTTCGGTCGCCCGCTGCAGTGGATCGTCGCGCTGCTCGGCAGCGAGGTGATCCCGCTCATCTATTCCGACGTGAAGAGCGGTCGCGCGACGAAGGGCCATCGCTTTCTGTCGTCGGGGCCGATCAACCTCGAGCAGCCGGCTGACTACGAAGCGGCGCTCGAAAAGGCGCATGTCATCGCCGACCTTGAAAAGCGCAAGCAGCTCACCGTCGCGCGCATCGCCGAAGTGGCGAGCAAGGCGGGCGGCAAGGTCCTCGAAGACGAGTCGCTCGTCGATCAGGTCGTGAACCTCGTCGAGCTGCCGAACCCGGTGCTCGGCACATTCGAAGAGCGTCACCTCGAATTGCCCGCCGAAGTGCTCGTGCAGGAAATGAAGAGCCACCAGCGTTACTTCTCGTTGCTCGACGGCGACGGGAAGATCATGCCGCGCTTCATCGCGGTGTCGAACACGCCGGTCAAAGACGTGGCGCTCTCGGTGAAGGGGTACGAGCGCGTGCTTCGTGCGCGCCTGACGGACGGTCGCTTCTTCTTCGACGAAGATCGCCGCGCGCCGCTCGCAGACCGGCTGCCCAGGCTCGCCCGCCGCTCGTGGATCGACAAGTTGGGCTCGATGGCCGAGAAGACCGATCGCATTCGTGCGCAGGGCGTGTGGTTCGCCAACGCGGTCGGCCAGCAGGCCCAGGTCGGCACCGTCGAGCGCGCGGCCACGCTGTGCAAGGCCGACTTGAACACCGGCATGGTCGGCGAGTTCCCCGAACTTCAGGGCGTCATGGGTCGCGAGTACGCGCTGCACGACGGTGAGCCGAAAGAAGTCGCGCTGGCGATCTTCGAGCACTACCTGCCACGCGGCGCCGGTGACGGGCTGCCGACGCAGCACGCGGGCGCAATCATCGGCCTGGCTGATCGTCTCGACTCGCTGTGCGGGTTGTTCGGCATCGGCAAGAAGCCCACCGGCGCGAAGGACGACTTCGCGCTCCGTCGCGCGGCGATCACGTTCATCCGCATCGCGGTGGCGAAGGGCTACCGCTTCTCGCTCGGCGCGGCGATCGATCACTCGCTCTCGTTGTTGGCCCCGAAGTTCACCGACGTGAAGAAAAAGCAGGGTGAGGCGCCGGTGAAAGACCAGCTCCTCGAGTTCTTCCGCGGGCGCCTCGAGTCGACGTGGCGTGAGAACAACCGCGCTGACGTGGCGGAGGCCGTGTTGTCGGCGGGCTTCGATGATCTCGTCTCGGCGCAGCTGCGGCTCACGGCGATCTCCGGTTACGTGAACCGCCCCGATTTTGCGGCGCTCGCGGCCACGTTCAAGCGCGTGGCGAACATCGTCGAGAAGCAGGCCAAAGACGTCACCGCCGCACCGGTCGACGCCTCGAAGCTGAGCGACGACGCCGAGAAGGTGCTCTTCGCTGAAGTCTCGAAGGTGAAAGACGCCGTGCTCGCCGCCGTGAAGGCCGACGACTACGAGGGCGCGATGGCGAAGGTCGTGCCGCTCAAGGGCTTCGTCGACGCGTTCTTCGACAAGGTGATGGTGATGGCCGAAGACAAGGCCGTTCGTGAGAACCGCGTGCGCCTGTTGATGGAAATCGGTGGGCTCTTCGGCACGGTCGCCGACTTCTCGAAGATTCAGGCAGAGACGTGATTCGAACCATGCACCGCTTCTCGATTCTCCTCGCGGCGCTGACGTTGAGCGCGTGCGACTCGGGTACCGAGGTCTCCGGCCCTCCGTTGGACCGGCTGTATTTTCCCGTGGGCCTCTCGCACGTGAAGGCGCCGGGGAAGACCAACGGCGTGCTGTTGGTGGCCAACGCCAACGGTGACAAGCGCTACGGCTCGGGCTCGGTGGTGGCGCTCGACCTCGACGCCATCAGCGACCTGCCGCCCATGGGCGGGACGCCGGGTGAGGTGTTGTTGGTCAGCGATCTGAAGCTGACCGACAGTCAGCGCGTGTTGGTCAGCAGCTTCGCCGGCGAGCTGCACGTGGCCGAGGTCGCAGCAGGTACACAGTGGCGTGCGTTTCTGCCCACGCGCGCGGAAGGCAACCGGCTCTTTCAGGTCGAGCTCAAGTTCGAGGGCGCCTCGCCAGTGCTCTCGTGTGTGGGTGAAGGCGCGTCGGGCCAAAACTGTCTGGCGACCGGTGTGAGCCTCACGCCCGCCGAGTTCGAGCAGTCGGGCACGGGCATTCCGCGTGCGCCGCAGCCGTACGGTGTGACGACGCAGGTGCGCACGTGCGCGGCGGCTGCAGAGTGCTGCCCGGTCGACGCTCCCGACTGTGGGCGTGCGTGTACGGCAGGGCAGTGCATCGGGCGCGATTCGTTGCCGCTCTCCGACGTGTGGGTGACCCACGTCGACCCGGCCGACTCACCGACGCTCAGCCGGTTGAATTACCGCAGCTATCTGGTGCACCTCGAGTCTGACGACTTCAGGGTCTCCGAGCAGTCGTTCATTCCCATGGGCCTTACGCCGTCGAGCTCGGTCGTGGCGCTGGGCTCGTGGGTGTACGTGTCGGGGCGTCTGACGAACCGTGTCGCCAGTCAGGCGCCGGATCTGCTTCGGCTGGTCAGCCGCGATGGCGCGACGGTGGCATCGACGAGTCTCGAGGCGGCGTTCCGCGTGTCTGACGCGCGCTCGCTGGTCTTCTCGAGCGATCGCCGTCGGCTCTTCATGGTGGGCCGAGTGCCGGACACGCTGCTGGTCAGCAATGTCTACAACGCGAACACGGCGTTCCCGAGCGTGACGTTGGTGCGCTCGGTGCCGTTGCTCGACGCGGCCAATGAAGCGCGCGTCATCGCGCGGCCGGGCAAGGGTGATCTGGTGGCTGTGACGGGCGCGTCGATCGCCAGCGGAGCGCTCGCGATCTACGACGACGAACTCGGTGACGTGGTGTCGATCATCACGGGCCTCGGCGTGCAACCCGCCGGGCTCACGGTCGACCAGCGCGGCACGTCGGCGCGCATCTACGTCAGCAACTTCGGCGACGGGCGTATCGCCATCGTCGACATCCCCGACCTCTCGAGGCCGCAGTCAGCGCGGTTGGTGGGTCACCTGGGCCTGCAGCAGCACTGTCTCGTTCGCGGCCCCAGCTCACCGGCGTGCCTCGCCACCATGGAGGTCGTGCCGTGAAGTGCCGTCTCTCACTCGTCGCGCTGCTGCTGCTCTCGGCGTGCACGCAGAACAACCCCGTGAATCGTGCGTCGGTGCTGGGCCCGACTGATCTCGTCTTCGCAGACCGCATGGTCGACACCACGCTGGCGGTGCGACCGCATGAACGCTCTGACGGCACGGTCGTCGAGCGCGTGGGCTTGCCTTCGGGTCGCGTCTTCATCACGTCCACCGACAGCAGCGAGCTGCGCGTCTACGAGACCTACAAAGAGGGGCTCGCGAACGATGGCGACTGGGCGCGCGCTCCGAACCCGCTCGAGACCTTGTCGATCCCCGTGCTCGATCAGCCCACGATGCTGGTGGTCGACGAAGGGCACGACGTGTACGGCTTTCGGGTGACGGGCGCGTACGTCTACGCCGCGCGCTCAGGTGCCGCAGAGGTCAGCGTGGTCAGTACGCGCACGCTCAAGCAGGTCGCGAGTCGGCCGTTTCCGCTCCCGGCTCCGCTCACCGCGCTCTCCGCGTGGATGGACGTCACGAGCACCACTTTGCCGACGAGCACCTCGCTCTACGTCGCCACCTGGGACGGCGTGACGGCGCGCGTGCTGCGCGGCTCGCTCGTCACCGACGAGGCGGCGCTCACTGAGCAGCTCGCCAGCGGCACCATCGTCTTCACCGAGCTGACGTCGGTTGACGGTGAGCCCATCAAGGCGTTGCAGGTGTTGCCCGCGAGCGCGAGTCGCACGGTCGATGGCGCGCCGTTCTGTGCCACCTCGCTGTGTCTCGCGCTCTCGACCCGGAAAGCCGGCGGCACGGGGCGGACCGTGTTGCTCGAGCCCGCAACGGGTCGTTCGGTAGCGCTCGGCTTCGGTGGCCAGGTTCGTGATTTCGCCGCTTCGCTCCGCGTGAGTGGTGACGTGCGCCTCTACGGAATCCTCGACGAGGAGCCTTGCGGTACTCCGGCGTGCGGCGGCGTGGTGAGCGTCGACGTCACCGCCGGAACTTCGAGCGCGGGTTTTCTGCGTTCGACCGACGTGACGGGGCAGCCCATGGCGCCGCTGCGCGCTGATGACACCGGCCTGATTCTTGGCCTCACGGTGGCGGCTGGTGGCGCCATCGGCCTCAACGTGGAGACCGTGGTCGATGGTGGCCTCGTCGCTCCGGCGCGTGCGGAGGTCGGGTACGAAGAGCTGGGCGCATTCTCGTCTTCGAACGGGGTGGTGACTTTCTTCAGCGCCGAGAAGGGCCTCATCATCGACGCCAACCCCGGGCGCGCAGACATCTCTCAGGTGCTGGTGCGAACGCCGGTGGCGCTCGAAGACGGCGGCACGTCTTTCACGTTGCCCGACGGCGGCGCAGCAGGCGCGTTGGAGAGCGCGACGCTCTCGTACGACACCGGCATCTTCAACGGGGCGTCGACGTTTCCGTGGCGCACCGTCAGGGCGACGCTCGGCGCGCAGGCGTGGGTCGTCGACATCGCCGACGGGTACTTCGTCGATCAGACGATGTACGTCGTGAAGAACGGCAACCTGCCGGGGCTGACCTTCGTGCCCACCGTTGACGCCGACGGCGCGCGGCTCACCGTCGCGCCCGGTGCTGAAGCGCAGGCTGCGGTGGGTGACCCGGTGCGGTTCTTCACCGGGAGCGATTCGGCGAACGTCTCTGAATGTGGGCGCGCGTCGGTCGCTCAGCTGGGTTCTGGTTTCGTCGAAGTCGACGCGTCGCCTGCGTCGTGTGTCGGGCGCACGTACTTCAGCGTCAACGCGGGCGGTGCCAGGCCCCTGACCGTCGCTGCTGACACGGAGGGTTTCATGGGGCGCGTTGGGGCGGGCGAGACCTTCGTCTTCAAGCGCCGCTACGCAGTCACGGTCGAGAAGGTCGCGCGGGTCGCAAGCCCGGCAGACGGCGTCTTTGCCGCTCGCGATGCGTTGACGCTGGTGGTGCCTCCTGAAGAGCAACTGCCGAAGGGCGAGGGCGCGTTCGTGGCGTTCACGATCGACGCGCAGCAACTGCCTTTCAGAGCGCGCATTGACCCGTTCACCGCAGTCAGAGGTAACAGCATCTACTGCGCCAACGGCGTCGCGCCTGAGCAGGTGGTCATCGGCAATATCGCGATGGCCTACGCGCCACGTGGCCTCAACTCGTCGACCCCCACGTTCTCGTGGGCCACGTACGGAGTCGTCCCTTCTGGTAACGCGATGTCGGTGATGCTCATGGCGCCGCTGGTGGCCGCACGCAATGGCACCGCGAACGGCGTTTCGTGTCGCCAGTAGTTTGGTCCCCCAACACATTGACTGGTAAGCTGTCGGCCAGCCTGCCCACGAAGGGTTACGAGTTCACTCAATGATGGATCCGAGCAGCCGACCCGCGCGCAAAGTGCAGATTGCCGACCACATCTGGGGCGCCTTCGAAGAGATGGCGTCACAAATGGGTAGCGATCGCGACGCGCTCATCAACCAGGCGATGTTCATGTTCGCCCGCCTCAACGGTTTCCTCGACTCTGCAGCTGGCGCGAGCGCCAGTGGCAGCCCGGTCGGCGGAGCCTCGAAGCCAGCGCCCGCCGCCGCCCCACGCCCCGCGCCGCAGAGCCGACCTGCTGCAGCGCAAGGCGCTCCGCCGATGCTCAAGCCCGTGCAGCAGGCTCCGGCAGGCGGCTCGATGGACGACGACCCGGTGCGCCGCGAAGTGCAAGAGCGCGTGCTGGAAACGGCCGCTGAGCTCGAGCGCCTCATCAAGTCGAAGAACCAGAACAACCAGCCTCCGCCTGATCAGTCGCTCGACGGCAGCGAAGGTGACGGAGACGGTGAAGTCGACGTCGACATGGGCGGCGAGGCCAGCGGCGCTCCGGCGCTGTACATGATGCTCGAGGGCGGTGAGCTCGATCGCATCGCCAAAGAGCGCTTCGTCATCGGCCGTGGCAAGCACTGCGACTTCGTCATCAACTCCGGCAAGGTCTCACGTGAGCACGCGGTCATCGTTCGTGATGCTGGCGAGTTCTTCCTCGAAGATCTCGGCTCGTCGAACGGCACGTGGTTCAACAAGCAGCGCATCAAGCGCCGCAAGATCGAAGACGGCGACGAGTACTTCATCTGCAGTGAGAAGGTGAAGTTCGTCTACCGCTGACGCTGGCCCTTTCGTGCCAGCGTTGATTCCACTCGAGTATGGGTTGCTGACGCTGACGCTCGCCGTCGCGTTGGTGACCGACCTTCGTGGCCGCCGAATTCCTGACGTGCTCACCTACCCGGCGATGTTGCTCGCGCTGGGGCTGCGTGCGTGGCTCGAAGGTCTGGGCGGGGAGATCACCCTCGGCGTGTTCTCGGGTGCAGTGGGGCTCGTGGCTGCGGGCGGTTGGTTCGGCCTCTTTGCGATTTCAGGCAAAGGCATGGGCTGGGGCGACGTGAAGCTCGCGGCCGTCGTCGGTGCGTGCCTGGGCGTGCCGTTGGTGCTCAGCGCGCTCATCTTCATTAGCCTCGTCGGCGCGTTACAGGCGGTGGTGTCGTTGTTGTGGAACGGCGGGCTTGGCGAGACGTTGCGCGGCGTGTTGGCGAAGCGCAGCGGAGACGCGGTGACACCGCGCCAGCAGATTCCCTACGCAGTGGCCATCGCGCTGGGGAGTCTGTGGGCGATGTGGTGGCAGGGCTGACGTCTTTCCCCTTTTGTTGCGCGCCGGTCTGCTACGGTGCGCGACGTTTTCTTGCAGACGAAGTCTTCTTCTTGAGGGGAGTTCTGACGATGCGCGAAGTGCGTGCGGTGCGCTCGGGCCTGGTTCGCAGTGTGGCGGTATTCGCGATGTTCCTGGCGACGACGGTGTTCGCTCAGGACGGCGGCCCGCTGGCGCTTGGCGTCGGTACCCAGAAGGTGATCACCGTTCCCGGCATTCAGCGTGTCGCCGTTGGTGACCCCAACGTCGCCGACGTGCGAACCATCGGAAACAACCAGCTGCTCATCATCGGCTCGGCTGAAGGCAAGACGACGCTGCTGGTGTGGAAGACGTCGGGTCAGCGCATCAGCTATCTCATCAGCGTTCGCAAGCAGGACCCCAACGAGGTCATCTCGGAGATCAAGAAGCTCCTCGGTGAAATCGAAGGCGTGAACGTTCGCATGGTCGGCGACCGCATCTACCTCGACGGTCAGGCGTACACGCAGGCCGACGCAGACCGCATCGATCAGGTCGTCGGTCTCTACGGCAACGTGAAGAGCTTCGTGAAGATCGCGCCCAACGCGAAGAAGCTCGTCGCGCAGAACCTCAACGCCGCGTTCCAGAAGGCCGGCCTCAAGAACGTGCAGGCCAACGTGGTCGGTTCGACCATCTTCCTCGAGGGCTCGGTCGAGTCGCAGCAAGACCTGCAGAAGGCCGAGCTGATCACCAAGGCCATCGGCGAGAAGGTCGAGAACCTCCTGGTCGTCGGCATCAAGCGCATGATCCTCTCCGAGGTTCAGTTCGTCGAAATCCGCCGCCAGTCGACGGATCGCTACGGCATCAAGTACCCGACCGACATCTCCGGTACGGCGCAGGCCACGGTAAACATCGGCAAGGAGCTCTTCCCCGGCAACTTCGCTGAAGGCAGCCTGCTCTCGTCCAACGTCGGCCGCTCGAGCTTCAACGTCGGCTTTCAGATGAACGACGGTTACGGCCGACTGCTCGCGCAACCCAAGCTGGTGTGCGCGTCGGGTGAAAAGGCCGAGTTCCTCGCGGGTGGTGAAATTCCGATTCCGCTCATCACGAACAACCAGTTCGCGGTCGAGTTCAAGCCCTACGGCGTCATCTTGAAGCTGCGCCCCACGGCCGACCGCAACGGCAACATCCAGACGGAAATCGAAGCTGAGGTCTCGGAGGTCGACGTGTCGGTGGCGGTGACCGCCGGTGGTGGCGCCAGCATTCCAGGCTTCCGCAGCCGCCGCGTGAAGACCAACGTCACGGTGCGCCACGGTGAGACGATCGTTCTCTCAGGCGTGTTCGCGCACGACGAGCAGAAGCAGGTCAGCAAGCTGCCGGGTCTGGGTCACATTCCCATCATCGGTGAGCTCTTCAAGAACCGCGCGTTCGACAGCAACAAGCGCGAGCTGGTGATCTTCGTCACGCCGCGCATCGTGAATCCCGACAGTGACAAGATTCGCACCATCATCGACGACGTGAAGAGCCGCTATAAGCAGGCCCGTGGCGAGGTCACGTTCGGCATCTTCGACTGACCAATCGGTCACTTGAAGGGCCTCCAGCCCGCGGCTCGGTCAAATGGACCGGCCGCGGGTTTTTCGTTCTCAATCCGCCGGGTTGCCGCGTCGTGGTAGGGTGGTGACATGTTTCTCATCACCCTGGCCGAGAAGGGCGGAGAGTCTCAGGACCTCGTCTTCGAAAAAGAAGAAGTCACCATCGGCCGCCTCGCGGGCAACGACATCGTCCTCAACAAGGGGAACGTGTCGAAGTACCACACGAAGATCGTTCTCAAAGACGGCAAGTACATCGTGGTCGACCTCAAGTCGACCAACGGCACTTTCGTGAATGGGAAGAAGTTGGCGGGCCCGTTGGTGGTGCGGCCTTCCGACAAGATCTACGTCGGCGACTACATCATCAACGTCGACGCGCCTCCGGAAGACTACGAGGCCGGCGCTGAAGAGGGTGGCGACGAAGGCGAGTACGAAGAAGAGCAGCAGGAAGAAGGCGAGTACGAAGACGAGGGCGGCGAAGAAGAACAGCAATACGACGACGAAGAGCCGCCGCCGGAAGAAGAGGAAGAACAGAAGAACATGCCGGCGTCACTGGCCGCCGCGATTCGCCGTCGCGACAAGCACGTCGACCCGAAGATTGAGGCCTACGCCAACCTCCAGAAAGACATTCACGATCGCCTGATCGAGTACCTCGACCTGCGCCGCCTCGACATGGACCGGCTCGGTGACGAAGAGCTGTGGCGCCGCACCGAAAAGGCGATTCAAGACATCCTCGCGCAGATGGAGGGCGACGGAGAGATTCCGGAGCACATCGACCGCGACATGCTGCTCACCGACGTGCTCAACGAGGCGTTGGGCCTCGGGCCGCTCGAGGCGTTTCTCGCTGACGACGACATCAGCGAGATCATGGTGAACCACGCCAACCAGATCTACATCGAGAAGAAGGGCAAGATTCGCCTGTCCGAGAAGATCTTCTCGTCGAACCAGGCGGTGCTCGGCGTCATCGAGCGCATCGTGGCGCCCATCGGTCGCCGCATCGACGAGTCGAGCCCGTTGGTCGACGCGCGCCTCAAAGACGGTTCACGCGTCAACGCCATCATTCCTCCGCTGGCGCTCAAGGGCCCGTGCATCACCATTCGTAAGTTCAAGCGCGACAAGCTGCAGGTCTCTGATCTCATCAAGTACAAGTCGATCACGCCGCAGATGGCCGAATTCCTCGAGATGGTGGTCAAGGCGCACAAGAACCTCGTCATCTCGGGCGGCACCGGTTCAGGCAAGACGACGTTGCTCAACGTCATCAGCTCGTTCATTCAAGACGACGAGCGCATCGTCACCGTTGAAGACGCCGCCGAATTGAACCTCACGCAGGATCACTGGGTGCAGCTCGAGTCGCGCCCGCCCAACCTCGAAGGCAAGGGCGCGATCACCATTCGTGATCTCGTGAAGAACTGCCTGCGCATGCGCCCTGACCGCATCATCGTCGGCGAGTGCCGCGCGGGTGAAGCGCTCGACATGCTTCAGGCCATGAACACCGGCCACGACGGGTCGCTGACCACGCTGCACGCGAACACGCCGCGTGATGCGCTCGCGCGCCTCGAAACGATGGTGCTGATGGCCGGTATGGATCTCCCGGTGAAGGCCATTCGTGAACAGATCGCCTCGGCCGTGCACATGATCGTGCAGCAGACGCGCTTCTCAGACGGCAGCCGTCGCGTGACCTACATTTCTGAAGTTTCCGGCATGGAGGTCGACGTCGTCACCATGCAGGACATCTTCTATTTCAAGCAGGAGGGCTTCACGGAGGAGGGGAAGGTGCGAGGGCGATACGTGGCCACCGGCTTTGTGCCGCGCTTCTACGATGACCTTCAGCGCCGCGGCATTCCCGTGAACATGGGCATCTTCCGCGAGGAGTAACGATCCGTGCCGACCCTCGTCATCAAGAACCCCGACGGCTCCCAGCAGGAGCAGGACGTGGCCGAGCAGCTGACCATCGGCCGGTCTGAAGGAAACGATCTCATCCTCGCGGAGGGTGGCGTGAGCCGTAAGCACGCGCGCTTCTTCCTCGAAGGTGAGGCGCTGATGGTCGAAGACATCGGCTCTGCCAACGGCACCTGGGTCGACGGCGCGAAGATCGAAGGGCCGACGAAGCTCTCGGCGAAGAGCCAGATCGTCATCGGCGACTACGAGATTCAGCTCAAGCTGGGCACCAAGTCGTTGCCCAAGGCGAAGAACGCCGGCGTGAAGCCCTCGAAGGAGCCGACGACGGCGAGCGGCAAGTCGCTCAAGGCGCCGCGCAGCACTCGGGTGGTGCAGGCGATCAAAGAAAAGCCGGCGGGCGCGTCGCTCGCCAAGCGCCCCGGGCCGCAGCGCGCGTCGGGCCCGCAGCTGCGTGGGCTGACCGGCGGCGTCACCGGCAAGACGTTCTCGCTCACCGGCACGATGACGGTCGGCCGCGTGGCTGGAGTCGATCTTCAGGTCGACGACGATTCGGTGAGCCGGCGTCACGCAGAGCTCGTGGTGCAGGGCCGCGAGGTCACCGTGAAGGATCTCGGCAGCGCCAACGGTACGACGGTGAACGGCGCGCCAATCAGCGAAGACACGATTCTCGCAGCGGGCGACATCATTCAGTTTGGCGTGGTCGAGATGATGTTCGAGACCGGCGTGGCGTCGGGCTCTCGTGCGCCGATCGCGCGGGGTGGCCGCAGCGCGCCCGCGTCGTCGCGACCTGAGCGTGGCGCGCCGCGCGGTGGTCCGAGTGAGAGCTTCGACGGCTCGTCGTCAGCCAACGGCGCGCCGATGGACCCGAAGCGCAAGAAGCAGATCATCATCGGCGGCGGCATCGGTGTCGTGCTCTTCGTCGCGATCTTGATCAAGGCGCTCACCGCCGACCCCGAGGTGGTCGACAAGGGCCCGATTCCCATGGGTGGCGGGCGCGGCAAGGTGAAGTCGACCGCGGTCGAGAAAACCGTCGAAGAGCAGATTGAAGAGCTGCTCGCCGAGTGCCGCACGTATTCGAACAGCGAGCACGGCAACCCCGAGTGGGCGCGCGCAGAGGCCGCCTGCAACAAGGTCATCGAGCTCGAGCCCATTCACCAGGAAGCCAACGCGTTGGTGCGTCGTATTTCGGTGTTGAAGGTGTGCGAAGAGAACATCAACCGCGCGAAAGATCAGATCGGCAGCGGTCAGCTCGAAGGCGCGCTCGATTCGTTCGCGAAGATCGGGCGCGATTGCGAGGGCTACCTCCTCAAGACGCTCTCGGCCTCGAAGGCGACGCTCGCGGAGGTGAAGAAGCGCTCGGCCGCCGACTGCAAGACCTACGCGTCGAACGCGAAGTGGGACCTGGCGCTCAAGAAGTGCGAGTTGTGGACGCGCCTGTGGTGCCAGACAGTCGAGACCAGGGAGCTGTACCCGCCGGCGCTCATGAAGATGAAGCTCGACGGCGCGCTCAACCCCAAGACCGACTGGCGGCCCGCCGAGCCGCTGTACGTGAACTTCTTGAAGGCGCGCGAGAAGCTGAAGCCCGGCGAGCCCATGTGGATGTGCCCGGAGATCGTCGCGTTCCGCCCGCCGCCGCCGGCCGTCGATCAAGGCAAGCTCGCGAAAGAAGAGCTCGCCAAGCGGTACCCCGACCCGGAGATGGGCCGCGCGGTGGTGATGTACTTCGAGGGGCGCTTCGCCGACGCGCCGGTTCCGCTCCAGAAGATCCGCGAGAACATCAACAAGGCGCAGTTTCACGAGGCGTCGAACGCGCTGCTGCTCGATCTCAACAACGCGATGAACCTCTATGAAAACGGCACTTCGGAGATCACCAACGATCGCCCCGAGCGCGCCGAGATTCCTTTCAACAAGGCGCTGGCCGTCGACGAGCGCATCGTGCTCGGTGACAAGTTGGGCAAGCTGACCGCTGAAGAAAAGAAGCGCGAGCTCGATCGCCGCACGTCGTTCGTGCGCCGCAACATCGTCGAGACCATGAGCCGAACCGCGTACGAGAAAGGCAAGTCGCTGGCCGACCGCAAAGACTTCCGCGCCGCGTGCCGCATGTGGAAGCTGGGCGCGAACTTCTCGCGCAGCAACATTGACCTGCTCAAGGCGCTCACCAACGTGTGCACCAAGAAAGCGTCAGACGCGTGGGACCGCGCCGAGACGTGTGAGCAGCTCAAAGCCGCGCTCGACTTCGCGGTCGACGGCGACGGCTTCAAAGAGAAGATCAACGAGGAGATGACCAACCAGAGCTGCAACTAGGCGCTGGTGTGCTACCTCGCGCTGCATGGCCTCGCAGCAGGGTGATCTGTTCGGCAGTCTGCAATCGACCCCTGAGAAGAAGCCGGAGGCCGCTGCGCCTCCGGTGCCCAGCGGGCCGCCCACGCTGACGCTCATCGACGCGTCCGGCCTCATCTTCCGCGCGTACCATGCGCTGCCGCCGCTCACGACGAGCAAGGGCCAACCGACGAACGCGGTGCTGGGCTTCACGCGCATGGTGCTCAAGTTGATGCGCGAGCGCGCGCCGACGCACCTCGCGTTGTGCTTCGACCGCGACAGCCGCAAGGGCCGTCTGGCCATCGACCCACAATACAAAGCGAACCGCGAAGCGCCTCCGTCGGATCTCGTCGCGCAGTTCGAGTTGATCCGGAAGATCACCGAGGTGCTGCAGGTGCCCATCGTCGAGGTGCCGGGTTGGGAAGCCGACGACGTCATCGCCACGCTCGTCGATCGCGCGACGGCCGCCGGCTTCGACGCGGAGATCATCACCAGCGACAAAGACTTTCTGCAGTTGCTCAAGCCGGGCGTCCGCATCTTCGACCCGATGAAGGACAAGCCGATCTCCGAGGCCGATGCGCTCGAGCGCTTCGGCGTGAAGGCCTCGCAGATGCGCGACTACCAGGCGCTGGTGGGCGACGCGATCGACAACATTCCCAAGGTGCCGGGCATCGGCCCCAAGACGGCGGCAGATCTGCTCGCGCAGTTCGGCACCGTCGAGTCGTTGATGAGCCGCCTCGACGAAGTGCAGAAGCCGAAGATTCGTGAGGCGCTCAAGACGAACCTCGAGCAGCTCAAGCGCGCGCTGCAGTTGGTCAGCTTCCGCCACGATCTCGAGGTCGAAGGTCAGCCTCAAGACTTCGCGGTGAAGGGCATTCGCCAGGCCGAAGCCCGCGCGATGTTCACGGAGCTCGAGTTCTTCCGGCTCAATCAGGAGATGCCCTCGGCGCCTGCGACTCCGCTGCGCCAGGAAGCGACGATCGTCCGCGATGAGGCGGGGCTGCTCGCGCTGTGTGACGAGCTGGCGAAGGCGGAGCGGGTGTCGTTGGCGCCCGCGTACGAAGGCGCGCCGCATTCAGCAGCGCTGCTCGGTCTGGGCTGCGTCATCGGCGAGACCACGTGCGCGTACGTTTCGGTGAAGGCCGTTGGCCGCGCGGCGATGGTCGCGCAGCTCGGCCCCGCGCTGCGCCGTGCGGGGCTGGCGATTGAAGCGCACGACGGCAAGGCGTTGCTGCACCTGCTCGCGTCGACGGGCATCGAAGACGTCACGCTGCACACCGACGTCGAGCTGCTCTCGTACCTGCTCAACCCGTCGCGCAAAGAGCACGCGCTCGCCGACCTCGCGCGCGAGCGGCTTCGTACGGAGCTGCCGACGCGGCCTGACGGTCAGGCAGGCAAGGGCAAGGCGACGCTGGCCGAGATGACCGACGAGCGCGCGGGCACGATCTACGCGGCGTCGGCTGACGCGGTGGACCGCCTCGTCACCGACCTGTGGATTGAGGCGAACGCCATCGGGCTCGCGCCGTTGGCCAACGAGCTCGAGCTCCCGCTGGTGCCCGTGTTGACGCGCATGGAGCGCGCGGGCGTGTGTCTCGACCTCGCGGCGCTGAAGGAAGTCGCGGTGCAGGTCGACGGAATGATCGGCCAGCTGCTCGCCGACGTGTACCGGTACGCGGGCCGCGAGTTCAACGTGGGCTCACCACCGCAGCTGGCGCAGGTGCTCTACGACGAGCTCAAGCTGCCGGTGCTCAAGAAGAACAAGACCGCGCCGTCGACCGATCATGAGGTGCTCGAGAAGCTCGCTGAAGAACACCCGCTGCCGCGCGCGATCATCGAGTACCGCAGCGTCGCCAAGCTCAAGAGCACGTACCTCGACACGCTGCCCACTCTCATCGGCGCCGACGGGCGCATTCGTACGACGTTCCATCAGGCGGCCGCGGCGACGGGGCGGCTGTCGTCGACGAACCCCAACCTGCAGAACATTCCGATTCGCACCGAGCTGGGAAAACAGATCCGCCGCGCCTTCGTCTCGGAGCCGGGCTGGGTATTGGTGTCGGCTGACTACTCGCAGGTCGAGCTTCGAATTCTCGCGCACATCTCCGGTGATGAAGGGTTGGTGCGCGCCTTCGCTGAAGACGCCGACGTGCACGCGCGCACCGCCGCTGAGGTCTTCGGCGTGAGCGTCGACGCGGTCACCGGCGATCAACGTCGCGCCGCGAAGATGGTGAACTACGGCATCGCCTACGGGTTGTCGCCGCACGGGCTGTCGACGCGCCTCAACATTCCGGTCGAAGACGCGAAGGGCATCATCGACCGCTACTTCGCGCGGTTCCCCGGCATCAACGGCTACGTGGAAGGCACCATCGAAAGGGCGCGCAAGACGGGCTTCGTCGAGTCGATCTTCGGGCGTCGTCGCTACATGCCCGACCTCGTCTCGCGCAACCGTCAGGTCGCGATGGCGGCCGAGCGCGCGGCGATCAACATGCCGATTCAGGGCAGCGCGGCCGACATCGTGAAGCGCGCGATGCTGGTGCTCGACCGCCGTATTCCTGCGGAGAAGCTCAACGGCCGTATGCTCCTTCAGGTGCACGACGAGCTGCTGTTCGAATGCCCCGAGGGCGAGGCGGATGCGATGGAATCGTTGGCGCGTGAGGTGATGTCGAGCGTCGCGGAGCTGAAGGTGCCGCTGGTGATCGACGTGGGTCGTGGTCGCTCGTGGGCGGAGGCGCACTGATGGCGCGAGAGCCGGTGAAGACCGACCCTGGAATCCCTGCGGCCCGGGTGTTGGAACTGGAGTCGACGGTCGCTCGGCAGTCGGAGCGGTTCTCGGCGTTGATTGAAGTGGGCACGCAGCTCTCGCAGGCGCGCGATCTCGACTCGCTCCTGCAGGCCGTCATGGAGCGCCTCACGTCTCTGCTCGATGCCGAAGCGGCGACGATCTTCATGCACGACCCGGCGCGCCGCGAGCTGTGGAGCCGCGTGCTCAAGGGCAACTTGCTCAAGGAGTTGCGCATCTCCGACACCACCGGCATCGCGGGGCACGTGTTCAGCACGGGCCGCACGTTGATTCTGGGCGACGCCTACAGCGACGTGCGCTTCAACCCGGAGATCGACCGGCAGTCGGGTTTTCGTACGCGGTCGATCATCGCGACGCCGCTCAAGCACGCGAGCGGGCGCACGTTGGGCGTGTTGCAGGTGCTCGATCGTCGCGTCGACGCGTTCACCTCGGAAGATCGCGCGTTGGTCGAAGGCGTGGCGACGCAGGTCGCGGCGGTGCTCGACAACGTGTTGCTGATGGAGGAGCTCAAGCGCGGCCGAGACGAGCTCGCCATGCGCGTGAGCGATCTCGACGCGCTCTACGAGGTCGAGAAGGCGATGGCCGCGGCCAACGCGCAGACAGATCTCGTGGAGCAGATTCTCGAGATCGCGATGGAGCGCGTCGGCGCGCGCGCGGGCAGCGTGCTGCTCGCTGAAGACGATCGCGACAGTCTCTATTTTCGCACCGCGCGCGGTGAGAAGAGCGACGCGCTCAAGTCGCTGCGCATGAAGGCCGGGCAGGGCATCGCGGGGCACGTCGCAGAGTCGAATGAGATCGTTCGTGTGCTGAACGCCGAAGACTCTGAATTTCACGATCGCTCCATCGCGCGGAAGCTCGGTGTGGCGACGGGCTCGGTGTTGTGTGTGCCGGTGCGGGCGGGCAGCAAGACGTTCGGCGCGCTCGAGCTGCTCAACAAGAAGGGCGGCTTCGACGACCAGGACGAGCGCATCGCGGTGTTGCTCGCTGGGCAGGTGGGTCGCGCGTTGTTGCGTCGCCAGTCGCAAGAAGAGGTCGAGCGGAAGTCACGCCTCGCGACCATCGGCCAGATGCTCTCGGGTGTGTTGCACGACCTGCGCACGCCGCTGACGGTGGTGGGCGGCTACGCAGAGATGCTGGCGTCAGAAGAAGAGCCTGCGCTCCGCGTCGAGATGGCCGCGCAGATCATGACGCAGCTCCAGCACATCGCCAGCATGCAGCAGGAGACGCTGGCCTTCGTGCGTGGCGAGAAGGTCGTCTTCATTCGGCGCGTCTTCATGCATGTGTTCATGCGTGAGCTGACGGAGCAGTTGCAGCAGGAGTTCGCAGGCACGCAGGTCGAGTTCAAGGTGCTCGCCGGCTACACGGGCGCGGCGCGCTTCGACGAGACGAAGATGAAGCGCGCGATCTTCAACCTCGCGCGCAACGCCATCGACGCCATGCCCGACGGTGGGCGCTTCTTCCTCTCTGTCGAGCGCGAAGGTGACGACATCGTCTTCCGCGCGAAAGACAACGGCCCCGGTATTCCCAAGGAGATCGCGGATCGCCTGTTCGAGTCGTTCGTGAGCAGCGGCAAGAAGCACGGCACGGGGCTCGGCTTGGCGATCGTTCGGAAGATCGTTCAGGAGCACGGCGGTTCTGTCGACTGCAAGACGCAGGTCGGCAAGGGCACGTCGTTCGAGGTGCGCTTCCCGGCCGGCACGACGAATGACTGAGCGGCTCGCGCTGTTGCTGCTGGTGCTGTCGTCGTGTCGCTCAGGCTTCTTGTTCGGCGGCCCCGTCACGGGAACCGTGCAGAACCGCGTGCAAGGCGGCTGTGTCGCGCAGTGCCTCGACGGCACCGAGTGCGACACGAAGTCGGGGCTCTGCGTGCAGAACCCATGCGCCGGGAAATGCCTGCTCGCGCGATGCGATCAGCTCGCGGTTCCGCCGGTCTGTCGCTGAGTCGACGGCTCGACGTGCACGAGCACTTCCTGCACCTCGGGGAGCGCGTCGATCAGCTTCGCTTCAACCGCGTCGGCGATGACGTGCGCTTCGCTCAGCTGCAGCGTCGGCTCGACGAAGATCACCAGATCGATCGACACGTTGCCTTCGAGGCCTCGGCTTCGAATCGCGCGTGACCCTTTGACGCCTGGAATCGTCGCCAGCACCTCGCGCACCTTCGCGGGGTCGATACGAACCGAGTCAGCGAGAATGCCGACCGCCTGGCGAATGATCTGCCAACCGGTGTGCGCGACGATCACCAGCACGCCCAGCGCCACGACGCCGTCGGCGCGGCCCCAGCCGAGCTTCGCGAAGACCAACGACGCGAGCACCGCCAACGTCACCCACACGTCAGACATGGTGTGTGACGCGTCGGCGGTCAGCAGCGCGCTCTTGAGCTTCTTGCCCTGCGCTGACTCATAGCGGGTCACCCCGAGGTTCACGACGAGCGTGCCCACCATCACCACGAAGCTCTCGACGCCGACGTTCGGGTGTTGGCCGTGGAGCAGCGCGCCGAAGGCCATGCGACCCAGCTCGAGCACGCCGACGCCGATCATCACGCCGATGGCCAACGACGCGAGTGTCTCGAACTTCTGGTGCCCGTAGGGGTGCCCGTCGTCTGCGGGCGCTGCCGCGTACCGGAGCGCCACGAGCCCGATGACGTTGCTCGCGCCGTCGATGAACGAGTGCAGCCCGTCGGCCGTCATCGACGCCGAGTCTGCGAGCAGCCCGTAGGCAAGCTTGAGCCCGGCCACGAGCCAGTTGGCGCCGAGAATCAGCCACAGCACGCGACGAACGGCGCGTTGGCGTTGCGCGAGCTCCGTCACTGGCCTGAGCGGAACAGCCGCAGCCCCGGGCGGCCACCGAGCTCGAGCATGAAGCCGAACTGAAAGCGCACCGTGGAGTCCGCCGCGAGCAGCCCCGGCGGCGGGTTGGGGAAGGGCTGCGCGCGCTCGAAGGCCTTCATCGCCTCGAGGTCGAGAAAGTCGAGGCCGCTCGACTTGTCGACGAAGGTGTCTTTGAGCCGGCCGTTCTGATCGAGCGTGATGGTCAACACCGTGTAGCGATCTCGGCCGCCGTAGATCTGCCCGGTTGGGTCTCTCAACCGCAGTTGATCGCCCGGCACCCAGTGTTGGCTGACGCTCTGCTTCACGCGGTTGAAGAAGCTCGCGTACTTCCACTGCCGGGTATTGAGGTACGTGCCTTCGCCTTCGTCGGTGTCCTTCAGGTAGTCGTTGGGCGCGGCGCCGGCGATCTTGTCGAGCACCGTCGCTGAAGGCAGCAGGTTCGGCGCGCCGGGCGTCCCGACGTGACCTGACGACGCTTCGTCAGCGGCGCTGGCAGCTCCCGGCGTCAGGCTCCAGCGATCCGAATTGCCCTTCATCGCTTCGCGCTCGTCGCGGTTGGCGACCTGCACACCCGGCCCGTCGCGGCTCGGGTCTTTCATCGCGATTTCCTGCTGCTTCTTGATGTCGGGCACCTTCATCGCCAGCTTGGGCAGCTCAGTTTCCTTCAGCGGGCGGTCGTCCTGGCCCAGGCCGTTGTTGCCGGCGATCGACAATTGGTTCGAGTCGCTCTTGCCGTCGGTCTCGATCTTCTGTGCGGCGGTGCGCTGCGGCATCGCGTTGCGGTAGGTCTGTGACTGGTCCTTCGCCTTCGTCTCCTTCTTCACCTTGTTGTCTGTTTCAGAGACGAACTTCGCCTTCTCGTCGACCTCGTTGTTGCCGGGCGCCGTGTCGACCACCTGGCCGGGCGGCACCTTCTCGGGCTCCTTCTTTTTCTCTTCGAGCTTGGGCTTCTTGGCGACGACCTTGCGCTCGTCGCGAATGTTCTGCGACGACGCGCCGCGGTTCTCTTCGAATTGCTCGGCGGTCAGCCCGCGCAGCACGACGGGCTTGCTCGACGCCTTGGCCATGCGCGGCGGCGCCGGAGGCAGGTCCCACTTCACCAACGACGAGAGCACCACCAGCCCGAGCAGCGCGACGTGGACGCCAACCGCGAGCCCAAGCGAGAGCAGCACCACCAGGACACGCCTGGAAGCCTGACCTTCCCGCTCCGGTCGAGGTACGAGGATCACAGCAGGCTCATCATAACGACCTACTCGTAGATGCGCGCCACCTGGGCACCGTTGAAGTAGTGCTCGAGGATCTGTCGGTAATTCTGCCCGGCTTCGGCCCGCCCGATCGCCCCGGTCTGACACATGCCGACGCCGTGGCCCCAGCCGCCGCCGGTGAAGACCCACATGACGGGGCGACCCTTCGCGTCACGCTCGGTCTTCAGCTCGAACATGCCGCTGTTCAACATGCCGAAAGCGCGGCGAATGTTGAGCTCGCCGCGAATGGTGGTGGCGCCTTCTTCGCCGCTGATCTGCAACAGGCGGGCGCGACCGGAAACGCCGCGTTCGGTGACGTTCATCGCCATCACCTTGCCGACGTTGAAGCTCTTGAGCTTCTCGTCGACGTCTTTGGCGGTGAACTTCTTTTCCCAGCGGTACTTCGAGAGGTTGGCGAAGCTCGAGACCTTGCAGGCGTGCACGACGTCGGCGGCGAGGAACTTCGAGAGGCTCGCCGACGGTGTTGGCCCCGCGGGTTTTCCCGGCAAGACATCGGGCCGGCCGCGCAGTGATTCGTTGGGCACGCCGCCCCAGACGATGTCGTTGTTCTCGGTGTGGCCTCCGCAGACCGCGCTGTAAACGGAGTCGACGAGGCGATCGTTCTTGTCGAATGACGCTTCTCCGCGCGTGGCCTCGACCGCAGCGTTGGTCGTCGGTGCTTCGCCGCTGACGCCCCGGTACACGGCGCAGTGCTGCTCGGTGCACAGCAGGTACGGGTCAGCGAGGTGCTTGAGCCCGATCTTCGCCAGCACTTCGCCGCGCGCGGTGACGGCCTGCGCCTTGAGCGCCTCGAGGTGCGCCTTCGCGAAGATCTCCGAGGGCACGAGGCCCTTGAGCAGATCTTCGAGGTCGACCTGGTTGATGACGGCGATTTTTCCCGCGCGATCTGCGGTCAGCAGCACGCTGCCCCGGTACGCGCGATCTTCGAAGTTGTGGAAGTCGTAGCCCACGCCGTACTCGACACGTTTGACTTCAATGGGCGCGCCGTCGGGCGACTCAGCGGTGACCTGCTCGTCGACGGTGGCGACGACGTTGCCATTTCCATCTTCGAGCTCGAGCGTCACCGCGCCGCGCGACTTCACGTCTTCGAGCAGCGAGGTGCGCACCTGGAAGTCTTGAAGGATCTGCGCTTGCTGCGCGGCGAGCGACTCGGGCGGGGCGGGCGGTTGGTCGACGACCAGCACGTAGCGGCGATTGTCGATGACCTTGCCGGCGATGCCGTACACGCCGCCGAGTACCTGCGACTTCACCTTGAGCCCGCGGCCGCGCCATTCTTCCTGCGCCTGCGCGAGGCCTGCCTTGTCGTTGAACGGCACCTCGACGATCTGAATGCGCGCGACGATCTTCGCGGGCGTACCCTTCACGCGGCGAACCTTCCACGCCATGCCCGCCGGGCCTTCGAGCTGCTTTTCGGGGTTGCCGGGGATTCGAAAGCGCAGCCGTCCACGCCCGATGATCGTCACCTCGGTGCTGCCCTCCATCAGCCGCACGGGAATCAGCGGCGAGCCGCCTTTGAAGTCGACGCGCTTGGTCGTCAATTCACCGGGCGGCGGCGGGAGCTCGAGCTCGGCGGCCGACGCGAGTGAAGCGAAGAGCAGCGTGGAGAGGAGCGCGCGTCGCATGGGCAGATAGATCAAAGCCCGGAAGCTCCATCTTCTGGAACTCCCGGGCTCTTTGAGGCGCCACCCGGAATCGAACCGGGGAATGAGGGTTTTGCAGACCCTTGCCTTACCGCTTGGCTATGGCGCCGGAATTTGGGCTGTATCTCTCAGCTCGATCAGTCGGTCAAGAGTATCGGAGACTCCCTTTCATGAGCGCTGGGTTCGCGACGTATTCCGACGAGCATGAAGCCTTCCGCCTGACGGTGCGCCAGTTCGTCGCGCGAGAACTCAAGCCGCACGTCGCGCGCTGGGAAGAGGCCGAAGAGTTCCCCCGGGAGCTGTTCTTCAAGGCCGCCGAGCTGGGGCTGTTCGGCCTCAAGTACGAAGCGCGCTACGGCGGCTCGAACGCCGGCTTCTTCTTCGAGGCGGTGGCGACGGAAGAGCTCGCGAAGTGTGGCTCGGGCGGGGTCGGCGCGGGCCTCGTCGGCCAGGCCACCATCGCCACCGGGCCGCTGCATCTGTTCGGCACGCACGCGCAGAAAGAAGAGTTTCTCACGCGGGCGATCAAGGGCGAGTGGGTGGGCGCGTTCGCGGTGACGGAGCCCGACGCGGGCAGTGACGTCGCCGGGCTCAAGACGCACGCGCGGCGCGACGCCGAGGGCTGGGTGTTGAACGGCGCCAAGACGTACATCACCAATGGCGTGCGCGCCGACTACGTCATCGTCGCGGCGAAGACGGACCCGTCGAAGGGCCACAAGGGCTTGTCGATGTTCCTGGTGAAGAAGGGCACGCCGGGGTTCAGCGTCAGCAAGAAGCTCAAGAAGCTCGGGTGGCGCGCGTCAGACACGGCCGAGCTCGCGTTCGACGACGTGCGGTTGCCGGCCGACGCGTTGCTGGGCCGCGAGGGCGAAGGCTTCTCGCAGATCATGGGCAACTTTCAGTGGGAGCGGCTGTCGCTCGCGCTCGCGTCGATCGGCGCGGGTGAAGACATTCTGCAGACCGCCATCGAGTACACCAAGGCGCGGTCGGCCTTCGGCCAGAGCATCGCGAAGTTTCAGGTCACCCGGCACAAGCTGGCGGAGCTCGCGATCGATCTCGAAGCGGCGCGGCAGTTGACGTACCACGCGCTCCGGTTGCATGCGGCCGGTGAGTGGGCGCTCGCGCAGGCGGCCATGGCGAAGAAGTACGCGACCGAGATGTGTTGCCGCCTGGCCGACGCGTCACTGCAGCTGCACGGCGGCGCGGGCTACATGATGGAGTTCGACATTCAGCGGCACTGGCGCGACGCCCGGCTCGGCCCCATTGGCGGCGGCACGAGCGAGATCATGAATGAGATCATCGCCAAGCAGCTCGGGCTTTGACCCGAGCTGCAGCAATGCTCAGAAGCGCGCTTGAACGACGGCGTTGAAGCCGAGCTGGTTGGGCTGCTCGAAGACCGGCTGCGCGATGCTCGTCGTCGAGTCGCGGAACGTCACGCGGTTGTCGTCGCGGTTGTAGAAGACCTCTCCGAGGATCGCGAAGTAGTCGCTGATGTCGAGGCGGAAGGTGCCCTTGACGCTGAAGATCGGGAGGATCTCCGTGTCGGCCGGGAGAATCGCGAAGAGGTTCACGTCGCGAACGACGACCGTGCGCGGGCCGGTGAAGCCTGCAGGCGGGTTGACGCCACCGAAGTCGAAGCGCGGCGCGCTCACTGACGCGGGGTTCTGCACGCCGAGAATGAGGCCCAACGTCAGGTGCTGATCGGGGAAGTGGCGATCGCCACCGATGGCGGCCCAGAGCTCCGGGCGCACGGTGCTGCCGGTGGAGAAGTCGACGTACGGCGGCAGACCGGGCACGTCGAACTGAATGAACGACAACGTGCGGTACAGGCCGATGGCGTAGAAGCGCCAGTAGTCGTACTTGAAGCGCGCCTGCACGGCGACGGCGGCGGCGGGCTGCACGCGCGTCGCGGCGATTCGATCAGGGTTCATGAGCGTCTGCGCGAGCACGCTGCCTTCGACGGTGAACTGGTAGCTGAAGCCACCGGGGTAGCGCTCGGGCGTGAAGAAGCGCTGCGTGACGTCGGGGTCGTTCTTGTACAGGCGCATGTCGAGCGACGGCAGGATCGTGTCTGAGAAGATCGACAGCTGCATCGAGCCGCCCAGCGCGGTCACCGGCGCGCGCACACCGGCCTGCGCCAACGAGGGGATCACGCCGCGGCTGAAGTAACCGCCGTTGGCCTCGAGGCGCACGCGCCCAGGAATGATGTCGAAGCCACCGCCGGCGAGAATGCCGTACTGCCGCTCCTGCACGTTGAGCAGGTTGTTCAGCAACAGGCCCGTCTTCATGCCGGCGAACGCGTACCAACGGTCACGGGTGATCTGCAGCTTCATGCCCGGCACGGCGGCGGGGCGGCCCGTGCTCGAAGTGCCCGTTCCCTGGTTGTACGTGAACGACGAGTCGCCGCCCCACGACAGCTTCCACGCGTAGCCGAGGCGGAAACGGTCGGCCGAAACGGGGAAGCCGGTGAGCGAGACTTCTTCTTTCGCGCCCCAGCCCGCAGGCTTGTAGTTGAGCTTCACGAAGCTCGCGTTGTCGAAGAGCGTGATGGCGCCCGACGGGTTGTTGATGACGACCACGTTCAGCGCGGCTTCTGCGTCGAAGCCTTCGAAGAAGCTCGGGCTCTTCTTGTAGAGCGAGATGTTCGAGAGCGTCTCGAAGCCCGTGAAGCGCGTGTTGAAGTTGTCGTAGAACTGCGTGTTCGCGCGGCTGGCGCCGAAGCCCGTGCCCGGCTCGCTCGGCGTCGTCTCGCCCGGCTTCACGAAGACGTTGGAGTTGGCCAGCGCGAACGTCACGCGCGTATCGATGAAGTCACCAGCCCACGCAGCGCCAGACATGAGGGTCGCGAACGCGACGGTTTTGATGAACGGCTTCACAGTTCTCTCCCGGCCCGCGTGAACGGGCCTCCTTGCGACTTGCTTCGTGAGGGTCAGTTACAGGGCTTGATCGGCCGCGGGCACTCGAGCCCCGGGCCGGGGTAGCAACAGAGGTCGTCGGCCGCGCGGGGAATGATGACCCAGCGGGGGCGAGCAGGCTGCACGTGGCGGAGGTGACCGACGACGTCGAACTCGGCGCCGCGCATGAACCGGCACTGCTGCGCCGCTTCCATGTCGGGGTCGTTCTCGCTGCAGTCGGGGTTCAGCTCCGGCACCGCGTCTTTGGTGATGAGGTTGATGCGCGTCTTCGCGTTCACGCCGACCGAGCAGTTCGCCTGCTCGCTGATGGCCTGGAAGGCGACGGTGCTCTCGTCGGCGCTGAAGTTGTGGCGCAGCAGCTCGTTGGCCGGCAACACGGGGTCGGTGTTGCTGGCTCGAACCAGCTCGTCGCCGATGTGGTAGCGCGTGTCTTTGTCGCACGTGATGACGACTGACGCGCCCGCGAACAACCCAGCGCGCACCGACGGGTTCTGCGGAACACCGGCGTCGATCATTCCAGCGTCGGGCTCACCAGCATCGACCCCGGCATCGGGCGGCACATAGAGGCGCGCCGTGACGTTCACGGTGCGCAGCGGCAATTGCGTGTCGAGCCCAGCGCGCGCAGGGCCGGCGCTCGACATCTCGACGACGAACTGGCCGAAGCCGCGGAACGTCGACTGCTCGCTGCACACCGTGCCGGCGTGCGGCCCCATGCCGATGACACAGTCCTGGTTGCAGACTCGCTCGATGCGATCTGCCTCGGGCTCCACGGCGCCGCTGAAATCGCAGTTGTCCCAGTGCTGGCCGCCGGTGCTGCTGTTGCAGAAGAACGGCACGGTGCCGTTCGCGTTGTAGTCGCAGTTCTCGAAGCGCATGGGGAAGCGCACGCGGCGCGCGCGCACCAGCGCAGACTCGAGGCTCTCCATCTTCATGTTGCGCGTGTTGTGGCCACAGAGCGCGTCGGTGATGAACGGCACCTGCACGTTGTCTTGACCGCACGTGCGGTTGCCGAGGTCGTACGGGCGCGCGAACTGCAACCACTTGTTCCATTGCTCCGGAGGCAGCATGCGCACGCGCTCCGCCGTCAGCCACGCGGGGAAGACCATCTGCGAGGTCGACGTGAACTCCTGCACCGAGCCCGAGAGCGTGAAGAGCAGGTCGCCCTCGTCGAGCCCGTCGGGGAAGTTGTAGTTGTAGACGAACATCGAACCGAAGGTGCCCGGCAGGTAGGCGGCGCAATCGGCGCGGCGACGGCACGTGGCCTCGCTGATGTTGCAGCGGCCCGTGCCGCCGTCGAGGTTCTCTTCCCGACCACCGTCGGCGGCGTCGAGCCAGCACGGCTCTGGCGGCTCGTAGTTGGCGGCGCGAACGGTGTTGCCCAGCGAGTCGCTCGTGTACTCGCGCACGCGGCACGCCGAGATGTCGGTGACGAAGAAGCCCACCGGGTCCAGGCCGGTGACGACCATCAACGCGTCGGCGCCGTTGCGCGCCGGGTCGTCAGCGCAGCTCTGGTGCAGCACCTCGCCGGTGTTCGGGCCTTTGCCCACCACCACGAATTCACCGACGAACGGCGAGCTGCGGTTGTCGAGGACCCCGGGGTTCTGGAGGCTCTGCAGCGTCTGGTCGGCGAAGTAGATGACGGGCGTGGCGCCCGACGCGAACGTGCGCGCCGAGGTGAAGTCGGGGTTGAGCGGCTCTACGGGAATCAGCGAGGGGTCGGGCTCGGCGCCGTTCGCGAAGATCATCTTGGGCGGCGAGTCTTCGACCCACACGCGCACCGAGCCGTACGGGTGAATCGCGAACACGGTGGCGCTGACCTGGCCGTCGACGGCCGTGCCCCAGCGCGCGCGCAGGTCGGTCGAGAGATCTCCAGGCACGATGCGGAAGCTCACGGGGCCGTTGAACGTCGACAACGGCTCGCCGCTCGACTGCAGCGCCGTGGCGCGCAGGTCAATCTGCACCTCTGTCGAGGGAATGATGTAGCGGCAGTTGGGCGTGCCGCGCTCTTCGGCGGGCACCGCGGCCTGAGAGCCATAGCGGCGCTCACACTCGCTGACGACGGCGAGCGGCGTGCGCGCGCTGCCGACGAAGACGCCCAGCGACTCGACCTTGAAGCTGGTGAGCGCTGCGGGAAGCTTGGCCTCTTCAATGGGCTCGAAGAACGGGCAGCCGCTGAGCGCGAGCAGCGACGAGACGATGAGCAGGCGACGCATCACTTGACCCTCCGTGAGATGCGGCCGTCTTCTTGACCGACGGCGACGGGCACCACGGTCGGGCTCTCACAGTAATTGCGCACCGCGCGCGTCACGTTGCCGCACAGCACGTCACCGGCGAGCGCCTGACGGCAGTTGCAGCGCCCGAGGAAGGGGCCTTCGGGCACGGCCGCCACGCACGCGTCGATGAGCGGCTTGAAGTCGGTGACACCGCAGGCTTCAGCGTTCTGGTTGAACGCGTCGAGGCACGTGCAGGGCTGCGCTTCGGCGCGCAGCGCTTCGCGGAAGTTGTTGGCCTGCGTGCAGAACGAGACCTCTTGCGGGTCGAGCGCCCACACGCTGGGGTTGAGCGGGTCCCGCGAGCCGCAGGGCTGGCCCTTGGCGCCGACGACGTTGTTGAAGTCGTCTCTTCTGCCCGCGAGCACTTCGTCGCAGTTACAGAAGTTCGTCATGTAGCCGATGAGCGAGTCACGGAGCGGAATGCCCGTCTCGACGCGCGTGGTGTTGCGCTTGAGCACCAGGAAGCCCGAGCCGCCGCGCGCGATGTAGTCGTTGACGGCCACGCGGTACGTCTCGTCGAGGTTGAGCGGCGCGCCGTTGATGCTGATGTTGGTGCCCGAGTGCGCCCAGCAGCGCCCGCCAGTGGTGATGCTCGGGTCGGCGACGCACGTCCACGGTGCGCGGCCGGTGCGATCGTCGTCGGCGCCTCCACACTCGCTCGCGTCACCGTTCGGGTCGCACGGCGTGCGCAGCCGGTTCAACTGCGCCTGCGCACAGTCCATCGTGAAGCGAACACCCGAGACCTGCGCCTGCGAGCCACACCCGCGCTCCGCAGAACGCTCTGAAATGAAGTCGAGCATCTCCTGCATTTCGCCGCCCGAGAGGAACATGATGTTCACCGTGTTCTCGAAGGGGAACACGTTGAACATGGCTTCTTGTGTGAGCGGGCCGGCGTAGAGGTTGTCGCGAATGCCCAGCGAGTTGGTGACGGCGACCTCTGCTTCGACGCCCTGACGACGGCGCATGGAGTCGGCGGTGATGTTGCCCAGCGGGCTGTCGCCACCGGTCGAGTTGTTGCGGCGCGCGATGTCACGCGGCGCGAACGCGAAGAGCGACGTGAGGTTCAGGCGCACGTCGAGATCGGTGATGTACGGCAACAGCAGCTGCGTGGTGTTGCGGTCTTCGAACTCTTTGCACTGCGCGATGCCCGCCCGCACCGTGGGGTCGGTCATGAACTCGCCGGGGTTCCAGAAGCGCGACTTGTAGAAGTCGTGCAGCGGCTCGCTGCACCACAACGAGTCGACGGGGAAGACCTTGAAGTCGAACGAGCGGATCTCTGCGCCGTCGATGGTGCGCTGATCTTTGAGCGGCACTTCGACCACCGCGTCGATGCGGTTGAGGTACTTCGCGAACGCGCCGCCGTGGCTCAAGATCACCTGACGGCCATCGGGGTCGGTGAGGATCTGCGGCGGGTTGA
>JAMHXF010000125.1:0-63149 GCA_035910535.1 Archangium sp. | reverse complement strand
TGCGACCGGCGGCGGAACTGCGACCGGCGGCGGAACTGCGACCGGCGGCGGAACTGCGACCGGCGGCGGAACTGCGACGGGCGGAGGAACTGCGACCGGCGGCGGCGCTGCGACCGGCGGCGGCGCTGCGACCGGCGGCGGAACTGCGACCGGCGGCGGAACACCCGACGCGGGCGTCACCTGCCCCACCGAAACGCTCTGCACCAGCTACGAACCGATCACCTGCGCGCCGACCTTCCACGACGGCGTGCTCTGCGACGACGAGAACGAGTGCACGACAATGAGCGCCTGCCTCACCGGCGCGTGCATCGGCACGATGACGTCATGTCAAAACGGAGGCGCCTGCCCCGCCACCGGCGTCTGCGACTGCCCCGCCACCTTCACGGGCGCGCTCTGCGAGCACGACGTCAACGAGTGCGCCGCAACTCCGTCTCCGTGCAGCGGCGGCAACGCCTGCACCAACACCGACGGCGGCTACACCTGCGCATGTCTGCCGGGCTTCACAAGCGATGGAGGCGCGGGCTGCTCGATTCCGACGCGCACGATTCAGATCGTCGCCTTCTACGACGACACCTTCCGCTACCTGCACCCACGCGACGCCGAAGCGACGATCGAGCGCGTCGTGCTGCAAACGAAGGCCATCCTCGACGCCGCGCTCGTGAACCCGTCGATCTCCGTTTCGCTCGAAGGCGTGATTCCGCTCTCGCCGCTGCCGTTCGTCCCGCGCCGCTGCAACACCGCGCCGCCGGATCAAGCGCAGTGCATCGGCTGCTGGGGCAACGCGACGCCAACGAACTGTTCGACCCCGTTCTCGACGCTGGCGTCAGAGGTCGACATCCATCTACTGCTCAGAGACTTCAGGTCGCACGTTGATTCCCGGCACCTGGCGCTCGTCACCGCCACGCAGATGGACGTTCCCGTGCTGTTCACGGCCTACGACTACACGGCGTCGATTCTCGAACTCTCGACCTCGAACACGATGTGCTCGTCGGCAGGCGCAATCGTGATGCCGGGCCCGTTCCCGAACGAATTGCTGGCAGTAACCCTCGCCCACGGACTCGGCCACAACCTTGGAATGATCCACGACGCAGTCGGAGCGCCGTTCATCATGGCGCCCTCCTTCTCGAGCACAACGCCGACGACCTTCTCACCCGCGTCACTGGCGGTCGCGACGACCTTCACAAACACCCCGCAGAGCGCTTGCTTGAACAACGGGGGCACACACGCCTGGAACACCACGCGCTGCGGCGACGGCCGCGTCGACCCCACCGAGCAGTGCGACACCGGCGGTCGCGCAGACGCGTGCTGCGTGAACTGCCAACTGCAACCCGGCTGCGAGTGCGCCACGGGCCAACAGTGCTGCACCGGTGGTCGCTTCTCCGACGCGGGCACGGTCTGCCGCGCGTCCAGCGGCGAGTGCGACGTCACAGACACGTGCAGCGGCACCAGCGCCGCGTGCGGCGACGTCTCAGCGATCCCCGGCACGAGCTGCGGTGACGGCGGCATGTGCGGCCTCTTCACCTGCGCGCCAAGCCGCGACCAGCAGTGCCAGGACATCAACGGAGGCTCGATGGGCTTCGTCGGCGAATGCCTCGCCCCGGCCTCGACGGCGTGCGATCGCCTGCCTTGTCGTCAGCCGAACGGCAGCTGCGCCACGTTCGTCACCGTACAGCCGCCCAACGGAACGCGGTGCGGCGCCGGGAACCAATGCAACGACGGC
This sequence comes from Archangium sp., assembly GCA_035910535.1. Taxonomy (GTDB): domain Bacteria; phylum Myxococcota; class Myxococcia; order Myxococcales; family Myxococcaceae; genus Archangium_A. The sequence goes on along the minus strand of JAMHXF010000125.1, from coordinate 61,429 downwards.
ACCTGCGTGCCCACGGAGCGCCTGACGATCTGGGACTGGTCGGTGGGCGACTTCGGCGTCTGCAGCAACGGCCTTCAGACGCGCACCGTCACCTGCGTCGCCAACACCGCAGCAACGGGCATGGACGCGTCGTGCCCGCAGCCCAGACCGATCACCGTGCAGAACTGCCCGTGAGCGAGCCCAGCAGCGACGCGCTCACGAGCGACAGGCCGACGAAGGCCAGCCCGCCTGACGCACCTGCCACCGAGAGCCCCGCGCGCAGCGGGAACAGCTCGCACAAGCGCGTCGCCGCCGCGACGACGAGAAACAATACGCCCGCGTCGTAGAGCCGCGGCCACCGCAGCGCGCGCCCCTTGAAGCCCGGCACCATTCGCCCGGCGAAGCCGAAGACCATCAACGTGGCCGACCCCAACGTGAACGCGTGGCGCGTCGCATCGCGCAACAACGGAGGCGTCCACGCGCCGACCAGCCCCGCGAAAGCCCAGAGCTCGAACGCGCCGTAGATCGCGAAGAAGACGAAGCCCGCCTGCACCGCGCGCGGTCGCAACGTGCCGTCGCCAGCGTTCGCGCCAGCCCACGGGCGCAACGTCGTCAGCACCAGCGCCGACGCAGCTGCCATCGCCAACGACGCAGCGGCCTCGAGCCACATCGGCGACCACCAACGCGACAACACCAGCACCGCGACCGCGAGCTGCCAGCCCCACCACAAGCGACGCAGCGCGGGCTCCGGCGGGTGCTCGAGGCGCAGCGTGCACAGCCCGGCGCGAAGAAAGACGCCCAACAACCATGACGTCGCGCCACCGAAGATCGCCGCAGTCCACGCAACGTCGAGCGGCATGTGTAGCCACGGCCACGCGAGCCACGTCACCGCCGCCAACGACCACCACCACGAGCCCGCGAGCAGGAACCGATGCATTGCCGCGCGCGGCCCGTCACCACGCCGCCAGAGGTTCGTCACCCACCACGCCCACCCCGTGAACGAGACCGCCAACGCCACCGCGCCTGCCGACGCGATCGCGCCACTCCACGGGATCAGCGAGCCCAGCTGCCCGACGATCACCCCGCTCACGCCGAACATCGAGGTCACCGTCAATGCGCGCGTGAACGTCGGCCTCGGCAGCGCCGCACCGAAGAAGCGCGGCGCGAGGTGCAGCGAGATGCCCATGGTGAAGAGGCCGAGAAAGCCGAACACCTGTGCGACGGCGTGCGCCCGGTGATGCGCGAGCGGCACGGCCTTCGCGAGCACGCGAAGACTCCACAGATCGATCGCCCCAAAGGCCACGCCGACCAGCAGCGTGCTCGCCAGCGCGAACACCACGAACGGCGGCCACGGCGCACCGCCGACTACAGGCGTGGCGACACGGCGAACAAAGAGCTTGCGACCTCCGAGGGCCGCGGGCGTCACGCCAGCCCGCCTTCACGCGTCGCCGCGCGCCGCCCCGAGATCAGGTGAACCAGCAACACCACCACGATGCCGACGGCGAACGCGCCGAGCAGGTACGAGCCCATCGACGGAAAGCTGTGCGTCGTGAAGTTGGCGACCTGCTTACTGCCCAGCACCGCGGGCATGAACCCCGGCACCTTCACCGGCGCGTCGGGCTTCAGGTGATGGCCGAACACATACAGCGTGTAGATGAACCGGCCGAAGGCGAAGAGGCTGACGTAGGTCGTCGCCACCACGAGATCGACGAGCGCGCTCACGTTGCCGATGGCGGCGACGCGCAGGCCGAAGATCACCAGCGCGCCGAGCGCGAACGGGATCCAGTCGAGGTCGCTCATCGCCTCGCGGTCGAGCGTGCGCATGCCGATGTAGTGGTTGAGCGTGTTGATCTCCTGAAGGTGCTGGCCGTCGTTCCCGCCCTCCACGGTGTAGGCGTAGATGTCCATGTAGAGGCCGTTCGGGTACTGCGCCGCCTCCATCGAAATGCGCCACAGCGGGCGCGTGAACGAGAGCGCCAGTGGCACCACGAGCAGGGCCAACACCACCCGCGACCACGGCTTCAGGGGCTGCTGCAGGAACGCATAGAACCGATTCACGTACAGACGCATGACCGGCGCTTCTGCATTGACCACGCCAGAGCCTTGCACTCGGGCGGCGACGTGCACATGTTTCAAGTCGAAACATGGAGAAACCAGCGCCCCTGCCTTCGTACACGTGTGACACGCCCTTCGAGAGCGGCGGCAACCTCTGCAAGACGTGCCGCCTGCTGGCAGAGACGCCGCAAGGCCGCCGGTGCAGTCGCATGGTGGCGCAGAGCCCGGCGATGAAGTCATTGCTCCAACGCGCGGCGATGGTGGCGAACACCGACGCCTCGGTGGTGATGCGCGGCGAGAGCGGCTCGGGCAAAGAGGTCGTCGCGCGGGCGCTCCACGCCAACAGCCCGCGACGGTCGCGGCCCTTCGTCGCCATCAACTGCGCGGCGTTGCCCGGCGAGCTGCTGGAGTCGGAGCTGTTCGGGCACGCCCGCGGCGCCTTCACCGGCGCGCAGGTCGCGCGCAAAGGGCTCTTCGAGACGGCCGACCAGGGCACGCTCTTCCTCGACGAGGTGGCCGAGATGCCGCTGCCGCTGCAGGCCAAGCTGCTGCGCGCGCTGCAAGACGGAGAGATTCGCCGCGTCGGTGAGTCGCAGCCGCTTCACGTCGACGTGCGCATCATCTGCGCCACGCATCAGAACCTCCTGCAGTGCGTACGAGAGAAGCGGTTCCGTGAAGATCTCTACTTCCGGCTCAAGGTCTTCACGCTCGTGGTGCCGGCGCTGCGAGAGCGCCAGCAAGACATTCCGCTGCTCGCGCGCATGTTCCTCGCGCAAGAAGGTCACCAGGCGGGCTTCGCGTCGGGCGTCTTGCCGGCGCTGACGAAGTACCCGTGGCCCGGCAACGTGCGTGAACTTCAGAACGCGGTGAAGCACGGCGCGGTGCTCTCGCAAGGTGAAGCGGTGCAGCTCGAGCACCTCCCTGAAGAGCTCACGCAGCCGGCGCTGCCGCTGAGCACCGTGAGCGACAACCCGATGACCACGCTCGCCGAGGCCGAACGTCAACACGTGCTGCGCGTGGTCGAGGCGTGTCACGGGCAACAGGCCGACGCGGCGCGCATTCTGGGCATCGGGCGCACCACGTTGTGGCGCAAGTTGCGCGCGTACGGCTTCGACGCCTGACCCGGTACGCGAGCTGCAGTGCTGCCGCCGATCATGGGCGGCTCGCTGTTCACCGAATTCTTCCTGCGCGAAGAGCATGAAGTGCAGCGCTTGCTGGCGCGCTGCCTCGCGCCGCAGCGGCTCTCGGTGGAGCGCTTCGACGCCTTCCGGCAGCGCGCGCTGCAGCGGGTCGCCATCGAAGAGCGGGTGATCGCTCCAGACCTGTCGGCGCGGGGGGTCGGCCTGCCGTCGCGTCGCGTGGTGAGAATCGCGCATCACGAGCTGGTGACGGTGTGCGTACCGACGCCTCACCCGGAGTGGCTCGAAGAGCTGCCGCGGCGGCTCACGTGGCTCTCCGAAATGAAACGAGCCGACGGCTACTACGCGGCGTGCGATCGACACCTCGACCCGGCGACCCTGCGCCGGGCGCAGGCGCTGCCACCAATCCGAATTCCGCCCCTCGCCAACGAGCGGCGCGACGTCGCGCGACGGCTGACGCAGCTGCTGCGCGCAACGGGGCTCATTGGTTCATTTTGAAACACTTCGAAACACACAAGTGAACCACGCCACCGACACACGCACGCAACAGGTCGGCACGACGGTTGCTCTTCCCGACGACGCAGGTTCACCGGGAGAACGACATGAAACGGAAGTGGATCGCATCACTCGTCGCCGCCGCATCACTCGGGCTGGGCGTGTACGGATGCTCGCAGGGCACCACGGCGCAGGCCCCGACCGCGCAGGCCAGCGGAGGGCTCAAGCAGATCATGCAGGACCGCAAGCTGAGCGAGGCCGACGTGGAGGCCGCGCTGCTCACCTACAAGCCCACGGGGAAGAAAGACGACTACGTCATCTTCGCGTCGGGCGGTCAGTCGGGGCAGGTGTTGGTCATCGGCGCGCCGTCGATGCGGTTGCTCAAGGTGGTCGCCGTCTTCACGCCTGAGCCGTGGCAGGGCTACGGGTACGGCGGCCTCTCTGACGCGGTGTTGAAGGGCGGGCAGCAGTACCCGGGCACCACGTTGTCGTGGGCCGACGTGCACCACCCCAACCTCTCGGAGACCGGCGGCGACTACGACGGCCGCTTCCTCTTCGTGAACGACAAGGCGAACGCGCGCGTCGCGGTGGTCGATCTCGCCGACTTCCAAACGAAGCAGATCGTCGCCAACAAGCTCGTCGCGTCAGATCACGGCGGCGCATTCGTGACCCCTGACTCCGAGTACGTCATCGAGACCAGCCAGTACCCGTCGCCGCTCGGCCGCGAGTACGCGCCGTTGACTGAATACAAAGAGAAGTACCGCGGCCTCGCGATGTTCTGGAAGTTCGACAAGACCAAAGGCCGCATCGTCGAGAGCGAGTCGTTCGGCATCGAGCTGCCGCCGTATACGCAGGACCTCGCCGACTCGGGCAAGCGCGCGTCTGACGGCTACATCTTCATCAACAGCTTCAACACCGAGATGGCGACGGGCGGAATTCTCGAGGGCAACCCGCCGGTCGAGTCGGGCGCGTCGCAGAACGACACCGACCTGCTGCACGTCATCAACTGGCGCAAGGCAGAGGCGCTCGTGAAGGCGGGCCGCGCGAAGGTCATCAAAGGCGTGAAGGTGCTGCCGCTCGACGTGTCCGCGAGCGAGAAGGTGATGGCGCTCATCCCCGAGCCGAAGTCACCACACGGCGTCGACGTCACTCCCGACGGTGAAGAGATCGTCGTCGGCGGCAAGCTCGACACGCACGCCACCGTGTACCGCTTCGAGAAGATCAAGGCGCTGATGGAGGCCGGCACCTCCGAAGGAACCGACGCGTACGGCCTGCCGATTCTCCCGTTCAAAGAGAGCATTCGTGGCCAGGTGGAGATCGGCCTCGGCCCGCTGCACACCGTCTACGACGGCAAGGGCTTCGCCTACACCTCGGTGTTCATCGAGAGCGTCGTCGCCAAGTGGGACCTCAAGGCGCTCAAGGTCGTCGAGAAGCTGCCGGTTCACTACAACATCGGCCACATCCTCGCTTCGGGAGGCGACACCGTTGCACCCGACGGAAAGTACGTCGTCGCGATGAACAAGATGTCGATTGATCGCTTCGCGAACATCGGCCCGCTCTACCCGCAGAACTTTCAGCTCATCGGCATCGACAGCCCGAAGATGAAGCTGCTGGCAGACATGCCCATCGGCATCGGCGAGCCGCACTACGCGCAGATGATGCGGGCCGACAAGCTCAAGCCCATGAAGGTCTACCCCATGGGCACCAACCCCTACACCGACGAGAAAGACGAGTTCGCGGTGACGCCGGGCAAGGAGCGCATCGAGCGCAACGGCAAGAACGTGCACGTCTACATGACGGCGATTCGGAGCCACTTCACCCCCGACCGAATCGAGGTCGACGAAGGCGACACGGTGCACCTGCACCTCACCTCCGTCGAGCAGGCCGAGGACCAGGTCCACGGCTTCACCATCGACATGTACAACATCAACTTGTCGCTCGAGCCGGGCAAGCACGAGAACGTCACCTTCGTCGCCGACAAGCCCGGCGCCTTCCCGATGTACTGCACCGAGTTCTGCTCGGCGCTGCACCTCGAGATGATGGGCTACTTCATGGTGAAGCCGAAGGCGAAGTAGGCCGCGCACCACACCCCTTCACGAAAGTTCCAATATGAAACACCTCGCGCTCATCGCAGTGCTGTCACTGGCTGCGTGCACAGAGAAGAAGACCGAAGTCGCAGCGCCAGAACCCGAGCCGGTGGTCGAAGCACCGCCCGAGAAGGTCGTCATCGAAGTTCCCGAGTTCGTGGTGAGCAGCGACGCTGCCGACATCGCGAAGGGTCAGGAGATCTTCGCGGCGAAGGGCTGCACCGCCTGCCACAAGATCGGCGGCGGCAAGCTGGTGGGGCCCGACTTGAAGGGCGTCACCGCGCGCCGCGACGAGGCGTGGCTCAAGAAGATGATTCTGCGGCCCGACGTGATGATCAAAGACGACGACGTCGCGAAGAAGCTCTTCATCGAGCACCTCACCCCGATGCCCAACCAGGGCGTCGACCCGAAGGCCGAGCTGCCCTTCATCATGGCGTTCCTCAAGAGCGTGGAGAAATGACGTGGGCGCGCTCATCGCACTGCTCTCGCTTGCGGCGTCGTGCCCCGCCGAGGGGGTGGTTCGCGATGGGCGCGCGTTGACGGAGGCGCTCGCCGGCTCCGCGCGCGACGTGTGGATCGCCGGGCGCGTCGAAGGTGACTTCGAGGCGAACCGCGGCGTGGCGCTGCACGGCTGCGACGGTGCCGTGCTGCGCGGCACGGGTCGCGGCACGGTGCTCAAGCTCAAGGGCGACGACGTGCTCGTCGAAGATCTGCGCTTCGAGAACTCAGGCGCCCGGGTGTCGGCTGAAGACGGCGCGTTGAAGATCACCGGAAAGAACGCGGTGGTGCGCCGCGTGGTGGTCAGCGACACGCTGTACGGCATCGCCTTCGAGGCGTGCCACGGCTGCCTGCTGGAAGACGCGGAGATCTCCGGGCGCAGTGAGATCGAAGAGAACCAGCGCGGCGACGGCATCAAGCTGTGGGAGGCACACGACTCGACCGTGCGTCGCGTCAAGGTCTCGGGCGTTCGCGACGTGGTGGTCTGGTACTCGCGCCACGTCACGCTCGAAGACAACCGCATCACGGCGGGGCGCTACGGCACGCACTTCATGTACGCGCACGACTCGACGGTGCGCCGCAGCGTGTTGCGCAACAACACGGTGGGGATCTTCGTCATGTACTCGGCGCGTGTGCTGGCCGAAGACAACGAGCTGTCAGGTGCACGCGGGCCGGCGGGCATGGGCATCGGCTTCAAAGAGAGCGACGCCGTCACGCTGCGCCGCAACCAGCTCGTGGCCAACACCACCGGCGTGTACCTCGACTACACGCCGCGAGACCCGAAGCAGCCGGTGATCTTCGAAGACAACCTGCTCGCGCTCAACGCGGTCGCGCTGCGCACGCACTCGAGCGAACACGGCGCACGCTTCGCCCGAAACGACTTCCTCGACAACGACGCGCTGGTCGAGGTCGACGGCAACGGCGACGCGCTGGGCGTCGACTTCGAGAACAACCATTGGGCCAGCTACGCCGGCTACGACCTCGACGGGAACGGCGTGGGCGACGTGCCGTTTCAGGTCAAGCGCCTGTCGTCGACGCTCACCGACGCGCACCCGGAGCTGCGCTGGTTTCACGGCACCGCGGCCTTCGGGCTCTACGACGCCGTGGCACGCGCGCTGCCCTACTTCACCAGCACGCTGTTGCTCGAAGACCGGGCGCCGGCCATTCGGCCACACCAGGAGGTGCCGCGATGATCTCCATTCAGAACGTCAGCAAACGCTTCGGAGTCGTGCAGGCGCTCGACGCGGTCTCGCTGGACATCAAACCCGGTGAACGCGTCGCGCTCGTCGGCACCAACGGCTCGGGCAAGACGACCTTGCTGCGCGCGCTGTGTGGCCTGCTGCGCGTCGACGGCCGCATCACGCTGTTCGGCAGCGACGTGTCTCGGGAGCCGGAGGTCGCGCTCCGCAGCCTGGCGTGTATGCCGCAGGTCGCGCCGCCGCTCGACGCGCCGGTCAAAGAGCTGGTGAACGCGATCTGCGCGCTCCGAAACCGCCCTCCGGCGCGGTGCGCGGAGTTCGCCGCGCGGCTCGGGCTCGATCTGGCGGACGTCGCCGACACGCGCGTCCGCGATCTGTCGGGCGGCATGAAGCAGAAGCTGCTGGCGGCGCTCGCGCTCTCGGCCGAAGCGCCGGTGCTGGTGTGCGACGAGCCCACCGCGAACCTCGACGCTGCGGCGCGCGCGGTGTTCTTCGAGGCGGTGCTGGCGCGCCCTGCGAACTCGATTCTGGTGCTGTGCAGTCACCGCGTCGATGAAGTGCAGCACCTCGTGCGCCGCGTCGTGCAGCTCGACGAAGGGCGCGTCATTCAAGATGCCCCGCTCAACGACGTGCGGTGGCAGCTCGACAACGGAAACGTCGTACCGCTGAGGAGCGTCAAGCCATGAAGCGCATCGGCCTCGTCGTCGCCACCATCACCGTGCTCGCGTGCAGCAACGCAACACCGCGCGCCGAAGATCCGTACTGGGGCAAGCAGGCCTGCGCGCATTGCTCGATGTTGGTGAGCGAGAAGGCCCCGGCTGCGCAGGTGCAACTGGAGAACGGCGCGCGCCGCTACTTCGACGACCTCGGCTGTCTGATCTCATGGGAGCAGCGTGAGCCGCGCGACATCAAACATCGCTGGGTCCGCACGCCGAAGGACGACGGCTGGCAAGACGCGACGTCTTCGCTGTTCTCAGCAGGCCACCACACCCCGATGGACTTCGGCTTTCTGCCCGACACCGCTGGCCTGTCGTGGGACGAGCTGCGCGAGGCGATCAGCGCGAAGCACCGGAGGCACCCATGAGCCCGTTCCTCGCGTTTCTCCGCCTCGAGCTCGCAGAAGCACGCCGTTCGCGGTGGATGCTCTTCGCGACCATCGTCTACGCGGGCCTCGGCGTCGCCTTCGTCTGGCTCGGCTTGCGCGAGTCGACGGTGCTCGGCTTCACGGGGCTCTCGCGGGTGTTGTTGAACCTCGCGAACGCGGTGCTGATCATCTTCCCGCTGCTGGTGTTGATCGCCACGCATGGCGCCATTGTCCGCGCGCGCTCGAGCGGCTTTTGCGAGCTGTTGCTCACACAGCCGGTGAAGAGATCATCGTGGTTCAGCGCGCTGCTGGTCTCCCGACTCGTAATCCTCGTGGGGCCACTCGTCGTGCTGCTGCTCGCGTGTGTGCTTGGCGCCGCGTTCCTCGAGCCGGAGCCCGGTCTCGCGATGACCGCGTTCAAGAGCCTGGCGATCTGCGCGGCGCTCGTCTTCTCATTCGTGGGCATCGGGCTGTTGGTGTCTTCCCTCGCGAAGAATACGGAGCGCGCGCTCGTGTGGGCGATGGTGATCTTCGTGACGACGGCGGCGCTGCACGACGTGTTGTTGATCTCCGTGTTGCTCCGCACGGCGGTGCCGCCACAGGTCGTCTTCGTGCTCTCGGCGTTGAACCCCGGCGAAGCCGCGCGCATCGGCCTGCTCACCAGCGTCGACCCGGAGCTCTCGGTGCTCGGGCCGGTCGGGTTCTGGCTCGCCAACGCGCTGGGCCCGAGCATCGCGCTCGGCGTCGCCATCGGCTGGCCCTCGGCGCTGGGCCTCGTCACGTCTGCGCTCGCGTTGCGACGCACCCGCACGATGGATCTCATCGGCTGACGTCGAGCTGAGCGCTGACGAGCGGCATTCGGGAGCGCGAGGCGCTGCATCTTCACGTGCTGCACGTCTCGGCGAACACGTTCAGCGAGCGAAGTTGCGCACCGCGACCCAGCCCTGCGCGCACAACGTCAGCGTGCCGCCGAGGGCCGCGACGACCAACCCCACGCGCGTTGGGCCAAACGCGGCGACCACCAGCCCGCTCAACAAGAGCGCCGCCGCGACTTGATGAACCAACACAGGCAGCGACCGTGGCGACGCCCGTCGTCGCTCGAACAACCAGAACAACGTCGTCGTCACCACGCCGAGCGTCTGGAGATGAACGACGGCGACGACCGCGTGTCGCTGCACCGGCAACGAGGGGAGCGCGTCGACGGCGGCGGCCGCGAGCAGCGCGACCGAGAGCCACCACGCCACCGCCGAGCTCCGAAGCACCGCGTCGTGACGCCGCGCCCACCAGCACCACGCGCTCGCGGGCACCACCATGAGCACCGCGGCCAGGCGCGACATCGCCCCAATCGGCGTCTCGTCGACGCCTGGCACCACCGACAGTGCGGGCAACGGGAGCAACGGCGCGAAGCGCAGCACCCAATGCAGCGTCGGCGACGCGTCACCCGTCGCGTGCACCACGAGCCCCATCAGCGACAGCACGAAGAACGCGCCGAAGCAGCCGAGAAAGAGGTGCACCGCCAGCGCGCCGAGCACCAGCGAGTCGACGCCGGCCACCTTGAGCACCACGCGTGACAGCGCCGCGACGTACGCGAACACCACGAAGACAGCGCCCACACGAAGGAACGCGACGTCGACGGTCCGGAACCCACGCGCCGCGCGCCAGAAGACGACGACCGCTGCGCCGAAGGGCACCACCGACGCCGCCGAGAGCATCACGCCGACGCGGCCGTACCCGTCGATCAGAAAGACGGGGAACGTCGCGACGCCGAACACCGCCAGCGCGCCGAGCACAACCTTCGCCGTGGCACCGACCCGCTCGAACATCAGCGCGAACAGCGAGAGCCCTGCCCAACCGAAATACAGCGTGTGCGAGTGCGCGTGCACCGCGTTCCCGACGTGCAGCCCTTCAAGCGGCCGCAGCTGCGCGAAGCGAAGCACCGCGCCGAGCCCAGCTCCCAACAACAGCAACACCGACGCCGCGCGCAGGGCTGTGTCTGTCGCCGGGCGCTCAGTGCTCACGACCGTCGACCCGCTCGGCCCACAACATCGGCGCGATACGAACGCCCACGATGACGAAGCACGCGGCCCAGCCGACCGCCGCCAGCGCCACCCACGTCGAGTACCAGGCGGGCAACACCTGCGGCAGCACGACGCGCACCACGCCAGCCAGGAACATCGACCCGAGCGCCACGTGCTCCGCGACGCCGAAGACAATCGGCCGCCCGGTGTGCCCCTGCGAGATGCGCGTCAACATCGCGGGAATGATGAGGCCCATCGTGCCGAACGTGAAGACGTGCAGCGGCACTGCGCCAACCCACGCACCGCTGAGCACCAACTGCAGCGCCAGACACACCCCGCCGACGTACATCACCGCGACTTCAACACGGCGCAGCGCGCGCAGCGGCTGCCACGACAGAAACCGCGCGACGAGCAGCACCGCCAGCGACGACTCGACACCTGCGCGCAGCCACGTCGGCCACCACCACGCGCTGACCAGCGACACCGCCAGCACCTTGATGGCCACGTCGAGCGCCGGCACGCGACGCAGCTCGACCTTGAACGCGCCGCGCATGAACGGAGGAATCGTGCGCTCGAGCATGACGATGAACACCAGCCGAAAGAGCGCGAGCGTCACGTCACGGCCGAGCTCGAAGTGCTGCGCGTCGAGCACCAGCGCGCGCGCGATCACGAACGCGAACAGCACGAAGAGAAACAACCCATTGTCGCGATAGCTGTCTTGCTTACGACCGCGCACCAGCGTCCACGAGACGGCGAGGCCGAGCGCCACGGGGAATATGAAGGCGTGCACCCCGACGCCGAGCCACCAGACCAACCCGCGCTCGAACAACCACGAGATCACCAACACCTGCAGCGTGACTCCGAAGTGCCCACGCGCCTTCACCCAGTTCTTCGACGCGGTGAGAAGAAACCCGCCGACCACCGCGAAGCCGAAGCCGAAGAACATCTCGTGCGCGTGCCACTGCAGCGACGACAGCCCCGGAGGCGCACGCAGCACGCCTCCGTACATCGCCGCCCACAGCAACGGCAGCACCGCGCCTGAGACGCAGGCCAACAGGAAGAACGGTCGAAAGCCGACCAACCAGAGCGGGTGACCAGTCCAACTGCGTGACGACGACATCGGCGATGCGAATTCACCGACCGTGCCAGCGCATCCCGACGGAGCGCAGCCCGGCTGCGTTTCAAAGCGAAACGAAACGGTTCAAATCGAAACAGCGTCGCGAATCGACAGCTGCGCAGCGGCGGCGAGCTCCGTCAGCACCGGCGAGTCACCCACGGCGATCAGAATGTGACCGGTGTGCAGCGCGGCGACGAACATCTCGAGGTCAGTCGACTTCAGCATCGCCGCCTCGAAGATGGCGATGTCGGGGTTTTGCCGGAGCGCATGACGCAGATCGGCGAAGAGCTCGGGCCCGGGCAACTTCAGCGCGTAGACGTCGCCGCACTTCCCGGCGATGCGATCGATCGAAGCGATGCGCAACAGCGAGGGGAACTCCAGCGCGTCGAGCCCGAACACCGCCGCCAATTGATCCACCGGCCGAATCGCCGCCTGCAGCGCAGCCTTTCGATCTGCGTCGCCGCCGTCTCCGTCGAACGAGACAAAGCGGCAGACCACGTCGACCTCGACGGCATCGCCCGCAAAGTAGCTCTTGAAGAACGCGTCGAGCGTCGCGTCGCTCTCGCCGGCCTGCCACAGCGCGCTCAACACCCCGCGAAAGACGCCGTCGCGGGTCTGCGTGACACATTGGTACGCGCACGCCGCGCCGGCCGCCGTGAAGCCGACGCTGACCGACGATGGCGGCACGCGCGACCACGTCGAAGGGTCTGCTCGAGGCACGGCGCCCGACCATCGCTCCGCAACGTCGATGAGCATTCGGCGCGCGTCGGTCGCGAACGCCACCCACACCTCGGGCACGACGGACGACATCGGAACACCACGCGTCGTCACCCAACGCGCTGTCCACGCCAGGAGGTCAGCCGCGCACGGGTGGGCCGAGCGCACGACCTCAGCGATGCCCGCCAGCACCGCAGGGCCGTCGTAGCCAGCGCCACGAAAGCCCTGGTCCCAGATGTGGAGCCGAAACTCGAAGACGCTCGCGAGCAGGTTGTCGAGCACCCACACCGCTTCTTCGACGCCCTCGAGCTTCGCGGCAGCTTCGGCGGTCGGCATGCCGAGGCCGTCGCCGAGCTTCGCGTCGATCGACGCTCGAACGGCCTCGTAGGTACGAGCGGGAGTCGGCGCGAGCATCACCACACCGTGCAGCGCTGCGCGCCTTGGCGGATCATCTTCGCGTCGTCGGCGCACTGAAACGCCGCTTTGAACGCGTCGAGGTTCCCCAGCGGCCCATTCACGCGCCAGTACGGCGGCGAGTGCGGGTCGGTGGTCGCGCGTTGCACTGCCTGCTCCTTGCGGACCTTGGTGCACCACGACTGCGCGAAGCCCAGGAAGAACTGCTGCGATTCACTGAAGCGCAGCGCGGCCGCGTCAGCCGGAGTGCGCTTCGCGCGCCAATCGTTCATCGCCGCGTACGCCAGCTTGAGGCCGCCGAGGTCAGCGACGTTCTCGCCGAGCGTGAGATCGCCCTTCACGTGGAGCTCGTCGACGGCGATGTAATCGTCGAACTGGCGCTTCACGCACGACGCGCGCTGCACGAAGTCTTTCCCGCTCGCTTCAGACCACCAGTCCTTGAGGTTGCCGTCGGCGTCGAACTGGCGACCTTCGTCGTCGAAGCCGTGGGTGATCTCATGCCCGACGACCATGCCCATCGACCCGAAGTTCACCGCGTCAGTCGCCTCTTTATTGAAGAACGGCGGCTGCAGAATGCCCGCGGGGAAGACGATCTCGTTCTTCTGCGGCTCGAAGTACGCGTTCACCGTCGGCGCCGACATCAGCCATTCCCCGCGGTCGACGGGCTTGCCGATCTTCGCCAGTTGCCGCGCCACCTCGAAGCGGCTGGTGGCCAGCGACGTGTTGAAGAACGACTTTCGATCGGTCTTCACCGGCGTGTAGTCGCGCCACTGGTTCGGGTAGCCGACCTTGTTGTTGCCGACCATCGCGCGCACCTTCACCAACGCCGTGGCGCGCGTGCCCTCATCCATCCACGTCAGGCCGCTGAGGTTCTGCTCGAAGCTCTGCTGCAGCGCCGCGACCATGGCGTTGGTGCGCGCCTTCGACTCTTCGGGGAACAGGCGCCGCGCGAACTCACGGCCCAGCGCTTCGCCGAGATCGCCGTCGACGAAGCCCACGCACTTCTTCCAACGCGGGCGGTCTTGCTTGGCGCCCGTGAAGTTCTTCGAGACGAACGCGAACGACTCGTCTTGAAACGCCTTGGGCAGCGCGGGAATCGAGCCGCGCAACACCACCCACGAGAGGTACGTCTTCAAGATCTCCGGAGACGTGTCTTTCGCGATCGACGACAGCTCGGCGAAGAACGCCACCGAGCTCACGTTGATCGCCGTGAGGTTCTTCGCGCCGAGCGCATTCAGGTACGCGCCCCACGCGAAGCTGCCGGCCTGCGACTCGAGGCCCTTGCGATCGACGCGGTTGTAGAGCTTCTGCGGGTCGCGACGCTCGACCATGGTGAGCGACGCCTTCGCCAGCCGCGTCTCGAGCGCCAACACGTCCGCGGCGTTCTTCGCGGCCACCTCGGGCTTGTCACCCGCGAGCGTGAAGATCTTCTCGATGTACGCCACGTACGCCTCGCGCACACCCTTCATGCGCGAGCTCTCGTCGGTGTAGTAGTCGCGGTCGGGCAGCCCCAGCCCGCCTTGATCGAACCCGGCGATGACGTCGGTCGACACCTTCAGGTCTTGCTGCGCGCCAATGCGGAAGAACGGTCGGTACCCCGCCGCGTGCAGCGTGCCGACAGACTTCGCGAGGTCGGCAGGGGTCTTCGTCGCCGCGTTCGCCGCGATGAACTTGAGCACTTGCGGCAGCGACTTTTCGATCGCCGCTTCGTCGGTGCAGCTCGCGTAGGCGTCGCCCATCTGCCTGGCGAAGGGCGTCTCTTTCGGGAGCGTGCCGGCCGCGGCCTCTTCGACGATCTCTTTCAACGCCGCTTCGTTGCGATCGGCGATCGACACGAAGCCACGCGAATACAACGCGCGATCCGAGGGGATCTCGGTCTTCGCCATCCACCCGCCGCAGGCGTATTGGTAGAAATCGCCACAGGGGTCGGCCGTGAAGTCCATCGCCGATTCATCGAGGCCCGCGGGCACCGGCTTCGTCATGTCAGCGACCCACTTCGCCACTGCGGGCTTCGCTTCAACGACGGGCGCAGGCTTCTCGACGGGTCTGGTCGCTGCCTCTTGCGTCGCGCACGACGCAAAGAGGAGCGCGCTCAACAGCTGCTTCTTCATGGGGAAAGCCTCCCTGGAAAAGTGAAAACGGGAGGCTTCCTACCAGCTACTTCCCTCCGAGCATTCCCTTCTTCAGGCCTTCGTCGGCGGG
This sequence comes from Archangium sp., assembly GCA_035910535.1. GTDB lineage: Bacteria > Myxococcota > Myxococcia > Myxococcales > Myxococcaceae > Archangium_A. The sequence goes on along the minus strand of JAMHXF010000125.1, from coordinate 46,425 downwards.
GTACTGACCGAGCCACACGGCGAACATCGCGTCGGCGAAGTCTTTGCCTTCTGCGGTGTAGCTGTCCTTGTTGAGCTCGATCGTCGTGCCCTTACCCGGCACGTACTGAATGAGGATCGTCTGACCCTTCTTCACGTCGGCGAGCTTGCTCAGCAGCTTGTCGAGGCGCTCCTGCAGCTTGGGCATGTTCGCGCCCGCGTTCTTCTCGAAGCCCACCTTGATGGCCTCGTCGAGCTGCGTCTTCGACAGATCGCGAAGCATCGTCATTTCGACGCGGCGCACCTGATCAACCTTGAGGATCTCGGCCGGCACCTTCGAGGTCTGCTCGAGGTACAGCGAGGCGACGTACACGTTGATGATGAACTTGCGACGCAAGCCCATGCCGTTGAGCGTGACGGTCTTGCCGTCGACGGTCGTGGAGTCGGGCACCTTGATGCCTTCGAGTTCTCCAGCAAAAGCAGGCGCGGCGAGCAGTGCGGCGGCGAGGATCCAACGCTTCATGATGACTCCAAAAATGAGTGTTCAACCGTGAGACTTTGCGAACTGTTCCATGAACGAGACCAGGGCCTCCAGGTCTGCAACCGACACCGCATTGTACGCAGACACGCGGATTCCGCCCGTAGAACGATGGCCCTTGAGCCCGACCATGTTCGCCTTCTTCGCCGCGGCCACGAAGTCGGCGTCGAGGGCCTCCGACGGGCACCGGAAGACGATGTTCATCACCGAGCGTGACGCTTTCTCGACGGGCGCTGCGTAGAAGCCGCTGAGGCGATCGAGCGCGCCGTAGAGCAGCTCGGCCTTCTTCGTGTTGCGGCGCTCCATGCCCGGCAGACCGCCCTCGGCTTCGATCCACTGCAAGACGTTGCGCACCAGGTAGATCGCGAGCGTCGGCGGCGTGTTGTAGAGCGAGTCGTTCTCGGCGTGCGTCTGGTAGCGGAGGATCTTCGGGAGATCTTTGCGCGCGGTGGTGAGGAAGCTCTTGCGCGCGATGGCGACGGTGACGCCCGACGGCCCCAGGTTCTTCTGCGCACCCGCGTAGATGAAGTCGAACTTCGAGACGTCGAGCGGCCGCCACAAGAAGTCGGAGCTCATGTCGCAGATGTGCGGCACAGAGCCGGTGTCGGGCAGCGTGTGAAACTGCGTGCCGTAGAGCGTGTTGTTCGACGTGGTGTGCACGTAGGCAGCGCTCGCGTCGAAGTGGAGCTCTCCCTGCGTCGGTACGCGCGTGTACCTGCCGTCGGCGTTGCGGGTGCTGAGCACGACGCGCGGGTTGCCGACGATCTTCGCCTCGTCGAGCGCCTTCTCGCTCCACACGCCGGTCACCAGGTAGTCAGCGCTCTTGCCTGCGTGGAGGAAGTTCATCGGCACCAACGCGAACTGCGTCGACGCGCCACCCGTGAGCCAGAGAACAGTGTGCGAATCGGGCACGCCGAGCAGCTTGATGAGTCGATCGGTCGCGTCGCGATGCACCGCTTCGTAGGGCTTGTCGCGGTGTGACTGCTCCATCACCGACATGCCGGTGCCGGCAAAATCGAGCAGCTCGTCGCGGGCTTTTTCGAGTGCAGGGAGCGGGAGACCGGCGGGGCCGGCACTGAAGTTGATGGCGCGCATGGAGCGCAGACTGTACCGGCCGATTTTCAACGTGCCAGCACAGATGCCGAAGCGCTCTGGCGTCTCAGTGGTGGACAACGCGCGATCGCTGCCTCAGAAGGTCGGCCATGCGAGTTCGACTGGGCGTGGGTGTGGTGCTGGTGCTGACGGCGTGCACGCCGAGCACCACGAGATACTGCAGCGAGGGTTGTCTTCCGGGAACGCAGTGCGACGTCGCCACGCAGCTCTGCGTGCGCAGCGAGGCGCCTGACTCGGGGCCCGTCGTCAGCGGTCCAGCCACGTTGGGCGTGACGGTCGGCAGTGGAGGCACAGCGGCGTCTTCGGCCTACAGGCTCGAGGCGGTGATTGGTGGCGTAGCGCCGAGCGGCAGCGCAAGCAGCGCGCAGTACAAATTGACCACGGTGGAGGAGTGACGATGAAGCGCATGACGGTGTTGGGACTTGTGGTGGTGTCGATGTGTGCGTCGGCGGACGCGCCGCGGTTGATCCCGTTTCAGGGGCGCCTGACGACGGCGGCGGGTGTGCCCGTTGAGGGGCTCACGCAGCTGCGTTTCCGGATCTACACGACACCCAATCCGACGGTCGCAGGCGACATGGTGTTCGAAGAGTTTCAATCGTTGACGGTGACGCGCGGCGCGTTCAGCGCGAACCTGGGCGCCGCCACCCCGCTCGATCTCGCGCTCTTCAAGAATCACGCGACGCTGTACGTCGGCGTGAGGGTGGCGTCCGACGCAGACGAACTCTCGCCGCTGTTTCGGCTCACGACGACCCCGTGGGCAGCGCACGCGCAGAGCTGTGGCGACGCCGAGACGATCGGTGGCCAGTCGCTGGCGTCGATCTCCGCGCCGAATTGGACCTCGATTCAAGGCAAGCCTGCAGCGCTCGATGCGCTGCCGTCGTTCTCATGCCAAAACGGTCAGGCGCTCGTTGGTGCTGACGGCGGCTGGGGCTGCGCGCCTTTGCCCGACGCGTTCACCAGGACCGAAGCCGACAGTCGATTCGCGCAGCTCAAGAGCTGTGCGTGGAAGTTCGTCGGAGGTGACGGCGGCGCTTTCGTCACCGTGACGTGCGACCCGGGCGACTACGTCATCTCAGGCGGCTGCGACGCGAATGCCACGGCGCCGTCGACCTTGATGGAGAGCAATCCCGGTCCGTCGACTGGCAACTACAAAGGCAACGTGAGTCCTTGGCAAGTCGGCACGCTCCCGACAGATCCCGTGTATCCCGTCATCGATCAGTGGCGGTGTCGCGTGTCGTCGGGCCACATCGACTCAGCGTTTGCGCTGTGCTGCCCCGGCCGATGATTCGAGAGTCGTCGAGTACGAGCATCCGCTAGCGTGCGCGCACCCGATGCCTCTTCTCGAACTCGCCGAACGCCGCTGCGTCATCGTCACCGGCAAAGGCGGCGTCGGGAAGACGACCGTCGCTGCGGCGCTCGGGCGCGCCTGGGCGCAACGAGGCAAGCGCGTCCTCATCGCGGAGATCGTTCCCCACCCCGATACGCCCTCACAGATGCGTGAAGCGCTCGGCACTCCAGCGCCCACTGAAGAGCCGCAGCGCGTCGAAGACAACCTCTGGCTCACGCTGGTCACGCCGACCATCGGCCACCTGCGATTTCTGCAAGACGCGTTGCCGATCAAGCTGCTCGCTGACGCCGCTATGAAGAGCCAGGGCCTGCGCCGCTTTCTCTCAGCCGCGCCCGGCTTCTCGGACATGGGCGTGATGTACCGAATGCTCGATCTCATGAAGCGAACGAGCCCTGGCGGTGGGCTCGCCTTCGACGTCTGCGTCATCGACTCGCCGGCCACCGGTCACGCGCTCGCGCTCGCGCAGATCCCCGAGTTCCTCACGCGCGTGATCCCCGGCGGGCCCATTTTCCGCGCGGCACACGAAGGCGTGACGACGCTCACCGACCCCAACATCACCGGCTGCGTCATCGTGACGCTCCCTGAAACACTGCCCGTCACTGAAGCCCTCGAGCTCGAAAGAGGGCTCGGCAAACACAAGCTCCCGGTCTCGTGCGTCGTGGTCAACCGTGTCCCGAAAGATCCCTTCACTGCCGAAGAACGCGCGGCGCTCGGCAAAGAAGTTCCGCGCACCGTCTTCGGAGCCCGAGAGCTGCAACGCATCGAGCGCTCGACCGCCGCGCTGACGCTGCTCCACGAGCTCCACCCGCAGAACTCCGTGGTGCTCGCGGAGGTCGACGGCACCGGCGCCACCGCCACTCGCAACCTCACACCGCTGGTGGCCTGACATGACGCCCGATCTCGGCCAGCTCGTCGCAGAGAAAAAGGTCATCGTGTGCTGCGGCGCGGGTGGCGTTGGAAAAACGACGACGGCCGCGGCGATCGGTCTGTCGGCCGCGCGCAAAGGCCGCCGCGTGCTCGTGCTCACCATCGACCCCGCGCGACGACTCGCGCAAGCCATGGGGCTCTCGGAGCAGATGCGTGAACCCGCCGCAGTTTCAAAAGAGCGCCTCGCCGAAGCGGGCGTCACCACCGGCACGCTCGACGCGTGGATGCTGAACCCCGACGTCGTCTTCGAGAGCCTCGTGCGCCGCATGGCGCCGAACCCCGAGCAGGCGCAACGTATTCTCGACAGTCGGCTCTTCCGTCACCTCAGCGAGCTCGTCGCAGGCATGCAGGAATACACGGCCGCCGAAGCGCTCTACGAGCTGTCGACGAGCGGCCGCTACGATCTCGTGGTGCTCGACACGCCGCCTGCGCGCAACGCGCTCGACTTCCTCGAAGCACCGGGGAAGCTCGCGCGCTTTCTCGATGAGCGCATTCTCTCGCTCTTCCTGCCCTCGAAGTCGCGCGGCCTCTTCAAGAAAGCGACCGAGCTCATCGGCGCCGTCTTCAACAAGGTCTTCGGCAACGAGTTCTTCGCCGAGATTCAGGAGTTCCTCGGCGCCATGAGCGGCATGTTCGGCCCCATGCGCGCGCACGCGGAAGGCGTTCGAAAGCTGCTCACGGGCTCCGAGTCGTCGTTTCTATTGGTGACCAGCCCCGACCAGGCCGCCCTCGCCGACGCGCGCTACTTCCGAGATCGAATCACCGGCATGGGGCTGCCGTTCGCGGGCTTCGTTTTGAATCGCAGTTGGGTGCGCACCGAGGGCTTCGTCGAGGCCGATTCACTCGTGCTCGACTTGTCGCCGGCAGCGCGCGCGGGCCTCGAGAAGCTCAAGCCCCTCGCGCAGCTCGAGCACTCCCGCGTCGAACGTGATCGTGCGTTGCTCGCGCAACTTCGGAGCGAAGTGCCGCCAACTGCGTTCGCGATCGCCGCGCCGTACCTCGGCGAAGCCATCGAAGATCTGAAGGGCCTCGCGGCGCTCGCGCAGGGAATCACCGAGCTACCCGCGACGACGTGACCGAACTAGCGTCGCGCGCCATGCCCCTTCAAATCGAAGACCTCCAGGTTGGAACCGGCAAAGAAGCCAAAGCCGGTCAGTCGGTCAGCGTGCACTACACAGGCACGCTCACCAGCGGCGCCAAGTTCGACTCGAGCCGCGATCGCAATGAGCCGTTCGAGTTCGCGCTCGGCGCGGGCATGGTGATCAAAGGGTGGGATCAGGGCGTGGCCGGCATGAAGGTCGGCGGCCGTCGCAAGCTGACCATTCCACCCGAGCTCGGCTACGGGCCCATGGGCTACCCGCCGGTGATCCCGCCGAACTCCACGTTGATCTTCGACATCGAGCTCATCGAAGTCGGCTGATGAACGAGAACGCGCTCAACGCGAACGTCGGCCACCGCCTGCGCGCGCTTCGCCTGTCGAAGAACGTCAAGCAGGCCGACGCCGCGCGCGAGCTCGGAGTCAGCCCCGCGTACTTGAACCTCATCGAGAAGGGGAAGCGCGTGACGCCCTTCCCGCTCTTGTGGAAGGCGCTGCGGTTCTTCCAGGTCGACCCCGAAGACTTCATGGGTCAACTGGGTGAAGGCCGCGTCGACGAAGCACTCGCCAAGCTGCTCGACGAACCGCTGCTCAAGACGCTCAACCTCGATCAAGACTCGCTGCAGTCGTTGTCGGCCGAGCCGAAGCTGGCCGGCACCGTGGCGGCGCTCTTCAACCTCTACAAGAACACGCGCTCGCAGCTCGAGAACGTGATGGCGCAGCTCTCGAGTGAAGAGCGCGGGCGCGTGCCGTCGAGCCCGCAAGAGCCGCGCCTCGACTACTCACCGTTCGACGAAGTCTCAGACTTCCTGCAAGCGCACGGGAACTACTTCCCCGAGCTCGAAGAGGAGGCCGAAGCGCTGCGCAAAGACGGCGGCGAGCGCATTGTCGGCTCCGGCGTGCTGATGAAGATGCTCGAGGCGCGCTTCGGCATCACCACGCGGATCTCCGATGCGCCGCACGGCAGCTCCGTGGTGCGCAGACTCTCGCTCGAAGAGCAGGTGCTCGAGCTCTCACCGACGCTCACTGAACAGCCGCTCAAGTTTCAGATCGCCGCCACGCTGGGCCTGCTGATTCTCGACAAGACGCGGCTCGTGGAGCGCATCGTCGGGGCGCGCACCAAACACGCCGAGACGCCGAGGCTCATCAAGGTGAACCTCGCGAACTACTTCGCCGGCGCGGTCATGCTGCCGTACGGCGAGTTCTTCAAAGAGGTGCAGCGCACCCGCTACGACATCGAGCTGCTCTCATCGATCTTCGGCACCACGTACGAGACCGTCGCGCACCGCGTGTGCAACCTCGCCGACCCCAAGCGCAAGGGCCTCCCGTTTCACTTCATTCGCACCGACATCGCGGGGAACATCAGCAAGCGGTACTCGGGCACCGGCTTCAAGTTCACGTCGACCGGCAGCTGCGGCAAGTGGGCCGTGCACCTCGCGTTCTTGAACCCGTCGCAGCTCACGCGGCAGTACTCGGCGATGCCCGACGGCACGACGTACTTCGACTTCGCCAAGGTGCAGTTGCAACCGATTGAAGGGCAGATCGTTCGAGGCACGGCCTACGCGATCGGCCTCGGTACGCACGCCGAGAACGCGCGCTACCTCGCGTACGGTTTGCCGACGACGGATCTCAAACGTGACTCGGTGCCCATTGGCGTCTCGTGCCGGTTCTGCGAGCGCGCCGACTGCAATCAGCGCAGCGCTGCGAGCTACCGCTTCGCCTTCTCGTTCGACGAGTACACGAAGAAAGACTGCTTCTTTTCGCCGCTCGTGCAGAGCGATCTCACGGGCAAGCACCGCCGATGAAGTTTCTGCTCCCGTGGGTGCTCTTCGTGGGCTGCGCGACGCCGTCGTGGGTGGTGCCGCAGCCGACGTTCACCACGAAAGACCCGGCCGACGCGCTCGTGCGCATCGCAGCGTCTGTGCAGGCGCGCTGTGGCGGCGTGAAGACCGTCAACGAAGAGTCAGGCATCGTCATCGGCAACTGGGGCGCGACGCCGCACGACGACGGCGTGGTGCTGACCCAGTGCATCGTCAGCGTGTTGAACGGCGACGATCAGGTGCGCGACGTGCGCTTGACGTTCGCCGTGCGGCACTGCCCGAAAGCCGCCGACACCTCCAACCTCGACGCGCTGGCGCAGACCTGTGCACGCGAGACGACAGTGCCCGAGGCGCTGCACAAGCAGCTGCAGCTCATTGGTGAACGCCTCGAAGGTGACGTGTCGCGCCGTTGACTTTCGTCGGAGGCCTGCGCGTGATGTGCGGGCTCATGCGCCTCCACGCCCTGCTCTGCCTCGCTGTCTTTGCTGTTGCCTGTGGCCAGAAGCCCGGCCCGTTGGAGCTGCAACCCAACGCAGAGCTCGGCGCGCCCGGCGTTCAAGCCGAACCGCCGGCCGGCCCGTTCAATGGAGAGATCACCGTCACCTTCACGGCCGATCGCCCGGCGACGATCTTCTTGAGCACCAACGGCGAAGACCCGCGCACGTCGTCAGTCGGCCGACAGTCGGGTGAATCGCCGCTGACGGTGACGATGTCGGCGAACACCACGGTGAAGTACTTCGCGTCGGTCAGCGGCAAAGACGGCGAGCTCCAGGAAGGCACGTGGACGCGCGCTGGCGGGCCGAAGGGCACCATTTCAGGAGTCGTGGTGGTCGGTGGCTACGCCGTCGGGCGCGACGTCGGGCTCTTTCGCAACACGACGCTCGAGCGCCTCGGCAAGCCGATGATGCCCACCGAGATCCCGTTCTCGTTCACGGGCCTCAACACCGGCTCGCATCGCCTGACGGCGATCTCGGATCGCAACGACGACGGTCAGCTCATTCCCTTCCTCGACTTCCAGTCGGCCACGACGACCATCGAGCTCGATCTCGAAGACCCGTTCAAAGCGGGGCCCGAGAACGTGCGCATCTACCTCGCGGCGTCGGGCACGGGCCTGGGCACGCTGCGCGGCACCATCACGTTGCCGAAGCCTCCTGCGTTGCAGAACCTGCAGATGTCGTTGCTCGACCCCGGCGCGCTCACCGGCGGCCTCGACCCGGCGGCGCTGCTGCAGCAGTTGCAGAACGGCTACCGCATCTTCACCACGCCCGATCAAAGCGAGTACCCCTACGTCATCACCGACCTGATGCCCGGCCGCGTGACGCCGGTGCCGTCGCTCTTCGGCTTCGGCAACGGCGGCATCGCGCTCAACCTCATCGCCAACCCGCTGCAGCCCGTCACCATCAACGCCGACGAAGAGACCATCGCCGACTTCGCGTTCGGCCCGGTGACGCTGTCGGGAGATCTCGCGCTGGGAAGCATGTCGGCGCCGACCGGCGGCCTGGGCTTCGGCATCGTCGCGGCGCGCGCGCTGTCGCTCTCTGAGGGCGTTCAGGCAGTGCTGATGCCCGTCATCTTCACGCAAGACACGATGACCAACACGGCCCGCGCGAGCTACTCGGGCGCGGCCTTCCGCGGGAACACGACGGTCAGCCTGCGCGTGTTCACCAACGCGAACGGCGCGAACCCCATCACCGACGCGCTGTCCTGGGTCGTCAACCCGCTCGGAGGCACGCCGGCGCACGCCACCGTGCAGACGACGCTGAGCGACACCGCCAAAGACATCTCGCTGCCGTGACGCGCGGCGGGCTCAGTTCGCCTGACGCACCAGGTAGTACTCGCGCAGGCGCGGCGTGCTGTTGCCGACGACCTCGATGATGATCTCGTTGCGGCCCGGCACGCTGACGAGCGCGCGCGGCTGCATACGACGGTAGGCCTCCGTGCCCTCTGCCGCGTTGGTGAGCGGCAGAATTGCCTGTGCGCCGTTGCTCTCCAAAACGTGCAGCTCGGGCGCTTCGCTCGTCGCCGCGTACAGCCGGTCTGAAGCGTCGAAGGCCATCAGCGTGCTGTTGGGCACCACGAAGCGCTGCGTGGCGCCCGCCGCCGTCTGCCATCGCACCGTGTTGTTGTTGGTGCCCGCCGCGGCGATGCCGTCGTTGACGAGCGAAGCCGCAGCCGCGCCGTACGACGAGTCATTGAAGTGTTCGGTCATCGCCGTGTCGTCGAAGGTGAAGGTGAGCAACGACACCAGGCTGTTGATGAAGATCTGGTTGGGTGCCGAAGGCCGGGGGCGGAAGGTCAACGACGCGGTGCCGTTTCGCGGGCTCACCGACGGCAGCGGGCGCGTGCTGGTGCCGTCAGTCATGAAGCGCTCGCCGCCGACATCGAAGAAGCGAACCGTCTTGCCGCCCGAAACCACGACGCCCTGGCTGTCTCGCGCGACGCCGTTGCTCGCAGGCCCGAAGTCGGCGCGAAAAGGAATCGAGTTCTTCTTGAAGCGCGCGTTGCCGTTGCGACCGAGGCTCAGCCACGTATTGCCGTTGGCCTCGACCGCGACCGGCGTGGGCCGCGAGCTCAAGCCTCCAGCGAAGGTGCCCAGCAGCTCCGAGTCACCGGTGTCAAGGTTGTACGTCGCCACGCCGACCTGCCCGTCGCCCACCGAGTGTGCGTAATAGAGCGTGCGACCCGACACCGTGAAGCCGGGGCGGCTCTCGCGCGGCTGGTACTGCGGCTGCCTCAACTTGACGATGCAGTAGCCGGTGGGGCTCTCGCAGCGCGGCTGGAGCGCCTCGAGAACGCCGCTGAAGTCACGGCACAGCGCCGGGTTCTTCGCGCAGCTCAGCCCGATGGAGCGAGAGATCACACCGGCGGCCGCCGTGCCCGCCGTGACCAGCTCGACGCTGACGGTGCTCTCGTCACCCGCAACACGCTCGAGCCGCTGCCAGGCGCCGTCGGTGCGATGCCACACCTTGCAGTCTGCGGCGGTCTGCGAATGCAACTGCACGTCGTCGCCGTTGAGCGGCAGCGTGAGCCTCGCCGGCACAGAGAAGCGCGTGCCCGCAGGGCCGATGAGGAACTGCGGGCCGACCTGCTCTGCGGTGTTCCCCAACGGAGTGTTGTCGATGGTGCCGTCGACGGTGATGGTCACCGTTTCGCTGAGCGCGCCCGGAGGAACCTGAAGACGAAGCCCGGCGAGCGCGCTGCCGTCTGGCGCGACGAGCTCACCGCCTTCGGGCCCGATGGCCTGCGAGAGCCTCGTCGACTCGACGTACGACTGATCGAGCTCCTCGGGGGGCGTTTCCTGCGGAGCGCACGCGGCCGAAGCCAGCGCGAACGAGAGAACGGCGACGCGGATGTGTTGGGTCATGCACTCCGCATGAGCACCCGTTGTGCCACCACGGCTTCCGAGCGCGGAGGGCACCTCGAGCTGCTGGCTCGACCCGACAGGTGTCGGCTCGACCCTTCAGTGAAGAATCAGGCGACGAGGCGCGAGGGGCTGCCTTCGGGGCACACCTCGAAGAACTTCGCCCTGGAGCGCGACGTCCACGAGTTGCGGCGAATCATGCCGGCCAGCATCGCCAGCAATTCACGCGTGTGCTCGAGCCCTCGATCGACGGCCGCGAACACGTCGACGCCGTCGCCCCGGTACAGCTCCTTGGCCGACAGGTGCGCGCCGGGCAGCGCCTTCAAGCGACCGAGCGGTGAACCCAGCGCGAGCGAGAACACGTAGAGGCCGCGCATCCAACCGTCGACCTCGACCTTCGAGGGCGCCTGGCCGAACGCGTCGAGCGACGAGACGCGGATCAATTCGTAGAAGCCGCGGCCGACGCCCTTCACGCTGCTGGCTTTACGAATCTGCAGCTTCGCGCGCACCGCCGGCGTGCCGACCAACGGGCTGCCGTGGAGGTCTTGCATGAAGAAGAGCGACTGCGTCCACTGAATGCGCGCGCGCGCCACGGGCAACAGCTCGCCCTGCTGCCGGTGGTTGTTGATGAGCTGCTCGAGCAAGGGCTCGAGCGAGCGCGTGACGCACAGCTGGGTGAAGTAGCCAGCCAGGTACGCGAGGCCCGCTTCGACGCCGACGAGCGCACCGTTCGAGACCAGCTCAGCGGCCTTGAGCCCGAAGTGCACCGGCGCCTGCGCCGTCATCAACCGCATGAAGTGAGGCAGAGAGCCGCGCGAGAACCACGCGTCGGCCCCCATCGACCAGCCACCGAAGCGAGGTAGTTCGGGGAGCGCGGCGCCGAAGCGGCCGTACTCGAGGTCTTCACCAAGCGCGCGCGCGAACTCCGGGGGGAGCGCGTTCACGTGAGCGGCGAGGCGCTCGACGGCCGTCAAATGCGTCAGGAGTGCGGACATACGACGGCGGGCACCATACCCCGCATGACGCTCTGCGCTGCGGTCTTTCCTGTGGTTCATCGCGGCGGCTTGGCTACAGTTCCGCGCCGTTTCGTCCCCCAAGGAGTTGTCGCCCCATGAATTTCGTGTTCGCTGCCGCTGACGCCTCGAAGGCCAAGGCAGACGTGTTGGTTTTCCCCGTCTTCGACACCGATCTCACCGACAAGAAGCAGCCGCTCAAGGCGCTGACTGCCGCTGACAAGAAGACGAAGGGCCTGTTGTTGAAGACGGCCGCGTCAGAAGGCTTCAAGGGCAAGAACGAGCAGCTCTTCGTATTTCAGGGTCAAGGCAAGCTCGCCGCGTCGCGCGTGGTGCTGCTGGGCCTCGGCGCGCGCGCCAAGTTCACCGCCGAGACGTTGCGGCTCGCCGCGGGCCGCGTGGTGAAGGCCGCGACGCGCCTCAAGGCGAAGCAGCTCGTCGTGCAGCTGCCCGTAGTGCGTGAGCTCGATCAGGCCATCAAGGCCATCGTCGAGGGCTTCGAGCTGGGCGCGTACAAGTACGATCGCTGGAAGACGCAGAACAAAGACGAGAAGAACGCGCCGAGGGTCGAGAAGGTGCAGCTGTTCCTCCCCAATGGCGTGAAGAAAGAGAAGTCGCACGACGCCACCGTCGCGCACGCGCGCCTCGTGGGTCAGGCCACCAACTGGGCCCGAGATCTCGTCAACGAGCCGGCCGGCACGATGACGCCGACGATCCTCACCGAGCAGGCGAAGCTCATGGCGAAGGAAGTCGGGCTCAACATCGCCATCGGAGATCGAAAGAAGATCGAAGAGCTGAAGATGGGCATGTTCCTCGGCGTGGCGCGAGGCAGCGTCGAAGAGCCGCGGCTCGTGCAGCTCTCGTACATTCCCCGCGACCCCGTCGCTGCGAAGCGCGCGCCCGTGGCGCTGGTGGGCAAGGCCATCACGTTCGACTCCGGCGGCCTCTCGCTCAAGCCCTCTGACGGCATGATCGACATGAAGACCGACATGGCCGGCTCGGCCGCAGTGCTCGGCGCGATGAAGGTCATCGCCCGCATGGCGCCGCCCTTCCCCGTGCACGCGTTCTTCGGCGCCTGCGAGAACATGCCCGCCGGCAACGCGTACCGGCTGGGCGACGTGCTCGTCTCGCGCCTGGGCAAGACCGTCGAGATCACCAACACCGACGCCGAGGGCCGCCTCGTGCTGGGCGACATTCTCGCCTACGCCAACGAGCTCAAGCCGGCGGTGATCATCGACCTCGCGACGCTCACCGGCGCCTGCATCGTCGCGCTGGGCCACTACACGACCGGCGCGTTCGGCGTCGACGATCAGCTCTTCTACGACGTAAGCGAAGCGGCGCGCATGGCCGGTGAAGATCTCTGGCGCCTGCCGGTGAGCGAGTTCCAGCGCGACGTCATCAAGAGCGAGATCGCCGACATGAAGAACGCGGGCGACAGAGCCGGTGGCGCGAGCTCGGCGGCGTTGTTCTTGAAAGAGTTCATCGGCGAGACGCCGTGGCTCCACCTCGACATCGCAGGCCCGTCGCAGTCGCCCAAAGAGCGCGGCTACTTCAACAAGGGCGCGACCGGGGTCGGTGTTCGCACGTTGGTCGAGTTCATCGCGCGTCGCACCTCGCAGCTCGTCGAAACGACGTGACCGCGTCAGCACGCAACGAGCTCGTGCTCGCAGCAGTGCGGGCCGAGTTCGCGCGTGTGTACGGAGCGCAGGAGCCGCTTCGCGTCACGCCGAAGCAGCACTGGCGCGCAGGCGGCGTTGACCCCATCGATCACACGTCGATCTTCTGGAACCCGGCGGGCCACTGGCACTACGTCGGCCTGGGGCTCTCGGAGCTGTACGAGAAGCTGACGTCGAACCCTGCAGTGAGTGGCTGGGGCTTCGAGCTGACGCTGCGGCTTGCCGGCACGCGCGAGACGCCGCCACCGACCTGGCCCATGGGCGTGATGAACGTCATCGCGCGGGCAGGCCAGCGCGCGCTCGTGCGTGGTGACGCGTTCAGCCAGGACCGTTGGCGCATCGGCGTGGTCGACGACGTCGAGCTGCGCCGCGTGGAGACGGTGAACGGCGCGTTCGGGTTTCGTCAGTTGCTGGTGCTCGACGAGCCGCAGTTCGAGCGACTCACGAGCGATTCAGAGGTGTTTCTGCGCGAGTACGAAGGTTCGCACCCGCGCTTCGTCAACGACTGACGGCGTCGAGGCGCTTCTTCGTCAGGTCGAGGTACGTCGAGTCCATATCGAGGCCCACGAAGCGACGGCCCTTCGAGACGGCCGCAACGCCGGTGGTGCCGCTGCCGCAGAACGGGTCGAGGATCAGCGAGTCGTCTTCGGTGCACGCGTCGACGATGCGCTCGAGCAGCGCGATGGGCTTCTGCGTGGGGTGCTTGCCGTGCGTCTTCTCGCTCGGCTTGGCGGTGGTCATGTTCCAGAGGTGGCCGCCGCCTTCGTCACCGAGCTCTTCTTCGCCCGTCTTCGGCAGCGCCCAGACGTCGCGCATCTGCTTGCCGGTGACGGCCTTCATGTCTTTGTAGTTGAACTTGTGCTGCAGCTTGCCCTTCGCGCCCGGTGACGCCCACACGAGGATCTCCGTGGAGTGCGTGAAGTACCGGCACGCGAGGTTCGGGCTGGCGTTCGGCTTGTACCAGGTGACGGTGTTGAGCAGCTTGTAGCCGAGCTGCTGCATCGCGAAGCCGACCGAGAAGATCACGTGCTGCGTGCCCGACACCCAGATGGTGCCGCTGGGCTTGAGCAGCCGCTGGCACTTCTGCAGCCACGACGACGTGAACGCGTGATCGTTCTCGACGCCCTGGCTCTGGTCCCAGCCGCCCTTCTTCACCGGCGCGCGCTTGCCGCCCGAGCACGTGAAGCCGCCGTTCGAGAGAAAGTACGGCGGGTCGGCGAAGATGAGATCGAAGGTCTGGTCTTCGAACTGGTCCATCAACGCGAGCGAGTCGCCGCGATAGAGCACGTACTCTTTGCTGCGTGCGTAGACGTGATCAGCCAGTTCTGCCGTCGCGCGGGGCCGCGCGAGTGAGATCGAAGACGACATTCATCCTCCGGTTTGAGCGATTGGGGCCGGTGCTACAGGCCTGATCGACACGGTACGTGAGGATGGATCGCTGTCTAATTCTTGGCGGCGATTCAGGCCGCGGCTTGCGCGAACGTCTCGTAGAGCGTCACGCCATCGGCCGAGCGCGGCTTACCTTCTTCACGGGCCAGCGCGCGGTCGAGCGACAACAACGCCACTTCCTGCTGCGCGTCGGTCGGAGGCTGCGTGGTGATCTTCTGCAGCCAGATTCCCGGGCGCGTCAGTCCCTTGATGAACGCGGGGCACGAGTCTTTCGCGCTCCAGCGCTGCAGCTCGTACGCGATGCCGGCAATGGGGAACGCCATGGGGATCTTGATGAAGATCATCAGCACCTGGTTCACGAAGTCGTTGTCGCTGAGCCGCGGCACGAAGGGCAGCAACAGCACGTGCATCAGCACCGCCACGCCCACCACAATGAACAGGAACGACGTGCCGCAGCGCGGGTGGCGCGTGGTGAAGGGCTTCGCTTCTTCGACGGTCAGCGGCTTGTACGACTCGTAGGTCCAAATCGCCTTGTGCTCGGCGCCGTGGTACCGAAACAGCGTCGCCGCGTCTTCGGTCTTCGAGAGCACGAACATGTACCCGACGAGGATCGCGATGCGGAACACTCCGTCGACGAGGTGAAACGCAAAGCTCGTGGTGTCGAACGACGGGCCGATGGCCTTGCCGACCAGCCACGTCAGCGCGTGCGGCAGGCCGATGAAGAAGAGCACCATCACCATGGTGGAGATCGCCAACATGAAGTCGGAGCCGCCGCTCTTCTTCGGCTCAGGCGCCGGCGCGCCCGCAGGCGATGGATCAGAATCGGCGCCGGCGACGATCGACGACATCACGAAGGCCAGAAACGCCGAGGTGCTGACGGACGACTTCTTGCCGTCTTCTTCGGGCGGCAGGCCGTGCTCACTCGAAAACTTCAGCGCCGAGAAGCCGTTGTGGAGTGACTCTGCCAACACCAGCGCGCCACGGAAGATGGGCCAGCGAAGGAAGCCGAGCGCGGGCAACAGCTGCTCCCATTTCTGCTCACGAATCGCGATGCCGCCGACGTGCCGTCGCACCGCCACCACGAATGACTTCGGGCTGCGCATCATCACGCCTTCGATGACGGCCTGCCCACCGATGTACGGCTGCCGCGGTCCCGCTTCGGAGTTGCTCACAGTCACGTGTCCTAACGTTCGAGCTGGAGAAAACAAAACGGCCGACGGGGACATGCCCCATCGGCCGTAGAGGTACGAAGAGAGCGGCTTTTCAGCTCGCCTTGGGCGTCGAGCCCTTCGTGACCTTGCCTTCGTACTTCTTCTTGAAGCGATCGATGCGACCCTGCGTGTCCATCAGCTTGTACTTGCCGGTGAAGAACGGGTGGCAGTTCGAGCAGACTTCGACCGAGAACGAGCCACGGGTCGACTTCGTCTCGATGGAGTTGCCGCACGCGCACGTGATGCGGCTGGCCGGGTAAACAGGGTGGATATCGGGTTTCATGGGTACAGACCTTTCGAGCCACCTTGCATCGGGTCAATTCCCGATGGACTGGCGGGCCCGGACTCTTAACCCCGCGACCCCACGTCTCGCAAGCGGCGGAATTCCCCGAGAACGAAAACTGCTTTTACACCCCGCCGGAAAGCCGGGCCGCCGCGTGCCATCGACAATCGAGCATGAGCTACCTCATCCAGCGCGGCGACACTCTCTCGGCGATTGCGGCTCGATTCGGCACGTCTGTCTCGGCGATTGCCTCGGCCAACGGCATCTCGAACCCGAACCTCATCATCACGGGGCGCACGCTGCAGATTCCCGGCAAGTCGGGCGGCTCGGCGGCCGCGAGCGGCGGCGGCACGTACCGCATTCAGCGCGGTGACACGCTCTCGGGCCTGGCGGGCCGCTGGGGCACGTCGGTGTCGGCGATTGCGCGCCTCAACGGTATTTCGAACCCCAACTTGATCATCGCCGGGCAGACGCTGCGCATTCCGGGTCGCGATGGCGGCGGCAGCAGCTACACGCCTCCGGCCAGCGGGCCGAGCAACGTCAACGGCGTCAACAGCTCGCAGTCGCTGGCCAACGCGGCTCGCAACGCGGCCATGGGCATGGGCGGCTACAACTCGCAGGGGCTGTGCGCCACGGGCGTGAGCCGCGCGATTCTGGCGACCTACGGCATCAAGGTCTGGGGCAACGGCAACCAGATCGACGACAACCTGCCCCGCAACAAGTTCAAGCAGATCAACATCTCGCTCGAGGAGGCGCTGAAGATCCCCGGCCTGGTGTTGACGTGGGAGTCGACCTCGTCGCGCCTCGGGCAGATCTACGGCCACACCGCGATCACTCTGGGCGACGGTCACAGCTCGGCGAGCGACTTCATCGAACGCAACACCACCAACAGCGGCCGCTCGGGCTTCAAGGTGTTCATGCCGATCTGACTTCACGAAGCGCCGTCGTACTTTCCCGGCTCGGAGCTGCGTCATGGTGACGGCTCCGGGCCGTGGTCTTTTCAGCGCTCCGAGAGCGCGGCGAGGCGGTACTGCGCAGCCTGGGCGATCGCCTCGTTGCTGCGCGGCAGGTCGGGGAAGTGACCGATGAGATCGTGCTTCGGCTGCTTCCGCTGCGAAATCGCGTTGCGGTACGCGCGCAAGGCCGCGTCGGCGTCGTGGCGACGTTCGTTCACCTGACCCAGCAGGTAGTGGCCGACCGCCAACGTGGGCTCGAGAAACAACGCGCGCGTCAGCTCGAGCTTCGCTTCTTCGAGCTGGCCGACCTGCATCGCCGCGAGCGCCAGGTAGAGCCGCGCTTCGACACACAGCGGCTCGCGGGAAAGTGCGAGCTGGTACGCGTCGCGCGCTTCGTCGAGGTTGCCCATCAACGCGTGCACATTGCCCAGCGTCAGCCGCGCGGCGAGATCTTCAGGCTCGTCGTCGGCGAGCTTGTGTGACGCGCGCAGGGCCTTTGGAAAATCTCCGCGCTCGATGGCGTCGACGACCTCCGCCAGACGTTCGACTGGCGTGCGCATCAACGCCTGTACCGGAACCGGTGGAGCCGGTGCCGGCACCTCGGGCTTCTTCAAGGGCGGCAGCTTCTTCGCCTGCGCTTCACGTTCACGCGCGGCGCGCTTGAGGTCGCGCAGCACGGTCTCGACGTCGGTGGCTGAGCGCGGCGTCAACACGGGCAGCGGCTGCGACGGCCGCGTGACGGTAGTGACCGGCGCCGGCTTGCGCACCACGCCCAGCGGTCGCTGGTACGCGAACGTGCCGCCGACCTCGACCATCTCGAAGCGGGTGCTGATCTTGAAGAGGCTCTCGGAGTAGCCGAGGAACATCCACCCGCCGGGGCGCAGCGACTCGAAGAAGCGCTCCATCACGCCGACGATGGTGGGTTGATCGAAATAGATGATGACGTTGCGACAGAAGATGACGTCGAGCGAGCGCGCGAGCACCTGCGGCCACACCGGCGCCGCGAGGTTGTGACCTTCGAAGCGAATCAGGCCGCGCACCGCGGGCGTGACGCGGTAACCACCGTCGACGGGCGTGAAGAAGCGCTGCACCCGCTCTTCGCTGACGCCGACCAGGCGCCGCGCGGGGAAATAGCCGTTGCCCGCTGATTCAGTCGCCGCCGGGTTCAGGTCGGTGGCCAACACCTCCACGCTGTCGGGCGTGCCGTTGCGCTCGAGCGCCACCATCGACAACGAGTACGGCTCTTCGCCCGTCGCGCAGCCGGCCGACCACAACTTCACCTGCCGGCCCTCGGCCTTCCCCTGATCCATCACCTGAGGAAATACGGAGCGCTCGAACGCGAGGAACTGGCGCGTGTCGCGGAAGAACTCGGTCTTGCCGACGGTGACGAGCGGGATGAGAGAACGGAGCTCGTGCTCGCCCGCCCGTTGACGCAAGCGCCCTACGTATTCGGCGGCGTCGACGACGCCCAGCGCCGGCATGCGCGCCTGCAACGCGAGCCGCAGCCCGTAGTAGCCGTCGGGGGTGATCTTCAGGCCCGCACGCTCGAGCAACAGCGCCGCGAGCTGCTCCAGGGAGCCGCGCTCGATGACGAGCAGTTCGCTCATTGCAGCCACCTCACCAACTGATCGCCGACTTCGTCGAGCGGCAGCACGCACTCGGCGGCGCCGAGCGCTACGGCCTCACCGGGCATGCCGAACACCACGCTGGTGGCCTCGTCTTGCGCGATGGTGTGGCCGCCCGCCGCGCGGATTTCTTTGAGGCCTTTCGCGCCATCGCGACCCATGCCCGTCAGTACGACGCCGATGGCTTTGACGCCGAAGTTTTGAGCGACGCTCCGCAACAACAGGTCGCACGACGGCTTGAAACCGCCGACTGGGGCCCCGTCATCGAGACGCACGACGCCGCTGGGCTGAATCAACATGTGGCGGTCCGCAGGGGCGATGAAGAACTCGCCCTTCACCAGCCGCTGGCCGTCGGCCGCCTCGTGTACGCGGTGCCCCGTCTCGGCCTGCAGCCAGTGCGCGAGATCGTCTGAAAAGCCCGGCGTGATGTGCTGGCAGATGACGACCGGCGCGCGGAGGCCGCTGGGCAGGTCGGCGAGCAACACCGCCAACGCGCGCGGCCCGCCGAGCGACGACGCCACCGCCACGACAGAAAAGTCTGGCCGCACTGCAGGAATGCTCGCGCTCGTACGGCGCTTTCGGCCGCGCGGGTGTCGCACCACCGGCACCGACGCGAGCAGCAGCAACTGCTTGCGCAGCTCACTGACGTGAATCGCCTCGGGCAACGAGATGATCTCGAGCGCCCCGGCGTCGAGCAGCGTGAAGGCGACCTTCCTGGCAGCCGCCGACGACACCAGCAGCACGATGGGCCGCGGCCGGTCAGCCATGATGCGCTCGACGAGCTTCACGACCTCGGGCGAGTCAGCGACGACGTCGATCAACACCAACGCCGGGTCGTGCTTCTTCACCAGCTCCAGCGCGAGCGCGGGCGGTGTTGGGTTGCACACCAACTTGAGCTCGTCACCAAAGGCCGGCTCCACCCGCCTGGCCGTCGCGCCGTGGCTGTCGACGAGCAGGACGGTTCGGGTCACGTGAGCCGGTCGATGGTGAGCGCGAGGCTCTCGACTCCGAGCTCGCCCTTGATGAGGTACGCGTCGGCGCCCGCATCGAGCCCGCGGCGCTTGTCTTCAGGCGACGCGAGCGACGACAGAATCACCACGGGCACCTTCGCGAGCTCGGCGTTCTGCTTGATGCGCCGCGTGAGGCTGAAGCCGTCGAGGCGGGGCATCTGCACGTCGGTGAGAATCAGATCGTACTGATTGCTCTGCAGGCGGCTCCACCCGTCTTCGCCGTCTTGCGCTTCTTCGACGGTGTGGCCGAGCGCGCGCACCAACGCGCTCTCGGTTGCGCGCGCGATGGGCGAGTCGTCGACCAGCAGCACCTTGAGGCGCTTGGTCTGTGAGGCCTCGGTCACCGGGCGCGCCATCTTGCGCACCTCGGTCATGATGTCGGGCACGTGCAACAGCACCGCGATGCGACCGTCTTCGAGCGCCGCAGAACCAGCGACGAACGGCGCGCCCTTCATGAAATCACCGCCGATGGGTTTGACGGCCACCTCACGCTCGTCGACGAAGCCGTCGACCACCAACGCCGCGCGATCTTCGCCGTGGCGCACCACGACGCACGGCGGGCGATCGAAGCGTGGGCCACCGTTGAGGCCCAGCAGCGGGCCCAGGGCCACCATCGTGACCGGGCGGCTGCGGTGCATGACCGCCAACGTGCCCATGATCTCCAGCCGATCTTCGGGGCGGAAGCGCGCCACGGCTTCGACGTCGGCGGCCGGCATGCCGTACACGTCGTCGCCCATACGAATGAGCAACACCCGCATCAACGCGAGTGACTGCGGCAGCCGCAGCGACACCGTGGTGCTGCGGCCGATGCGACTGGAGACGGCGACCGAGCCGCCCAGCGCTTCGACCTTCTTCTTCACCACGTCCATGCCGACGCCGCGGCCAGAGGTCTCGCTGATCTCGTCGCGCGTCGAGAAGCCAGCGCGGAAGATCAGGTCCATCGCTTCGCGCTCCGAGAGCGACGCAGCCTGGCCCTCGGTCAGCAACCGTCGCTGCACGGCGACGGCGCGGAGGCGATCGGGGTCGATGCCGCGGCCGTCGTCTTCGACCTCGACGTGCAGCATGTCGCCGTCGGCACGCGCCCGCAGCGTTACGCGGCCGGTCTCGGGCTTGCCGAGCGTGCTGCGCGTGTCCGGAGACTCGATGCCGTGATCGACGGCGTTGCGCATCATGTGAACGAGCGCGTCGCGGAGGTCGGCGACCAGCGAGCGATCGACCCCCGCGTTGGTGTTCTCGACCACCATGTCGATGTGCTTGTTCTGCGCGTGCGCCAACTCACGGGCCGCGCGAGGGAACGCCTCGAACACCGACGCCAACGGAACCAGCCGCGCCTCAGCCACGTGATCGGCCAGCTGCGTGAGGTTGCCGTGCAGCGTGTTGAGCCCGTCGGCGTGACCGCGCACGAACCGGAACGCGTCGTCGCGCAGCAGGTGAAGGTCATTCTCGAGCCGCGTGACGTGCTCGCGGTCGCGGGTGTCGAGCTCCTGATCTTCCGACACGCGCAGCAGGCTGTCGCCCAGGCGCGAAAAGCGCTCGAAGAGCCCCTGCAACGCATCGCCGCGCAACCCGGCGCGCGCGCTTTCCACGAGCAGGTCGCCCGCGAGCAGGCCGAGCGCGTCGAGGATCTCGACGTTCACGCGAATGCTGCGATCGGCGGGCCCGGTGCGTTCAGCCGGAGCCCCCGGCGAACTGGGTCGCGGCGTCGGCGCGCTCGCCGGAGCTGCCAGCGGCGCGGGTTCGGCCTTCTTCACCGGCGCCGGCGGCGAAGGCGTCGTCGGGCGCGGCTTGAGCGCACCACCGGAGCGCTGCGGCTTGAGCGGAGGCAACGGCGCGCCCGCCATCGCCGACATCTTCGCGGCCATCTCGTTCGATTCGTCGGAGCCCTCTTTGGCGGCCTCGAGGTCGTCGAGCAGATCGCTGATGGCGTCACACGCGTGCAGCAGCAGATCGGTGGCCGCGCGCGTCTCGACCTTCTTTTCGCGCTCGGCCTTGAGCAGATCTTCGCAGCAGTGCGCGAGCTGACCGACGGCGGCGAGCCCCAACATGCGGGCCTCACCCTTCATGGTGTGCAGCTCGCGCGCGACCGCCTCAGCTGCGCGGTCGGCCTCGGGCTTCTCGAGGTCGAGCACGCCGAGCTGAATGGCCTGCAGACGGTCCTGCGTCACCTCGACGAACTTGGTGAGCAGCGACTTTTTGAGGGCTTCTGTATCCACTTGACCCGATCAGTCAGCCTTGAAGCGCTTGATGAGATCCGACAGACGGCTCGCGAGCTGCGTGAGCTCGGCGGCGGCTGAGGTGGCCTGCTTGCTGGCCTGCGTCGTCTGGCGCGTGACGTCTTCGATCTCCGCCATCGAGGCCACGACCTGCTCCGTCGCCGTGCGCTGCTGCTGCGTGGCGAGGTTGATGACGCGCGCGGCGTCGCTCGTCTCCTGAACGCCGGCGAGAATGCCTTCGACCGCGCTCGCGGCGACCGAGCCGAGGCGCTCGCCCTGCTCCGTGGCCGTGCGCGACGCGTCTGCAGCGCTGGCGGCGGCGGCGGTGGCCTCGCGGATCTCGGTGATGAGGTTTTTGATTTCTTTGGTCGAGTCGAGAACGTTCTCGGCGAGGCGACGCATCTCGGCGGCGACGATCGAGAAGCCCTTGCCTGCCTCACCGGCGCGCGACCCTTCGAGCGCGGCGTTCAAGGCCAGCAGGTCTGAACGGTCGGCGATCTCGTCGATGACCTCCACGACGGTGCCGATGCGCTCGACGCGGCGGAGCAGCTTGGTGATCGATTCGGACACGGCGATGCCGTCGGCGCGGATCTGCTGCATGGCTTCGATGAACTCACCGATGGCGCCGCGCCCCGAGCGCGCCGAGTTCAACGTCTCTTCAGCGACGCGGGCCACGGCGCCCGCGTTCTCGGCGATCTGCGCCGACGCGTGCTTGAGCTCCTCCATCGTGGCCGTCGTCTCGTGAATCGCGGCGGCCTGCTCCGTGGACGACGACTCGTGCTGCGTCGACGCGGCGAGCACCTCATTGGCCGACGACGAGAGGCGCAATGCCGCTTCGTTGATCTCACGAACGAAGGTGCGCAGCGTGTCGATGACCTTCGAGAAACCATCGAGCAGCGGGTCGACGACCGGGTCGTCGATGGGGCTCCACTGGAAGCTCGTCAGGTCGCCGTGCGTCACCAGCGCCGAGAGCGCCGCCTGCGCCGACTCGAGCAGGTGCTGCATTTCTTCCCTGCGCGCCGCGGCGGTCTTCTGCTCTGCGCCGACGCGCACCAGCAGCTGGTTGATGAGCGTGCCGAGCTCCTTCGCCTCACCCGTCAGGCCCTTCACTTCGACGCGCGTGACGTAGTCGCCAGCGGTCGCGGCGCGGAGCACCTGCAGCAGCGGCGAACCACCGTCGGCAGGCGCAGCAGCGACAGGCTTCTTCTTCTTGGAGACGGGCTCGTTGGTATCGGTAGCCATATGGGTTGTTCCTCTTACGGAGCGGAAATCATGGAAGGGAGATCGACGAGGAGCACGGTCTCTTCGCCGTCGAGCCAGGCGCCGATGCTGAACGGCGCGGCGTGCACTGCGGTGGGCATCTTGCGCAGCGAGGTGATGGGCACGCGTGAAACACCGAGCACCTGATCGATCGCGAGGCGGCGTTCGGCGTTCTGCTCGACGCTGAAGACCAGCGCCCGGTGGCCCCGCGCCGGAGCGCCGAGCGGCTGGCCGATGCTCTCGGTGGGCTCGTCGATGTCGATGCGGCGCACCTGGCCGAGATCGACGGCGTACTTCGTGCCGTTCACCTCGAAGACGACCAGGTCGATGACGCCGGTCATCATCGGACCACCGACTTCTGCCGGGCCGACTGAACGATGCGCGGCAGGTGCAGCAGGCTCAGTGAACCGAGCTCGCGCGACTGCACCACGCCGTCGAGAAACTCCTGCGTGGAGCCGCCACCAGCGGGCGCCGGCATCTTGTCGGCCACGAAGATGCGGCGCAGCCCGATCACGTGATCAGCGAGGAAGCCGACGATCTGCCCGCCGGTGTCGCTGATGAAGAGGCGCGAACGCGCCGTGGCCTTTGATTCGCCCTGCCCCAGAAAACGGAGCAGATCGACGAGCGGCACGACCTCGCCGCGATGGCCGACCACGCCCATCAGGAAAGAGGGAGATCGTGGCAACGGGGTCAGCGGGCCCATGCGCGTGACTTCACGCACGTGCTCCGAGCGGACCCCGAGCGTGAGATCTCCGGTGCGGAAGACGAAGAACTCTTCGTCGGGACGAGCAGCCTGGGCGGTGGCGCGTTCCGGAGCATTGGCGAGCGCGCGTTGAAGCAGGGACGGTTCCACGGGGAGGCCGCAGCGTACCCAACGCGAAAGCAAAGACCGATCGGAAAAGTCTGCTACAAGCGCGCGCCATGTCAGCGCGTGTGCTCGTCATCGACGACAGCCCCATGACGGTGCAGCTCATCACCCAGGCGCTCGCCGGGGTGGGGCTCGCTGCCGACGCGGCCTCCGACCTCGCAGCTCTCGACCAGCGCCTCGCCGAGCACACGTATGATCTCGTGCTCGTCGACGTGAACATGCCCGAGATGTACGGCGATGACGTCGTCGAGTTCCTCAAGGTGCAGCGGCAGCTGAAGGCCAAGCTGTACCTCTATTCAGACATCTCCGAGACCGAGCTCGCGAACAAGGCGCGCGCCGCCGGCGCCGACGGCTACATCACCAAGGCCAGCGGGCTCGAGGCCGCGGTCGACGTGATCCGCAACGCGATCATGGGCCCGCCCAGACGTCGCGTGCTGGTGGTCGACGACAGCGAAGCCACCGCGCGACTGCTCGAGGTCGAGCTCACCGCGCAGGGTCACGAGGTGATGACGGCCAACTCCGCCGACGCCGCCACGAAGATCATCTTGAAGAAGAAGACGCGGCCCGACCTCGTGCTGCTCGACGTGCATATGCCCGGCGTCAACGGCGAGGAGTTCTGCCGCTTCATCAAGGGCAACTCCTTGTTCGCCGGCATTCAGGTGGTGCTCTGTTCAGCCGAAGAAGAGACCGAGCTGCAGCGCATCGTCGCTGACG
Source organism: Archangium sp. (assembly GCA_035910535.1). Taxonomy (GTDB): domain Bacteria; phylum Myxococcota; class Myxococcia; order Myxococcales; family Myxococcaceae; genus Archangium_A. The sequence continues at coordinate 22,026 of JAMHXF010000125.1, read as the reverse complement.
CCGGCGCCGACGGGTACGTCCGCAAAGACTCGCTGATCGCCCGCGAGATCCTCGACCTGCTGACCTGAAACTGTCTGAAAACAAGACACTTTCGTGCTCCAGTGATTGGTGCACCAACGTGCCGTTTGTCAGTCACGTTGACTTGGAACGTGTTGTTTTCATTCAGAAGTCGCCCCAGAGTCGCGTTGGCCCGCAGTTTGGATAGTCGAGACACGTGACTCCGGTTCGTACGTCTCCGCGCAAGGAAGTGGCCGCCTCGAAGGCGAACCTCCGGCGCACGGGCCCGGTGCTCAAGGCCGGCACGAAGCAGGTCGACGGGTTCGAGCGCAAGCCGGCCCCGGTGTTGACGCTTCAGCGGGGCATGACGGGCTCGGCGGTGACGGCGCTGCAGCAGAAGCTGGTCGCCGGGCGCTTCATGTCGACGAGTGACTTCAAGTCGGGCCCGGGCGTGTATGGCCCTCGCACCGAAGCGGCGGTGCTGCGACTCCAGGAGAGCGTCGGGCTGCCGCAGACCGGCGTGGCGACGGCGGGGACGCAGGCGGCGCTCTCGAGCGGCGCGCGTTGGCAACCGCAGCCCGAGCCGACCCTCCCCATCAGCTTGAACGCCGTGCGCGCGCGGCGCTCACACACCTTTGCTGACGACGTGACGCAACCGATCGCGCTGCCCCTCGGGGCCTGAAATCAAAGAGGCCGACATTGGGTCGGTCTCGCACGGGTCCGTGGCTTTCCCCCTTTGGCCACGGGCCCGCTTTTTTATTCGGCCCTTCGCTCCCCGAGCCCGCGCGCGAAGTTCCCGATCACCAGCCACGGCGCCTGCTTCTTGAACCAGGCGAGCATCTGCGCGACGCCCATCGGCTCTCCGCCTGCACCTTTCCCTCGCGCGACGTCGATGTACTGCGCAGGGTCGATGGCCAGCGGCCGCGTCTGAATCTGATCGACCCGGTACTTCTTCACGATTCGCAGCAGCGCGTCTGCCTCGCCCTGGCGATCGGTCACGCCGGGAAACAGCAACAGGTTGAGCGCCACGTACGCGCCGCGTTCTCGGCCCAGCGCGATGGACGCCTCGACGTCTTCCCAGCCGTACTTGTGCGGCAGGTAATACGCCTCGTAGAGCTCCTTCACCGCCGAGTTGAGCGACACGCGCACCGCGTCGAGGCCCGCGTCGAACAGCGCCGACAGACCCTTCGTGAGCGAGCCATTGGTGTTGATGTTGATCGACCCGCGCTGCGTACGCGCACGAATCAAGCGGATCGAATCGGCGATGGCTTTCCACCGGGTCAGCGGCTCGCCTTCGCAGCCCTGGCCGTAGCTCACCATGGTGCGGCCCGGCGCGTTCTCGAGGTGAAAGATGCCGATGTCCGCCATCTCTTGCGGCGTGGGGCCGTGATCCATGCGCTCGTGTGACGACGGAGGCCCGTCTTCCGGCTGCTCGCTGATGCAGCCCACGCACTTCGCGTTGCACATCACCGAGGCGGGGATCGCGGCTTCGTCGCGCGCGTAGAAGACGTTCTGGCTCGTGAAGCACCGGTACACGAGCGCGCAGGTCTTCAGCTGCTTGAGCACCTGGTTGTCGGGGAAGCGCGCCATGTGCTCCTTAACCAACGCCTTCACTTCGGGCGTCGAGAAGCGATCCGGTGTCCAGTGCTTGCGGCGATCGGTGTGCACCGCCCACACCACCGGCCCGGACTTGCCCCACGCGGCGGCGGTGTACGCCCACTGAGGGAGCACCGGGCCGTCGGCCTTCACTTCACCCGGCAGGTACGTGCGCGTGAAGCCCGGAGGCAACACCGCGCCCACCGCGTGCGGCCTGAAGCGTTTGCCGTCGAGCTCGAAGTCGCGCACCAACACGAGCTCACCGGTTTCGGGGTCGACGCCGACGGGCACGCGGCCCGGCAGGTGCGCCAGCTTCGCGTTGACGGGCAACGGAATCGGGCGGCCAATGGGAGGAAGAATCGACTCGTCGCTGCGGAGGCTCGCCAACAGCCACGGGTGTTCGACGACGCGACCTTTGGGGTCGGCGAGCAGCAGCTTGTAGGGAGCCATCAGCGTTGGCCCTGTATCGGAACCGTGCGCGCTGCGGCAATGTCGTACCTCGCATGTCGGTCGTCTTGACGCTGTTGCTGGCCGCGAGCCCTGCGCTCGAGATTCACGCGTCGGTCGACGGTGGCAAGCCGAAGCCCGGCTGGGTCTACGCGAAGGTCGGGCAGTCCGTGGTGCTGCACGCGGTGCCGGCGAGCGCGGCGGAGCTCCGTTGGTTTCGCATCGAGCCGTCGGTCGGCGCTATCGACAACACCACGCCCTCGTTCCACTTCGAGCCGGTCACGTACGTCGAGACCGAGCTGACCGCGTGTCGTGGCAAGCCCACCTGCGCCGCCGACGTGACGCCGACGAAGTTGGAGGCCGTGAGCGCCCTGCCCGGCGCCGGCACGATGGCGTTCCGCGTGGCGTCGAAGTCGGGCTCCACGCCGGGCCTCGAGTCGACGAAGTACGGCGGCCTCACGCGCGAGGTGTTTCGCGTCACCTTCCGTCGCGACGACTCGTTGATCGGCTTCGCCAGTGAGCTGCTGAATACGCCGTACATCTTCGGCAGCGCGGGGCCTGATGGACGAAACCAGAGCGACCTGCTCATCGGCTCCGACTGCGCAGATCTGATCATCTACGCGCGCCGCCGGCAGGGCCACCGCGCCGCGTACACCTCGTCGTACGAGATCGACAAGCAGGCACCACTGGTGAAGCGCGGGCCGCCGCGCGCAGGAGATCTCATTCACTTCCCTTCAGTGCGGCACGTGGCGATCCTCTTCGAAGATCGCGCGCCGCTGGGAGTCGTCGACGAGAACGATCTGATCCTCCACACCTGCTGGGCACCGCCGACGGTGCAGCGACTGGGTGACACGTACTGCGGTGCCCCACCGTGGCGCCTGCTCCGCTTCAATACGGAGTGAAGAGCAGCTCGAGGTGATCGGGCCCCAGCGCGGAGAGCGTCACGCTGAAGCGACCGCGCACTTCGGTGCCGAAGCCCTCCCAGAAGCCGCACCACGCCGCCGGGTGCAGCACGAAGTTTCCGCGCACCTGAAGCAGGCCACCGCCGTCGTGGGCGTCGATGAAGTCGAGCTGCAGCAGTCGACGCAGGCGCTCGGCCAACGGCACGCCGACCGACGCCATCGCGCGAGGCAACGTCAACAAGCGCAGAGACTCGAGCACGAGCCGATTTTCACTCGCGTGCAGATACGCGACCGCGAACTCAAAACCCACGCGCCGTGCGCCCTCCCACACCGGGAGCGAAGGATGTCGCTGGAGGCGAACGCGCTCGACGGCTTCGCCCCAGAGCTTTGCGGGCAAGTACCCGTCGCGATCGACCGCCGACAACGCAGCCGCGTCACCGAGAGCCTGCACAACGCTGCGGTGAACTGCCGACATGGCGGCGGAAGATACGGGTCAGCGCTCCCGAGCGGAATACCAGGCCGTGAGCGCCCACCTTTCTGCGCGTGCCGGTAACACCTCGTGCTCGACCTGCTCGCTGCGGAAGACGACCAGTCGATCCAGCCTGGGCTCGACCTCGACGACCGGGGTCACATGCAGCCGCAGCTGACCGCCGTGCGCGGGCTCCCAACCGGCGTTCAGGTAGACGATGGCGGTGACCCGTCGGTTGTCGTCGCCGGGAAACGCGTCACGGTGACGAACGTAGTTTGCGCCCGACTGGTACCGCGCGAGCTGCAGATCGAACTGCCGCAACCCGAACCACGCGGCTTCGTTCAACTGAGCCATCAAGTCGGTGAAGCGCGCGCGCGCGTCACGAAACGCGCCGGTCGCCTCTGCCGACGTGATCCACGCGAACTCGTCGGAGCGAACTGCGTCGTCGAGCTGCGCGTCGCGGCGCACCCCTGCTCTGCGAAGTGGCACCGCTGCGGCTTCTTCGCGCAGCCGGAGCGCGAGCGCGTCACCCAGAAACGCCTCGCGCGTGAACCAGCCGTCGCGACCGAGGTGTTCCACTTCTGTGTCGGTGAGCGTCACGCACCGACCATACGTTGAGGCCGTGGTAGAGCGCGCGGACATGAAGCTCTGGCTCGTGGCTGTGCTGATGCTGGCGGCGTGCAGCGCCCCGATGACGGAGGCGCCTGACGCGGCGGTCGAGGCCCCCGATGCGGGTGAAGTCGACGCAGGCACGAAAGCCGACGGCTGCGCTTCAGAGTTCGGAGCGCTCTTCACCAACGCCTTCGGCCGCGCTGATGGCACCGTGGTCGCCGTCGTGCCTCCCGCGTGGACGTGCCCGATGCCGAACTCGGATCACGTCGTCATTCAGCTGCGCATCGACGGAGGTGTGCAGCGGTTGGTGGTGAACGTCCGCTCTGACTTCGGCGACCCCGACATTCGCATGCGCACGTTGACCGCGCCGTTGCCCGCGCCCGCCTACGAAGAGGGTTGGCACCCGCGCCTGCAGCTCGACTACGCGACTGACTTCGACGTCCACAGCGACGGCGGCTGGGACAGTGTGAATCTCGAGCAGGCGTCGGCGCGCATCTACGACGCGATCTCCGTCGGGGCTCCGCTGTCCGTCTACGCGGCGAGCAGCGGCTACGAATACGCAGCGAGCGCACACAAGATCCACCGCAACGGCTCGAAGAAAGACGGCGCGATCGTCGTCGACCCGCAGAGCGCGCAGCCGTTGTGGCTGCTGTTTCACTTCGCGAATCAGTCGTTCTGAGCGCCACGCGCCATCGGCAACGAGCCGAGGTGCCCGGCCGCACCGCGCTCACTTCGCCTTGTCGAGCCGCGGGTACATCGGGTTGAGCTGCGGGTGCGGAACGCGCTCGCTGTAGCACTCCTCGCCGAGCTCGAAGATCGTGCCATCGAGTTCCTCTTCCGCGGCCTTCAATTCGGTCTCGCGACCCGCGATGAGATCATCGAGCTCCTTCATCTTTCCTTTGTGCTCGTGCTCGTGCTCCTCGAGCTCGTCTTCCATCTCGAGAATGCGCTTGTGCGCGAGAATGCCGGCGGCGCCCTGCTGGCCCGGGCGCGGCGTGAGCACCTGATTGAACTCCCACTCGAGCTCTTCGATGTTGCGCTGCTCGCGCATGATGTGGAGCCGCGTCTTCTTCAGGTTGTCGCGCGAGAGGTTGATCTTCCGCACGTCGTGGCCTTCGCGGAGCTCCATCTCCTTGTGCGAGATCTCGGCGCGCTTGAGCGAGTCGCGCTGGTAGCGGAACGCGGCCTTCAGCGACGACAGCCGCTTCTTCATGTCGCGCGTGCGGCCCTCGACGCCGATGACGGCGCTGCGCCACTTGGTGACGATGGCCTTCTGCTGCGCGGTCTCTTCTTCCTGACCTGCGAGGAAGTCTTGCCACTTGGCGTCCTCGTCGTTCAGCTCGGCCTCGAGGTTCTCGATCTCCTGGCGCACCGCGAGCACGGCGTCTTCCGCATTGAAGACGTGCTCCATGGCGCGCAACGGGTTCTTGGCTTCGGCCAGGTGCTCGCGAGCGAGGTCACCGAGCTGAAAGATGAGTTCGTCGTACGACTCCTTGGGCATGGCTTCGCAAATGTAGCCGAGCCGACCCGAGCGTCATCACGAAAGCCGCGCGACCGCCGCGATGACGGCGACTGCGACGAGCACCCACCTCGTCGCCGCGCGCCAGCGAGCCCGCCGCGCCAGCATCACCCCCAGCGCCGTGAACGCGAGCGACGCAGGCCCCAACAACAGCGCCGTACCCGTTGCCAGCCCGAGCGCCGCCGGGCCGGGAACGCCACCTTCACGTGCGCCCAGCGCGAGGCCCAGCACCAACCCCAGCACCGGCAGCGCCTTCTTCGAGACGGCCGCAGTAGCGACGACGATCAACGCGAGCACCGTGCACGCCAGCACCGGGAGCGACGTGAAGCTCCCGCTGACGACACCGAAGACGAGCAGCGCTGACGCCCACAACCCCGGCCGCCACGCCGCGAGCGCGAAGCACAACGCCGCCAGACACGCGAGCCCATCGAGCGCAAACCCTCGCGAGAGCCCGGCATCGAACGCGCGCTGAAATGCCGTCGGGTCCCACGCGCCGGGCGGCAGCGGCCGCGGCACGGGAATCGTCATGAACGAACCCTGCGCGACGCCTCGTGCCGCGCGCTCGCCGTCGAGCTGACTGCCGAGCACCACGCGGTAGTTCGGCGGCAACACGCGCAGCACGCGAAACTCCTGCCGCAGCTCACCCGGCGGGCAGTCGAAGCGCGCCGCGAGTTCGACGAAGCCGTCTCTCAGTCGCGCTTTGCCTTCGAGGAACGTGCAGCGCGCGCCGCCCGCCGACAACGGCATGTCGTCCCACACGCCGGCTCGAAGGGCGCCGGCGCGGGCGTCGAGGTCTGCCTGCGAGAGCGCACCGTCTGCGTCGACGTCGAGCGGCGCGAGCAGCCCCAATGATGAGCTGGTGAGCGTGAGCGTCTCGACCAGCACGTTCGGCGCTTCGCCGTGCTGCTCGACGAGCGCATAAATGACGTCGGCGTCGTGCGCCCAGGCCACCGAAGCGAGGCTGATGGCCACGAAGAGCACCCACCGCATGCAGTCACCGTGTCGCGCGCCCACGTTGCTTTCAAGCGCGGTGTGATTGCGCTATTCGCCTCGCCGTCATGCGCGTGGGGGTCACAGGCGTTTCGTCAGATCTTGGCCGTGGCTTGTTGCCTCGTCTCGAGGCCGATCCGCTCGTTGATTCAATCGTCGTGTTCGACGTCGCGCGGCCCAAAGAGCTCACGCCGAAGTGTCTCTTCGTTCGCGTCGACCTCACCCGCCCGGGAATGGAAGAGGAGCTGACGCGCGCGTTTCGAGAACAGCAGCTCGACGCGCTGTTTCACCTCGCGTTCGTCAACTCGCGGGTGCACGGCGCGGCGTTCGCGCACGAACTGGAGGTCATCGGCTCGATGCACGTGCTCGCGGCGGCGCAGGCCACAGGGCTCTCGCGGCTCGTCATTCCGTCGCTGACAGCGCTCTACGGCGCGCGCGCCAATGGCCCTGCGCTGTGCACCGAAGCGCACCCGCTGCTGGGCACCGGCGTGCGCTTCATCACCGATCGCGTCGAGGTCGAACACCACATCGAGCAGTTCGCCGTGCGGAACCCCGGCGTGCAGGTGGTGGTGCTTCGCTTCGCGCCCATCGTCGGGCCCGGTGCCGACAACCCTTTCACGCGGCTGCTGCGCACCGGCTTCGTGCCGACGCTGCTGGGCTTCGACCCGGTGTGGCAGGTGCTTCACGAAGACGACGCCGCGACGGCGCTGCACCTGGCGCTCACCACGAAGGCGCGCGGCACGTTCAACGTCGTCGGTGATTCGACCGCGCCGTTCTCGAGCATCGTTCGCCTGTCGGGTGCGCAGTCGGTGCCGCTGCCGGGGCCGCTGCTTCGCGCGACGATTCGTGCGCTCGAGACCATGGGCGTGTCGTCGACGCCGGTGCCGTTGCTCGACTTTCTCCGTTACAGCTGGGTGGCCGATGGCGAGCGAGCGCGTGCACAGCTCGGCTTCGCACCCCGCGTGCCGTTTCACGAAGCAGTGGCCTCGATGCGCGAGAGGAAACGCTGACCATGGCTGCTCGCAAGTCGACGAAGAAACCGAAGAAGCCCACCGCGCTCGGGAATGATCCCTTCGCGCGTGGCGCGGCGGTGCGTGAAGCCGTTTCGACGCCCGCGCCTGACGCTCCGAAAGCACGCCCGGCGACGCCAGAGCTGCAGACCAAACGAGCCGCCCCGAAGTTGCGCGTGCGCACGGGCAGCCTCACCGGTCGCCCGGCGCCGAAGTGGAGCGAGCCGGTGGCACATGATGCCTCACCGAGCATCGTCGCCGACCCACAGCCGCACGGCGACGCGCCGACGGCGCAGCCGCTCACCGGCCCCATTGCGCACGCGGCGTCACCAACGACCGTCGCTGATCCACAGCCGCACGCTGACGCGCCGACCGCGCAGTTGCTCACCGGCCCCGTCGCGCACGCGGCGTCACCGGCGACCGTCGCTGATCCGCAGCCGCACGCTGGCGCGCCGACCGCGCAGCTGCTCACCGGCCCCGTCGCTCACGCGGCTTCACCGACGACCGTCGCTGATCCGCAGCCTCACGCTGGTACGCCGACCGCGCAGTTGCTCACCGGCCCCGTCGCTCACGCGGCTTCACCCAAGACCGACGCTGCTCCGCAACCTCACGCTGCCAATTCGGTGCTCGACCACGCGGCGTCACCAAGCGCCGTCGACGAGGCGCGGCCGCATGCCGAGCTGCGCACCGCTCCCATCGCTGTCGATGCGCCGACACGTCACACGCCGCGCGCCGAGCCTGTGACGCACGCGACGGCCCCGCTCGCCCTCCCGAACTCCGCGCCGATCTCGTCGGCGGAGGGCGTGTCGGTCGTCGAAGCGATCAAGGGCCTCGCGCGCGCAGTGCGCTCCGCCACCGGCCTGTCGAGCCGCACGGCGGAGGTCGATCGCTGGGGCAAAGACGCGACGTTGTCGTCATCACTGCGCCCGCTCGGAGAGCTGCTCTACGAGAAGTATTGGCGCGTGCAGGTCGAAGGCGCCGAGCACCTGCCGGTCGGCCCGTGCATCATCGTGGCGAATCACGCGGGCGCGTTACCGCTCGACGGCCCGGTGCTGCACCTCGCGCTGCGTCGTCACCGCCCGGAGCTCAACGAGTCACGCTGGCTGCTCGAGGATCAGATCTTCCATGCGCCCTTCGTCGGGGTGTTGGCCAATCGCCTCGGCGCCGTGCGCGCCAACCCCGAAAACGCGCTGCGCCTGCTCGATGAAGACCGCCCGGTCGTCGTGTTCCCCGAAGGGTTCCACGGCCTCTCGAAGCCGTTCTCGGAGCGCTACCAGCTGCGTCGCTTCGGTCGCGGCGGCTACGTGAAGATCGCGCTGCGCAAGCAGGTGCCCATCATTCCTGCGGCGATCATCGGCGGCGAAGAGTCGATGCCGCTGCTCGCGAAGATTCCCGGCGGGCTCTTCGGCGTCGAGTACCTGCCGGTGACGTTGCCGCCGTTGCCTGCGCGTTGGCACATTCGTTTCGCACCGCCGGTGTCGTTGGTCGGCGCGCCGTCAGAGCCCGAAGCCGATCTCGCGTGGGTCGAGCGCACCAACCTCGGCGTGCGCGATCAGATCGAAGGCATGCTCACGCACATGCTGCAGCACCGCGACCGGATCTTCTGACTCAGGCCACGCGGTTGCGACCGGCGGTCTTCGCCTCGTACAGCTTCTCGTCGGCGCGGCGCACGAGCTCGGTGGGCTCTTCGCCCTTCTTCTGCACCGTCGCCACGCCGGCAGAAATCGTCACCGGAATGTGCTCGCCGTCGAAGGTGAACTGGTGCTTCTCGACCAGCTTGCGCACCTTCTCGGCGAGCTGCGCGGCGCCCTTCTGATCGATCTCCGGTAACAACAGCGCGAACTCTTCGCCGCCGTAGCGCGCGAGCACGTCTTCACGGCGCGTACGGGAGCGCACCACGCGCGCGACCTCTTTCAACACCGCGTCGCCCGCGAGGTGGCCGTAGCTGTCGTTGATCTTCTTGAAGAAATCGATGTCGAGCAGCACCAGCGAGAGCGGCCGCAGGTAGCGACGAGATCGCGAGATCTCCCGCTCGATCGCGTCTTCGAAGTAGCGGCGGTTGAAGACCTGCGTGAGGCCGTCCACCGTCGTCATGCGGTAGATCTCGTCGTGGTACGCGGCCTCGATGTTGTTGCTCGCGATGAACTTGAAGATCGTTCGACCGATCTTGATGAAGTCGCCGTTGCGCAACCGCAGCGGGCCTTCAATGTGCTCGTCGTTGACGATGGTGCCGTTGGTCGAGCCCAGGTCTTCCACCAGCAGGCGCCCAGCGTCGTTGGTGAGCGTCGCGTGCTGGCGGCTGACGGCGTCTTGATCGACCTGAATGTCGCACTTGCTCGACCGGCCGATGCTGATCTCTTCGCCGGTGAGGTCGAACTTGCGGCCGAGATCTTCGCCGTGAATCACCACCAGCGCCGCGGCGCGGCTCACCTGTCGCTCGGAGATCTTCGAGATGACCGTGATGGCCGTGGTGTGTTTGCGCGCCATCGGGAAAGTGCCCAGACGCTAGCAAAACAAAATGAAACGGGGCCCCTCCCGAAGGAAGAGCCCCGCCTCATTCAAAGCACTGCTGACCGGCCCGTTACGGGGCGATCGTCAGGGTGACGGTGCGCGAGACCGCCGGAACCAGCGGGCTGGTCTCGTCGATCTTCAGCAGCTCGGCGCGCGTCACGATCGTCGCACCGACACAGTCGGCGGGGAGCGTGTGCTCGAGCTTGCCGTTGGCCGCCATCGTCTCGGTCTTGAGGATCACGTCGGGGCAGTTGGTGCCGCCCGTGAACGAGAGCTTCACGACGCCGTCGTTGGTCGCCGCAGTGCCGATGCTGAAGCCCGAAACCTCGAGCGCCAGCTTGCTGCCCTTGGCGACCGTGCCGCTCGCCGCCGGCGTGGTGAACTTCACCGACGGAGGCGCGATCGTCAGGAACGAGAACCCCGTGAGGAAGTTCGTCGTGTTGATCGAGCTGGTGGCGCTGACCTCGACGTACTCGTTGAACGTCACCGGGACGAGCGTGGCGGCCGCCGGGTCCTTCGACATGCGGAAGGCCTGAACGACCATCGTGGAGCGCGCCGTGCCCGTGTTCACGCCGTCAGCGAAGAGGCGGTCACGCGAACCCAGCGGAGGCAGGGGCAGCGTGAAGCGAACCTGCTGACCAACCGCGGCAGGCGCCGCGATGATGTCCCAGCGGGTCTCGAGATCGTCCGAGAACGAGACGCGGATCACGTCGACCCCGGCGAAGCCCGGCATCGTGAACGAGCGACCCGTCAGCGCGCCGTCAGGCGACGAGCTGAAGTTGAACTTCGCGTTCTCCGGGAACAGCGGGAACGTGAGGCCCGACAGGTCGATGGGCGTCGCGCCCTTGGGGTCGAAGAGCAGCTTGTTGCTCGGCAGGCGCGGGAAGAGCGCCGACGCGCCGATGCCCGCCGAGGCGTCGTTGAGAGCCTTGGTGGAGATCGCCGCCGCGAGCAGGCCGTACTGCGAGCCTTCGATGCCGTGGTGCGTGGGCGCCATGCGAACACCAATCTGACCGACGGCCAGGTCGCCGACCTTGTCGATCTGATCGTCGATAGTGCCGGTGTTCACGCCGATGCCGATGCCGAGCGGCACGATGCCCCGGCCGATGACGTTCGCACCACCGATGACCGCCACGCCGTCGGCGTACGCGCCCTTGAAGCGGGGCAGCGACGGCATCTTGGTCACGAAGTTGAAGGCGAACGGGAGCGCGCGGCTGGTGCCCGCGGCGTTCGGCGCGAAGTCGTGATCGGTGGTCGTGTAGCCCGTCTGGTCCGTGTAGTTCGGGTCCGTCGGCGTGCCGCCCACGGGCTTCATCGTGAACTGCACGTCACGCACGACCGACGAGTTGAACTTCTTGAAGATCGGCAGAATGCTCGCGAGCAGCTCGCCGATGTTGATGTTGTCGAGGCCGCCAGCGACCGCGCTGATCGGCAGGTCGCTCAACGGAACGTCGCCCGCAAGCGCCCACGCCGTACGCGTACCGCAGTTGCCGGCCGCGATGGCCGCTTCGTCAGCAGCGCCCGTCGTCGCGTCGTAGCAAACGCCGTTGAGGCCTAGGCCCGCGATGTCGTTCTTGATCTTCTGCGCGCCGAAGCCGAGGAACACGCCGGCAGGAATCGGGACACCCATCTCGTTGATGGTCGAGCCGATGCTGATGTTGGTCGGCACCGACGGGCCGAGCAGCTGCGTGATGTTCAGGTTCGTGATGCTGCCCGCCAGCGACATGCCGCCGATGGCCGCGTGCACGTTCGACGTCGCGGGGACGTTGTTGAACGTGCCCTTGTACCCGCCGTGCTTGTCGAGCGCGTTGCGGCGCAGCGCGAACGAAAGGAAGCGCACGGTGCCCGAGTAGTTGGCGACGGTGACGTACGAGAAGTCAGAGTGGAAGACCGACACGGTCTGGCCGGCCGTAAAGCCGTTCAGCACCGCGTAGCCCTGCGCGCTGGTCTCGAGGAACTGCGCCGTGCCCTGGAGCACGACTTCGCCGGTGGTGCCGTTCGACAGCACGACCTTCGCGCCGGCAACCGGGCGACCCGAGAGCTCGTCGACGACGGAGACCGCGATCTCATCGTTCGCAGACGGCGTGGGGAGCACGATGACCTGCGCCTGGCAGTTGACCGACCCGAAGGCCGCCTGCACCGACGCGGTGGGCGTGGTGACAGCCGTGGTGCCTGCAGTGAACGTCGCGGAGTGACCCGTGCCCGAGCCGGTGACGGCAGTGCCGACGGCCGTCCACGTGGCGCCGTCCTTCATGACGACGGGCTCGTTCGCGTTCCACGCCGAGACGTGGAAGGTCGCGCTGCTGCCCGTGCGCAAAACGACGAGGTCAGGCGTGATCTGGCACTTGGTGACGACCGCGGGAGGCGCGACACACGCGCCGCTGCGGCAGACCTGCGTCGCACCACATTCGGAGTCAGACGAGCAGAGCGAGCCGACGCACTTGGCGTCGTCACACTGGCAGCCGAGGCCGCTCAGGCAGTACTGCAGCTCGGCGCCTGCAGGCCGCTGGTTACAGTGCGCGTTCGTGCGACACGAGGCCTCACATTCAGCCGTCACCGTGTTGCAAAAGAAGAAAGTGGGATCGCCACAGTCGGCGTCGTCAATGCAGCCTTCTTCGGTTCCGCCGCCGCCAGTGCCGCCATCAGGTCCAGGAGGCGTGGGGCACGCCATCAAACCGAGCGCCGAAAGCGCGACCATGTGCGCAAACAGCGTCTTGCGAGTTACTGCATTCATTCAGTGCTCCTTGGTGGGGAATTGACCGACTGCGAAAGGCGGCGCACTCTCGCTTTCCGAGCGTGCGGGGTCAACCGTTAGCGAGCGCAATGCCACATTCTTTTCCGAAGGGTTCCGCCATGTTGCAGCGCGTCAACCGCGACATCGGTGTCGCTTTGAATGAGGGTGCGTGACCGTGAAGTCCCTGGCCGACATGTTGGGTGCGACGTTGAAGCAGACAGGCTCCGCAGGTGCGTTGCGACCCCTGTGGGAGCGCGCGGTCGGAGAGCTCATCGCGAAGCACTCGCGACCCGTGCGGTGGGAAGGCGCGACGTTGGTCGTCCGCTGTGACGGCGCGGCGTGGAAGACGGCGCTCGAGCCGGAGCTCCCGCAGCTCGCGCGCAAGCTCGCGACGGCGATGGGAGAATCTCGCCCGCCCTCGATCGTTCTCGAAGTCGAATGACGTCACTGCTCGTACTGCTCACGCTCGCCGCTGCGCCCACCCGCCCGGCCGTCGAGCGCACCGTGCGCGATCGCTTCGAGGCCGTGGGCCGCAGCGCGCCCGACTTCGACCCGGCGCTCTCTCGCGCGGCCGACGCGCTCGCCGCGCACGCCGTGAAGCACGGAGTTGAAGAAGCTGCAGGCCTGCTGCGCGTCACCGCCGCCATTTCGCGTGAAGGCGCGTGGGAGCCGAACCCCGTCGTGGTCGCCCTGCGCGCCACGAGCAGCGCGCTGGTGAGCGAGCTCGCGAAGCAGGATCTCGGCAGCGAACCTTCGACGCACGTCGGCGTGGGGTTCGCGGTGGGCCCCGAGCGCAGCGCGGCCATCGTGCTGCTCGCGCGGCGTCGCGTGCAGCTCGCGCCCTTCGCCCGCACGCACGTCAAACCCGTCGGGCCGCAACGGCTGTGTCTGCGCATGGCCGAAGGCGAGTTCTCCACGGTGGAGCTGTTCGTCACCCGGCCGCTGGGCGCCGTGGAGCGAATGGGCATGGCGCGCACCCCGGCCGGAGAATGCGCGTCGCCCGACTTTCAGCAGCCCGGGCGCCACGCGGTCGAGGTGCTCGCCACCGGCCCCCGAGGGCCCGAGGTCGTGGCGCTGTTCTTCGTCGATGTCGGTGCCGTGAAGGCCGACGCCGACGAAGCGATGCCCGAGCCCGAAAACGACGAAGCGGCGCGCTCGGTGCTGCTGGTGCGCACCAATGCGCTGCGAATGCAGCACGGCGCCCAACCGCTGCAACCCGACCCCGCGCTGCAGGCCGTCGCCCAGAGCTGGGCCGATCGCCTCGCGCGTGAAGGCTTCTTCAGTCACATCGCGCCTGACGGCAGCACGCTGCGCAATCGCCTCACCGAGTCGGGCTACCGCTTCAGCACTGCGGGCGAGAACCTGGGCCTGTCGACGGGGCCGCTCGCGGCGCACTTCGGCATCGAGCACAGCCCCGGGCACCGCAACAACCTGCTCGAGCCGCAGCATCGACGCGTGGGCTTCGGGCTCGCCACGCGGCCTGACGGGCTTCGTGTGCTGGTCGAGCTGCTCGCCAACCCGTCGTTCGAAGACAAAGACCCCAGGGGTTCGATCTACGCGTCGATCGCCGAAGAACGAAAACGCCGCAAGCTGCCGCCGCTCAAGACGAGCGCCGTGCTCGAGGGGCTGGCGCAGGCCCACGTGCGCGCGGCCCTCGAAAGAGATCTCCCGAAGACGCAGTTGCCGGGCGTGCCGCTGCTGCACGATCGCGCCTTCGAGTTGATGGACGATCTCACCTCGGTCTCGGTCGACATCTTCGTGGCGGACACCGCAAAGCTCGGCGGCGAATCGAAGAACCTCGCGCACCCCGGCAATCGGCTCGTCGGCGTCGGAGTGGTCAAAGGTGACTCGGCGAAATACGGAGCCGATCGCTACTGGGTCGTCGTCATCTACGGCGTACCCGGCGAATAGAAAGTTCGCTCAGCGATCGATTTGTTGGTTTCCTCTGCGGCCATGACGCAGCCCAACGCGCCCGTCATTCTGGGCATCGACGAGAACCGCGACGCGCAGATGGCGATCGCCCAACTCTTCAACGAACAGGGCATCTTCTACCGCTTCGTCACCGATCGCCGGAAGGTGAGCGGCGGCATCAAGCAACTGAAGCCCGAGATGCTGGTCGTCTTCGGCGAGCTCGAATCAGACTTCGTGATTCAGGTGCTCGACGCGCTCTCGGGTGACGTGGCCAGCGCGCGCTACCCGGTGATCGTCGTCGCCAATGACGTGACCGACGCGCCCTTCGTGCAAGGCATGCGCACCGGCGTGGTGGCGATGCTGCAAGCGCCCTTCGGCGCCGCGCACCCCGGCGTCGTCAAGGCGCTGTGGAATGACGTGCCCGCGCGCTCCGGTTCGAGCGCCGGCACCGGCAACGCGGCGACGCTGGTTCGGCTCGTCGAGAACATTCGACGCACGCGCCGCAGCGGCGTGTTCCTGACGAACCCGCGCACCGCCAACGAAGGCAAGGTCAGCTTCATCTACGGGCGCATCGACAAGGGCTCGTTCCTCGGCGCGCAGGGGCAAGACGCGCTCAACGCGATGGTGCGGCAGCCGCAGGCGCGCTGGAGCTTCACCGAGGTCGCCGGTGCCAACAGCGAAGGCGCGGGCGTCGTCATCGAGGTCGGTGAAGTCGTCACCGGTGAGACGCCCGTAGGTCAGGTCATCGACGTCGAAGACGAGCCGCTGGCCTTCGAAGTGCCGACGCAGGTGCCAGAGCCGCCCGCCGCAGCGCCCACGCCGCCGCCTCCGGGCTACGCGCAGCTGCTGCTCGTCGACGACGATCCGGCGATCCTCACCATGTTCAGCCGGCTCTTCACCAAGCACGGTTTTCAGGTGTCGACGGCCACCGATGGCAACCAGGGCTTCGAGCTCGCGCTGCAGCGCAACTTCGACGCCGTGCTGGCCGACCTCAACATGCCGCACCTCGACGGCTGGGGCATGTTGCGCGCGCTCCGCGAAGACTTCCGCACGCGCGAGCTGCCGATCGCCTTTCTGTCGGCGCACGACGACTACCGCGAGTCGCTGCGCGCGCTCGACGCCGGGGCGCAGGCGTACCTGTCGAAGGGCACCAAGCTCGACGTCATCGTCGGGCAGGTGCTCAAGCTGCTCGAGCCGCGCCGCGCGACGATGGCGGCGCTCGAGCTGGGTCAGACGCACGCCCTCTCAGTGCACACCATCGGGCCGCAGTGGCTGCTCGCGCAGCTCGCGGCGCGCCAGAAGACTGGCCTGCTGACGTGCCGAGACGGCTGGGCGAACTACTCGCTGGCCTTCAATCAGGGCGTCTGTGTCCACGCCTCGGCGCTGGCCGGCAAGTACAACGCCGAAGGTGAGCGCGCGTTCAACGCCTTCGTCGCCAGCCGCGCGGGTGAGGGCGCTTTTCTCGAGGGTCCGCCTCCCGCCGTCGCGCAGAACCTCTTTCTCGCGACCGGCGTGTCGATCGAGCGCGCGTGCGCCACGCTCAACGACAACGAGCGCCGCATGCGGGAGTCGCTCATGGTCAGCGCCACCGAGATCACGGTGAACGAAGAGCTCTACAAGGTCTACCGCGCGGTCGGCCCGAAGGCCTGGCTCGAGGCGGCGCGGCTGATCTGCGAAGAGAAAGCGACGCCCCGTGACGTCATCGCGCACCTCGACATCTCACCCGTGGAGATCGAGGAGTGCATGAAGGATCTCATTCGCCGCGGCGTGGTGAACCTCAAGAAGGCGTGAGGCCCGCAAGCAAAACGCCCCTCGACCTGAATCGAGAGGCGTTTCCTTTCAAACGACTGCGTGCATCAGACGACGCGACGTTGGGTCGCGAACGACTCGATGCCAGCCTGCTGCGCCGACGGCAGCGCATAGAGCGGGCACTTGATGCAGGTGAACGACTGCCACCCACGGCGAACAGCCTCGTCGAGGCAGTTGTCGTAGTGGGCGCAATCGAGGTTGCGGTGGTGCTCAACCCCGAGACGCTTGGGGCCAGCTTCGGGATTGATGCTTTGTGGAAGTTCGGTCGGACACGGCTTCATGTGCGGTTTCGGCCTCCCGGCTACTGCGAGATCCACCCCGGACGACTCACGAGGACGGCAATGCGACTGCGTGCTGCGGTGACGGGGCCTAGCTGCACCTGCGTCGGTCATTCAAAGGGGGTTCCCTCTGACCGGCCCCGGAATCCTTATGGGATTCACTCAGTTCTCGAATGCACTCACTTCCCAACCCGGCGAAGCGAGCGAGCGCGATGTACGGCAGACGGCAAACCAATGTCAAACCGGGGTCCCCATGTTTGAGACAAGGCTGTTGCGCTGGGCGCTCGTGGCGCTGTCACTCCCCGGCTTCGCGCGCGCGCAGTCAGAAGCGCTGCTCGAAAATGTTCGCGTGCACCGCCCGAACGTCGTGGCCGACGCCACGCGCGAGCTCGAGGCCTGCGTCACCGAGAAGTGCCCTTCGCTCGAGCGGTTGACGCTGTTGACGGGCTTCCTCGAGCTCTCGTCGGGTGATGCCGCAGCGGCGGCGACGCGGCTGGCGAGCGCGCGCCCACCGAAGGGCCTGGAGACGTTCCACGCCTGGTATTTCGGAGAAGCGCAGGCGTGGTCGGGCGATCGCGCGGAGGCGCTCAAGACGTTGACGAAGGCGCGAAAGAGCTCGCCGCCGTGGCTCTCGACCCGCATCGATCGCCGGCTCGCCGAGTTGTCGCTCGAGCTCGGCCAACCCGCGCGCGCGAAGGCGTTGCTCGACGCCGACCCCGACGTGGCGACGTCTCCGGAGCAGCTCTTCACGCGCGCGCTGGTGCGTGAAGCGATGAAGCAGGCGCCGCTGGCCCGGGCCGACTGGAAGACGCTGGCCATTCGTTTCCCCGCCCACCCGCACGGCGTCACGGCGAAGGCGAAGCTGGAGGCGAGCGGTGCGTGGGCGCCGACGTTCGACGAGCAGCTCGATCGTGCGGGGTTCTTGCTGGCCAGCGGTGATGCGCGCGCGTGTCTCGAGGCGCTGCGCGGCGTGAAGCTCCCGGCCGAGAAGCCGCGCAAGGGCGTGCCCGCGAAGCAGGCGCGGCTCGCGTTGCTGCGCGGGCAGGCGCTCTTGTCGCGCGGCAAAGAGCAAGACGCCGAAGCGCAGGCGCAGTTGGCGATCGCCGCTGACGGCCCTCCGAGCGTCGCGGCGACGGCGTTGATGGTCTCGGCGCGGCGGTTGATGCGCTTGAATGACAACGCCGGGGCGCGCGCCGCGTTTCACCGCGTCGACGACACGTACCCTCAAGACCCGGCGGCTGACGACGCGGGCTACCTCGCGGCGTGGCTGGCGATGAACGCCGGCGAGCTCGACGTGGCCGTGAAGGAATTCGAGGCCTACGAAGAGCGCCACGCGGGCTCGAAGAAGCGAGACGAGGCGCGCTGGTTCCGCGGGTTCTCGCTGCTCCGCGCGAAGCGCTACACCGAGGCGCGTGAGGCGCTGCAGTCGCTGGGCGCCGACTTTCCGCGCTCGTCGTTGGTGGCGCAGGCGGCGTACTGGGCCGTACGCGCGGCGCAGCTGCAGGGCACCGCCGACGCCGCCGTCATCAACGCGGAGTACCGCGCCATCGTGAAGGGCTACCCCGGCACGTTCTACGGGTTGCTCTCGTCAGAGCGGCTCTCGGAGCGTGGCGTCGACGCGCCCCTGCCCTTCACCGTGGAGCCGAGAGCGCTGGTCGTCAAACGCCCCGCCGCGCTGGAGCTCGCGTCGTCGCTCGCGCAGACGGGCCTCTTTCGTGACGCGGCCGCCGAGGTGTCACGTGCGATGTCGTCGATGCCGTCGGGAGAAGCGTTGCTGTGGGGCCACGCACTGCAGTCGCTGGGTGACTACAACGCGGCGCACGTGCTGGCGGCGCGGCACCTGTGGGGCGCGGTGTATTCGCAGCGGGCGCCCGAAGCGTTGGCGTTGATGTACCCGCGCGCGTTTCGCACCAGCGTCGAGACGTGGTCGCAGCAGCACGGCATCGAGCCGGCCCTGGCGTGGGCGATCATGCGGCGTGAAAGTGCGTTCGCTCCGCAGGTGACCTCGAGCGCCGACGCGCGCGGGTTGATGCAGCTGATTCCGCCCACGGCGCGCGGCATCGCCGGCGAGCTGAAGATCCCCCCGGCTGACGACGCAGAGCTCTATTCGCCCGAGTGGAACATTCGCCTCGGCACCTGGTACCTGCGCGCGCTGCAAGATCGGCTCACGCACCCCACGCTCGTGGCCGGCGCGTACAACGGCGGGCCGTCGTCAGTCGCGAAGTGGGCCAGAGAGCGCGGCGACGAGCCGTTGGATCAATGGGTCGAGCAGATCCCCTTCAAGGAGACGCGCGGCTACGTGAAGCAGGTGACGGCGGACCTCTTCATCTACCGCCAGTTGTACGGCGCGGAGCCGAAGCGCCTTTCGCTGCTGGTGCCGGCGCCGGGGCAAGGCGTGGACTTCTGATCGTCGAGCGCTGACCGGCCATCGCCCAGCACGGCCGACGGACGAACGAGACGCGCGCGTCGTCGGCGAGCAACTCCGCGGCGTGGCACGAGGTGCCCGGGGCCACCATGCACATGGTTGCTCCGGCCAGTCGGCCCGCTCGGGCGGACCATACGGAGGGTTCAGAGAACGACGGCGTCGCCACCCGGTACGCAGTGCACGACTTCCTTCGCGCCCAGCGCCTTCACCATCTTCGCGGCGCGCGCTTCGTCGGCCTTCGTGGTGAGCAGCACCGGGTTGGGGCCCGCATCGAGCGTGAACCACACCCCCACGCCTTCCTTGCGCAGCACGCGGCAGGCCTCGATGACGTCGATGGTCGCCGGCTTGAGGTAGTTGAGCGGAGGGTTCGCCGCCAGACACGTCGCGTGCATGCGCCACGCGCTGCGCTCGGCGATCTCTCCCACCGCCTCGAGGTCGCGGCGGCGGATGAAGGGCACCAGGTTCTTCACCTCGGCCTCGGTGTCCTTCACCCACGCCGGGTAGTACGGCGAGGTCTCGACGGTGTTGCGCATGCCGTCGCGCGACTTCACTTCCTTCTCTTCGCGGCTCACCATGCCGACGAGCAGGCGGAGGTCGGGCCAGTGGCTCTGAGGGAAGAGCTGCTCGCCGAAGCTGTCGCGGCCGTCGCTGCGCTTGCCGCGGTTCCACCGCACGAAGCCACCCTGAACGCTGCGCGCCGCCGAGCCGCTGCCGCGCCGCGCGAGGATCGATTCGGTCTTCGTGTCGCGCTTCAGGCCGGCGGCGGCGCGGGCGGCGACCCCGAGGGCCGCGAAGGCCGCGGCGCTCGAGGCGAGCCCGGCGGCGGCGGGGAAGTCCCCTGCGGACGTCATGCGCGCGGCGCCGAGCTTCTTCTTGCCAGCCTCGAGGCGGACCAGCTTGAGCGCCTCGACCACGCGCTTGCGCTCGGTGCCTTCCGCGACCTTGCCGTTGATCTCGATGAAGTCGTCGCCGCGCTCGCCGGTGAACTCGACGGTGGTGGTGACCGAGATGGGCCCGAAGGTGAGCGAGAGGCTCGACTGGTGCGGGAGGATCAGCTTCTCGTCGCGTTTGCCCCAGTACTTCACCAACGCGATGTTCGGGTGCGCCTTCGCCGTCGCTTTCACAACGCCCTCGGTCCCGCGAGCTGGCTCGCGAAGCAATCGATCCCTGCGCGGCGCAGCTTCACCACCGCAGGCTCTGGTTCACGGAAGAGGCCGATGACCGCGCCGCCGTCGCCACCCGCGCCGGTCAGCTTGGCGCCGAGCGCGCCGAGGTCACGCAGCCGGTAGACCATCTCGTCGATGGGCGTGCTGGTGAGCCCGAGCGACGACAGCAGGCCCTGGTTCATGTTCATCACGTCGCCGAGCGACTCGTGATCGCCCTTGCGAATGGCCGCGGCGCCCTCGCCCACCAGGCTGCCGATGTGATCGAACACGCGCCGGTAGCGCGCAGGCCAGCGCTTCTGTCGCTCACGCAGCGCGCCGACCGTCTGCTTCGTCGACGAGCGCGGGCCGACCAGCGCCACCAGCACCTTGAGCGGTTTGGGCGACTTCACTTCGACGGCCTTGCCCTTCTGAAAGAGCACCAACGTGCCGCGCGCGCTCGTGGTGTGATCGCAGCCGCTCGGCGTGCCGTGAAACTCTTTCTCCATGGCGAAGGCGAGCGCCTCGACCTCACGCTGTGACGGAGCGCCCTTGCCTCTGGCGGCGAGCAGCACGCGCGAGATCGCCACCGACAGCGCGCCCGACGAGCCGAGCCCCATCGACAGCGGGAGCTCCGAGGCCACGTGCACGGTGACTGACGGGTACTTCGCTTTCTGCGCCGCGACGGCGAACGCGCGCTCCAACGCCTGCTGCTGCGGGGCGTTCAAGCCCGCTGGCAGCTCGAGCGTGGTCGCGTCGTCGTCGCTCACCTCACCGGACGCACGAACGCCGCGGGAGATGGCACCTGCGAGCGCCGGGTGGCCGTACACCACGCCGTGCTCGCCCAGCAGAATGATCTTTCCGGGCCCGAAGGCAGAGATGACGTCGCTCACGTCCCCGCCGGCGCCGCCTGTTCACCCATCAACGCCGCGAGAATCTCTTTGGCTTTCTCGACCTTCACCTGCCCCGCGGTGACGAGCGCGTCGGCGACCTTCTCGACCCAGTGCCCACGAGCGCCGGCCGTCACCGCCACGCAGCGCGCGTGCAGCGCCATGTGGCCACGCTGAATGCCCACCGAGCCCAGCGCGCGCACCGCCGCGAAGTTCTGCGACAGGCCGACGGCCGCCATCACCATCGAGAGCTCACGCGCGCTCGACACGCGCAGCACCTTGATCGCCGCCTGAACCTGCGAGTGCACCTTGATGGGGCCGCCCACGGTGCCCAGCGCCAACGGCAGCTCGATGCGCCCGACGAGGTGACCCTCTTCGAGGCTCCACGTCGACAGCGGCCGGTACTGGCCGTCACGGCACGCGAACGCATGCGCGCCCGCTTCAATCGAGCGCCAGTCCTGCCCGGTGGCGATGGCCACCGAGTCGATGCCATTCATCACGCCCTTGTTGTGCGTCGCGGCGCGGTACGGGTCGGCCTGCGCGAAGCGGCTGGCCTGCACGATGCCTTCGGCGATCGCGTCGCCGGGCATGTCGAAGTCTGAGAGGCGCTCCACCGGAATTCGGCACGACGCGCGCGCGAGGCGGCGGTCGGCGAGGTTCGAGAGAATGCGGAGGAACACCTTGCCGCCCGTGACCTGCTCGACCAGCGGCGCCACGCCTTCACACATGGTGTTGATGAGGTTCGCGCCCATCGCCTCCTGCGTGTCGATGTAGAGGTGCAGCA
>JAMHXF010000124.1:0-1184 GCA_035910535.1 Archangium sp. | reverse complement strand
AAGTCGAAGGTGCCTGAGGTGGTAAGCGTGGCCGACACCAGCGATACCGACGGGCAGCGCGCGAACAGCTCCTCGCGCAGCAGTTCGCTCACGTCGATGGGCTTCGACCGGAGCTTGGTGCGCCCCTGGTTGTCGATGTCGAGCCAGTAGACGCAGGCGGGGTTCGCCTGCGCGAGCCCCTCGGAGAGGCGCGCGGCGGCTGTCGCCGCGTTCTTGGCCAGGTTGCGCGCGGTGGCGCGCTCCTTCTTGTCCGCGAGCTCGTCCTCGGCGCGGGCTTTAGCGAGCGCCACGAGCTTGCCAAGGGCGCGCTGGAGGGCAGCGTCGTTGGCGAAGGCCGGCGCCTTGAGCCGCTTCTTGTACCGGGGTGAGCGGGCGAAGTCGGCGAGCGCCGCGAACAGGCGCTGCGCCTCCTGGCGAAGCTCGCCGGCGAGCTGTTTGTTCCCGAGGTCGGCCGCAGCCGACGCGAGCCGCCCGAAGGTGTGCTCCGACAGCGTGAAGCCGAAGAACTCGCGGGCGATCTCCGCTGCCTCGTGCGCCTCGTCGAGCACGAGCAGGTCGAACGCGGGCAGCACGAGGTCTTGCCCGGTCGCCTGGCGCACGGCGAGGTGCGCGAAGAGCATGTGGTAGTTCGTGACGACGATGTCCGCGCCCTGCGCCGTGGCCTTCGCGCGCTCGGCGTAGCAGTCGTCCCGGAACGGGCAGCCGTCGCCCTTGCACTCCTCGGAGCTGACCGAGAACTTCGACCAGACCTGAGCGTGCGGGATGAACGCCAGCTCGGAGACGTCGCCGGTCTTGGTCGCGTCGGCCCACGCGAGCACGTCGTCGACCTGCCGCTGCTGGTCGTCGTAGTAAAGGCCACGCAGCTCGCCGCGCGCTTCGCTCTCGGCCATGCGGTCGAGGCAGACGTAGTTGTTGCGACCCTTGAGCAGCGCGAAGGTGAACGGCCACGGCAGCACGCTCGCGAGCATCGGCAGGTCCTTCCTGACGAGCTGCTCCTGCAGCGCGATGTTCGCGGTCGCGATCACGACGCGCTTCTTCTCGTGGTGCGCGTGGTGAACGGCCGGCACCGCGTACGCGACCGACTTGCCGGTTCCGCACGGCCCTTCGCCGAGGGCGTGACGCCCGCCGCGCATGGCCTCGTCGACCATGCGGGCGAGCGCCACCTGGCCCTCGCGCATCTCGTA
>JAMHXF010000123.1:0-2011 GCA_035910535.1 Archangium sp. | reverse complement strand
CCGGTGAACCTCACGAGGAAGCTCGCCTTCACGAGCCGCCCCTTGGGCACCGAGCGCTCGTGCGCGGCCCACGCGGCGAAGAGGTCCTTTGCCTTGTGCGTGGTGCTCTCGCCGTAGGCGCCGCCCCAGTAGACCTGCAGCTCCTTCAGCACGACCGAGTCGATGCCCTCGACGTCGCTGCAGACGAGCGATTCGGCGCCGGCCTCCTGGAGCGGCTCGAGCGTGAACTTCGCCGTGTCCGGGAAGTGCTTGGCGTCGTCGAAGAGCAGGACGCCGACCAGCTCGCGGTAGTGCTCGGCGAGCTTCTTGTTGCCCTCGGCGTTGATGGCAAGCTCGCCGAGCCCCTCGTCGTACTTGAGCAGGTCGTACTTCTCGGGCCGGTAGTACACCGAGGTGGTCTTGGCCTTCTCGATCGCGCCCTCGCGCTTGTACGGATCGCCGCGTCGCACGAGAAACCAAACGCCGTCGGCGCGCGGGAAGATGAACAGCTTGCAGGTGCGGCCGCGCTTCATGAGGTCGAGCCGCACGCCCATCGTGTCCTCGAACGCCCGCACCCGCTTCGCGCCGGGCACGTGGTACCGCGTGTCGGCGCCATCCTTCGCTTGGAAGTAGACGAAGGTCCGCTTGCGATCGAGCAGCACCTGCTCGGCGTGCTTCTGCTCGAGGAGCGCGGGCGCTCGCAGCCGCACCTGCACCGCGACGTCGGCGGGCGTTGGCTCGTCGTCGAGATCGAGCTCCACCTTCGCGGCCTCGGCCGCCTCGAGCAGCGCGTCCA
The DNA here is from genome assembly GCA_035910535.1 of Archangium sp. Classification (GTDB taxonomy): domain Bacteria; phylum Myxococcota; class Myxococcia; order Myxococcales; family Myxococcaceae; genus Archangium_A. Next base: position 1,236 of record JAMHXF010000123.1, on the reverse strand, counting down.
TGCCGGGCTGGGTGGCCATCTCGTCGACGTAGTAGAGGTCGTCGATGAGCGTGCTGGGGGGTTGCTCGGGCGCCATGAGCACGCCGGCGATCGCCTCGTAGTCAGGGCCGGCTCCGTTGAACGCGCCGAAGTTCACGCCGCGCTCGGCGAAGTAGTCGGCGTGCCTGCCGAGGAGCGCCATCAGGAACTGAGGCCGGACGGCGCGAAGCGTCTCGGCATTGGCGAAGTGTCGGAGCTTGAACGAGGCCATGGCTCAGCCCTCCTCGCGAGCGAAGAGGACGCCGCGAAGCGACGTCGGGGTGGGGGCGGTGGCGGTGAGCTGCATGGGCGACGTCTCCTGTGAACTGTGAACTAAACTGTGGACACTCCAAGCACGGCAAAGCCGCGCGGCTACAGCAGGCTCCTCTGCGGATTCGACGCGTCGAGGACGAGGTTCAGGTCCAGGAGGCGGTAACGCATCGCCTCGTTCGACACGTTCGTGAAGTTGCCCTTCGTCATGACCTCGGTGGCGAGGTCGCGGAGCTTCTCGTCGAGCACGCGGGCCTTCCGCTTCGCCTCGACGTCTTCCCACGTCGGCAGCGTGTCACCGCAGAGCGCACGCACGGTGGCACGCACGTCGGCCGCAGGCATGAGGAGCGCGGCGGCGAACCTGTCCGCCTGCCACTCGGCGGGCGCCTTCTTCTGGCTGGACCGGCAGAAGATGGTGGGCTGCTGGCGCACGTCGTCCTTCCCGAACAGCGTGGCGGTGACCTGCTCATCTCGATGAGCGGGCGGTGCAGGTACCAGTGCCCGCCCTCGTGGGCGAGCGTGAACGCGAGGCGCCCCTCCTTGCCCTCGATCATCAACGACTCGTCGATGAAGACGCGCTGGTCCTTGATGAACGTCGCGCCGAGCACGTCGGGCACGCCGATGAAGTCGGGCAGGTCGATGTAGACGAGGTCGAGCTCGAAGTACCCCTCGAGGATGTTCTCGACGTCGATGGGCGCGCGCACGGGCTTGCCCTTGTCCTTGGCGTACTTGTGCAGCAGCTCGTTGGCCGCGCGCTCGACCTGCTTCTCGTGCAGGAAGGGGACCTTCAGCTCTGGAATCATTTGCCCCCCTTCTTCTTGGTCTCGAGCCACTCCAGGAACTCCGCGCCCGTCACGTTCTGCTCGCGGGCGCGCCGCAACATCACGGGCATGTCGGGGTCCGCCTTGATCAGCTTCTCGACGTCCTCTGGCACGCGGCCGGCGAGCT
>JAMHXF010000122.1:0-1044 GCA_035910535.1 Archangium sp. | reverse complement strand
CCCGTGCGACTTCTGCAATCCCTGACGTGACCTTCGAGAAAATCAGTGGTGGGCGTGAAGCCGGTGCCTACCTGAGACGGCGTGAACATCGAGATCCGCGGTCGAGGCGTCGAGCTGTCACCCGAGCTGGAGCAACACGCTGACAAGCGCCTGCACTTCGCGCTGTCACGGTTCTCCAATCGAATTCGCGCCGTGAAGGTGCTCATCGAAGACACCAACGGGCCCAGAGGCGGCGTCGACAAACGCTGCGCGCTCACGGTGAAGCTCGACCACGGCGACGAGCTTCGTGTCGAAGACGAGAGCCACGACGTCGCGTCGCTGATCGACCACGCGGCTGATCGCCTGGGCCGGCTCGTCGCGCGTGAGCTCGAGCGTCAACGGGAAGCCGCCGCCGGGCGTCATGGGCGCCTCGTCGCCTCCCGTTAGAGATTTCGAGAAAACCAAACTTTCGAGTGCCAATTATCGAGTTATCAACAGATTCGACGAACATTAGACAACGCTCATTCCCAACACCGCGAGAGGTTCACCATGGGCATGAGCGAAGCGACCTACTTCGAGCAGCAGTGCGCGCGGATCAGCCGCCGTCCACAGATGACTGAAGACGAGGAGCGCGCGCTGGCGAGGCGCTGGCTCGAGCAGAAGGACCGCAAGGCTGCTGAGGCGCTGGTCGAGGCGCACCTGCCGGTGGTGCTGCAGGTCGCGCGGCGGCTGCGTGGGTACGGTGTGCCCCGTGACGAGCTGATCGCTGAGGGCAACGTCGGCCTGCTCCGCGCGGTCGAGAAGTTCGACCTGCGTGGCGTGCGCTTCAAGACCTACGCGACCTATTGGATTCGGGCGCACATGCTGGCCTACGCGATGCGCGCCAACAGCATCGTCACCGCGGCCACCGGCGCGCTCGGCGCCAAGTTCTTCTTCAAGCTGCGCAGCGCGCGCGCGAAGGCCGAGACGCAGCTGGGCGTGGGCCACGAGGGCATCGACGCGCTGCTGGCCCGGCAGTTCGGCGTCTCGGAAGACGTGATTCGCCAGCACTCCGCCCGCCTCGCG
>JAMHXF010000121.1:0-81773 GCA_035910535.1 Archangium sp. | reverse complement strand
GAAGCGACTCGATGAAGCGACTCGATGAAGCGACTCGATGAAGCGACTCGATGAAGCGACTCGATGAAGCGACTCGATGAAGCGACTCGATGAAGCGACTCGATGAAGCGACTCGATGAAGCGACTCGATGAAGCGACTCGATGAAGCGACTCGATGAAGCGACTCGATGAAGTGACTCGGTGAAGTGACTCGGTGAAGTGACTCGGTGAAGTGACTCGGTGAAGTGACTCGGTGAAGTGACTCGGTGAAGTGACTCGGTGAAGTGACTCGGTGAAGTGACTCGGTGAAGTGACTCGTGAACCGAACTCGTGAACCGAACTCGTGAACCGAACTCGTGAACCGAACTCGTGAACCGAACTCGTGAACCGAACTCGTGAACCGAACTCGTGAACCGAACTCGTCGGGGCAGGGTGTTTCACGTGAAACAGCCCCCCTCCGTTTCACGTGAAACTCCTACGACGTAGCTGTTGCACCCGCCGAAACCGTGCGCCTGTGGAGAACCTGTGCGAAACCCGTCGCCACCCGGGGATCGACGTCATTCCCCCCGCTTACCGCCTCACCTGGGAGTCTTCGCTGTGGACAACTCGGCTGTTCTTCTGGCGCAGGGCCTCGAACGCCTCGGCCTTCAGCTCGCCCCCGAGGCGCAGCAGCACCTGCTCGCCTACGTCTCCGAGCTGCTGAAATGGAACGAGAAGGTCTCCCTCACCGCCATCACCCGCGACGACGAGGTGGTCGACAAGCACCTCCTCGACTCGCTCGCCGTGCTTCCTGAGGTTTTTGGAGCGGCGCACCTGCTCGACCTCGGCGCCGGCGCCGGGCTCCCTGGCATTCCCTTGGCCGTGGCGCTGCCCGAGCTCCGCGGCACCCTCGTCGACGCGGTCGCCAAGAAGGTCGGCTTCATGAAGTCCGGCGCGGTGAAGGCGGGCGTCTCGGCCCGGGTTCGTGCGCTCCACGCCCGCGCTGAGGGCGACCCCGCGAAAGAGCAGATCCCCGTCGTCGACTGCGTCATCTCGCGCGCCTTCATGGACGTGGGCCCCTTTCTCCTGCTGGCCCGCCACTACGTCGCGCCGGGAGGCCGGGTCGTCACCATGGTCGGCCAGACGCCGCCCGCCGACGTGCTGGAGGGCCTCGCCGCCGCCGCCGGCCTGCGCCTGGAGTCGCGCCGCACCTTCCAGCTGCCCATTTCCGGCGACCCGCGTGGCGTGGCGGTGTTTCGCAAGGCCTGAACCGCGCCACTCTCGTTCCACGTGAAACACGAAAGGCGGCGCGACTTCACCGCCGCGCGCACGGTTTCACGTGAAACACCTCGCCGACCCGCGAAAAAAGCGGAGGAAGCCGAAACGCGCTCGCCCACATGTCGGACCCGGCGTGTAAGAAGCGCGACCCATGGGCCGAATCGTCTGCATCTCGAATCAAAAGGGTGGCGTGGGCAAGACCACCACGGCCATCAACCTCGCGGCATCATTGGCGGCGGCAGAGCGGAAGACGCTCCTCATCGACCTCGACCCGCAGGGCAACGCCGGGTCCGGTCTCGGCATCGACAAGACCACGCTCAAGGGCTCCATCTACGACGCGCTCATTGACGGCGTGCCGCTGGCTGAGCTGCTGCAGCCCACCGAGCTCCGGTACCTGGAGGTCGTGCCGGCCACCGCCGACCTCACCGGCGCCGAGGTCGAGCTGGTCGGCTTCGAAGAGCGTGAGCTGCGGCTCAAGCGCGCGTTGGAGCCGCTCAAGCGCAAGTACGACTTCATCCTCATCGACTGTCCGCCGTCGCTGGGGTTGCTGACGCTGAACGCGCTGGCCGCCGCCGACGCGGTGCTGATTCCGCTGCAGACCGAGTACTACGCGATGGAGGGCCTCGCGCAGCTCATGTCGACGGTGGAGCTGGTGCAGCAGAAGCTGAACCCGCGGCTGCATGTCGAAGGCATCGTCTTCACGATGTTCGACCCGCGCGCGAACATCAGCCACCAGGTGACGGAAGAGGTGAAGCGCGTCTTCCCGCAGCTCGTGTACTCGACGGTGGTGCCGCGCAACGTGCGCCTCGCCGAGAGCCCGAGCTTCGGCAAGCCGGTGTTGCTCTACGACATTCGCTCCAAGGGTTGTGAGGCGTACCTCGGCGTGGCGCGTGAGCTGCTCAAGCGAGAGAAGCAGCGCGTGAAGAAGGCGACGACTCGGCCTTCTGCGCCGGCGCGCTGAAATAAGAGGTTGTCACCGACTGCTGTTTCACGAGAAGGGTTCCACGTCATGCCGGGCGTCATCAAGGTGTTGCCGCAACAGAATCGCAAACCGGCGTTGGGCCGTGGCCTCGGCGCGTTGTTGGCCGACGCGCGGCTGCCCAGCGAGAAGTCGCAGCCGAGCGCGCCCGGTGGCGTGACGCGGCTGCCCATTGAGCAGATTCACGCCGACCGCGCGAACCCGCGGCGGAGCTTCGACCAGGCGCAGTTGGAAGAGCTCGCCGCGTCGCTCAAGCACCAGGGCGTGCTGCAGCCGGTGTTGGTGCGCAAAGACGGCAAGGGGTACCGGCTCATCGCCGGTGAGCGGCGTTGGCGTGCGGCGCAGAAGGCCGGCCTCACGGAGCTGCCCGTCATCATTCGCGAGGCGAGCGACGCCGAGGCGTACGAGCTGGCGCTGGTCGAGAACATTCAGCGCGCCGACCTGAACCCGCTGGAAGAAGCCGAGGCGTACCGCCGGCTGCTCGACGAAAGAAAGATGACGCAGGAGCAGGTGGCCGACCGCGTGGGCAAAGACCGCTCGAGCGTCGCCAACGCGTTGCGGTTGCTGCACCTGCCCAATGAAGTGAAGCAGCTGCTCATCGAGGGTGACCTCGACATGGGCCACGCGCGCGCGATTCTCGGGTTGGGCAGCAGCAAAGAGATGGTGCTGCTCGCGCGCGATGTCGTCACCGACAAGTTGACGGTGCGTGAGACCGAAGCGCGCGTGAAGGCGGTTCGGCCGAGCGGCCCGGGCGGCAAGAAGAGGCCGCCGGTGAAGGGCAGCCCCGAAGCGAAGAAGCTGATTGAAGACCTCCAGCGCCGGCTCGGTACGAAGGTGCGGTTGCTCGAGAAGGGCGGAGGGAAGGGCACGCTGGAGATTGAGTTCTTCAGCTACGAAGACCTGGACCGGTTGGTGGCTCTCATTCGCCGGTAAGCACGCAGGAGTGAACGATGGCTTTGTTCGAGAAGAACAACTCAAAAGGCGAGGAGAACGCTGTGTCGGCGAAAGTTGGCGGATCAGACATCGACACGTTGCTTGGTAAAGGCAGCGAGTTCGAAGGCAAGCTGTCCTTCAAGGGGCAGGTGCGCATCGATGGCAAGTACTCGGGGCAGATTCACACCGACGACATCCTCGTCATCGGCGCTTCGGCGAAGGTGAACGCGGAGGTCACTGCCGGCACCGTCATCATCAGCGGCACCGTCGAGGGCGTCATTCGCGCCACCGGGGTGGTCGAGCTGCACAAGGGCGCGAAGGTGAAGGGCACCATCGAGTCGCCCAACGTCACCATGGAGCGCGAGGTCACCTTCGACGGCACCATGAAGATGGACGGCTTGAGTGGTGGGAAGGCCGCTCCGCCGCCGCCCGGCGTGAAGTGAAGAAGGTCTGGCTCACGCTGCTGCTCGTCGCCGCGTGCGACGAGTCGAAGTCGGCTCCGATTGCTGAGCCGCGCTCGAGCTTGCGTGTGCCACTCCCCGACGGCTGGAAGGCGAGCGCCGTCACCGGCGGGTTGCAGGTCGGGCCGCAGGGCAGGGTGGTGCTGCAGCTGGAGAGCACCACGCGCCCGCTGCCTGACGCTGGAGCGTTCATCAGCGCCGTGGAACGTGAAGGTGCGCAGGTGCTGCAGAAAGAGTCGGTCGAGACTTTTGTCGGTGTCAGGTACTCCATGCCGTTGACGGGTGCTGCGGAGAACCGGCGCGACGCGTTTCTGGGCGTGCGACAGACCGGGCCGCGCACCATCTGGTGCAGCACCACCGCGAGCGCGAAGCCCGATGAAGTCGAAGCGGCGATGACGGTGTGTCGCAGCCTCTCGTGGGAGGGGTGACATGAAGCGATTGCTGCTGGTGGTGTTGCTCATGAGTTGTGCGTCGGGGAGCCGTGAAGAGCAGGACGCGCGCCGCGCTCGTGAGGTGCTCGACGTGCCCGACTCGCTCTTCGACCGTGAGGCCCGTGCGGTCGACGGGGCGTTGTCTTGACTGCCGTGCGTGGCGCGTTGAGGTGCTGATGATGAAACGTCTGCTGGTGGTGCTGTTGTTCATCGGGTGCGCGGCGACGCAGAAGCCGAAGACGAAAGACGCGGTGGCGGCGCAGCAGGTGACTGCGGCGCTCGAGGCGCTGCCGACGTGCGCGGCCGGAGTCGACGCGGGGAAGCTCGTCGTGCAGGCGACCATGTGCACGTTGATGGCGTGCGGCGGGCCGTCGGTGTGTTGCAACCAGTGCGGCTGGAGCGCGACGTTCATGGGCGGCGCGGGCCTCGCGGTGCCCCTTGAGCCTGCGCGCGTGCGTGAGGTGCTCGGGTTGGGGCAGGGCTCGCTCGAGTGTGAGGTGAAGGCCTGGGGTGACGCGCTGGCCGAGGTCTCGCTGTCGCTCGGAGAGCCCGCATGCGTCGCGCGTTGATGGTGCTGTTGTTGGCCGGGTGCACCGGTGCGCAGAAGCAAGACGACGCGTCGCCACGCGCAGGGAAAGACGCGGTCGCGGTTGCTGACTTGAAGCGCGCGCTCGCGGCGTTGCCGAAGTGTGTCGAGGGCGCCGACGTGGGCCGCCTCGTCATTCGCAGCACGATGTGCACGCGCATGTTCTGCCAGGGGGCGTGCTGCAACCAGTGTGGTTGGGCCGCGAGCTTCGAAGGCATGAGCGGTGATTCACAGCCGGTGGACGCGAAGCGCGTGCGCGAGGTGTTGCGGCTCGGTGAAGGTGCGCTCGACTGTGAAGTGAAGGCGTGGGCGCAGACGCTCGAAGGTGAATCGGTGTCGCTGAGCGAGCCGGCGTGCGTGGTGCGCTGAAGTTTCCCGTTCGACACGGCGAGGTGTGAGCGCTTGTCACGCGCGGCGCGGCGCATTGTGCTGGGCGCATGCACGCACTCCTCATTGCGTTGGTGCTGAGCCAGACCGTCTACGAGTGGACTGACTCGAAGGGCATTCAGCACTTCACGGATGACCTGCAGTCGGTGCCGAAGGGCGCGAAGGTTCGCACCACGAAGGGCGCCGACGTGACGGTGGTGCCGGCGAGCCCGCAGCCCGCTCCGTCGACGACTGACGTGAAGCGGTCTGGCGTGAATACATGCGACGTCGCGCGCGCGCAGATTTCTGAGCTCGAGCAGCAGCGTGAGCGCCAGCGGCAAGACCTGTCGCGCTTGCGCGAAGCGGAGGCTGCGAAGTGTCGCGAGCAGCTCGCGGTGAGGGGCCACGGGAGCTACGCGCAGTGCTCAGCGGGCATCGAGCAGCGGGTCAATGAGCAGACGTCGATGCAGGACAAGAGCGTCGAGACACAGCTGGAGGCGTTGCGCGAGTCGCTGCGGCGCGCGCAGGTCGAGGGGTGTCGCTGATCAGCACTGACGACTCGCGACCCGAGAGCGTTCAGCAAACATCGAGGTTGATGCGCGCCAGCCGTCCTTCGCGAGCCGCGCAGCTATGCGAGCAACAGGCGACCAGCGCCACCGGGTCGTTTCGCTTCCTCCGCGCAGAGCGTCGCGATGACGTCGTGCGTGTGCGCCAACGAATGCAGCGACCAGACGGCGGCGCTCTTCGCGGCGATGCGAACCAGCTCGTCATTCGACAACGCAATCGGCAGCTCCGCGAATTGCAGCAGCCGCTTCTTCGCCGCCGTCGCGACGCTCACGTCGAGGTCGACCGGCCCGTCGATGCGCCCTTCATTGAAGACCACCGGAATCGCGCAGCGCTGCAGCACCGGCTGGTGCTTCTTGAACTTGGTGAATGCTCCGAAGCCGCTGCCGAGTTGCTGCACCCACGCCGTGAGCCGCGCGCGCACGAGGTCAGGCTCATCGACGACGCTCAACACGCGACGTACGGGCGCGAGGTCGCCCGTGATGAAGAACTCCGTCCACAGCAGGTCGAGCTCCGCAGGAGACGGAGGCCCGTCGCCGACGCGCGGGAGCTGGGGGTCGGCGAACCCATTGAGCACCGCGTCGACGACCTTCGGCTGGCGTTCACGACGTGTTGCCATGCCGTCGCGCACTTTCTTGTTCACGCGCGCCATGTGCACGAACGCATGAAGCTGGGTGAGTGACGGCTCCTTCGCGGTGAGGAACTCGTCGAACGCGGCGAGCGCTCCCGCGACGTCGGGTGCTCGGTAGAACGACTGCACGATGTCTTCGAGAGTCGCTGACATGCCGCATGTCTTTGCACGCTGCTGTGCCTTCAGCGAACCGCGAAGGCTGCAAAAACCACCCCTGAGGCGCTGGCTGCAGCCCTCGCGCGCTGCGAAGTGCTTCAATCGCGCGCGATGAGCGCGATTCTCGGCATCAGCGCGAACTACCACGACGCCGCGGCCGCCCTGGTGGTCGACGGCCAACTCGTCGCCGCGATGCAGGAAGAACGTTTCTCCCGCATCAAGAACGAGGCGTCGTTGCCGCTTGCCGCAGCGCGCGCGTGCCTCGGCATGGCGAAGCTCGACGCGGACGCGCTCGATGAAGTCGTCTTCTACGAAAACCCGTACCGCAAACTCGAGCGCGTTCTCCTCTCGTCGCTGCGGACCTTTCCTCGCGCGCTCAAGCAATTTCCCCGCGCGCTCGCCTCGCAGCTCGGCGGCAAGTTGTGGGTGCTCGACGCGCTGTCGACTTCACTCGGAGTCTCGCGCGACAAGGTGACGTACCGGGAACACCACGCCTCGCACGCCGCGAGCGCGTTCTTCACCAGCCCGTTTAAGCGCGCCGCAGTCTTGACCGTCGACGCCGTCGGCGAAGAAACCAGCACCGCCATCTGGCTCGGTGACGGCACGTCGCTCGAGCGCAAAGCGCACGTCGCGTTTCCGCACTCGCTCGGGCTGCTCTACTCGGCGCTCACCGCGTACCTCGGCTTCGAAGTGAATGAAGGCGAATACAAAGTCATGGGCCTCGCGGCCTTCGGCACCCCGAAGTACCGCGATGAGTTCGCGAAGTTGCTGCGCGTGCGTGACGGCGGTTTCGAGCTGGGCCTCGAGTACTTCGACGCGCACACCAACACCGAGGTCGGCTTCTCGGCGAAGTTGGAGTCGCTCCTCGGCCCGCGCCGAATGCCGGGCACGCCGTGGGCGCTCGACGGCAACGCGCTCGACACGCGGTGCGCCGACATCGCCGCGACGTTGCAGGCCGTGCTCGAAGACGCGCTGCTCGCGCTCGCCGCACGCGCGAAGGAGCTCACGGGTGCCGACGCGCTCTGTCTTGCGGGTGGCGTCGCGTTGAATGCAGTCGCAAACGCGCGGCTGTTTCGTGAAGCGGGTTTCGCGGACCTGTTCGTGCAGCCAGCGGCTGGTGATGCGGGTGGGGCGCTCGGCGCGGCGTTGCTCGCGGCCGCTGAACGAGGCGAGGCGCGCACGACGTTCGAGCACGCGGCGTGGGGTACTTCGGTGTCGGGCGCGCTCGGCGCGGAGCTCGCGACGCAGCTGGGGCTCTCGGTGACGCGCGTGTCGTCTCCCGTCGAGACCGCCGCCGCAGCGTTGCAGCGAGGTGAGGTGCTGGCGTGGGTGCAGGGCCGCTTCGAATGGGGCCCGCGCGCGCTCGGTCAGCGCAGCATTCTCGCGATGCCGACTCCGCTCGCGGTCAAGGAGCGGCTCAATCGCGTCATCAAGCGCCGCGAGCCGTTCCGCCCGTTCGCGCCGATGGTGCTCGAGTCGCGCGCGTCGGAGTTCTTCGAGCCGTTTGCGCCGCGCCTGGCGCCGTTCATGACGACGGTCGCGCAGGTGAGGCCTGAAGCGCGCGCGCAACTGGAAGCGGTCACGCATGTCGACGGCACGGCGCGGTTGCAGACGGTGCGCGAAGCCACGTTGGTCGGGGCGTTGTTGGCGAAGCTGCCGGTGGTGTTGAACACGTCACTCAACGGGCAGGGGGAGCCCATCGTCGCGACCGAGGCTGATGCGCTCGCGTTCTTCCTCGCGCACCCGGTTGACGCGCTGTTGATTGAAGACGCGTTGATCAGCCGTCGATGACGATGTCTTGAGGGGTCGCGCGACGTCGAGAATTCACGGCGACTGGCTTTGGGGGTCGCGTGCCGGTTGAGCGGCGGCAGCCGGGCCGCGCGTGTCACGTTCGGTCGAAGGGCGAGTCGACGTGGTCGAGCTCGCGCGATGTCGAGAAATCTCGCTCACCGGACTTTTTCGACGTCGCGTGTTGGTTGCGGGCCGGCTGCGCCGCGTGACGGTCAAACAGGCTCGCGCGCCGTCGAGAAGTCGCGCGCGTGCCGATTGAAGAGCCGACTGCGCAGTGCGTGACGGTCAAGCCGAGCTCGCGCGATGTCGAAAAATCTCGCTCACCGGACTTTTTCGACGTCGCGTGTCGGTTGAGGACCGGCTGCGCTGCGTGACGGTCAAGCAGGCTCGAGCGACGTCGAGAAGTCGCGCGTGTGCGATTGAGGTCCGACTGCGCAGTGCGTGACGGCCAAGCAGGCTCGCGCGATGTCGAAAAATCTCGGTCACCGGACTTTTTCGACGTCGCGTGTTGGTTGAGGGCCGGCTGCGCTGCGTGACGGTCAAGCAGGCTCGAGCGACGTCGAGAAATCTCGGTCACCGGTCACCGGACTTTTTCGACGTCGCGTGTCGGTTGAGGGCCGGCTGCGCTGTGTGACGGTCAGGCTCGCGCGCCGTCGAGAAGTCGCGCGTGTGCCGATTGAGGGTCGGCTGCGCAGTGCGTGACGGCCAAGCAGGCTCGCGCGATGTCGAGAAATCTCGCTCACCGGACTTTTTCGACGTCGCGTGTCGATTGAGGAACGGCTGTGCCGCGTGACGGTCAAGCAGGCTCGCGCGCCGTCGAGAAGTCGCGCGTGTGCCGATTGAAGAGCCGACTGCGCAGTGCTTGACGGTCAAGCCGAGCTCGCGCGACGTCGAGAAATCTCGCTCACCGGACTTTTTCGACATCGCGTGCTGGTTGAGGCCGCGCCACGTCGAGAATTCACGGTCACCGGACTTCTTCGACGTCGCGTGCCAGCTGGACTGAGCGGCGGCAACCGGGCTGCGCGTGACGTTCGGTCGAGGCGCGAGTCGCCACCGGACGGGGAGTCGAGGATCCGACTGAGCCATCCGTGACGACCAGCCGGGGCATCACGCTCGTGCGTGACGGTCGGCTTCACTTACCGATGCAGAACCGCTGAAAGATGGCGTCGAGGAGCGCGGTCGAGGCGTCTTCTCCTGTCAGCTCAGAGAGCGCTTCAAGTGCGAGGTGAAGCTCACCTGCGACGACCTCGAGCGTCGCGACCTCGTGCGCGGACCGGGCGCGGCTGAGGGCGACCTCGAGCTCCGTCAGCGCAGTCAGGTGTCGTTCACTGGTCGAAAGCGCGGCAGCTGCTGCGCCTGCACCAAGTCTCACCGCGAGCGCGTCACGAAGCGCGTCAAGGCCAAGCCCTGTCAGCCCAGACACGCTCATCAACGTCTCCGTGCTCGCGTTCCGAATCGCCTGGTCTGCCTTACCGACGACCTCGAGGCGCCGTGAGTCATCAACCTCGGCCCGCCACGCGCGTGCGTCTGCATCACCCGCGTCGGGAGGCAGCACCAGCACCGCCACGTCCGCTCCGGAAATCGCGCCACGCGCTCGCTCGATGCCGAGCGCTTCGATGCGCCCCGCGCCATCGCGGAGCCCCGCCGTGTCAACCAACGTCACCGCGAGCCCATGCAGCTCCACGCGCGCCTCAAGCGTGTCGCGAGTCGTGCCGGGCTCCGCGTCAACCAGCGCGCGCGACGCACCGACGAGCGCGTTGAACAACGTCGACTTGCCCGCATTTACCGGCCCGTACAGCACCACCCGCGCGCCGCGCCGCACCAGCGCGCCACGCTTCGCGTCGGCCAGCAACGAGCGCACCTCGCGCAGCGCTGCATCGAGCCGCGCGGAGACGTCGACCTCTTCGCCCTCTGTCTCTTCCGGAAAGTCGAGCGACCCTTCGACCTCTGCGCGCAGCGACAGCAACGGCTCACGCACGCGCTCCAGCCGTGTCGACAGTTCACCGCTCAGCTGCGCCGCCGCTGCACGAACCTGCGCCTCTGACTCGGCCGCGATGAGGTCCGCCACCGCCTCCGCGCGCGACAAGTCGAGGCGACCGTTCAACAACGCGCGTCGCGTGAACTCGCCCGCCGTCGCCAACCGCACGCCCTCGACGCGCAACGCCCGCTCCACCAGCAACGAGAGCAACCGCGGCGCGCCATGCGCCTGCAGCTCCACGACGTCTTCGCCCGTGAAGCTGCGCGGCGCGGCGAAATACAGCGCGAGGCCCTCGTCCAACACGGCGCCATCGTCAGCCACGAAGCGCGTGAAGTACGCGTGACGCGGTTGCGGCGACGAGGGCAATGACGGCGCCAGGGCACGTGCGGCCACCAACGCCTGCGGCCCCGACAGCCGCACGATGCCGATACCGCCCGCTGCCGGGCCCGTCGCAATGGCCACGATGGTGGACATGCCTCGCCGCATAGCATGGACTTGAATTTACGAACGGTCGTTCTTATTGTGCAGGGCGTGTCGAAAGGCGAAGCCACCCGAGAGCGCATCGTGAGTCGCGCGTTCCTGCTCGCGGGGCGCGACGGGCTCGACGGCCTCTCTATTGGTGCGCTCGCTGATGAATTGAAGCTCTCGAAGAGCGGGCTGTTCGCGCACTTCGGTAGCAAAGAAGAGCTCCAGGTCGCCGTCATCGACCTGGCCTCGGGGCTCTTTGCGGAGCGCGTGATGTTGCCGGCCTTCAAGGCGCCGCGCGGGTTGCCGAGGTTGCGCAGCATCTTCGAGCACTGGGTGGGCTGGGCGACCGACTCGCGCATGCCCGGGGGGTGTTTCTTTCAACAGGCCAACATCGAGCTCGACGACCGCGCTGGGCGACCCCGCGACGTGCTCGTCGAACAACAGAAGAACCTCATCGACTCGCTCGCGAAGACGGTGCAGCTCGCCATCGACGAGAAGCACGTGCGCCCCGACACCGATACACGCCAGTTCGCCTTCGAAATCGAAGGCATCATCATGGCGTTCAACCTGTACTACCGGCTCATGAAGGACCGCCGCGCCGTCGAACGTGCGCGCGCTGCCTTCGAGCGCCTGGTCGCTTCTCACCAACCGTAACCAACCCGGAGTGCCTGATGACCGTTAAGACTCGCCGTGAAAATAGAACGACCGTTCGTATTGCGAAGGCGCTGGTCGGAGTCGCAGAGAAGGTCGTGCCCGGCTGGGTCGAAGACAGGGCGTTCGCGCTGTGGGGTCGGCCGACGCGGCCGCCGGTGAAGTGGGGTGACGCGTTGGTGAGCGCGCGGCGCTTCGAGCTCGACGCGGGTGACCGCTCGCTGGCGGCGTGGGAATGGAACTCCGGTGGCGCTCGCGGCACGGCGCTGTTGGTGCACGGCTGGAGCGGCAACGCGTCGCAGATGGGTTCGTTCGTCGACCCGTTGGTGAAGCTGGGTTGGCACGTGGTGGCGGTCGACCTGCCGGCGCACGGAGAGACAGCGGGGAGTTTCTGCACGCTGCCGTTGATGGCGCAGGTGGTGACGACGCTGGGCGCGAAGCTGCAGCCGAAGGTGGTCGTCGCGCACTCGCTTGGTGCGACGGCGACGGCGTATGCGTTGACGAAGGGCCTGAAGGTGGCGCGCCTCGCGTTGCTTGCGCCGCCTGCGCGCATGACGCCGTATTTGACGCACTTCACCGAGCAGGCCGGGTTGTCGACGGCGATGCGGGACCGGTTGCTGCTGCGGGTGGAGGCGATTCTCAAGGCGCCGGTGAGTGAGCTCGACCTCGTCAGTCACGCGCCGCGCTTTGGCGCCGTGCCGACGCTGTTGGTGCATGACGCTCGAGACCAGGTGGTGCCGCTCGAGTCGTCGCGTGAGTTGGTCGGGGCGTGGCCCGGTGCGCGGCTCCTTGAGACGGCGACGTTGTCGCACGACCGAATTCGTCGTGACGCAGAGGTCGTCGCGCAGGTCGTGGCGTTCATTGCTGATCAGCCGATGCCGCGCGTCCTCTCCGTCGCTGTTTCGGAGCCCATCGGAGTTCTGCAGAGCGCGTGACGTTCTGGTTGCGGTCCCGACGGCGGTGCGTCTTCGCAGCTCGTTGTTGAGGTGCTGGTGCGCGTCGTCACTCCGTTGAGACGCCGGAGGCCAACGCAATCGAGCTCACGGCGCTCCGTACTGCTCGACAGGAGGAGTACCGAATGCGACGCGATGGCCTTCCGCAGTGGTTGACGGTGTTGCTGGTGCTGGTCGGTGTGGTGGTGCTCGGGCCGCCCGCGCTGGTGCTGGTCGCGGCGGTGATTGGGCTCTCCATCGGCATCGCTGCGGCGCTGCTCAAGTTCGGCGTCGTCGCGCTCGGAGTCTTCGCGCTCTTCGCCTTGCTGCGCGCGATGTTCGGCTCGTCACCTGCGACGCGCCCTGTTCCGGACCTGGCTCTCGAGCGTTCTCACGAAGACGCGCTCGCGCGTGACGAAGCCGAGCTGCGCGCGCTCGACGCAGAGCTCGCGCGGGTGATGGCGTCGCAGGGCAAGACGCTCTGAGGGTCGCTCAGGCCAGCGCCGGCGCTCCGAGGCGCTCGTCGATGAAGCGCAGCACGCGCGGCACGAAGGCCGGCAGCACGTCCTTCTTGAAGTGACCCATGTGCCCGACGGCGCGCACGCCGAGCTCACGTGGCGTCTGTGTCTCGAGCTGCAGCGGCGCGTGGCGGTAGTGTGAAAGGAACGCCTCCATCGAACGCGGTGGCGCCCAGAGGTCGTCGCTCGCCGTCACGCCGACCACCGGTACTCGAACGCGGTCGAACGTCGCCTGCATGTCGAGTGACGGGTCGTCGAAGAAGTACTTCGGGCGCTGACTCCAGCGCTTCCAGTCGACGTAGATGCCCAGCGGCATGTCTTCGCCGCCCCACGCGCGCCCCGGCAGGTAGCCACGCAACGCAGTGACGGGCGGGCCAAGCACGTTCCACATGAACTCGACCTTTACGCGTTCGCCGAGCGGCATGTAGCCCGACCACGCGGCGCCACTGGCCACGGTGTAGAGCCCCAGCGTGAGGTTCGGGTCGGGGAGCTGGCCAAAGGCGTGGCCTCCGAAGCTGTGCCCGACGACCACGGTCGGCCCCCGCGAGAGCGCGAAGTCGACAGCTACGGGCAGGTCGCGCGTCGCCCAGTCGGGGTAGCTGCAGCGAAACCCCACGAGCGACCCGGGCCGCGACTCGCCGATGCCGCGGTAGTCGAGGGTGACGACCTCCAGGCCATGTTGCGTCAGCGTGTCGGCGAAGCGCCGGTAGAACCGCTGCTGTACGCCGGTGGCCCCAGCCATGACCACCACGCCGCGCGTCGGGCCTGTCGGCGTGAAGTGCTTGAGCGAGAGCTCGTAACCATCGTCAGCAGGGAGTCGAAGGGCGTGTTCCGGCACTCAATGTCTCCAGTGGAGACACGATAATGTCACCACTGGAGACATACCGCCAATTCGACCCGCTCAAGGGTCGCAATTGCCATTCGTACACGTGCACTGCGCGCCGCCAGAGCACGTCACCGTGCACGACTGGCAGGTGACCGTGCACCGCGCGCCTTCGCTGCAATTCACCACCGCGCGCTCGCCCGCATTCAACGTGCACGACGTCCCGCCCGAGCAGCTCATGCGCGTGTCGTGGCCACCGGTGAAGTGACACGTCGCGCCGTTTTCACACGTGAACGCGGCTCTGTCTCCGCCCGACACGCCGCAGCTCGCTGACCCGCGGCACACCGCCGTCGAGTCGTGGCCGAAGTTCAACTGACACGACGCGCTGTTGTCGCAAGCCACGTTCGCGCGGTCGCCGAGCGCGCCGGTGCACACGCCGTTGTCGCGACAGGCGTTGACGGTGTCGTGCCCGCCGGCGAAGGCGCATTGAGCGTTCTGCGTGCACTGCGTGTTGCAGCCGTCGCAGGTCGGCAGCTGACACAGCATTCCGTCGCGGCACTCACACTGCGTCCCGTTGCAGAACGGCGGCGCACACGACAACGAGCCTGAGACCAACAGCATCACGACGAAGAGTGCGCGCATGGTGTGCGAAGTAGCGATTCACACCACGCGCGCAACTCGCGTCGCGGAATGGAAACGTCACTTCTTCTCGACGACCGTGCGCACCGGGCGGAAGCCGTAGGAGTCGCCGCCGGAGCTCGCGGGCATCTGGAAGCGCACCGTGGCGCGCACGGCGTACGCACGCTCGCCGTAGCTGCCGCCACGACACACGCGGTCCTGGCCGAGGGTCTCCAACGAGTCACCGCCGAGAATCGGGTCGGTCACGTCTTCGGGGTAGGGCTTGTAGCTCTCCGCGTCCCACACGTACTCCCAGCTGTTGCCGAGCATGTCGTACAGGCCGTACGCGTTCGGCTTCTTCTTGCCGACGGGGTGCGGCTTGTTGTCGCTGTTGTCGTAGTGCCACGCGATGTCGTCGAGCTCGCCGTAGCGCGGCTCCTCGAGGCCGCCGCGGGCCGCGAACTCCCACTCCGCGTCGGTGGGCAGGCGGTAGCCGGTGCAGTCGAGCCCCTTCGTCCACTTCGCGCCGTCGGCCTTCATGTCGTAGCAGGGCTCGAGGCCTTCCTTCTTCGAGAGCGCGTTCAAGTAGATGAGCGCCTCACGCCAGCTGATGGCGTTGACCGGGCACTCCATGCCGCACGTCTTGTCGTAGGAGGTCGAGGGCGCGCCGGTGACGAAGTAGTACTCGCCGTGTGTGACCTCGGTGGTCTTCATCATGAAGGGCCGGGTGAGCGTCACCTTCACGCCGCCGAACACGTCCTTCGAGGAGTCTTTGTCGGCCGACGCGTCGGCTTCTTGCGCGCCGATGGCGAAGGTGCCGGGCTTGATGGTGACGTATTTCTTCTGCGTGGCGGGCATCGCCGCGGGCTTCGGAGGCGGCTTGGGGACGGCGGCGGCCTTCGACTTGTGCATGCCGGCTGTCGAGCCGCAGCCCGAGCCCGGTTGGTAGAAGTTGCCGCCTGCCACGCAGGCTTCGCACGCGCCGCGCTCGCCCCGGAGTGACTTGCAGCCGCTGTACGAGCCCACGCTGCCCGCATAGGCCGTGGTGGAGAGTGAAATGACGACGAGGAGTGAACGAAGCAAAGAGACCCCCATGAAGTGGTTGAGACAGCAACGAACCCTACCCGCACCACGAAGAACGGGAGGCCCGTTTCCAGGCCTCCCGTCATTCACTTCGACGTTGGAGTGGTCAGAACTGGTTCCAGAGGTACTGGTTGGTGACCTCGTGGTGGAACTGAATCTCGGGCACCTTGATCATCGAGCCGAGCGCCTTGCTGCAGCGGTCGGCCTGGGCCTGCTTCACCTCGGCGAACTTCGAGACGACGAGCTCGCCCAACACCTCGCTCATGTACTTGCTGCCCTTGAAGAGGCGGATGCCGTCGTAGATGTTGTCGGGCAAGAAGCGCGTGCGGCTGCGCTTGCTCTCGTCGGCGGCGGTGTCGGTGCCCGGGCCTTCGAGGGCGGTGCGCATCAACGTGTAGAACACCATGTACGGGTTCGCGTCGGGGGCCACGCTGCGCACTTCGATGCGCGCTGACTTCTCGTTGCCGGTGGGGATGCGCACCATCGCGCCGCGGTTGTTGGCCGACGCCTTGATCTGGTTCGGCGCCTCGAAGTGCGGGTCGAGGCGGCGGTACGCGTTCACCGACGGGTTCAGAATCAGGCAGAGGTCATCGGCGCTGTTGAGGATGCGGTCGATGGCGTCCCAGCCATTCTTCGACAGGTTCTCCTGACCCTTCGCGTCCCAATAGAGGTTCTTGCCGGCCTTGTTGAACGACATGTTGGTGTGCATGCCGTTGCCATTCACGCCCGTGACCGGCTTGGGGAGAAACGACGCGGTGCAGCCGAGGTTCGCCGCGACCTGACGGCACAGCAGCTTGTAGAGCTGCACTTGATCCGCGGTGATGAGCGCCTCGGAATACGAGAAGTTCATCTCGAACTGTGAGGGCGCGACCTCGGGGTGGTCTTTCTCGTTCTGAAAGCCCATCGCGCGCTGCACTTCGGCGCAGCCGTCGATGAAGGCGCGCAGCTTGTCGCCCGGCAGCGAGTGGTAATACCCGCCGATGCTCACGTACTCGAACTTGCCGGTCTCGTTGTAGTGGCGCTCGGCGTCGCGGCCGTTGAAGAGGAACCCTTCAATTTCGGGCGCCACGTGGCAGACCATCTGCTCTTTCTTCCAGAGCTCTTCGCTGTACTGCTTGAGGCGCGAGCGCAGGTCTGACGAGTACGGCAGGCCGTCGCGGCCCAGCACTTCAGAGAACACCAGCACCTTGCCGGGGCCGAACACGTCGGCCGGCAGCCAATAGAACGCCGACCAGTCGATGCTCAGGCGCAGGTCCGACTCGTGCTGCGCCGAAAACCCGCGCACCGACGAGCCGTCGAAGGTCAGGTTGTCCTGGCTCTTGAGCAGGAACTTCTTGTCGTAATCGAGCATGTGCAGCCGACCTTCGAGGTCGGTGAAGCACACGGTGACCGCCTTGATGCGCTTCTCGTCGGTCAGGTACTTCATGCGCGTTTCCTTCAGCTTCTCGGCGGGCACGCGGTTGATGCGGTCCTGCTTCACGCCCAGGTTCAGCTCCTCGAGCTGGTCGTAGGGAATCTCGAGAAAGTCGCGGAGCGGGGTCGTCGGCATGGGGTTCTCCTGTGTGAGGGCGTAGCGCCTGAGTGCTGGTGCGAGTGTCATCTGGCACAGCACTTAGCTTTCGCCAAGAGTCACTTAGGTTAATTGGCAGGTGATTTAGGGAATTAAGTCGGCTCATGGCGCAAGGCATGCGCATGCGTAGGTTGGCGACATGACTCACTTTCTGGCACCTCCGTATGGGCTCCCCGAGGCGGGCGACGCGCGGTTGACGCGGTACCTGCACGAAGACGACTGGGCGTCGGCGGCTACGCAGCTGCGCGACGTGGTGACGGCGCAGACGACGAATTGGCAGTGGTTGGTGCTGCTGGCGTACGTGCGGTTTCGTGACGCGAGTGACGTGATGGTCGACGAGCTGACGCCGGCCGCGCGAGAGGCGCTGGGCTTGTTGGACCGCGCGATGGCGAACGGCGCGCCGTTGGACGACGTGGCGCCGTTTCGTGAAGCGGTGGAGTCGGCGTTGGACGAGCTGACGCGCGAAGAAGAGGCGCTGCTCGCGAAGTGGGACAGTGCGCGCGACACGTTGAAGTTGGAAGACCTGGAGCAGGTCGCGTTTCTGCTGCGACGTGACGCGCCGGCGAAGTCGGCCGCGGCGTTCGAGTTGTTGAATGCGCGACGGCCGTCGGTGGGTGCGAAGGCGTTGGCGGCGTTGGCGCGTGGGGCTGATCAGAAGGCGCTCGAGGCGTTGCTCGGTGAGAAGTGGACGAAGGACGAGCGGCTCGCGTTGGAAGAAGTGGAGACGGCGCTGCTCGAGCGCGTCAGCGGCGCGGAGTTTCTGGCGCACTGGCAGTGGGCTGAAGCAAAGGGCCGCGAGCTGGACTTCCCGTTTCCCACCGCGTGGCCGCATCAGGAGCGGTTGTTCGCGCGGGCCTGGGCGCTGGGTGACCACGCGCTGGCGCGGCGGCTGGGGGTGCGCATGAAGGAAGAGCGCGCCGAGCTGCCGAAAGACCTGCGCGAGAAGCTCGAAGCGCAGCCGTCCGTCTCGGAGTGATCAGCGTTTCTTCGTTCGCGCGCGGTACTTCTTCAGCGCGTTGACGAGCGTCTTGTTCGGCTTGTCGTCGTCGAGCTCGGCGACGAATTTCTTCCAGTCACGAGCCGAGAGCTTGCGCTGCGTGTCTTGCTCGATGACCTGCTCGGCTTGCTTCACGAGCGCCTGCACCGCGAAGGCAGTCAGTGGTTGACCAAGCAACGTCGCCGCACGCTCGATGAGCTTGCGGTTCGAAGTGGTCAGTCGGAAGTCGAGGCGCTCGGTTTTCTCCACGAGAATCGTTGTACGGAGAAAGTACGTACTTCGCAAGGTGGGTGGCCTGGCGCTACAGCTCTGTGAGACGGTGTCCGTGGCTACGCGTGAAGGAGGGCCGCTGGAAGCTGACTGCTCACTTGACGGAGTTCACATGGCGAAGAAGGACGATGCTCTCAACGGCTCGCTGGGTGCCAGACTTGGTGCCGCAACCGATGAGTTGAACCGGAAGATTCGTGAGTTCGAGAAGGTGCTGACAGAACTCGGGCTCGGTATCTCCGTGTCGCTTGAGTTAGATCCGATCGATCCACGCGTTTGCTTGTCATTTTCCAAGTGGACGGATTCAGAATGGCGCCTCCAAATTTTCGACGCTGACGTGCGTGAGCGCCAACTTCTTCAGAGTGTCAGCCGGGATCAGCGGCTGAAGGCCGTGGCGGTGTTCCCCTCGCTCGTTGAGCTTCTTGTTTCGGTGGCCGACGACGAAATGGCTCGGGTCAACGCCGCTTCGAAGACCATCGACGAACTCATGGCCTCGCTCGCGGAGCGAAAGTCGTGAGTGACTTCAACATCACGCTGCTCACGAAGCGCCACGAGCGCGACTCTTTCGACTGTGGCGAGCCCGCGTTGAACGAGTTCCTTCGAAAGTACGCGCGCCAGAATCAGCAGGAGAACGTCGGGCGAACGTGGGTGCTGACAGCTGGCGACAGCTCGAAAGTGCTGGGTTTCTACACGTTGACCGTTGCCTCGGTTTCCCATGAGCGACTTCCGGCCGAGGAGGTCAAGCGGTTGGCGCGCTACCCCGTTCCGGTTGCTCACCTCGGTCGATTCGCGATCGATCTCTCAACGCAGGGCCAAGGGCTTGGCGAACACTTGTTGATGCACGCGCTCGAGCAGATTCATCGCGTCTCACAGGTCGTTGGCATCTTTGCTGTCGAGGTGCGGGCCAAGCACGCGACTGCGAAACGTTTCTACGAGCGCTACGGCTTCGTGGCGGCCGTCGACGACGGCGTTCATCTCTACTTGTCGGTCAAGAAGCTCGAGAAGCTGTTCGGCGGTGACTGATCAGCGCCCGAGACGAAGCCGAGCACGCGCTGTAGCGCTTCGAAGGACACCGGCTTGGGCAGCACCTCATTCATGCCCGACGCGCGGCACGCCGCGAGGTCTTCGTCAGTCGTCGACGCCGTCACCGCGATGATGGGTACGCGCGCTTTCTCTCCATCGAGCGCGCGAATGCGGCGAGTGGCCTCGAAGCCGTCCATCGTCGGCATGTGACAGTCCATCAACACGGCGGCGTAGGTCACGTCTTCCACCGCCTTGAGCGCCTCTTCACCTGACAGCACCGCGTCGACGTTGAAGCCCATCTTCCGCACCAGGCTCGCGGCGACGTGCAGGTTGAGCGTGTTGTCGTCGACCACCAACACCCGCTTCGCGTTCGACGTGTGCTCGGCGACGCGCTCCAGCGGCTCCACCGGCGCTGAACCCCGCGGGAGGCTCAGCGTGAAGAAGAACCGCGAACCGACACCCGGCGACGACGTCACCTCCAACGCGCCGCCCATCAACCCCACCAGCTGGCGCGCGAGCGCGAGCCCCAGCCCGCTGCCTCCGTAGCGCCGCGTGGTCGACGCATCGGCCTGCTCGAAGACCGTGAAGAGCCGCGGCAGCACGTCGGCCTCGATGCCGATGCCGGTGTCTTCGACGCTGAACTCGAGCGCGTCACCTTCACGCGGCGCAATCGTCAACGTCACCGTGCCGTGGTCGGTGAACTTCACGCCGTTGCTGACGAGGTTGAAGAGCACCTGCCGCAACCGCAGCGCGTCGCCCACCACCCACTGCGGTGTTTCCGGCGCGAGTTGCACGCGCAGCGCGACGGACTTCTCTTTACCCTTCGCGGTGAAGAGCCGCTCGACGTCGCGGGCGGCCAGATGCAGGTCGAAGGTGCTCAGCTCGAGCCTCAGGCGCTGCGCTTCGAGTTTGGTGCTGTCGAGCAGGTCGTCGATGAGCGTCACCAGCATGTTGCCGCTGCGCAGAATCGCGTCGAGGCGCTCGCGGGTGAGCGGGTCGGTCGTCTCGCGCAGCATCAGCTGCGTCATGCCCAGCACGCCGTTCATCGGGGTGCGGATTTCGTGACTGATGCTCGCGAGGAACAGGCTCTTGGCCTTGTTGGCCGCCTCTGCGCGCTCGAAGGCCGCGCGGCGCACCGAGTAGAAGCGCGCCGCGAAGGCCGACACCATGGCCAGCGCGCTGATGAGGTTCAGCACCTTGGTCAGCACCGGCGTGGGGTCGGTTTGTGCGAGCGTGTAGCCCATGGACCCGAGCACCAGCCCCGTCGCGCCCGACAGGCCCGCGAGGCCGGCCCACACCGCCGCGCCGCGCCACCCGAAGATGAAGCCCGCGACGAGCGGAATGACGGTGATGAAGAAGAGCGTCGTCTCTTCGATGGGCGTCTGCGTGAGAATGCCGGGGCCGTAGAGCAGCAGCGCCGCGCCCATGGTCATCTCGAACCACGGCGTCAGCCTGCCGGTGCGCTTGACGGCCACGAGCACGATGGGCCCCAGCACAACCATGACCGCGTTGAGTGCGGCCTGCGCCCACAGCCCCTGCATCGCGCCGACAATCGTCCACACCAGGGCGAACGGCCACGTCACCAACCACGCCTGGATCCCGAAGCGGAAGCGCGCGTCTATCTCCGGGTCGGTCACCGGAGGCATCCACCGATTGGTGAGCCGGGTGACCCAGCTGAGGGGTGCTGCCATGTCGTTGTGAATTACATAACTCGGCCCTGCTCGAATTCACGACGTGTTCTTCGCGCCATAAATAGTTCAGAGTTGAACTGTTGTTCGTCGCCGTTAGTGAGGGGAATGACGAACCATCGAATTGAACGTGTGGGCCCCCGGCCGGTGCGGCTGCGGAAGTTGTCGGTGCGCTCGGTAGAGCGGGTGACGCCCAGGTATGCGCGGGTGGTCTTCGAAGGGCCGGAGCTCGAGGGCTTCGAGAGCGCGGCTGCAGATGATCACGTGAAGTTGTTCTTCCCCGACCCGGCCACCGGCGCGATTGATTCGGCTGACCGCTCACGCATGCGCGACTTCACGCCGCGTCGCTTCGGCCCTGACTCGTTGACCATCGACTTCGCGCTGCATGGCGCTGGCGTGGCCAACGCGTGGGCCGAAACAGCGCGCGTCGGCTCGGAGCTCGCCGTAGGAGGCCCGCGTGGGTCCACGTTGGTGCCGTACGACTTCGACGCCTACCTGCTGGCCGGCGACGAGACCGCGCTGCCCGCCATCGCGCGACGCCTCGAAGAGCTCCCGGCTCACGCGCGCGGGAAGGTCTTCGTCGAGGTCGACAGCGAGGTCGACGTGCAGCCGCTGCGCGGGCCTGACGCCATGGCGCTCACGTGGCTGTTTCGACGAGGTGGCGCAGGGCTGCTGGCGAACGCGCTTCGTGACACGGCGTGGCCTGAAGGTGACGTCTTCGCCTTCGTGGCCGGTGAAGCGGGCGACATGCGCTCGGTACGCGAGGTGCTCGAGCGACGTGGCCAGCGCCGCGAGTGGTCGCGCGTCACCGGTTATTGGAAGCGCGGCGTGGCCGACTTTCACGAAGGGCATTGATGCGACGCACCGACACGCAGGCGCTGGTCGAGACCTCCCACGCTTTCTTCGCGGCGTGGAAGACGTGGCTGCGCTCGCGGTTGCCGCCGGGAGAGACGAACCCCAAGCGTGTGCTGGTGCTCGTCTCGCTCGAGCGCTGGGGCCCGGTGACGATGGGTACGCTGAGCGCGCGGCTGGCGATTCCCAAGCCGAACCTCACGGCCCTGGTCGACGCGCTCGAGCTCGAAGGGTTGCTGGTGCGGCAGCAGCACCCGGAAGACCGGCGGGCGCTGCTGCTCCGGCTGACGCCTGAAGGTCGCCGCTCCGCGCGGAAGCGCAGCCGCGGCTACGACGCGGAGGTGGGCAAGCTCTTCGAGGTGCTCGACGCGCCCGCGCAGCGCGCGTTGTTGCAGGCGCTCCAGACGTTGGTGGGTGCCGTGAAGAAATAACTGCCGCATACTCCGCGCTCCGCTGATGACCCCACCGACGGTTGAGCAATTGCTGGCTGCGCACCCGTGGCCCAGGGAGCACGCCGCCACGCCGCGCCTCGAGTGGCTCTGGCACTACGACGTGGCGATGCCGCTCGAGCAGCTGTGGCCGTTGGTGGCCGACACGTCGCGCATGAACCGCGCGCTGGGCACCGCGCGCATGCACTTCGAAGACAGAGGCAACGAGCGCTGGGGCCGGTCGACGCAGGGCGGCGTGGCGCACGAGTGGCGTGAGGTGCCGTGGAACTGGGTCGCAGGGCAGAGCATCGAGTCGGTGCGCCTGTACGAGCGCGGCTTCATGCGCGTGGTGTACGGCGTGTTCACCTTTCAGGTGCTCGACGCAGGGCACACGCGCGTCAACGTGTACTTCGGCGTGATTCCGCGCGGCTTCATCGGCAAGGCGGCGGTGAAGTTCGGGTTGCCGTCGCTCAACGGAGATTTTCGTCGCGTCTTCGACGACCTCGCCGCGCAATACGCCGCGATGAAGCGCGCGCAGATGCCGGTGGCGCCGCCCGCGCCGTTGTTGCCTGACGTCACCGCGCGGCTCGCCGACGTCGCCACGAAGCTCAAGCAGCACGGGCTCGACGCGAAGACAGTCGACCAACTGCTGGGGTGGGTCGCCACCGGCGACGAGCAAGACCTCTACCGAATACAGATTCGTGAACGCGCCGCCGCGTGGGGCGTCGACGAGCAGACGCTGCTGCGGTGCGCGCTGCACGCCACGCGCGAAGGCGTGCTCGAAATTTCGTGGGACCTCATCTGCCCGCATTGTCGCGGCGTCACCGAAGAGTTCAGCGCGCTCGGCGGGCTCGCCTCGAAGGGCGCCTGTCAGGTGTGTGAAATCGACTTCGACTCGAAGAGCGAGGAGTCGGTCGAAATCACCTTTCACGTTCAGCAGTCGGTGCGCCTCATCGAGAAGCGCACGTTCTGCAGCGCCGAGCCCGCCACCAAAGAGCACATTCGTATTCAGCAGGAGCTCGCGCCGGGAGGTGAGTTGAAGCTCTCTCCGTCGCTGACGCCGGGCTCGTACCGCGTGCGCGTGCACGGCCACGAGACGTACGGCTTTCTCGACGTGAGCGAAGAGGGCGCTGAGGCCTTCGAGTGGAAGCCCGACGTCGCCGACCGGGTGGCGCTGCGCCGCGAGCCGACGCTCACGCTGCGCAACCCGTCGAACGAAGCGCGCCGCTTCATTCTCGAGGCCTGCCGCTGGAGTGACTACGCGCTTCGCCCCGGGCAGCTGTTCTCGCTGCAGGAGTACCGCGACCTCTTCAGTGAGGACTACCTCGCCGCAGACGTGCAGCTGGCCGTCGGCGAGCAGACGATTCTCTTCACCGACATCGTGGGTTCGACGGCGATGTACGCGGCGCGCGGTGACCCGGCGGCCTTCGTCGAGGTGCGGCGGCACTTCGGTGAGGTCTTCGCGGTGGTGGCGAAGCATCGCGGCGCGGTGGTGAAGACCATCGGTGACGCGGTGATGGCGGCCTTCAATGACCCGCTCGACGCGGTGAAGGCCTCGTACGACATTCACGCGTGCTTCCCGCCGAACCGCGCCGATTCTCCGACGCGGCTGCGCATTTCGCTCAATACGGGCGCGTGCATCGCGGTGAAGCTGAACACCGGCGTCGACTACTTCGGGCACACGGTGAACCTCGCGGCCAAGCTGCAGTCACTGGCCGAGTCGTGGCAGGTGGCGATGAGCGAGGCCACGTACCGCGCCGCGGGCGTGGCGGCGTGGCTGCAGGAACATCAATCGGGCATCAAGGCGCTGCGCTACGAATCGAAGGCGTTGCCGGTGCCCGTCGCGGTGCGACAGTGGACGGTGTTTGCAGAACCAGGAGCCGAAAATGGATGAGGTGAAGATCTCCGAAGCACGGCAGTTGCTCGCGCAGGTCGCGCGCGAGCTGGAGTCGGCGGCGGAGGCAGCGCGCAGCGCCGCGTCGGCACCTTCGGGAGACGCGGCCGCGTGGGCGCAGGTGCAGCAGCTCTTCACGCGCTTCGCGTCGGCTGAGCAGATGCTGCGTGACGTCCGCCGCACCGTCGACGCCGCCTTCAACGGCTGATTTTGCCGGGCTGAAAAAAGACCCGGGAGCCCTCGCCAGTACGCTGTTGGGCAACCTTCACGTCGTCCCAGCGAGACTCCATGATGAACCTCCGACGCCTGACGCTCAGTGGACTGCTGCTGCTCGCCGCCTGCCCTCCGGGCACGGGCGTCGACGCTGGCGAACGTGACGCGGGCGCCCCGACGACGCTCGACGGCTGGGTCGACGCGGGGTGCAAGGTGTTCTTGACCGACGCGGGGTTGCAGACGGCGTTCCCCAACGGCCGGCTCGCTGACGGT
The DNA here is from genome assembly GCA_035910535.1 of Archangium sp. Lineage (GTDB taxonomy): Bacteria > Myxococcota > Myxococcia > Myxococcales > Myxococcaceae > Archangium_A. Next base: position 57,363 of record JAMHXF010000121.1, on the reverse strand, counting down.
GGCTTCGCCTTCGTCGACGAGGCCGGCGCGCCGTTCGACCCCGGCCCCTTCACCGCGATTCCTCAGCTGGCGTGCTTCGAGACCATCTCGGTGCGCCTGCCGCGCCCGCAGTCGCCCGCGCCCATTGGCGGCAAAGAGTACTTCCGCGGCTGCGCCACCATGGACGAGGCCTGCCCCGTGGCCGACGGCGGCAGCGACGACCTGTTCCGCGGAGAGCCCGGCTACGCGCAGCCCTTCAACCCCTTCGGCTTCACGTGGGACGCGGGGAGCGAGCCGTCGGCCGGCACGTGCCTCGCCGGCCAGGCCTGGAGCTTCGAGGGCGGCAGCTACTCGCCGTGGGTGGGCACCGGCGTCTTCCACACCAACACCGCCATCTACGGCAACGCGGTGTCCATCTTCCGCATCAACCCGCCGGGCTTCATCGGGAACCCGACGACGGGCCTCGACCCGCTCTCGACCGTCGGCGGCGACTACTGGGAGTTCAGCCGCTCCATCGGCTACCACGGCAACTGGTGGGCGGGCTCGGGCGACGCGCGCTACGGGTGGCACTCGCGGCCCGGCATGCGGCTCAACGAGGCCCTGGGTGGCGACCTGGTCTCGCCGCCGTTCGCCATCTCGACGCCCTACGTTTCATTCCTCATCGGCGGGCACCGCAACTCAGGCCAGCGCGTGGAGTTGCTGGTGCGCAGCACGCCCAACAACCACGAGCAGCTCAAGGTGACGTACCGCGGCCTCGGCATTGAAGAGCTGGCGCCCGGCCCGGCCGTCGACCCGTCGCCGTCACCCGACTGGGTGGTGGTGCGCGCGTCGACCTCGCTGCGCAACAACGACTACCTCGAGCGCCGCGTGGTGTGGGACGTCTCGCAGTACCAGGCGCAGAACCTCCAGGCGCGCTTCCGCGTGGTCGACGTCGCCGGCGACAAGACGACCATCAACGTCGACGACTTCCGCTGCGAGGCGGCGGCGCCAGTGGGCACGCAATGGCTGGCCACCGACGCGGGCGCGCCCGTCATCGGCGAGGTGCGGAACGCGATTCCCATCTGGGGTGGCACCGACACGCACGCGCACCTGGTCTCGAACCTCACCGTCGGCGGCCACTACGTGTGGGGCGACGTCGATGACCCGCTCGAGAACATCTACAACTGCAACGCGCCGCTGCCCGAAATCAAAGACCTGCGCGGCGCGGTGAAGCGCGCGGCCATTCCCGACCCCAACTACACCGAGCAGTGCTTCGTGTCGGCGGGCGTCATCGCGCTCATCAACGGCGTCGGCGGCACGGCCTGCTCGCTGGCCGCCGCGACAGTGGGCATCGTTCCCTTCGTGGGCCCCTTCATCGCCGTCGCGACGCTCTCGGCCTGCGCCTTCGCGCTGTCGACGGCCACCGCCGCGTTGCTCACCATTCCGTCAGTCACCACCACCTCGCTGCACGGCGCGACCATGCCCACCAGCGGCGGTCTCAAGCCGGGCCCCTTCATCGAGTTCATCGTCTCGCTCATCGAGAACAAGCGCATGCTGGTGCACGGCCTCATCGAGCAGCAGGACTGGGACACGCTCGACGGCACGCACTCGGGCTTCGGCGCGACGTACCTCCACCAGCGGTACCACAAGACGATGTTGCGGCGCGCCTTCCAGGGCGGGCTGCGGCTGATGGTGGTCGACGCGCTGCACTCGCGCGCGCTGCAGTACGTGCTCGACGGCCGCGACGACATGGACGACTGGGACGCCATCCGCATCACCGTCGACGCCATGCGACGTCTCACGGCCGGGCCTTCAGACCCCACCTACCCGCGCGGCGCGCTCTTCGACATCGCCGAAATCGCGCTCAGCCCCGGCCAGGCGCGCGACATCATCAGCCGCAACAAGATGGCCATCATCCTGGGCACCGAGACGCAGGAGCTCGGCAAGCTGCGCCCCGACGTGCCCGGCGATTCAATGGAGCGCCAGGTGGCCGACCTCTTCGCCATGGGCATTCGCAAGGTGACGGCGATTCACGGCGCCAACAACCCGCTGGGTGGCACCGGCTTCTTCAACGACATCTACAACGCGGGCGGCGTCTACAACAACCTCACCATCAACGGCGCCGGTAGCACGGGCGACGGCGAATGGAAGCCGCTGCTGGACGTGCCCGTTTTCCTCCCCAGCTCTGCGCCGCCGCCGTTGGGTGGGTTGCCGCTCGGCAGCTACCAGGTGCTGCACCGCCTCACGCCCGTGGCGCCGTGTGTCGGCGCGAGCTGCCCGTGGAACCTGCGCAACGACGCGTGGTTCGAGGTGACGGACGCCACCAGCGGCGACGACTTCATCGGCGGTGTCAGTGACATCGCGTTCCGCGTCGGCGTCGACGGCGCGAAGAAGGGCCGCACGCTGGCCGAGCACAACCCCTTCACCGAGCCCGAGTTCCAGTGGGCGAACAAGCTCGACTCGCTCAGCTGGCTGCTGGGCCGGGGCCCCGGCGGGCACGTGCCGTCGCGGCGCTGCAGCCTCGACGGCATGTTCTTCCCCATGCTGGGCGAGCTCCCTGAAGGGCCGCGCACCAACTACAGCGCGCACCCCGGTGGGCAGCTCAACGTGCAGGGCCTGTCGGCCAGCGGCGTCGCCTTCGCGCGCGAAATGATGAAGCGCGGCATGATTGTCGACACCGACCACCTCGGGCAGCAGTCGCGCCTCGACCTGCACCGCGCGCTCGCCGCGTTCCGCAACGAGGCCAGCCCCACGTGGCCCACCGAGCAATACCCGGTGCTGGGCATTCACAGCGACGTGCGCACCTTCGGCCGCCACGGCCCGGCGCCGGTGGGCACGCCGGAGGCCGACACCCACGGCTGGGGCGCAGAGACCGACAAGACGGTCGCCGAGGTCGAAGTGGTGCGGCGCAACGGCGGCGCGCTGTCTCCCGGCTTCAACGGCAACGTCATCGACGACCCGCTGGCGCTGGTGGGCAACCAGGTGCGCAACAACTGCGACTACTCGACCAAGCCCTTCGCCGTGAAATACCTGCAGATGGTGCGGTTGATGGGCGGCCGCGGCGTCACCACGTCGACGGACAACAACAGCCCGTCGCCGAAGCTGGTGAGCCGCTTCGGCACCGGCACCGCCTGCTTCTCGAGCGACTCACCGGAGCGCCTCAAGGGCGAGCGCGACGAAGACGGGCCGTTGCTCGCCTCGTGGCCCCGCGACTGGGACAGCGCGGCGGTGGCGCGGGGCTGCCGCTTCAACTCGGCGGCGCTGCCCGGCGAGCAGGTGGCCGGCTGCGCTTCGACGGACAACCCGAAGGCCCAGCTGCGCGAGTGGAACGGCGTCGAATACGAAGACTACGCCACCAGCCCGCGCCGCTCGGCCCCGTGGCGCCCGGCGGGCCGCAGCGAGCTCGAGCTGGTGGTGGCGCGCCGCGAAGGCGAGAGACGCGACGACGGCGCACAGCTGGCGGCCGTGGCGCAGCTCGTGGCCTACGGCGGCGGCGGCGAGCTCCGGCAGCTTCGCCCCATGAAGAAGTTCCGCAACGACGGCGTCGCCGTGCCCGCCAGCGCCAACACCGGGTGGGACGTCAACCTCGACGGCTTCGCGAACCAGGGCCTGATGCCCGACGTCTGGCAGGACATGCGCAACGTCGGCGTCAGCTGGGAGCAGCTGGGCCCCATGTTCAACGCCGCCGGTGACTTCATCGACACATGGGAGCGCAGCTGCCGTCTGCAGGCGCAGTGGCACGCCACCAACGGCACGGTGCCGCTCGCGGGGTGCGACTGATGCTGACGCTGCTCGTCACCGCGACGCTGGCCGCCGCGCCCTTCGAAGGGGTCCTCGAGTACCAGCTGCGCGTGCGCAACGCGGAGGGCTCCGTGAAGACGTACGTCTCGAAGCTGGGCGTGCGCAGTGAAGCGGTGCTGCCCTTCGGCTCCGCGAAGAGCGAGACCACCGTGCTGGTGAAGGCTGACGCGCCCGGCACTTCCCTCGTCTGGAGCGCCGACAAGAAGGCCTTCGTGGCGCAGGCGCCGCAGCCCACGCAGCGCGAGGTGACACGCAGCGAAGCCGTCGGAGAAATGACGGTGCTGGAGCTCAAGTGTCAGCGCGTGCGGCTCTATGAGGCCGAGGGTTTCACTGAGTACTGCGTCGCGAAAGACGCGCTGAAAGACGCGAAGCGCGACCGCCTGGTGATGAGCGCACAACGGCTCGACGCGCAGACCGTCGCCGCGCTGGCGCGCCATGGCGCCGCGGGGCTGGTGGTGAAGCTCACGCACGTCACGCGCGGCGAGCCAGACCTGACGATGGAGCTCGTCTCGCTCAAGCGCGTGCCTGTCGACGCGAAGCTGATGCAGTAGCCTTGGGCCCGCGCTGGAAACGGCGCGCCATGCGTGAGATGCGTGGCGTCATCGGTGGCTCGCTCGAAGGTCGTTCAGCTCTGCGTGGTGCTGCTGCTCGAAGCGTGCGCGTCGACGCGGCAGCTCTCCATCGTCGAGGCGAAGTCGTTGAGCGAGCGCCGCATCGCCGCGGCGACTGACGAGGTCTACGACGCCACGTGGCTCGCGCTCGAGGCCCGGGGCGCGCGCGTCATCGACGCGGACCGCCTCGCCGGTACCTTCATCGCCACGCAGTCGGCCGGCGCCACGCTGGACGTCGACGTGGCGGCGCTCGGCGCTGAGCAGCGGCTCGTCATCACGCCGCGCGAGCCGGTGCCGGGCCTCGACTGGGCCGCGTTGCTGGACGACGTCACCGACCGCGTGCGCGCCACCATTCGGGTGTGGCACGCGCTGCCTGAATGGAAGTTCGACGGCCGGCGCAACGTGCTCTCGGTGCCCGGCTATTCGTTTCAACCGCCCGCTGACTGGAGCTGGCTCGACTACGACACCAGCCGTCGCCGCGTCGTGGTGCAAGAGAAGCGCGGGCGCGGCGCGGTGAACCTCACGGTGCTGGCCGACCTCGAGCGGCGGCGCACGCGGCCCTCGCTGGCTGACGTGCTGCAGCGCGCGGTGAAGACGATGCTGGCCTCGCGGCTGCGGCTCACGTTCCCCGACGACGTCGACGCGGATGAAGATGCGCTGGGCGCCCACGGCACGGTGCGGGTGCTGGACGGCGCCACGGCCATCGACGTCGTGTGGCACGGCGTCGAGGTCCCGCTGGGCGACACGCAGGTCACGGTGTTGATGGCGTGCCCGCTCGCGCAGGCGGCGGCCTGCGAGCCGCTCTGGGCGAAGATGTTCGACTCGCAGTTGATGCGTTGACTACGGCGCGCAGTACAGGCGCACGCACGTGCCAGCGGTGCACGTCGCGGTGTCGACGCAGTCACCGCCAGAGCAGCTCGCGCCGGGGCCCTTCTTGTTGGCGCACACGCCGGTCTGCATGCCGGTGCTGACCGTGGTGCAGTACAGCGCGTCTTCGCAGGCCCAGTACTCGGTGTTTGCGTTGCACGCGCCGCCGACGGCCACCTTCGCGGCGCACGTGCTGCCGTTGCACCAGAGGTTGGCCGCGCAGTGAACCTGTCCGCTGCAGGCGCCGCCGACGGGGCGACGCGCGGCGCAGGTGCCCATGGTCTCGCCGCTGGGCACGTCGCAGAAGAGCTCGTTGGTGCACGGCTGCATCGAGCCGCACGCTTCGCCGGAGCGGCTGTAGGGCGTGCACACGTTGGCGCTCGAGCACACGAGGCCCGTCTTGCAGTGCCGCAGGCTGTCACAGGCCGCGCCGCTGTCGCCGAGCGCGGTGCACACGCCGTCGATGCATCGCGACGCCTGGTGGCACTCGATGCCCTGGTCGACGACACACGCCGCACCGGTCGCGAGGTTCGAGCCGTTGGCGATTGCGCACACGTCATTGGGCGCGCAGGCCGCGCCGGCAACGCACTCGCGGGGGGTCGTCTCGCCGCCCGTCGGCGCACACGACTGGCCGACCGCCACGAGCGCCGCGCAGAGCGGGCCGTATTTGTAGGCGCCGTCGACGCAGTCCTGGCCGTAGTCGGTGTTGGAGGGTTGGCCGACGGCGACGCGCGGCTTGCACGCACCGGGGCACGTCGACGAGGTGTCGCACCACAGCGTGTTCTGGCACTCGTAGGCCGAGAAGCAGTTTCCGTTGGTGGCAACGAGGCCGGTGAAAATCTCCTGGCAGATTGCGTTGGGGTACGGGTCGGTGCAGCCCAGCGTCTCGAACGCGGTGACGCACGCCTGCGCGCCTGGCACGTTGAGGCTCGCGCGGCCCGAGGCGAAGACCTCTGGCATCGCCTCGCAGCGAGAGAGGCCGAGGGCGATTTGCTCGTCGGCCGCGGCGCGCGTGTACGAGCCGCAGCGTGCGTAGAAGTCGAACTGGGCGCGCAGCGAGGCCCGACAGAAGTCGCGGTAGTTGCTGACGGTCGTGCCGCCGCCGCCGCCGGTGTTGCCGTTGCCGCCGCCGGTGGTGTTGTTGCCGCCGCCGCCGCCGCCGATGTTGGCGCCGCCGCAGAAGCCCGCGTTGCAGGCGCCGCCGAGGCAGCTGGTGCACTGGCCGCCGCTGAGGCCGCAGGCGGTGCTCTGGTTGCCGGGCTGACACTGGCCCTGGGTGTCGCAGCAGCCGCTGCAGTTGCTGGCGGAGCACTTCGGAGCACCGCAGGCCGAGAGGGCCGCCGCGGCGAGCACAGCGAACAACATCGTGAGGGGTGAGCGCATGGCCGGGCGTCTCGCAGACGAAGTTCGACAAGACAAGAAGACCGCTGATGGTTGCGTGACGAAGCAGTGCGAGAGTGACCGCCATCATGGAATCGACGGTGAATGGCGCAGTGAAGCCGCTGCTGCGCGGTGTCTCGCATCAGGTCTCGTTCTTCATCGCTGCGGCTGCCGGCGTGTGGTTGCTGCTGCAGGCGCAGGGCGCGTTGTTCTGGGCGTGCGTGGTGTACCTGACGACGCTGTGTGGCCAGTTCGCGGTGAGCGCTGCGTACCACCGGCCTACGTGGCAACCGGCCGCGCGGCAGTGGTGGAGGCGCCTCGACCACGCGTTCATCATGATGCTGATTGCGGGCACGGGCACGCCGCTCGCGGTCGCGTTGCCGGCTGAGCAAAGTCGCACCGTGTTGTTGTTGCTGTGGAGCGGCGCCGCGTTGGGGGTGCTGCGCGCGCTGGTGTGGATCAACGCGCCGAAGTGGGTGGCGGCGGTGCTGGCGCTCGCGTTCGCGTGGCTGATGTCGCCGTACATCAAGGAGTTCAGCGACGCGCTGGGCTCGGAGACGGTGCGCTGGCTGCTCGGCGGCGGTGTCCTGTATTCACTCGGTGCGCTGGCGTACGCGTTCAAGCGTCCCGACCCGTGGCCGACGGTGTTCGGGTACCACGAGGTGTTTCACGCCTTCGTGATTCTGGCTGCGGCGTGTCATTTCGTGACGGTCACGCGCGTGGTGTTGGGGCTGCGCTGAATCCGTTGCGCGTGGAGCCGTGGCGCGGTGTCGTAGAGGGATGATTCGCGCTCTCTGCGTCGCTGCACTCGTGTTGATGATGGGTTGTGTGCCCCCGGCGTCGGAGTGCGATGCGCAGAATTGTGCGGGTTGCTGTGACGGCACCGGGGTGTGTCAGGCCGGAAACGCGGCGTCGGGCTGCTCCGGTGGTTTGAGTTGTTCTGATCTCCGTTGTCTTGCGCCTGCGGGTGGCGGCACAGCGACTGGTGGCGGCACGGCGACCGGTGGTGGATCGGCGACCGGTGGTGGATCGGCGACCGGTGGTGGTGATCAGACTGGCGGTGGTTTGGCGACCGGCGGCGGCTCGGCGACCGGTGGTGGTGATCAGACTGGCGGTGGTTTGGCGACCGGCGGCGGATCGGCGACCGGTGGTGGTGAACAGACTGGCGGTGGTTCAGCGACCGGCGGCGGCTCGGCGACCGGTGGTGGTGATCAGGCTGGCGGTGGTTCAGCGACTGGTGGCGGATCGGCGACCGGTGGCGGTGATCAGACCGGCGGTGGCTCAGCGACTGGTGGCGGCGCAGCGACTGGTGGCGGCGCAGCGACTGGTGGCGGCGCAGCGACTGGCGGCGGTGATCAGACTGGCGGTGGCGCAGCGACCGGCGGCGGCTCAGCTACTGGCGGCGGCTCAACGACTGGTGGCGGCGCAGCGACTGGTGGCGGCGCAGCGACTGGCGGCGGCTCAGCGACTGGCGGTGGTTCAGCGACTGACGGCGGCTCAGCGACTGGCGGTGGTTCAGCGACTGGCGGCGGCTCAGCGACTGGCGGTGGCTCAGCGACTGGTGGCGGCTCGGCGACTGGTGGCGGTACTCAATCCGACGCTGGCCTTCCGCCCATCATGACGACGCAGGTCACCTTCAACTCGACGAGCAACCCCGCCGGAGTCTCGAACTGGATCCTCTCGCCCGATGGCGGAGCCGTCATCTGGAAGGAAGGCACGACCTTCTACTCAGCGCCCATCACCGGAGGCTCGCCCACCACCATCTCCAACTTCAGCGCCGCTGGAGACCCCGGCAGCAACTTCGAAGTCGCGCTCGACGGCCGCACGCTCTTCGGCCTCGTGCCCGGAAACATCGGTGGCCAGTATTCCCTGTGGGCCGCGCCCACCGCCGGCGGAAACCCCATTCAGCTCGCGTCGCTGACCGGCTTCAACAGCGCCGGCGGCCAGTGGATCACCTTTGGCCAGAACAGCGCGTTCTTCTTCACCGACACCAAACAACTGCGCGGAGTCGCCTTCCCCGTGACGTCGACTTCGTCGTCGTACCTCGTCGCGACCGCCTCGACGCACGTCTTCACGTTCGGTTCGCAGTACGTGTACACGTCGGCGGTCAACGCCGCGTCGCGCGGCACCATCACGCGCGTCAACGGCGGCTCCAGCGTCATCGCCACCAACGCGATTCCCGCAGGCGCAGGCCCCGACTCGCTCGCGTACTTCAACTCGGTCACCACCAACGCTGACGGAGGCATCGGCTCCGGCGCCTTCACCCACCTCGCGATGTCTGGCAACACGCCGGTAGTGCTCGGCCCGGCTGTCCCCACGTTCCGCACGCGCGCCGCCGATTCTTCGGCCTTCATCGTGACGCCCGACAGCACGAGCTTCGCCTGGTACCCGTTGAGCGGGAGCCCCATCACGCTGGGCCCCATCACCACCACGCTGGCGACGAACCGCGCGTGGTCCTGGGGAGCCGTGGCGAACCTGCCGTCTGGCCTGGTGTGGACACGGCTGGGCGTCACGACCGGCGTGCAGACCATCGGCCCATCGAGCGCGCTCTCGTTTTCTGCGAGCAACACCTGGTTCACGGCGCGCGCGAGCGGCGCGGTGTCGAGCTTCAACCTCGAGACCGGCGAGTCGACGTCGTTGGCGGCGGGCGGCGTGACCGATTCGCTCGCCGGTGCGTCGGTGGCGATGCTTCGTTCCGGCTCGGTGCTCGAGGTGCTCAGCAACACCGGCGGCGCGCGCACGGTGCTCACCAACTACGCCAACGGCAATCAGGGCTTCCTCCGCGACACCGACCTGCCGTGGTTCTTCGCGTACTCGACGTCGAGCACCAACATTCCGCGGCTCTACATTCAGCGCGCCGACGGAGCGGTGGTGAGCCTCATCTTGAACCCGTTGACGACGCCCAACATCAGCCCGACGGGCGAGTTCCTCACGAGCTCGTCGTCGACCGCCGGCATCACGCCGGTGCTGGTGCGCTCGTACGACGCGGCGGTGTTGACGTTGCCGACAGGCAGCGTGCGGTGGATTGGGCCTCGACGCTTCGGCTACGTCTCGGCCGGGGTGCTCACCATCGTCACGATTCAGTGAAGGTCGAGGCGGGCGACGGCGGCGTCAATCAACGCCGTCGCGTCGGTCACGTCGGTGAGGTCGACCATCTGGTGCGGCGCGTACCCGTGGCCCCAGCGCGCGTCGTCCATGTGCAGGAACAACGCGAGCGTCGGGCAACCCACGGCCACTGAGAGGTGCATGGGCCCGGTGTTGTTGCACACCGTCACCACGGCGCCGCGCATCAGCGCCGCGAGCTCGTCAATCGACGTCGCCGGTGCGCGCACGGCTCGCTCGCAGCCCGCACACACTTCCTCGACGAGCGCTTCTTCACCGGGGCCCCACGTCACCACCGGCGTCACGCCGCGCGCCGCGAGCGCCCGCGCCGCGTCGGCGAAGCGCGCAGGCACCACGCGCCGCCAACCAAGCCGCCCGCCGGGGTTCACCACCGCATAGCGCCCCGGCGCCACCGAGAACGGCGCCGTCGGCTTGAAGGACAACCGCGGCGGCTCGGGCAGGGCCACCAACGGCGTCGCCAGCTGCGCGCGCTGCACGAACTCCGACGTCGTGCCGGGCTTCGGCGACACGGGCACGTCCATCAACCAGCCGCTGGGGAAATTGGCGGGCCCCAGCACGGCGGCCGTGGCGCCCGCGAGCCGCGCGACGACGGCCGAGGTCACCGCGGGCTCTGCCCAGTTGCCGCAGTTGATGACGACGTCGAAGTTTTCGGCGCGCAGTGACGAGAGCGCCGCGAAGCGACGCTCCCAGCTCCACAGCTTCGTGAGGGAAGGGTGCCCGTCGAGCACGCGGCGCATCTTCGGGTGCGTCAGCAGATGAACTTCATGGCCCGCCCGCGCGAGCGCATCGAAGAGCGGCGTGGTCAGCAGCGCTTCGCCGACGCGGTTGTCGAGGCGCACCACCAGCACGCGGCGTTGGGTCTTCGCGGCCAGCAGCGCCTGCGCACGCGAGCGACGACCGGGGCGCCAACAGAGCGCAGCCACCAGCATCGCGAAGAGCACCTTGAGGAGGCGCTCGAGCCATTTCACGGGAGACATCGGGAGAGGCGCGCACCGTAGGCGGCGCGGCGCCTCATCACCAATTCAGGTTTCAGCGACGGCGACGACGGTCGTTGCGCTTCACGGGCACAGGCACCGGAGCAGGCGCGCCACGACTGCCCAGCAGGAGAGCTCCCAGGGCGAGGGCTCCGACGATGACTGGCAGCATGGTTGAGAACGACTGCATGTGCGCTCCTTCGGGTGTGAAGACGACTCAAGGCTAACCAACGAGGAGGCTGATCCGCAATTCAACAGCGCCGTCACAGGCTGATTTCACTCGCGTTACGGGGAGGGCGCGACGGTGTGTGCGCCTTTCTCGCGGCGTGACCTACCTGTCGCCGCTATGGCCGGTGCCTGGTGACGAGGCGCCGGTAGCGCATCAGGTCGTCGACGCGGCTCATTTCTTCGACGAGCCCGTGACGGCGGCACAACGCGATGCTGCGCGCGTTGTCTTCATGAACGACCGCGAAGACACGCGCATCGCGTGGCGGCACACGTGTCGAGATGTCTGTCATCGCGGCGCTCATGACGACGTCACTGGCGCGAGCGCCGCCCGCGAACTTCTTGCGCTGCCACGCGGAGGCGACGGCGACGACCTCCAACTTCGTTGCTGCGTAACTGGCGTCACCGGTGCCCAGACGAGTTCGCTCGTGGGCGGCGAGCCCGACGAGCTCCTTCGTGTTGCGCTCGAAGACGAGAAGCAGGCGTGGGTCGTTTTGCTTCGCGAAGGCGTCGAAGGCCCAATCGAAGAGCGCCTCACGAATGAACTGCTCGACCTCGCGCTGCCAATCGATGGCGGGCTTCGCGCACGAGAACGCCGCGAGGCGCGCTGCGTCTTGTTTCGTGCGGCGGGCGCTTCGAACCACCCACGGCGCCGGGGTCATTTGCCGATGGTCACCGGTACGACGACCTTCAGCGGCGCAGGGCGACCGGCGAGCTTCTTCACGTCGGCAGCGCTCAAGGTGTGAACGCGCGCGTCGCGCCCGAATGGACTGCTTCGCGACGCAGCCTTCACTTCGAGCGCAGGCACGGCGCGCACGACGAGTTGGTGCGCGTCGAGCCGCTCCGTCACCAGCGCGAGCGCGTCGCCGACCTCTTCGCGATGAACGCCACGAGCGAGCCAGCGCGGGAGCCAGGTCTGCACTCCACCTGCCGCCTGCAGCAGCACGGCGTCGTCGCTGATCTTCGTGACAGTGCCGGTGACCACATCAGGCGCGCCGAGTTCATGCATCGCGTCGGTTTCTCTGGCGACCTGCACCAGCGCGGCGTGGAGCGCATCGAGCTGCGCGAGCTGGCCGTCGATGGCGGCGGCGACGTCTTCGGCGGTCCGACCACTCAGCAGTCGGGCGATGACTTTGAAGCCGCGACTTCGCTCGATTCTCGAGGCCGCTCTGGCGAGCGAAGCTGCCTTCGTCGTGTCACCTTCGCGGGCACGTCGCGCGGCGATGACGTTGAGCACGCTGAAGATGGTGACGCGACCCGACGCTCGTTGCGCAGAACGCGTGACCACATTGACGCCCGCCGTCGCCCACCCGCGCGCTCGCAGCGTTCGAAACGGCGCTTCTTTCTTCGCGGCACTGCCCGGGCGAAACGCCTGCACCAACTGCTCGCGCCCGACGATTGGCCAGAGGTCGAACTTCATGACGCCAGCGTAGACGCTCTGAAGCGTCGAAACAACGCGACAGCTCGCTACTCGAGCGCGGCGGTGAAGCGGCGCAGCTTGATGAGCCCCATCGACAACGACGTGCCGAACAACACCACCACGCCGCCGAGCGCCACGTGCATCGTGATGGCTTCAGACAGGAACACGGCGGCCCACCCGACGGCGAACACCGGCACCACGAGCGTGACTGACGCGGCGGTCACTCCGCCCACGCGGTTGATCAACCTGAAGAACAACAAGTACCCGAGCGCGCTCGAGAAGACGCCCATGGCCACGGCCGCGCCCCAGGAGCCTGTCGACGGCATCGCCTCGGGCCACTTCCACACCGCCAGCGGCAGCAACACCAACGCCGCGCCCAGCTGACTGGCCGTCGCCGAGACCATCGACGGCAACGTGGGCCAGTACTTGCGCGTGAGGTTCGCCGAATAGCCGTAGCTCGCCGCCGCGCCGAAGCCCGCGAGTACCCCCCACGCCGCGCCGGAGCTGCCGCGCACGCCGAGCTTGTCCCACACCAACGTCGCGACCCCGACGATGCCGATGGCGACGCCGAGCCAGCGCGTGGGCGCGAGCCTGTCTTTGAGCCACACCACCGCGAGCAGCGCCGTCCACAGCGCGGTGGTCGCGTTCACGATGGCCGTGAAGCCCGCGGTCAGGTGCATGGACGCGGTCGCGAGCAACACGAAGGGCAGCCCGGCGCTGAAGACGCCCAGCACCAGCACCGCGCGCCATTCACGCAGCAGCACCTTGAGCTCGCCACGGAGAATCACGATGGGCATCAGCAGCCCCGCCGCCACCGCCGCGCGCACCCACATGAGAGAGAACGGCCCGAACTCCGGCACGGCGACGCGCATCAGCAGAAACGACGCGCCCCACATTGCAGCGAGCAGCAAAAAGTCGACGACGTCACGAGGCTTCAAAACGCTCCATGTCTCACGCTCGAGACCACGAGATGCAATCGAGAGTGACTGGTGTAGGTACGGCGCCCCGTGACGCGCGCGCTGCTGGTGGGAATCGTGGTGGTGAGTCTGTCGGCGTTCGCGCAAGACGCGGGCGTCGACGCAGGCATGGAGGTCGTGCCGCCGACGCTGATGCAGGCGTCTCCGGCGCCGTACCCGGCCGATGCGGGCATCGAGGCCGGCGAGGTCGAACTCCGGCTCACCGTCGACACCGAAGGCAAGGTCGTCGACATCGTCGTGGTGCAGAGCTCGGCCGACACCTTCATCGGCCCCGCCGTCACCGCGGCGCGCGAGCTCAAGTTCACGCCCGCCACGCAGGGCGGCGCGCCCATCGCCGTCGTCATGGGTTACCGCTACCGCTTCGAGCCGCCGTCGCTCGTGGTCGATGCGGGCGTCGTCGCCGGCGCCGTGCTGCGCGGCCAGGTGATGACGAAGGGCACGCGCGAAGAGGTGCCGCACGCGCTCATCGGGCTCGAAGACGGCGGCGTGCAGGCCGTCGAGGCCGACGAAAAAGGGCGCTTCGAGCTCGCGCTGTCACCGGGGCCGCAGCGAATCACCGTCGCGGCCAGCGGGCACCGCTCGCGCGTCTACAAAGAGAACCTGCGCGAAGGGCAGACCGTCGAAGTCGTCTACCGCATCGACCGCAGCTACTCGCGGCCCTACGAGACCATCGTGCGCGGGCAGGCCGACCGCGCTGAAGTTTCACGCATCACGCTCTCGGGCGCGGAGCTGCGCGAGGTCGCGGGCACGGCCGGTGAGCCGCTGCGCGTGGTGATGCTGCTGCCGGGCGTCGTCACGCCGCTCTCGGGGTTGAACTACCCGGTGGTGCGCGGCGCGGTGCCGGCGGCGACGGGGCTCTACCTCGACGGCGTGCGCGTGCCGCAGCTCTACCATTTGATGGCGGGCAACTCGGTGGTGCACCCGGAGTTCATCGAGAGCATCGACTTCTACCCGTCGAACGCGCCTACGCGCTTCGGGCGCATCTCAGGCGGCGTCATCAGCGCGAACGTCTCGAAGGCGCGCGACGACCGCATTCACGCCACCGTCGAGCCCAGCATTCTGGCGACGAGCGCGTTCCTCGAGGTGCCCATCAAAGAAACGGGCACCAACATCACCGTCGCCGGCCACGTGAACTATGCCGCGTGGTTGCTGGGCCTGCTCTCGGCGGCGGGCGCGTTCGGCCCCGACGTGCGGCCGGTGCTCGAGTCCTACGACTACCAGGCGCGCATCGAGCAGAAGGTGGGCAAGGGCAACATTCGCCTGCTGGCCTTCGGCTCGAGTGACTTGACCGGCGTGCGCAACTCGCAGCCCATGCAGCCCTCGGTGTTCCTCACCTCGCGCTTTCACCGCATCGACCTGCGCGGCCAGTACCCCATCGGCCCCGGCGTCGCCGAGGTCGGCAGCTACGTGGGGTGGGAGACGCTGGGGCTGTTCGGCGAGCAAGACGGCGCGCGCGTCGGCTCGTTTCTGCTCAACCGCTTCATCGTCACCGGGCGCGCGCAGTACCGCGTGAACATCGGCGAGAACTTCCAGGCGAAAATCGGCTTCGACGTCGAGCGCCAGGTGTCCGACGTGGAGTCGACCATCGGCATCGGTGCGGGCGGCGACCTGCTGCGCCAGCCGCGCGTGATGGGCGTCTTCACCGGCACGTTCCTCGAGGTCGGGTACTTCTCGAAGAGCATCGACGTGGTGACCGGCGTGCGGATGGACACGTGGCATCTGCCGACTGACTTCACGTTGGTCTCTGCCGAGCCGCGCCTCGACATTCGTTACCGACCGATGGAGCGGCTCACGGTGCGCGGCGGCTTCGCGTTGGCGCACCAGGCGCCGATGTTGCTCATCTCGCTGCCGATTTCAGACGTCGCGGCGCTCAAGTCGGGGCTGCATCAGGTGGGGCAGTTCAGCGTCGGCGCGCAGGGCCGCCTGCCGTTGGACCTGGAGCTGTCAGTCGACGTCTTCTTGAACCACATCTTCCAGGCGCGCGAGCGCAGCCTCTCGGAGTTCGTCACCGGCATCTCGTCGCTCGATGACCGCTACTCGGGCAGCCGCTGGGGGCGCGCGTATGGCCTCGAGGTGATGTTGCGGTTGCCGCAGTCGGGGCGGCTGTTCGGGTGGCTGTCGTACTCGCTCATGCGCAGCGAGCGCGTGCGTCGCTATGCGCTCTACAACGAAGACCAGAGCGTCGTGAGCGAGGCCACGTCGATGGTGCCGTTCGCGTTCGACCAGGCGCACTCGTTGAACCTGGTGGCTGGTTACCAGCTGCCCAAGGGCTTCAAGGTGAGCGCGTCGTTCCACTTGAACAGCGGCCGCCCTGAATCGGGTGAGTTCAGCTCGCGCACGCAGCGCCTCGTCGATGACCCCGGCTCGGGTCGCCAGCTGTGGAGCATGGTGCCGCTCAACCAGGTCGACCGGCTGCCGCTGTTCGCGCGCCTCGACGTGCGCGGCTCGAAGACCATCACCTTCACCAACTGGTCTGCCGAAATCTTCCTCGACATCTTCAACGTGCTGGTGCGCCCGGAGGTGTACGGCTTCACGTACCGCTACGACGAGAACAACCAGCCCATCAAAGAGCAGCAGGGCGCGCCCATCATCCTGCCGACGCTCGGCGTGAAGCTCGTCTACTGACATGAAGCGCGCGCTCGTCATCGCGGTCTTCGTGTTCACCGGGTGCTTCAACCCCGACGACATCTTTCCCATCAACGGCCGGGTCGGCGGCGCTGAACAGGTCGTCATGCTCTCGCGCGCACCGAACCCGCCGATGGCCGAGTGTGGCCCGTGGAGCGTGCTCGAGCGCGGCCGCTCCGACGCTGACGGCGGCTACACCTTCGAGGTCTTCCGCGCCGAGTCGATGCGCCTGACGAATGGCGAGCCGTACTGCTTTCGCGTCAACACGTCGTACGGGAGCGGCACGAGCGTCTCCGCCACGGTGGAGGCCATCTTCGGAGAAGTGCAGGTGCCCCCGATGCCCGACTGGACGCCCGGGCTTCAGCTTGACGGTGGCGTGTTCGCCTTCGCGCCGTATCGAACGCGCGACCCCGGGGTCGACTTCTTCGTCCTTCAACACGTCATCGAAGTGAAGGCTTTCACCCGCGTGATTTGGCGCGCCGCTGACTCGTCACTGGCGACGCTCGGCGGTGCGCTGCCACCCATTCCGGCTGACCCGCGCATCTACGAAGAGTTCGGCGGCAGCGCGACGATTCGCGCCAGCTACACCGAAGGTGAAGGCCAGCTGAGCCCCATCGGCGAGTTCGTGGTGCGCCCGCGCGTGGAGGTCGCGACGCGGGGTTCGCTTCCGCTCGGCATCACGCACGTCGCGCCCAGCAAAGGAGCGCCGTGCGACTTCTTCTCGCATTGCCCGCTCACCGACGGTTCTCTGTACGACGAGTCGCTCGAGGGCCAGCCGTGGATGCAGGTGAACTTCAAAGCGCCGCTCGCGCCGTCGCTGGTGGTGATTCGTGGGCTCGTGGTGCACGGCCCTTCGCTGGACGTCTCCGGGGTGCAGTTCGACGGCGGCCTGCTGCCGCTGGGCACGTTCGCGGTGACGCGCGAGCTGGACGGGCCGGGCTCGTTGGGCGTCAATGGCTACGTGCCGGCGCCCACGTTCGTCGCGTTGCCAGTCGACGCCGGTGAGCCAGTCGCGTCACTGCGCGTCACGGCAGAGGGGTTGGTGCAAGTTGATGAAGTTTCCATTTACTGAGCTCGCCCTGCTGCTGACGTTGAGCGGGTGCTTCAACCCCGACGACATTTTTGTGCTTCGCGGCTCTGCCGACGCTCCGGGTTCTCAACTCGTCGAGTTGCGACGTGCGCAGGCGACGGGTGGGCGCGCGCAGTGCGATGACGGCGCGCCTTTTATGCAGACGAAAGTCGACTCCGACGGTGGCTTCAGCTTCGAAGTTCTTCGCGCACAGACGCGGCACCTCGGCTCCGGTGACCGCAATTGTCTTCGCATTCAGACGTCGTTTGCTTCAGGCGCGCGGGCGCACGCCGACATCTTTGCTGCGGAGTTCGTCACCACCGTGGCGCGCTTCATCGACTGGCAGCCTGACGTGCACCGCGACGGCGGCGAGTGGTTGGTGTCGTCAGCGATGCCCTCGCTGATGAACGCGCAAGGTCGCTCGTTCGTCGCGCATCGACTGGTGCTCGAGACCGATGACGGCGGCATCGCGTGGGCGGCGGACGACCTCGTGCGCTTCCGGTCTCCGACGACGCAGTTGCCGCCGACCACTCGGCTCGCGCTGCGTGACGACCTCGCCGCGTGGAACGAGTTCGCAGGCACGCTCACGGTAAAGGCGCAGTACTTCGACAGGCCGTCATCGTCGCTCGATGTCGTCAACGTCGACCTCGATGGCACCGTCGTCGAAGTGCACGCACGACACCGCGTCGCGTTCGACGGAGGCTTCGTACCTCCGAGTCGTGGTGTTGAGTGCCCGCCGCTCGCTTCACCGTGCGCGCTCACGGACGGAGTGCTCGAGTCATTCTGGATTCAGGAGCCTTCCTTCACGCTGAAGTTCGACGCGCCGCGCTCAGTGCATCGCGCGGTGCTTCGCGGCGTCTACCAACAGCAGGCGACACAGCTCTCCGGAGAACTCGAAGACGGTGGCGTCGTCGACCTTGGCATCGCGCCAGTTTCGTCGCGTGTATTCGAGGTGCCATGGCGACCGTTTCCACTTCCGCGACCACAAGGCGATGGCGGAGTGCTCTTCGTGCCTTCGCCGGAGTTCATCATCGTCGACCTCGACGCTGGCGCCCCGCTGCGCAGCGTGACATTCACGAGCTCGTCGCGTTGGGGTGTGCTCAGTGAGGTCTCGGTGTGGTGATGTGGCGATTCTCACTCGTCGCGTTGATGTTGAGCGGGTGCTTCAACCCCGACGACATCTTTCCGCTCATCGGCTCGGTGACATCGACGGAGTCACCGTCAGGCCAACGCGTGCAGCTGCTGCGTGAAGAGCAGGGGCGCTGCGATGAACCCAGGGCGTTCAAGGCCACCACCACCGACGAGGCCGGCGCGTACCGCTTCGAGCTCTTCCGCGCGCAGACGCAGCGCCTGACCGACTTCGGCAGCTTCTGCTTTCGCGTGCAGGCCGGGTTTTCGTCGGGCACCGTCTCCTCCCTGAACCTCAACGAGGTCTTCAGCGAGCAGCAGTTGATGCCGCTGCCTGACTGGAACCCCGCGCTCGACTGGTGGAACGGTGAGCTCGAGTTCGCGCCGGTGAGGACGCTCGAGGCCGGTGAAGACGAAGCGCGCGTGGTGCACCGCTTCGAGTTGATGCGCGACGGAGAGGTCGCCTGGCGCGTCGACGACGTGGAGGTCGACCGCATGTCGGGTGAAGCGAAGCGCGTACGCCCGCGCATCGACGACGACGCCGTCTCGGAGTTCTCTGGGTGGACACAGATGCGCGCGCGAATTCTCAGCGCGCCGCGCGTGGAGCTGAACCCGTTCGGCAACCCTGATGACACGGTGGTCGAGGTGACGGCCGGCGAGCACCTCGAGGCGTTGCTGCTGGAGCCCACGCCGCCGTCGCGCGGCGCGTGGTGCCCGGGCTTGCCGTTGCCGTGCACGTTGACCGACGGAGCGCTGACGCCGGTCGAACTCGGCGGCATCGAGAATGTGCGCGTGCAGGTGCCCGGCATCATTCCGCGCGCCGTCGTGTTGCGCGGCGTCGAGACGCAGACCTCGCTCATGTCGGTGGTGCTGACCAACGGCCAGGGCGAAGAGCAGCCGCCCATCATTCACGCCATCACCGTCAGCGCCTTCAACTACGGCGACGCGCGCTTCTTCGTGATTCCGCTCGAGGTCACGTACGAGGTGACGCAGGTGCGCGTCGTGTTCCCCAGCGGAGTGCAGCGCATCAGCGAGGTCTCGGTGTGGTGATGAACTTCACCGCGGCGTCGAACGCGGCGCGCGCTTCGGGGTGGTAGCTCGCGAAGAGCAACGCGTTGTGCGGCATGTCTTTCGCGCGGTGCACAGTGAGGTCGACGTTCGCGGCCTGCAGTCGTGACGTGAACGCGAGAATGTCGTCGCGCGGGGTCTCTGCTTCGCCGACCGAAACGAAGGTGCGCGGCATGTCTGCGAAAGGCTCGAGCTTCTGCGGAGCGCGCACCGCTTCGGCGTGACGCACCAACACCGCGCGCGTGCCGAAGTCGAAGTCGGCGTTCTCGGTGAATGACGCGCCGGGCATCGAGAGGTCGCTCCACGGCGAGAGCAGCACCAACGCTTGCGCTCGTCGCTGCAGCGCCGCGCCCGTCAGCACCGCGAGGTGACCTCCGGCGGAGTCGCCCGCGAGCACCAGCTCACCGTCGAGCGCGTCACACACCGCCCGCGCGTCTTCGAGCTGCGCCGGCCAGGGGTGCTCTGGTGCGAGGCGGTACTCGACGCCCACGACTTCACGCGAGGTGGCGACGGCGAGCTGCGCGCACAACGCCGCGTGGGAGTGCCGCGTCGAGCCATAGACGTACGAGCCTCCGTGAAAGAAGACGACGCGCCCGGGCTGCACCGCAGGAGGAACGAAGCGGCGCACGTCGACCCCGCCGAGGCGCTCGTCGTGCACTGCGACGCCCGCAGCCTTCGGGTACGGCTTTCTGGCCACTGCTTCGCGTTGACGCTCGAGCGGCCAGCTCGCCGTCTCGTCCCAGTCACGGCGGAGGAACCGCACCATCCACTCGAACATGAAGGACCACGACGGCCGACGCGGGCCGTTGCGCCAGCGCGACATCAGCGTGGGCCAGAAAGTGACGGCGAAGAGTCGGAGCGAGCGCATGCCGCTGTCATCACGCGCGAGGTCGCCGTCGTCCACGCCGTGCGCGCCAACAAAAAGGGCCTCACGCGCCACACTTCACGCGCAATTCGTGACAGGGAAACGCATGCGAATCGGCGTGACGTTGATCGTGGCGTTGTCCGTGCTCTCGAGCTGTCGCGACGAAGAGCCCGCGACCTGCTCCATCGCCGGCGTGAGCGTCGCGGCCGACGCGCTCGACCCGACGAACGCCTGCCAGGTGTGCAAGCCCGACGTCTCGCGCACGGAGTGGACCGCGCTCGCCGACGCAGCGTCATGTGGCACCGCGAAGTTCTGTCGTGCCGCGAGCTGCGTGTCGGCCTGTGTCGTCGGCGACGCGGTGGTCACCGCCGATGCGTTGAGCCCGACCAACACCTGCGCGTCGTGCCAGCCGGCGGTGTCGACGAGCGCGTATTCGCCGCTCGCTGACGGCGTGGCGTGTGGCGCTGCGCAGCTCTGCTCTGCGGGCCAGTGCGCGGCGAGCTGCTTCATCGGCGGTGCGGCCGTCGCGGCCAATGCATCGAGCCCGGCCAACAGCTGTGCGACGTGTCAGCCGTCGGTCTCGACGACCGGGTATTCGCCGCTCGCTGACGGCGCAACGTGCGGCGCAGGGCAGGTGTGCCTGGCGAACCAATGTGTCGCGGGCTGCTTCATCGACGGCGCGCTGGTGACGGCCGACGCGTTGGCCCCGACCAACAACTGCACGTCGTGTCAGCCGGCGCTGAGCACCTCGGCGTATTCGCCGCTCGCCCTGGGCACGTCGTGTGGCGCGGGCCAGTTCTGCTCGGCGAGCCAGTGTGCGCCGGGCTGCTTCATCAACGGCGCCGTCGTGGGGGTCGGCGCGGTCGACCCGTCGAACCGCTGTGAGTCGTGTCAGCCGCTCGTCTCGAGCACGGGCTACACGACGCTCGCGGAAGGCGCGTCATGCGGCGCAGGCCAGGTCTGCACGGCGAACGTGTGCACGGCGGGCTGCTTCATCGGTGGCGCGTTCATCGCTGAAGGCGCGGCGGACCCGGCCAACCCGTGCCTCGCGTGTCGCTCGACGGTCTCGACGACCGCGTACTCGGCGCTTGATGACGGCGCGAGCTGTGGCCTGGTGGGAGAGCTGTGTGTGTCGGGCTCGTGCTTGAACGGCTGCCTCATTGGCGGCGCGGCGGTGCAGAACGAGGCCGTCAACCCGGCGAATGCCTGCGAGCAGTGCGTGCCTGTGCAGAACAACACCGCGTACTCGGTGCGGGCCGACGGCGAGACGTGCGGCGCGGGCCTGGTCTGCAACACCGGCGCGTGCACCGACCAGTGCTTCATCAGCGGCGCGTTCATCGACGCCGGCGTGCAGACCACGAATCGCTGCGGGGTCTGCGCGCCGTCGTCGAACACGTCGAGCTACTCGCCAATGGCGAGAGGTACGCGCTGCACCGCGTGCAACTCGTGCGACAGCCAGGGCAACTGCGCGCCGACGCAACTCGCTGGCACCGGGGTGGCGACCAACGACCTGCCGAACTCGCTGCTCCTCGCTGGTGATGACCTCTATTTCGTGAACAACCGTCGTGACCCGTGCTGTCGCAGCGAAGTGCGTCGCACGTCGCGTGACGGCGGCGCCACGCAGGTGCTGGCTGCCGGCCTCTACGGCCCCACGGGTATGACCATGCAGGACGGAGCGCTGTTCATCTCCGACGTGCAGGCGAACACCGTCGTGCGTGTCGCGATTGACGGTGGCCTCGCGCCAGACGGCGGCCCGTGGAGGACCATCGCCTCGATGTACGGCGCCTCGAGCGTCATCAGCACCAGCATGGAGGTCATCTACGGCGGCTTCGACGGCAACGTGTCACCGAGCTCACTGCGCAGCGTGCGTCACGATGGCAGCGCGCCGTTCACGTATTCACCGGCGCTGCCCACGGCTCTGGCGACAGCGGGTGGAGCGCTCTACTGGGGCACGGCGAGCGGCACGATTTCACGCACGCCGGTCGGCACCGTGGGTTCGATGCTCATGGCGTCGGGCCTCGGTCGCGTGAACAAGCTCGCGTTCCACGAGAACTCGCTCGTCTTTACGGCCAGTGGCGGGGTGTTCCAGTTGCCGCTCTCGGGCGGGCCTGCCGTGGCGCTTGCCACCGGCCAGAACGACCCGCTCGGCGTCGTGTCAGACGGCCAGAACATCTATTTCACCAACTACGCGATGGGCTTCGGCGGCGCGCCGGTCGACACCGTCAATCGTGTGCCGCTCGATGGTGGCCCGGCGGTGGTGTTGTACCGCGGCGAGCCCGGCATCAGCCTCGCGGTCGACAACCAGTGCGTCTACTTCACGACGTACAACTCGTCTGTCGGCGTTCGCCGCACCGACAAGTAGTCGCCCAGACGATGCGGGTGTCGGGGCGCATGACGCGGCGGGTGGTGACGGTGCTGCGCGACGCCGGCGTCGACGTGTCGGCGCTGTCGCTCGAGTTGCTCGAGAACCGTGACGCGCGCGTCGAGGTGTCTGCCGTTGACGCGTTGATGGAGTTCGCCGTGAAGCAGCTCGGCGCGGTGGGCCTCGGCGAGCGCATCGCGCAGGTCTTCGACGAAGAGACGTACGACGCTGCGGGCCGCGTGATGTTGGGCGCGGCGACGTTGGGTGAGGCGCTCTCGCTGGCCTTCGCGCACCAGCGGTTGTGGGGCGACGGTGAGCGCTTCTCGCTGCGCGACGACGACGGCGTGTTGCGCGTGGGGTTTCATCACCCGGGTCGCAGCGCGGTGGCGGGCGCGGTGCTCTCGGAGCTCGCGTTCGTCGAGGTGATGAGCGCGGTGAAACTGCTCGTCTCGCAGAACGCGCACGCGAGGTCGGTGCAGCTTCGCCACCGCAAGCTGGGCGCGCTGGCTGCGTGCTTCGGCGTCGAGCCCCGCTACGGCGCGGCGGCCAACGTGCTGGAGCTCGACGACGCGCCGCTGCAGGTGCCGCGCGAGTTGATGCAGCAGGTGCTGACGCGCGACGCAGAGAAGGCCGTGCGGCAGCTGCCGAGCCTCGCGGCCTTCGTGCCCCGGGCCCGCGCGGCGGCGAGTGACTTTCCAGACCTCGCGACGCTCGCTCATCGTCTGCGGGTGAGCGCGCGCACGCTGCAGCGACGACTGGCGGCGGAAGGCACGTCGCACTTCGAGCTGGTCGATGCGCTGCGGCGTGAGGCGGTCGCGCGCTTCGACGCGCAGGGCTTCAGCTCGAAGCAGACTTCATTCGAGGTCGGCTTCAGCGACGAGCGCGCGCTGGCCCGGGCTCGAAAACGTTGGCTGCGGTGAGGCGCTGACTCAGGCCTTGATGCCGAACGGCGCGTCGACGGCGTAGCGCCACGAGGTGTCGGCGAGGCGCGTGACGACGTCAGACGTGCGGCCCGTCAACGTGTTGCCGTCGGGCGTCTTGAGCGACCAGTCGGCGATGACGACCGCGACGTCAGGCCCTTCGACCACGCGCACGAGCTTCATTTCGATGGGGCCCTTGAGCGCGAGAAAGCCGAGCAGCGCCTCGCGGATTCCCGCGCCGGTGAGCTCGGCCTGGCCGTCGGGCAGGAACAGCGCGTCGTCGCGGTACAGCGCGGTGAGCGCGTCGACGTCTCCAGAGTTGAAGGCAGCGGCGAAGGCTGCAGGGAAGTCGTGCGGGCGGGAAATCATGAGCGCTCCTGAGTCAGGTGGCGTGAGTGCCACGCTCGAAGAAGTAGCGGGCTCACCCCAGCCCGGCGACTGGTCGCAAACGCACAGGAGCTGTGCGTCTACGCACAGGCCGCGAGGTCTTCACGCAGTGCGTCCCACATCTGGGTGGCCGCAAACTCCACCGGGTCGCGGCCCTTCGGCGCCTTCACGAGGCCTGCATGCGCGAGCGTCGCGGGAATCGAGCCCGCGTACCTGGCGATGAGCAGAATGCCGGCCGTCATGTCGGCCTGCGTCGACACGCGCAGCCCTTCCGCGAGCGTGAGCGTCGCGTAGTTGTGGCACACGCCGAGCGCCTCCTCGGGCGTGCCGTCGAGGCGATTGCACGCCTTGGTGCCGAGGGCTTGCAGCGCGTCGGCGAGCGCTTCGAGCTCCGGCCTCGGGTCGGGCTTCGTCAACAGCGCCAGCCCTTCGCGAAACTCCTTCTTCGCCGACCTCGGCACCCACGGCTGCACGCGCACCGCACAACGACGGAGAAACGCGATGCGGGCCGCGCGGTCGAGGCCCTTCAACTCAGAGCGCTTGATGGCCCACAGGCGCAGCGACATTTCAGCTGGCCTTCGTCGGCACGCTGCCCACGAGCTTCACCGCAGAGCTCCCGTCGGGCTGCACCGTCACGTCGTACACCGGCAGGCCCGCAGCCAGCTCGCCGAGCGTCGCGCCGAGCTGCTGCTCGTGCAGCTTCTGCATGGCGTCGAAGAGCGCGCCCACGGTGGGAATGGTGAAGAGGTCTTGATTCAACGCGAGCCACTGCGCGAGCTGGCCGCGCAGGAAGCGCGTCACGTCGGGGTGGTTGATGAACATCTGGTGGCCGCCGATTGACGGCGAGACCAGCGGCACGCGCGAGTACGCGTCGAGGTGCCCTGCGACACGAATGTTCAACACCGCGCCTTCGGAGTGCGCGCCCGCGAGCGGCGTGTATTCAAGTTCTTCGACGCCGTTCCAACGGAGCTTGAGCGCCTCACCCAGCACCGCCTGCGTGAGCCCGTCGCGTACACCCCACTTCGCGGAGTGCTGCATCGCGAGGCGCAGGTGACCGCAGCCGGTGTGCTCGGGCTTGACCATCAGCTCCGCGAGCGCGTCACGAATCTCGTGCGGCGGCTCGTTGAAGAACTGACGAAACGCGAGCGGCTCGCTGATGTCGGCGACCGCGCCTTTCGTGCGCGGGTCGGCGCGAATGGCGGCAATCAAGCGATTGCCGGCGGCGGTGTCGGTGTGAAACGCGAAGTGGCCGAAGGTGTCGAGGCGACGGCGCAGCAGCTTCTTCACCTCTTCCTGCCTCAGCGCGCGACCGATGACGGTCTCCACGGCGGCGAGCGCGAGCACGAATTCGCCTGCGTCGCCGCCGGGGCTGCCGACGACGCCGACATGGTCGCGCCCGTCGACGCACGAGAGCCGGCCGTTGAGCATGAAGGCGGCGACCTTGATCCACCGCACCGAGCGCGGGTCTCCGACGTGGTTGGCGATGTCGTCGAGCGTGAAGTCTTTGTGGCTCGCCTCTGCGGCCCAGTCGGGCAGCGGGCTCAGCATGCCCATGCGCTTGAGCAACGCGGGGGAGCGCTGCGGCAGCAGGCCGTGGTCTCGCCACGCGCGCACGCCGCCGCGCATCGCGGCCACCATCTTGAGGCCGGCGGTCTCGAGCCAGCCCGCGAGGTTCGACGAGCGCCGCCCGTCGTCGCACACCAGCACCGTCGGCTCGTACGGCCTGATGTGCATGTGCAGCGAGCCGGCTTCATCGAACGGCACCCAGTCGCTGCCGGGCACGTAGCCGAGCTCTCCCGGCAGCTCGGCCTCGGGGCGAATGTCGATGACGCGCAGGCCGCGGCCCTGGCGCGCGACGTAGTCGGCGGTCACCTCGGGCCGCGAGCCGTCGGTGCGCTTGAGCGACAGAAACCAACCCATACGAAACGACCGCTCGCCAGGAGGGATGGACGCATCTTCAATGACGGAGTTGGGCATGCGCGGTTTCTGGCACGACGTGACGCGAGCGTCAGCGATGGTCGAACTCGGCGCGCGCACGCTCCATTTCAGGGCGGTGCCTCCACGCCCAGCGGGCCAGGGAGCTCACGGGCTCCAGCAGCTTCTTGCCGAGCTTCGTCAGCGCGTAGTCGACGCGCGGCGGGGTCGTGGGGAACACGGTGCGCTTCACGAGGCCGTCGCGCTCGAGCCCACGCACGGTCATCGTCAACATGCGCTGCGAGATGCCGTCGATGTTGCGCTTCAATTCACTGAAGCGCTTCGTGCCCTCGCCGAGGTTCACCACCACCAGCACAGACCATTTGTCGCCGATGAGGCTCAGCACTTCACGGAGCGCGGCGCAGTCCTCGGCGTAGTTGCCGGTCATCTTTCCGTAACCTGGTGACTTCAAGGTGCCTCCTTGTGGCGTGGTGGTTCTGTTCAGTAACCGAGACGCCATGGTGAACCGAGCGCTGTGGGTCGTGCAGGTGTTGTTGTCGGTGACGTTCATCGGCACCGCGTTCTGGAAGCTGCTGACGCCTGCTGCGGCGCTGTCGAAGATGATTCCGTGGACGGGCGAGTCGTCACCCGCGTTCGTCATCTTCATCGCGCTCGTCGATTTTCTCGGCGGCGTCGGCGTGCTGCTGCCGTCGGTGCTGCGCATCAAGCCGAAGGTGGCGGTGTGGGCGGCGCTGGGCTGCGCGGTGTTGATGTTGAGCGCCATCGCGTTTCATCTCTCGCGCGGTGAAGGCGCGGCGACGCCGTTCAACGCGCTCATGTTCGCGCTGTCGATGTTCGTCGCGTGGGGCCGGTGGAAGGCGGCGCCGGTGTGACGTGAACGCCGCACACTCGTGACGGAGCCGAGACGAGAGCGCCACCTCCACGACGACGCGCTTCTCTACATGCCGTCGCGTGTTCGACGCCTTCGAGCTTCAGCCCGACGTGGCCGCGACGCGGAGGCGCTTCGTCGTGGCGCTGGTCGCCGCGGCCGTCACGCTGGCGGGCCTGGGCGCGGTCGTCGGTTTCATCGCCTCGCGCCCGCAGGTCGTCACGCGCGAGAAGCAGGTCGACGTCAGCTTTCGCCCGCCGCCTCCGCCGCCGGAGCCGGTGAAGGTTGAGCCGCCGCCGCCGGTCGCGCGCCCCAGGCCGCCACCTGCGCCGAAGCCGGCAGTCGTCGTCGAGCAAGCGCCGCCCGCGCCGGTGGCGGTCGCGGCGGCGGCTCCCATGGTGGCGCCGAAAGAGGTGCCGAAGCAGGCCGCGCCTGAAGCCAGCGTCGCCGTCGCCGCCATTGAGACTGCGGTCGGTGGCGCGGGTGACGGTTCAGGCAGCGCTGTCGGCGCCGCCGTCGACGAAGACGACTCACCCGCGCCGGTCATCGCGAAGGCCGGCAGCAGCGGGCCGGTGAATCTGCCCGAAGACGCAGAGCCACCCGAGCCGTCGGAAGACAACGCGCAACCCGAGTACCCCGAGGCTGCGCGCACCACAGGTCAAGAAGCGCGCGTGGTCTTGAAAATCGTCGTCGAGCGCGATGGCCACGTCGGTCGCGTTCAGGTGCTCAAGGGCGAAGAGCCGTTCGTCACCGCTGCGCTCTCGGTCGTGAAGACCTGGAAGTACGAGCCCGCGTCGATGGATGGAGAGCCGCTCGCGGTCTTCAAAATCGTCAACATCACCTTCTCATTGAGGGAATGAACATGAACTCCATCACGCAGATTCTCAATCACATGGGCCCTGCGGCCATCGGCGTCGCCTCCACGTTGGTGCTCATGGCGCTCGCGTCGCTCGCCATCTTCTTCGAGCGCCTCATCGCGTACGCGCGCAGCCGCCGGGCCTCGCGCGCGTTCGCCATCGAAGCGCGCGCGCTGCTCGAGGCCGATGACGCCGAGGCCCTGGTGAAGAGAGCCGAAGCCAACAACGGCCACCTCGCGAAGCTGCTCGGCGCCGGCGCAAAGACGTACCTCGCGGCGAAAGACAAGCCGTCGTCGCTCTCGCCAGTCGAAGCCACGCGTCGTGAGCTCCACCGCAAGACTGAAGCGCTCGCGGCCGACGTGCGTCGCGGCATGAACGTCATCGCCTCGGTCGGCTCCATCGCGCCGTTCGTCGGGCTGCTGGGCACGGTGTTCGGCATCATCACGGCGTTCCAGGGCATCGCGAAGGAGGGCTCGGGCGGCCTCGGCAGCGTGTCGCTCGGCATTTCTGAGGCGCTCTACGAGACGGCGCTCGGGCTCGTGGTCGCGATTCCCGCAGTGCTTGCGTACAACTGGCTCTCCGCGCAGGCCGACACGATTCTGCTCGCGCTCGAGCAGGCGCGCGGCGAGTTCATCGACTTCCTCGAGGCGCGTCACGGCAAGGCCCATGGCGCGTGAACGCCTGAAGCCAGACATCAACATCACGCCGCTGGTCGACGTGGTGCTGGTGCTGCTCATCATCTTCATGGTGGTCGCGCCGCAGATGGAGGCCGGTGCCTCCGTCACGCTCCCGGCCATCAGCAACCCCGACAAGGGCAACGGCGCGCTCGAGCCCACGACGGTCACGCTCACGAAAGACGGCAGGTTGTTCTTCGAAAAAGAAGAGCTCGCCGAGGCGGTGCTGCTCGAGAAGTTGAAGGCGCTGCGCGAGACGAAGCCTGAGGCGCGCGTGGTGCTCAAGGCCGACGCGGGGCTCGCGTACGGGAAGGTGCGCGCGATGTTCAAGCGATGTCAGGAGCTCGGTTTTCCAGGCGCGTCGTTGCAGGTCATCGACCGCGCGAATCGGCAGGGGTGAGTCATGGCTGTCGACCTCGAGCAGGGCGGCAAGAAGCGCGTTCGCCCGCAGATGAACATCACGCCGCTGGTCGACGTGGTGCTCGTGTTGTTGATTATTTTCATGGTGGTGACGCCGCTGCTCACCAAGCAGGTCTGGCTCAACGTTCCGCCGAAAGCCGAAGAGAACTCGCCCCCGCCGCCGGCTGATGCGGTGCCTCCATTGGTCTTGACGGTCGAGCGCGACGGCGTGACGAAGGTGAACGGCGAGGTCATCGCGCGCGCGCAGTTGGCGTCGAGGTTGGTGCGCATGTTGAACGCGCGAGCCGACAAGGTCGTGTTCTTCGATGCCGACTCGACGATGGACTACGGCGTGGCGCTCGAGGTGATGGACCTGGTTCGTGGCGGCGGCGTCGACACGCTCGCGGTGCTGGCCGACGGGGTAGCTGCAGATGCGACGGGCGCGGCGGCTGGAAGTCGGTAGATGACGCCGCATGCGCGGCCTCGAACAGCTTCCCTGGCTCTATGACGCGATGTTCTTCGTGCTCGACCGCACGGGGTTGGGGCGTTGGCGTGACTGGCTCGCGCGCGGCGCGAAGGGCGTCACCCTGGAGGTCGGCTGCGGCACCGGGCGAAATCTGCCGCGCTACGACGCGCAGGTGACGCTGGTCGCCATCGAGCCCGACGCCGAGGCGCTCGCCGTCGCGAAGCAGCGGGCTCCGGGGGCGTTGTTGGTGCGCGCGAGCGCCGAGGCCCTGCCGTTTCGTGCCGGCGCGTTCGACACCGTGGTCTCGAGCCTCGTGTTCTGCAGCGTGCCCGACGCTGAACAGGGCCTGCGTGAAGTGCGCCGCGTGCTGAGCGATGAAGGTCAGCTGCGCATGCTCGAACACGTTCGCGGTGAAGGTTGGTTCGGCGCCGCGCAAGACCTCCTTCAGCCCGCGTGGACTGTGGTCGCCGGCGGCTGTCACCCCAATCGCCGCACGGAAGAGGCGGTGCAGAAGCACGGCTTCACGATTCTCGACGACGAGCGACGTGGCGACGGCACCATGCGCCGGTTCGTGGCGGTGAAGTCTCCACAGGAAACGTTGAACAAACATTAGACATGGGGCCCTGACGCCGCTACTTTGGCGCTGTGCGAACTCTGCTCATCGTGTGTGTGCTCGCCAGCGTGACGGGGTGCCGCTGCAACGGCTTCGACGTGCCCGCGCTGCCCGAAGAAGTTCTCGGCACCTGCTCGTACACCAACAAGTTCAGCCAGCTCGCCGAGTGCAAAGAGTACCTGGGCGCTGCGTGGACGGAAAAAGAGGCCAGCGACGACTGCGTCAGCAACGGCGCGAAGTTCGTGCCCGGTGTGGTCTGCGGCATCGCGAAAGACGCGCAGTACGGCGAGTGCATCTTCATCGTCGACGAAGCGAAGTCGAAGTACGCGCGCGTCGTTCTACCGGGCACCGACGTCGCGCAGTGCCCTCGCATGAAGCGTGGCTGCGAGTTCTTCGGAGGCGGCAGCTTTCAGGCTGCGCCGCTCTGCGGTGGCCTCGCGCCGTCTGACGGTGGCCGTGGGTTACCGACGTTTCAGCAGCCTTCGTACGTGTGCCGCGAGCCGCTCGAAGGTGAAGCGCCGGGCCAGAGTGACGGCGGGCAGGTGTGCACGTGGTCGATGATTTCCGGCGCGACCGAAGCCGGGCGCGACTTCGAGAAGTACGGCGACTGCAACATGGTGCGCACGCAGCGCCCCTATTACGGCGCGCCGCCGGCAGCCGACTCCGAAGCCGACGACCCGCGCATGCAAGACGCGACCTACGCCGCCGAGGTCGAGTGGGTGCGCTCGCAGGTGCGCGCGACGGCGTGCGTGTGTTGCCACAGCACGTCGGCGCCGCAGGGCTCGTCGAACTGGTTCCTCGAGTCGGGCCCGAACTTCGTCAACAGCTTCTTCCCGCGCGGCCTCGCGATGGGCGCCGGGTGGATAGACACCGTCGGCTTCGGCGCGTACCCGCCGGAGCAGAACAACGGCTTCACGCGCGCCACGCCCGAGAACCCGGGCCACGGCATCTTCGTGACCACCGACGACGCGCGCATGCGCCGCTTCTTCGAGAACGAGCTCGCGCACCGCGGCGCCACGCGCGCCGACTTCGCAGGCCAGACCTACGGAGCCGGGCCGCTCGACGTGCAGCGCTTCTACGTGCCGGCGGCGTGTGAAGCCGGCGAAGGCGTCGCGGCCGACGGCACCGTCACCTGGGTCGGCGGCAAGGCGCGCTACGTCTACGTGATGGACATGAACTCGACGTCGCCGGGCGTGCCGCCGAACCTCGACGTGCCCATGGGGACGAAGTGGCGCATCGACGTGCCGTGGCTCAACGGCACGCCCATCGAGCAGAACTCGTTGAAGTACGGCGTGGTGCCCGAAGGTGTGGCGCAGCGCGTGCCCTCCACGGGCGCGCCGGAGCCGTTGATGAGCGGCCAGCAGTATTACCTCTACGTGCTGCAAGACATCGCCATCCCCATCACGCGCTGTCTGTTCACCGCGCCTTGATCAAGGCGTGACGCCGAGGGTCCCGAGGATCTGCGCGGAGCCCGTGCCGCTCGCGGGCGTCTTCGAAATGTCGGTGACGCCGCCGTCGCGGTTGAACTGCAGCTGACGAATCGACTCGAGCTCGGCGATGAACAGGCGGCCCTCGAGCTGGCCGCGCGAAATCATCACCGGTGCGCCGGGCAGCTGCGGCCGACCGTGCGCGTACGGCAGGTTCCCCGTCACCGAGAAGCTCGTGCCCGCGGTGTTCCACGAGAAGTGTACGTATTGATCCGCCCCGTCGGTGCTCATCACCAGGCCCTCGTCGGCGAACGGCGAGAACGCGAGGCCACCGGGCGCGCTCACGTTCATCACGCCGCGTGACGCGAGCCTGGTGCCGGTCTTCTCGAAGAACGCGACGCGGTCACCCGCGCCGAAGCCCGTGTCAGGCACCGCCACGAAGCGCGCGCCGCGCGAGAGGGCCACCATGGGCGCAATCGCGTCGCGGTCGGGGAAGCCCGTCGCGCTGCTCAACACCACCGGCGCCGTGGCCTGCGTGACGTCGACGACGTGAACGTCTTGCATCACCGCCGAGCTCGCGAGGCTTCGCGCGGTGACGATGAGCTCCGCGCGGTCGCGAAGGAAGACGGCGCCGCTCGCGTTGTTGCCGGGCAACACCCACTGCACGTTCGAGAGCGCGCCGTCGCAGCCGATGTCGACCGAGTACACGCCGCCGCCGTTGTTTTGCGTGTTGAAGTCGGTGACCCACAGCTTGTCGCCCGAGGGCTGCAGCAACAACTTGCCCGCCGAGAAGTTGCCGTCGAACGCGGCGTTCACCACCACGACGTTGGGGCCCTCGAAGCGGAACACGCCGATGGTGCCGTCTTCTTGCGCGACGAAGCCAATGCGCCCGTCAGTCGTGAAGATGATGGGCGAGGTGTAGTCACCAGCCACGCCCATGCGGAACTCGGTGCCCGTCGCGGTCAGCACGCCGTCGGCGGCGACGGTGAAGACCTCGAAGCGGTTGTCCTTCGAGCCACCGTCAGCAGGGAACGGGTGCGAGACCACGAGGCGCCGCACGCCGTCGGCGGGCGTCACCATCGCCAGGCAACCGGCGTCGAAGTCGTCGCCGTCTCCAGCGTCGACCACGACACCTGCATCGGGCGTTGGGGGTTCACCGCACGCACACAACGCCATCAGACTCAGAGCAAGGAAGCGCTTCATGGTGCGACCTTGCCACAGCGTGCGCGCGGTGACGGCTCAGTCCCGAAGGCGGGTCGCGCAGTTGTCGACGTCGCTCACTTCGTTGACGACGTTCGCGGTGTCGACGCACGCGGTCGCCGACACAGACGCGAGCCATCCGCCACCTCCTGCGCCCGAGCTCGCGCCGATGAACCCACCACCAACGAACGCGCACGTGCCGGGTGCGAGGCGAGGCACGACAGACGACACGTCGGTGACGGTGCCGAGCAGCTGCAGCGAGCCCTGATGCGAGACCAGCAGACCGCTGGCGACGGGCGTGTACGTGCCAGGGCCCACGTTGCACACCGAGACCGGCAACGTGATGCCGTCGTGTGCGCCGAGCGAGATGGTGAGGTTCGGGCGCGACTCCGGAGGAGGAGGAGGCGGCGGCGGCGGAGTGCAGGTGGCGCTGCGGGCGGCCCACTGCTGTTGCGTCTCGCCGGCGTGGCACGGGTGGCCCATCGTCGTTCGAGTGATGAGGTGCAGCGGGTTTGTGAGCAGTGCGTTGTACGCGCACGCTGTCGGTACCGAGAGCGAGCTCGTGTAGCAGGTGCGCGTCATGCGCCCTGCGGTGGGGGTGCTCACCGTGCAGTCCGTCCACGTGACGGGAAGGAAGGAGCCCGCCTGCACGAGCGAGAAGGTCGTCGACGGAGACGTGATGGGCGCGCGCGAGGTGACGGTGACGGTGGCTCCGATGCGGCGACGGGCGACGTCGTAGAAGAGCTCGCCGGTGTACTGCGTGTTGTCGAGTGCAGGCGGGCAGTAGTCGCGCGTCTGCAGCACGGCGACGGGGCTGTTCGACGAGCGGCAATTCTCGGCGAACGCGCCGATACTCTGGCCGTTCTCGTTCCAACACGAGCCCCAGTCTTCGTTCACCGACATCATGGTGTGCGGCGCGCCGGTGGTGCTGGTGGTGACGGCGCGAACCCGCGCGTGGCGCCCCATGTTTCTCGAGCCGGGGCCCCAGAATGCGGGGCCGAGCGTCTGCCGGGAGCTCCAGCCGTAGAGCGTGCCCTCGGAGGTCGCCCAGCCTCCATCGCTCGCGGCGGTGGTGTTGGTGATGGGCCTGAAGACGCCAGCGCCGAAGTCCCACGCTTCGATGGTGACTGAGCCTCCGGCGCGCAGGTGCATGCCTTCAAAGGTGACGGGGTTGGTGGTCGAGGCGACCTGCTGGCCGTCGAATGGAGCCAGCATACAGCCGGTGCACGCCAGGGCGCTCACCAGCACTACGAGGAGTCGGTTCATGCCTCCTGTACTCGTGTGCTGCGCGCGTTCTTTTCCAGCGAGGCTTCAGTTGATGTCTGGAATCTCGACCTGGCAGCGGCCGACCGCGGTGAGCCACTTGAGCGAGTTCAACCAGAAGCGCTCGACCTGGTAGTCGGCGTGCGCGCTCCACTCGGAGTCGTACGTAATCCACTCGTCGCCCCACACGTAGACGCGCCCCGCCTGATGCTCGATGGCGCGCGCGACGTCGACGTTGCCCGACTGCATGTCCCACGCGATGCGGGTGCCGCCGCCTTGAACTTCGTAGCCGTTGTCGGTGCCCACGCGCGTCACCGAGTCGGTCAGCGGGTGCGTCGCCCACTGGGTGATGGGCCGCGTCGAGCCGCCGATGGCGCCGAGCACCTGCGCGCTGCCGTAGTTGAGGCCGTACGGCGCGAGCAGGCGATTCACGTTCACGACTTCGCTCGAGTCGCCGTAGCCGATGAGCGTCATCACGCCGCCGCCGCCCGCGACCCACGCCTGGAGCGCGTCGACTTCAGCTGGCGCATACGCGCGGCCCAGCCCGTTGCCCACGCCCGATGCGCCCGACTCGCGCACGTCTTGAACGACGATGACGTCGTATTGCGCGAGCAGCGCAGCGGTGAGGGTCTGGTCTCCCAGCGCCGCGACGCCGGCCTGGCTCTTTCCGTCGAGCCACACCGAGAACACGCTGCCGCCGCCCCACTGCCCAGCGAAGCCGAGCGTGGCGATTTTCAAGCAGTCGCACACGCCGTCCATGCCCACGTCGACGTCGTCGATGATGCCGTTGAGGTCGTTGTCGATGCCGTCGCAGACCTCGGTGGTCGGCCCGCTGCCGCCGCCGGTGTTCGAGCCGCCGCCCGTCGCGCTGCCGCCGCCCGTGCCGCCGTTGCCGCCGCCGGTCGCCGGGCCGCCGTCACTGAGCGACCCGCCGTCGCGCTCGCCCCCGACGTTGATGGTGCCGCCGCAGTTGCAGCCAGCGAGCGAAGAGCTGATCAGCACCAGGGCCGCGAGTCGGAGCGTTTGCACGCCGCGACCTTACCTCGTCAGGGGCCGCCGCCGCGGCTCAACCCCCGAGAGAGCGCGCGAGCCCGGTGAGCAGCCGTTGCATGTCTTCGGCGTAATAGAGCGCGTTGGCCAGCAGCGGCGCCTTGTCGTGCTTCATCACGAAGGACACCGACTGCCCATCGCCGACGAGGTGAACGCCCGAGTTCACGAAGACTGAAAACGCAGGCAGGTGCTCGCGCAGCACGTCGCCGACGCCGGCCTCGTTGGTGGTGATGAGGTACGTGGCGTCTCCCGGCTTCAGCTCAGGGAGTCGCTGCGTGCGCACGATGGGCCCCATGGGCGCGTTGCGCGAGGTGACCTCAAACGGAGGAAACGGCTGCTGCGTGCGCACCGTCATGCGGCAGTCGAACCACGTGCGCCAACGCACCTGCGCGAGGTCGGTTTCCTGTTCGACGCGGTAGAGGTAGCGCAGCGAGCAGTCGCCTTCTTCGAGCAGCACCTCCACGAGAATCGGCTTGCCGTCGGCGGGGCCGCGCGCGACGTCGGCGTTCGCCTGGCGAATGAAGAAGTTGAAGCCCGGGTCGCCCTTCACGAGCTGGAGCCCGAGGCGCGTCGCCAGCTCGGACGCGCGGTACTGGCTCCACTGCGTGTCGTGCTGCTTCGCGGCGCGGCCGCGCATCACCAACATGTAGACGACGACGGCGATGGCGATGACTGGCGCGAGCAGGACCTGCGGAGGAATTTCGTTCACGGGGCCTTCCAACCTGTCGAAGCGCGCTGCGTGGACGGGGTGCTCAACGCGTGCAGCGTGCTGGCCGCCTGCTCGGCCTGCTCGACGCCGATGATTGAAAGCGTGCCGCCGTCGGCGAGCACCACCTCGAGCTCTTCGAAGTTCCCGTTGCGACCGCGGTGGTGAATGAGCGTCACCTGCTTGAGCTGCGCGCGTGAGACTTTGGTGACGCCGGTGAGCCTCGTCCACGTGAGGCCTTCGTCGTCGAGCACCAGGGTCTGCTTCCAACGCAGCACCGGCATCACGAGCAAGCCCGCGCCGATGAGCAGCGAGACGACGCCCATGAGCCCGGTGCCCTGCGCGAGCCCCAGCACGCCGGAGATGAGGACCAGCCCGCCGACGTACCAGAGCCAACCTCCCGCCGCGAAAGACCCTCGATGTGTCGATGTCATGGGCTGAACCGTACTGAATTCAGCGGCGAGTTCTTTTTTCGCGTCGCTACTTCGAGGCTCCGGTGGGCGCGGTGAAGTAGCCGCCGAGCTGCGCCAGCTCGCGCCGAAACGGTGCGCTGGCGAGCACGTCGACGAGGCGTTCGACGCGCTCGTCGCGCACGAGGCTGCGGGGAATGACGAGCTCGAAGCGCTCTTCGATGAGCGGAATGAAGTCGAGGTCGAAGGCCACCGCCGCCGCGCCGATGGTGATGCCCGTGTCCGCGGCGCCGAGGGCCACGCGCTCGGCGACCTCGAGGTGGCCGCTGGCGAGCGGCGTGACGGTCTTCACGCGCGACCAGGGCACGCGCTCTCTCTTCAGCGCGTCTTCGAGGAAGGTGCGCGCGCCGCTGCCGGCTTCGCGGAGCACGACGCGCACGCCGGGCTTCGCGAGGTCGCGCGTGGCCCGCAGCCGCTTCGGGTTTCCCCGCGCGACGACGAGGCCGAGCTCCCAGTCGGCGAGCGTCACGCGGAGCGCCGGGGTCTTCGGCAGCACGGAGCGGACGAGGC
This sequence comes from Archangium sp., assembly GCA_035910535.1. Lineage (GTDB taxonomy): Bacteria > Myxococcota > Myxococcia > Myxococcales > Myxococcaceae > Archangium_A. The sequence continues at coordinate 21,165 of JAMHXF010000121.1, read as the reverse complement.
CCGCGCGCTGGTCGTCGCTGCCGTGGTGAATGCCTGCGATGTGCACGTCGCCGCGCGCGAGCGCCTCGAGCGCCGCGCGGCTGCCGCCCGGGAGCCAGGTGAGCGGCACGTCGTCGCCGAGCCGCGCCGCGAGCAGCCCGAGCGCCGGCGCGCAGCCCATGACGAGCAGCCGCCGCTGCGCGCGCGCGAGTGACGAGAGCGGCTCGACGGCGCCGTCGCTGAAGAGGCCGTCGGCGGCGCGCGTGTCTCGACCGGTGAGCGGGTGCGCGACCCACGCCTCGTTGACCCTCGCGAGCGCCACGCGTCGTCGAGCTCCCGCACCGGGCGCCGCGGGCCCCGCCAGCCGAGCGACGACGCGCGCCTCGGCCGCCGCCGACGAGAACAGCTTCTCGACCGTCACGCCCAACACCGCCGCCAACCGCAGCGCCACGTCGACGCCCGGCACCGACTTCCCCGACTCCAGCGCGTGCAGCGCCTGCCGCGACAGCCCCACCGCGTCGGCGAGCGTCACCTGCGCCATCGCCCGTTCTGCGCGCAGCTCGCGGAGCCTGTTCATGGGCGTCAAGTGTACTTGACGAGGCGACATGTCGAATTGTCTTCGTGCCCGAGACGCCGTAGCGCCATCGAATGCGGACTCTCTTGCTGTGTTGTGTAGCGCTGGTGGGCTGCGGCGCCCCGTCGATGATGCCGGAAGACGCCGGCGTGCTGGCTGAAGACGCGGGCATGACCGAAGACGCGGGCCTCTCGGTGACGGTGCACCTGCCCGACGGAGGCGCGCAGGCGGTCGCGCTCAACCCGCTGGCCACCGACATGCTTGAAGGAAAAACAGTCGTGCGGCTGAACACCGTCGTCTCTACGGCGCTGCCGGGCGCGGCGCTCGACGCGCTGCAGGTCGGCTTCAAGGCGTCCGACGGCTTCGACCCGGCGTCGCGCGCGAACTGCATGAGCCTCGTGCCGGTGAGCGGCGACAAGCTGGCGCTGGGCGGCATCGAGACCAGCACGCGCAACCTCACGTGGGACGACTCGTTGGGTTACCCCGGCTGTCTTTACATGCGTGACGCCACCGACCTCTTCGTCACGCCGCGCTGATGACGTGGTGGGTGCTGCTCGTCGTCGCGCAGGCCGACGGTGGAACGTCTTCGCGCTTCGAGACCATGGTGACGGCGGCGGGCGAGCCCATCGGCCACTCGCTGCGTGAAGCTCGCATGCGCGAGGTCGGCGCGCGCACCGCGGTCGAGGCGCTCGACTACGACCCGTCGATTCACGCCACGGCCGGGGCGCGCGGCGAGCGCATCATCACGCTGCGTGGGTTTGCGCAGCGGCAGCTCGCGGTGTTGCTCGACGGCGCGCCCTTCGAGATTCCGTACGACGGGCAAATCGACCTCGACATGGTGCCGGCCGCGATGCTCGAGCGCATCGACGTCGCGCCGGGGCCGACCTCGGTGCTGGCCGGGCCCAACGGGCTTGGTGGTGTCGTCGACCTGCGCACGCGCCGCGCGGGGCGTGGGCCGTTGCTGTTGACGCAGCTCGAGGTCGGTGGCCTCGGGCGCTTCGAGGTGAACGCGCGCAGCGCGGTGCGTGCCGGGCCCTTCGCGCTCACCGTCTTCTCTGGCTACGCGACGCGCGACGCGACGCCGCTCTCGGCGCGCTTCGTGCCGACCTTTCGCGAAGACGGCGGCGCGCGGCTCAACTCAGACCGACGCACGGGCTACGTCGGCGCGGCGGCGTCGTGGCAGTCGGGCGCGCATTCGCTCGAGCTGACGGGGTGGTTTTTGTCGGGGCAGCGCGGCATGCCGCCGAGCACGCTCGATGACCGCCCCCGCTTCTGGCGCTTCACGCTGTGGAACACCGGCACGGTGCAGCTCGGGCACCGCTATGAAAAAGACGGCGTGCGAATCGAGACGATGGCGTGGTGGCGCGGCGCGGTGAACACCGTCGACGCGTACGACGACACCACGTTCGACACGCAGACCACGCCGCGCGCGTTCTCGTCGCTCTATGACGACATGAGCCTCGGCGTGCGCACGCGCGGCAGCGGGCGCATCGTCGATTCGTTGTCGTGGCGCTTCTGGGTCGGCGTGCAGGGCGAGCAGCACACCTCGAAGGCGTCGAACGCCGACCCGGCCGACGTGTCGCGCGTCATCATCACCGCGGCGCCGGAGCTGGAGTGGAAGCCGTTGTCGTCTCTCGCGCTGCTCGCGGGCGTGCAGCTCGACGTCGAGGTGCCGGTGGCGTTGGAGGCGCAGCCCGGCGTCGGCGTGGGGCCGTTGTTGTCGGCTGTGTTGGAGCCCGCAGACACGCTGTCGTTCTCGTTGACCGTCGCGCGCCGCACGCGCTTCCCCACGCTTCGGGAGCGCTTCAGTGAAGCGATGGGCTTTCGTCTGCCGAACGCCGCGTTGAGGCCTGAGGCCGCGTGGCACTTCGGCGCGACGGCGAAGTGGCGGCCGGTGACGTCACTGCAGCTCGAGCTCTCGGGGTGGAACGCGGAGGTGACTGACTTGATTGCCGCGGTGCGCGTGGAGGGTGGGCTCGAGCAGCTGCGCAACGTGTCGCAGGCGCGGCTGGCCGGCGGTGAGTTGGCGATGGGGTGGCGTTCGACGTACGGCCGGGTGCGTGCGGGCTACGTGCTGCAGTCGGTGGGCGCGCTCGAATACCGGCCGACGCACCAGGCGGTGGTCGACGCGGCGGCGACGCCGTGGCCGTGGCTCGAGCTGTGGGCCGGCGTGCGCGTGATGAGCGAGCGAACCTTCACGCACCCCGACACGCGCGTGCTCTCGACGTTGCCACCGGCGGCGGTGCTCGACGCGCGGCTCGAGCTCGGGCCGGCGAACGTGCGCGGCTGGTTCCGCGTCACCAACGTCTTCGACGCGGACTATTCGACCGAGTACGGCTTCCCGATGCCCGGTCGTCAGTTCTTCGCGGGCGTCAGCATTCAGCCAGATTGAGATCCGGCGCCTCACGCGCGCGCGGCGGGTCGGCACAGCGAATCAAGGTGCGCTGAGAGCTTCGAGAGCGCCGCAGCGCGAGCTCCGGTGGACGAGCTCACCGGCTCGATGGTGCGAATGAACGCGAGGCGCTTCTCTTCACCCAGCACCGCGTCGAGCACGGCCACCGCTGCTGCGTGGCGGTCGTCATCACGAAGCTCAGGCAGGCCGACCTGCTCAATTTCAACGTCGAACGACTGCGGGCCCACTCGCGTGAGCGCGTAGCGCCAGTTCGCCGGGTCAACGAGCTGCTTCTTGCCGTCGATGTTGAAGGTGAACTTCGGCGGTGCCACCTTCGCCGGTCGCGCCGCGAGAAATTCCCACCCCGCCAGCTGCGGAGCGAGCGCCACGATTCGCTGCGTCAGCGGCAGCACCGACGCGTCTCCGTCGGGAGAGATGGCGAGGGTGCCGTCACCGAACTCCCAGCGAACGGGGCCGAGTCGCTTCAACTTTTCGTCGAGCGCGTCGAGCAGCGCGCGGTTCTGGAAGTTCCGCGCGAGCTCGTCGGCGACGGTCGAAAACCAGCTCCAGAATCTTCGAATCTCGTCGGTCTGCACGGGTGACACGCTACTTGTTGACCCAGCCGCTCGTCACCGCGAGCCGCGCGAGGTCGGGCGTCACCTCGAACTGATTGATCAACCCCGGTCGAGAGCGGGAATCCGACGTTTCTTCGCGCTACGGTGCGCGCGTGCTTGCTCCGTACGTTGTCGCCGCGCTGCTGCTGGCCCGCCTCGATTCACCCGTCACCGACCGCGCTGAAGCGCTGGCCAAAGAGACGCTCAAGAACGGCGGCGATGCGCGCGCCGCGTCGTCGCTCATTCGGCTGCACTCGTTGCTCGACGACGTCGACGACCTGAACCTGATGGCCGAGCCGTACACCGCGCTCATCTACCGGCGGAACACCGACCCGCAGGTGCGCATGTTGGCGAAGCTCTTCATGGCCGACGTCGAACGCGCGCGCGGGCGCACCATGAAGGCGCAGGAGCTCATCAACGACCTCGGCTTCATTCAGGACTTCCACGTCGTCGGCTCGTTCGACAACGAGGGCAAGGGCGGCTGCGAAACCGACTTCGGCCCCGAGAGCGCCACCGACCTGAAGGCCGTCTACCCCGCGAAGGCGCGCGAGGTCGGCTGGCGCAAACCACACGCGAAGACCGTCGATGGCTTCGTCGACCTCTCGCTTGCGCTCAAGCCGGGCACCGAAGCCGTCGCCTACGCGCTGACGTGGGTGCAGTCCGACGCCGACACGAAGGCCGTCTTTTCGCTCGGTGTTTCCGGTGGCTCGCGGCTCTTCGTGAACGGGCAGAAGGTGCTGTCGTCTGACCGCTACAACCTGCCGCGCGTCGACCAACAGCGCGTGCAGGTGAACCTCCGCAAGGGCCTCAACCGCGTGCTGGTGAAGCTCTGTCAGCTCAACGGGCCGCTGGGGTTCTACGCGCGCGTCGAGAAGGTCGAAGGCCAGCGCGGCACCTTGAGCATCGCGCTGCCCGACGCCGTGCCCGCGCTCGAGAAAGGCGCCGCGCCGCAGCCGCAGGTGTTGCCGTCGCTCACCGAGGTGCTCGAGCGGCGCGTGAAGGCCGCTCCACAAGACGCGGCGCTGCGCGCTGACTACGCGACGTTGCTGGCGTGGCAGCGCACATACCCCGACAGCGAGCACGCGCCCGCCTCCGAAGCCGAGCGCGCCGCGCTCAACGCGCCCAACGAGCTCGAGCTGCAGCTCATCGCCGCGGCGCTGCACACCGAAGACGGCAACGACCGCCGCCGCTTTCTCGAGGCCGCGCTCAAGCTCGACGAGAAGCACGCGTGGGCCCGCTTGATGCTGGGTCGGCACGAGCTCTCGAAAGACCACCCCGAGCTCGCGCTGCGCCACGCCGAGACGTTGCTCACGGCCTCGCCCCGCTTCGCCCCCGCGTGGATTCTGAAGATTCGTGCGCTCGACACGCTCCGTGAAAAGGCCGCGTCATTCCGTGCAACAGAAGACGCGTTTCGTCAGCTGCACGTGATTCCCGGCATCGCGCGCGAGGCCATCGGCGCCAGCCGCCGCGCCGAGCGCTCGCTGCAGGCCATTGAGCGCGCGCGCACCGTGCTGGGCCTGCGCTTCGACGACGTGAACACCCGCCGCGGGCTCGCCGGCATGCTGGCCGACCTCGGGCGCGTCGACGAAGCGGTCAGCGAGTACCGCAAGGTGCTGGCGCTCGACCCCTTCGACCAGGGCTCGATGTTGCGCCTCGCGGAGCTGCTCTCGGCCAACAACCGCATGAGCGACGCGCGCGTGATGTTCGAGCTCGCGCGCAAGGCCGCGCCCGATGAGCCCGAGGTCTACGAGCGCGAAGGCCGCGCGCTGTTGCACGAAGGTCTGCGCGACGCGGCGCTCGCGTCGTTTCAACAGTCGCTCGTGCTCCGCCCGCAGAACCCCGCGCTCAAAGAAATGCTGCGCTCGCTGCGCGGTGAAGACGGCAGCACGGCGACCCCCGAGGCGTACGCCATCGCGCCGCTGCTGCAGGAAAAGCTGCCGCCCGGCACCGAAGACGCGGTGAGCCTCGCGGAGGTGGTGCATGTGCGCGTGCAACCGTCGGGGCTCTCGAGTCGCTTTCAGCAGCTGGTCGTCAAGGTGCTCACGCAGCGCGGCGTCGAGGCGTTCCGCTCGATGCCCATCACCTGGTCGCCCGACCGCCAGGAGGTCCGCGTGCTCAAGGCGCGTGTCACCAAGCCCGACGGCAGCGTCGTCGACTCGTTCGGCGACGAAGAGCGCAACATCAACGAGCCGTGGACGGGCATGTATTACGACGCGCGCGCGCGGCTCCTCTCGTTCCCGTCTCTCTCGCCGGGTGACGTGCTCGAGGTGCAGTGGCGCACCGACGACACTGCCGTCGAGAACCTGCTGTCTGACTACTGGGGCGACGTCGACGCGCTGCAGGGCCTCTTCACCAAGCTGCACTACCGCTACGTCGTCGACATGCCGAAGTCGCGGCCGCTGGCGTGGAACAAGGAGACGCTGCCGAAGTGGGTGACGGCCTCGAGCACTTCAGAAGGCGACCGCACCACGTACCGCTTCGAGGCGACGTCGGTGGCGCGCATCGTGCCGGAGCCCAACATGCCGGGCTGGGCCGAAATCGCCACGCCGCTGCACCTCTCGACGTACCAGAACTGGGAGCAGGTCGGCCGCTACTACTGGGGGCTGGTGCGTGACCAGCTCGTGCCCAACGAAGAGCTGAAGCGCGCCGTCGACGCTGCGCTCAAGGGCGTCGACCGCAAAGACACCGACAAGGTGGTCGCGGCGCTGTACGGCTTCGTCGTCACCAACACGCGCTACGTCGCGCTGGAGTTCGGCATTCACGGCTTCAAGCCGTACCGCGTCGACCGCATCCTCGCGCGGCGCTTCGGCGACTGTAAGGACAAGGCCTCGTTGATTCACGCCATGCTGAAGGTGGCCGGCGTCGACTCGAAGCTGGTGTTGCTGCGCATGCGGCACCTCGGCGTGTTGTCGCCCGAGGTGGCGTCGCTCGCGGCCTTCAACCACGCCATCGTCTACGTGCCAAAGCTGGACCTGTTCCTCGACGGCACCGCGGAGTTCCACGGCAGCCGCGAGCTGCCTCCGTCAGACCGCATCGCCAACGTGCTCATCGTCGAGCCTGATGCGCCGAGCCGTTTTCTCACCACGCCCGAAGCGAAGCCCGAGGCGAACCTCACGTCGTTGGTGCTCGACGTGGCGCTCAAGCCCGACGGCACCGCGAGCGCGAAGGGCACCATCGTGGGGTCGGGGCAGTCGGCGCCGGAGATGCGTCGTCAGTACGAGACGCCGGGCACGCGCGTGGTGACCTTCGAGCAGCAGTGGAGCTCGAGCTACCCGGGTCTGCGCGCGTCTGAGGTGACGGTGAGCGACGTGAAGAACCTCGAGCTGCCGGTGACGTTGAAGTTCGCCATCACCACGCCGCGCTTCGCGGAGGTCGGCCCGGGGTTGCTGCGCTTCTACCCCTTCGGTGCGGGGCGCGCGTTCACCCAGGCGCTCGCGCCGTTGACGGAGCGCACCAGCGACCTCGTCTTCCCCGGCGTGTGGGTGAATGAGCTCGAGATGAACTACACGCTGCCGCCGAACTGGGACGTGGCCGAGGCGCCGCGTGAGGTCGTCGAGAGCTCGGTGTTCGGCGAGCTGCGCATCACCACCGCGAAGACGGCGGCGGGCTTCACCGTGAAGGGCCGCGTGACGATGGCGGTGCCGCGCGTCTCGGCGAAGGACTACCCGGCGTTCCGCGCGTGGTTGATGAAGGTCGACCAGGCCTTCAGCCACAAGCTGGTCGCGCAGCAGCAGGGTGGGCAGACCGCGTCGCGTTGAGGCTGGGTGGTGTTTTTTAAAGTTGGAGTTTAAAAAACACCACCATGCGCTGGTTTCCGCGGGTGCTGGAGAAGGTCGTTCAAGAGGCGGTGCGCGCCTTTCCGTCGGTGGTCATCACCGGGCCGCGCCGCGTGGGAAAGACGACGCTGCTCAAGCGCCTGTTTCCTGACGCCTCGTATCGATTGTTGGAGGCGCCTGACGTTGTCGCGCAGGTGAAGGCCGACCCTCGCGGCTTTCTCGAGGCGCTCGACGCGCGCCGCCCGGTCATTCTCGACGAGATTCAGAACACGCCGGAGTTGTTGCCGTTTCTTCGCGCGCTCATCGACGAGCGGCCTTCGAAGAGGGGGCGGTGGCTCATCACCGGCTCGCAAGACTTCGCCCTGATGCAGGGTGTCACCGAGTCGATGGCGGGTCGCGCTGCGGTGCTCTCGATGTTGCCGTTGTCGGCGGCCGAGACAGGGCGGCTCGAGCTCCAGCGCGGTGGTTACCCTGAGGTCTGGGCGCGGCCGTCGTCTGCGGCGCTGTGGTTCGACTCGTATCTCCAGACGTTCGTCGAGCGCGACGTGCGCAGCATTCGCGCCGTGCACGACCTGCCCATGTTCCGCCGCTTCATCGCGTTGACGGCGAGCCGGCACGGTCAGCTGCTCAACCGCTCCGAAATCGCGGCGCCGCTGGGCATCTCGGTGCCGACGGTGAATGCGTGGCTCGGCATGCTCGAGCTCACCGGGCAGGTGGTGCTCGTGCCGCCGTACTTCGAGAACTTCGGGAAGCGGCTCGTCAAGTCGCCGCGCCTCTATTGGCTCGACAGCGGCATGGCGTGCCATCTGCTCGGGCTGCGCGACGCCGAGTCGGTCGAGCGCTCGCCGTTCAAAGGGCCGCTGTTTGAAGGTGCTGTTGCTTCGGAGCTGCTCAAGGCACAGGTGAACGCGGGAGGCCGTCGCGAGCTGTACGGCTTTCGTGACGAGCGCGGCTTCGAGGTCGACTTCGTGGTTCCCCGGGCCAACGGCCGCGTCGCGCTCGTCGAGGTGAAGGCCGCGCGCACCGTGACCCCGGCAGACGCAGGGCCGCTCAAGAAGCTCGACGTGCCGACGGGCGCTGAGCGCTGGGTCGTCTACCAGGGCAAGGAGCGCGTCACGCTCGGGCCGGGGCTCGTGGGGCTGCCGGTGCAGCAGCTCTCGGCGGCGCTGAAGGCATGAAAAAGCCGCTCATGCAGTGCGTGCATGAGCGGCGAGTCCGAAGCGTGGTGAATCAGAACTCTGCGAGCACCAGTTGCTGCGACGGCGTCTGCAGGTCGAGGAACGAACCCTGCGGCATCGGCGGAGGAGGAGGCGGCGGCTCATAGCCACCGGGAGGCGGCGCGTACTGCGGCTGCGGCGACGAGCGGAGCTGGTTGATGCGGTTCTCGAGGCGGCTCACGTGCTGGCTCGACTTCGCGTTGCGCACGATGGTGGTGATCAACACCACGGTGCCGGCGATGAGCAGGCCGACGCCCGCGACGTACAGCAACGCAGCCGCGATGATGAGCGGCGCGCTGAACGTGTAGACCAGCACGCTGGCGGTGATGATGGCCGCCGCGCCGACGCTCAGCAGAATGATGGGCGCGGCGAAGCTGCGACGGTTGTCGAGCTCGTCCTGCAGCGCCGCTTCGAGCTCCGGCAGCGACATCATCTCGATGGGGCGGGCGCCCAGCATCGTCGAGCCCGCGAACTCCAGCGGTGAATCGATGAGGCGCGCGTGGCGCATGTTGGTCTGGGTTTCGGCGAGCAGACTTCCACTCGACGACGACAACGCGAGGGTCAGTGCGAGAGCGATCATGGGCGCGGAAAGCACCACGTTCGCCCGCTCGTCGCAACCAACGCTTCATCGGCGATGGTCAACCAGCTTGCTATTCGCGCTGCGAAAGCGTCCCCTGTGCGCATGAGCGACGACACCCGCTATTCACGTTCACAGAAATTTCGCGCGTCGACGCAGGGTGCGGAGGCCATTCGCTCGTACGAAGCCGCGCTCGCCGACGCGCGCACCGGTGAAGGGCAGGCCGCCTTCGAAGCTGCGCGCGCTGCGTGGGCCACGCCGCGGGGGCTCAAGGGCGACGACGCGCTGTTGCTGGTCGAGTTCGGCGTCGAGGGCCTCACCATCAGCGACGCGGCCAAACAGCTCGAAGACTGCGGCATGAAGGCCAGCCGCGTGAAAGAGAGCTACCAGCTGCTGATGAAGCTTGGTCTGCTCGAGGCAACCCCGCGCGGTATGCCCGTTTCTTGAAGGAGCACACGTGATTCCCTTTTCAACAGTGAAGGTCTTCAGTGCGACGTTGGCCCGTGACCGCGAGAACCTCGGCGAGCGCATGAGCGAGTGGCTGCGCGCGCACCCCGAGTTCACGCTGGTCGACTGCGCCGTGCGCCAGAGCAGCGACGACGCGTTTCACTGCCTCACGTTCACCGCGTTCCTGCAGGAAACCGCGGCTTAACCGTCGACGCCGGTGATGCCGGGCTGCGTGCCTTCTTCGCGCTCCGGCTCCAGCGACTGGCCGACCTGAAAGTACTGCCAGAGGCGCTGCGCGAGGTCTTCGCGCTTGTCGAGCAGCTCGGCTCTTCGCGTGGCGAAGTCGAGCAGCCCGTCGGCGAGCTCCAGCGCGTTGCCGGCATGCTCCGCCGCGAGGCGCACGAAGTCGTCATGCGCGGAGGGCTCGAGCAGACCGCAGAACACGAGGAAGGCCCACGTGCGCTCGACCTCCTGGGCCAGGGGCGCCGTCACCAGCGCGGTCTGCAACAACGTCGGGTCGTCAGGGAGCTGCATACGAGGTCGCGGCTGCTAGCACGTCAGTGGCCGTGTGTACGCAGCTCCGCCACCACGTCACGGAAGAATCGACGTGAGTCGAAGATGCTGAGGTCAACGCCGTTGAGGTTCGGCATGCCCACTTCGTCGAGGTGGTCTGCGGGCACACAGCCCTGAAAGGTGCCCCACTTCGCGCTGCGCACGGTGACGAGCCCGTCGCTGACGTCGGCGGGAATGCCCCACTCGGTGGCGACGACGACGCCCGAGAACAACGGCAGCAGCACGTCGAGCTTCCACGGTTGGTTGTCGTGCACGCCGTCGTCACACACGCCGATGCCGGTGTGCAGGTTCGAGCGGCCGGCCCACGAGAGGTAGCGCACGCGCGGGTCGTCGACGTAGGTGCGGTTGAAGTCGGCCATCGTCGGCTCGGTCATCTGCTCGAGCTGCGCGCGGAGCTGCGGGTCTCGCTCCACGTCGTACACGGTGCGCGAGAGCAGGCCCGCGAGCCCTTCGAAGACGCCGCGCGAGACGCGCTCGGGCAGTGACGTGGAGACGCCGGTGGCGACGTTGGCTACGCGCGTGCCGCGATGCGGGCTGCTGATGGTGACGAGCGTGGCGATGACGTCTCCACGGGCGAGGCCGCGCGGGCTGATGACGAGCCGTGAATCGATGCCGCCCTGGCTGTGCGCGACGAGGTTGAGTTTTGCCGCGCCGCTGCGCGCGAGGATGTCGTCGAGCGCGCTCGAGAGGGCGGTGGCGCGCTCCTGGCTCGAGTCGAACGGCGGGAGAATGACGCGGTAGACCTCTTCGCCGCGCGCCGTGAGGTCGACGACGGTGTCGCCGAAGTAGTCCATCGACACGCCGCCGATGCGCAGGGCGTCGAAGCCCGCCATGCCGTGCACGAAGACCACCGGGTACGGCGGCCCACGTCGCGCGGGCGGCGGCGGTGGCGGAGGAGGTGCTGGCGTCGGCGGTGCAGGCTCCGTCGGGGTGGGCGCTTCAGGCGTCGGCTCGAGGCGCTCTGCACCGCAGCTCACGAGCGCGGTGAGGCACAGCAGTTGAATGGGCCGACGCATGAAGCGTGCACCCTAGCGGAGGCGCGCGCGCCGCGGGAGCGGCCCCGACGCTTCAACCAATTGTTGAAACTGATTCGACGGACCTGTTCCTACCGGGCACGCCGGTGAAGGCGCAGTGTTCTCTCGTCAACGCAGCACAAACCCGCAGCACTGGAGACGACGCCATGAAGACCGAAAACAAGACCATCGTTCTGATTCACGGTTTGTGGATGACCCCGCGCAGCTGGGAGCAGTGGGTGAAGTTCTACGAAGCGCAGGGCTACACGGTGCACGCGCCAGCGTACCCGGGCTTCGAAGTTGAAGTCGAAGCGCTGCGTGAAGACCCCGCGCCCATCGCGGCGCTCTCGGTGAAGAAGGTCGTCGACCACCTCGCCGCGTTCCTCGACACGTTGAACGTGAAGCCGATTCTCATCGGCCATTCCTTCGGCGGAACGCTGGTGCAGCTGTTGCTCGACCGCGGCTACGGCGAGGCGGGCGTCGTCATCGACTCAGCGCCGGTGAAGGGTGTGCTGACGCTGCCCTTCTCGCAGGTGAAGTCGCTCTTCCCGATTTTGAAGAACCCGGCGAACCGCACCCGCGCGGCCGGCTTCAACGCGGAGGAGTTCCACTACGCCTTCACCAACACGCTGACTGAAGCCGAGAGCCTGGAGGTCTACGAGAAGTACGCCATCGCCGCGCCGGGCCGCATCGTCTTCGACGCCGCGATTCTGAACTTCGACCCGAAGGCCGACGCGAAGGTCGACTTCAAGAAAGAGGGCCGCGCGCCGCTCTTCTTCATCGCCGGGCAGCACGACCACATCATGCCGTCGGCGGTGAACCGCGCGAACGCGAAGAAGTACCGCACCGGCGTCATCGCCTTCCGCGAATTCGAAGGGCGCGACCACTTCATCGCCGGCGAAAAGGGCTGGGAAGAGGTCGCCACCGCCGCGCTCGACTGGGCGAAGCAGCCCACCGCGTTCGGGTTGAGCTGACCTGAAGAGACGGCGGAACATTCAGGCTTTCCGGCGGGTTGAAGGTCTGACTGTTACAGTCGAGCGCCCCGTGTACGAGCCGTCGTCATCTTCTCCCGAGCCTGTCTCTCCGCCTCCCGTGCCGCGCCCTGCGCCGGGAGGCAACCGCGCGTTGCGGTTGTTGCACGACGTTCGCGCCGCGCAGGCCCGCTCGCTGCTGACGCAAGGTGGCCTCGCCGCCATCGTCATCTTCCTCGTCACGTTGACGGGCGGCGCGTGGGTTGCGGCCGCTTCGCCGCGCGCCGGGCTCTTCGTCATCGTCGGCGGCGTGCTCGCTGCGCTCGCGACGCTCGGGCTCTTCGGGGTGGTGTTGCCGCGCCGCCGCGTCGGTGATGACGCGCGCACCGCACGGACCCTCGCCGAGCTCGCGCCGGAGCTGAACCTCGACCTGCTGGCCGCTGTCGAGCTCTCGAAGGCGTTGGGCCACCGTGAAGACTTTTCGCCGGACCTCGCGCGCGCGTTCTTGCGCGACGTCGACGCGCGCGCCGCGAAGGTGTCGGTCGCCACGCTCATCGACCCTGCGCCGGTGAAGCGCGCGGCGATGGTGTTGGTCGTCAGTGTCTTCGTGGTGCTCGCGTTGCTCATGTGGAAGGGCGCCACGCTGCGCGCCGGCCTCGCCAACGCGCTGACGCCGGCCGAAGCCGACGAGCCCGCGCGCCGTCAGCCCATCACCGGCGACGTCGAGCTCACCTTCAAGTACCCGCCGCACACCGGGCTCGAAGCGCGCACCGTGCCGTCGACGACGGGCGACATCAGCGCGCCCACCGGCACCGAGGTCACCTTGCGCACCCGCGCCGACCGTGACGTCGAAGGCGCCGCGCTGCTCATGGGGACGCAGCGGGTGCCGCTCACCGTCGACAAACGAAAACTCAGCGGCACCTTCGTGATCTCCGAGAGCACGATTTTTCACGTCGCGTTCCTCGACGGGAAGCGCGTCGTCGCTGAGGGGCCTGATCAATCCATCACGGCCGAGGTTGATCAACCGCCGCAGGTGCGGGTGACGTCGCCGGTTGATCAACTCGAGCTGATGCCCGAGAACCAGCAGGTCACGTTGAAGTTCGACGCGTCTGACGACTACGGGCTCACCGCGCTCGAGCTCGTGTACTCAGTTGAAGGCGGCCAGACGCAGCGCGTGTCACTGCGCCCCGACGACGGCCGCACCACGCGTGGCTCCTACCAGTGGGACGTCGCCGCGCTCTCGTTGAAGGCAGGTCAGGTCGTCACCTATTCGCTCGAGGCCACCGACAACGACGCCGTCTCCGGCAAGAAGACGGGCACGTCGGCGCGGCAGACCATCAAGCTCTACAGCACCGCCGAGCACCGACAAGAGGCGCTCAAGAAGGCCGAGGTGCTGTGGGGCCGCCTCATCGACCACCTCGCCGACCGCATGGAGTCGCCCGACCGCGTCAGCCCGTCACCCGTCGACGCGGCCGTCGCCGCCAAACCCATCGACGAGCGTGGCACGCAGTTGGCCGGCGACTTCACGTTGCTGGTGCAAGAGCTCCAGGAGCAACGTGAGCCGCCGCGCGAGCTGCTCTCGGCGCTGCTCAACGTCTCGGCCGAGCTGAACCGCGACGTCTCCGAGGTCGTCTCGCACCGACGTTTTCTGCTGCGGTTGAGCGGCCGTGAAGCGCCGACGAAGGGCAAGAGCCTGCTCGCCGACACGCGCGACGGTGCGTACACGCGCGACCTGGCGAAGCGGCTCGCGGCGTCCATCGCCACCGACATCGCGCACTCGGAGAAGAACGTGCTGTACCTCGAGGCGCTGCTCGACCGCGCCCGTATGGACGCAGTTCGTGAGCTCGCGCAGCAGCTGCGTCGCGACCGTCAGGAGCTCTCGCGCCTCGTCGAGGAGTTCAGCCGCGCGCCCGACTCGAAGGTGCAGAACGAGCTGTTGATGCAGATGGAGGCGCTCAAGCAGCGCATGGTCGAGCTGCAGCAGCGCATGCAGGAGCTCAGCAAGGGCATCCGCGACGACTTCGTGAATCAAGAAGCGCTGCAGCAGATGCAGGAAGAGTTCGGCATGCAGGACGCGCTGTCGGAGGTCGAGAAGCTCATCAAAGAGGGCAAGTCAGAAGAGGCGCTCAAGAAGATGCAGGAGCTCGCGATGACCATCGACGACTTCCTCGACAACCTCGACAAGGCCGCCGACGAGAGCGACGAGCAGACCGACCCCGAGCTGTCGCGCCAGTTCCAGGAGTTCAGCCAGAAGCTCGACGAGACCGTGCAGAAGCAGGAGCAGCTCACCGAGAAGACGCGCGCGCTGCGGGACAAAGCGCGGGCGCAGCAGAAGGACCGCATCGCGAAGCAGGGCGAGGCGCTCAAGAAGGAGCTCAAGAGCAAGCTCGAGGACCTCAAAGAGAGCTGGAGCACGCTCGACGGCGAGCGCATGGGCTACCGCTTCGAAGACACGCGCAAAGACGCGCTGCAGTCGCGCGACAACGTGGCGCAGGCGCTCGAGGCCAACGACTTCGACCTCGCCTCCGAGGCCGCCGACGCGATGGAAGAAGCCGCGCGCTCGATGGCCGAGACCGCCGAGCAACAGCGCCGCAACGAAGAGCTCTGGCAGAACCCGCCCGACTCGCGCCGTGAGTCGAAGCAGGCCAGCGACCGCATTCAGCGCGACACGAAGAAGGCGCAGGAAGTCGCGCAGAAGCTCCGGGACCTCTTCCCGCAACCCGGCCAGCAGATGAGCGACCAGGAGCGCGCGCAGATGGGTGAGATGGCGCGGCAGCAGCGGCAGTTGCAGCAGCAGGCACAAGACCTCCAGCAGCGCATGGAGGCCATCGGCGAGCGAGCGCCCATCTTCGATGAGAACGCGCAGGAGCAGATGCAGCAGGCCGGGCAACGCATGCAGGGCGCCGGTGAAAAGCTGCAGGGGCGCGACGCGAACCGTGGCTACGGCGAACAGCAGGGCGCGATGCAGGCGCTGCGCGGGGTGCAGCAGGCCATGCAGCAACAGGGCGGCAAAGGCGGCAAGGGCGGGCTGCCCATGCCGGCGGGCAACGGAGACCGCCGAGGCCGCGGCAACAAAGACCAGAAGGTCGAGATCCCCGATGAAGACCCGAACGCCGCGCCGCGCGAGTTCCGCAAAGACGTGATGGACGCCATGAAGCAGGGCGCGCCCGACCGCTACAAAGAACAGACGCGCAAGTACTACGAGGAGCTCGTCAAGTGAGGTTGACGATTCTGTTGTTGGCGTTGGTGGCGCTGCCTTCGTTCGCGCAAGACGACCCGTCGATGCCCGAGCTGAAGGGTGAGGCCAAGGCGCGGTTGCAGAACCTCGACCAGTACCTCGAAGACTGGGACATCGAAGCCGCGAAGCTCGAGCTCGCCGCGCTCGAGAAAATCGCCCCCGCCGACGTGGAGCCCGTCGCGTACTACCGCGGCCGCATCGCCTTCGAAGAGGGTCGCTACGAAGAGGCCGTCGCGCAGCTCGTGAAGGCCGGCGTTTCAGACAAGCCCGGCAGCTGGGTGCGCCTGGCGAAAGACACGCAGGCCATCGTCGGCCCCATGGTGACCGCGCAGAGCGAGCACTTCGTCATTCACTACCCGAAGGGCCGCGACGAGGTGTTGGTGCCGTGGGCGTTGGACGCGCTCGAGAAAGCGCGCGCCGCGCTGGAGCAGGACCTGGGCTACGCGCCGCCGGGCAAAATTCGGGTGGAGGTCGTCGGTTCAGCCGGCGAGCTCGCGAAGGTCTCGACGCTCTCGAAAGAGGCCATTCGCACCACGGGAACCATCGCCATCTGCAAGTTCAACAAGCTCGTGGTGACCAGCCCGCGCGCGGTGCTGCAGGGCTATGACTGGCTCGACACCCTGAGCCACGAGTACGTGCACCTGGTCGTCAGCAAGAAGAGCCGCAACACCGTCCCCATCTGGATGCATGAGGGCCTCGCGAAGTACCTCGAGTCGCGGTGGCGTGGCCCGGCCGGTGGCGCGATGACGCCGTCGTCGCTCGCGTTGCTCGGCAAGCGCGTTCGCGCCAACGACCTCGTGCCTTTCGAGAAGATGCACCCGTCGATGGCGCTGCTGCCCACCGCTGAAGACGCAGCGACGGCGTTCTCTGAGGTCTTCTTCGCCATCAAGCTCGTCGACACCGAAGGCGGGCCCAAGGCGTTGGAGCGCATGTTGGACGTGATGTCGAAGGGCACCAGCGACAAGCTCGCCGTCGAGCAGGTCATGAAGAAGAAGTGGCCCGACTTCGAGAAGACGTGGATGGCGTCGCTCAAGAAACAGCCGTACCCCAAAGAGCTGATTCCTCCGACGTCGCACGAGGTGAAGCAGCTCACCGACGGCAAAGAGCAGAAGAAGAAAAAGGGCCGCGAGGTCTCGTTCGGTGACTTCAAGGAGGTCAAAGAGGTCGACGCGCGCCGCGACGCGCACCTGGGCGAGCTGTTCCGTGAGCGCAACCGCATGGTCGCCGCCGCCGAGGTCTATGGCCGCGCGTACAAGGTGGTGGGCGACCGCTACGAATCAGTCTCGAACAAGTACGCGCTCACGTTGCTCGAGCTGCGCCGCTACGACGAGGCCTCGAAGGTCCTCGAAGCGAGCCTCGTGATGCACCCCGGCTCGGTGTCGACCAACGCGCACCTCGGGCGCATCTACCTGCGCGGCAAGAAGTGGGAAGCGGCGAAGAAGGCGTACGTGGAGGCCGTGGGCGTCAACCCGTTCGACCCTGAGCTGCACGTGGGGCTCTACGCGGCGGCCGACGCTCTGCAAGACGCGGAGCTGAAGACGCGCGCGTCGGGCGCGATGAAGACGTTGCTCCAGCTCGACGACGCGGCCGTGCCGAAGGTGGCGCGAAAGTTCGCGCAGTCAGAAGAGCTGGCCTTCGTCGACCTCGACACGCGCGACGCAGGCAACTGACCTCTTCGTCAGTTGAAGTCTTCGAGGCGCGCCGTGCCGTTTTTGCCCAGCGTCACGAAGACGCTCATGTCGCCCCACACGCGCGAGAGCTGAAACTGAAACGCGTCGCTCGATGGGTCGATGCCCACGGGCGACTCGTCGGGGTTCGAGATGCGCTTGAGCGTGCTCGACGTCACCGCCGCGGTGCGCAGGTGGTACTCGAAGACGGAGCCGGGCTCGGGGTCCATGTTCACCAGCTCGCGCGCCTGGTACCGCGCCATCATGGTGGCGAGCGAGCGAGCGGTGCTCAGGTCGGTGGTGCCCAGCGTCAGCGGCGTCACCACGCCGTCGCGCACCGTCGAGAGCTGCACCTGGCGGCCGTTCTTCCACGCGCTGAGCACCTCGTTCTTGCCGGTGGCGAGGTCGGTGCGCTCCACGTAGCCGACGACCTTCGCGCCGGGCGTCGTGCGCTGCAGCGTCTGCTCGAGCGCCGCGACGACCGGGCCGGTGACGGGGTTCGCGTCGGTCAGCATCTCGATGTCTTGCGGGCCTCGCGCGCCGAGCGTGAGTCGCGCGGTCACCATGACGCCGTCGTTGCGATGAATGTCGACCTCCACTTCGCGGCCAGCGGCGTTCTGCCCGACGAGGCGCACGTCGATGGTGGGCAGCGTGCCACCGGCCCACGGCAACAGCGCGGCCCTCGTGGCGTTCACCACCTCGGGAGACGTGGGCGGCACGCCGGCCTTTGCTGTGTCGTAGGCCTGCGAGAAGCGATTGCCCAGGTCGGGCAGCCGCGCCTTGAGCGCGTCGACTTCAGCCTTCGACACGTACTGCGTACCGGTGATGTTGACGCCGCGCAGCCGCTCGAGCGCGCGCTTGATGGCCTCGTCGACCACCATGTCGACGTCGAGGCGCACGCCGGGTTTGCCGTCGATGAGGCCGGTGATGGCGCCGCGGAGGTCGTCACTGGCGACCTTCGTCGCCTCCGCGCGCGAGAGCAGCTTGTTGTTGCCGGCGAGCGCCTTGGCTTCAGCCGCGTAAGAGAGACGGAGCTGCCCCACGACGTCGCTGGTGCGGATGCGCATCTCGCCTTCATAGCGCCCTTTGGGAGGGTCCGTGGCCCGTGAAGACAACACGCTGGCACTCTGACGCAGCGGCGCTCGCGTGCGCCCGGCTGCGCGCGGCGCGAAGGTGCAGCCCATGACGCCCATTGAGGTTCGCGACTTCCGCTTTCCCATCGACGAAGCCCCGCGCGATTGGCACCCGGCCGGGCGCGCCGTCACCGCGTACTGGGACGAGCTCTCGATTTTCTTTCCGCGAGGCGAGGCCTTCTTCGTGAAGTCGGTGCGCCACTTCGCGCCGCAGCTCTCCGACCCCGCGCTCAAGCAAGACGTCGCCGCGTTCTGCGCGCAGGAGGGTTTTCACGGCCGAGAGCACGTCGCCTACAACGAGCGCCTCGCGCGCTTCGGCCTCCCGATTTCGAAGCTCGAGAACATCGTGAAGTTCGTGCTCGGCCTGGCGAGCAGGGTGCTCAACCCGCGCAAGCAGCTCGCCGTCACCGCGGCGCTCGAGCACTTCACGTCACTCATGGGCGAGTTCATCTTGTCGAACGCCGCTGCGCTCGACGGCGCACACCCCGCGATGAAGGGCCTGTGGCGCTGGCACGCCGCAGAAGAAAACGAGCACCGCAGCGTGGCCTTCGACGTCTACCGGGCCGTCGGCGGTACGTGGTTCGAGCGCTCGCGCATCATGGTGCTGGTGACGCTGTTCTTCTGGAACCTCGTGGCGCTCAACACCTTCGTCTTCATGGTGAAGCGCGGTGACCTCTTCAACGTGCGCGAGTGGTGGCGGCTCTTCAGGTTTCAGTGGGTCGACCCCTCGGGCCTCGGCTCGTTGGTCAAGCCGTACCTCTCGTACTTCGCGCGCGATTTTCACCCCGCGACGCGCGGCGGTGGTGAACTCATCGAGGCGTGGAAACGAACCCTGCCGACCGCATGAAGGTGCTCGACGTCGTCATCATCGGCGCGGGCTTTTCGGGCCTGGGCATGGCGGTGGCCCTGCAGCGTGAAGGCAAGCGGAGCTGGTTGTTGCTCGAGAAGGGCGAGGGCGTGGGCGGCACGTGGCGAGAGAATCGCTACCCCGGCTGCGCGTGCGACGTGCCGTCACACCTCTATTCGTTTTCCTTCGCGCAGAACGCGCAGTGGAGCCATCGCTACGCCGAGCAGCCAGAAATTCTGAAGTACCTCGAGCGCGTGGCGGCCGACGAGCAGCTGCTGCCTATGTGCCGCTTCAACGTTGAGGTGCTGGGCTGCGTGTACGACGAGGCCTCGGCCACGTGGTCGGTGACGACGCGCGGCGGTGACACGCAGCGCGCGAAGCACGTGGTGCTCGGCGTGGGCGGCCTGCACCACCCGAAGTACCCCGACGTGAAAAACCGCGAGACGTTCGCCGGGCCGCAGCTGCATTCTGCCGCGTGGGACACGTCGCTCGACCTGCGCGGCAAGACGGTGGCGCTGGTGGGCACCGGCGCGTCGGCGATTCAGGTGCTGCCCACCATCGCGCCCGTTGCGAAGCAGGTGACGGTGTTTCAGCGCACGCCCGCGTGGGTGTTGCCGCGTGACGACAAGCCCATTTCGAAGCTCGTGCAGTGGCTGTACCGCGCGGTGCCTGTGTTGCTTTCGCTCACGCGCGCGCGCATCTACGCGACGTTGGAGTCGCGCGTGGGGGCCTTCACCACGCACCCGAAGCTGCTGCGAATCGCCGAGTGGATGGGCAAGCGGCACCTGCGCAAGCAGCTCAAAGACCCGGCGCTTCGTGCGGCGCTGACGCCTTCGTATGCAGCGGGCTGCAAGCGCATTCTGTTGTCCGACGACTACTACCCGGCGTTCAACCGGCCCAACGTGACGCTCGAAGCAGGGGCCGTGCGCGAGGTGACGCCGACGGGGCTCGTCACCGTCGATGGTCGTCATGTCGCCTGCGACGTCATCGCGTGGTGTACGGGCTTCGAGGTCGCGGCGCCGTTGGCGCGCTTGCAGGTGACGGGGCGCGGAGGTCGAGACCTCGCCGGCGATGCATGGAAGACCGGCGTGCGTGCGTACCGGGGCACTACGGTGCCCGGTTTTCCAAACATGTACATGTTGATGGGGCCGAACACGGGGCTCGGCCATAATTCGATGGTGTATATGATTGAGTCGCAGATTCAGTTTGTCTTGCGACACCTCGAGGCGCTCGACGAAGCGGGGGCGCGCGCGGTTGAGGTCACCGAGGTCGCCTCGCAGGAATACAACGTCGCGCTGCAGGCCCGGTTTCCGGGTTCGGTGTGGGCCTCGGGCTGCGCGAGCTGGTACCTCGACGAGACTGGCGAGAACCGCACGCTGTGGCCGGGGCCGACGTTCGCGTTCCGCGCGCTCACCGCGAAGCTCGACCGCGCGCACGTGAAGTTCGAGATGTCTGACAGGCGTGTCAGTGACGACGCGAGCGTCGCGGTTTCTCCGGCGTCGGGCAGCTGATCAGCATTGAAGCTCAGGTGGCGCGCGGTTTGCTCACGCGGCCCGCATGTTCAAAACAGCAAGTTGGTGCGGTGTGTTGTTGTCGCTGTCCGCGTGCGACCCGCAGCGCTGTACGCCAGTCGGCCCCGGCGTCGTGTTTTGTCACGAGGGTCGACTTCAGACGGCGGCGTATCTGCCGCTCGGTGGCCACCCCTCGGTGCCGGGCTTCGCGTGTGAGGTGACGCTCGATGGAGGTGATGCGGTGCTCTCGATGAAGGGCGAGCTGTGCTCCGACATCGACTCCGACCCCAACGACCGGCCCGCGCGCTTCGTCGCCTACTGCGACCTGCCCGACGGGGACTGGCGCGTCATCGAACCCGACGGCACCACGCGACAGGTTCAAATCGTCGATGGCGGCATGGAGTGCGAACGCTGACGGCCTCGTCGCTGACTTCCCTTTAGAGCACGTCTCATAACCGCGTCCGCCCGAAGAGGCGTCGAAGCAGCAGCACGATGCAGCCGAGGTGCACGAAGCCGAGGAAGTTCTCAGCTTTGTGTTCCCAACGAGTTGCGATGCGACGCCATCGCTTGAGCCAGGCGAAGAGACGTTCGACTTTCCATCGACGTTTGTAGCGACGGAGTTTGCGAGCGTCCTGC
>JAMHXF010000120.1:0-70803 GCA_035910535.1 Archangium sp. | reverse complement strand
GTCGTGACGACCAGAGCCAGGGGAACGAGGTAGCGATTCATACCGTGCCCCCTAGCAACTCGTTTGAGCTCAAGTAAACCTGTGCTTCCGAACTTCACGCTGCGTTAGTAAATCGTCAGTGGTGCTTCGGCTGTCGCTCACCTTCGCGATCATCTTCGCTTCGGCCTCGTACGCCGACGAAGAGCCCGCGCCCGCGCAGCCGTTCGAAGTCACCGACGACCGCCGCATCAGCGTGAGCGTCGCGTACCACTTCGCCAAAGCCGAAGCGCTCGAGCGCCTCGGCTACCTGCTCGACTACTGGAAGCGCGCGTTCGACATTCGCCACGAGTGGCACGGCAACGACGTGTTCATCAGCGGCTCGATCTTCGGGCTCAAGGTGAAGGCGCGCTTCAGCGTCGTCGAAGGTGAGATCGTCGCCGTCGCTGCAGACCCCGGTTGGCCGTGGCGTGGTCGCGCCGAGGGCTACGTGACCGGCAAGCTCAAGAAGTACATGCACCCGACCTACGACGACCCCTGACCCGTCGAGGCGCACATCGAACCACCTTCGCCGCGGCTCGCTCACCCGAGGGGCCGATCGCGCTGGAGGCGGTAAATCGGCCTCAGAAAACTCTGACTTTACAGGTGCTTCCAGCTGATCAAGATGCGCCGCCAATGTCGGAGATGCCTCGCATCTCGACGGAGGGTGTAGCTGCCGCTCCATCGAGCAACAGCCCTGAACGGGTCCTGACGCGCTTCCACGAGCGCCTCATGGCTGAGGAGCTCACCGGCAAGGTGGCCGACGGTCAGGCGCGCGTGATGCGTGCGGTGGCCGAGGCGAAGGTGGACCTCAACCCGCATCAGCTCGAGGCCGCGGTCTTCGCGATGGACTCGCTCTCGCGCGGTGGCTGCATGCTGGCCGACGAGGTCGGGCTCGGAAAGACGATTGAAGCGGGCATCGTGATCGCGCAGCTCGCGAGCGAGGGGAAGAACCGCATTCTCGTGCTCGCGCCGGCGACGCTGCGCGCGCAGTGGCAGCAAGAGCTCAAAGAGAAGTTCGACGTCGATTCCATCGTCGTCGACGGCCGCACCATTCGCGCCACCGGCAACGCGTTCGACCAGCAGGTGCCGGTCGTCATCGCGTCGCACCCGTTCGCCGCGTTCCGTCAGGAGCTCGTCTCACAAATCCAGTGGGACCTCGTCGTCATCGACGAAGCGCACCGCCTGCGCAACTCGCACAAGCCCAACAACAAAATGGGCAAGGCGCTCAAGGCGGGTCTCGGCAAGGCGCCCAAGCTGCTGCTGACCGCCACGCCGCTGCAAAACGAAATGAGCGAGCTGTTCGGGCTCATGTCGTTGCTCGACGAGGCGATCCTCGGGCCCGAAGAGGCGTTTCGCGCGCACTTCCCCATCGACCCTGAGAACGGCGGGCTGACCGACCAGGGGCAGAAAGAGATCCGCGCCCGCATCGCGCCCGTCGTGCAGCGCACGCTGCGGCGCCAGGTGCGCGAGTACGTGAAGTACACCAACCGCCGCTCGGTGGTCGAAGACTTCACCCCGCTCGCTGAAGAGCAGGGCCTGTACGAAGACGTCAGCGAGTACCTGCGCCGCAACGAGTGCGCCGCCATCGAGCCGGGCAAGCGCACGCTGCTCACGTTGGTGTACCGCAAGCTGCTGGCGAGCTCGACGTACGCCATCGCGCCCACGCTGCGGAAGCTCTCGGAGACGCTCGAGAACAAGCTCAAGGCCGCGAAGCTCGGGCAGACCGCGACGGCGATGCTCTTCGAGCCCGAAGAGGTCAAGGCCTACGCCGAAGAAGCCGAGAGCTGGGAAGACGACGCGAAGCCGCGCGGCAACGTCATCGCCAACATGGAGCGCGAGGTCTGGGAGCTCCGTCGCTTCGCCGATCGTGCCGACAAGATCACCGTCAACGCCAAGGGCGAGGCGCTCAAGCGCGCCATCGACCGCGTCTTCACCGTCGCACGCGCGCACCAGTGGCCCGAAAAGGCCGTCGTCTTCACCGAGAGCAAGCGCACGCTCGAGTACCTGTACGCGCTGCTCGAGGGCCACGGCTTCGCGGGCAAGATCTGCAAGCTGACCGGCGACGCCGGCACGCCCGAGGCGCGGCGCGAGCTCGTTCGCCAGTTCAAAGAAGAGAAGCAGATCCTGTTGATGACCGAGGCCGGCGCTGAAGGCCTCAACCTCCAGTTCTGCAACCTCGTCGTGAACTACGACCTGCCGTGGAACCCGCAGCGCGTCGAGCAGCGCATCGGCCGGTGCCACCGCTACGGCCAGCAGCGCGACGTGCTGGTGCTCAACTTCTTGAACCGCAGCAACGCGGCCGACGCGCGGTTGTACGAGCTGCTCGAGCGCAAGCTGAACCTCTTCGACGGCGTGTTCGGCGCGTCTGACGAGATCCTCGGCGCGCTCGAGAGCGGCGTCGACTTCGAGCGCCGCGTGCTCGAGATCTACCAGTCGTGCCGCCTGCCCGAAGAGATCAACGCCGCCTTCGACGCGCTCCGTAAAGACCTCGAGTCGGGCATCAACCAGCGCATGATGGAGACGCGCGCCACGCTCATCGAGCGCTTCGATGGCGACGTGCGCAAGAAGCTCCGCGTCGCCAGCGACGCCGCGAAAGAAGCGGTCAGCAAGCGCAAGCTGCAGGAAAAGAACTTCACCGGCTCGGTGCTCGGCACGGCGGCCGTCGGGCGCCGGCAGCTCGCGCTCGCGGCCAAAGAGGTGCGCGCGCGCACCAATGACGCCGTCACCACGCTCGTCATCGACGGCTCCACCCTGCCCGCGAAGTTGGGCCACCTGCAGGGCAAAGAGGGCTGGTGGTACGCGTACCGCTTCGAGCTCTCCGGCCTGAAGCCCGAAGAGCGCGTGGTGCACATCGTGTGCACGAAGTACGGCGAAGGCTGGCGCGTCGTGCCGTGGATGGACGCCGACGTGATGCCGCGCGCGCAGGCGCGTGAGGTGAACGATCGCCAGCCGCCGCCGAACCTGCCGACGCTCGAGCACGAGAAGGCGTTGATGGCCGCCAAAGACGAGCTCACGCGCCAGGCCGAGCGAAAGAACATGCTGGAGCTCGACGCCGCGAAAGACCGCGCCGATCGCTTCGCCGAAGACTGCCTCTTCTCGCCGCGCCAGCAGATGGAGCGCTCGCGCAACGACTGGGAAGACGCGCGCAACAAGGTCAGCGGCATCGAAGACGCCACCGAGCGCGTGAAGGCCCGCGCGTCGGCCGAGCGCCTCGAGCGTGAGTACCGCCGCAAGCTGCAGCAGCTGCGTCAGGCCGAAGACGGCAAGTACGCCGAGAAAGACCGCACGCTCGCGGCGCTCTCTCAGAAGGCGAAGGTCGTCACCGGCCGCACGCTCGTCGCGTCGTCGTACTTCTGGATCGAGTGACGCTGTCTCGTTGGCGAACAGCAACAAACCTCCGGTGCCCATGCAGTGGATGGCCTGTGGGCCGTGAGCCATGCTGCGCCTGCTGTTCAACCCATCGAAAGGCAGACAACACATGGCACCCAGGGCGAAGTGGTCTCCGAAGGTCGTGCAGACGGTAGGGCGTGCGGCGTGGGAGTTGGCGACGAAGTACCGGGCAGAGCTGGAGCCGCGACTCGCGGCGGGCGTGCTCGACGGCTTCACTGCAGATCTCGAAGCCTTCGAGCACAAGCGCGACGACGCGAGCAACGCGCTCGGCACGCTGATGGCGGCGACGCGCACGCAGAGCGCGGTGGCCGCTGAGGCCGTGGAGCTGCTCACCACCGCGCGCGAGGCGCTCCGACGCGGGCGCACGCCTGCGAAGTACACGCTCGAGTTCGGGCTCAAGAGCCGCCCCAACCCCACGGTGGTCTCGTCGGTGCGCAGCGCCTTGAGCGCCTTCACGACAGCGGCGGCGCGCTACCCCGAGGTGGTGCGCGCGGTGGGCATTCTCCCGTCTGATCTCGAGACGATGGTGGAGCTCCGCAACGCGTTGATCGACGTCGACGCGAAGCAGGAGGCCGCTAAGGCGACACGCAAGACCCCGGTCGCCGAGCGCACGGCGCTGCAGGTGCGCATCGAGAGCGCCGTCGACGCCATCATCAGCGCGGGGCGCCTCGCCTTCGTGAAGCGGCCCGACGTCGCTGACGCTTTCAAAGCGCTGGTGCCCGGGAAGTCGACCGCGAAGAAGCCAGCACCGACGAAGTGAGCTCCGCACCTTCGCGTTGAAGGCCTGCGGGGCGCCGAAGCCGCTCCGCAGGTCTCCGCGAACACGCCGCAGGTCTCCGCGCGGCGCCCGCAGGGCACAGCGCGCGGGCCGCACCAACCCGCCACCGCTCCGCACCACGCCGACGCCACGCCGCACCTCTCCGCCGACACCCCGCAGGGTCCCGCAAGCGCTCCGCAGGTTCCCGCAGGTAGTCCGCTGTGACCCGATGCCTACAGATCACCACCAACACTTCACTGCGCGACGGGCAGCGGCACGGGCACGGGCACGACGTTCGGAGCGCCCATGCACTCCCATTCACTGGTGATGGGCGTGACGATGCCGATGGTGATGAGCGCCACGAGGTACGAGTACCAGGGGCGCCACATCTCGACTTCACGCAGGCCGAAGTCGCACTGCTTCGCGCCGTGCGTGGGCGTGGTGATGCCCCAGAACAGCGACGCGCCGGCCGACTTGTAGCGCTCCCCACGCGGCCCTTTGGCGCGCACGACGGATGAGAAGCAGCCCTGCAGCAAGAAGGCAGAACACACGACGACCAGGACACTTCGCTTCATGGTGACTCCGTTTCGAGTTGTTCGATGACGCGCTTGAGCTCGTCGGGCAACGAGACCTTCGCGCCGGTCTGCGTGTCGAGCAGCACCACGACGGCTTCACCCTCCGCCACCACGCCGAGCGACTTCGATTCAGCGCGGTACGCCATGGTGAGGCTCGTGTTGCCGAACTTGAGCACCGTGGCGAACACCGTCACCACGTCGGGGTACTTCACGGACTTCCTGAAGTCGACGGTGGCCCGCCCGAGGATCGGCCCCCAGTTGCTCTCAGCGCCGAGCTTCAGCGCCTCGAAGTAGGCGATGCGGGCCGACTCGAACCAGCGCAGGTAGTTCGCGTTATTCACGTGGCCGAGCGCGTCCATCTCGCCCCACTGCACGGTGTGTTCGATGGAAATGGGGAATGAGCCGAGCGCCATCGTTCAGACCTTCAAGCGGATCGCCGAGGGGAGAATCGTCATCGTGCAGGGCAACGTGCCGGGCTGCTCACCGTCGCAGTCGATGAGCACCTTCTCGTCGCTCGTCGCGTGCACCTTCTTCGCGCGCAGCAGCCGCGTGCCTTTCCAGTTCACGTGCGAGCCCGAGTACACGCCCTTGCTGCGAATGACGAAGTCGGACAGCCCGTAGCCGCTCCACACGGTGACCTCGAAGATGCCGTCGCTCACGTCGGCGTCGGGCGCGACCTTCATGCCGCCGCCGAAGTACTTCCCGTTGGCGACGGCGAGCGTCGTGATGTGCAGCGGCTGGGGCGCGGCGTCGTCGAACGAGACCTGCACCGCCTGGTCTTTGTATTTCGTCAGCGCCTTGAGCGAGCCCAACATGAAGGACACCGTGCCGCCGAGCGCCTTGGAGGTGCGGTTGACCTCCTGGTCGACGAGGCCCGACACGCCGAAGCTGCAGATGTTCGCGAAGTAGCGCTGCTTCGTGGCGCCGTCGTGGCCGAGAAATTCGAGCAGCCCCACGTCGAAGGGTCGCGTGTCGGGCGTCTTGAGCCGCTCGATGGCCTCGTCTGAGTTCAAGTCCCAGTCGAAGGTCTTGCGGAAGTCGCCGCCGGTGCCGCGCGGCAGCACGCCGAGCGCCGCCTGCGCGTTGATGACCTTGCCGTCTTCGAAGAAGCCGTTGACGACCTCGTTGATGGTGCCGTCGCCGCCCACCGCCACGATGCACTCGTAGCCAGCCTTGATGGCCTTGCGGGTGATGTGCATGGCGTCCATCTCGCCGCGGGTGAACTCGACGCCGAAGTCAGAGAGCGTGCGCGCGATGGTGGCCACCAGCTCGCCCCAGCGACGCCCCGTGGTGCCGCCTGCGCTCTTGGGGTTCACGACGAAGAAGGTCTTCATGTCAGCTCTCCACCCAGCGGCGCAGGAGCGCCATCAAGTCGAACGACGTCTTGCCGGCGCGCTCGAACATGCGCTTGCTCGTGGGGCACGCGGTGACGACCGTCTCGCCCACTTCGTTGGCCTGGCGGCGCGCCACCTCGACGGCGACGTCGGGCATCGTGCGCGGCAGCAGGCCACCACCGCCGGAGCAGCCACCTTCGCGGCGGCTCGACGGCGCTTCGTGCACCTCGGTGACGGCCTTGCGGAGCAGCGCGCGCGGCGCTTCGTATTGCCCCAGGCCACGGCCGAGATGACAGGCGTCGTGGTAGCCGACCGCTTCGTCGAGCGGCGGCTTGGCGGGCGCGTGGTTCAGGTTCTCCTGGAGCACCTCGACGACGGTGCGAATGCGCGTCTTCAGGGTGACGCCGACGCGCGGGTACACGGCGCTCAAGGTGTACGCGCAGCCGGCGTCGAGCACCGCGAGCTCGGGCACGTCGGCCAGCACGTCGGCGGTGGCGCGCGCGTGTTCAGCGAAGGCGTCGTGCGCGCCGGCGGCGTAGAGCGGGTAGCCGCAGCAGCGCGACGCGACGCGGGCGACGCCCATGGGGGCCCCGAAGGCGCGCGAGACGACGAGCGTGTCTTCGATGAGGCCGGGGCGCTTCACCAGCGAGCTGCAGCCGGGGAAGAGCGGGTAGCGCACCGGCGTGTCGCTGCGCCAGCTGGTGACGAGCGACGAGAGCTCTCGGCCGAAGGGGTTCTGCGCCTGCGTGAAGGTGGCGAGCGTGGACGCGGCGCCTTTGGGTTGCAGGCCGCTCTTCACGGTGGCTTCGCGCGCGGCGAAGAGCGCGTCGCCCACGGTGTTCTCGTGTTTGCAGAAGCTCGTGCAGCGGCCGCAGCCGGTGCAGGCGTGGACAGCTTTGGCGGTGCTGGCGTCGAGCGGGCGCTTGTCGCTCTGCACGAGGTGCGCGGCCGTCATCTTTCCCCACGCGGAGTGCGATTCGTTCTGCGTGGCCTCGGAGACGGGGCACGAGAAGCGGCACATTTTCGGGCACAGCGAGCAGTACGTGTAGGCCTGCGCGTGCGAGTCCATCGCGGTCACGGGGCACCTCCGAAGACGCCGCGCGTGTCGAGCGGCAACAAGCGACTGCCCAGTGACGTCCACGCGGTGGGCTCGTTGAGCGGCAAACCTTCGACGTCGCCGCGCGCCACCACCGTCGCCAGCGAGAGCCGGAACAGCTGCAAGCGCGCGCCGCGGTCCAACGCGTCTTTCACGGCGTCCCACGTCGCTTCGAGCTCGACCGACACCGGCGCGTCTTGTTCGGCGTCGCCCGCGCCGCGCCCACCGACGCCGTCGACGCAGCGGTTGAGCAGCTCGCGATCTCGCTCGACGCTGCCCACGCTGGCGGCCCAGCGGATCTCTGCGCGCACGCGGCCTGACTGCGCGTCGGCGTGGACGCGCCACGGCCAGAAGCCTTCGGCCAGCGCGCGCTGCATCGCCGCCACGAAGGCCTGCGCGCCGGGAAACGAGAAGCACGCCACGCGCACGTCGCGCTCCGGGTACGGCACGCAGCGGATCACCGCGTGGGTGACGAGCGCGAGGCGGCCGTGCGCGCCCAACACCAGCGCGTTCAAGTCAGGGCCCGCAGCGCTCCGGGGCGCAGGGGACGTCTCGAGCTTGTGACCGTCGGAGAGCAGCGCGCGCAGCGACGCAGAGATGGGCTCGAGCCGCCCCCCGGGGATCGAGCGCAGCCCCGCGTACGGCCCTTCGAGGAACTCGCCCAGCGGCAACGCCATGGCCGCCGGCGTCAGCGGGCCCAGCGACAACCCGTGCGGCGTGAGGTGCGCGTCGAGCTCGCGCAGCACGACGCCGGCACCGACGCCGATGCTCATCGAGTGCTGGTGCACTTCACCCAGCTCACGCAGCTTCGCGCGCGACAGCTTCAAGTCGACGTTCAGCCGCGCGCCGCGATCGGCGAGCACGTGCAGCACCTCTTGAAGCTCACGTTCGTCGTGTGGTTCGGCGAGCTGCACGCCGTCGGCGGTCTTCGCCCAGGAGCCCCTCGTCTCTTTCACAGGCCCAGCTTTCCGGGGTTCATCACGCCGTCGGGGTCGAAGATCTGCTTGAGCGAGCGCAGCGCGTGGCGGCCGTCGCCGAGTGAGTCTTGCAGCGCGCGCGCCTTGAGCAGCCCGACGCCGTGGTGGTGGCTCACGTTGCCGCCGGCGCTGACGGCCGCGCTCAACGCCGCGCGCCACAGCTGGTGGTAGCGCGACTCCATGTCGGCCTCTGAGTCACCGGAGCCGACAAACGAGAAGTAGAGCGAGCAGCCGTCGGCGTAGGCGTGGCTGAAGTGGCAGAGCACGAAGGCGAACTTCGAGGCCGCTTCGTGGACGCGCTCGTAGATCGTGTGCACCGACTCCCACGGCGCGGCGATCTCCATGGTGTCGGCGAACGAGCCTGACTCCAGCAGCCGCGACATGCGGAAGCTGACGTCGTAGCGCTTCTGCAGCCAGGCCTTGCCGGGCCCGTCACCGAGATCATCAGCGCCGAGCTGCCGACAGATGGCCGTGGCGGAGCGGTCTTCAGCTTCGGCGCGCGCGGCGTCGCCTTCGAACATCAAGATGAGGCGGCTGCGACGGAACGCGCGCTGCAGCTGGTTCATCAACCCCGGCCGACCGAGCGTCTGCCGCGTCACGCCGCGCAGCAACGACGGCAGCACCTGCGTCTGCAGCAACCCGCGCAGCGACGGCGGCGTCACCGGCTTCTTCTGGCCCGGCTTGTTCTTGCCGACGAAGGCCGTGTCGAACGGATCGTAGAGGCGCACCACGGCCGGCCGCAGCCCGTCGCGGAAGATGAGCCGAATCGCCTCGAGGCCCTGCTCGACCGAGCCGAACTCGAAGGCGTGAAAGACGCGCCCCGCAGGCAGTGGAAACACGCGCAGCTTCGCGCCGGTGAATGCGCACAGCGTGCCTTCAGAGCCGAGCAGCAGCGGCGCGAGGTCGGGCCCGCTGAAGGGACGTTCGGGCGTCGTCAGCCGCTCGCCGGTGCCGAGCACCGCGCGCGCCGACAGCAGCATGTCTTCGATCTTTCCGTACTTGCTCGAGAACTGCCCTGCGCTGCGCGCGGCCAACCAGCCACCGACGGTCGAGGTGGAGATGGACGAAGGGAAGTGGCCCAGCGTCCACCCGCGCGCGTTGAGGCGGCGCTCGAGGCTCTCGCCCATGACACCGGCGCCGACCTCGACGCTGCGATGCACGGCGTCGACCTCACCGATTGAATCGAAGCGCTTGAGATCCAACGTGACGCCGCCGCCGAGCGCCCACGTGCCGCCGCAGACACCGGAGCCCGCGCCAAAGGGAATGACGGCGAAGCGACGCTTGCGGGCCAGCGCGATGACGTTCGCGACGTCGTCTTCAGTGCCGGGCCAGACCACAGCGTCGGGCGGCGGCGGTGAGCGCCCCTGCCGCACCCACAGCAGCGCCAGCGGCCACATGTCGCGCGCGTAGCTGAGGCGATCGAGATCGTCGATGGAGCCGCGACCTCCGGCGGCGGCGAACAGCTCTGACTTGAGCTCCAGCACGCGCGCACGCGGCGGTGGCAGCGCTCCCGTCGGAAAGCTCGGCAACTGCGTGAGCGAGATCTCTGCGGCGCTGCGCATCGGCGACGTGGGTTCTAGCACTCGACGCAGGCGCGCCTTTGCGAATAGAGCTTCAGCGATGAATCGACGCCGTCTCCGCCGAGGTGCGTTGGGGCTCGCCGCCACGTTCGCGTTCCTGTCGACGCTCGCGCTCATCGGTGGCTGTGCGCTGTCGGGCTCCACGTGGGCCGGGCCCAAGTCAGCGCACTTCGACGGCGCGCACTTCGTCACGCCCGACGCGCCGCCGAAGGTCGGGGGCTTCGGGCTCGAGGGCATCGGCGCGCTGCTCAAGTGGCAGACCACGCGCACGCCGGGCAAGTGGCGCGCGTACCGCGAAGAGCCCTACGGCCTGCCGCCTCCGTACGAGGTGAAGGGCGGCGCGATGCGCGTCACCTTCATCAACCACGCGACCACGCTCATTCAATTCGACGGCATCAACGTGCTCACCGACCCCGTGTATTCAGAGCGCGTCAGCCCGTTCGACTTCGCGGGGCCGTCACGCGTGCGGCCGCCAGGCGTGAAGTTCGAGTCGTTGCCGCGCATCGACGTCGTGGTGCTCTCGCACAACCACTACGATCACATGGACGTGGCGACGCTCAAGCGCATCTCCAGCACGTGGCCCGCGGCGCAGTTCTTCGCGGGGCTCGGAAATCGCGCGTTTCTCGAAGGCAGAGGATTGAGCAACGTCACCGAGCTCGACTGGTGGGACAGCCGCGACGTCGGCGGCGTCACCGTTCGCAGCGTGCCCAACCAACACTTCTCGAACCGCGGGCTGTTCGACGCCGACGGCACGCTGTGGAGCGCGTGGGTCATCGAGGGCACGTCGGGGCGCGCGTACTTCGGCGGAGACACCGGCTACGGCGCACACTTCAAGGCCATCTCCGAGAAGCTCGGGCCCATGCGGCTGGCCGTCGTGCCCATCGGCGCGTTCAAGCCCGAATGGTTCATGGCGCCCATTCACATGTCGCCCGCAGAAGCCGTGCAGGCAGCGCTCGACTTGAAGGCCACCACGGCGGTGCCGATGCACTACGGCACCTTTCCCCTCGCTGATGACGGCGAAGACGAGCCCGTGGAAGTGTTGGAGGCCGTGTTGAAAGAGAAGCCCGCGCCGTTCGCGATTCTGGGCTTCGGCGAAGGTCGCGACGTGCCGGAGGTTCAACCGTGAAGCGATGGGGATGGCTGTGCGCGGTGCTGGCGGGTTGCTCGAGCGGCGACGACGCGGCGATCGCCTTGTCGGTGCGCATCGAGAGCGGCGTGAAGTCGACGCACGTGAAGGTCTCCGCGAAAGGTGGTGCCACCACGAAGCAGACCATGTGCATGGCCATCGACGGGCAGACGTTCCTCGACGTGGCCGTGAAGCAGGGCTCATTTCCGCGCGAGGTCGAGTTCTCTGCGGAGGGCTTCAGTGACGCGGCGTGCACCCAGGCCACGATGCCGGCCGAACGTGCAGCGCCGACGACGCGCGCGTTCGAGCCGGGGAAGATCGTGACCGCGTCGCTCGCGTTGCGCCCCGAGGGCGCCGCCTCAGAGACCGTGTGCAACGACGGCATCGACGACGACGGTGACGGGCAGATCGACTGCGCCGACGCCGACTGTGAAGCGTCGCCGTGCGTGTCGGGCAACCGCTGCGTCGAAGGTCAAACCTGTCAGGGCGGTACGTGTCAGGGCGGCGCGCAGGTGACGTGCGACGCGCCGCCGTCGACGTGCTTCACGAACGCGGGGCTGTGTGTGGTCGACGTGGGGTGTCGGTACATGCCGAACTCCGGAGGCTCGTGTGACGACTCGAACCCGTGCACCGAGGGCGATCGCTGCAGCATCACTGGCGAGTGCGGCGGCACGCAGCGCGTGTGCAACACACCGCCGGTGGGCGCGCAGTGCATCAAGGCCGTTGGTGCGTGTGTCGCTGACGGCGGCTGTGAGTACGCGACCGACGTGAACGGCGCGTGCAACGACGCAAACTTCTGCACCGTCGGTGACGCGTGCGACGTGAATGGCGCGTGTGTCGGCACGCCGGTGCTGTGCCCTCCGAAGTCGTGCGGCACGTCGACCAACTGCGACGCCGATGGAGGCTGCCTGTACGCGCCGTTCTCGCCCGGCACGGCGTGTGACGACGGTGGCGTGTGCAACGGCGCGGCGTCGTGCATTCCGTCCTTCTCGTTCGTGCCGTCGAACGTGAACCTGAGCGAGCTGCCGACACCGCCGAGCGGGAAGGTGACATTCAACTGCGGCACCACGGAGATCGACACTGAAGCCAGCGGCGCTCCGAGCATCACCGGCGCGTGCCCGGGTCACCCGCCGCTGGGTCATGCGTCGATCGTTCAAGGTGGTGTGCCGACGTTGGTGCTCGCGTTCGAAGATCTCGAGATCGCCGGCGGCGCGACGCTGCGCTTCGTCGGTGAGCGGCCCGTCATCATCGTCTCGTTCAAGGACATCACCGTGCTCGGCACCGTCAACGTGCACGCCGGCGCGCAGGCTTGCGCCGGGACTGGCGCTGGTGACAACGGAGGAGGAGGCGACTTCGGCTGGCAGTCCGGAGGTGGCGGTGGCGGGTTCGGCAGCGTCGGAGGTGAAGGAGGAACCACTGCAGGCGGGCCTGTCGGCAACGGCGGCTCGGCGAGTGGGCTCACGGCACTGCGCGGCGGGTGCCCTGGAGGAAGAGGTGGCAACAGCAACAAGCCGCTCGCAGCGGGAGGCGGCGCGCTGCAGCTCGTGGCGAGAAACGTGATCAGTATCGCTGGAACCATCAACGCGCCCGGCCAGGGAGGTCGTGGTGGCGGACTGGTTCAAGCGGGCAACGGAGGTGGGAGCGGAGGCGCGATCGTTCTCGAGGCAAGCCAACTGGTCGCGTCGGCCGGCGCGCTCACCGCCAACGGCGGCGGCGGTGGCCAGCAAACGACCGAGAACAACGGCCAACCAGGTCGCCCTGACGCCAGCCCAGCGCGCGGCGGGATCGGCACCGGCATCGGCGCCATCACCGTGGGCGCAGGTGGCGACGGTGCGACGGCGAGCGCTGTGGCGAAGCCAGGCGACGACGCAACGGCCCTCAACTTCGGCGGGGGCGGCGGCGGTGGCGTCGGCCACGTCCGCATCAACGTCGTCACGGGCTGCAACATCGGCCCGCCTGTGATCATCAGCCCCGCAGCGACGAGCAACCGACCCGACGCTGGCTGCCCGTGATCAACGACCGAGCGTGAAGCGCAGCGCCTGCTCGAGCGCTGGATGCAGGAACGAGAACCCCGCATCCAACGCGCGTTTCGGCACCGCGTGCTGACTCGCGAGAATCGCGCCGTCAGCGAGCTCTCCGAACAACGTCCGCAACGCGAAGCCCGGCAACGGAGCGACGGCCGGCCGCGACAACACGCGCCCCAGCACCCGCGCGTAGTCACCGCTCGTCACCGCATTCGGAGCCACTGCATTCAACGGCCCTGACACGGACTCGTTCTGCGCCGCGAAGAGAATCAAGCCGAGCATGTCTTCGAGCGACACCCAGCTCTGCCACGCCTTGCCGCCGGCGATGGGCCCACCGGCGCCGACCTTGAACGCCGGCAACAACTTCGAGAGCGCTCCGCCCTGCGCCGACTGCACGATGCCCGTGCGCAGCAACACCACGCGAGGGGCCGCGTTCACCGCTGCAGCCTCCCAGTCGAGACAGAGCTTCGAGAGAAAGCGTGTCGAGCGATCTCCGGGCGCACCAGGCGCCGAGTCTTCGGTCAGCACCTCGTCGCCGCGCTCGCCGTACACGCCGACCGCAGCGCCCTGCAGCCACACCTTGACGCCCTTCGCCGCCGCGACGAGCTGCTTCGTGTAGTCGACGCGGCTCTCGACGAGCAGCCGTTTGCGCTCTTCGGTCCACCGCTCGTCGGCGATGCCGGCACCCGCGAGGTTCACGACGACCTCGGCGCCGTCGAGCGCGCTGAACTCTCCGCGCTTCACGACGCGCACTTCGTGACCGCCGGTGCTCAGGAACGCGCGCAGCGCCGTGCCCACCAGCCCGCTCGCCCCGGCGATGGCGAACACCCGCTTCGGCCCCGTGTGGCGCGAGAGATCTGCGTGCGTCACCGCGTGCCGGTAGTCGAACAACTGCGTCAGCGTTCGATCGACGAAGCCGCCACCCACCGCACCACCGAGCCCGCCCATGGGCAGCTCGTACTCGACGGTGTCGATGAGCTCGCTGAGTGAAGCACCACGCGGCTCGAAGCGGTGCGTATGCGACCACCTGGCGAACGGGCCGCTGACCTGCTCGTCGCGAAACATGCGACCGGCTTCGAAGGCCGTGTGCTCGGCCACCCAGCGTTGCTTCAACGGCCCGACACGCACCACCGTGCGCGCGCCGACCTCCAGCCCGCCGCTGCGCTCTTCGACTTCTGCCGGCGCGAACGGAGGGTTCAACCGCTCGAACGCCCCATCACGTGCGTGCCACGCGAACAACTCGTCCGCGGAGACCGGCATCGTGGTGCGGCGCTCGAAGATCTTCACTCAGGCCTTCACGGGCGGCGTCGACTTCACATACAGGTCGCGCAGCTGCTTCTCGTCGACGTCTCCGGGGGCCAGCGTCATCAGGTCGGTGCCCTTCTGCGTCTTGGGGAAGGGAATCACGTCGCGCAGCGACTCGGTCTCGGTGATGAGGAACGCGAGGCGGTCCATGCCGAGCGCGAGGCCACCGTGCGGAGGGGCGCCGTACTTGAGCGCGTCGAGCAGGAAGCCGAACTTGCTGCGCGCGTCTTCGTCGCCGATGCCCATGGCCTTGAAGACCTTCTTCTGCACTTCAGGGTCGTGGAGACGAATCGAACCGCCGCCGATCTCGAAGCCGTTGAGCACCACGTCGTAGCGGTAGCAGTAGACCTTCGCGGGGTCGAACGTCTCCGGCTCGAGGTACTGCAGGCACTCGTCCATCGGGCGCGTGAAGGCGTGGTGCGCCGCAGCCCAGGTCTTCGCGTCTTCGTCGTACTCGAAGAGCGGCGGGTTCACGACCCACAGGAAGTTCCACTGACCGCCGGAGCCGTACTCGGGGATCAGCCAGAGCTTCTTGGCCAGGTACACGCGCAGGTTCGCCATGATGGTGTGAACCTTCGACTCGCTCCCGAACTGGAAGAGGATCAAGTCGCCGGGCTTCGCGCCCGTAGCTTCGATGATGGCGGCCTTGAACTCGGGCGTCGCGTTCTTGAAGAGCGGCGCCTGAGTCCAATCGCCGTTCTCGGCGATCTTCGCGCGCGCGAGACCCTTGGCGCCCATGCCGACCACGTAGGCCTCGGTCTCTTCGATTTCTTTGCGCGAGAGCTCGACCGGCGGCGGGGGCACCTTCGCCGTGGGGTTCGGGTTCGCCGCGCGGAAGGCCGCTTCTTTCGCCTTCACCACGCCCGCGTCGTGCTGACCGGCCGCGACCGGCGAGACGACCATCGCCTTGATGAGGCCCTTCTGCTGCAACGTCTCCCACATGGGGCCCACGCCGCCATCAGCGCCGAACTTCTCGATGAGCGGGTTGAGCACCACGTGCGGCATGCCGAAGCGCAGGTCGGGCTTGTCGTTGCCGTACTTCGACATGGACTCGTCGAAGTTCATGCGCGGGAACGGCGTGGGAAGGTCGATGTCGTGCACCGTCTTCCAGATGCGTTTGAGCAACCCCTCGATCATCTCGAAGATGTCGTCTTGCGAGACGAACGACATCTCGACGTCGATCTGCGTGAACTCGGGCTGGCGATCGAGGCGCAGGTCTTCGTCGCGGAAGCACTTGACGATCTGGAAGTAGCGGTCGAAGCCCGCCACCATGAACAGCTGCTTGTAGAGCTGTGGTGACTCGGCGAGCGCGTAGAACTTCCCGGGGTTCAGGCGCGAGGGCACGAGGAAGTTGCGCGCGCCGCCGGGCGTGTAGCGGCCCATGAAGGGCGTCTCGAGCTCGAGGAACCCGTTGTCGTGGAAGTAGCTGCGCGTGGCCGCGTTCATCTTCGAGCGCGTGATGAGCGTCTTCTGCAGGTTCGGGCGGCGCAGGTCGAGGTAGCGGTGCTCAAGGCGCTTCTCTTCGCTCGTCGTCGAGTGCTCGCTCACCTCGAACGGAGGCGTCTCCGACTTGTTGAAGATCTCCATGTGCGAGACGTAGACCTCGACCTCACCGGTGGCGAGGTTGGGGTTCGTCGCGGGGACCTCTTTGTTCTCTTTCTTCGACCACTGCATGCCACGCGAGCGCACCTCGCCACGAATGCCCAGCACCCACTCGCTGCGCAGCGACTCGGCCAGCTTGTGCGCGTCTTTCGAAATGCCCGGGTCGAAGACGATCTGCGTGAGACCTTCACGGTCGCGCAGGTCGATGAAGATGAGGCCGCCGTGATCGCGTCGGTTCTGAACCCAACCGAACAGCACCACTTCAGATTTGATGTCTTTGGCCCGCAGCGCGCCGCACGAGTGCGTGCGCTTCACCTTGCTGATGAACTCGCTCATATGGTTGCGGCTCGTTAGCAGAAATTTTCGTAGTAGAACGCCCCTTCATGTCCCGCCTCAGAACGCTCCTGGTGCTCGCGCTGATGGTCTCGTGCGGCCCCAACCCACCGGCTCCCGTGAAGATCATGGCGCTCATCCCGAGCGAGTCAGGCACGCTCGAAACGCGGCAGGTCGAGCTGACCACCGTGGGCAACGTCACCACGCTCAAGGGTGACGTCGTCGAGTTCGTCGGCAGCACGCGCGTGGTGCTCGACTCGGCTGACCCGCTGCAGGCCGGCGGCATCGAACGCTTGACCGACGCACAACGCTACGACGTGCTCGTCAAAGACAAGGGCGGAGACGTGCGCGGCCACTACGTGGATCGCTCGGGCGTGCTGTGGCCCGCGAACTTCCACACGTGGAACATGGTGAGCGCCTATTACAACTTCGAGCGCGCCTACGCGTACTTCAACGACATCTACGACGGCGTCGACCCCAAAGAGCTGCGGCCCATGCGCGTGCACTACTGGGCCGACGTGAGGCTCAACTCCGACATCTCGTTGGTCGACAACGCGCTCTACCTCTCGTTCATCAAGGGCTTCACCATCACCCCGTTCGAGAAGTCGCAGCTCACGCCGCTGGCGATGAACATCGGCGTCATCGGTCACGAGACCGCGCACCGCGTGTTCAACTTCAAGGTGCTCGAAGATCAGGGCATTCACCCGGTGCTCGGCACGTGGAACCTGGTGCCCTTCAACCTGCTCAAGTCACTCGACGAAGGGCTGGCCGACTTTCACGGCTTCTCAGTGACGTGCGGCGAGGCAGCGGGCTGTCGCCCCAACTTCCTCGGCGCGTCGCTCGACGACTCGCGCACCGTCGACTTCCGCAACGTGGGCCGCAACGAAGCCTGCATGGACGAGACGACCCGGCAGGCGTTTCAGAACTTCAGCCAGTCTCAGTGGGTGTCCTCTCCTGAAATGTACAAGGTCGGCAACTTCATCGCCGCGTCGCTGTACCAGGCCGGCAACCGCACCGGAAAAATGGAGGTGCTGCAGAAGGCGCTCATTCTGGCCTACGACGACGAGTCACCCTCGAACCCGGGCCTGCGTCAGTTCATCAAGAACAACGTCAACACCCAGGCCAACTTCACGCCTGAGAACGTCGTCAACATCATCGTCTCGCACGTGACCGACCCCGAGCTGAAGAAGGAGCTGTGCAGCCAGTTCTCGTCGCGCATGCAGCTGCGCTGCGGAAACTGGCCCTGTATCGTCGACGGTCTGCCCTCGATGCTGGCGTGCCCGTCGACGGCGCGTCGCGAAAACTACTGCACCAACCTCCCCCAGCCATGAACCGCTCTTTTCTGGCAGTGATGCTTGCGCTCGCGATGCCCGCCTTCGCGCAGCGCGAAGACGACGACGCGCCCATTCCCTACGGCGACGACACGACGGTCGACGACGAGATCCCCGTCAAGAAGAAGAAGAAACGCCAGGCCGCGATTCGTGAAGAAGACGAAGAAGAGCGCGCAGGTGAAGAGTCGCTCGCGTCGCTCGACGACCCGAACATCGGCGTGGGCGGCGACATCTTCATGGGCGTGGCGCTCCTCGACTCGAGCAAGGCCGGCGTCGACCCGCGCTACTTCTTCGGCGTGCGCTTCACGTGGGAGTTCGGGCGCCTGATCCCCGACGAGTACCTGCGCGAGATGTTCTTCGCCGACCTCACGTGGACGTACGCCGCGTCGAAAGACGGCACCAACCTGGTGAACGTCGACACGCACCTGCACAACTTCACCGTGGCGCCGGCGCTCGCGTTGCCGTTCGGGAAGTCGTTCATGGCGGCGTACGTGCAGGTCGGCGCGGGCTTCGACTATTCGTACAGCGTGACAACGGTCGACAGGACGGCCGTCACGCTGGGCGGCACGAAGTTCCTCTTTCAGTACGGCATCGGGCTGCGCGGCCGCCCGGCGGTCATCGCCGACGGCACGGTGCGCATTCAGTTCCGCATCGAAGTGACGCGCTTCGTTCGCGGGTACATGCACGACATGTACTTCGGCGGCGGCGTCGGCCTCATTTTCTGAAACAGGCGTAGACTCGCCGAGCATGCTGGCTCGAGTTCACTACTCCGCGATGGGAGCAAGGCGCGTGACCAAGCAAACGCCAGACTTGTCGCTGCTCGACGATGTGGTCAGCGACAAGGTGCTGGCGGCGATGCGCGCAGCCTCGGCTCAACTGACGAAGCTGAACATTCGTCATTGGTTGGTCGGCGGGCTGGCCGTCGGAGCTCACGGCCACCCGCGCGCGACGAAGGACGTCGACTTCCTCGTTGGAGATGAAGCCTTCGAGCATCACGGCGGTGGTCTGGTCACCATGAAGCCCGGCGTGCCGATTCAAGTCAGTGGCGTCGTCGTCGATCACCTTTCGGCGCAGGCCGACGAGGCGTTTCTGACGGCGCAGTTGCCGGCCGCGTCGTCACAGCTCGAGGCCGCGCCAATTTCTGTTCTGGTCTACCTCAAGCTCAAGTCGCCACGGCTGAAAGACCGCGCCGATGTCGTGGAGCTGATCAAAGCGGGCGCTGACGTCTCGCAGTGCCGTCGGTGGTTGAACGACAACGCGCCCGAGTTGATTCGCGAACTCGACGCTGCAGAAGTCGCCGCTCGAGCAGAGGAATAGCAATCAACACCGAGGCCACTCGAAGTTCGCGCGATCTTCCGGCGTGAACGGGTCGAGCGCTTCCGGGTAGCCGACGCTCCACAGCGTGAGCGGTTCAGGTTCTGCAGTGGGGCAATGAAAGTGCTGCTGCTGTTCGAGCCCCGCGCGGAACACGTCGAGCGACACATCGCCACGAGACACGGCGAGCAGCCCGCCCGTCAACATGCGCACCATGTGCCGTGCAAAGCCCTCGCCGGTGAAGCGGAGCGTCACGCCACCTTCGTGCTCGAGCAGGTCAACTGACGTCACCGTGCGCGGCTTGATGAGGCTCGACTTGAAGTGGAAGACGCGGAAGTCGCGCGTGCCGGGGATCAACGCTGCGGCTTCTCGCAGACGAGACAGCTCGCCGGGCGCGGTGACGTCGTAGCGGTACTCCTTCGCGTTGGCGCTCCATGCGGCGTGAAACTTCGGCGTCGCAGCGCGAACCAGGCTGACGCCGAGGTCGCCGGAGAACAGCGCGTTGAGCTTCGCCGGCAGCGCCTCGAGGTCGACCCCGCGCACGACCCGCGCGCTGAGCACCTGCATGCGCGCGCTCACACCGCGATCCGTGCGCCCCGCGACATTCGGGTTCCGCGAGAGCCCCGCCAGCGGAAACACGCGCAGCAGCTCACCCTGCACGGTTCGGTACGTGCCCTGCTGTTGGTAGCCACGAAAGTTCTCACCGCGGTACCAGCACCAGAACGCGACGAGCTGAAGGTTCGGGTTCACGACGCAGATCGCAGTGAAGTCAGCTTGAGCGACAACCGTTTCACGCCGCGGAACTCGTCGACGCCGACCTTGAACGCCAGGTCGACCGGCTTTGCCGTGAGCTCGGCCCGCTCGGCCTGGCGAAACCCGATGACGTCGAAGGCCGGCGCCGCCTCGAGCGTGAGCTTCAAGTGACCAGGCTCGCCCGGCGTCTTGTTCTGCAGCACGCGTGGTGACGTCATCTGACCGCGCAGCGCGAGCACCGGCTCCGGGTTGCCCATGCCGAACGGCGCGAGCTTCTGCAGCGCGTTCACCGTCGCTTCGCTGAGCTCGCCGGCGCTCACCACCGCGTCGATGCGGCAGCGCGGCACGAGCGCGGCGTCATCGAGCCGCTCACCCGCCACGCGCTCGAAGTCATCGGTGAAGGCCTGCAACTTCGACGGATCAATCGACAGCCCCGCCGCCGCCTTGTGCCCTCCGAAGCGCGAGAGGTGGTGACTGATGGACTTGATCGCGTCGTACAGATGAAAGCCCTCGATGCTGCGCGCCGAGCCCTTGCCGACGCCGTCGTGCACGCCGATGAGAATCGTCGGCCGATGAAACCGTTCGACGATGCGCGACGCGACGATGCCAACGACGCCCGGGTGCCAGTCGGGCGACGACAACACCAGCCCGCGCGCGCCGCGCCCCACCGCGGCTTCTGCCTGCTCGATGGCGCCGTTCAACATCGAGCGCTCGATCTGCTGGCGCTCGGCGTTCGCAGAGTCCAACGCGCGGGCGAGCGGCAACGCTGACTCGTAGTCCTTGGCGAGCAGACACTGGAGCCCGACCGACGCGTCGTCGAGCCGGCCCGCAGCGTTGATGCGGGGCCCGAGCCGGAAGCCGACGGTGCCTGCGGTGATGTCCATGCCGCTGACCTCAGCGACGTCTTTGAGCGCGCGAACTCCGGGCCGGTTTCCGCGCGTCAGCTCCTTCAAGCCGTGCGTCACCAGCACGCGATTCGCGCCAGTCAACGGCACCACGTCGGCCACGGTGGCGAGCGCCACGAGATCGAGCAGCTGCTTGAGGTTCGGCTCCTGCTTGCCTGCGAAGTGGCCTCGCTCCCGCAGCACCTTGCGCAGGCCCATGCAGAGGTTGAACGTCACGCCACCCGCGCACAGCCACTTCGTCGGGTAACCACACCCTGGCTGGAGCGGGTTCAACACCGCCACCGCGGGCGGCATCACCTCCGGCACCGCGTGGTGATCGACGACCACCACGTTCATGCCCACTTCGTTCGCGCGCTCGATTTCGGGGTGCGAGGTAATGCCGCAATCCAACGTCACCAGCAGCGTCGACCCTTCACTCGCGATGCGCTCGATGGCCGCGCGGTTGAGCCCGTAGCCTTCACCCAACCGGTGCGGAATGTACGTGCGCACCTCGAGCCCGACCTGCCGGAGAAACGTGGTCAGCAGCGCCGTCGAAGACACCCCGTCGACGTCGTAGTCGCCGTACAGCGTCACCTTCTCCTGCCGCGAAATCGCCAGCAGCAGGCGCTCGACGGCCTCGGGCAAGCCCTTCATCGTGAACGGGTCGGGCAGCTCGGTGAGCGCGTCAGACATGAACTTCGTCGCGTCGTCAGGCGTGCGGTAGCCGCGCGCAACCAGCACCTTGGCGACAAGCGACGGCAACGCGAGCTCGCCACCCACGACGCGGGCCGCTTCATCGAGCTGCTCAGACGTCAGCTCAGCGCGTTCAACAGGCAGTACCCAGCGCGGTTCCATGTCCGGAAACCTCTACCACGCACCCTCGACAGGTCCCGTGTCATCAACGGTCGAGCGCGCGGGAGTTGCGCGTTCGAAACCCCCGTCGCGCGGCCTCGACACGCCTCGAGAGAAGAGGGAGCTTCGGCCCCGTGCACCGCTCTCTCGTCGCGTTGTCGTTTCTCGCTGCAGCCTGCGCCACCACACCGACGCTCCCGACGGAACCCGACCCCGACTGGGCCGGCGTCTTCGCCAACGGAGACAGCACGCTCGACGTGCAGACGTTCGCGCGCACCGGCCAGGCACCGACTGAGTTCTCGCTGAGGTTCTTTCACGAAGCCGTCGCGCGCCCGGGCAGCCCGACGTGCAGCGGAGACGGAGCCATCGCGCCCGTCGTCGAGCTCGCGTGCCCCACTGCGGCAGATCTTCCGCAGTGCCCGCGACGCATCCACCTCAAGCGGCTCAACGGTGCGTTCGAGATCTCTTTCTCTGGCGCAGGTTGGACCGAGCAGGAGTGCACCTCGCAAGACGTTCAACCGCTGCCGAAGCCCATCACCGTCGTGCGGGTCGACGCGTTCGAGGCGGCCGTCGTGCCGTACCTCGACGATCTCAAGTTGCTTGAAGACGGCACCGCGCTGCTCGCGTCACTCGGTGACGAGCCGAAGGCCGTCGTCGGTGAGCTCGCGAAGCAGATGCGCGCCGAGGCGCAACGTGAGCGCGTGAACACCGTGCAGCTCTCACTCGACGGCGCAAACGTGATGCTGAAGAACTTTCACGTGCTGGCGGTGAAGACGTGCGACGGCGGCGCGTTGCCGGGCGCGAAGGCCGCGAAGTTCTGCGACGAGCGCACGTTGACCACCGCGCGCGCGAACTCCGTGAGCTTCTACAAGCAGCGCGCCGATGCAGTGCAGGCCGAGCTCGACGCGAAGTGAATCAGTACTGCAGGTAGATGTACGGCTGCGACTCGATGCTCGAGAACTGCCGCACCAGCAACGCGAGGCCCACCAGCAACGCCGCGCGCACCAGCACCGGGCTGCGCACGAAGAACGCCTGCGACTTGTCGAAGAGCGGCTTCGGCAGCGCGTAGAAGACGATGCACGCGACCAGCGAGCCCCACGTCAGCGCCGACACGCGCGCGAGCGAGGTCGTCAACGTGCCCAGCTGCCGGAACATGTCGACCGCGAGCGTCATGTTGTCGGCGCGGAAGAAGATGCGGGCGAAGACCACGGCGTTGAACATCACGAACCAGCCCGCCACGTCGCGAAGCAGCCCCGACTCACCCTTCTTCGGCTTGCCGACGACCCACCACCAGATGCGCCACAGCACGAGGAAGAGCCCGTGCAGCGCGCCCCAGATGAGGAAGCGCCAGTCGCCGCCGTGCCAGAGCCCGCCGAGCGACATCACGATCATCGTGTTGCGCAGCGTCTGCAGCTTCGAGCCCTGATTTCCGCCGAGCGGTCGGTACAAGTAGTCACGCAGCCACGTCGAGAGCGTGAGGTGCCAACGGTTCCAGAACGAGAAGAGATCTGTCGCGTGGTACGGCTTGTTGAAGTTCTCGGGGAACTTGATGCCGAAGAGCCCGGCGATGCCGATGGCGATGTCTGAATAGCCACTGAAGTCGAAGTAGAGCTGCAGCGTGTAGCCCACCGCCGCGATGACGCACTCCAGCGCGCTGTAGCCCGTGGGGTTCGAGAACACCGGGTTCACGAACGAGCCGCCGAGCACGTCGGCCAACAACAACTTCTTCGCCAACCCCTGAGTGATGCGAAAGAGCGCCTGCGCGCCGTCGAAGCTCGAGAGCGTCGGCCGGTGATCCAACTTCTCGAGCAGGTCTGACGCGCGGAGAATCGGCCCGGAGACGACACGCGGAAAGAACGTCAGGAACAGCAACTGATGCAGCAACGAGCGACGCCCGCTGGTGTGCTTCCAGTAGACGTCGACGACGTAGCCGATGGCCTGAAACGTGAGAAACGAGAGCCCGAGCGGGTGCGCGAGCCCGAGCTGCGGCGGCGCCCACGTGAGGTGCAACCAACCGGACACCGTGCCCACCGTGTTGATGAGCAGTTGCAGGTATTTGTAGGTGACG
The DNA here is from genome assembly GCA_035910535.1 of Archangium sp. Classification (GTDB taxonomy): domain Bacteria; phylum Myxococcota; class Myxococcia; order Myxococcales; family Myxococcaceae; genus Archangium_A. The sequence goes on along the minus strand of JAMHXF010000120.1, from coordinate 47,484 downwards.
AGCACCGCGAGGTGCACGCAGACCGCGACGACCATCACCGTCTTTCGCGTGGCCTGATCCTTCGGGTACCGCTCCATCAAGCGGCCCGCCGCGGCGTTCACCAGCGCCGCGAACAGGTAGAGCAGCAACGGCAGCGGGTTCCACACCGCGTAGAAGCCGAGGCTCGCGAGCAACAGCAGCCACAACCTCGGCAGCCGCCAGCGCGCGATCGCCCAGTACAGCGCGAAGAGCACGCACAGCAACACGAGGAAGGGCGTGGTGTGAAAGCTCACGGAGGTGGGCTCCACGCGTCGTAGTCGCGCAGCAGCTCGCCGATGAATTCGCCGGCCAGCTTGCGGTAGCCCTCGGGCGTGAGGTGCACGTGATCTCGGTGCGCGAGGTTCTGCTTTCGCCACACGTCGATGGAGCCCTTGCCGCCCATCACCTCACGCGTGTCCCAGAAGGCGCAGCCGTTCTCGAGCGCGATCTGCCGCATGCTGTCGATGACTTCATTGATCGACTCGGCCTCTTTCCACACGCGCTTCTTCGCGCTCATGCGATCGGTCGGCGCGAGAATGAGGCACATCGCTTCGGGCGCGGCGCGGCGCGTGGTCTTGAAGATCTGCGGGTACGCCGCCTTCATTTCTTCAATGCGGTCGGCCGAGAGCGCGCTCTCGTTGGTCCCGAAGAAGAAGACGTAGAGGTCGGGTTGCCGCGCGTTGAGCTGCACGGCGAGCGCCTGTTGATCATACGCGGCGTAGACGCTCGCCGTTGAACCCGGGAGCCCGAACGCGTCGTACACGATGCCGGGCCGCATCAACTCGTGGGAGAGGCCGTAGAGGCTCATGACGCCGGGGCCGGGGTTGAGAATCGAGACCTGGTGCTTGCTGCCCGGCGCGGCGAAGTCGAGCACGCGCGCGCCGGTCTCAGTCGCCGGCGGCCCGACGATGGGCACCGGCGTGCCGTCGATGGTGACCTCCGGCGGCGGCTGGTCGGCCTGCTCGAGGTAGTGGAGCTGCAGATGCGCGGTGTCGTCGGGGCCACCTGACGGTTCTTCGAAGGACATCACGAGGCGCGCGCCGGGCTGCGCGTCGGCGCGAATTCCGCTCAGGCCCCACGGGAGGCCGGAGGTGCGCTGCTTCATCGCGTCGCTCACGTTCCACGTGCCGGAGAGGCTGCGCGTGACACCAGCGTGCTCGAGCCGCGCAGACGACTTGCCTGCCGCGACGAAGCCGCGCCCCGCGCTGCCGAAGCGGTCGGCGAGCAGCCGTCGTGATTCGTCGGTGAAGAAGTGCGCAGCGGTGTGCGAGGCGCCGATCTGCGCGATGGACACGCGACCGATGTGGCCGCGCTCGAGCGTGCGGAGCCTGGCGAAGAAGGGCGCGAGCGCTTCGGGGTTCTCGAGGTAGCGCCTGGGCGGCGGCGTCTGACCTCGGCGAACTCGCTGGCCGCGCTCCGCAACCACTCGACGGCCGTGGCGTTTGTGATGGGTGACGCGCGCGCGCTCGAGCGCTGTTTCAAACAAATAACCGAGCACGTCGCCACCCAACGCCAACGGGTGCACGAGATCTCGGTTCATCAAGCCCGCGTCCCACCACTTCGCGATGGCCCCCTCGCCGCCCATCGCTGCTTGCATGTCCCACAGCGCGCAGCCGTTCGCTTCCGCCAGCTCGCGCATGTACGTCGCCACTTCACGCGTCTGTTTGCGCGCGGTGATGGTGTCGTCCATTCGCCACACGCCAGCATCAGGCGGAGACGCGAGCAGACACGACGCGTCGGGCGCTGCTGCCTTCACGCGCTCGATGACCTGCTGCATCCACGCGCGGCCCTTCGCGGCGTCGTACCGGTTCAACGACATGTCGAAGGCATCGTTGCCGCCGATCATCAACACCACCAGCGACGGTGAACGCGCCGCGAGCTGCGCTGCAAAGAGCTCCGGGTTCTCGCGCAACAACACCTGCGCCGTCGCGCCTGGCAGCCCGAGCGAGTCGAGCACGACGCCCGGCAGTGTCGTCTCGAGCGCCACGCCGTCGAGCCGCACCGCGCCGCCGCGCGTGCGCAACTGCACTTCTTTCGACCCCTCCGGGAGCTCGACCTGCTCGAGCGCGTGCTGCCCTCTTGACCCTTCGGTGTCGACACGACCGACTGACCTGCCGTCCGCGAGCACCTCAATCACGCCACCGCCCGGCTGCTGCACCACGAACAACTCCGCGCGCCCGAGGTCGGTGGCGTCGTACTTCGTCGTTTGTGGGCTCAGGGCCGTGAAGCCGACGCCCGCGAAGCCAGCCGCGGCGAACGGCGTTTCATCGGTGATCTTCTCGATGGTCCACCCTTCGGTCGCCGTGCCCGACCTCACCGTGCGCCCCGCATTGCGCGTCGGGCGATCGACGAACATGAACCCCAGCCCGCCGGAGCCATGGCGCAGCTGAAGCAAGCGACGGGCCGTGTCGGTGATGTGATCTGACGCGATGAGCGACGTGCCGATGGTCACCACGCGCACCGGCTTCGGCTCGTCAGAGCGCAGCGCCTTGAGCGAGGCGAAGTACGCGCTGAGCGCCGTGCGGCTGCACGCAGCGTCGAGGCACGGGTCGAACACCTGCGTGTGCGCCGCCTCGACCTTGCGAATGATGACCTCCCAGCGGCGCGCGTCGGCGTCGTCCTTCGCCGTGCGGCGAACAGGGAGCACCGACTTCGAGACCGTCGGGCGAACTTCGACTTCGACCTCCACGTCGGTGAGATCGAGCTCGTCGAAGACCATCGGCTCGTCGGCGACCTCTGCGTCCCAGTCGATCTGCTGCGGCGTGACGACCTTCTTCTTCGTCGGCGGCGTCACCGCAGCGAGCAGCGTCTCTCTGGGGCTCTCGCGCAGCGTGGGCAGCGGGCGCAGCGCGTCAGGCAGCGGCAGCACCGAGAGCACCAACGCCAAGGAAATGGTCGCGGCGAACGTCCACCCGATGTGAGGGCCAGACGGCAGCAGCACCGGAGGGCCGGCTCGAGGAGGAAGTCGCGAAGGCATGACAGGCGTAACAGCGAGCGTCCTTGCCAGCAGACGCCCGGTCAATCAACCCGGACTCACGGCACCCATGCCGTGTTGTTGATCGCCGCCGCGTCGCGACACGGCTGACCACGCAGCGACGGGCACGGCGGCGGCGTCGGCGGCACCGACACCCCACTCAAGCGAGGCAGCACGAGCTTCGAAGGGTGCGCGACGTCGTGACCGATGCCGTACTTCACCGACTGCGAGAAGGTCTTGAGCTCGAAGCGCCAGTCAGCGCGAACGCCGCCCGGCGTGTCGATGGCGACGCGAACGCGAGAACCTGCGCGCATGGCGTGCGCGAAGCCGGCGGTGCCGATGCGCAGCTGGGTCCACTCGCCGGGCGTGAGCGGCGACCAGTCTTCTTCTCGCAGCGTCTGCGCGGGCCACAGCGGCGTCGCGCCCGGCCCCGGCTTGCGATGACCGGCGCGCAACCAGCCCGACTGCACGTACATCTCTTTTCCGTCGGCGCGCACCTCCGACAACGTCACCTCGACATCGGCGTCGTCGACCGGCGAGTTGAACCAGAGATCGAAGCTCGCGGTACCCAGCAGCACCAACGGCTCGAGCAGCGGCTCGCTCTCGAAGATCACCGCCGCGCCGGGCGAAGGCTGCTGCCACGCGTAGCTCGGCAACTTCGCCCACACGTTGCCACCGGGCGCGAGCACACCGACCTGCCCTGCCGTCGGCTCCAGCGCGAAGCTCGAGGCCGCGTTCGTCGCCGTCGACGGCGTCGCGCCGAGCAGACCGCCCGGCTGAAAGTGCAGCTCCAACGCGCTCGTCTCCGACGGAGGCCACGACGCGAAGCTGCGCTCGAACACGCTCACCGGGGCGCCGAGGTCCGTCGCGAGCCCAGCGCCGCTCTCGAACAACACGCGCAGCGACGGCTCGGCCTTCCAGGCAGCGACGGCCTCTTCATGCGTCGCGTAGTTCGTGAAGCGCGAGGGCCCCAGCGACAACGCCGAGTTGAAGAACTCCGTGTAGAGCAGCGGCGACAGGTTGCGCACGCGCGCCGGGTCTTGCGGCACACGCCGCGCGACGAAGAGCTCGAGGAACGTCTGCCACTCGCTGATCACCTCGGGGCCGAACCCGTCGATGTGCACGCCGTTGGTCACGGTGAAGCGCACCGAAGGCGAGCTCGTGAACTTGTCGAAGAGCAGAAAGAAATACGGCCCGGTCTGCTCGTCTTGCCAGGAGCCGGTGAGGAACACGGGCACGTCGATCTGCGGAACCAGCAGCGACGGGTTGTAGCGATCGTGCTCTTCGGGCACGTTGAAGGTGATCTGCCGGGCCTGCGCGACGTTGTCGATCATCTGGCTGTGCAGCAGCTGGTTCTCTGCGCAGACCGTGTCGCCCTCATCGACGCGCTTCTGCTCCCACTTCTGGCCGTATGGCACCGCGCGAGAGAGCACGTTCGTGACCCAGTTCACCGCGAAGCCGTCATTCAAGATGCCGCCGGGCAGCAGCGTGGTGTCGGTGCTGCCGATGACCGACATCGGCGCGATGGCCGCGAGCCCCGGCGGCTTCGTGCTCGCCACGAAGAGCTGCGTGATGCCCGGGTACGAGAGGCCGACCATGCCCACCTTGTGGTGCAGCGCCCAGTCCTGCGCGGCGACGATCTCGATGGTGTCGTAGCCGTCGAGAAGCTGCATCGTCTCGAAGTAGTCGTACGCGCCCCCCGAGCAGCCCGTGCCACGAATGTTCACGCTCACCGTCGCGTAGCCCATCATTCCCGCGAGCAGCGACGACGCGTCGGTCGGCGGCGTGCACATGATGGGGAAGTCTTCACACAAGAACATCAGGTCGGGGTTCGGCGCCTGCGGCCGCGCCATGTCGTAGCCGGAGTAGCTGACGATGGTCGGAAACGGGCCGCGCCCTTTGGGCAACGTCACCCACGCCGACAACGTCGTGCCGTCACGCATCGTCAGGTAGTTGAAGCCCGCGACCAATTTCTGTTGCGCATAGCTCTCAGGCTTCGGCGCGCTCGACTCCACCGACATCACGGTCAGCGGCTTCGTCGTCTCGGGCTCTTCACCGGTCGTCTTCACCAGGTAGCCGGCGCCCGGCGCCAACCTGCGAAACATGAGGCTGCCTTGCGTGTCGACCTCGCCGCGCGCGACCTCTTTCCCTTGCGCGTTGATGACGACCAACGTCGCGCCCGGCTGCGCGTGCGTCACCTGCAACTGCTCCACGCTCTCCCGAACCTGGAACGTCGCCTCCTTGCCGCAACCCGTCGCGCACAGCAGCACCGCGAACACCCAGAAATAGAATGACCGCATGGCATCTCTCTTTGCGAATGGCTGCGCTCAGCGCAAGTGCGCGAGGAGATCTTCTGGGCGCTCGAGCAGCAGCTTCGCGCCGGCCTGCGTCAGCTCATCACGACCGCGAAAGCCCCAGAGCACGCCGACGGAGATCATCCCCGCGCGCGTGGCCGTCTGCGCGTCGATCTTCGTGTCGCCGACGAAGCCGATGCGCGCAGGCAACACGTTGAGCGCCAGCGCGAGCTCGAAGGCCGCAGTGGGGTCGGGCTTGCGTGGCACGCCGTCACGCTCGCCGCGCACGTCGACGAACGGAAAGCCACCGAACGCCTGCGCCACGAGGTGTTTGGTGAAGTCGTCGCGCTTGTTCGAGAGCACCGCCATGGGCCGACCGCTGGAGACGATGGCGTTCAACATGGCCTCGACGCCGGGGTACGGCTTCGAGTTGTCGTGCTCCAGCGCCGCGTAGCGCTCGCGGTACGCCTCGAGCAGCGTCGGCATGTCATCAGGCGCGCCGCCCGCCGCCGTCACGGCGCGACGAATGAGGTTCTCGGCGCCCTCACCCACGAAGTCTTTGTAGCGCTCGACAGGGTGCGGCGGCAGGCCACGCCCCGCGAGCACTTCGTTCATCGACAGGCCGATGTCGGCCAGCGAGTCGGCCAACGTGCCGTCGAGATCGAAGATGAAGGCATCGAAGCGGAGCGGGCCCTGGCCGCTAGTCAGGCCAGGCGAGACGAACGCGGAGCCTTGCGCAGCGTTCGGCCGCGCGACGCGACCAGAGGAATCGTCAAACCTCACGCGCTGGCAGTCGGCGTCGTCAGGTTCAGCATCACGGCTTCGCGCACCAGCTTGCGGAGCACGTTCTCTTTGAGCTGCGCCACGTCCGTGAGCGAGAGCGTGTCGTTCTTCAGCTCGCTCGACGACGGCAGCTGCGCGCCCTTGAGGAACCTCACGAGCACCGCGCGCTCAGACGGCACGATGCGGGCGAAGATGCCGTTGGCGAAGTATGCCGGCGCGCCGTCTTCGAGCAACTCCGAGGCTTCTGGCGCCGCGTCGAGCACCAGCGCACGCAACGACTTCACGATGGGCTGCACCGGCGGCGGGAGCCGGCTGATGAGACCTTCGATGTCGGCTTTCTCGAGCGCAGACTTCACCGTGGGGTGCAGCGCCTTCTTCTTCACCGCAGCGACCTTCTTCTTCGCAGCGGGCGCGGGCTTCTTGACCTTCTTTGGAGCCATTTTCTTCTTCGGCGCGGCGGCCTTCTTCGCCACCTTCTTCGCCTTCACCGGCGCCTTCTGGCGGGCGGCGACCGGCTTCTTCGACTTCACTTTTTTGCTGCCGGACTTCGCCTGTTTCTTCGTGCGCGCGTTGGCCATGAGTGCGTCGAACGCTAGCCGTGGAGCCAGGGGCAGGCATGAGAAAAGTGTGAGATGCCACGGGCCATGACACCCATCTCCATCACCGTGTGGTCCGACTATGTGTGCCCCTGGTGCTACATCGGTCTCGGCGAGCTCGAGACGGTTTCGAAAGACTACGCACTGAAGATCGACTGGCGGCCGTACATGCTCCGCCCCGACGCGCCAGAAGAAGGCTGGGAGCTGCCGGAGCGATTCCGCAAGTCGCACGAAGACCCCAACAACCCGCTCTATCAACGCGCGAAGGCGCTCGGGTTGCCGCTCAAGCCGCGCACACAGGTGCCCAACTCACGCCGCGCGCACGAGTGCACCGAATACGCGCGCGGAGCTGGCAAGGAGCAGGCGTTTCACCACGCCGTCATCGAGCGCTACTGGAGCCACGCCGACGACATTCACGACTGGGCCGTACTCGAGAGCGCAGCGCGCACCGCGGGCATCGACCCCACCGCGATGAGGGCCGAAGTCGAAGCCGGCAAGTGGAAGGCGGCGGTCGAAGAGAGCGTCGCTGCGGCCCACGAGCTCGGCGTCAACGCGGTGCCGACGTTCATTCTCGGCAACAAGTTCGCGATTCAGGGCGCGCAAGAAGCCCGCGTGTTCCGACAGGCCATCGAGCGGCTCCAGAGCGGCGTCTAGGCCGCCCTCTTCGCCTTCACCAGGCGCCCGACGTTCTCTTCGATCCACACCACGAGGTGCCGCACGTGACCTGCGGCTTCCCGGCCCAGCGGCGTCAGCGAGTACTCGACGCGCGGTGGAATCTCGGGGAACGCCTCCCGGTGCACGAAGCCGTCGGCCTCCAGCGCCTGCAGCGTCTGCGCGAGCATCTTCTCGCTCACCCCGCTCACCTTGCGACTCAGCTCACGGAACCGGTACGTGCGCTCGAGCAACGCCAACAACACCAGCACGCCCCAACGGCTCGTCAGGTGCTCGAGGATGGCGCGCGACGGGCAGTCAGGCGCGTAGACGTTTCCGGGCGGGGGCTTCGGGCGACGCGATGGCATCGCTGGACACTTACCAAGAGGTGGGTACTTGCCGAAAGTAAGCGCCCCTCTTATTCCTCAATTTCTTCAACCCGTTCGAGGAGCACACATGATCGTCGTCACTGGAGCGTCAGGGCAGTTGGGCCGTCTGGTCATCGAAGAACTTCACCGCCGCGCGACAGGAGAGAAAGTCGTCGCCGCCGTGCGGACGCCTGAGAAAGCGCAGAGCCTCTCGTCGCTGGGCGCTGAAGTGCGCTGGGCCGACTACGAAAAGCCGGAGTCGCTCGAGGCCGCGTTCAAGGGCGCCGACAAGGTCCTGCTCATCTCCAGCAGCGAGATCGGCAAGCGCGCGGCGCAACACCAGGCCGCCATCGACGCGGCGAAGAAGGCCGGCGTGAAGCACCTCGTCTACACGAGCGCGCCCCGGGCCGACACGAGCGGCCTCAAGCTCGCTGGTGAACACAAGGCGACGGAGGCGGCGATCGTCGCCAGCGGCATTCCGTACACGCTCCTGCGCAACGGTTGGTACATCGAGAACTACACCGGGCAGCTCGCCGGCACGGTGGCGCAGGGCACCATGTTCGGCTGCGCAGGCGACGGCCTCATTTCCGGCGCGTCGCGCGCGGATCTCGCGGCGGCTGCCGTGGCCGTGCTCACCACCCCCGGTCACGAGGGGAAGATCTACGAGCTCGGTGGCGCGTCGTTCACCATGACTCAGCTCGCCGCGAAGTTCTCGGCGTGGGCCGGCAAGACCATCAACTACGTGAACCTGCCGCAGGGCCAGTATGTCGAAGCGCTCGTGAAGATCGGGCTGCCCGCGCCGTTCGCCGACATCCTCGCCGACTCCGACGCCAACATCGCGAAGGGCGCGCTGGAGTTGTCAGCTGAGCCGCTCACGAAGCTCCTGGGCCGGGCTCCGGAGACCGTCGAGCAGGTGCTCGCGCGGCTCCCGAAGCCCTGAGCCTTCGCTTCAGAACTGGTGCTGCTCGGTGGAGTCGTGCAGCGCCTTGGTCGACGACAGGCCGCCGGAGATGACCTCGGCGACCTGATCGAAGTAGCCGGTGCCGACTTCACGCTGGTGACGCGTGGCCGAATAGCCCTGCTTCTCGGCCGCGAATTCGGCCTGCTGCAGCTGGCTGTACGCCGCCATGCCGCCCTCGCGGTACTGCGAGGCGAGCTCGAACATGCCGAAGTTCAGCGAGTGGAAGCCGGCCAGCGTAACGAACTGGTACCGGTAGCCCATGGCGCCGATCTCTCGCTGGAACTTCGCGATGGTCGCGTCGTCGAGGTTCTTCTTCCAGTTGAACGACGGCGAGCAGTTGTACGCGAGCATCTTGTTGGGGAACTTCTCGTGGATCGCCTCGGCGAAGCGCGCCGCCTGCTTCAGGTCGGGCGTGCTCGTCTCGCACCACACGAGGTCGGCGTACTCGGCGTACGCGAGGCCACGCGCGATGGCGAAGTCGTCTCCATTGCCCTTGAGCCGGTAGAAGCCTTCGGCCGTGCGCTCCTTGCTGGCGATGAAGGGCACGTCACGCTCGTCGACGTCGGAGGTGATGAGCTTGGCCGACTGCGCGTCGGTGCGCGCCACGACGATGGTGGGCACGTCGCACACGTCGGCGGCGAGGCGCGCGGCGACCAGCGTGCGAATGAACTGGGACGTCGGCACCAGCACCTTGCCGCCCATGTGGCCGCACTTCTTTTCGCTGGCGAGCTGGTCTTCGAAGTGAACGCCGGCGGCGCCCGCTTCGATCATCGCCTTCATCAGCTCGAACGCGTTGAGCGGGCCACCAAAGCCGGCCTCGGCGTCGGCGATCATCGGCACCAGCCAGTTGCGGTCTTTCTTCCCTTCCGCGTGATCAATCTGATCAGCGCGGCGCAGCGACGAGTTGATGCGCTTGACGAGGTTGGGCACCGAGTCGACCGGGTACAGCGACTGGTCGGGGTACATCTGGCCCGAGGAGTTCGCGTCGGCCGCGACCTGCCAACCAGAAATGTAGAGCGCCTCGAGGCCTGCACGCACCATCTGCACGGCCTGGCCGCCGGTCATCGCGCCGAGCGCATTCACGTAGCTGCGCGTGTTGAGCAGCTCCCACAAGCGCATGGCGCCCAAACGCGCGAGCGAGTGCTCGATCTTGATGGAGCCGCGCAGCTTCTCGACGTCAGCCTTCGAGTACGGGCGCTTGATGCCATCGAAGCGCTTCGCGTGCAGATCGCCGGGGGTGAGGTTCGCCGTCTTCGCGGTTTCGGTCATGACTTCTCTCCTTCAAGAGGTGCTGCGGGCAAGTCGGTGCCGTTCACGTCGCCGAAATTGGAGGCGTGTCAGGTCACCGCGAGTTGGTGGGAACGGTCAGGTCGCTGCTTCGGACGCCAGGAGCCGCTTGTACGCGGGCAAGGTGAGGAACTCTTCGAACTGGTCCGCGGTCGAGAGCGCGCGGAACAAGGTCTTCGCTTCAGAGAACATGCCGCCGCTCGCCTCAGCGAGCTCTTCGCGCATCACCTGGTCGAGCTTCTCGACGGTGATGAGCTTGTGGCGAACCTGCTGCCAGACCTGCGCGCGTGAGATCTCGGCAGTGGCGGCGTCTTCCATCAGGTTGAAGAGCGGCACGCAGCCCAGGCCGCGCAGCCACGCCTCGAGGTAGCGAACGCCGACGCGCACGTTGTGGCGGAGCCCGTCTTCGGTGCGCGTGCCTTCGGGTACGCGGAGCAGCTCTTCGCGACCGATGGACACGTCTTCGCGCAGCACGTGCAGCTGGTTCGGGGTCTTCATGTGCGCGTCGAAGATGCCCTTCGCGACCGCGACGAGCGCCGGGTGCGCGACCCACGTGCCGTCGTGGCCGTCTCTGGCTTCGCGCTCTTTGTCGGCGCGCACACGAGCCATCGCGGCGTCATTCGCGGCGGCGTCGTCTTTGATGGGGATCTGCGCTGCCATGCCGCCCATCGCGTGCGCGCCGCGGCGGTGGCAGGTCTGAATGAGCTTCTGGGCGTAGGCGCGCAAAAAGCCCTTGTCCATCGTGAGCTGCGAGCGATCGGGCAGCAGTTGATCGGGCTGCTTCTTGATGAAGCTGAAGATGTAGTCCCAGCGACCGCAGTTGAGCCCCGCCGAGTGCTCGCGCAGCTCGTAGAGGATCTCGTCCATCTCGAAGGCGGCGGGCAGCGTCTCGATGAGCACCGTGGCCTTGATGGAGCCGCGCTTGAGGCCGAGCTGGTCTTGCGCGAAGCAGAACACGTCGTTCCACAGGCGCGCCTCGAGGTGGCTCTCGAGCTTGGGCAGGTAGAAGAACGGGCCGACGCCGCGCGCGCGCTGCTCTTTGGCGTTGTGAAAGAAGAACACGCCGAAGTCGAAGAGCCCGCCGCTCATGGCGCGACCGTCGACCTTCACGTGCGCCTCTTCGAGGTGCCACCCACGCGGGCGAACGAAGAGCAGCGCCGTCTTGTCGTTGAGCGCGTACTGCTTGCCTTCGGGGCTCGTGAACTTGAGCGTGCGACGAACCGCGCCGAACAGCGCTTCTTGCCCCGCGACGATGTTCTCCCAGGACGGCGCGAGCGAATCTTCGCAGTCGGCCATGAACACGTTCGCGCCGGAGTTCAGCGCGTTGATGATCATCTTGGCTTCGGTGGGGCCGGTGATCTCGACGCGGCGGTCGGCCAGCACGTCGGGAACCGCCGCAATGCGCCAGTCACCGGCGCGAACCGACGCCGTCTCCGGCAGGAAGTCGTACTGCGCGCGGCCTTGACGCCGCGCCAACAGCTCGCGCCGACGCTCCCCGAAACGGCGCTCGAGCTGCACCAGAAACGCCTCCACTTCAGGCCCGAGAAGCGCGGAGGAGCGACCGTGGATTTCGATGTCTTTTACGAGCACCATGAGCTGACCTCCGTAAATCCGTGAAGCGCGCAACCGCCTAATAGGTGAACCAAAATAGTGAGAAGATTCATTCGTGACAAGCCGCGTCAGAGTGAAAATTTGAGAGCACTTGTAAATCCTGTCAATGGGATGAAGCGATGCGAAGTAAATCGGGTGTTTGACTGATTAACTGAGTCACGAATCGGTCATCGAGGATTTTGTAAATCTTCGAATCGGGTACGTAGCCCGGCCTGATGATCGCTCTTTCGCGACGAAATGTGGTGTTGGCGGGGCTCGCGGCCGGTGTTTCTCGCGCGAGCTCGCGTGGGTTCGTGTTGGTGCACGGCGCGTGGCACGGCGGCTGGTGTTGGGACGAGGTGGTGAAGAAGCTCGGCGCGCCAGCCGTGGCGCCGACGTTGACGGGGCTCGCTGAACGCGCACGGGAGCTCAATGCCGACGTGAACCTCTCGACGCACGTGATGGACGTCGTCGGGGCGTGCGCGAACTTCGATCGCGTGGTGCTCGTGGGCCACAGCTACGCGGGGCTCGTCATCACCGCGGCGCTCGACGCGCTCAGCGAGAAGGTCGAGCGGCTCGTGTACCTCGACGCGTTTCTCCCGGCGAACGGGCAGACCGGCTTCGACTTGATGAAGCCGGAGTACGCGGCGAACTGGAGAGCGAAGGCGAAGCACGGCGCGGTGCCTCCGATGTTGTCGGCGAAGGCCATGGGCATCGACGACGTGAAGCTCGCGAAGCGCGTCGACGCGAGGCTCACGCCCCACCCCATCGCCACGTTCGAGTCGAAGGTCTCGTTCGACGAAGCCACGTGGAAGCGCACGAAGAAGACGTACATACGCTGCGCGAAGTACGCGGGCTTCGGGCCCACGGCCGCGCGCGCGAAGAGCCTCGGTCTCGAGGTGCTGGAGCTGGCTTCGGGCCACGACGCGATGCTGGCCGCGCCCGGTGCGTTGGCCGCGATGCTTGTGCGAGAGTGACGGCATGGAAGCGACGAACAGGGCGACGCCGCCTCGACGCCAGCCACCGGGGACCTTCAGGTTCAACCGCAAGCTGTTTCACCAGCTCGCGGACCAGGGCGCGTTCGAGGGGCTCAAGGTGGAGTTGTTGGAGGGGGAGATCATCGTCACGACGCCACAAGGTGGAGACCACGCGTTCGCAGTTCAGGAGATCGGCGAGCTCCTTTACGAATCGAAGCCGAAGTCGCTGCGACTTCGCACGCAGTTGCCCATCGCGCCTGATGACGGCAACGAGCCAGAGCCCGACTTCGCGCTCGTGCCCGTCGGAACCCAGGGCGATGGCCAGCCACCCGACAGCGCCGTGTTCATCGTCGAAGTCGCTCATTCCACCGCGCGCGACGACCTCGGCCGCAAGGCCCGCATCTACGCGCGCGCTGGAGTGCCCGAGTACTGGGTCATCGATCTCAAGACGAAGGAGCTCGTCACGCATCGCAAGCCGACCGCCGACGGCTACACCGACGTGGAACGCAGCACCGAGCTGTCGGCCGTGAAGTCGACCGCAGTGGCGGGCCTGGTGCTCGACCTGACGAACATCTTCGTGAAGCGCTGAGGTTCGTGCGATTTTGCCGGCGCCTTGAGCACCGCTCCCCTCGCTGCCCTCCTCCCGAAACCCGGTGAACCGAAGCTGCCCCCCGACGCGGTGCTTGACCGCTTCGTGCAGTACGTGAACTCCACGGGGCTCTCGATGTACCCCGCGCAAGAAGAGGCGATGCTCGAGCTGCTCGGCGGCAAGCACGTGGTGCTCGCCACGCCCACCGGCTCCGGCAAGTCCCTCGTCGCGCTCGCCTTTCACTTCCAGGCCATGGCCGAGGGAAAAACGAGCTTCTACACCTGCCCCATCAAGGCGCTGGTGAACGAGAAGTTCTTCGCGCTGTGCGATGCGTTCGGCGCCGAGAACGTCGGCATGATGACGGGTGACGCGGCCATCAACCGCAAGGCGCCCATCATCTGCTGCACGGCTGAAATTCTCTCGACGCTCTCGATTCGGGAACAGCGCCTCTTCGCCGAATGCGTGGTGATGGACGAGTTCCACTACTACGGCGACAAGGAGCGCGGCGTGGCGTGGCAGGTGCCGTTGCTGGCGATGCCCGAAACCCAGTTCCTGCTCATGTCGGCCACGCTCGGCGACACCACGGCCATCTCCAACAGCCTCAAGGACATCACCAAACGAGACGTGGCCGAAGTTCGCAGCGCGCAACGCCCGGTGCCGCTCGAGTTCACGTACGCCGAGACCCCGCTCCACGAATCGGTGCAGGAGCTGATGAAGGCGAACCGCGCGCCGATCTACCTGGTGAACTTCTCGCAGCGCGCCGCCGCCGAGCAGGCGCAGAACCTGATGTCCATCGACGTCTCGTCGAAAGAAGAGAAGACGAAGATCAAAGAGGCGCTCGCCGGCTTCCGCTTCGACACGCCGTTCGGCAAGGAGCTCAAGCGCTTCCTGCTCCACGGCATCGGGCTGCACCACGCGGGGCTGCTGCCGAAGTACCGCCGCCTGGTCGAACGCTTCGCGCAGCAAGGGCTTCTCAAGGTCGTCAGCGGCACCGACACGCTCGGCGTGGGCGTGAACATTCCCATTCGCACCGTGCTCTTCACGCAGCTGTGCAAGTTCGACGGCGAGAAGACCATCGTGCTGCCGGTGCGCGACTTCCACCAGATCGCCGGGCGCGCGGGGCGCAAGGGCTTCGATGACCAGGGCTACGTCGTCGCGCAGGCACCGGCGCACGTCATCGAGAACGCGCGGTTGCTGCAGAAGAAGGCCGAGGGGAAGAAGAACGTCACGCTGCAGAAGCCGCCGCAGAAGGGCTACGTGCACTTCGACGCGCAGACCTTCGAGAAGCTGCGCACGCAGCAGCCTGAAAAGCTCGAGTCACGTTTCAGCGTCACGCACGGCCTCATCATTTCGTTGCTGCAGGCGCATGAAGACGCGGCGCTCGACGGCTACCGGCGGCTCGTGCAGCTCATCGACATCTCGCACACGTACGACTTGAACAAGGTGCGCCTGCGCAAACACGCACGCACGTTGATGCGCTCGCTCGTCGACGCGGCCATCGTCAGCGTCGAGAAGAACGCGCGCGGGCTGCCGAAGCGGCTGCGCGTGATGCCGGGCCTGCAGCGCGACTTCTCGTTGAACCACACCTTGTCGCTGTACCTGCTCGAGGTGCTGCTCAAGCTCGACCCGCAGAGCGAGACCTACGCGCTCGACGTGGTCTCGTGCGTGGAGTCGATCCTCGAAAGCCCGGACTCAGTGCTCTACGCGCAGCTCGATCGCGCCAAGGGCAAGAAGATCAACGAGCTCAAGGCGCAGGGCATGGAATACGACCAGCGCATGCTGGAGCTCGAGAAGGTCGAGTACCCCAAGCCGCTCGCGCCGCTCATCTACGGCACCTATGACGAGTTCACCGCCAAGCACCCGTGGATGGCGAACGAGAACATTCGCCCCAAGAGCATCGCGCGCGAGCTGTTCGAGACCGCGCAGACCTTCAACGACTACGTGAAGGACTATGGGCTGCAGCGCAGCGAAGGCGTGCTGCTCCGCTACCTGTCAGACGCGTACAAGACGATTCTGCAGAACGTGCCCGAGGGCGCGCGCAACGAGCAGCTCGACGACATCGCCGCGTTCCTGCTCACCACGCTCAAGCACACCGACTCGTCACTCGTCGCTGAATGGGAGGCCATGCGCTACGGCCGTGAGCTGGGCGTGGTGACGCCGCCCGGAGAAGCGACGCCGAAGCCGCGCGTGGATCTCGCGAAGCAGCCCAGGGTGCTGGCCGCGCGCGTGCGCGCAGAGCTGCACCAGCTCGTGCGCCTGTTCGCGCGCAAGGCGTACGACGACGCCGCCGAGCTGCTGGGCCTCGAGAACAGCGCCGAAGTCGAGCAGTGGCTCGCGCCGTACTGGGCGGAGCACACGTCGATCGATCTCACGCCGCGCGCGCGTCAGCCCGTGTTGACGCAGCTCATCCCCGACGGAGATCGCAAGTGGACGGTGCGCCACGCGCTCATCGACTCGAAGGGCGAGCAAGACTGGTTCATCGAAGGCGTCGTCGACTTGACGGACCGTGACGACGTCGAAGGTGCGTTGGTCTCGGTGCGTCACATCGGCCAGTAGCGCGACAGTTTTTTGAGATTGTGGGGCCCTTCACGAACGCGCAACTTGCGTGCTCGGAGGGGCTGCAATGGCGACGGCATCACCGGGTGTTGCGTGGCATTGGCCCATCGTGCGCGCGTTGCCGATTGGCGTGCTGAGCGTGGTGTTGGCCACCGTCGGCTCGCTGATTTTCCCTCCGACGAATTGGATGCCGGCCGACGTGCCCGACGTGGCGTTCATCGAAGCGCTCGTTCGCTGGGACGCAGGTTGGTACGGAGAAATCGCGCAGAACGGGTACTGGCTCAAGCCGGGGCAGCAGAGCCCGGTGGCGTTCTTCCCGCTCTACCCCCTGGTGATTCGCGCCTTCGCGTGGCTGGGCGTCAACCGCTGGGTCGCTGGCATCGCCGTGTCGTTTTCGTGCGCGATGTTGGCGCTCGCGTTGTTTCACCGGTGGGCGCAGCGCGTGGCGCCCGAACACGCGGGCTCGGCCTTCTGGCTGCTCGCGCTCTACCCCTTCGCCGAATACCTCTACGGCGTCGTGTATTCCGACGCGCTCTTCCTGTTGTGCGCCGTCGGGGCGTTCCTCGCGCTCGAGAAAGACAGACCCGTCGTCGCTGCGCTGCTCGGCGCGCTGGCGTGTGCGTGCAGACCTGTGGCGCCGGCCATCGTGATCGGCCTGCTCGCGCGCAGCATCGAGCGTCGTCGCAAGGCGGGGCTCGCGTTGCGCTTCATCGACTTCGTGCCGGCGCTCGCCGGGCTCGGGCTGGTGGCGTTCATGGGGTACCTCGAGTACCGCTTCGACGACCCGCTCGCGTTCGCGCATGTGCAGGGCGCGCCGGGTTGGGAGCAACAACCGGGCTGGCGCTCGTGGCTCAAGGTTGCGTTCTTCGACACCATGTTTCCGCAAGTCGCTCCGGCGGTTGCCGTACGGCTCGGCGGTCACGCGTTGGCCACCATCGGTGCGCTCGCGCTCGTGGTGCCGACGTTCAAGCGGCTCGGCTACGGCTACGGCGTGTACACGCTCGTCGTCGTCGGAATACCGGCGCTCTCGAGCAAGGACTTCCAGGGCCTCGGCCGCTACGTCATCGCCGCGTTTCCGCTCTTCGTGACGCTGGCGATGCTGCTCAAGCCTGCGCCTCGGCGGCTGGCGTTTGCTCTCTCAGCGGGCCTGTTGGTCGTCTGTGCGACCGCCGTCGGCGCCGGCACCTACTTGTCTTAGCGCGGCGCGACGAGCCCTCCGAGGCCGAGCCCTTCGGGGACGTAGCGAGTGAAGCGCTGCTCAGCGACCCCGCCATATTCACCGACGAGTTCGTGAATGAAGAGTGACTGCAAGCCTTCGTGACGCAAAGCGCCTGCGCCCGGCTCAGCCCAGAGCCCACTCGCGAAGCCGTAGTTCCTGAAGCGCTCCACGAAGTCTCGGTTTCGCGAAATGACGTGAACAGGCGTGTTCGACGATTGCAGCGAAGAGAGCGCTGCCACGTCGTCCATCGTGCGCTCGAGCAATGGCTGGTGGTCGCCGACCAGAAAGAAGACTGCATCGGGGTCTGGCTCCGCCTCGAGGACGTCGAGCAAACACCGCCACTCGTACGCCACGCTGAGCACGTACGCGCGCGGCAACCCCTCCGCCGCACGCTCGACCTCCGAGATTGGCGGCCATTCACGCGCACCTTCGAATGGAATCTCCGGGAACGGGTGGTGCGTCGAGAGCGACATGAAGAAGGTAAAAAGCGGCGCCGACTCGACCGCCAGCACCCGCGAGCCCAGCACCCGAAGCGAATGCTGATCAGGAACGCCGACGTAGCCGTAGTGAGGGCCGCCGTAGTCGAGGTCTTTGAATTCGAGTGTCACGTCGCGGGCCCACGGGTCGAACTGACTGTCGTCTCGAAGATAGTTGCCGGGCTGAAGCGACGCCGTGCGGTACCCCTGCGCCTGAAAGAAGCGCGTGAAAGTCGCGAGATGGCGCGCACGTGGCGCCATCTCTGCGTAGATCGACGGTGACGAAATACGCACGCCGGTCTGCACGGTGGCAATGCTCAACCACGACTTGCCTCCGTACACCGGCGCGGCGCTGAAGGCCGTGCGCGCCGAGAAGCCGGTTTGCTCGAGCCGCGCCGACGCGCGACGCAACGTCTCACGATGCGCTGGCGCGAGCGTCGTGTCGGAAAACAGGCGCTGGCCGTAGGCCTCGATCATCAACAGGTAGACCCGCGGCTTGCGATGCAGCTTCGCGCGGTGAGCGAAGAAGTACGTGTCATCGACTCCGCTTCGCTGCAGTTCCAACAGCCGCTCACGCCGTGCGACAGACTCGCGGTAGTTTCTGACTACAAACTTCGAGACCACCTGCATGACGGGGTCGTCGCGCTCAACGCCGAACCACGCCGCCGACGCGCCACACGCAACCGCAAGACCAAGCGCGACCACGACGAGGAGTGGAGTTGCACGTGATTGAAGCGCCGCGAACGTTCGCTCTGCTGCGAGAAAGACGACGACAGCCGCGATGATCACCAGCAACGCCGCCGAAACCGGCACCCACAGGCCCCACGATTCGCGCGCGAAGCCCAGCAGGCTCGGTAGCAAATCGATGTCTTCCCAGAGCGCGGGCTCGACTCGGTACAGAACCCGGTACGCGTGCTGGTAGCTCAGGAAGAAGAGCAGCAGCGCATAGAGCGCCGCGCACAGTCGGCGAATGAACGCGCGCGTTGGCATCGCGAGCACGAGCACCGCCAAGGCGACGAACTCCAGTGACAGACGAAACACATCAAGATTCGCGCGCCGCAAAATGAGCGACTTGGCGTACTCCGCGACGCTCCGGGCATCGAAGGCGTACGCGCCGTATGGATGTTGCGCCGGCGTGAAGGGCAAGAAATCGGTCGGTCCGCCCTGAGACAAGAACAGGGGCAAGAACAACGCAGCGTTGAGCACCACCAGCGCGACGTACAGCCAGACGCGCAGAGTCCAGGTCGGCACCACTGCGTCTCAACATGCTTCGAGTGCCGCCGCACTTCCCGTCTTGACGACGGCGAGGCCTGCCGCCAGACATGTTCCATGACTCAGGTCGAAACCGTCATCATCGGGGCAGGCGTCTCAGGGCTGGCCACTGCCGCAGCTCTCGGGAAGGGAGCCGACCTCGTCGTGCTTGAGCGCGACGCGGCCATCGGCGGCTACTGCAAGACGGTGAAGAACGACGGCTTCGTCTGGGACTACTCAGGACACTTCTTTCACTTCAAACGACCCGAAATCGAACAGTGGCTGCGCGCGCGAATGCCTGGGCAGAACATTCGTACCGTCGAAAAGAAGTCGTTCATTTCGTACGCCGGCAAGCAGATCGACTTCCCATTTCAGAAGAACATCCACCAGCTCCCGCAAAACGAGTTCATCGACTGTCTGTACGATCTCTACTTCGCGCGCGCGCCGGGCATGCCGGCGCAGCCCGAGGGCAACTTTAAGGAGATGCTCTACGCGCGCTTCGGCCGCTCGATCGCCGAGAAGTTCCTGATTCCGTACAACGAGAAGCTCTACGCCACCGACCTCGCCACGCTCGATCGCGACGCCATGGGGCGCTTCTTTCCGTTCGCGGACCTCACCGACATCGTCAAGAACATGCGGCAGGCCGACAACGCGTCGTACAACGCGTCATTCACCTACCCCGAGGGCGGTGCCATCGAGTACGTGAACGCCATCGCGCAGGAGGTCGCGCCGTCATCCCTGCGCCTGAATGAAGGCGTCGAGGCGATCGAGCTCGACGCGAAGGTGGTGCGCACCGAGAAAGGCACCTACCGCTTCAACCGCCTCGTGACGTCGGCGCCCTTCCCGTCGTTGCTCAAGCTCTGCGGGCTTCCCGTCAATGAGGAGATCTACACGTGGAATCAGGTGCTGGTCTTCAACCTCGGCTTCGACAGCAAGGGCCCGAAAGACGCCCACTGGGTCTATTTTCCGGACCGGTCGCTGCCGTTTTACAGAATCGGATTCTACGACAACATTTTCGGCCACCCGCGCATGAGCCTCTATGTGGAACTCGGCTACCCGCGCGACGCGAAGGTCGATGTCGCCGCAGCGCGACAAGCCGTACTCGGAGGGCTGCGCCGTGAGGGCATCATCACCACGCAGAACCTCATCGCCGAACACTCGGTGCTGATGAACCCCGCCTACGTACACATAACGCGTGAGTCGAACGCTGAAGTCGCGCGCGCCCGCCAGCAGCTCGCGGCTCGAGGGGTGCACTCCATCGGCCGCTACGGTTCGTGGACATATTGCAGCATCGAAGACAACATCATCGAAGCGCGCGAGCTCGTGGCTTCATGGAGAGCGCCGCAATGAAAGAGCGTCTCGTCGATTTGATCTCACGCGTCGCGCGCAAGAGCGGCTTCCGTGACCTGGTTCGCGGCTCTCGGCGTGTTGACGACGCGTGGAAACAGCTCCGGCAGCTGATCTTGAGCACCCCGGCCGATGCAGCACCGCCTGCAACGCTCTCGCGGTTCGAGACCATGGTTCCCCACCGCTTTCGCGCGTTGCTGGCCCAGCGCTTTGAAACCAGTGACGTCGATGCCGAGCGAGACCCGCTCAAGCGCATGTACCTCGACTTCGCGCTCTCGACGGTGTGGCGCGCCGGTAAAATTCGAGAGTTCGTCGAGCAGCGAACAGACATCGTCGGAAAGCGGTATCTCGACGTGGGCTGTGCCTACGGCGGGTTTCTCGCGACGTTTCATGACGCTGGCGCGGCGCAAGTGGTGGGTTTCGACTTCGACGCCGCCCTGCTCGACTATGCCCATGCGCTGCTCGAGGACTACTCGATTCCTGCGACGATCGAGCACGACTCGATTCTCTCGCCGTCCATCGTCGCCCGCTTCGGTCGTTTCGACATCGTGACCTGCAACGACGTGCTCGAGCACGTTACCGATGCACGCGTCGCGCTGACGAACCTCGCCGCCTTGTTGGCTCCGGGTGGGTTTCTCTGCCTCGAGATCCCCAACCGCTACGCCGCGTCATTCGTGTTGAGCGACGGCCACTTCCAGAAGTTCGGGCTCACGTCGCTGCCGAAGCGCCTCGCTGACGCGCGCTTCGCCGCCGAAGAAGGGAGGGCGCATGACGTCACGTACAAGTCGTTCGATTGGTACGTCAACGCGCTCACACGCTGTGGGCTCGAGGTCTCCATCGAGAACCCGCACCTCGTCGACTCGACTGCATATTTTGCGAACGTCGCGGCCACTTTCGCTGAGGTCGAACGCAAGGCCGACGACTTCGAAAGCTCGAATGAGTACCGAGAGGTGAGCGCGCGCTACGCACGGCGCGCAGCGCGCCAGTTCAGGCACCTGCACGCGAACTTGAAACAGAACCGCCCACAGGCGGCGTCGGCGCGACGCCTTCAGCTCACCTTCGGCGAGGAGTTCTGGCGCGTGACAGCCCGCGCACCGAAATAGCTCAGCTCCTCGTGTTGAACGCGCGGTCGAGCGCGAGGTCGATGTCTTTCGCCTTGGCAGCCCACGTGTTCTGCAGCGCTTCGGTACGAAGCAATTCGAGGTACGCCGCGTCACCGCGGCGCTCGAACGCCTGACCAACACGCGCCGTGAACTCGTGCGGGTCACGGCCAATCATGACGCTGGCGTACTTGCGACACTCGATGAGGTCTGTGGTGACGATGGGGCGACCCAACGCCATGTACTCGAAGAGTTTGATGGGCGAGGTCGACGCGGTGATGTCGTTCAATTTGAAAGGAATCAGCGACACGTCGAAGAACCGCGCGACCTGAGGCAGCACGCCGTAGTGAATGGAGCCCGTCATGGTGACGTTCGGCTCCTCGTCGAGGCGAGAGAGCGCAGCCGAGCCGTCGTAGTCGGGGCCGACCAGGACAATCTCGAGGTCTCTTCGGGCGCGCGCGAGGTGCCTCACGAGGTCGAAGTCGAACCACTTCGCCAGCGCACCATAGTACCCAAGTATCGGACGACCTCGCGCGACGACGCTGGCAACCGCGCCTGGCGCCGGGAGTTCACGGCCCAACCCTGCAAAGTGCTCGTACTCGACGCCATTCGTCACCAACGCCACGTTGCGCTGCCGTCGCTCGACGACCTCCGCGAGCAGACGATCTGCCGACGCCACGCACACCACCTCAGGGTCGCTGGTCAGCATGCGGTGGCGCGCCCACGCACTCTCGGGAATGGCGCCTGAAATGTCCTCATGGAGTTCGTCGATGTACTCGTACAGAAGATGATCGCCACGAGCGCGGGCGCTGGTCACCACTTCGGGCCCCGCCATCACTGCGGTCGAACACACATGAATGACGCGCTTGCGCCGCAGCTTGAGCAGCAACGACATCTGATCAGTAACAAAGCACCCGGGCTCGACCTCTTGAAACCCATGCACCGCGTCGTAGCGCGCGTTGCCGGTCACGAAGAAGTAGAGGTAGCCGGCACGCGCGAGGTTCAAAGCCAGATGCTGGGGTCGCTGAAAGAGTGGAATGTTCCAATCAACCAGCGGGTAGCTCACGATGATCGGTCGGTCACCAAAGCGCTCCAGAATCAACTCCAGCGCCTTGACGTGCGTCGGCTCGTGCGTTCCGAGCGCGGCGCGTTCTTGAGCCCATCGCAGCGTGGCACCGACGCCGTCGCGAGGCACTCGCGACAGAAGACCTGACGACACGTCCCTCACCACACTGGCGCTCGACTTCAGCAGTCGCCCCAACCGAGTCGCGGTCCGCAGTGGTTCGGTGATCTTCCACGAGCGAGTGCCCTCCAACCAATCGCGATGGTTCGTCAGCGATTGAAGGCGTGTGGTCAGCCCATCGACTTGTTGCACGAGCTCGGCGCGAACCCGCTCAGCCCTCTCAGCCCGCTGCATTTCCTGGCGAAGCTCCAGCTCGAGCGCTCTCGCGGCCTCGTCGAGTGGACGAAGGCCCGGAGCGAACCACAGCGCGGCGGTCTTTTCGCTGCCATCTGCCGCGAGATACGAGCGACTCCAACCCAGGTGCAAGCTGAACAGCGCACGGGGCAGCTCGAGCTCTGGCACCGCGTCAAAGACGGCCAACAGCGCGAACCGGGCCCGTGACGCAGCGGCCTGGAGTTGTCCACGGGAAGCCGGCTCACTGATGACGAAGTCTGCCCCGAGCGCGTCGCCGTCGAGTGCAAGCGCGGCCCGTGCTGCCCATGACCCCGTGTCGAGCCCGTCGAGCGCCAACACCGTCAGTTCCCGTCCACGGACCCACGCGTGGAACTGCGTCGGCACCGCAGAATACAGCGCTGCGCCAGGAGAATACGTGTTCGACATGAGTGTGGGCTCAGGGTTCATGCGAGAAGGGCCGATGGGTTTGTGCTGATGGAAAAGCGACATCGCCAAAGCGATGCAACCTGGCCGTGGAGGGCATGCGCGCCCGCGAAACATCAGAGCGCCCGCGCAGTGTCAACGAAGTCTCGTCGACGTCACGGCAGCCGGCGCAGCACCCGCGACAACAACCCCACCGGGTAGCGCGAGAGTTTCCTGCGCATGGGCTCGAGCTCGCGCACCAGCAGGTCGGCCCACAGCCTGGCTTCGTCGTCGACGTCAGGCGCGAGCAGGCCTGGCGGCTCGCGCCCGAAGATGCGCGCCTCAAGGTCCCGACGAGCCGTCTCAGTGCGTGCAAACTGCCGCTTCGAGAGTTCGAAGTTCTCTGACGCCATCTGCAACCACTCGTCACCCGTCGGGAGCTCGCCTGCCACGTATTTCTCCACGGTCACCGTGCGGTAGCCCAGCGCGGCGAAGTCACCCAGCTCTCGTGACTTGACGATCGGTACCACGCCGTGGGCGAGGTACTCCTGCAGCTTGGTGGGGCACGACACGCGGTTGACGATGCGATCGTCGCGAAGCACGAACCCGAAGTGCGCGCGGGAGTACGCCTCCGGCATCTCGGCCGGCGCCACCGAACGCACCGAGACACGCTCGCCCACCCCGAGCTCCTTCACGAGCGCCATCGCGCCACCGACGTCGGGCGTGAGCAGCTCGAGCTGCGCCTGACTGTGCGAGCGCTTCACTGCCTCGAGCATCTCCGGCACGTTCTGCCAGGAGTGCAGCCCACCCGCATAGAGAAGGCGCGGCGTGCCATTCGCACGTTTGTCGAACCGTGACAGCGACGGCACCGTGGAGGTGTTGGGAATGGTCAGAACGCGCTCTCTGACCGAGGGCACACGCGCACTGAAGTGCGCAGCCATCACGTCGCTGACCGTGATGCTGAGCAGCCCCCGTGAAAGCACGACGCGCTCGACACGCTCGAGGTGACGACCTTCGTCGTGATTCCCCAGCATCACCTGCTCTTCGGGAACCACGCCGTGCATGTCGGTGATGACGTGACCAAACCAGTACAGCGGGAGCACGTGCTGGGCCCAGTGCACGGAGTGCACGAGCACGACACGCGCCTCTCTGGCCAACTCACTGACCCGCCACCAATGCGCACGGTCAAAGAGGTTGGGCCGACCGTGGCGCAGACCGGGGCGCTGCTCTACGAGCCGAAAAGGAGTTTCGCGCAGCGGCTCACGCACGGGCGCCAGGTACACGCGATCTTCGCGCGAGAGCAGCTGATCCATTGCGGCGATGCGCTGCACCATGCCGTCGCGCGCGTTCTCACGCGTGGGGTGCTGCCCAATGACGAGAATCATCGCGCCAACACCTCGGCGATGCGGCGCGACGCTTCACCGTCACCGTACGGGTTGCGCGCGCGCGCCATCGACGCCCACGCCGACGCATCGGTCAGCAGCCGCTCCGCCGCCGTGACGATGCGCGCCTCATCAGTGCCCACCAGCTCAGCGCAACCGGCCGCGATGCCCTCGGGGCGTTCGGTCACCTCGCGCATCACCAGCACGGGCTTTCCCAGTGAAGGCGCTTCTTCCTGAATGCCTCCAGAGTCGGTCAGCACGAAGTGCGAACGAGCCAGCAGCCACACCAACGCGGGGTAGTCGACGGGCTCGATGAGGTGCACGTTCGCCACCCCGGAGAGCAGCCGTTGCACGGGCTCGCGCACGTTGGGGTTCAAGTGCATCGGGTAGACCAGTTGAATGTCGGGATGCGCCCGACCGATGCGCGCCAGCGCGCGACACATCGACTCAAAAGGAGCGCCGAAGCTCTCACGGCGATGCCCGGTGACGAGCACCATGCGCCGCCCCTCTTCGAGAAATGGGAACCGGGCGGCGAACTCGGGCCCGCGTCGCTTGACCACCGCATGCGCTTGCAGCAGCGCATCGATGACGGTGTTTCCCACTACGTGCACGCCCTCACGCACGCCTTCCTGCGCGAGGTGCGCGGCCGAGCCCTCGGTCGGCGCGAAGTGCCAGTCGGCCAGGCGAGAAATCAGCACCCGGTTCATTTCTTCGGGGTACGGCGAGTACTTGTCGCCCGTACGCAGCCCCGCTTCGACGTGCGCGACCCGAGTACGTGAATAGAACGCAGCCAACGCGCCCGCGAGTGCGGTCGTCGTGTCACCCTGCACCACCACGACGTCCGGCTTGAATGACTCGAGTTCACCGCGCAGACCAAGCAACGCGCCGGAGGTGACGTCGAAGAGCGTCTGCCCCGGGCGCATGAGCGCGAGGTCGACGTCCGGCTTGATGTCGAAGAACCCCAAGATGGGGTCGAGCAATTCGCGGTGCTGACCCGTCACGCACAACCGCACCTCGAACCCAGGGTGCGCGTTGAGCGCGCGGTACACCGGCGCGAGCTTGATACCTTCGGGCCTGGTGCCACAAACCAACAGCGCCCGCGTCACCTCAGCACCATCAGATTCTTGATGCTGCGTGTCGTGCCCAGACGGTGACGTGACCTCATTGTGGAGGCCTCCTAGGCAACGCGTCGCCACGGCGCAATGTCGGGCTGCAAACAGGCAGTCGTCGACTTGTCGTTGAGGTACGCCGCGTGTATGAGCCGCCGCGCGTGGACGCTTCTTCACAGGCGGCAGCGGGGGTAGCGCCGAACTATTTGTACTGGCAGGAAAACGGGGCGGAGTGGCTCACGGAGTATCACGACCGCCGCCTGCACCAGCCGAAGTACCTCCTGCAGGAAGTGCTGCTCAACGCATGCGTCGAAGCGCTGAAGCCGCGCCGTGTTCTGGAGTTCGGGTGTGGTGTTGGGCGCCACCTCCGCTACCTCTCGCAGTTGCCGGGGCTCGAGGTGATGGGCGTCGACCAGAGCCCCACCATGATGGCCGGCATCAGCAGTTGGGCCGACCCGTCGTGGGCAGCGAGCCATGTGTTTCGCGTCGAGCCGGTCGGGCGACTCCCGTTTCGCGACGGCGAATTCGATCTCGTCTTCACTTCGGAGGTGCTGGTGCACGTGCGCCCCGAAGATCTGCCGACGATCCTCTCGGAACTCCGCCGGGTGTCGAGGGGGCAAGTGTTGCACTTCGAGCCGATTCCAGGAGACACGCTCCATTCGGGCGCGCACGGCGGCTGCTGGTCACACAACCTCGCGGCGGTCTGGCAAACACTGAACGAGCACTGCGACTCGCCAGGTCCATTCTGTGCCGACCAGGCCGTCTTCTGGACTCCATTGTCATCGGGGCGCGCAGCGCCGTTCGCGCCGCAGCTGCTCGAACGTACGCGGCTGCTCGAGCAGGTGCTCACGGGGGTCGCGGTCGACGCGGAGCTGCACAAGACCGTCAACTTGCTGCGGCAAGAGCTCGACGAGCGCAACGTCAGCCTCACGGCTGCGCGCAACCTTATTGAGCGCCTCGTGCAGCGCGATGCGGCTGCAGGTCGAGATCGCATGCGCCTGAGCACGCTGCGCGCCGCGATCAAGAACACCGTCACGCAAGGTATCGCTGCGCTGCGCGTGCCCACCGCGCGGCGAGCCCGCTACGCGCTGCTGCCCGAGCTGTCGTCGCTCGTCAGCCGCATCGAAGAGCTCGAGCGTGAAAGAGCGCTGCTGACAAACAGCCTTTCGAGCCGCGTCGGCCGACGTGTCGCGCGCTTCATGAGCGGACTGCCGAGCGCCAGCGTGCTGAGTCGCCTCGCGGGTCGCCCCGGCGTGCGCATCGAGGTGCTGCATCAGCGCACGACCGCGTCGAAGGGCAACGAGGTGTGGCTGCTGCAGGCCTGCTTCGGTGACGATGGCGCGCCCTACCCGCTCTCGCTGGCGTCGTTCTCAGAAGCCGACGCCTCGCTGATCAAAGACGAAGGCGTGCCCTACTCGCGCGCGCTCGTCGCGCGGAGACCGACGCGCGTCGAGCTGTTTGTCCACCCGCACGCCGGGCGGCTGGTGTTCCTGCGCCATGACTGGAGCGGGCGCGTGGCCATCACTTCTCGCGGTCGTACGCAGGTCGTCGACCTCTATTCCGCTACGCCCGATGCACTCGAGGTCGATCTGGGGGCGTGGCCGTTCGCGCTCCGCAAGGGCGATGCACGTCGCCAAGAAGGCTGAACTCCAATGAAGATCCACTACGAGTCCGACCAGCCCATCAGCGTCGCGTTCGTCTGCAAGAACAAGGCGTCAACCTTCCCACGCGTGCTCGCAGCGCTGGCGCACGGCCTTCGCCGCCCTGACCTCGTGCTGCTCGCTGACGATGGGTCCACCGACGGGAGCCCCGAAGTCTTCACCCAACAGTGCCGCGCGCTGGGCCTCGAGCACCGCGTCGTCGACATTCCGCCCGGGCAACCGTTTCGCATCAACTCCATGCGAAACGCCGGCATTCGCGCTGCGCTCGACGGGCTGGTCGTCGTGCTCGACGCCGATCTTGTGCCGGCGCGCACTGCGCTCGACGCGCACCGCCGCATGCACCTCGAACGCTCCGGCCGGCTGGTGGTGAGCACGGGCCCACGGCTCGAGTACGCCACCGAGAGCGGCGAAGGCCCGGTGAATTTCATGTGGGGCTTCGAGATGGTGGGCCACGTGAGCGGGCCACCAGAGCAGTCGCAGAAGTTCCCGACGTGGCAGGTCACGCCAGGTTCGATGATGGGCATGACCCGGCGAGGCGTCGAACACGTCGGCTGGTTCGACGAAGGCTACGATGGCCACTACGGCTTCGACGACGTCGACTTCATGATTCGAGCACAGCAAGCCGGCTTCGATTTCGTCGGCGACTGGGAGGCCCACGTCATTCACGTGCCACACCCGCCGTCGCTCGGCCATCGAGACGGGAGTCGTAACGCGGCGCGGTTCGCGACGAAGTATGGGCGCGGCGTCGACGTCCCTTCCCTGCTGCTCCGGCTCAACCGCAAGCCGTGGAATGAGCTCTATCGGGAATTAATGCAGGGACGCGGTGAGGTGCTCGATCACGTCGCGTCGCTGCCGCTCGACGAGGTGCCGCTGCGACTGCTCGTGCAGACGATCTCGAGCAAAGTGCTGCGGCGCATCTCGAGGCCGCTCCGAGGTGGTGCGTGAGGCGGGTCTGCTTCGTCACCGAAGAGCTGGCGCCGCTCACGGCAGGCGGCATCGGCAAGCTCGTCTACAACCTGATGGAGAACTCGGGCCGTTTCGGTGCCGACGTCGAGTTCCACGTTGCGTGGGCGGGCGCGCCGGAGTTGCTCACGAAGTGGCCAGCCGACTTCCCGTGCGAGGTGCGCTTTCACCAGATCTCGCGGACCCTCTCAAACACGCCGACCGTCGTTGGAGACGATCGCTACCCCGACCGCAAAGCGTACCGCTTCGGCGACTTCCAGGCAGAGTCCATCTCCGTACTGCTCGGTCTGCTGCTCATCGAGAAGGCGAATGGAGCCTTCGACGACATCGAGTTCGCAGACTTTCGTGGTTGGGGAGCCGCTGCGATGGTGGCCAAACAGCTTGGCCAGGCGTTCGTTCACACCAGGCTCGGCGTCAGGTTGCACTCGACGGCAAGCATCATTGACGCCCACGAGGGCCCGTCGATGAACTGGCTCGACCACTGCCGCATCGAGACCGAGCGCCTTGGTGTCGCCATGGCCGACCTGGTCGTTGCGCACGTGCCTGAAATCGTCTCGACCAACCAGCGATTCTACGGCCTCGACGGAGCGTGGCAGCGCAAGACCGTCGTCGAATTCCCGCCCCTGTTCGAGGGCGCTGCAGGCCCGCAGCCAGTTCGGCTCGAGGCCGGCGCCCCCATCGTCTTCGGTACGAAAGTTCAGCGCATCAAGCAGCCGGAGCTCTTCATCAAAGGTGTCTCCGAGTTCATGCGACGCCGCCCGGATTGGCGAGGCATGGCAGAGGTGGTGTGCCACGACTTCGACCCCGACTACGGCGCGTCGGTGCGCGCGCTCGTGCCGCCAGCATACCAGCGGCGCTTCAGCTTCAAGCCACCGGGGCCTGCGCGCACGGCGCTGATGCGACCTGGTGCGCTGTGGGTGGTGCCCTCTCGCTACGAGTCGCTCAACCTGACGGCCTACGAAGCGGCGCTCGGTGGCGCCACGCTCGTGCTCAACCGCGCGTGCCCTGCGTTCGGCGTTGGCAGCCCCTTCGTCGAAGGCGACAGTGCCTGGCTGTTCGACGGCACGTCGAGTTCGCTCGCCGACGCGCTCGACCGTGCGTTCGACCACGAACTCCCGCGGGCGCCAAGTTGGATCGTCGCGCGGCCATGGTACGAACGAGCCCCCGCTCCGACGCCCACCATCGAGCCCGCAGCGTTGTCTCTCGACGTCGTCGTTCGGGTACGAGAAGGGCTCGGTGTATGGCCCATGATCACCGCGATGACTCACACGCGCCTGCCGTTCCGGCTCACGCTGCTCGCCGACGACTCAACGACCGGTGATGGGCTGCACCTCGCGCGTCTCGCCGCCAGCAGTGTCATGCCAGCAGACCGGGTGCAGACGCTCCAGCTCTCCCGGGCACAGAGTGTCGATGACGTGTGGCGGCTGGCGCTGGCGCGTAAGGCTGACGTCGTGCTGTTCCTCGAGGAAGGCATGAAGCCCGAGCCGGCCTTCGTCCTGGGTGGCATGCACGCGATGGAGCGCCACGCCGGCGTGGCGGCGGTCGTGCCCACCGTGGGGTTCACCAACTTCGAGAGCGCGAGCACTGTGCCTGACTGGTACGCCACCTTCGTCGGAACCGCGCCCTCGCTGAGCCTGCGCGAAAACTGCACCATGCACCCCTACTCACTGGTCCGCACAGCGCACCTGCGCGACGCGGCGCTGCAGGAGGTCAGCGGTGCCGGCCTGGCGTGGAGCCTCGGCGCGAGGTTGAGTCAAAGCGGTGCTCGCGTTCTAGTGACGCCCGCTGTTGGGCTGTACACCAGCAGTGCGCACGACCACGCGGTCTACGGTGAAGCTCCGGCTCCGCAGTTGACGGCCAGACTGGTCGCGGCGCTCGAACAGCCGCACCCCGGCACGCGTTGGGCGACGCTCGTCTCGCCGGTGCACCACGCTGCGTCGCATGCACCTTCGGCCCGCCCGAGCAGTCTGATCGATCTCGGCAACGAGGCGCTCAAGCGATTTCCGCTCGCGCACCGTGCGGCGAAGACTTTGCTACATGGTCTGGCTGGTGGGCGTGCCTCGGACGTCCCGCTGCGACACCATCTGGCCGGCCGGCTCCAGAGCTTGATTTCCCGCTGAGGTGCCTGTGCGCCGCGTCGCCGTCATCACCCGCACTAAGAATCGCCCACTGCTGCTGCGCCGCGCCTTGCGCAGCGTGCTGGCCCAGTCATTCGCCGACTGGGAGCAGATCGTCGTCAACGACGGCGGTGCAGCAGCGCCAGTCGACGAAGAGGTGCGCGCGATCGCCGACCCGCGCGTGCGCGTCGTGCACCACGAATACAGCCAAGGTATGGAGGCCGCTTCGAACAGCGGGCTTCAAGCGAGCCAGTCTGAGTACTGCGTCATTCACGATGACGACGACTCCTGGAGCCCTGACTTCCTGGCGCAGACCGTCGCTCGCCTGACCCAACGAGAACGACCCGCTGCAGTCGTGACGCACTCCACGCTGGTGATGGAGCGCATCGAGGGGCATCACGTCGTAGAGATCGAGCGGCGCCCGTTCAACGTCGACCTGCACGCGGTCGACCTCCTGAGCCTCGCGTTCCAGAATCGCTTCCCGCCGATTTCATTCGTCTTCTCGCGCGCGGTGCTCGAAAAAATCGGCGGCTACGACGACAAGATGCCAGTGCTGGGCGACTGGGACTTCAACCTGCGCTTCGCGCGCGAAGCCGACATCGCGGTGCTGCCCGTCGAGTTGGCGAACTACCACCAGCGGCCGCTCGAAACCTCGGTGTACGGAAACTCGCTCTACGCCGCGAGCCACCAACACCACATCACGCGCGCCTACCTGGTGAACAAGCTCTTGCGCGAAGGCACGGCGCTCCCCGTGGCGCTGGGGTGTGGCGTAGCGCTCGGTGAAATGTCAGCCCGCGTGGGCAGCATGCTGGGAGATGCCCAGCGCATGCGTGAACGCGCGTTCGGCATGGTCACGCGCGTAAAAGGCATTCTCCCGCGTCGACCGCCAATCGTCTGACGCCTCAGCCCAGACGAAGCAACGACGCGAGCAGGCCTCGCTGACGGAGCGAGGCCTCCGAGGGCCGCAACAGCACGTCGTCGTAGACGCTCGCAAGTTGTTGCGCTGGTGCAGGTTCGTCGGTGCGCGCTTGCATCGGTTCAAGTTCTTGCGTCACGCGCAGCATCGCCGCGGCGACCGCGTCGACCGTCAATCGAGACAGTGCGCGAGAACCTGCCGCCAGGACCTCGGGCCATACGCCCAGCGCAGGCGCGATGACGGGGACCCCGGCCTGTTGCGAGAGCACCGCCCGCGCACCCGAGACATCGAGGAGATCGAAACACAGCACCGCAGCCGCGCCGGGAACGAACGCGGCAAACTCGCCGACGGCGCGACGAACACCTTTCGGCAATACGGCCGACCCGGGCGCGGTCAAAATCAGTTCCAATTGCGAATCAGGCTGCGTCGACACGGCAAAAAGAAATGCTTCGATGATCAACGCTTCGAACTCACGCTCACCATCGACGGCCCAATGAACCAACGCTCGCGGATGCGGCTCCGCCGCCGGAGGGAGCAGCTCACCCATCGAGCGCACGAGCACGGACGGAACCCCGGCCCACGCAGCAGCGAACAATGAAGGCACCACCACCCGCTGCGCCGCCTCGAGACACGCCAGCTGAAGTGCACGCGCACGTACGACAGTCGACCAGTCGGCCCTGGCCGCATCGTCGGCGAACAATGCGACGTCGCTCCACGACACCACGAGGTGGCCCGGTGCTTCGAGCAGCCGCAGCAACTCGCCGCGCGTCTCCGGAAGGCCCACGCGATGCACGATATCGTAGCCAGTGAGTGACGCTGCGACGTCGGTGCGCACGGTCACCTCGAATTCACCGTCGGGCACCAGCGGCGTCGAGCCGTCAGCTATTTCGAGCAGAACGCGAGGCCGCCCACGCATTGCACTGGCTGCGATGCGGGCTTCGGGCCGCGCACGAAACTGCTGATTCGAAGAAAGGTAGTGCGGGTACCTCGCCACGAGGCGATGCGCGTTGTGCTCGTCGCGCACGGCGCGTTCGCCGGCGAATGACACCTCCCCTGCGTGGTGCACGAAGGCGCGGTTGGCGCGAGCGATGATGAAGCCATGGTTGCGAACGCGCTGGGACCAGTCGTTCTCTTCGTTGTAGCCGCGACCGTACGCAGGGTCGAAGGGGCCCACCAGGTCGAGCAACGAGCTCCGCAACAGCATGCAGAACCCCACTCCCGTCGGGAGCTCCGTCCAGCGAGGAAGGCCTGACCGATCGCGCGCCGTCGGGTCGACTGAGCCCAGAGCGCTGCCATCCATGAACTCAGGCACCGAGCACGCCGCGGCGTTGTTCGAGAGCGGACAAACGGCGGCGATGCGCACGTCGCTGTGCAGCACCTCGACGAGTTCGGGCAACCAGCCCGGCGTGACGAGCGTGTCACTGTTCAGAATCAGCACGTCTGCGCGCCGCAATGCGATGCCACGGTTGCAGGCGCCGATGAAGCCGAGGTTCTTCGGGTTCTCGAGCAGGTGAATGATGGGGTGGGCGTCGCGCAGCGCGCGTAGCATCGGCCGCATCGCGGCGTCGGGCCCGCAGTCATCGACGACGAGCAACCGGCCCAGACCTTCGCTGTGTTTCAGCACCGACTCGAGGCAGCGGCGGGTGCCGTCCACGTCTGCGTAGACGGGCACCACGACGTCGACGAGCGCGGTCACTTCCTGTCTCCGGTAAGTCGCTTCACGGCGCGGTGCAGCGGCCCGAGCACGCGTTTCACAGTGTCATTCGCGCGATCGATCAGCACGTAGCGAAGCGGTGGCTGACCAGGCTCCGTGCCGCGCGGGTAGTGGGGAAGTTGCTCGGCCCGCCCAGCCAGTCGGTGGAGATCGAGCAACGCACGAGCGTCAGCAAGTTGAGCGAGCGCTTCATCACGCTCGGCAAGCGCGGCCTTCAATTGCGACTGGAGCGACCCAACCCGAGGTGCCATTCGTCGCAGTTACCACGCCCGGGTCAGCACGTTCACGTCTCGGGTGACGACGCTCGTGCCGGCACCAGCAAGAGCAGAGGACCCACGAGAAAGCCGACGAAGAACGTGGGCGCCACGAAGCGAAACTCCGAGCTGACAGAGAAGATCAGCAGGCCCACGGTGTTCAGCACGGATGGCGCAGCCACCAACAACCAACGCCAGTCACGGCGCCGTCGGGCGGCCACTGCAGCGCCGAAGACGAGCAAATACAGAGGCAGCGCGCCTCCCCACGCCCACCACGAGAACGCCGGCTCACTTGTCCTGGTGAGCCAACGCATCATCGGCCCCATCAACACCGGGATTTTTGGACGACGTGTCGGTTGGGCAACCGCGAGTTGCTCCGGCGAAAGCGCATCGCGAAGAACATTTTCCCCAAAGAGCAAAGTCGGGGTGCCGCTGGCGTCCTCGGCTGGGCGAACAGTCGAGAACCACATCTCTCGAGGGTGGGTGATCTGCCACGTCGACTGACTGGCGAGCAGTTGATGTTCGACGTTCACCATCGGCCGACGACGAAGCAATGAAGCCCACACGCCACCAACGGGCTGAGTGTCGCGGAGCACTCCTCTCTGAAACCCCGGCGCGAATACAGTCGCGTCGATTCGATATGGATCGTAGGCAAGCTTGCCGTCCGTATCGGGCGAGAGCTGCTCGAAACAGCGCCGCTCGTCCGCCGTGAGTTCGGTACCCGCGGCGCTGTGTGCTGCAAGGTGCTCGACCTGCCACCACGGAAGCTTCGCGGCTGCGGGCTCAACGTGAAATGCCGAGACCACCATGGTTCTCGTGCCGAGCCAGAGCACCAGACACACCACGAGCGCCTCGGCGAGGGGCCGCCACTGCCGCCGATACGCGACAGTCAGCAGCGCCAACGACCCGAACGCACCGAGTGGCGCGTTGGAGCGCACCAGCGCAGACCACGTCACCACGGCGATGCACGCCGCCACGAAGCCATGTCGTTCGAGCGCCGCGCCGCCGCTCGCGGCCACGCGCATCACCAGCCCCGTCAGCCCCATCATCAGGGCCGCAAACGCGACGTCTTTCCAGATCACGACGCCAATGACGGTGCCCGGCAACGCGGCGATGAAGACACTCGTGGCCCACACCGCCGCCGAGGGCACGCCGAGCCGCCGCAGACCGCTGAGCAACCACCCCGCCGTCCCGCTCAACGCCAGCGACTGCACGACCACCACCGCGACGGGCGAAAACCAGACCCGCGTGATGAGCCAGAGCAGAAACGTGTGCGCCGCAGGATGCCAGTCGGAGTACCGGCCAGACGCGACCTGGGCCCATTGGTCGAAGCTGTCGCTCGACATGCCGGCCGGCCACCACACCAACAGGTGCAGCAACAGCGCGGCGGCCATGGGCGAGCCAAACGCCAGCCAGTCCCAACGCCGCTGCGGCGCCTCATCGGAGACCACAACGCGACGAATCAGCGCGCACCACGCGGCCAGGAACAGCCACGCGAGCGTGACGACGACGGCAACGTTGAGCAGCGCTCCAGCCACACCGCCGTCGCGCGAGAAGACCGGCACCACCACTGCCAGAAGGGAGCCCACGCTGAGCGCCGCCACGGCCGCGCCGAGGCGTCGCGAAGGAGACGACCCTCGCCACTGCTCGGCTCCGACTGTCATGGAGCCCCAAGCCACGGCACCGAGCCCAACGCTGACGAGCGCCGTCAGGAACCCGCGAGGAACCGGGTCAAGCGTTGCAAAAAAAACGAACATCGCGACCGGCACTGCGAGCGCAAGCACCACGCCCATCAACGCCATGCGCCACGCACGCCGGTCTCGCCCAACCCCCGCCTCATCGCGTCGCATTTCCGACACGCCTTACCGTCCGAGCCGGTGCGCGGCAATGACGTCTGGACTCAGTTGCCCACGCAACATCGCCTTGACCCACCACCGTCGCTCACCTACGCGCGGTGACCATGAACGTGCTCGTGACGGGTGGCTGCGGCTTCATCGGTTCGAACCTCGTGAAGTACCTGCGAAAAAACCGCCCCACGTGGAAGCTCGTCAACCTCGACAAGCTGACCTACGCGGGCAACCTCGAGAACCTCAAAGACCTCGAGGGTGACCCGAGCCATGCCTTCGTGCGCGGCGACATCGCCAACCGTGAGCTCGTCGACCACCTCATTCGCTCGCACAAAATCGACGCGGTCATGCACCTCGCGGCCGAGAGCCACGTCGACCGCTCGATTCTCGGGCCCGAGGCGTTCATCACCACCAACGTGCTCGGCACCAACGTGCTGCTCGAGGCCGCGCGCCACGCGAAGCTCTCGCGCTTCCTGATGGTCTCGACCGACGAGGTCTACGGCTCGCTGGGCCCCACGGGGCTCTTCACCGAGACCACGCCGCTCGACCCGTCGTCGCCCTACTCGGCTTCGAAGGCGTCGGCCGACCTCATCAGCCTCGCGTACGCGCACACCTTCGGGCTCGACGTGGTGGTGACGCGGTGCTCGAACAACTACGGGCCGTACCAGTTCCCCGAGAAGTTGATTCCGTTGATGGTGGCCAACGCGCTCAACGACAAGCCGCTGCCGGTCTACGGCGACGGCACCAACGTGCGTGACTGGCTGCACGTCGAAGACCACTGTGCCGCGCTGACGCTCGCGCTCGAGAAGGGCAAAAAGGGCGGCGTCTACAACATCGGCGGCAACTCAGAGCGCCAGAACATTCAGATCGTCAAGGCGATCCTCTCGGCAGTGGGCAAGCCGGAGTCGCTCATCAAGTACGTCACCGATCGCCTCGGGCACGACAAGCGCTACGCCATCGACGCCTCGAAGATCAAAGCCGAGCTCGGCTGGGCGCCGACGTTCGTGTTCGAGAAGGCGCTGGGCGAGACCGTGAAGTGGTACCTCGACAACCGCACCTGGTGGGAGCGCATCACCTCGGGCGCCTACAAGAGCTACTTCGACACGCAGTACGCCGCGCGCCTCCAGAGCTGAACGCCATGCGCATCGTCGTCACTGGAGCCAACGGGCTGGTCGGCAGTCGCCTGTGTCGTCACCTCGCCGCGAGCGGTCATGAGGTCTTCGCGTGGGCCCGCGGCGCGTCACGTGCGCAGCTGACTGGCGCACGCTTCGTGTCTGTCGACCTCACGCACGCCGACGCCGTCTCGCAGGCGCTGCGGGAGACGCACCCCGACGTCATCATCAACCCCGCTGCCATGACTGACGTCGACGGCTGCGAGCGAGACCCGGTCGGCGCGTGGCAAGCCAACGTCGAAGCGGTGTCCACCCTCGCCCGCTCGGCGCGCGAGCTGGGCTCGCACCTGCTGCACGTGTCGACCGACTACGTGTTCGACGGCGACGCCGGCCCCTACGACGTCAACGCGACGCCCAACCCGCGCGGCGTGTACGCCATCACCAAGTACGCCGGTGAGCAGGCCGTGCGCGCATTGATGCCGAAGGGCACGTGGGCCATCGCGCGCACCGCCGTCGTCTACGGCTGGCCGTCGACGGGCAAGAACAACTTCGGCTCGTGGCTGCTGACGTCGCTGGGCAGCGGCAAGCCGGTGAACCTCTTCAGCGATCAATGGGTCTCACCCAGCCACGCCGGCAACGTGTCGGAGATGCTGGCCGAGCTCGCCGAGCGGAAGTTGCCCGGCACCTGGCACACCGCAGGCGCCGACGTGCTCGATCGCGTGAGCTTCGGGTTGCGAATGGCTGAACGTTTCGGCTTCGACGCGGCACTCATCAAGCCCAGCCGCATGGTCGACGTGAATCTCCCCAGCCCGCGCCCCGCGAAGAGTGGCCTCATCGTTTCGCGCACGGCCGAGGCGTTGACCCACAAACCGTTGAGCACGACCGAGGCGCTCGAGCGGCTCTTCACCGAATACAGGAGCACTCCGTCATGAAAGGCATCGTTCTGGCCGGTGGTTCAGGCACGCGGCTCTACCCGTTGACGCGCGTGGTCTCGAAGCAGCTGCTGCCGATTCACGACAAGCCGATGGTCTACTACCCCATCAGCACGCTGCTGCTGGCGGGCATCCGTGAGATCCTCATCATCTCGACGCCGCAAGACCTGCCGCGTTTCCGCGAGCTGCTGGGCGACGGCTCGCAGTGGGGCGTGTCGTTCTCGTACGCCGAGCAGCCGACGCCTGACGGGCTCGCGCAGGCCTTCATCATCGGCAAAGACTTCATCGGCAGCGACTCGGCCGCGCTGGTGCTGGGCGACAACATCTTCTTCGGCGACGGCTTCAGCGCGATGGTGCAGCGCGCGGCGAAGTTGACGAAGGGCGCGACGGTCTTCGGCTACCAGGTCAATGACCCCGAGAGGTACGGCGTGGTCGAGCTCGACGCGAGCGGCAAGGCGTTGTCGATTGAAGAGAAGCCGAAGGCGCCGAAGTCGAACTACGCGGTGACCGGCCTGTATTTCTACGACAACGACGTCGTGAACGTCGCGAAGGACATCAAGCCTTCGGCGCGCGGAGAGCTCGAGATCACCTCGGTCAACGACGTGTACTTGAAGCGCCAGCAGCTCACCGTGGAGGTGATGTCGCGCGGCTTCGCGTGGCTCGACACCGGTACGCACGCCTCGCTCATGGAGGCCTCGCAATTCGTTCACGTCATCGAAGCGCGCACGGGCTTGAAGGTCGCGTGCCTCGAGGAGATCTGCTGGCGCATGAAGTACATCGACGACGCGCAGCTCGAGACGCTCGCGCAGCCGATGAAGAAGAACGACTACGGTCAGTACCTCCTCTCGCTGCTCAAGAAGCGCGCATGAACGTCGACACCACTTCATTGCCCGGTGTGCTGGTGGTTACGCCGCGCGTCTTCGGCGACGCCCGCGGCTTCTTCCTCGAGACCTTCAGCGCCGCGAAGTACGCCGACGCCGGCATTCCCGGCCCCTTCGTGCAGGACAACTGGAGCCGCTCGGCCAAGGGCATCTTGCGTGGGCTGCATTTTCAGAACCCCAACGCGCAGGGGAAGCTGGTGAGCGTCGTGCGGGGCGCGGTGTTCGACGTCGCCGTCGACGTGCGCGTCGGGTCGCCGTACTTCGGCAAGTGGTTCGGGCTCGAGCTGTCAGAAGCGAACAAGAAGCAGCTGTGGGTGCCGCCGGGCTTCGCGCACGGGTTCTGCTCGCTCAGCGACGACACCGACTTCGTCTACAAGTGCACGGGGCTCTACTCGCCGCCCGACGAGAGCTCGGTGTTGTGGAATGACCCGGCCATCGGCATCGACTGGCCTGTCACCGCGCCGAAGCTCTCGAAGAAAGACCTCGAGGCCCCCACGCTCGCCGCGTCGACGAAGCTGCCACGCTACGGCGACGCGCCATGACGCCGGCAGACGTCGGAGTACCGAAGCCGTGGACCTGGCCAAGCGACCTCCGCGCGGCGCTTCGCCAGTTCGTGCTCGTTCGTGTTCCGTGGATTTTCCTCGTAACCGCGGCGATGGGCACCGTTCCGATGGGCGTCGGCGCCAACGGCATGACGAGCGAGCCAGCGCCATCATGGGCGCGCGCATGGCTGAGGTGGGACTCAGGTTGGTACACCCGCATCATGGAGCAGGGCTACAGCGCGTCGGGCTGTGGGCAGGCGGGGCGTCCGTGTACCCAGGCGTCTATCGCGTTTCTTCCCGCGTACCCCACGGTGATCAAGCAGCTGACGCGAACCGGTGCGTCGATCGCGACGACCTCGTTCGTCTTCAATTCGCTGTGCCTGATCGTCGCGCTGTGGGGGCTCCGCCGCCTCGCTGCTGCCACGGTCGGTGCGGAGTTCGCAGAGTCAAGCGCGCTCGCGATGTTGCTGTTTCCGACGACGCTCTACTTTACCGCCGGTTACGCCGAGGCGCTGTTCTCAGCCACGTCGATCTGGGCGACGATCTTCGCGCGCGAGCGAAGGGGGGTCGCTGCTGGCGTTCTGCTCGCGATTGCTGCGCTCACTCGCCCGCACGGCATCGTGTTCGCGGCGTGTCTCGTCGGAGGCGCGCTCCTCCGGCGTCGATGGCGCGACGCGGTCGTCATCGGGTTCCTGGTCGCGGTGCCGTTCGCCGCGTTTCTGCTCTGGCAGCAGCAGACTTTTGGAGACCCGATCGCGTTTCTCAACGCGAGGCAGGCGTGGGTTCAACCAGGCGCACCGCTGCAGAGCATCATGGCCTACTGGGGTCGCGTGTCGTCGGGCGAGATCGTGCTCCTCGGTGGCGCCGACTTCCTCTCCGCGCTGCTGCTCTTGGTCGCTGGAGCATGGGCGTGTCGTCGCGTGAGCGTGGAAGCAGGCATCTTCTGCCTGCTGCTCGCGTTGCTGCCCGCATCGCAGGGGCAGGTCTGGGGCCTTTCTCGCGCTGCACTCGGAGCGTTCCCCCTCTTCCTCATGCTTGGTGCGGTACGCGCGCCATGGCGGCAACCGCTCGCGATCTTCGGCGGCACGCTCGCGGCGATCGACGCGTTCTATTTCATCAACGGGCACCCCGTCGCGTGAGGCAGTGCCCGTTCCAACTCGGCGCTCCCCCGCGATTCTCCCGTGGTCGCGGAGCTGAATAACGGTCAGGCCGCGCCGTAGGCCGAGAGTTGCTCCAGAGTGAGCGCCTTCAGCGCCTGCATCGACGCGCCCTGCTGCTGCGCGCGGTACCAGGCGACTGTGCGCGCGATGGTCTCGTCGAAAGCCCAGCGCGGGCGCCAGCCGAGCTTCGCGTGCGCCTTGTCGATCGACAACCGCAGCAGCGACGCTTCGTGGTGGGCCTTCGGGTCGCTCTGATCGATCCACGCGCCCGAGCCCCACTCCGCGACGAGCGCCGTCACCAACGCAGAGACGGGCCGCGCTGAGTCACCTTCTGGGCCGAAGTTCCACCCTTCGCAGTGCTGTGCGGCGCGCTCGCCGACGAGCCGACTCCCGAGCAGCAGATAGCCGCTCAACGGCTCCAACACGTGCTGCCACGGTCGCACCGCGTGCGGGCTCCGCACGCCGACGGGCTCGCCCTTCGCGAGCGAACGAATGCAATCAGGCACGATGCGATCGACCGCCCAGTCCCCCCCGCCGATGACGTTGCCAGCGCGCGCAGACGCCACCGCCACACCATGCTGGGCCAGCTTCGCGGGAGGGAAGAACGACCGGCGCCACGACGCCGTCACCAGCTCGGTCGCGCCTTTGCTCATGGAGTACGGGTCGTGCCCACCCAGCGCGTCTTCTTCGCGATAGCCGTAGACCCACTCGCGATTCTCGTAGCACTTGTCACTTGAGACGATGACCACCGCACATTGTCGGCCGGAGACGCGAATCGCCTCGAGCACGTGGGCAGTGCCGTTCACGTTCGAGGCGAGCGTCTCGAGCGGGTCCACATAGCTGCGCCGCACGAGCGCCTGCGCAGCGAGGTGGAAGACAAAGTCGGGCCTCGCATCAGCGACTGCAGCCTTCACCGTCGCGAAGTCGCGCACGTCGCCGATGTGGTGCTCACAAGACGACGCGACGCCTGCGGTGAGGAACAGCGATTCAGGTTCGGGGGCGAGCGCCAACCCGCGCACCTGTGCGCCCAGCTGCTCGAGCCACAACGTAAGCCATGCGCCCTTGAAGCCCGTGTGCCCGGTCAACAGCACACGCTTGCCGGCATAGGTCGCGCGCAGCTCGGCGCTGAGCGCGTTCACGGCGCGTCTTTCCACGACTTCCAGGGCGCTTTACCCGAAGCCCACAGCTCATTGAGCAACGTGAATTCACGCAGCGTATCCATCGGCTGCCAGAAGCCTGTGTGGCGGAAGGCGCGCAGCTCATCGCGCTCCGACATGGTGCGCATCGGCTCCTGCTCGAGCGTCAGCTTTCGCTCGTGCGGCAGGTAGTCCCACACGCGCTTCGAGTCGCACACAAAGAAGCCACCGTTGATAAAGCCCTCGGTGGTCTGCGGCTTCTCGTTGAACTCCGAGACGGCGTCACCGCTGAGGCGCATTTCCCCGAAGCGGCCCGGCGGGCGCACTGCGGTGACGGTGCAGGTCTTGCCGTGCGCGCGATGAAAATCGAGCAGAGAAGCGATGTTCACGTCGGCCACGCCGTCGCCATAGGTCAAGCAGAACAGCTCGTCGTCTTCGACGTACCTGCGGATCGCGGCGACACGGCCGCCGGTCATGGTGTCTTCACCCGTCTCAGCGAGCGTGACCGTCCAGTTCTCTTCGGCCGCGCCGTGAATTTCGACGCCGTGCTGCTTGCCGAGCGTCACCACGAGATCGTTCGTCATCGCCCGGTAGTTGAGGAAGAACTCCTTGATGACCCAGCTCTTGTACCCAAGGCAGAGCACGAACTCGGTGATGCCGTGCGCTGCGTACATCTTCATGATGTGCCAGACGATCGGCTTGCCACCGATGGGTAGCATCGGCTTGGGCAACAGCTCGTTCGCGTCGCGAATGCGCGTGCCCTGACCACCGCACAGAATGACGGCCTTGATGCCCATCAGCGCACCTCGGGGGCAGGCACCGGCACCACGAAGCGACCGCCCGCCTTCCGGT
Source organism: Archangium sp. (assembly GCA_035910535.1). Lineage (GTDB taxonomy): Bacteria > Myxococcota > Myxococcia > Myxococcales > Myxococcaceae > Archangium_A. The sequence continues at coordinate 6,050 of JAMHXF010000120.1, read as the reverse complement.
AAGCGTCCTGCTGCTTGACGATCTCGTCGAAGAAGTTCCACGCCAGCACCAGCAGGTGCTTCGGCTGTTCTGTCAGCACCTTCTCGGCGCCCACAACGGGCAGGTGCATGCCGGGCGTCAACTTGCCCTGCTTGTAAGGGCTGCGATCGGCGACCCACGACAGCAAGTCAGGGCCAATCTGACAGTAGTTGGTCAGCACCACGCCCTTCGCTGCTGCGCCGTACGCCGCGAGCGGGCCCTGCTTCTTCAACGCGTTGAGGAAGTCGGGGAGCGCCGTGCGCAGCTTGCGCGTGCCCTCGGCGAAGGCGTGCAGCCTCTGGTTGCCCGTGTAGCCCTGCGACCTCTCCATTTCGAGCCAGGCGGCGACCGACGCCTTCGCTGGGCCCGTGCGCCTGCCACGCGCGATGAGGCTGCCGCCGTGGAGCGGAATCTCCTCGACGTCCCACAGCACGAGGCCCGCCTCTTTGAACAGCCGGTCGAGCGCGGTCACTGAAAAATACGAAAGATGCTCGTGGTAGATCGTGTCGAACTCGAGGTGGTCGACCATCGGCTTGAGGTACGGCACCTCGACGTGGAAGACGCCCTCAGCGCTCAGCCAGTGCCGCACGCCCTTCACGAAGTCGACGAGATCAGGCACGTGCGCCAACACATTGCGCGCAATAATCAGCTCCGCGTTGCCGTGCTCGGCCTCGAGCTGCTGCGCTTGCGCGAAGTTGAAGAACTCCGCCACGGTGGGCACCCCGTCGCGGTTGGCGACCTCAGCGATGTTCTTCGCCGGCTCCACGCCCAGCACACGGCAGAGCGCCTGAAATGGCTTGAGAATCACACCATCGTTGCTCGCGAGCTCAGCGACGAGCTGGTGCTTCTGCAACGACCTCTCGGTCGCATAGCGCGCGGCCAGCTGGTGGCCCCAACGCACCACCGTCTCCGACATGCCCGAGAAGTAGATGTAGTCGGTGAAGACGTCTTTCGGGTCGAGCTGATGCGACAACTGCACGTGCGAACACGCCGCGCAGAACGCGATGGCCAGCGGCGCTTTCGTCTCACGCGCGATGTCTTCGCGGCTCGACAAGAAGCTGTTCACCGGAGGCATGTCGCCGAGCGACAGAATGGGCTCGAGCTTCGAAGCGCCGCACACGCGGCAGGCGGGAATCAGACTGGCCATTCAAGACACCTTGGAAAGGAGCGCTTCGCGCTCTCGGGTCAACAGCTCCAGCAACGGAGGGTGATGAAGTTCGTGTCGGGTCGACAACAAGCGCACGCGCTCCGGCCGGGGGGCTACCTGCCCCGACTCCTGCCACGGCACCTCGCTGATCGCCACATTCGCAAGTGCCAGCCCCTGCGCGAGCAGCCGCGCCCATTCTGCTTTGGTCAGCACGTCGGGCCCGGTGAGGTGCACCACGCCGTCGACACCGCGCGAGAGCAATTCGAGCGCGCTCTGCGCCAGCCAGGGCGCCCACGTAGGCATGCCGGCCTGCGCGCTCGGCACCACAAGCGGCACACCAGACGTCGACGCGTCGATGACGCGGTACATGAAGTTCTTCCGCCGCGTTTCCGCGCCAAACACGTAGCTGGTGCGCACGACGAGCGAGCTCCCGCGCGTGAGCAGCAGTTCTTCGACGGCGCGCTTGTGACGTGCATACACGCTGAGCGGAGCCGTGACAGACGTCTCGTCGTACGCGGCGGCCCGACCGTCGAAGACATGCTCGGTCGAGAAGAAGACGACGCGGGGCACCGAGCCGAGCGCAGCAAGCAGGTTCTTCACCGTCTGCACGTTCTCGCGTTCACTGCGCGCCGGGTCTTGCTCGCAACCGTCGACGTGCGGCCATGCCGACGCGATGATCACTTCGGTCGGTTGAAATGTCTCGACGACGCGCGAGATCGACGCCGGCTCGAGCAGATCGACGACCTCCGTCGCCAGACCCGCCACATGGCGAGCCACGCCGAGCGCGTGAGGAGAACGCCGCATCGCCTCAGTGCCGACCAACCCGGAGGCGCCAACGACGAGCCGGCTCATCTGTCTTTCGTGGCCCAGTCGTAGGTGATGTGGCTGTGGTGAGGGTCGAGTCGAACGATCTCGTTGGGGTCGTGCGGAATGCTGGCGCAGTTGGCGACGATGGCCGGCGTGTTGCCGACGCACTTGAAGCCATTCCAGATGAACGGGGGCACCTTCACGAGCACGTGGTTGTCGTTGCCCAGGTAGAACTCGTTGAACTCGCCCTTCGTCTTCGAGCCCTCGCGGTCGTCGTAGCAGACGAGTTTGATCATGCCGTGTGGCACCGCGTAGTTGATGATCATTTCCTTGTGGAGGTGCCAACCCTTCACGACCCCGGGGAAGATCGTCGAGAAGTAGATCTCTCCGAACTTTTCGAACTCGGGGTCGGTCGCCTTGAGGTGATGCATCACCTTGCCGCGGTCGTCCGCGATGACGCGACGGGGAGAAACGACGATGCCTTCAATCATGCCTGCGCGAATAGCAGGGCCGGGCGCCGACACGAAGACGCGCGAGATTTCTTTCGTCGCCGGGCGCGCGGGGATCCGACGCCCCCGAAACACCCGTCACCGGGCCTGCGCAACCACGGTGATGGCAGCAGCGCGGTTGCCGCGCGACGCCAACAACTCGACGGGGAGTGATGCCGCGAAGAGCGGCACCGAGCCCGCGACCGACGCCGCAAAGTGCAGAGCACGCGAGGGCGTCGACATCGACGAGAGCGCGCCGCGGTCTTTGACCCACTCGTAGAGGAAGTTCTTGTGCGGGAGCACACGATTGAGCGCGCTCTGAATCCACCCGCTGGTGCCGTACTCCGGCAAGAACGGAGCCTGCGCGGTCACGATGAAGCCCGCGCGGCCGAGACACGCGTCGAGCGTCTCGGGCTCAAATTGCAGCAGGTGCCTGGGCGCATCCAGGTGAAACCAGCCCCCCTTGAACACCTCGCTCTGCCAACTGGCGAAGTTCGGCACCGAGACCACCAGCACACCGCCCGGCGCGAGCATCGAACGGAGCTCCGCGAGCAGCGGCACCGGCTGCTCAAGATGTTCGAGCACGTGCCACATGGTAATGACGTCGAACTCGCCGAGCGCGTTCTTCACAGAGGCCAACGGCGCGCGCACCAGCCGCAGACCCGGCTCTTCGAGCGTCGTCCCAAGGCTGTACGGCTCAAGCCCGACAGCGTCGAAGCCACGCCCTGCCATGAAGCGCGCGAAAGCCCCACTGCCCGCACCGTAGTCGAGCAGTCGCCCCTTCGAGCGGGCCGACTCCACGAGGCGCGCCCTCTGCAACGTGAAGAGCGAGAGCGCCGAGCGAGCGCCGCGCTGGGCCGCCGTGTCGGACTGCTCGAAGGGCGGGTACAGCGTCGAGGGTGGCGGCGCGTGACGGGCGTCGGTGAAGACGAGGCGGCACGTGGTGCAGCGCACGATGTCGTAGCCAGAGACCGAGAGGAACTCGGCAGAGAAGTCATGGCCGCCGCACATCGGGCAGCTCAGCGTCGAGTCAACCACCATGGTGTTTCTTCACCTGAATCGTCGAGTGCTTCGGGTCGGCCACGAAGAGCGGCAGGCCGATGGTGTCTTTGTAAACGCGGGCCAGGTACAGGCCGAGCATGCCAGCAGCGAAGGCCAGCCAGCCGAGATGGAGCGCGGTGCCTACGACAAAACCTCGCAACAGCCAGTCACCCGGGATCTGCGAAACCGCCAACACGCCCACCGCGCTTGCGATGTCGAGCGCGAATAGCACGACGCCCACGTAGCCCATCAACCGAAGCGGAAACGTCGTAGACGACAGAATGCCGGCGACGCCGAAGCGAATGGCGCTGATGAGGTTGTAGTGCGTCTCGCCGATGATGCGCTTCTCGCGCTTGTACGCGATGCCTTCGCGCCGGAAGCCGACGTAGCCCACCTGCCCGCGAACGAAGGGAAAGGTGCTCCGCGTCGACAGCACGTGCTCCTTCACTTTGCGATCAATGAGAAAGAACTCGGCCATGTCGAGAACGATCTCGTGCTCGCTCAGGCCAGCGGTCACGCGGTAGAATACCTTGCGCGCGAGGTGCATGAGCACGAACTCTTCGCGATGCGCTCGAATGCCGTAGGCGATGTCGGCGCCAGCGAGCCAGCGCTCGATGAACCTGGGGATCATCTCCGGAGGGTCTTCGCAATCGACGTCGATGTTGATCGACGCATCGCCTGACGCGTGCCGCATGCCCGCGGTGATGGACGCCTGGTACCCGTAGTTGCGGCTCAGCGTCAGGAGCTGCACACGTGGGTCGCCTTCACGCAACCCCAACACGGTGGCTTCGGTGGTGTCGGTTGAGCGGTTGTTGACGAAGAGAATCTCGAAGCGAACCTTGTCTTCGAGCTCGGCGAGTACCTTCGTCAGTCGGGAATAGAAAAGCGGCACCGCCTTCTCTTCATTGAAGACCGGGCAGACGATCGAAACCAATTTCCGGGCATCAGCTTGCGGCGCTTCCATGGGCTGCATGGCTCCTAGCCGTCCGCGGTGGAAGATCAAGCGCGGTCACGCTCACGCGCGGCGACCGACCGCGATGGCCTGCACGAAGAGATCGCGCGGACCGAACTCGTAGCGAACCAGCTCGAGCCCTGCCCGCGCGAACGCGGCCTCGGCTTCTTTGCGACTACCGACGCGCGTGGGCTCAGGCGGGTGCAGGCGCACGTCGCGCTTGAGCACGTCGTTCATGACGAAGTGGATGCCGTCGAGCACCGCCGCCGACGTCGCGAGCTTGTGCGGCCAGAACACCACCACCTTGCCGCCCGGCTTGGTGACGCGCGCGAGCTCTTTGAACAGCGTGGCGAGCTGCTCACCTTCGAAGTGCTCGACCACGCCGAGGTTGTAGGCGCCGTCGAACGTGCCGTCGGCGAAGGGCAGGTTCAAGATGTCGGCGTGCTGCACGGCGTGCGCCTTCGGGTTCTCGCGGCTGTAGCGCTGCAGCGCCTCGGGCGAGATGTCGACCGCGGTGACCGACACGCGCTCGTGGAGCTGCGCGTCGACCTGGCCAGAACCACAGCCGGCGTGGAGCAGCTGCGCGCCCGGCTCGAACTCCCGCGAGATGGTGCGGGTGAGGTTCGATTTGATGAACACGTTGCGGTACGCGGCGGCGACGAGATCGTACGCCAGCGCGCCGGGCTTCGACTTCTTTTCCCAGTACGAGTCCCAGCCCTGCGGGTCGTTCAACGCATCGTTGAGCGCGCCTTCGAAGTCGCGGCCGATGCGGAACTGTGCCGGATGAGCTTGGCGCGCGAGGAAGAGCTTGCCGAGCTGCTCGACCGAGCGCTTCACTTCCCGGAGGTCCATCTTCGAGTGGCCGTAGGTGCGCGCCGGCAACACAATGGGCACGTTCACCACGTTCAGCCCGTTCTCGCTGAAGATGAACATGCTGTTGAAAAAGAACGCGTAGCCCTTCTCGGTGATGAGCGAGAAGACCTTCTGCGGAATGCGGTCGAGCCGGTACACACGAAACGCGCCAGTCGCATCCCCTTTGACGCCCAACAACGTGCGCGTCATCAGGTGACCCAGGTGCGTCAGACCACGACGCACCATCGTCCAGCCAGGGAGCGAATCGGGGTGCTGAAAACGGCTCCCGGCAACCACGTCAGCGGTCTCTGCAGCCTCGAGCAGCCGCGGAATGTCTGAAGGCGAATGGGTGAAGTCGCAGTCCATCGTGACGAGGCGGTGGTAGCCGTGCTTGTACGCCCAAGCGATGCCGTCGAGGTGCGCCGAGCCGATGCCCAGCTTGCCGCTGCGATGCATGACAGTGAGTCGAGGGTGCTTCTTGGCGAGGGCATCGAGCACGTCACCGGTGCCGTCGGGCGAACGGTCATCACAAAAGAGAATGTCTGTCGCGAGCGGCAGCGAAAGCAGCAGCTCAACCATGACAGCCGCATTCTCGTGCTCGTCGTACGTCGGCACGAAGATCAACGTGTCTGCGCGTTTGCTCACGGCGTTTCTCTTTTGAGTTGCTGCGCGGCAGAGACCATCAGTCGCACCATGGTTTCAAAGCTGATCGACGGCGCCCACCCGGTGTGTCGCCGCAAGAACG
>JAMHXF010000119.1:0-46984 GCA_035910535.1 Archangium sp. | reverse complement strand
GGAATTCGCGCCGCCGCTTCCGCAGATCCCCACCGCAACATGAGCGCGTACGCGGCACGCCAGAAGAGGTGGCCGACGCCCGTCGGGTACCGCGCGCCGGTGTCGAGCTCGAGCAGCGCCCCGACGATGCGCGGGTCAGGCCCGAGCCGCGCGAGCACCTCGAGGCGCTTCACCGCATCTCGAGGCTTCTTGCTCCACGGCGTCGCCAACAGCGCAGGGACATCGTCGCTGCTCCCTCGCGCCGCCAACGCCAGCCACGCACGTTCACGCGCGTCCTGGTTCGCGCCCGGCAACGACGCCGCGCCCGCGCGCTGAGACCACGCACGCGCCAGCACCGCCACCCGCGTCGACGGCACCACGGCCCACGCGCGACACAGCGCTCGCACGGTCTCGGCCGGCGCGCTGGCATTCATGGCGGCCTGCAGCTCCGCGAGGCACGAGCTCATCGACAGTCGAGCGGCAGGCCGAGCAGCTCCCGCAGCGCCACGTGCGCGTCGTAGCCGTTCGCGCGGTGATCCCGCGCCGAGTAGACGATCTTCGGGCCCTGGGCGATCACCAGCCCGTGGCTCTGCCAGCCCAGCGATTCGGCGGCGGCCTTCGCTTCGGGGGCCAGGCTCTGCACCGTGCGCACCTTCACGCGGCCGTGAAATTCGTCGGGCAAGCGGCTGACCTGCGCGCGCGTCGCGTCGCACACGCGGCAATAACGCAGGTAGTAATACGTGAGCTCGACGTCGTCTTCGCGCTGCGTTGGAGCGCAGCCGGTGACGAGCACGACGGTGAGCAACCAGAGCCAACGCACGAGGCGCATGTTCGCACACCTGTCAGGCCCGAAAAGGCGTGACCGTCTCCCGGGCCGACAGGAGACTCCGCCCATGGCCGCCGCGAAACCGTTGATCCCCGAAGCGCAGTTGGGCCCCGCAGAAAAGCTGCTCGACCTCGTGCTCTCGAGCTCTGCGCACCTCTGGCACAACCGCCCCGGCCTCGAGGTCGCCGGTGTGTGGCAGCCCAAACCGAAGGCCGGGCTCCCGCGACCGAGGCACGCCAAAGAAGTGAAGCCCGGGCTCCATGAAGCGGCGGCGGTGCGGCTCTACGAGAAGCTGTTGGAGATCTATTCGCTCAACGTCGACCTCTTCGCGCACTTCGCCGCCTACGCGCTCAAAGAGACCGACTGGCGCGATCTCAAGGTGGCCGTCGCCGCGTTGATGCTGGTGCAGTCGCGCTCAGGTCAGCCGGTGAAAGAAGACGACGGCGAGGTCGCCTTCTACGACGACGATCTGCGCGCTCAGGGCGAGGCGATGCTGCTGTTCTACGAGAAGAAGTCGACGCGCATGATGACGCCCAAGGCGGTGTTGCGCGTGGCGCAGCTGCTCGAGAACGAGCGCATCGCCGCCTTGAATCGTCGCGCCGGGTTCGGTGACCCCGCCTCGAAGAAGCCGCCGCTTGGCAGGTGGAAGCGCGCGGCGCAGCGGTGGCTCGCGTTCCGTGAATCGAACAACGCCATGCTCAAGGGCCTCGTGAAGGCGGGCTTCAAAGAGACCATCAAAGATCTCGCGCGCAAGTGTGGCTACAAGCCGCAGAGCCAGGCCTTCTTCGAGATCCTCGGGTGGAAGCAGAAGCAGGCCGGCGCCGGGCATCGCACCGTGGGCCTGGGCGAACTCAAGCTCGACAAGCAGGAGCGCTTCGACGGGCTCTCTGAAGCGGAGATCTGCGAGGCCATCGAGACGCAGCGGCTCTCGTACAAAGACGTGGTGGGCCGACTTCCGAAGGACCTCGGGCTCACGCCGGCGATCATGGCGGCGGTGCTGCCGTCGCTCTCTGATCGCGACCTGCGCATTTTGACGCCGACGCTCGAAGAGCTCGGGCTCATGGTCGACCGCGACATTCGCGACCGCTGGGAAAAGGCGCTGGGCACCGCGACCGATCAACGCGCGCTCAACATCGCGAAGAACGTTCGCAACAAGGCGCTGCGCGAAAAACTCGAAGAGGCCTCCGACGCGGCCGCGCGCAACGCCGTGAAAGAGGCGACCCAGGACGTCGACGTGCGCGTGATGTTCCTCATCGACAAGTCGGGCTCGATGCAGGGCGCGATCGAACAGTCGAAAGAAGCGCTCACGCGAATCCTCGCGGGCTTCCCGCCGGAGCGACTCCACATTGCCACGTTCGACACCCTGGGCACGGTGCTGCAACCCAAGACGCCGAGCCGCACTGCGGTGCAGCACATGCTCAAGGCCGTTCGCGCCGACGGAGGCACGATTCACGCGGCAGGCGTTCGCGCCCTTCGTGCGGCCGGCGTCGAAGTGCCGTCGACGGCGCGACTGGTGGTGCTGGTGGTGGGCGACGAGGCCGGTGAAGCAGGCGACCAATTCGCGCGCGTCTTCAGCGACTGCGGCTACCAGGTCTCTGCGATGGCCATGCTGGTGTCGGTCGCCGGCGGGCGAGGCAACACGGTGCGCACGTGTGCGGCGTTCATGAAGGTTCCGTTCAGCGAGGTGAACGTCGCGCAGTTCGACGACCCGTACCAGGTGCCGCGCGTGCTCCGTGCGTTGCTCGACGCGCCGGTCGCCGTGGGGGCCGCGCCGCGCCTCGCGTGGGTCGAGCGCGTGATGAAGACGCCGCTGTTGGAAGCGCGCGCCTGAACTACCGGAAGTTCCTCGGCAAGCGCGACGAGGTCGTGGCGCCGTGGCTGGGCGCGGCCTCCATCGACGTCGGAGACCGCCGCCTTCGGCTCGCGGTGCGCCCCGAGGTGCCCGGCTGGTACCGCTTCGAAGTGAAGCAACGCACCGCGCACCTCCTGGGGCCGACCGACGCGCCGGAGCTCTCTGCCTTGCCGCGCGTGCGTGGCTTCAGCTGGGGCGAGCGGCTGGTGACTGACGGCGCGCGCGCCGAGCTGCTGCACCTGCTGCCCGACGAAGAAGCGCCGCGGTTCTCGCCCATCACCGCCCGGCGCTGGCACGGCGGCGAGCTGCTGTTCGAGCAGCGGGAGTTCGAAGCCGAAGCAGAAGCCCTCGCCCGTGAAGCGCTCGCGAAGGGAACGCCGCTCGACGCGGTGAAAGGCGTGCCCGCGTCGTTGCGCGCGGCGTGGGCCTACGCGCTGGCTGAGCAGGTTTCACGGCGCCTCGCGTTGCCCGCCGTCGCTGCCGAGCTGCGGCCACACCTCACCCGCATCGCGAAAGAAGGTGTGGCCGGCGCTGAAGCGGCGCTCCACGCACTGGCGGCTGAACGTGCGCTCGCAGAACGAGAGCTCCGAGCACAGCGCGCGGAGCTCGCCGCCGCCCGGCTTGGCGATGAAGTGCGCGCGGCGCGGGAGCAACGGGCGAACACCCGTCACGCGGTGGACGAGCGGCTCTTCGACGCGCTCGCCAACGCCGGCGCCGCCCTGGAGTCACACCGCCGCGCTGGAGCACGTCGCGTCGAGGTCGTCTTCAGCTTCATGGACACGCGCTTCATCTCGCTGGTCGATGAAGACACGTTGCAGGTGATCGACTCGGGCATCTGTCTGGGCCACCCGCCGCGCGACGACCTCGTCACGCTCGAATCGCTGCCGTCGGTCATCAAAGAGGCCATCGAGACCGATGCGCTGGTCATCTTGAGGTACCCGTGAAGCGCGAGGTCTTCTTCGTCATCGGGGAGCGCGACGTCGTGCTGTGGAGCGACGCGTCTGACTCGCCGCTGGCCCTGCCCGACTCTCGTGCGCGCTGGGAGGCCATCTGGAGTCGGCGCGACGAGCTCGTGGAGCTGGCGCACTCGCACCCGCTCGGGCCTGACGCGTTTTCACAAGAAGACGTCACCACCATGCGCGCGCTCGACGAAGCGCTCGGTCGTCGGCTGCGCTTTTCGTTGGTGACGCCGAACGGCTACTTCATTCGCCGCGAGAATGACGACGCCGAACGCGCGCCAGCCCCACCGTGGACCGTGGACCTGGCACGCGCTTCAGGCATCAGTGCTGCGTGACGGTCAACGCGACCAGCTTGCGAACCAGCTCTTCAGGCGCCATCGACTTCTTCACCTGCGCGTCGACCTTCACGCCTTCGACCGCGTCGAGGCCCGTCAACATCGCCACACGCGGCGCAGGCGTCAGCTGCCGAAGTTCACCGAGCAGCTCGGAGCCGGCGCCGTCACCCAGGCTGTGATCGAGTACCACCAGCTCGAAGGCACCGCCGTCGGCCAGCCGCTCGCGAGCTTCTTTCAAGCTGCCGGCCTCCACGACATCGAGACCTGCATCTTCCAACAGCGCGCCCAGCGTCAAACGCACCAACCCATCGTCATCGACCAACAACACACTCATCTGTCGCTCCCAGGTCCTGCGAGGCACGCCCCCACTTCAAAGTTCTCGCGAGATCTCGAGCCGTTCAGCGCATCGGGTCCAGCGACGTTCAGTCCGTCACAGCCGGTCCCCGACACCGCCAACCCAGCCCGCCCCATGCGCGAGACGATCTCACTCTTCGCTTTCGCCTCGCAACCGAAGTCGCACACTCACACGAAATATTTCGGGCGACACCACCACTGGTGCCGCCCGGGTAAGAACTCACCCTGTGACGAAGCTCAGAGGGCGAAGTCGGCCTTCTCAGCCTGCGAGCGCGCCGACTCGATGAGCGCGTCGTCCATGGTCTTGGGGGCGTCCTTCGCGCGCTTCTTCATTTCAGTCGACACGTAGCCATCACGTTCGGCCGACAGCTTCTGGATCTGCGCCTGCAGCTTCGCGCGATCTTCGGCTTTCTTCGCGACGAAGGCGTCGCGCTCCTTCTCGTCCATCGCCTGCATTTCGGCCGGCAGCTCTTCTTTGGGCACGGAGGCCATGGGCTTGCCCTCTTTCTTCGCGTCGACGAGGTCCCAGTCGCCGTTGCGGTAGTTGGCCGACGACTTCGCCGCCGCGCGCGTGGCCCCGGCAGAGGCGCTCATGCCGCTCGCGTTCTTGTCCTGCTCGGCCTGGCGCGCGACCGCAGCCCTCCCCTTGCCGCCGTACGCAATGTACGTCTTGTTGAGCTCTTGCGAGAGCCGCGCGAGCTCGGCGTCTTGCGGCGCGTCGACGCGGGCCACGGCGCGGTTCGAGTCGATGAAGAGGAAGTTGCCGTCGGCGAGCTTCGCGGCCTCCGCCCACGAATCGGAGATGCCCTGCGCCTGCGTGCCGGCGTGAATGGTGTTCACCACGATGCCGCGGCTGATGGCCGTCTTCACCGCGTCACGAAACGCGATGGGGCCCTGACCGAAGCCTTCGTTGCCGGCGATGTAGACGAGCTTCAGGTCTCTGGGGTTGCGGCTCCACTCGAGCTCGCTGAGGGAATGCGAGATGGCGGCGCCGCAGTACTCGTTGCCGCCGTTGGTGGTGAGCTTGAAGAGCGCCTCCGAGACGCGGTCGAGATCGGTGGTGAGCGGCACGATCTTCTGCACGTGGTGCTCGGAGGCAGGGATCGTGTCGTTGCCGTACTGGTAGAGCGCGAGCTCGAGGCGCGGGCGCTTGCCGTCTTTCTTCGCCGTCGCGAAGGTGTTGACGATGCGCCAGAGCTGCTCGCGCGTCTGGTTGATGAGGCCGTCCATGGAGCCCGAGGTGTCGAGGAGGATCGCGACCTGAATCTTCGGCTCGGCTTGCGTCTTCTCGACGATGGCGAGGGGCGCAGCGGGTTTGTCAGCGGCGAAGCAAGGGGCGGCCGTCAACGCCGCGGCGCACGCGGCGAGCAGAGACTTACGAAACATGTGGAGCTCCTGGGCGACTCGGGCGCGGGGTTGGGAGTGCGCTCGGTTCGACGTGAAACGGGTGTGCCCGAGTTTCGATCTGTCAGAGTCGCTCGCGCGTGAAACAAACCCTGCGCCCGCCCGAAACTGCCAACGCCGACGCGGGCTTACGCGTTCGCCTGGAAGGCGGCCTGGAGCTGCTCGAAGACGCGCTGCCGCTGCTCGATTCGGTGAAGCGCGCGGTGGCGCGGCCGTACCCGACCAGCGACGACGTCACCACCCTGCGTGAAGCGAGCGTGCAGTGGCCGCGCATTGAGGCCGCGCTGACCCGCGTGCGAAGAGAACCTGGCGCAGCGGAGCTCGTCGCGAGAATCGACGCGGCGATGAAAGAGCTGACGGCAGTGGTGCAGAAACGCACCGGAGCGCAACCGTCGTCACCAGCGGTGACGTTGTCGATGGCGACGTCGCTCGTGAGGAACTCCGATGCTTCGCCCGCGCCGACGGAGACGCGCCTGGTGCAGGCGAACCCGGTGCGCGGTGACCTCGGCTTTGGCATCGCAGCGACCGCGTTGATCATCGCCATGTTCTCTACCCAGCTGTGGCTGCTGTCGCTGCCGCTCATCGTGCTGAGCGCCGCGTATGGCTGGAAAAGAAGGGCTGCGCCGCTGCGGTGGGTGCTGTTGCCCGACCGCCTTCACGTCGACGGTCGCAACTACGCGCCCGCCCAGACCCGAGTCGTCACGACTTCCGAGCGCACGCTCACGCTCGAGGCCAACGGCGACACCCACGTGCTGTACACCGACGCGACCGAGCGCGTGACCGCGTACCTCCGCGCGCTGCGAACCCCGCTGCTGCAGCACCTCGAGAGCCGGCCAACGCCACATCACATCGTCGATGGTCAAGACCACTTGTCGATGCGCGGCAAAGCGCTGGTGATGACGCGCGGCGTGCTCTTCGTGCCTCGAGACTCGACCGAGACCGTGATCGATCCGTTCGCGCGCATCGACCTGCCGTCACTGCTGCTGCTGCTCGCGCACGTGCCAGAAGGTGACTGGGCCGCGCTGAGCCAACACCTCGAACGCACCGGTGCCATGTGGTTTCCGCAGTCGACGAGCTCGCGCGTCGACGAGCCGAACAACAGCCTCTCGCTGTTGCTGCGCGACGACGGCGGCCAGACGGTGCGCCTGCAGCGACGAGCCGAGGTCTCGCCGCTGCTGCGCGACTGGCGTCAGGCGACCTGAACGTCGTCGTTCGCCGAGACCGCCTGCTTCAACTTCACCGACACCAGCTTCGAGACGCCGGGCTCCTCCATCGTCACACCGTAGAGCGTGTCGGCGACCTCCATCGTGCGCTTGTTGTGGGTGATGAGGATGAACTGCGAGCCCTTGCTCATCTCGCGGACCATCTCGTTGTAGCGGCTGACGTTGCCCTCATCGAGCGGCGCATCAACTTCGTCGAGCAAGCAGAACGGCGTCGGCTTGATGAGGAAGATGGCGAAGATCAACGCCACGGCCGTGAGCGCCTTCTCGCCACCCGAGAACAGGTTCACGTTCTGCAGCTTCTTGCCCGGCGGCTGCGCGAGAATCTCGACGCCCGGCTCTTCGCCCGGCCCGCCCGGCGTCAGCAACAACGACGCGCGGCCACCGCCGAACAAGCGCGGGAACACGGCCTGGAACTTCTCGTTGACGACGTCGAACGTCTCCTTGAAGCGCTGCCGTGAGGTCTCGTCGATCTTCTCGATGGCGTCGCGCAGCTGCTGCAGCGAGCCCTCGAGGTCGAGCTTCTGCTTCGAGAGAAACGCGTAGCGCTCGCGAATTTCGTCGTGCTCTTCGATGGCGGTCACGTTGACCTCGCCCATGCGCTCGAGCTGACCGCGGAGATCCTGCAGCTTCTCTTTCGCTTCGGCCTCGAGCGGGCCGCGCTGGTGGTACTCGCCGACGGCCTCCACGAGGTTCACCTGGAAGCGCTCGGCCACCGACGCCACGAGGTGCTCGAGCTCGAGCGCGAGCTCTTTTTCTTTGAGCGCCATGCCGTTGAGGCCCTGCGAGAGCGCGTCGACCTTGCTGCGCAGCTCACGCAGCGCGTTCTCGTCGACCGCCACCACGCCGGTCTTCTCGGTGTGCTCTGCCTTGCGCGCCTCGAGGCCCGTCTTCGCGGTCTCGAGCTGCGCCTGACGCTCGCCACGCTCCGTCGCGGTCTCGGCGAGGCGCTCTTCCAACGCCGCGAGGTGCGCGGTGCCTTCGTCGCGACCGGTGGCCAGGCGCCCTGCGCGCTCGGTGAGCTCTTCGACGGCCTCCGACAACGCATCGACGCGCTGGCGGGCCGCTTCACCACGCTCGCTGACCGACGCGCACTTCACCTTGAGCGACGTCACTTCGGTCGACAGCGTGGCGATGCTCGTCTCGAGCGTCTCGCGCTCGCCGACCAGCAGCTTCACGCGATCGTCGCGCAGCTCGCGATCGGTCTGGCCGTGCATCACCTCACCGCGCGACGACTCGAGCTCAAAGTCGAGCGTGCCCTGCGACGACTCGAGTTGATCGAGCTCTGCCTGCACGCCGGCGATGCGATCTCGCAGCTTCACCAGCCCCGAGCCCGCCGAGTGCAGGTCTTTCTCGTGACCCGCCAGCTGCACCTCTTCGGCGTGGCTGTTCTTCTCGAGGCCCTTGAGCACGCCCTCTGACTGCCCCATCTGCTTCTGGAGCTCGTAGTGGCGCGTGATGAGCTCGTTGTAGCGCTCCTCGAGGTGCTTCACGGAGCCCTGCAGGTCGCCGATTTCGCGCTTCTTCTGCAGCGCGCCGACGGCCGGGCCCTCCATGACGCCGCCGGTGATGATGCCGCCGGGGCGAACCACGTCGCCTTCCTGCGTGACGAAGGTGTACGCCGGGTGCTGCGCGGCGCAGGCCCTCGCGTCGGCCAGCTCGCGCACCACCGCCACGCCGTTGAGCAGCTGGCTGATGACGGGGCGCAGCGCTTCGTCGTTCACCTGCACCAGGCTCGCCGCCATGCCGACGACCTCCGGCATATACAACGGCGCGAGCGGCTCGCTGAACTCCAGCGGCACCGGCAGGAACGTCGAGCGGCCCTCCATGCCCGCCTTGAGGAACTCGACGAGCTCCCACGCGCGCTCCGGCGTCTCGACGATGACGTGCTGCAGGCGCTCACCCAACACCGCTTCGATGGCCTGCTCGTGCTCCGACGACGCCGAGACGATGTCGGAGACCAGGCCGAAGACGCCCGCGCTGCGGGGCTCGGCGCCGGCCTTCTGCATCACCGCGCGCACACCGCGATCGAAGCCGTCGTAGTTCTGCGCGATCTCCTCGAGAGAACCCAGGCGGCTGCGCTTGTCGGCGAGATCTTCACGGACCGCTGTGACCATCACCTCGTTCTCGGCGAAGGCCTCGCGGATCTGCGTGAGCGTCGCTTCTTCTTCGCCGCGGCGCTGCGTCAGCTCCATCGACATCTGCCGGGCCTGCTCGACGCGATCGAGCACTTCCCGGCGCGCGGTGTCGAGCTGCGCTTCTTCCGCGCGGAGCCCGTCGAGCTCCTGCGTCAGCTTCACGCCGCGCTCGGCGAGCTCGACCTTGCGCTGCTCGAGGCCCTGCAGCTTCGACTCGTGGTTGGCCACGCGGCGGGCGATCTCCACGAGGCCCATGCGATCTTCTTCGAGGCGCGTGACGATCTCGGCGACCAGCGTGGTCGTGCGGCGCAGCTCTTCTTCTTTCACCTGCAGGCTGACTTCGTCTTCCTTGCTCGCCACGCCCATGCGGTCGAGCTCCGAGAGCCCGGCGGCCTTGTCGACCTCGGCCTGCGCCTTCTTCTCGAGCACGTCGGTCAGCTCGAGCTCGGCCTGCTCGACGCGCGCCTTTGTGGCGGCTTGATCTTCGGTCCAGTGCGAGATGCTCTGGGCGTCGAGCTGCACCTGGCTCTCGATGGCGTACACGTCGGCGGCCAGCTGCTCCAGCTCGGCGGCGGCCACCTGCAGCGCTTCACGGCGCTGCGTGATGCTCTCTTCGAGCGCCTTGACCTGCTCCCACGTGGCGCGCTCGTCGGTCGACAGCTCGGCCAGGCGGCCCTCCAGCACGCGCTTCTCGGCCTGCAGCTCGAGCCAGCGGTGCGAGCTGTGGTGCAGCTCGATGTCGCGCATCTCCGACTTGAGGCGCTTGTACTTTTCGGCCTTCTTCGCCTGACGCTCGACCGAGTCGAGGCGGCGCTCGAGCTCGCTGACGATGTCATTCACGCGCAAGAGGTTCTGCTGCGTGTAGTCCATCTTGCGTTCGGCGGCGCGGCGGCGGGCCTTGTACTTGGTGATGCCGGCGGCCTCTTCGATGATCGACCGGCGATCTTCGGCGCGGGCGCTGACGATTTGCCCGACGCGGCCCTGCTCGATGATCGAGTACGCGCGCGTGCCAACGCCAGTGCCGAGGAAGAGCTCGGTGATGTCCAGCAGGCGGCAGGTCGTCTTGTTGATCTGGTACTCCGACTCGCCGCTGCGGAAGAGGCGCCGCGTCACCGCGACCTCAGGCAAGCCCGCCAGCGTCTCCGGCAGAATGTCTTCAGCGTCGACCGAGAAGGTCAGCGTGACCTCGGCCATCGACAGCGGCGTGTGCGTCTCGGAGCCGTTGAAGATGACGTCTTCCATGCCGCGGCCGCGCAGGTTCTTGGCCGACTGCTCGCCCATCGCCCACCGAATGGCGTCGACGACGTTCGACTTGCCGCAGCCGTTGGGGCCGACGACTCCAGTCACCCCGTCATCAAAAGTGATGACGACGCGGTCCATGAACGACTTGAAGCCAGTGATGTCGAGACGCTTGATCCGCATGGGTTTTCCGCCCCTCCGAAATCGCGCTGAGGCCGGTAAATCGGCCTCAGAAGAGGGTCGCGGCGTAGCATGTGGGTACTGTCACGAGCAAGCGTGACACTACGTCAGGTGACCATATGTCCCGAGCTGTGACTTTTTTTCCCGGCGCTCCGCACGAAGGTCACCCCGTGGCTTTGAGGAGCTGGAACACCGCCGCCAGCCGACCGTCGACGACGGCGACGTAAGGCCGCGAGATGAGACGCAGAACCGGCATGAGCGAGGGCCCCAACGCCTTTGGCGCACTTGCGACTACAGGTGGCTTCTTCGACTCGTTGCTCATGGCTGGGGTTGAGACAGAGCAAGTACGAAGCCACCGCGAAGGCGGTTCAGGGCACTTCCAGGGCCAACAGCTGACGGCCCGCGGCACCGGGCAGCGCGACGCGGAACAGGGCCACGGAGCCCGATTTGAGGGCCTTGAGGGCCGTCGTGAGCTCGTCGCGGGTGGTGATGGGTGCGCGGTTCAGCTCCACGACAGCCATGCCGCGTGACAGGCCCGCCTCGTCGGCCGGAGAGCCCGGGGTCACGCCGATGACGAGCGCGGCGCTCTTCGGCAGGCCGGTGCCTTCAGCGAGCCGCGGGTCCATGTCTTGAAAGGAGATGCCGATTTTATGCGTCTCGCCGGTGGCCACTTCGGGCTTGCGCATGTCGCCGATGTTCTCGAGGTCGGGCCGTACGCCGAGCTTCACCTTCACGTCGGTGGGCTTGCCTGCGCGCACCACCGACAGCGCGACCGTGGCGTCGGGCCGCTTGAGCGCGATGAGGCGGGTCAGCGCGCCGGAGTTGTTGATTCGCTCTCCGTCGATGGCGAGCACCACGTCTTCTTCTTTGAGGCCCGCTTTCTGCGCCGGGCTGCCGGGGTTGACCGACGTGATGAGCGCGCCGTCACGCTGCGGCACCGACAACGCCTTCGCCAGCGCGGGGCTGACGTCTTGAATGCCGACGCCCAACCAGCCGCGCGTCACCGTGCCGGACTTCTCGAGCTGCGGCACGATGGCCTTGATGAGGTTCGAGGGCACCGCGAAGCCGATGCCCGTACCCGTCTGCAGAATGGCGGTATTCATACCGATGACTTCGCCCTTCAGGTTGAAGAGCGGGCCACCGGAGTTGCCGGGGTTGATGGCCGCGTCGGTCTGCAGAAATTGATCATACCGGCTGGCGCCGATCTGCCGGTCTGCCGCCGAAAGAATGCCCGCCGAGACGCTCTGCGCGAGGCCGAACGGGTTGCCGATGGCGACCACCCAGTCACCGGTGCGCATGGCCGACGAGTCACCCAGCTTCACCGCCGGCAAGGCGTCGAACTTGCCTTTGATGCGCACCAGCGCGACGTCCGTGAGCGGGTCGCGGCCCAGCACTTCGCCGTCGAACGCGCGCCCGTCTTCCAACCGCACCTTGAGCGTCACCGCGCCGTCGACGACGTGGTTGTTGGTCAGCACCAGGCCTTTGGAGTCGATGATGAAGCCCGACCCCGTGCCGTTGTTGAGCGGCGCTTCAGGCGCAGGGCCTCCGCGGCGGCGGAAGCGCTCCATGAGGGCCTGGCTTTCTTCCGACGGGCGCTTGGCGATGTCGAGGTAGACGACGCCGCCTTTGACCGAGTCGATGAGCGGCGCCAGCGACGGCACGGTGGCCACCTGCTGCGCGAAAGAGAGCGACGAGAGCGTGACGAGGGCTGTGACGAGAAGAGCGCGCATGCGTAAGCGTTGGTAACGCAGCGGCAGGAACGATCAACCCACAGCGAAGATTTCCCGCATGAATGTCGGTAGTGTCGCCGCCCTTTCGTAAGTGGCCGAAGGAGCGACAAAGAAAGTCCCATGTACCGCCTGAACTGGTTGCTGCCCCTGGCGTTGTCGCTGTTCGCGTGCCCCGGCCCGATTGACCTCCCCGACGGAGGTGATGGCATCGAGATCATCCTGCCTCCCGGAAAGGGCGGCACCTTCATTCGCGAAGCGTGCTCGCTCATCGTGCCGGAAGGCGCCTTCACCGAAGAGACGCGCATCTTCGTCACGCGCACCGAAACGGGCATCCCCGAGGTGCCCATGCGCAAGCGCGTGAGCGCCGGCTGCCGGGTCACGCCGACGACGCTCAAGCCCAGCTCGCCGTTGACCATCTTCATGACGTGGGACGCGGGCGCAGTGCCGGCTGGCGTCGACCCCGGCACGTTCGACGTGCGGCGGCAGTTCGGCGGCGAGGCCTACGCGGCGCTGCCCAGCGTGAAGGTGAACCTCGCCAGCGACTTGAACCCGGTCTCGAACATCGAGGCGAAGACTGACAAGCCCGGCCTGTTCTGGGTCACCAGCCCGTCGGAGCCGAACATCGAGCGGCTGGAGCTCGAGCCTGCGACCGCGAATCTCCGCGTGGGTCAGACGCAGCAGTTCACCGCGCGCGTCGTCTCTCCGACCGGCGAGACCATTGAAACGCCCGTCACCTGGTCCGTCGCGCCGCCGCGCGTGGCGTCGCTCGACATGAACGGCCTGCTGACCGCGAACGACCCCGGCGTGGCGACGGTGACCGTGCGCGCCGGCATGCAGTCGGCGACGGCGAAGGTCTACGTGCAGGGCAGCACCGTCGGCCCGGTCACCTTCGAGCACAACAACCCCTTCCCCACCGGCAACGATCTGTACGGCGGCGCGTTCGGGCCTGCGGGCCTCGGCACGGTGTACGCCGGCGGCAACGGCACGGTGCTGGTCGAAGACGCGCTCGGCGCGTGGCGCCGCGTCGGCTCATTCCCCGGCGTGACGTTCAAGGCCGTCGCCGGCACCACGCTCGAGAACGCCGTGGCGGTGGGTCAGACCAACGGCGTCGGGGTACTCGTCGAGTTCAACGGCGCGCTGCCTCCGACGGCGCGCACGTTCACGCCGGCGCAGATCAGCGATCTCACGCAGCTGTGGTTCGACGGCACGCACGGCATGGGCGTGGGCAGCGGCAACGAGCTCGTCATCTTCCGCAACGGCATGTGGGCCACCGAATACCACCCGTCGTTCGAAGCGATTCTCTCGGTGCTGGGAGACGGCGCTGGTGGCTTCGTCGTCGTCGGAGATCTCGGCTCCATCTACAAGTGGGACCCCACGCGCCGCGTGTGGGACTCGCTCTACGACACGCGCCTGTCGGTGAAGCTCGACGCGGCGAAGTTGGTCGGCTTTGCCGACGGAGAAGCGTGGGCCGTGGGCGGCAATCGGCTGTGGCACTTCAACGGCGCAGGGTGGACGTCTGAGAACCTGCCCGCCACGCCGGCGCTGCTGCAGGGCACGACGCTCGGGGTCGTCGAAGGTCGGGTGATCATCGGCGGTGAGCTGCGCCTGCCGACCACCGGACTGCTGCCGAACGGCAAAGGCCTGCTGCTGATTCGTACCGAAGAAACGCCGACCGATGGCGGCGCCGCCGGCCCGGTGTGGACCGACGTGATTCTGCGCGGGCAGCAGCTGCCGTTGGGCATCTTCGCGGCGGGCGCAGAAGGCCGCGTGGTCGGCTCGCTGGGCGCCGTGTGGAAGTGGGACTCAGCCAACGCCACCTTCACCGAGACCTCGCGCGGCTTTCAGGGCGACGTGAGCGACCTCGCCGTGACCGCGACGGACACCTTCGCGGCGGTCAACGAGTGCCTCGATGTTCGCTGCGCCGCGCGTCGAGGCAGCGTGATGCACCGCGGCGCCGGTGGGTACGAGGCGCTGGGCTCGCTGCCGACGGCCGAGCGGGTCATCGCCATCGTCGCGCGCACCAACAACGAGGTCATCGTGAGCACGCCGTCCACGGTCTACTTGTGGAACGGCACGTCGTGGACGACCGTGCCCGTGGGCAACGCGGCGGGCGCCATCAACGATCTCGTGTGGTGCGGAGCGGATCTGTGGGCCGCTGGTGAAGGCGGCACCGTGTACCGGGGCAACGCGTCGCTGCTCGACAACCAGGGCGGCATCGGCTCGGCGACGTTGCACTCCATTCACTGCCCGACGCCTGGGGAGCTGTGGGTCGCGGGCACGCAGTTCCTCTCGAGCCGACCGGCGAGCGGCGGCTGGGCGCAGCGCAACGCGACCGACATCAACCACGCGGACTGGCGAGCGGTGTGGAGCCCCGGCCCGGGCGAAGGTTTCGCCTTCGGCGACGCGCAATACGGCGTGTACTGGGACAGCACGGTGCTGCTCGAGCAACGCAACGCGCCCGTGGGCATGGACGTGGCGCGCGCGATGTGGGGCGACAAGATCGACAACCTCTACATGACGGGGGTCACGGTCACGCCGTCGGTGTTCGGCTTCATGATGCGCTTCGACGGCATCAACTGGTCGCTCATCGATTCAGGGGCGCATCGCACCGGCACGGCGCTGTTCGGTCGCTCGACGAATGAGATCTGGTTGGGCACCGAAGGCGGCGGAGTGTTGAAGGCCGTCGCTCCGTAGTTGGGCGACGGCGGTCTGCGGCTTCGGGTCAGCTCGGTCGACGTCTGCGCACCCGACGCGGCTCGACGCGTCCGCGATGCGTTCCGCGCGCCAAAGACGGAGGGCCTCGAGCCGACGCGCGTCGACCGGCCGAACACGGTACCCGTGCACCAGAGACACCGACTGCTCAGAGCTTCGGCAACGGCCCTGAATGCGCGAACGCGACGGTGCGCACGCCAAGTGACGCCGCCTTCACGCGTATCGCCTCGATCGATTCCTGGGCCTGCTTCGGGTCATCGTTGAATGCCCACGGCGCGATGCGCACCGTGCCCGCCGTCTCACCCGACGCGGCGTCACCGACGAACAACACGCCCTTCGTGAAGTACGCCGCGCTGCCGCCCGTGTGGCCCGGCATCGAGAACACCTGAATCTTCGTCTCGCCGTACTCGAGCGTCTCACCGTCGTGCAGCACGCGCGTCACCTTCGGGCTCTTCGCGGGGTCATTCTTCATGAAGCGCGGCAGGGGCCCCTTCGCGGCCTCGCGGCCTTCGATGATCGCCTTCTCGCCCTCGAGCGACGCCACCTCGATGCCGGGGAACGCCGCGCACCCGTTCGTGTGGTCCGGGTGGCCGTGGGTGATCAACGCCGCCTTCACCGTCAACTTCTGCTCGGCCAGCTGCGCCTTCACCGCCTTGCCTTCAGGGTCTTGCCCGCAGTCGATGAGCACCGCGCCGCCTTCTCCGATGGGCACGATGAACGCCTGCACATACCCGTCGGCCACGCCGGTCACGCCTTCACCGAGCGCGCTCACCGGCGCCACCGGCACCAGCCCAGCGAACGCACTCGCCGCCGCCGCGCCACCGAGCGCCACCACCGCAACGAGCGCCACCGCCGCGATCAACAGTCTTCGTTTCATCAGTCCACCTGGGCGAGCTTGTTGCGCTCTTCGAGGAAGCCACCGACCGCCTCGGCGATCGAGTCGGCCACCTTCGTCTGGTACGTGTCGTCGGCGAGGCGCTCTTCTTCTTCGGGGTGCGAGAGGAACGACGTCTCGACCAGGATCGCCGGCATCTTCGCGCCCAGCAGCACGAAGAAGAGCGCCTCCTTGGTGCCGAGGTCCTTCACGCCTTTGTAGTCAACCGACAAGTTGCGAATGAGCGAGCGCTGCACGCGATCCGCGAGGTGCGACGACTCGCCGGTGTTCGCCTTCGTCGCCAGGTCCGCGAGGATGTACTGAAGGTCACCCACGCCGCGCTCGGTGGTCGCGTTCTCACGCGCCGCCAGGCGAATCGAGTAGCGGTTCGACGAGGTGTTCAACGTGTACGTCTCGATGCCGCGCATCTTGTTCGAGACCGCCGCGTTGCAGTGCACCGAGATGAACAGGTCACCCTTCTGCCGGTTCGCGATGCGCGTGCGATCTTCGAGCTTCACGAAGGTGTCGTCGTCGCGCGTCAACACCACCTCGAGGCCCGCAGCCTCCAACCGGGCGGCGAGCTTCTTCGAGATCGCCAACGCCACGTCTTTCTCGCGCGTACCACCGGGGCCGATGGCGCCCGTGTCGTGGCCACCATGCCCGGCGTCGATGATCACCCTGCGAACCTTGAGCCCCAGCTGCGCCGCCAACGAGATGTCCGCGTCACCCGCGGCGACCGCGAGCTTCTTGAACCGCGACCGCGCGTCGGCGTCGTCTTTGCCCGGCACGCGCGCCCCGACGCGCACGTCACGCAGGCGCTCGGCGAGCGTCGCCACCACGGGCTCGTTTTCTTCCACCACGTCATCGGCGGCCGGCGCTTCGTCACGTTCCGAGAGCCGCGAGGCCTCGACCTCGCGGCGAGGCGTCGCCGCGCGCCGCGCCTGCACCACCGGCGCCGGAGCTTCAGCTTCATTCAGGTCCTGCAGCGGCTTGATGGCGCGACGAATGGCCTCGGCCACGTCGGTCGACGGTGCCTCGGGCTTCTTGCTCTCGACGCGCGGGCTGGCCTTCACTGCCACCACTGGCGCCGACTTCACGGCGACCACGGGCCGGGCCTTCGCCACCTCGACGCGCGCGGGCTTCGGCAGCTCGGCGAGCATCGCGGTGATGTCTTTCTTCATGTCACCGGCGTTGGGCAGCGCGGCCTCGAGCACCTTGCGCGCGGCCTGCGCGTCGTTCTCGCGATCTGCCAACAGCTTCGCGAGTGACAGCGCCGCGTCGTCGGCCAGCTTGTGCTTCGGCCACCCGTCGATCAGCTTGCGGTAGCTGCGCTTGGCGGCTTCGCGATCGTCGTCCAGCTGAGAAATGCGCGAGAGCTCGTTGTTCATGCGCCCCGCGTTGAACAGCGCTTCGGGCGCGCGATCGCTCTTGGGGTGCTTGGTGGCGATCGCCTCGAACTTGCGCGCGAGGTTCTGCCAGTGGTGGCGCAGCGCGCGGCGCTTCGAATCGCCCTTGAGCTTCTCGTAGGCGTCTTTCGCGTCGCGAAACGCGTCGTCAGCAGACGCCGCCCACGCCGGGGCACTCGTGAGCAACAACAGGGCGGTGGCGACGACTCTGATCATGATCACCCACGGACAACGGCTCGCTACAGGGATGAAGATGTGACCACGCGTCCCACACTGCGGCAAAAAAACGGCCGCTGATCATCGCGCTCCCCTCGCCGCAGACGCGCAGGTAGGCTTCGAACCCATGTCGCAGGGGAAAAACGCACCTTCTGATCAAAAGAAGCCCGCCGCGTCGGCACCCAAACCGGCCGCGCCTGAAAAGACGCCCACCGACGCGCAGCACAACGCCCAGCTGCTCAACTCGATGCTCACCACGCATCAGAAGGCGTCGTTCGGCTCGGGCTTCAACGACACCACGGCCGAGCGGCGCCGCGACTCGCTGCTGGCGGTGGCGATTCCCAGCGTGGCGCAGAACCCGTTCGCCGATGAGCCCACGTCGATCAGCCAGAAGTTCGACGGCAAGACCGTGCCGCCCCCGCTGCAGGGCCGAGATCTCTGGAAGGCCGTGCAGGCGCCGCTGCAGAGCCGCGCCGGGCGCCGCGTCAGAGATCTCTACGAGATGGTCGTCAAACAGTTCGGCGTCACCGTGAACCCGCGCTACGCCGACGACGCGCCCGGCAAGACGCGCGGCCACATCTTCGTGTGGGACGTCAGCCGCGCGATGAACTGCGAAATTCCGCACTTCGTGGGGCCCAAGGAGCTCTCGCTCGTGCAGACCTGCGACTGGCTGCGCCACGAAGGCCCCATGCGCGGGTGGAAGCGCCTGAGCGACGTGGAGACCATGGAGGCCGCGAACGAGGGCTACATGGTGGTGGTGATGCCCAAGGAGCGCAGCAACCGGCAGATCGCCCTCGTCGCGCCGCAAGAACCCAACATCAGGCCCAAGCTGACCGGCATCGGGTTGCTTCGCAGTGACGCAGCCATCGCGCGTGAGCTCTTCGGGGCCCCCGCGCTCGAGTGCTTCTTCCACGAGTGACGGCTCAGCCGTTGCGGTACCAACCCAAGTCGCGCGCCAGCTCTTCGTCGACGACCCGCGCCCACGTCGGCAGGCTCGGCAACACCGCCGCCAGCACCTTGTCTCCATTGCGCACCGGCCGGCGCCCCGGGCGCCCTCGCGCCGTGACGGTGTGCTTCACGTCTGCTCGGAAGTAGTGCCCTGAGAACCGCAGCTCGTCTTTCGTTTCAGGCAGCGGGCCGTCGGGCGTGAGCCACACCAGCGCGCCCACCCTCAATGGGTCGACCTCGCGCCGCACCGCGCGCCGCAGCTCGAAGGCCGCCGCGCCCAACGCCAACAACACGCCCGCGCCCAGAATCGCCGAGCCCAGCCACACCCAGCCGGCCTGTTGCCGCGCCCACGTCGCCTCCTGTGCGCGCGAGGGCCGCTTCGGGTCGACCAGCAGCGTCACCGGCACGCCGGTGAACAACTTCTCGGCCTCCACCCCGTCGACCGGCACCGACGCCGCCGAAAACTCGCGCCCCTTGTGCTGAAAAAGCACCCGCAGCCGCCCGGGTGACTCGAGCCGCTTCTCGAGCGGAGGCAGCGTCACTTCGATCACCTTGCCCTGCACCTCGATGGCCTCGCGCAGAAAGTCGTGCTGGCTGGCGAGCGGGCGCTGCACGAAGGCCGCGAGCGCCCAGGCCGCCAGCGTCGCCACCAGGAAGACCCCCGCGATGACGCCCACCCGCCGCAGCGCCCCGGGGATCTGCGTCAGCTTCACCGCCCGCGGAGGCGAAGGGATCGCCAGCTTCACTTGAGCCGCCGCTTCCACTCGTTGATGGCGGTCAGCGCCTCCAGCGGGCTCGAGGTGTCGACGCTGAACGACTCCAGCGCGGCCAGCACCTGCTGCTGCGCGCTCGACGGGGCCGCCTTGCGCGGCGCGCCGAACAACCCCAGCTGCGAGTCGTCGACCGCCGCCGCCACCGGCGCCTTCTCTTTTTCGCCACCCGTCGCGCGCTTCGCCAACCGCGGCCGCCCGCTCTCGTCGAACTCACCGGCCTCGAGGTTCTTGAGCAGCTCCCGCGCGCGCGCCAACACCTCGGGCGGCAACCCGGCCAGCTTCGCCACCTCGATGCCGTAGCTGCGGCTCGCGGCGCCGGGCACCAGCTTGCGCAGAAAGATGACCTTGCCCTGTTGCTCACGCACCGCGATGGAGCAGTTCTTCACCCGGGGCTTCTCGCGCGCGAGGTCGGTGAGCTCGTGGTAGTGCGTGGCGAACAGCGTGCGCGCGCCGATGCGATCGTGCAGGTGCTCGGCCACCGCCCACGCAATCGACAACCCGTCGAAGGTGCTCGTGCCGCGGCCGATCTCGTCGAGCACCACCAGGCTGCGCCGCGTCGCGTGGTGAAGAATGTTCGCCGTCTCGGTCATCTCGACCATGAAGGTCGACTGCCCGCGCGCCAGGTTGTCTGACGCGCCGACGCGGGTGAACACGCGATCGCACAGCCCGATGCGCGCCCGCTTCGCGGCCACGAAGCACCCGGCCTGCGCCATCACCGCGGCGATCGCCACCTGCCGCATCACCGTGGACTTCCCGGCCATGTTGGGCCCGGTGATGATCAACACCTGCGCGTCGTCGCGATCGACGCGCACGTCGTTGGGAATGAACGAGTCACCGCCCAGCGCCTTCTCGACCACCGGGTGCCGGCCGCCCTCCATCTCGAAGACTGACGACTCGTCGATGTCCGGGCGCACGTACCCCTGCTCCGACGACACGCGCGCGAAAGACACCAGCGCGTCCAACGTGGCCACCGCGTCGGCCGCCGCGCGCAGGGCCCCCGCCCGCACCACCACCAGCGCGCGCAGCTCCTCGAACAGCCGCTGCTCCAACGCGACGCGCTTCTCGTCGGCCGTCAGCACCTTCTCTTCGTAGGTCTTGAGCTCCTCGGTGACGTAGCGCTCGCCGCCGGCGGTGGTCTGCTTCCGAATCCACTCCCTGGGCACGTGCGCGAGGTTCGCCTTGGTGACCTCCAGGTAATACCCGAAGACCTTGTTGTAGCGGACCTTGAGCGAGCCGATGCCGGTGCGCTCGCGCTCCCGGGCCTCGAGCTTGAGCAGGTAGTCCTTCCCGCTGGTCGACAGCTCGATGAGCGTGTCGAGCTCCGCGTGGTAGCCCTTCTTGATGAAGCCCCCGTCGGCCTGCACGGCCGGAGGTTCAGCCACCAACGCGCGCCCCAACGTGGCGCACAGCTCGGCCAGCGACGCGTTGGCCAGCGGCCCCATCAACGCCTTGAGCAGGTCGGCCGACAACTGCCCCAGGCTCGCCGCCAACCGGGGCATGGCAGCGAGCGAACGCCCCAGAGCCTCGAGGTCGCGCGGCCCGCCCGACGCCAGCGACAAACGGCCACACAGCCGCTCGACGTCGGCGACCTCCTTCAGCGTCGCCAACACCCCTTCACGCAGCGCCGCGCGCTCCAACAGCTCGCCGACCGCGTCATGGCGCGCGCCGATGGCCCGCACGTCGCACAGCGGAGACGTCAACCACCGCGCCACCTTGCGCGCGCCCGGCGAGGTCGCCGTGCGGTCCAGCACGCCCAGCAACGAGCCCGAGCGCGCGCCGTCTTTGAGCGTCTTGAGCAGCTCCAGGTTCGCGCGCGACGACTCGTCGATGACCAGCGCGCCACCCCGCGCCTGCAGGCTGATGCGATCGATGTGCCCCGCCCCGCTCTTCTGCGTCTCCTTCACGTAGCGCAGCGCCGCCCCCGCAGCGCCCAACGACGCCCCGCCCGCCTCGAGCCCGAAGCCCTCCAGCGACTGCACCCCCAGGTGCGTGAGCAACAGCTGCCGCCCGCGCTTGAGCTCGAAGGCATCAGGCCCCAGCACCGCCAGCGCCGGTCGCCGCGAGAACGCGCGCAGCAACGGCTCCACCACCTGCTCGGCCCCCTCGGGGATCAGCACCTCGCGCGGGCTGACCGCGCCCAGCTCGTCGGCGATGACGTCTGCGGGCCCCGGCTGCAGCGCGATGAACTCACCGGTCGACGCGTCGATCAACGCCGCGCCCCACGCGCCGTCGACCTCGTCAGCCGGCAGCACCGAGGCCAGGAAGTTGTTCTCGCGCGCCTCGAGCACCTCGTCGTCGAGCACCATGCCCGGCGTCACCACGCGCACCACGTCGCGCCGCACGATGCCCTTGCCCGCCGGCGTCAGCTGCTCGCAGATGGCCACCTTCTCACCCGCGCCGATCAGCTTCGCGATGTGCCGACGCACCGCGTGGTACGGCACGCCGCACATCGGAATGCGGTCGGCGCCCTTGGCCCGCGAGGTCAGGGTGATCTGCAGAATCTCCGCGGCCTTCACGGCGTCGTCGAAGAACAGCTCGTAGAAGTCGCCCAGCCTGAAGAAGAGCAGCGCATGCGGGTGCGCGGCCTTCACCTCCAGGTACTGCTTCATCATGGGCGTCAGGTTCGACGCGTCGACGAGTTCAGGAGGCGGGGTCTCAGGCGCGGCCGTCACGACCGGGGCCTCTAGCACGGCTGATCACCACCCGAATCGAGCAGCAGCTGCTGCTGCTCGTCGCTCGACGGCTTCTGCTTCGGCGCGGCCGGCAGCTCGGCGGCGGCCTCCACCTCGAACGACTTCTCGACCTCGCGCAGCTGCTCGACCTTCCCCACGCGCGCCCCCAGCTCCTTCACCTTCTTCGCCAGGCTCAACGCGCTGCCCTTGCCGCCCAGGCGGCGCTTCGCGTCGTCGAACGAATCACCGGCCTGCCGCAGGCGCTGGCCCACCACGTCGAACGAGCGCATGGCCGACGACAGCTTGTCGACCATCTTCCCGGCCTCCTCGGCGATCAGCTGCGCATTCTCGGTCTGCCGCTCGCTGCGCCACACGTGGTGCACCATCTGCAAAGTGGTCAACAGCGTGGTGGGGCTGACGATGACCACGTTGGCCTTGAGCGCCTGCTCCGGCAGCTCCGGCGCGCGCGACAGCGCCGCGTGAAACGCCGCCTCGTTGGGCACGAAGAGAAAGACAAAGTCGACGGTGCGCGCCCGGGTGACGAGCCGGTAGTCCTTCTCAGAAAGAAGCTTCACGTGGTTGCGCAGCGAATGAACGTGCGCCGCGAGGTCGTCTTCGCGCTCTTCGTCGCTCTGCGCCTTCGACGACGCGATGAAGGCCTGCAGCGAGCACTTGGCGTCGACGATGATGACGCGGTTGCCGGGCAGGTACACCAGCGCGTCGGGGCGCCGCCGCCGGCCGTCTTCACCGAGCGAGTCAACCTGCAGCTCGTACTCGCGGCCCTCGGTCAACCCGGCCGTCGACAGCAGGCTCTCCAACACCAGCTCGCCCCAGTCGCCCTGCGCGCGCGCCTCGCCGCTCAACGCCCGGGCCAGCGCCTGCGCGTCGGCGTGCAGCCGGGTCTGCGCCTCGGCCAGGCCCTTGAGGTGGGCGTGCAGCGTGGCGCGGTCGCGGTTGTCGGCGTCGTAGGTCTGCTGCACCTTGTCTTCGAAGCTCTTGAGCTTCTCGCGCACCGGCCCCAGCAGCCCCTCGAGGCCCTTCTCGGACTGCGCCAGCTTCTCGTCGAGCAGCCGCTTCGAGAGTGACTCGAACTCCAGCTTCATCTCCCCGCGCGTCTTCTCGAGATCGCTGGCCCGCACGCGCTCCGACTCCAGCGACGCCTCGGCCCGCGCCAGCGCGTCGCTCAACGCCGCCGCCCGCTCCCGGAGCGCGGCGAGGTGCCCCTCGGCCTCCCCGGCGCGCGCCGCCGCCGCCCCCAGCAACGCGAGCTGCGTCTCGGCGTGGCGCAGCGCCGTCTGCGTGTCGCTCAACACGGCGGCGTCGGCGGCGGCGGTGTCCTGCAGCTCGTCGACGCGCTGGCGCAACAGCCGGCCCTCCGCGTCGACCCGCGCGAACTCGGCGCGCGTGGTGGTCATCACCCCCGTCAGCTGCTGCACCTCGACGCGCTGCTCTCGCAGCTCGTGCTCGACCCGGGAGACCGCGAGCTCCTTCGCCGCCAGCGCCGCCTTCGCCGTGGCCAGCTCGAGCTCGACGGCCCGCGCCGCCGCGTCGGCGCTGCGCCGCGCCACCAACCACCCGACGATTCCCCCCAGCAAGAGCGCGAACGCGGCCAATGCGATGCCCATGGTGCGCGGCTGTAGCAGACACCACCGACACGTGACTCGAAGTCTGAGCGATCTCGGCGAGTTACGTCGTTGCTCCTATTTTTGACGATGGCATTCCTGTTTTCAGGAAGCACACTGCGGCCCGATCGCGGGTGTGCCCCCGGTAGTGTCCAGTCCTCCCCTTGAAGAAGGTGCCCAGAAATGAAGACGTCGAACTGGTTGGTGATTGGCGCGTTGCTGGGCCTGCTGGCGTCGACGTCGTGCGGAGGCCCGGTGACCGCGCCGTGCTCTGCGTCGACCTGCCCCACCGGCTGCTGTGACGCGAACGACCAGTGCCAGCCGGGCACCACGCAGCAGCAGTGCGGCGCGAGCGGCAACGCGTGTCAGGCGTGCGAGCTCGCGCGGAGCTGTCAGCTCGGCCTGTGCGTGACGGCGATGACGGGCTCGGGCGGAGGCGGCGGCACCACGGCCCCGCTCTGCACGCGCCTGGCCACGGCCACCGACGCGGTCTTCGACGGCAAGGCGACGTGCGCGTACCAGCAGGGCGCCAACACCGTGAGCCTCGCGCGCGACGAGGTGACGGCCGCCCGCTGCGCCACCGCCGAGGCGAGCTGCACCACCGATGATGCCGTCGCCCTCGCGACCTGGGCGACCTGCATCGCCGCCGCGCCCACCTGCGCCGCAGGGAGCGAAGCGCTGGCCATCGGCACCTATACGCAGTGCGAGCTGACCGCCCTGGCGGCGGTGTCCGAGGCCTGCCGTCAGGGCTTCTCCACGCCCCCCGGTGACGGTGGCACGACGGGTGGCGGCTCCGGCACGACGGGTGGCGGCTCCGGCACGACGGGCGGCGGCTCCGGCACGACGGGCGGCGGCTCCGGCGCGACGGGCGGCGGCGACGGCACGACGGGCGGCGGCTCCGGCGCGACGGGCGGCGGCTCCGGCACGACCGGCGGCGGCTCCGGCGCAACCGGCGGCGGCGACGGCACCACGGGCGGCGGCTCCGGCACGACGGGCGGTGGCGCGGGCACGACTGGCGGCGGAACGGGCACGACTGGCGGCGGAACGGGCACGACTGGCGGCGGCACGGGCACGACTGGCGGCGGCACGGGCACGACAGGCGGCGGCTCCGGCACGACTGGCGGAGGCACCGGCACGACCGGCGGCGGCACCGGCACGACGGGCGGCGGCACCGGCACGACCGGCGGCGGCACCGGCACGACCGGCGGCGGTACAGGCATGACCGGCGGCGGTACAGGCACCGGCGGAGGCACGGGGACGTGCGCGGGCTGCATGTCGGGCAGCGCGTGCGTCACGCCGCCGACGAATACGGCGTGCGGCAGCGGCGGCGCTCAGTGCGTGGCGTGCGCGGGCCCGGACACCTGCGTCTCCGGCGCGTGCGGCATCGACCCCGCGTCGACGTGGCTCGTGCGGCCCACGCGCATGACCGTCGTCGCGACCAACTGGGACATCGCGTCGCCGGCAGATCTGTACGTCGAGCTCTGGTGCCCGTCGACGGCGACGGCCCTCACCTACACCAGCCCCACCGTGCAGGACGCGGACTCCGCGGAGTGGACCACCGGCGGCTGCACGATGACCGCCGCGCAATTGCTGACTGAGGGCTTCGACTTCAGCGTGTCGGATCGCGACGTGGTGGGCAGCGAGGTCGTCCAGTCACGCACCATCGTGCGGCCGCTCGAAGCGCAGCTGCGCACCGGCACGCTCAACGGCACCACGCCCTCGCTCAGCGCCGCCACGTTCGCGTTCATCAAGCTGTGACGCGACGCCGGCTCAGATGACCTTCATGTCGGGCGCGTGGGTGGGCGCGCTGACGACGACGTCCTTGTTCGATCCATCCCGAAGCCCGGCGATGCGCGCGTCGCGCTCGGCGAGCTGCTTCGTCTTGCGCACCAGCGACGCCTCCGCGTTCGCCAATGCCCCCGGGAGGTTCTTCGCGTGGTGCGCCGCTGCCTGCGCGGTGTCGGCCTCGTTGAGCGCGAGCGCGTCGTGCGCCCAGGCCGCCGTCGCCACTGCAGCGCGAAAATCAGGCCCGCTCCGCAGCTGCGCCAACGTGCCCAGCCACTCGTCGGCCCGCGCCGGGTCCTCACCACGCGTCGCCGCATAGAGCGCCCGCACGTCGGCCTCGGCCTTCGCGCCCGCGGCCACCGTCGCCTCGAGCCCGGCGATCTTCGCGTCTTGCTCCGGCAGCTCCGCGTCGAGCGACAGCTCCACGAAGCTCTGCCGCAGCTCCCGCGCGCTGACCAACAGGTCCTTCGCGTCGATCGCTGCGTTGTGCGCCGCGAGGAACGCCTTGCGACCCGCGACCTCCGGCGGCATCGACAACAGGCGGAAGATGGGCTCCTCGGCGTCGAAGCGGGCCTCGAGCTCGGCGCGCATGGCGCTGGCGGAAGCGTCGGTCTCTGTGACGCGGGCGACGAGCGCGCCGTGCTCCTGCTCGAGCTGGCGGCCACCGAACCAGCTGCTGGTGCCATCGCGAAGGCCGGTCACTTCGTGCTGCGAGAACTCGACGGCGCGCGCGTCCTGCACGCGGCTCTCGAGCTCCATGCGCAGCGTGGGCGCCGTGCGATCGACGCGCAGCGAGCCCACGTTGACCTGCAGCAGAAACTCGGGCGCCGAGACGTTGCCGCCCTGCCCCAGCCTCGCGGCCTTGCCCACGACGATGGCCACCGGAGAGCCGGTCAACATGCTGACGGTGGCCTTGTCGACGGCGAGCCGCAGGTAGGCGCGACCGTTCTTCTCGACGAGCTGCACGGCCTGCGTGCCGGCTTCATTGGGCGGCAGCGAGACGCGCATCGCCAGCCCGTCGAGCTGCGCGCGGCTCAGCGGAGGCTTGAAGCTGTCGAGCGGCACGTCACCCGAGAACGAGCCGTCACTGCCGGTGGGCTCGAGCACCACGTCGAGCGCGCCGTCGATGCGACCGAAGAAGCGCCGAAGCTCCGATGACGCCGCAGGAGTCGTCGTCGGTGCCACACGCGAGGTCGGAGTGATGTTGGGCATGGGCGCACGCATAGCCCAACTCAGCCGTTCGACTCACGCGCTCTGGAGCAACCGAAAGTCCTGAACCGCCTGCCACGCCGTCGCGAACGAACACGACGCACGGCGGGCGACCTCCGCAATCGACAACCCCGGGGCCTGCTGCAGCACCGTCCACACGTCGGCGCGGAATGACGGACCCATCACCACGCGGTTGCGGTAACCGGAGTGCCGCTTCACCAACACCTGCGGCGTCAGCACGTCTTCCTTCCGGTCTCGCAGCGCTCCGTCAGGCACGCGGAGCGACGAGCCGCTGAAGCGAGGGTCTTCGCCACGACGCGCGATCTGAAAGGCAGTGCCAACAGGAAGCAGGTCGATTTGCCCATCGATGACCAACCTCGCGAACCGACGATCTTTCCCCTGCCACCGCGCGAGCGCCGACCAATACGCACGCGCCCGTGTCGACGGCAGTGACTCCACCAATCGCACGAGCCTGTCTGCGTTGACGTACGCGTGATGCACGTCGAACCAGGTGGTCAGCACGGCCAGCACGCGCAGATCACCCTCATCCATGCCGAGCGACGAAGCGTGCACGAGAGTGCGCTCGATGTCGGCGTCGACCTGCGGCTCGGCGGCGAAGTTCATTCCAATACCAACCATGCGCGCTGACAGCTCATCAGGCGTCGGGGGCGACTCATTCGAAGTAGAGCGGTTAAACGCCATGACCAAGCCTCCTCGAGAGTTCATCGAGGGTGGCGCGCACGTGCGCAGGCCAATCGACGTTGCCGTCCTGCAATTCGAGCCATGGCAGCGCGACCTGCAGCTCTTCACGTGTCGGCGCGAGCGCAACACAGTCAGGCAAATCAGTACCGCGATCACACAACGCAAACAGCTTGCTCTTGAGCAGGTCAGCGCGCCCCAGCGTGCTGAGCACGAGCGCCCGCCCCTCGAAGATGCGCTCGACGCGATCACGCCAACCAAGAGGCAATACGTCACCCAGTTGCATGGGCCCGTTGTTCAGCCAGTCGTCGGCCAACTCGACTCCAGACTGGCGCTGGGAACCTGCAAACTCGCGCGCGGCTGCGGCGATGGAAGCTGGCAGCTCCGGCACGAGAATGTCGAAGTCATGGTCGGTCGGGGCAGCACGGTATCGGTTTATACAATACTCACCTTCACGCCAACAGCCGACCCTAACCAACTGGAATCACCTGAATAAATGCTGTGTCCCATTCCATTGGCGGTTGCCCTGCGCCGTTGGAAGCCGGCGTCAGTCCATTGGCGCGCTGCCCCTGCGTCAGCGCATGCGCCTCGAACTGCGCGCGGCTCAGCGGCGGCTTGAAGCTGTCGAGCGGCACGTCGCCGGCAAACGAGCCGTCAACTCCCCGTCGCCTCGAGCGCGCCGTCGATGCGACCGAAGAACCGCCGAAGCGCCGTGGCCAGGGCGATGTGGGCAGGGCGATGTGGGCAGGGGCGCCCGCATAGCCCTGGGCCGCTCCGCGGTGACACGCAACCCATTGAATTCTGGACCA
Organism: Archangium sp.; assembly: GCA_035910535.1. GTDB lineage: Bacteria > Myxococcota > Myxococcia > Myxococcales > Myxococcaceae > Archangium_A. Next base: position 19,043 of record JAMHXF010000119.1, on the reverse strand, counting down.
TGGATGTACTTCCCCGTTACAAAAGCAGCCCTCGGAGAACCCAAAGCAGGGCTCTGCAGACCGGAAGCAGCCCTCTGCACGCTGGAAGCAGGGGTCGGCGAAGCCAAAGCAGCGCTCGGCTTTACAAAAGCAGGCCCTGCTGGAGGAGAAGCCGCTCGCCCCGTCACTCCAGCAGGCCACCCCGCTCGAAAAGCAGGGGTCGGAACGTCAAAAGCTCACTTCTTCGTCGGCCGCAACGCGTCGGCCGCGCGCACATCACGCTTCGCCACTTGAGCAAGCAGCGGGTAGGCGGATGACCAGTGCAGGCTCTGTTTCGAAACAGCCTCCTGCTCCTTCGCAGTGATGATCTTGCGGTCGGAAGCGCCGGCGACCTTCTCTTCGACCTTGCCGATCAACGCCTCAGCGTCGGCATGCAGCTTCCGAAGGCGAGCCGCATCGACTTTGCGCGCGGCGAGGTTCGCTGAGATCACCGTGAACTCGAGGAGCGACGTCGCATCGCGCGCGATCTCCGCGCGAATGGCTTCCTGGCTCTGAACACGCGTCTTCTTCTTCTTGGTACCGCCAGCCTCGTCGGCCTCGACTGAAAACGCGGTCTGCGCTTCCAACGCGATGATCGCGTTGAGCTTCTTGAGGCCAGCCTTGTCACCGGAATTGGTGAGCTCGGCGCGCAGCGACTTCGCCACCCGCATCACCGCGGCGTTCTCCTTCTGGAGCGCGACGAACGCACCCTGCGAACGATCCGCTGCGGCGCCCTTCTCTCGCGTGAACGAGCCCTGCGATTGGTTGAGCGCTTCTGCGTTCTTCCCGTGCGTCACGATGGCTTCGAGATCGGCTTTGAGCCCGCCCTCTGCATCGAACTGCGTCAACAACTCTGCCGTATTCAGGAACTTCGACGCCGCAAAGGTACGAGCTGCAACCACTGAATTGAACGACGGACCACGCGCCATAGACCACCCTCCGTTGTGAGTTGGACTGCCGGACGAAGCGTGGAACGAGATCCTGCTCATCGCAAGTCGCGAGGCGAACGACCGACGGCGACGCAACGCCGCGAAAACACACCCAGGACGCATCCATACAATCCCTGGATCCTACGCGATTAATCCTGGCAACAAATTTCCACATCCAGGCAATTGACTTGAGCATCCAGGATGCTGTATCTAGGCCTCGCTGCACCCAACCCACAAGGAGCACGCAATGTCAGTTGTCTATCCTCCCAATGGCTCAATGCCCGCCCCGCTTGGCACCATCGCCGATCTGTTGACTGCCGGAACACAAGCAACCACTCCCGTAAAAGTGTTTTTCGCTCACAATCTTGGACAGCGAACGTTTCTGCTTTCGATTCCGATGTTCGAGTTCTTCCGAATGTCCGATGTCGCCAATGATCGCGAAAAACACGGCAACACCGTCGCTCAGCGAAAACTCGACCCAGAGCACGCGCGCAAACTGGCTGTCTACATTCTCAAGGGGCTGATCTCGTCTGTAATCACGGCTCGACAGATGAACGGGAAGGAGTCGCCGGACGCGTTCGCAACAATTCAACGACAAATGGGAGCGCAACCGTATCTTTCGCTTCAACCGATCGTTGCAAACCTGCGTTCGTGCAAGAAATTCGGAGAGAACCTGCCAGGCTCGCGGATGCAGACGACCGAGGGTGAAACAGCTTGTTTCAAGGTCTTCCTTTCGCAGAAAGACGTCCTCTTCGTGGTCGATGGTCAACATCGCCGGAAGGCAATGGACATCGTGTTCAATTTCCTCGACCAGGTGCGAGCTACGCAGCAGTACCCAAAGAGAAAGCAGTCACTTTATCCCGGAAATGAAGGGCCGATTTCCCCTGACGAACTCGCGATGTGGCAAGAGTGTTCTGAAATCGCTCGCATGCACGCGAGCGTGCAGGTGGAAGTTCACCTCGGCCTTGATCCAGAAGAGGAGCGCCAGCTCTTTCACGACCTGAACAATCTTGGGAAAAAGGTCGAAAAGAACTTGGCGCTTTCTTTCGACAACTCGAATCCCGTCAACAACTTCATCAAGACACAACTCGTAGACTCGTCTGTCATCAGTTTGACTGACAAAGAGGTCAAGAATTGGGACGAAGACACTGGAGCAATCGCCCACAAAGAACTCATTGCCGTGAATGCGCACCTGTTTCTGAACAAGACAAACGTAAGCAGCGCGACACCCGGCGTCGTAGAAGAACGAGCATCAGTCGCGAAGAAATTCTGGACAGCGATCGTGGCGATTGAGCACTTCGGCGAGGAACAAGCTCGAACCAAGACAGTTGCGGCGCAGTCAGTTCTGCTGAAAGCACTCGCCAAACTGACCTTCGACTTCGCCTGGGGCAGACACTCAAACCCTGAACTACTTGAAAATTTGCTCAGTGGAATCACGACAATCGACTTCAGCCACAACAATCCGATGTGGCGCTATTACGAGCTCTCAGAGACTCAGCGCAAGGACGCCAAGCTCGGCGAGTTGGGCGCGTATCTTCCTTCGAACGAGTCTGGCAATCGAGACATCGGTGCGTTTCAGAACGGCGCGATGCGTTTCGGAGCCAAGCACAACGACATCTTCCCGATCATCGGCGACATGATTCGGTGGAGCCTCGGACTTCCCAACCGTCACAGTGAAGAACAACCTGGAGAACAGGGATGAACGAATCAACACGCAGAGTCGTGGCGTATGCCGTTGCAATTTCGAATTTCAAGAACGCTCCAGGAGCGATCTACGACTACTCGACTTCGAGGCACTACAGCTTCTCGGGCTCAGCCTCGAAATCTAGCTGCAGCTTCTATGACTACACGCAGCGCTGCCATATCTCCGGATCGCCGACTTCTCTGTTCGACTACGGCAACAGCAAATACATATCGGTCAATTACTCCGGAACAAACTTCTCCGGATTTGACTACGCATCACAGCGACATTTCTCTGGCCACTTCTCCTCCGGAGCTGTCGTAATTTACGACCACGAACACTCAAGACACTTTAACTATTCAGCTTAAATGACACGCGCTGCCCCCTCCCCGACAGCGAAGCCGGATACTACGACTTCGCTGTCGTCATCAATCTGCGCTCGGATAGCGGCTTTCACCGCCCTTCAGCGCACTCACCCAACAGGGAACGGGTTGCGCGACTTGAACTGGCTCTGATGCCAATACGGATACGTCTTCGGCACCGCGCTCGCGGCATCGAGCTTCGCCACCTGCTCCGCCGTCAGTGACCAGCCGATGGCCCCCAGGTTCGCCTTCAGCTGCTCTTCGTTGCGCGCGCCGATGATCACGTTCGCCACGCCCGGCCGGCTCAACACCCAGTTCAGCGCGATCTGCGGCACCGTCTTGCCCGTCTCCTTCGCCACCTCGTCGAGCGCGTCGACCACCTTGAACAGGTGCTCTTCAGGCACCTGCGGCCCGCCGTCGGCCGTCGACTTCGAGTTCAAACGAGACACCTCCGGCTTCGGAGCCCCGCGCCGCAGCTTGCCCGTCAACCGACCCCAGCCCAGCGGGCTCCACACCATCGTGCCCACACCTTGATCGAGGCCCAGCGGCATCAGCTCCCATTCGAGCTCGCGACCCACCAGCGAGTAATACGCCTGATGCACCACGTACCGGCTCCAGCCATTCGCGTCTGACGCGGCCAACGACTTCATCAGGTGCCACCCCGAGAAGTTCGACGCGCCCAGGTACCGCACCTTCCCCGAGGTCACGAGATCGTCCAGCGCGCGCAGCGTCTCGTGCACCGGCGTCATCGCGTCGAAGCCATGCAGAATGAAGATGTCGAGGTAGTCGGTGCCCAACCGTTGCAGCGCGCGCTCCACGCTGCGCAACAGGTGGTGCCGCGAGCTGCCCACGTCATTCACCGTCGGCCCCCACGTGAAGGTCGCCTTCGTCGAGATGAGCGCGTCGTGCCGCCGACCCTTGAGCGCGCTCCCCAGCACCTCCTCCGCCAGCCCGTGCGAGTACACGTCGGCCGAATCGAACAACGTCACGCCCGCCTCCAGCGCGATGTCCACCATGCGCCGCGCTTCCGTCGCGTCGGTCGAGCCGAAGCCCTTGAAGAAGTCGCCGGCGCCTCCGAACCCACCGGTGCCAAGCGAGAGAACGGGGACCTTCAAGCCACTGTTGCCGAGTCGTCGGTATTCCATGAGGCCGCGACGAGTAACGAACTCGCCCCGCACACACCACTTGATGTGTCGCAATCAACGACATGTCGCTGTGAAGAAATTCAAAGTCAGCGCTGAAACCGCATGGCACCTTCACGCGCATGTCACCGCTCATTCTTGCGCTCGTGCTGCAGCAGGTGTCGGAACCCCCGTGTGCCCCGCCGCCCATTCACCCGCCCGACACGCTGCAGGTAGAAGCGACGCGCTCCGGTGCGCGGGTGTTGGCGATTGAAGCCGCGCTGAGCTGCCGTCAAACCGGCGCGGCCTGCACCACCGAGCTCGACGCCTGTACCGCGTCGCTGGTGATGCCGCCCTTCGACGACGCCGCGTGGTTGAGCGATCTCGACACGCCGTACCAGGGCGAGTCTTTCGTGCAGAGCCGCATCTGGGCGCCGCCGCCGCAGTTGACGGCGAAGCGCTGCTCGCCGCCGGTGCTCGCGCTGCGAGAGCTGCTCAACCGCGCCACCGAGCGGCACGTGTACCGGAACGCACTCCACGCCGAGTACCTGGCGTACGCCGTGTGGGCCAACGACGCCGCGGCGCGCTGCACCGCCACGCCGCTGTCTCGTGAGGCGATTGACGCGCGTGGTGCGCAGAGCGCCGTCGCCAAGGCCGCGCGTGAGAAGCAGTTGGCCGATGGCGCCCGCGCGCTGGCCGCCGCCGCCGAGACGGCCCGCATCGCCGCCGAGGTCGACGCCGCGAAAGAGAAGGCCGCCGCCGACGCCGCGCGCGCCGGAGCCGAAGAAGCACGTCGCCTGCAGCTGTCGGCGGAAGAGACCGCCACGCGAGAGCAGCAGTCGGCCGTAGCCGCCGCGCGCGCTGCCGACGCCGCCGACAAGGCCCGCGTCGCCGCTGAAGTCGAAGAGGTGCGCGCGCGCGAGCAGGCCGCAGCGTCGCGACGCCTGGCCGACGACGCCAATCAGAAGAAGGCGTCGGCTGAAGAGCGCGCCACCCGCGAGAAGGCCGCGAAGGACGACGCCACGCGCGCGGCAGCAGCCGCCGTGAAGGCCGCCGAGACGGCCGAGGCCGACGCGCTCCGACAGAAGGAAGAAGCCGAGGCCGCGCGGCGCGTCGCGCGTGACGCCGCCGAGGCCACGCGGCTCGCCGAGGTCGCAGCCCAGCAGGAGCGTGAGGCCGCCGACGCTGCGCAGCGCAAGACGGAAGAGGCGACGAAGGCGCGCCAGCTGGCCGTGGCTCAAGCCGCCGCCGACGCAGCGCGGGCGAACGAGGCGCGGCAGGCCACCGAGAAGGCGTTGACCGAGCAACGCGCGGCCGAGGCGCTCGCCCGCAACGCGCGAGACGACGCGGCGCTGGCGCAGAAGGAGCTCGCGGCGCTCAAGGCGAGTGAAGCCACGGCGCTCGAGCAGGCGAAGGCCGACACGGCGCGGGCGCTGCTCGCGCGGCAGGCGGCAGACGAAGCGGCGAAGAAGAAGCAGGCGTCGGAGATCGCGGCGGCCGCGGCGATCGCTGGCGCCCTCGCGGCGCAGCAGCAGATCGACGCGCTCATCAAAGACGAGCAGGCCGCAGCAGCCGAGGCCGCGCGACGCACGCAAGACGCGGCTCGCAACAAGCTCAACGCGCAGGAGCGCCTGGCGCGCGAGAAGGCCATCGCCGAGGCCGCGAAGAAGGCGGCGGAAGAGTCGACGGCGGCGCAGAAGCTGACCGACGAGAAGCTCGCCGCGCAGGCGGCCGCGTCGAAAGAGGCGCAGCGGCTCGCTGATGAGGCGCGGGCCTCGCAGCTGTCCGCCGAGCAACGCGCGAAGAAAGAGCAGGAGGCAGCAGAGGCGGCGCGGCAGGTGTTGGTCGCGTCGGCAGCGGCGCGGAAGGCGGCAGACGAGAGCGCCGAGCGGCACCGCGCGGCGACCGAAGCGCACAAGCGCGCGGCTGAAGAGGCGGCGCTCAAGAAGCTCAGCGCTGAGCAGCGCTCGAAGAAAGAGCAGGAAGACGCCGAGGCCGCGCGCGCGCGTGCAGACGAGGCGAAGAAGGCCCGTGAAGAGGCCGAAGCAAAGGCGAAAGACGAGCAGACCAAGGCGCTCGCCGCGCGTGAGCAGGCCGAGGCCACCGAGAAGGCGAGCAAAGAAGCGCAGGAGACCTGGGAGAAGGAACGTGCGGCGGCCGCGGCGGCAGATCGCCTCGCGAAAGAGACGGCGGAGCAGGCAGCGCGCGCCGCAGCGGAGCTCGAGCGACAGAAAGATCTCGAGTACCGCGCGGCCGTCGATCGCAAGTTCGTCGATGAGCGTGAAGCGAAGAAGAACGAGCAGCGCGCCCAGAAGAAGAAGCTCGTCGACGACGCCGAGCAGGCCTACCAGGCGGCCGTCGAAAAGTCGGAGCGCGCGAAGAACGTGGCGGCCAAGGCGGTGACGGTCAGCCCTGCGACGGCTGCGCAGGCCGTACAAGACGCAGCGGCAGCGCAGAAAGAAGTCGAAGCGGCAGACCACGCGCGGCTCGAGGCGCGCACCGCGGCTGACGCCATCGTCGTCGACGACAGCGACGAGCGCACCGTCGCGTCGTTTGCCATCACCGCGGGTGGTGGGTTTCTGCAGTTCGACCCCACGGCCGGTGAGAACGCCGCGGGTGGCGGCGCGTTCGGTCTGCAGGGCGTGATGACGTTCGGCTTCTGGCAGACGGCGCCGGCGCGCGGCCTGGCCAACGGTGTCGAGCTGCGCGCCGTGGGTCGCGGCTGGGGCGTGGCGTCGAGCTCGCCGGTGTTCACCTTCGAAGGGCTGGTGACGGCGCGCTACTTCCTGGGCTTCTTCGGCTTCGGCGTGGCGGGCGACTTCCGCTTCCTCGACTTCTCGACCGCCGCGCAGACGCAGACCGGAAAGTTGATCATCGGCGTGGGCCCGTCGCTGTCAGCCACGGTGTTCGACAACCGCACCATGAAGCTCGCGTTCAACGCGCACTGGACGCCCTTCATCTCGTCTGACTGGGGGCGCATCACCGGTGACATCGAGTTCAGCTACAAGTTCTTCACGCTCTCGGTGGTCGGTGGCCGCATCTCAGACGGCCCCATCGAGGCGCAGCGCGGCGGCTTCTTCATCGGTGGCTTCGCCGGCATTCGCGCTGCGTGGTAGCGCTGCTGATCGCCGCCTGTCTGGCGGGGATCTCGATTGTCTGGAGCACGCTGCGGCTCGGCATTTCGCCCATGCCGACCTCGCCGCGCGTGTTGAAGGCGGTGCTGTCGTTGGTGCCCACGGAGCTGAGCGGCGAGGTGCTGGAGCTCGGCGCCGGGTGGGGAACGCTGGCGTGGGCCGTGGCGCGCGCGCGGCCGCAGGTGACGGTGGTGGCGTGGGAAGCGTCTCCGGTGCCATTTGCGTTCTGTTGGCTGCGGCTGCGCGTGCAACGACGCGCGAACCTCATGCTGCGCTTCGGTGATTTTCGTGACGCAGACTTGAGCAAAGCCCGGCTCGCCCTCGCCTATTTGTGGACCGGGGGCATGACGCAGTTGGCGCCGCGCTTTGACGCAGAGCTCCCGGTTGGAGCGATGGTGGTGACGCACACGTTCGCGTGGCGCGGGCGCGAGCCAGAGCTCAGCGTGACCGTCGACGACCTCTACCGGACGAAGGTGTACCGCTACCGCATCGCGCAGAAGTGAAGCAGGCTGCCGCGCCATGGCCACGAGCAAGAAGAAGAAGATCGTCGCGAAGAAGAAGCCCGCGCTGAAGAAGAAGAAGGCCGCGCCCAGGAAAAAGCCGGTAGCGAAGAAGAAGCCCGCGGCGAAGAAGAAGCCGGCGCCGAAGGCCAAAGCGAAGCCCGCCCCCGCGAAGAAGGCGTTCGACGAAGAAGAGACTCAACAGCTCGGCTTCGCGGAGATCCTCGGCGACATCGAAGAGCGGCAGGCCCTCGACAAGCTGACTCCGCAGCGCTGACTCAGAGCCGCTCGAGCAGGAACTTCACGAGCGGCGTGAAGCGCGCTTCTGTTTCACCGAAGTGGTCGAGCCCGGTGGGCGCCCAGGTGACGTCGAGCCGCTTCGCCCGCGCGGCCTCGACGAAACGTTCGGTCGGGGTGAAGAGATCGAACATGTCTGCGCGGCCCGCCGTGATGAACATCGGCACCTTCTGCTTGTTCAGCAGCGAGAGCGGGCTCGCCCGCTTCCACGCAGCGAGCACGTCGCGATTGATGACTGCGTCGTCGTCGAAGAGTGGCGTGTTGTTCGACCAGCTCAAGGCCCAGCTCGTGAACTGCCCGCGGCCTCCGAGGCGCTGCTCGGCGCGCTGCCAGTAGAACCAACGCGCTCGGGTGCTGCCGCTCGCGTCGAAGAGCCACACGTCGAAGTCGAGCGGGTCAGGTGAGCTCGCGCCGACGGCAGAGAAGAGCTCCGGGTGGCGCAGCGCCAGCGAGAGCGTGTTCCACCCGCCGGTCGAGTGACCAAAGGCTGCGCGGCGACCGTTGGTGCGAAAGCGAGCTTCGACCTCGGGCACGACGCGCGTGACGAAGTACTGCTCCCACGCGCCGGTCATGTAGCCGGTGCCTTCGGGAGTCCTCGTCTCGACGCCGATGAGAATCACGGGCGTGTCGAGGTACGCGTCGAAGAGCCCTCGCGCCGAGAAGCCGTCGTTGAAGAACGCGTGGCCACCAAAGCCGGGCAGCACGAAGACGACGGGGAAGCGGCGGGTCGGCTCGGTGGCGTAGCTCGTCGGCAGGTACGCACAGAGCACGTGGCCGTCGAGCGTGAGCTTCTCGAAGCGAGCGCCAGCGCAGGGCTCTTTCGTGGAACGCGCAGCGGGGCCCGGCAACGTCTCGACCACGCGCGCGCCCCTCGGCACGCGGAGCAACGTTCCGTCTTCGAGCATCGCGTCGAGGCCCGCGCCCGTCGTGTCGACGACGAGCCGCAGCCAACTCGGCGCGTCGACCTGCAGCGTCACCGTCGTCGGGTCGGTGTCTTCGTCGTGCGCACGCTCGAGGCGCTCGAACCAGTCGTAGAGCTTCGTGAGGTCCCGGTGCGCGTTGGCGGCGACCTCCGCGTCGGTGAAACGAATCGTCGAGATCACCGCGTTGGGCGGCGCGTGCAGCACGACGGTCGCCTTCGACGAGGCGCAGCCAACGAGAAAGAGGAGCAACCCACGCCACATGTCGTCGACGTTACTTCGCGCAGGCCTCGGGCTTGCCGCCGAAGAGCAGCTTCGCGTTGTTGGTGATGCGCTCGAACGTGGCGGTGTCTGCGTCGGTGACGCGCGTCTCGCTGTCTTCTTTCACCACCGTGCCGCCCAGCACCACGTCGTCTTGTCGGCAGAACACGTACGAGATGGCGAAGTTCGAGCAGCCGCCGCTGAAGAAATAGAACTGCCGTGGGTCGGTCTTCTGCAACACGACGAGGTGACCGCGCTGCGGCACGAGCTTGTCGTCGTTGAACAACGTCTTCGCGCCGAGGCCCGTGCAGTTGATGACGACGGAGTCGGGCAGCTCGGCGACCTCGTCACGTGAAGCGAAGGTCTTCGCGACGAACTTCACCCCGCCCTTCTGAAGATCTTCGATGAGCGCCGGCAGCAGCAGCGTCGGGTTCTGAAGCCACGTCGTGTATTCCCGGCCCACGACGGCGAGTGACTTGAACGGCAGGCGACCGCGCCGAAACGCAGGCACCACGTCGCGCGGCGTGTGTTTGTCGAAGCCGGGGATCTCGTGGTCGAGCGTGTAGTTCTTCCGCTCGGCGATGCCGTAGCGCAGGCGCTGCCCGCCATTCTGCAATTGCAACACACGCAGGCTCGACGCGCGCATGAGCGAATGGAACTCGTCGCGGCGCGAGGCCTTTTCATATTCTCTGTAGATGCCTGACGGCTCGAACTGACCGCCGGCCACCCACGACGTCGTGGAGCGCGGGTCGAGGTCTTTTGCATACAGGCTGAGCTGCACCTTCGGGAGTCGTCGCTGCAGCTCAGTGGCCGTGGTGAGCCCGACGACACCAGCGCCGAGAATCGCGACTGACTTCGGCGGCGACTTCTCGAGCATCGCCACCACGCGGTCGGCGCAACCCCAGCTCAACGTGATGCCTCCGCCGCCATGGCCGTAGTTGTGAATGACGCGCTTGGCGCCGAGCGCTTCGGCTTCGAGGCGAACCCCACCGAGGCGATGCGGCCGTACGCCGACGATGTATGGGTTGACGTCGCGCAGCGTGTCGAACGACGGGTCAGGGAGCGTGGCGTCGGTGCGCAGCGGCGGCAGCTCGTCTCCGAACGCGGTGAGCGCGAAGGCCGACTGAAGCAACACACGGCGGGTGATCATGAGAGCCCCGCCGGGAGATCGCGCGGCGACATCGCGACTTGAATGAGCGTCGGGCCCTTCGCCGTCTTCGCCGCCGTGAGCGCTTGCGTCAGCGCTTCGACCGTCGCCACCGCCGCCGTGTTCGCGACGCCCAAAGCAGCCGCGAGCTGCGTGTATTTCCACGCGTTGAGCTCGAGGTATTTCTTCGGCGGCCTGGTGGGGTCTTTGAAGAACGACGCGTCGAGCAGGAATTGTTCGATGCCGTAGAGCGCGTTGTCGAGCACCAGCACCGTGCACGGCAGCTGTCGTCGCGCCATCGTCGAGAGCGCCTGGGCCGTCATCTGAAAGCCGCCGTCGCCGCAGATGACCAGCGGGCGCTTTTCTTGCGCGATGGCGGCGCCGACTGCTGCGGCGACAGAGAAGCCGATGGCCTGCCAGACGGCGTTGCACATGAAGCCGGAGCCGCGTGACAGATCGAGCTCCGCTGCCGGGTACATGCTGAGGCTCGTGTCGGTGATGACCAGCGACGACGCGTCGAGCTGACGGCTCACCGCGCTGAGCACCTCGTCGTAGCTCAAGCCTGCCCCGGTCTTCGGCGCGCGCTTGAGCGACGCGCGGCGCGCATCGAAGGACAGGTCAGCGAGCGACGGCGAGGCGCGCTTGCTCCACGTGAGCGCCGACAACGCAGCGACGAGGTGCGTCAGCGGCGCGGTCGTCGTCTGCTTGCCGATGCGCACGACCCCGTCAGCCGCGAGCAGCACGCCCTTCGTCGCCAGCCTCCGGTACTGACGACCCAGCACCACGCCGAGCGCGAAGACGGCGTCAGACGTCTCCACGAGCGCCTTCACTTCAGGCGTCGAGCGATCGCCCGCGTACACGCCGACGAAGCCCGCAGTCTCTTCGTTCAGCGTGCCCTTCGCGAGGAACGTCGTCGCCCACGGCACGCCCATCGCCCCGAGCAGCTTCGTCACCTGCGCCGCGAGCCCCAGGCGTTGCACCTCGATGCCGACGAGCACCACGGGCTTCTTCGCGGCGCTCAGCGCGGTCTGCAGCTTTGTGGCGAGCGCACCTTCCTGACCCGACGGCGCGACGGTGGGCGAGAGCGCGTCGCCCGGCGGCGCACACTTCGCGTCCCACAGGTGCTTGGCGAGCTCGATGTAGACGGGTCGTTGTTGTGTCAACGCGATCGTCAGCGCGGCGTCGACCACCTTCGGCACCTCTTCCGGGGTCGCCGCGCGGCCCGCGTACGCGGTCACTTCGCGAAACAACTGCAGATCGCTCTTCTCTTTGCCCAGCGAGTGACTGAACAGCGAACCCAGCTCCCGCTGAACGCGGAGATCTTCGGCGCTCGGGCCGCCGTTGATGATGACCACCGGGCTCCGCTCGACGTACGCGCCGGCGATGGGCGCGATGAGGCTCAGCGTGCCGACGCCGTACGTCACCGACACCACCGAGAGCCCGCGCAGCCGCGCGTACGCATCGGCCGCGTAGCCGGCCTCGAGATCGCTGGCCGTCACCACGACTTCAACGGGTGAGCTCGCCGCAGCGGCGAACAGCGCGTCACACGTCGCGCCGGGCACCCCGAAGAGGTGCTTCACGCCGTGCTGTTGAAGGCGCGCCAGCAGGTAGTCGGGCACCGAAACAGCCGCCGCGCCCAGCGCCAACTTCGGAGCGAGCGGCACGGCTGCAGACACCGCCAGAAGACCGCGTCGCGAAATGCCATCGTCGTGCATGGGCGCGAACGCTAGCCCGCGCCCGACGCACGAGCGCAGCTACTGAGCGAGCCCCAATTGCTGCAGGTACGTCTGGTTGTCCCAGAACAGGTACTCTTCGATCATCACGCCGTCTTTCCAGATGCCGATGGTGGCCATGGGCAACTTGAAGGACTTGCCCGTGGGCTGAATGAACTTGCCTTCACCGATGGGCATCGGCTGGGTGAACGTGCCCTCCATTTCTCCGATGACGGCGGTCTTGTCGCCCTCGGCGATGCGCACCGGGTGAACCTTGATGCGCGTGTCGGGCGCGTAGACGAACATCGCCTTGAGATCGTCGACGTGCTTCTGGAGCCCGTTGGTGGCGTGCCCGTCAGGCCAATGCACGACGATGTCGTGACCATGGCTGCGGTGAAACTCGGCCCACTGCTGGCCGCTGAACACGTTGAAATCGAGATCATCGAACTTCGTGAGGTGCTCGTCTTCGTCGCGCGTACGCGCGCCCGACGACGATGCACAAGAAGACAATGCGAGAACTGCAGACAACGCGGCGATGACGTGGAGCTTCATGATCGTTTCCTCGATGCGGGTTTGTGCTGCTGCACCAGAGTTACGAAGCGCGAATGCGTTCCGCGACGGGCGCGTCAGCATCAGACCGTCCCATCGGTGGAACGCCTCTTTGCCCGCGTCGTTGAGCCGTGGTTGGGTGACGGCGTGATTCGCGAGGCCTTTCAAGACCTGAACCGCGTGCGGCAGATCTCCATGATCGCCGGGCGCTACGGCTTTGCCGACTTGCTGCAGCGCTCCGGTCTGCGAAAGACCGAAGAGAAAGACGACGTCGCCGAGACTGAGAAGACCTCGCCGGTCGCGCGCCGCTTTCGCCTCGCGCTCGCGGAGCTGGGGCCGACGTTCATCAAGCTGGGTCAGGTGCTGTCGACGCGCGCCGACCTGTTGCCCTCAGACTTCATCGAAGAGCTGTCGAACCTGCAGGACAACGTCCCCCCGGTCGCCTTCGAGCACGTACGCGCGCAGATCAAAGAGGCCTTCGGCAAGGAGCTCGAAGAGGTCTACGCCGAGTTCTCACCCGAACCGATTGCAGCAGCGTCGATGGCGCAGGCCCACCGCGCGAAGACGAAGAGCGGCGACGACGTCATCGTCAAGGTGCAGCGCCCGGGCATCACCGAGCAGCTGCGGGCCGACCTCTCGGTGCTGCACTACATCGCGCGCACGCTCGAGGCGGTGATTGAAGAGGTCGGCGTCTACACGCCCACTGGCATCATCGAAGAGTTCGACAAGGCCGTGCACGAGGAGCTCGACTTCCTCAACGAGGCCGCGAACATCCGCTCGTTCTACCGGAACTACGAAGGCATCACGCACACGCACATTCCGAAGGTCTACGACGAGCTGACCGCGCGCACCGTGCTGACGATGGAGTTCATTCAGGCGCCGAACCTCGCGCACGCGGAGCTCGATGACGCCGGCAAGCAGGAGCTGGCGAAGATCATCTTGAAGGGCGCGTTCAAGCAGCTCTTCGAAGACGGGCTGTTTCACGGCGACCCGCACCCCGGAAATCTGCTCGTGCTGCCGGGGCCGGTGCTGGCGTTGATCGACTTTGGCCTCGTGGGCCGCGTGACACGCCAGATGCAGGACACGCTGGTGCAGCTGGTGCTCGCCATTGGCCTCAAAGACGCCGAGTCGGCGGCGCGAATTCTGTACCGCATGGGCACGCCCGACGCGCGCACCAACCTGATGGCGTTTCGCACCGACATCGACGCGATTCTGGGCAACTACCTGCCGACCTCGTTGAAGGACGTCGACACGCGGCACCTGCTCGCCGACATCTTGAATCTGGCGGTGAAGTACAAAATCCGCATTCCGAAGGAGTTCGCGATTCTGTCGCGCGCGGCGATCGCCCTCGAGGGCATCTTGAGATCGCTGTACCCCGACATGCCCATCAGCGAGATCTTCCTGCCGTACGCCAAGCAGCTGCTCAGCGATCGCTACGATCCAACGCAGATGCAGGGCGGGCTCATGAAGACGCTGCTTCGCCTGCAGGGCGCCGCGAGCGAGCTGCCGCTGCAGCTTCAGCAGATCTTGTTGGACCTCGAGAGCGGCAAGTTCACCGTGACGGTGAAGGCCGATCAGATGGACGAGCTGAACAACTCGATTCGCGCATTCGCGGTCGTCACCTTCGCGGGCCTGTGCGCGTGCGGCTTCATCATCGGCACGTTCATTTCATTCGCTGGCAAGCCGCTGGAGCTGTGGGGCATTCCCCTGCTCGGCGTGTTCGGCATCGCCGCGACGATCTTCTTGTTCAGCACGGCAGTCGTTCGCCAGTCGTGGACGGGCTTCAGGAAGATCTCCATCAAGCGCTTCATGGGCAAGAAGTAGTCACTTGCCGGTCGTGCACTTGTTGCTTCGGCACTTGCCGCCCGGACATTCCGAGTCGGAGTAGCACTGCCCACCAGCCGTCGTGCACTTGTTGCTCCGACACTTGCCGCCGCCGCACTCCGAGTCGGAGTAGCACTCGCCTCCGCCGGTCGTGCACTTGTTGCTTCGGCACTTGCCGCCAGGGCATTCCGAGTCGGAGTAGCACTGGCCTCCCGCCGTCGTGCACTTGTTGCCGCGACACTTGCCGCCGCCGCACTCCGAGTCGGAGTAGCACTCGCCGCCGGCCGTCGTGCACTTGTTGCTGCGGCACTTGCCGCCGGGGCATTCAGAGTCGGAGTAGCACTCGCCTCCCGCCGTCGTGCACTTGTTGCCGCGACACTTGCCGCCGCCACACTCCGAGTCGGAATAGCAGTCGGCGAAGGCCGGCAGCGAGAACAGCGTCAGCAGCAGTGCGAGGCGCATGGCGCGAAAGCCTACTCGGGAGTCGCAGTGCGGCGAGGCTTGAGGCCCAGGCGCTCGAGCTGGCGATACAACGTGCTGCGGTTGATGCCGAGCCGAGTCGCGGCCTCGGCCATGTTGCGCGCGGAGTGAATGACGTCGAGGAGCTGCTGCACCTGCAGGTTGCCGCTGCTCACGGGCGCCGACGGCTTGAACGGCAGGTCGTCGACACGCACCGGGCGATCGCGACCGATGACCGAGAGGCGCCGCAGCACGTTGTCGAGCTCGCGCACATTGCCCGGCCACGCGTGTTGACCGAGCGCCACGCGCACGACGTCAGGCAAGTCGACGGTGAGCCCTTCGCTGGCGAGCTGCGCGAGCAGGTGTTCGACGAGCACCGGGAGATCTTCGAGCCGCTCACGCAGCGGCGGCACCGAGACCTGAAGCACGTTCAACCGATGCAGGAGATCCAGCCGGAATGAGCCGTCCTTTACCGCGTCGTCGAGCTTGCGGTTGGTCGCCGAGATGATGCGCACGTCGACCAGCCGCGACTCCGTGGAGCCGACCGGCGTCACCACGTGCTCTTGCAGCGCGCGCAGCAACGACGCCTGCGCCGACCGCGGCAGCTCGCCTACTTCGTCGAGGAACAACGTGCCGCCATGCGCTGCTTCGAAGCGCCCGATGGCGCCGTCAGCCCGCGCACCCGAGAACGCACCACCGACGTAGCCGAACAGCTCGCTCTCGACGAGCTCACGCGACAGCGCGGCGCAGTTCACGGCGATGAAGGGCCCGTCATGCCGAGCGCTCACCGCGTGAATCGACTGCGCGAGCACCTCCTTGCCGACGCCTGACTCGCCGAGCAGCAACACCGGCATCGACGTGCTCGCCGCCGAGCGCGCGAGCGTCACGGCCTCACGCAGCCCCGCGCCGACGAGATCTTCGAAATGGTAGCGGGTGGTCGCTGAAGTCGTCTGCGCGCGGCGCAGCGTCTTGCGCTGTTCACGCATCACCAGACACAGGCCCGCACGCGCGCCGGCGTCTTCATGCACCGCGTGCACCGACGCGCCATCGAGCCACGGCGCCTGCGGCGGCGGCGTCGTCAAGCCACCGCTGACCGCCGACACCTTGAGCCGCGACGGCAGCCCACGCGCCTTCGCCGGCCCCGTGGCCTGCAGCACCTGACCATCGGCGTCGAGCGCGACGAGCGCGTCGAGCGGGTACTTCGCCGAGAGCTCCGCGTAGCGCGCGAGCACCAGCGTCTGCCGTCGGTACGAGCGCGCGAGCAACGCCTGCTCGACGGTCATGCCCAGCACGCACGCCATCTGCAGCACGCGTGCGTCCGCGCGCTCCGACGGGCCCGACACGTCGAGCACCCCGACGACGTCACCTGCGGGCCCGCGCACTGGCACCGCGGCGCAGTGCCAGGGGTGCCACGCCGTACAGAAGTGATCTGCCCCGACGACGTGTACCGCGCGCCCGGTGGCCAGCGCCGTGCCCGGCCCATTCGTGCCGACCGCGCCTTCAGACCAGTCAGCGCCGGGAATGAAGTGGATGTCGTCGAGGCGCTCGAGCACGAACGGATCGCCGTCGCTGCTCAACATGCGACCCCACGTGTCGAACAACGTCAGCACGTGCCCCGTGCTCTGCACCGCGTCGAACTGCGGCGCCAACACTTCGCGCGCGAGCGCGTGCCAGTCGCTGCGTTCACGAGCCACCGACAGCGCCTCAACGTTCATCACCAACGGCGCCGACGCGAGCGCCTGCGAGACCCCCGCGTCGACCGAGCGCGCCCAGCTCTCGTGCAGCGCCTTCAGCGATTGAAGTTCTGTTTGCATCGGCACGGACGATCTCCCTCGTAGAGACCTGCGTAAAGACGCGCCACGTCAGCGAAATTCCCCACGCGACAGCTGTCGCCGCGACAGGTGTTGCACGCGACGCCGACGCCCCACGCCAACTTACCGGAAACACGTTCGTGACGAACGGCACGCGCGTTGCCCCACTGCCGCGCTCACCCTCACCAACGAAAGAAGAAATCGTATGGCCCTGCCCAGAACTGTCGCTGAAGCGTTGGCTCGCACGGAAGTACGCAAGCAGTACGGCAACTTCATCGGAGGCAAGACCGTCGCGCCGGTGAAGGGTCAGTACTTCGACAACGTCTCGCCCATCACCGGCGAGGTCATCTGTTCAGTCGCGCGCGGCACGAAAGAAGACGTCGAGCTCGCGCTCGACGCGGCGCACGCGGCGGCCCCGAAGTGGGGCAAGACGTCGACCACCGACCGCGCCAACATTCTCAACAAGGTCGCTGACCGCCTCGAGAGCCAGCTCGAAAAGTTCGCGCTCCTCGAGACGCTCGACAACGGAAAGCCCATTCGCGAGACGCTGGCCGCCGACCTGCCGCTGGCCATCGATCACTTCCGCTACTTCGCGTCGTGTGTGCGCGCGCAGGAAGGCAGCATTGGCGAGGTCGACGGCAACACGATGGCGTACCACTTTCACGAGCCGCTCGGCGTCGTGGGTCAGATCATCCCCTGGAACTTCCCGTTGCTGATGGCCGCGTGGAAGTTGGCGCCCGCGCTGGCCGCCGGCAACGCGGTGGTGCTCAAGCCGGCTGAACAGACGCCGCTGACGATGCTGGTCTTCGCCGAGACCATGGCCGACCTGCTGCCGCCGGGCGTGTTGAACGTGGTCAACGGCTTCGGGCTCGAGGCCGGCAAGCCGCTGGCGTCGAGCAACCGCATCTCGAAGATCGCCTTCACCGGCGAGACGACGACGGGTCGGCTCATCATGCAGTACGCGAGCGAGAACCTGATCCCCGTGACGCTCGAGCTCGGCGGCAAGAGCCCGAACATCTTCTTCGACGACGTCATGGCGAAAGACGACGAGTACTTCGACAAGGTGCTCGAGGGCTTCACGATGTTCGCGCTCAACCAGGGTGAGGTCTGCACGTGCCCGTCGCGCGCGCTGGTGCACGAGAAGATCTACGACCAGTTCATGGAGAAGGCCGTGGCGCGCGTGCAGAAGATCAAGCTCGGCCACCCGCTCGACCCGGCGACGATGATCGGCGCGCAGGCCTCGAACGATCAGCTCGAGAAGATCCTCTCGTACCTCGACATCGGCACGAAGGAGGGCGCGAAGGTGCTCACCGGCGGCGCGCGCGCCATGCAGCAAGGCGAGGCGAAGACCGGCTTCTACGTGCAGCCCACCGTGCTCGCGGGCCACAACAAGATGCGCGTGTTCCAGGAAGAGATCTTCGGCCCGGTCGTGTCGGTCACGAAGTTCAAGGACTACGACGAGGCCATCTCCATCGCCAACGACACGCTCTACGGCCTCGGCGCCGGCGTGTGGACGCGCGACGGCAGCCAGGCCTTCCGCGCGGGCCGCGACATCAAGGCCGGCCGCGTGTGGACCAACTGCTACCACCTGTACCCCGCGCACGCGGCCTTCGGTGGCTACAAGCAGTCGGGCATCGGCCGCGAGAACCACAAGATGATGCTCGACCACTACCAGCAGACGAAGAACCTGCTCGTCTCGTACGACCCGAAGGCCATGGGCTTCTTCTGATGAACGCGCGGGTCGAGCGAGTGGCCATCACCGTGGGTGCCGCGGCGCTGCTCTCGGAGCTCGAGGTCGAGCACGGCCCGCTGCTCTTCCACCAGTCGGGCGGCTGCTGCGATGGCAGCGCGCCCATGTGCTACCCGCGCGGCGAGTTCCGCATCGGGGAGCGCGACGTGTTGCTCGGCACGCTGGGCGACGACACGCCGTTCTTCATCGGCGCGGCGCAGTTCGAATACTGGGCGCACACGCACCTCACCATCGACGTGGTGCCTGGGCGCGGCGCGGGCTTCTCGGTCGAGGGCCCGCGCGGCGTGCGCTTCATCATTCGCAGCCGCGTCTTCACCGACGACGAGCACGCGGCGCAGCAACGAGAACCGCCGCTGCACCGCGGCCCGCTAGAGCACGTCTCATAACCGCGTCCGCCCGAAGAGGCGTCGAAGCAGCAGCACGATGCAGCCGAGGTGCACGAAGCCGAGGAAGTTCTCAGCTTTGTGTTCCCAACGAGTCGCGATGCGACGCCATCGCTTGAGCCAGGCGAAGAGACGTTCGACTTTCCATCGACGTTTGTAGCGACGGAGTTTGCGAGCGTCCTGCT
>JAMHXF010000118.1:0-2982 GCA_035910535.1 Archangium sp. | reverse complement strand
AAACGAGCTGCGTGAAACGAGCTGCGTGAAACGAGCTGCGTGAAACGAGCTGCGTGAAACGAGCTGCGTGAAACGAGCTGCGTGAAACGAGCTGCGTGAAACGAGCTGCGTGAAACGAGCTGCGTGAAACGAGCTGCGTGAAACGAGCTGCGTGAAACGAGCTGCGTGGGCAGCTCCGCTTTCCCCGCGAACTCGCGCTGAGGTACACGCGCCGCATGCAGTCGTACGACGTCATCGTGGTGGGCCTCGGTCACGCAGGTTGTGAGGCCGCGCTCGCGTGCGCGCGCATGGGGCTCAAGACCCTGGGCCTCACGTTGCGCAGCAGCGGCATCGCCGTGATGAGCTGCAACCCCGCCATCGGAGGCACTGCGAAGGGTCACCTCGTGCGTGAGCTCGATGCGCTCGGTGGCGAGATGGGCTTCGCGGCTGATCAAGCAGGTACACACTTCGTCACCTTGAACGCGTCGAAGGGCCCCGCCGTGCGCGCCACCCGCGTGCTGTGCGAGCGCGAGGCCTACACCGCGCAAATGCAGGCCACCGTGCACGCGCAACCCGGGCTGGACGTGCTCGAAGGCGAATGCGCGGCACTCCTCACGGACGGGGTTCCACAGCGAATCACCGGCGTGCGGTTGCTCGACGGTCGCGAGTTCTCTGCGCGCGCGGTGGTCGTCACGACGGGCACGTTCCTGCAGGCGTTGATGCACGTGGGCGACGAGAAGTCGGTCGGCGGTCGCCTCGGAGACGCCGCCGCGACGGGCCTCTCACATTCGTTGCGCGAGCTCGGCTTCACGCTCGGTCGTTTCAAGACGGGCACGCCGGCGCGGCTCGAACGCGACTCAATTGATTGGGCGCGCTGTGAAGTGCAGCCCGGCGAAGCGTCGCCGCGACCGTTTTCTTTGCGCACGCCGCGAGCGCCCTTCCCGCTCCGCCCGCACGTCGACTGCTACGTCACGCACACCACGCCGGTGACGCACGACATTCTGCGCGCCAACCTGCACGCATCGCCGCTGTTTCAGGGACAGATTGTCGGGCGCGGGCCGCGCTACTGCCCGTCGCTCGAAGACAAGGTCGTGCGCTTCGCCGACCGTCAGCGCCACACCATTTTTCTCGAGCCCGAAGGGCCGACCTCGAAGCTCGTCTACCCGGCTGGGCTCTCGACGAGCATGCCTGCCGAGGTGCAGCTGCAGTTTCTTCGCAGCATTCCCGGGCTTGAAGACGTGAAGGTCGCGCGCTTCGGGTACGCGGTTGAATACGACTACTCGCCGCCGACGCAGTTGCACGCGACGCTCGAGACGAAGCGCGTCGCAGGCCTGTACTTCGCGGGGCAGCTCAACGGCACGTCGGGCTACGAGGAGGCCGCATTTCAAGGGCTGCTCGCGGGCATCAACGCAGGGCTGAAAGTGCGCGGCGCGGAGCCGTTGGTGCTCGGCCGCCACGAAGCGCACGGCGCGGTGTTGCTCGATGAGCTCGTCACGCGCGGTGTCGACGAGCCGTTCCGCATGTTGACGAGTCGCAGCGAGCACCGGCTTGTGTTGCGTGAGGGCAACGCGGAGTACCGCTTGCGAAGTCACGGCGCTCGCGTGGGCCTGGTGTCGGAGTCGGAGGAGGCGACGACGGCTGCTCGCGCGGAGCAGATTCGAGCTGAGCTCGCGCGGCTCGAGGGCGCGCGGTTGTTGGTGAAGTTGCGTCGCACCGAGGTGACGTACGCGTCGCTCTCTTCAGAAGACGTGAATCGCCCTGCACTGCCTGATGACGTCGTCGCCGAGGTCGAGGTCGAGGCGAAGTACGCGGGGTACGTGAAGCAGGCCAACGCCGCGTGGACGCGGAAAGGCGACGTGCACGACACGTGGAAGATTCCGCAAGAGTTCCGGTTCGCGTCGGTGCGCGGGCTGTCGTCGGAGGCCGTCGAGAAGCTCGAGCGCGCTCGCCCCGACACGGTTGGGCATGCGCGACGTATTTCGGGGCTTACTCCCGCGGCGATGAGCCTGCTCTTGGTCGCGTTGCGGCGACAGAGCGAGTCACTCGCGCAGTGAATCGTTGTTGTTTTGTGGAGTTACGATGAAGGCGTGGTGGCTGAACACCGCGGGAATCGTTCCTCTGCTTTTTTCGGGGTCAGCTTCGGTTCGCGTCGATTCGGTGTGCGCGCGTCGGCCGTGTCGGCGCGTCAGCGTGTTTCACGTGAAACACTGTTGAGCCGAACGTGCGGCGTCGATCTGTGACGCGGAGCTCACAGCACGTGGAGAGCGCAGACGGAGCCTCAACAGGCTGAGGTCGTCGTCGAAAGACGGCGGAAGCTGATGCCCCGCCCGTCTCAGCGGAACACTGTTGAGGCGATCTGTGACGCGGCGCCAGCGGCAGCCGCGAAGAATCAGGGAAGAACGTCGTGAGACGACTCAACCGGCTTCGTCGCAACCTACGTCGTCGTCGAAGGACGGAGGAAGCAGACGTGCCGTGACCCTCTTCAGCGGAACTCCGTTCAGCAGAACGTGGCGGCGCCACGAATGGCGCGGGAACGTCGGAGACAACCCCACAGGACGCCGCAACCCACGTCGTTGTCGAAACACGGAGGAGCAGGCGCCTTCACCGGAACGCCTTGAGATGAAGGGGGTTCCACGTGGAACAACAGCGACGACGCGCTCGAGTGCCGACTTCCAGGAACAAGATCTGTGCGTCGACCTGCATGAAGCCCACGTCTACGCGGCGTGCGCGGGTCGTCGAGCTGACGCTGAATCAGCACGCCGTCGACTCGTTCGTTCGACTCGTTCGACTCGTTCGACTCGTTCGACTCGTTCGACTCGTTCGTTCGTTCGACTCGTTCGTTCGTTCGACTCGTTCGTTCGGTCGTTCGTTCGTTCGACTCGTTCGTTCGTTCGTTCGACTCGTTCGTTCGTTCGTTCGACTCGTTCGTTCGTTCGTTCGTTCGTTCGACTCGTTCGTTCGTTCGTTCGTTCGTTCGACTCGTTAGTTCGACTCGTTCGTTCG
>JAMHXF010000117.1:0-4520 GCA_035910535.1 Archangium sp. | reverse complement strand
CGGCGCAACAACAAATCTTGCTCGCCGACCTACGCGCGCGGGTCGTCGTTCCGTCTGTGCGGGGCATGCCGATGGCGGCGGCCGACGTGGAGCGCGAGCGCGCGCTCTACGTGCGCGCGGTCGACGCGACCGTCAACAGCGCGCTGCTGCACCTTATCGACGTGGCCAAGGCGCACGGCGACGACGCGCTCGCAGATTTTTTGTGGCGGACCGTGCGCGCGCTCGCCGACGACGCTGTGCTCGCTCTGAACTTTGAGCGCGTCAAGCTCTGCCTCCCGAAGGAGGCGCGTTCGGTGTTGGCGGCGCCGGACAACTCGATCGCGTTCAACGACGGCGTACAAAACGCCTTTGCGCGCGCGCGCGAAATTTGGCGCGGCGCGCCGCGCGCGTCGGCGGCAGGCGCCGGCGACGCTGCGCGAGCCTCTACACGCCGGGGCGCGACGGCCGCTACGCGCTCACCGGCCCCACCCGAGACGCAGCATCAAGGCGCCGCCAAGGACCCGGCCGGCCCGCCCAACAAGTCAAAGTCGCCGGCGCCGCGCGCCGTCGCCAAGGCGAGCGAAGAAGGCAGACCGCCGAAGCAGCAGCAGCAGCAGCAACAACAACAACAACAACAGCAACAACAACAGCAGCAGCAGCAAAAACAACAGCAAAGCCAACAAAGCAATCGTGGTCGTCGTGGTGGTATTCGCCGTGGGCGTGGTCGTGGGCGTTCACCCGCGCCCGCCCACTAACGGCAGAAGCAAACAAAAACAAACACAAAAACAAAACAAACAAACAATATCTTCATATGAACGAACCACCACGACCACCGCCTTTGCTCTCCACCACCACCACCGCTTTGCTGCAAAAACACTTCAACCACCACCAATCCTGCCTGCCGCGCACCGCTCGCGCGGAAGTCGCTCTCCCTTCACGTCTTCGTCGGGCCCTCGGGCGCTGGCGAAGAATCACGCGAGACCCGCGTATCATCGAGCTCGTCCGCTCGGGTCTACGCTTCCACATGTCCGGCGAGCCAGTGGGGCCGCGCCGGCCGCCCGTTTTCGTCGGATCCGCCGACCAGATGACCGCTCTGCGCGACCAGCTTCACGACTGGTTGCGCGAGGGCGTCATCGAGGCTGGCACGGACGCGCGCGCGCTTTACGGCTTGCTGTTTCCGGTCGCGAAGCCGGGCCCCAAACGCTGGCGCTTCGTTCTCGACAGTCGCCGTCTGAACGCGAAGCTCACGGATCAGCCGTTCAAAATGGAGACGACCGAGATCGCCGCGCGCCTCATCCGTCCTGGCGACTACCTGACGTCGATCGACTTGACCGACGCGTTCCTCCACGTTCCCGTCAATCGTGCTCACCGTCGACTCCTGGCCTTCCAAGCACTTGGCCGAAGCTTTTGGTTTCGTGCCATGAGCTTCGGAACGAAGACGGCGCCGGCCACATTCACACGTCTGCTGCGGCCGGTCTTGGCTCAGCTGCGACGCGAGCAGATTCGCGTGTCGGCCTACATCGACGACATTCTGATCGTGGCCGAGTCAGCCGAGGCGTCGACACGGGCGACGAACCGCGCGCTTCAATTGTTGGAGCAGCTCGGCTTCACAGTCAACAAGACCAAGAGCCAGCTCACTCCGACGCAATCACTGCAGCATCTCGGTTTGATCTTCGACTCGACCGAGTGCCGCCTGTTCGCCCCGTCCGACAAGCTGCGGGCCGTCGCGCGCACTGCTCGTTCTGTATTGAGACGGCATCACGATGCCTCTCTGACGGTGCGCCAGCTCTCGCGCTTGACGGGCGCGATCACGGCCTTGATGCCGGCTCTTTACGACGCGCGCCGTCGGCGACACGCTCTTCAACGCAACGTCGAGTACGGTCTGCGCGTGTCGAACGTCAACTGGGACGCACCGGTCGCGCTGAGCCGCACAGCGCTGCGCGACGCGTTCTGGTGGTCCGACGCGCGTCGCGTCGGCCGACGCAACGGCGCGCCGATGTTGCCGCGCCCGCCCGCCTTCACTCTGACGACGGACGCGAGCGAGTTCGGCTACGGCGCCACTCTCCAGTTCGACAACGAGATGCACGACTTTCGCGGTCGGTGGTCGCCGGACGAGGCGAGCCGCTCCTCGAATTGGCGCGAGTCGACGGCGACGGCGCGCGCATACCAACACTTCAAGCGTCACTTGAAGCGACACGCGTCGCTTCTCATCAGAACCGACAACACAACGACACTGTCAACACTTCGTCGGTTCGGCTCACGGCACAAACACCTCGACGAAGCGCTGGCGCCGCTGCTTCACTCCGTCATCAAACGCCAAATCGATATGCGCGCCGAACACATCGCTGGAACAGACAACTACATCGCCGACAGACTCTCGCGCGCGATCAACAAACACAACGAATGGCGGCTCGCGCCGTGGGCGCTTCAACACATTCGTCGCACCTTCAACATCGATTTCACAATCGACTGGCTCGCCAGCGCGTCGACGGCGCAGTGTGCGCGATACGGCACAGCCGACGTCTACGACCGACAAGCAGCGGTTCAGAACGCGCTGCGCGTTGCGTGGCGCGACGAGACGGGGCTCGTCGTTCCTCCGTTCAACTTGATCTTCCGAGTGCTCAACAAGCTGGCGCTCGAGCCGCACGCGCACGGCGTGATGGTGGTCCCGTCATGGCCGTCGGCGCCGTGGGCCCCGCTCATACCGTGGCGCCGTCGGAGCCACATTCTCGAGCTACCGCCGGCGGCGCTCGTGACGGCGGACGGCGCACGCAACCCGATGAGAGACGGCCGATCGCCGCCCCTCATCGCGTTCCGATTCTGACGAGCGACGTGATCGAGTTCATCGATTCGCGTCACTCGCCGGCGTGGCGCCGCGCGGCGCTCTCCGCTCGGCGTCGGTTCGACACCTTCTGCGGCGGCGCGCTGCCCGACGCACACCACCTGTTCAACAAATATTTACAATTTCAAATGCATCTGCTCAACACCGTCGGCTTGCAAGCACCGACCGTCAACAGCATCGCAAGCGCTTTGGCGCGCTCGCTCGTCGACGACGGCTCAACCGACGAAAATCTATACAACAATGCAACGAGCGTGGCGTTTCGCGCCGCGGCCGCGCTGCATCGGCCGACGGCGCCGCGACTGGCGGGCCACATGCCGTTCCATCCGGCCGTCGTCGCACGCACGCTGCCGACCGACCAGTCCTACAAGTCGACGCGTCTGCGCGCGCTTTTCCTACTGCGCCTCGAATCGATGCTGCGCGGGCGCAAGGAGCCGGCGTCGATTCGCCTGTCTTCAATCAAACGCCGCATCGACACTGTCGGCCGGCACGTCGTCACGTTCTGCTACAAGTCGAAGCAGTCCGTGCGCGCGCACATCAAGCAAGACAGCAACTACGTTTCGCACTGCGGCTGCGCTCTCGAGCGGCCGCCGACGCCATCGACTCCCGCGTCCATCGTGCCCTCGCACCTGTGCCCGGCGTGCAACGTGTGGCGCCTGGCGCAGCGTGTGCGCCAACGCCAACGTCGTTGGCGGGAGATCGACGCGCGTCGACAGCGACGCGCCGATCGCGACGACGACGACGACGTCGACGACGACGACGACGTCGCCTCTACTGGGGACGACGACTCTGTCGACGTCGGCGTCGGTATCGCAGCAACGCGCGGCAGCGGCAACAACGGCGACGACGACGACGGCGACGACGACGACACTGCCGACGACGCCGACGCTACGCACCTCGACGGCGACGACAGCGAAAACGCGATTTTTCGCAATCCGCGAACGCGACGCCAACACAAGCAACGAGCGACACAACCGCCGAACCGATTGTTCGTCGACGAAACAACATTGCGGCCACTCAGCGGCGCACGCTGCGCGTCGATCATTCGCGCGGCGCTGCGCAGCGCTGGCGTCGACGCACCGTTCTCGTCGCACTCGTTGCGAAACGCTGCCAACGCGACCCTGACGCTGGCCGGTCTCGATCACGAGAGCATTTGCCAGCGAGCTGGGTGGGCGACGTCGACAGCTAACAGAGCGCGGGCCCGTCACTACAACCATTTTCGTCTGGTTTCGACGAACTTCGCACGTCATTTGCTTCAGTTGCCTGGGAATTGACTTTCATTTGTTTGGGTCGTTCAGACTCAAACGAATGATGATGGAGTCAGCGAAGAACGAAGTGACTTCGCATGACTTTCATCAGAGTTAGAGTCGAACGACCCTTAACAAATTCCCGCCCGCCCGCCACCACTCTTAAAACTCGACCCCGTGTACACGTTATGAATTTGGAGAAGCTAAAATATTCATTGAAAACACCGATTTTCATGAATCGCTTTCATTTGTTAAGGGTCGTTCGACTCTAACTCTGATGAAAGTCATGCGAAGTCACTTCGTTCTTCGCTGACTCCATTTGTGTTTGTTTTTGTGTGCTTCTGCCGTTAGTGGGCGGGCGCGGGTGAACGCCCACGACCACGCCCACGGCGAATACCACCACGACGACCACGATTGCTTTGTTGGCTTTGCTGTTGTTTTTGCTGCTGCTGCTG
>JAMHXF010000116.1:0-101352 GCA_035910535.1 Archangium sp. | reverse complement strand
CAGAAATGAAGAAACAAGACCCAAAGCAGTCTTATGTCACCCCAGAACAGCTTGAATAAGCTCTGGAGAAGACTCACAAAAAATTTGAATAAGCTCTGGAGAAGACTCACAAAAAATTTGAATCAGCTCTGGAGAAGACTCACAAAAAATTTGAATTAGTTCTAGAGAACTTAAATGAACTGAAAATAAAAGTCTCAGGACACATCACCGTCAACAACGTGACGCCGGGAACACCCGCGGGCTGCAGCTAGACGAACGGCGCGTACCGAGCGGCGCGTCTTGATTACGTGCACGCGACGGACTCGCGCTTCAACACGACGGGCGACGTGCACTGCTCGTACATCTCCGGCAGCGGGCTCTACACGTCGAACTGGACGCACACGGCGCTGCTGTACCCGGGCACGTACAAAGTCACGCTGACGCCGTACGCCGAGCCGCCGCTGCCGGGCTGGTCGACGGTGGTCGTGGAACGCTTGCGAGTGCCGTAAGAGCGTCGCGGTGAAGATCGTCACGTGGAACATCAACTCCGTGCGCGCTCGGCTCGAGCGGCTGCAGGACTTCCTGAAGACGCGCGCTCCCGACGTGCTCTGTCTGCAGGAGCTCAAGTGCAGCGACGAGCAGTTCCCTCACGATGAGATCAAGGCGCTCGGCTACCACGCGGCGGTCTTCGGTCAGAAGACGTACAACGGCGTCGCGATTCTCTCGAAGGCGCCCGTCACCGACGTCGTGAAGGGGCTCGGCGACGACGACGAACAATCGCGCGTCATCGCGGCCACGTGCGGCGACATTCGCGTCGTCGGGCTCTACGCGCCCAACGGCCAGTCGCTCACCTCGCCCGCGTACACGTACAAGCTCGAGTGGTACGCGCGGCTCTCGCGTTGGCTGAAGTCACAGCCGCTGCCGCTGCTGGTGTGCGGCGACTTCAACGTCGCGCCCGCCGACCTCGACACCTGGGACCCGGCGCTGTGGGCCGGCCAGACGCTCGCGTCGCCCAAAGAGCGTGAGGCGTTCAACGCGCTGCTCTCGACGCACGCGCTGACGGATCTCTTTCGCGCGAAGCACCCTGAGCCCGGGCGGTTCTCGTGGTGGGACTACCGCGCTGGCGCGTTTCACAAGAACCAGGGCCTGCGCATTGATCACATTCTGGTGAGCGCGCCGTTGATCAACCGCTGCACGAACGTCGAGATCGATCGCGAAGCGCGCAAGGGCAAGCTGCCGTCCGATCACGCGCCGGTGTGGGCAGAGTTCGCGTAAGGTCCGCGGTCTCTCGAGGGGAGGTCTCCATGGATAGCTTGATCTCGGTGCCGGGGTTGTTCTTCGGCGCCATCGGATGGTTCGTACTCCGGTACGTCATCTTCGGTTTTTTCACCGTCAACCAGAACGAGAAGGCAGTGAAGACCTCGTTCGGCCGCGCGCTGCGGTTGACCACCACCACGCTCGACAACCCGATGGCCGAGTACCTGCGGCCTGACGAGCGCGAGCGCTACAAGTACCCGCAGCTCTCGGTGATTCAGCCGGGCGGCCCGTATTTCAAGTGGCCGTGGGAGAAGGTCTACAAAGTCTCCGTCGCGACCGAGACGGTGAACCTCGCGTTCGACCCGGAAGACGTGAACGCCAACCGCGGCGGCAGCGAGCTGGACGCGGTCACCAAAGACCAGCTCAACATCGGGCTCACCGGCCAGCTGCGCTTCCGCGTGAGCGACCAGAACCTCTACGCGTACATCTTCGGCGTGAAGCGGCCGCTGGTGCACGTGCTGGGCTACTTCATCTCGATTCTTCGTCAGAAGATCGCCTCGTTCGAGGCGCCCGAGAGCGCTGAAGTGCTCCCCGTCATCGGCTCTACGCCGAACATGGGAGATCTCTCGGCGGCGGCGGGCGTGTCGATCAACGACCTCCGCAAGAACCTGCGCCTGCTCAACGAAGACATGGACAAGGGCTGCATGTCGTCGACCGCGCGCTACGGCATCACGCTCGACGCGTCGCTCATCACCGGCATCGACCCGCCTGACGACGTGGAGAGCGCGCTGGCCGCCATCAACACGGCGCACAACCAGGTCGGCGCCGACGTCTCGCTCGCGCAGGCCGCGGCCGACCAGAAGCTCGTGCAGTCGCGCCGGGCCGTCGAAATTCAGCAGCTCAACGCGCAGGCCGAGGTCGAGCCGCTGTTGCAGCTCGCCAACCAGCTCTCCGAGTTGAAGCGGCTGGGCGGGAGCTCCGGCGTCATCGACGCGTACGTGCGCAACGTGAAGTTGTCGCTCTTCAGCAAGGCTCGCAGCGCGTACGTGGAGGTGAAGCCGTGAGCTTCTTCGTCTCGATGATCGTCGGCTTTTTTGCGTGCCTCATCGGCGTGCCCATCGCCATGTCGTTGGCGCGGGCCTTCGGGCTCTACGCCATCATCGAGGAGCGGCGCGCGCGCGTGTTCACGCTCTTCGGTGAGGTGCTGGGCACCATCTCGGAGCCGGGCCTGCATTTCTTGTGGGCCAAGCTGGGCGTGAAGGCTGCGTTGATTCCGCTCTTCGGCAAGGTGCACACCGTCGACCTCCGGTTGGACCAGGAGTACCTGCGCAGCCAGCCGGTGAACTCGGAGGAGGGCGCTCCGATGGGTATCGGCATCTGGTACGAGATGCTGGTCAACGACCCGGTCTCGTTCCTCTTCAAGAACGCCGACCCGCGCGGCTCGCTGCGCGCCAACGTGTCGAACGCCGCGGTGCGTACGCTCTCGAACATGAAGCTGGGCGACATGTTGGAGACGCGCCACGTGATGAGCCAGGCGGTGCGCAACGAAGTGACGCCGCGCTCGGCCGAGTGGGGTTACCAGCTCGGGTCGATCTACATCCGCAAGGTGCACTTCCGCGACGGGCAGATGATTCGCGGCATCGAAGAGAAGGTCGTGAACCGCCTGCGCCAGGTGACCTCCGCCATCAGTCAGGACGGCAGCAACCAGGTGAACATCATCAAGTCGTCGGCCGACTCGAAGGCCGCCGCCGAGTTCGCGCGCGCAGCCGCGCAGCGCCCGATGATCGTCGGGAAGGCGCTGCAGCAGATCAGCGCCGACAAGGAAGTGATGGAGGCGATGTTCGAGCTGCTCGAGACGCAGAAGCTGCTCGAGAGCGGTGCGCCGGTAACGTTGCTGCCCGAGCGCTCGGGGAGCTCGCTGCTCACGCCGTTGCTGGCGGCGCAGAACAAGTAGATCGGCGGGTCGATTGGCTTGCAGGTACGGCGATCGGTCGTACCTGTAGGCCATGACGACTGAAGTTCGAGTGATCGACGAGACGACGGCCGAGATGCAGTTGGCGCACGCGTGCCCGATGTGTGACGGAGCTCTCGAGCTGCGCATCTCCGTAGACGGCGCGCGGAGCTTCTGCGCGACCTGCCACACCATCGGGAAGCCGCGTGTGCACAAAGACCCTCACGAGGGTTGGTCACTCGACTTCCGAGACGTGGGCCGCGCGTAGCGCCTCGTTTCCGCGAGCAGGTTCTGCCACCTCAGGGCGCCGACTCCGTCGCCACTCTCGAGCACCTGCATTCCGCCGCAGGGCCAGGTGCCGGCGTACGACGTGAACTCGCTCATCGTGCGTTGAGCGTCACGCCCTCGTCGGTTCACGACTCGCTCCTGTCCGACTCACGCGTTCCGCTCGCGAAGCGCAATCGCCCTGGGGACGTGGTTCAGAAGCCAGCCCAGATGTAGTCGATGGTCGGCAGGAAGTTGTTGCTGCGCACGCGCGTGCGTTCGCTGAACCCATCAGCTCCGGCCTTCAGCTCCGTGGCGCCTTGATCGTAGTTCGCGAAGTACACGCCCACCGAGATGCGCGAGTGCTTGAACACCGCGATGTCGAGCCCGAGGTGCGCCGTGAAGATCCACGGGTCGATGTTGGCGATGGGCCCGACGTCTTGCGCGCCGACGCGCAGGTTCCCCTGCGAACCGGTGAGGTACACGTTGGCCTCGAGGCGCAGGCGGAGGCGATCTCCGAACGCGTGATCATACGCGCCACCGAAGCGGCCCAGGAAACCCGTCAACGGCGCGGCGAACAGAATGTCCAACGGGGCCAGGAACGAGTTGAGCTGCGTCGCGTTGTTCGGCCCCATGGGAATGCGCAGCCACCCATCGATGCGGAACGTGAGCACGTCGTACTTGAAGAAGTCGCCCGAGATGACGAGGCCCACGCGCGGAATCAGCATGTGGCCAATGTCGTTGGTCGACGTGCCCCACGCGGGAAACAAGAAGCCCTTCGCCAGGCGCATGCCGAGCGTCGGGTAGAGCAGGCCGGCTTCAGCCGTGAGCCGCACACCGAGCGGATATCGCCCCGACTCAGCGGTCTCTTTGAGCACCGCGAAGCGCGCGTCGATGTGGGGCGCCACGAAGAACAGCGCCGGGTGCACCTGGAGCTCGAAGCGGTTGTGCAGCGAGTAACGCAGCGGGTTGAAGACACCCACGCTCCACGCGCCCTTGTTGCCGACGTCGGCCGTGTCTCGCGCGGGCCGCGGGTCTGCAGCCGCGAGCCCTGCCACGAGGAGAACGACGAACCCGAAGCGCTTCACGGCAGCCCCCACGTTCCCACCACGGGCGCGTGGTCTGACAAGCGCGACGGGTCACCCACGATGCCGAGCCGCCCGGGGCCCTGCAGAATGTCGGTGTCAGACCACGTCTCGCCCTTGCGAATGAAGAGGTAGTCGAGCGTTCGGTTCCAATTGCCGGCGACGCCTTCGTCGTTGACGGAATCAGGGCCGAGCACGGTGTGCGTGAAGAACGGCTGCTGCGCCGCCTCGCCCACGCCGTAACGCGCGAGTGAAATCGAGGGCTCGAAGTCGTCGTAGTACCGCTTGAGCACTGACGGCGTGTACGGCGGCTGCTCGTAGGCGGTGCCCTTGGCGCTCGCGCGTTCGTCGAGGAACCCCGACAACCGCAGCTTGCCTTCACACGACTCGGCGCTGCCCGCTTCGGCTTTCTCGTCACACACCGGAGGCAGCTCATTCCAGTCGCCGCCGGCGACCCACGCGAGCGACTCTTCTTTCAGCACGTCGTAGATCTGCTGGATCTGCTTCTGCTTGGTGCCGTCGAAGTCGTAGGCCTCGGTGTGCACGCCGTACACGGCGACAGTGCGATCTCCGAGGTCGACCTCGGCGCGGGCGATGGCGCGCTTGATGTAGAACGTGGCGGTCAGCGGGTCTTGATCGGTGCGATCGACCTGACGAATGCGCTCGGCTTTGGTGATGGGGTACCGCGAGAAGATCGCGTTGCCGAGATCGACGCGGCCCACACCTTCTGACGGCACGTAGCGCGCGTCCCACGTGGAGCTGTACATCGCGTAGCGCAGGTTCGTGTTCTCGAGGATGAAGCGCACCATGTCGACGTAGGCGCTGCGCTTGCTGTCGACCTCGATCTCCTCGGTGATGAGGATGTCGGGGTCGTATTCACGAATGAGCGCCGAGACGCCCGTGAGGCAGCTCTCGACCTCGGTCGTCGACATCTGAGTGCGGTCGCCCCAGAAGTCGAACCAGAAGTCGATGCGGCACGCGCCGTATTTCACGTTCCACGCCATCACCTTGAGGCGCGGTGGGTTCTCCACGGGCGCGGGGTGCTCGGCTCGCGCCTTGAACCGGGGCGCTTCGTCACGAACGAAGTCCAAAGGGTCGGCGGCCCATTCGCAGCCCGCCAACAAAACGCAGATCGCGAAGAGTCTCCGCATGAGGCGGGGCAATGTAGCGCCGCCACTGAAGATTACGAGCGTGGGTTTCGCGACTTCCCGTTACTGCGCGGTGGTTTCTGAGCCGACCTGCGTCTCGCCGCCAGCGCGCTTGAGGCCGAGCGACTTCATCTTCTTGTAGAAGTGCCCGCGCTCGAGATCGAGCAGCCGCGCGGCCTCCGTCGCGTTGTCGCGCGCGAAGTGCAGCGCGCCGAGGATGATCTCTCGCTCGGCGTCTTCGACCTGATCCCGAAACGGCTTGTCGGCGCGGTACCGCGAGACCGGCGCGGGCGTGCTCGTCATCGGCAGCGACAGTGGCTCGACGTTCACGGGTGTCGACGCGCTCGCCGCAACGCCACGGCGTCGCGGCAACAGCGCCTCGGTCTCGCTGCCTGACACCAGCGGGCCTTCACACAGAATCGCGAGGCGCTCGACGAGGTTGCGCAGCTCGCGCACGTTGCCGGGGTAGTCGTAGGCGACCATGCGCTGCATCGCTTCAGGGAGCAGGCGCAGCGTCTTGCGACCGTTCTTTCTGCACGCCTCGTCGACGAACGCGTCGATGAGCACCGGCAGATCTTCTTTGCGTTCACGCAGCGGCGGCGAGTGCACCTGCACCACGTTCAAGCGGAAGTAGAGGTCTTCGCGGAAACGGCCCGCGGCGATCTCGCTCTCGAGATCTTTGTTCGTCGCGGCGATGACGCGCACGTTGACCTTCATGGTCTCGCTGCCGCCGACGCGCTCCAGCTCGCCTTCTTGCAGCACGCGCAGCAGCTTGGCCTGCATCTGCGCGGGCATGTCGCCGACCTCGTCGAGGAACAACGTGCCGCCGTCGGCCAGCTCGAACTTGCCGCGCCGCGCGGTGACGGCGCCGGTGAACGAGCCCTTCTCGTGGCCGAACAGCTCCGACTCGATGAGCTCGTGCGGCACGGCAGCGCAGTTGAGCTTCACGAACGGGCCCGACTTGCGCTTGCTGTGCGCGTGCACCGCGCGGGCGATGAGCTCCTTGCCGCTGCCGTTTTCACCGGTGATGAGCACCCGCCCTTCAGACGGCGCGGCGCGCTGAATCAACGCGTAGATGCGCTGCATCGCCGGGCCCTGGCCCACCATGTCGAAGCGGCCGACCTCGGCGCGCAGCGACTGCAGCTCTTCGACGACCTTCTGGTGCTCGAGCGCGTTCTTGAGCGCCAGCAGCATGCGCTCCCGGCTGATGGGCTTCTCGAGGAAGTCGCGCGCCCCCAGCTGTGTCGCTTTGACCGCAGTGTCGATGGTGCCGTGGCCAGACATCATGATGACGGGCAGCTCGGCGTTGAGCGCTCGCATCTTCCCGAGCGCGGTCAGCCCGTCCATGTCGGGCATCTTCACGTCCATCAACACCGCGTCGACAGGCCGCGCGGCCAACACGTCGAGCGCCACCCGGGCGTCTGACGCGAGCTCCACGTGGTACCCCTCGAGCTGCAGCGCCTGGCTCAGCGTCAGCAGAATATTCCGTTCATCATCAACGACGAGGACTGTGGCCGGCATGCGTGCTCCTGAGTGGGTGTGGCTAGTTTGCCGCGCTTTCGCGGCGACCACCGGGGGTATTGGAAGACGTGTGCCAAGGACCACGCACCAAGATTCCCCACGCAATTCAGAGTGCTTGGTGGTAGCTGGCCCGATCATGCGCACATCCAACTTCAGCTTGAGCCTCTCGGCCGCAGCGCTCCTGATGATGACGGGCTGCCCTCCGACCTACCCGAAGTGTGAAAGCGACGAGCACTGCAAAGAGAAGGGCGAAGTCTGCGTTCAGGGCCAGTGCCAGGAATGCGCGACGAGCGACAACTGCAAGGCCGGCTTCGTCTGCGAGACGAACAAGTGCGTGCCCAAGCCTGAGTGCACCGGCGACAGCGGCTGCGGCGAAGGCAAGAAGTGCAGCTCGGGCAAGTGCATCGTGGCGCAGGTCTCGGAGTGCGCGGCGGACGACGATTGTCCGTCTGGCCAGGGCTGCACGAAGGGCAAGTGCGTGGCGGCGAGCTCGTCGAGCGCTTCGTGCACGTTCGACGCGGTTCGTTTCGACTTCAACGAGTACAACCTGTCGGGCTCGACGCAGAGCACGCTGGCCTCGTACGCGGACTGCATCAAGAAGGGCAGCCTGCGCTTCACGCTCGAAGGTCACGCTGACGACCGCGGCACCGACGAGTTCAACATGGTGCTCTCGCAGAAGCGCGCGGCCTCGGTGCGTAAGTACCTGGTCGACCTCGGCGTCTCGGGTGGCGCGCTCGACACCGTGGGCTACGGCGAGAACAAGCCGGTCATGAACGGCTCGAACGAAGAGGCGTGGGCCGCCAACCGCCGCGTCGAGTTCAAGAAGCGCTGAGTCGGTCTTCAGCGTTCTTCCAAGGCCCTCTTCCGCGAATGCGGGAGGGGGCTTTTTGTTGCCCCGCTCCCCGCCTCGCCTCAGAAGAGGAAGTCGCCGCCCTGTGCGCGCACGGCGGTGA
The DNA here is from genome assembly GCA_035910535.1 of Archangium sp. Taxonomy (GTDB): domain Bacteria; phylum Myxococcota; class Myxococcia; order Myxococcales; family Myxococcaceae; genus Archangium_A. The sequence continues at coordinate 93,194 of JAMHXF010000116.1, read as the reverse complement.
CCGCAGCGAGGTTGACGATGTCCTGCACCGACGCGCCGTTCTGCAGCACGTTGACGGCCTGGTTCATGCCCAGCAGCACCGGGCCGATGACCTCCGCTCCGCCGAAGCGCCACAGCAGCTTGTAGGCCGTGTTCGCCGCGTCGAGCGAAGGGAAGATGAGCACGTTGGCGTCGCCGGTCAGCCGCGTGAAGGGCGCGCGGCCTTCGCGCTCGCTCTGCACCAGCGCGGTGTCGACCTGCATCTCGCCGTCCATCTCCAATTCGGGGCGGCGGCTGTGCGCGAGCTCCATGGCGGCGCGCATGCGAGCCGGTGACGGGCCGCCCGCGGCCGAGCCGAAGTTCGAATACGACAAGAAGGCGATGCGCGGGGTGACGTCGAAGCTGCGCGCGAGGTCGGCGGTGGCGATGGCGATGTCGGCCAGATACTCGGGCGACGGCACGGGGTTCATCGTGCAGTCGGCGAAGAACTTGAACTCGTTGCGCTGCACCACGATGTACACGCCGCCGGCGCGACGGCCTTCACGCGTGCCGATGAGGTCGAGCAACGGGCGCACGGCCTCGGGGTAGCTCTGCGTGAGCCCGGTGACGAAGCCGTCAGCGGCGCCGCTCTTCACCAACATGGGGCCGAAGTAGTTGCGGTGCGTGAGCCGCTCGCGGGCCTGCTCGAGCGAGACGCCGTGGCGCTGGCGCATGGCGTAGTAGGCCTGCGCGTGCGGTTCGGTGTCGGCGGCGCTGCGCGGGTCGAGGATCTTCACGTTCGCCAGCTCGTCTTCGAGCCGGGTCTCGACGATGGCGCGCTTGATGGCGGCCGGGTCGCCGAGCAGCACCGGGTCGCACAGCCCTTCTTCGAGGAGAATGCGCGCGGCCTGCAGCGTGCGCGGGTGCTCGCCGTCGTTGAGCGCCACGCGCTTGAGGCTCGTCTTTGCGCGCGCGAACACCGTCGACATGACCTGGTAGCTGCGCGACTGCATGGCTTGCAGCTTCTCTTCATATTCGGAGATGACGACCGGCAGGCGCGCGACGCCTGAGTCCATCGCCGCTTTGGCGACGGCCGGCGCGACCCACAGCAGCACGCGCGGGTCGAAGGGCTTGGGAATGATGTAGTCGGGGCCGTACTCGAAACGCTCGCCGCCGTACGCGTGCGTCACCGCGTCGGGCACGTCTTCACGCGCGAGCTCGGCGAGGGCGCGGGCCGCAGCGAGCTTCATGTCTTCGTTGATGCGTCGCGCGCGCACGTCGAGCGCCCCGCGGAAGATGAAGGGGAAGCCGAGGACGTTGTTCACCTGGTTGGGGAAGTCGCTGCGGCCGGTGGCGACGATGGCGTCGGGCCGGGCCTTCTTCGCCTCGTGGTAGTCGATTTCAGGGTCGGGGTTGGCGAGCGCGAAGATGATGGGCTTCGCGGCCATGGTCTTGAGCATGTCGGGCGTGACGAGGCCCTTCACCGACGCGCCGAGGAAGATGTCGGCGTTCACCATGGCGTCGGCCAACGTGCGCGCGCTGGTCTGGCGAACGAAGGGCTTCTTCCACTCGTTCATGCCGTCGGTGCGTTCGCTGTGAATGACACCCTTGGTGTCGACCATGAGCACGTGCTCGAGCTTCACGCCGAGGCTGATCCAGAAATTCGTACACGCGATGGCCGACGCGCCGGCGCCCGAGACGACGACGCGCACCTGGTCGAGCTTCTTGCCCGCGAGCTCGACGGCGTTGAGCAGCGCCGCGCCGGAGATGATGGCGGTGCCGTGCTGGTCGTCGTGGAAGACGGGAATGTTCATCGACTCCTGGAGCCGCTTCTCGATGACGAAGCACTCCGGCGCCTTGATGTCTTCGAGGTTGATGCCGCCGAACGTGGGCTCGAGCGCCTTGACGACGGCGCAGAACGCGTCGACTTCCTTCGCGTCGACGTTGATGTCGAACACGTCGATGTCGGCGAACTTCTTGAAGAGCACGCCTTTGCCCTCCATTACCGGCTTGCCGGCGTAGGGCCCGATGTCGCCCAGGCCGAGCACCGCAGTGCCGTTCGAGACGACGCCCACGAGGTTGCTGCGCGCCGTGTAGACGTACGAGAGGTCTGGGTCTTTGGCGATCTCGAGGCACGGCTCGGCGACGCCGGGTGAATACGCGAGCGCGAGATCTCTCGCGGTGGCCGTGGGCTTGGTGGGGATGACCTCGATTTTTCCGGGGCGACCCTGCGAGTGGTACTCGAGCGCGTCTTCGCGGCGGAGCTTCTTGGACATCGGCGTGAATGAAGTGGCCATGCACGACCGTTGCCTGACGGGGCCCTGAGTTTCGAGCGAATTCAGCCTGCGCGGCGCGTCACGATTTCGGCGCGTACTGGTCGGCGAGCCAGCTGGTGCTGGTGATGAACGTCGCGCGTTGCAGGTCGTTCACGCGCGAGAGCAGGCGCTTGGCGTCGGGGCGGCCGCTCCAGATGATCTTCGCGCGATCTCCGCGGTGCTTGATGAAGGCCTGGCTGCGGTAGCCCGCGTAGAGCCCGAGGTTCACGCTGCGGTAGATGTTGGTGGTGAGCGCCGACCACGGCGAGCTGCTGAAGAAGCGCTTGCGCAGGCCCTTGCCCTGCGGCGACTCGAGGTCCATGGCGACGGCCTTCTTGCCCCAGCCGAACGCTTCACGCGGCACGCCGCGCTCTTCGAGAATGCGGCGGCAGATGGGGCGGTCGTAGCCGGTGTCGAGCTGCCACGGCTTGAGCTCTGCGCTCGTCGAGACTGCGTGGAGCGACTCGACGCTGCGGGCGAAGAGGTACGGCGCGCTGCACTCGACGACGCCGTAGCGGTTGCGCGCTTCGATGAGCGCGTAGCCGCTCTGCGCGCCACGGATCACCTGGCCGGTCTGCATCAACGGAGACAGCCCGCGCTCCCACACGCCGTCACCTGCGTGGCCCGCGAAGAAGATGGTGGGCACGTCGTGCGTGTCGGCTTCTTTCAGGAGCGACGCGAAGGCGAGCTCGGGAGAGATCTGCCCCGTTGCCCAGCACCACGCCTCCAGCTCGGCGGGCAGCTTCGAGAAGTCGAGGTCGAGGTACTTCGGCGTCGCGCCGAGGATGCGCGCGATCTCGGAGCCGTCGTCGTCAGACAGGTTGGCCTTCATCATCTTCTGCACGAGCTTCGGTACGCGCGTGTTCGACTTCTCGGCCGTCCAGCTGATGATGGGCTTCCCGACGATGGGCATCACCGTCGCCAGCACCGCGCCCGAGTCGTAGCCACGGCTCGCGCTGCCCACCGCGCGCATGGGCCGCGCGCGGCGTCGATCGGTGGCGTTGTTCCACAGCCGCGTGAGCGCGCCCGAGAACTGCTGCTGGTAGTCGCCGAAGTTCTTGAACGTGTGCGGGCGGTCGTGAAAGCGGAACGAGGCCTGGCCTTCAGCGTCAATGTGCATCGCCTCCCAGATGAGCTGGAAGCCGACGGTGAAGCGCGGGTGCACCAACGAGAACTGGCGAATGTAGTTGTGCACACCGAGGCACATGCTCTCGCCCCACTGGCGGTGATCTCTTTCCGGGTCGAGGCGCGCGCCGAGGCGCCCCAACAACACCACCAACGAATTCGAGAGGTGCCACACGTGCCCGTCGCGCACGTAGACACAGCGGTCGACCGTCGAGTGCGCGGTCGTCATCACCACGTCGTTACCGTTCAACCTCAACCCACTGCCGAACACGTGCTCCGACGTGTGGAAGTCGCCGGCGGCGAAGTCTCCGTCCCAGAAGCCCGCCACCAGCCACTTCGGCTTCTTCGCCGAGTCGACCTCGACGAACCTTCCAACCTCCGCTTCGACCGTGTTCTTTCGGCGGTCTACGACGGCGTACCAGCCGAGCTTGGGCAACGTGTCATCACGGCGAACCACCAATTCCAGTGCGGTCATTGAGCGGCGCTTTGGTCGACAGGTGGCTTGCTTGCAACGTGATTGTAGGGCCACGCCAGATGACGGGCGGTTGACGGGTCGATAAGTGGGTCTGCATGCGCCGACTGCTCGCCTTGTTGATCGTGCTGGTCGTGCTGCTGGTCGGGGCGGTGTTCGCACTGGTGAACGGCGGGTTGCTGCCGAAGCTCACCAACGGCCAGCCGGGCGTCTTCGCGATGACGTTTCGGCAGGCGAAGCTGGTTCCGCCGCTGGGCGTGGAGGTCGACGACGTCGAGTTCCACATTCAAGATCACGGCTTTCGCATTCGCATCATCGCGGAGCACGCGAGCGGCTTCTTCAAGCCGATGGAGCTGTCGCGGCTGCGCGTCGCCTTCACCGACATCACCGCGCGGGGCGTCTCGGTCTACGTGCGCCTGCCCGAGCCGAGCGACGGCACGCCCGAGAAGCGGTTGCCGCCGGTCGACGGCATGGCCGAGCCGACGCCGCCGCAGCCGGGGCCGCTCATCGCCGTCGAGCTGTCTGACTTGAAAGACGTGACCGTGCGTGAAGTGTGGGTCGACGGCTTTCGTTACCAGGGCGACATCACCGTCTCTGGGGGCTTCGCGCTGGTGCCCAAAGAGTCGCTCACCATTGACCCGTCGCAGATCACCATCGACGGCGGCGTGGTGACGATGCCCAACGGGCTCGAAGCGAAGTTCGAGCCGTCTGAGCTGTCGGTGCTCGTGCGCGCGATGCCGTTGGACGTGCCGCTCGAGCAGAAGTTTCTGCAGAACGTCGACGCCAACGTGCGGCTCGGGTTTCACGCGCCGAACCTGAACCTCTTCAACTCGTTGCTGCTCGACGACATGCCCGACGTGCAGCTGCTCTACGGCGCGGGCGCGGTGTCGATGAAGGTGGGCCTCGACGCGGGCGTGGTGAATGACGGCAGTGAGCTCGTCATCAGCCCCCGCAACATCGGCGTGCGGGTGCCGTACTTCGACATCGTGGGCCGCGCGTCGCTCGACCTGAAGGCCATCGACGGCAAGGCGCACGCCACGTTGTTGCTGCCGGCCTTCGAGCTCGACTCACGCGAAAAAGACGCGAAGGTGGCGACGGGCAAAGGCTTCACGCTGCGCGCAGTGACGAGCTCGCTCGACCTGACGAAGGTGCGCAACGTCGACGTGCAGCTGAAGCTCGACGACGCGCACGCCACCGACCTGAAGTTCCTCGACCGCTTCATCCCCGCGGGCTCGGGCATCATCCTCGTCGGTGGTGGTGGGCACGCGAACGTCGAGGCTTCGCTGTCGACGCGCAGCAACAAGGCGAAGGGCCAGCTCACGTTGCTGGCGCAGAACCTCGAGCTCCGCAATCGCAGCGCGCTGGTGGTGGGTTCGGCCAACGTGACGGCGATCCTCGACTCGTTCGACCTGCGCAACCGCCAGATGAATCTCCGCGGCAGCAGCGTGAAGTTGACCAACGTGACGGTGAAGACGCGCGAGAAGAACTACACCAACGTCTCGTTGAGCGCGGTCGCACCTGAAGCGCTGTGGGCTCCGGAGACCGACACGCCGTGGAAGGCGAAGCTCGCGGTGGGCGTCAGCAACCTGCAGCCGCTGCTGGGCATCGTCTCGGCGAACGTGCAGATGCCGACCATCGTGGTGGGCCTGCTCGACATTCCCGATGTCGCCGCGTCCGTCGAGCTCGACGTGAAGAAGAAGGAGATTCGCCTGCTGCCGATGGCGCTCACCGCGCGAGATCTCCGCGTCGACGCCCAGGTGGTGCTGCGAGAGCTCCCGAACCAGGACGTCGAGCCGCGCGGCGCTGCGTTCGTGAAGCTGGGGCCGCTCACCGCCGGCATGGCCATCGACGGCGGCACGATGACGCCCATCATTCTGGGCGCACCCGAGTGGTACAAGAAACAGGTCGAAGCCGGCATTCAGTGACGGTTGGCGTAGCGCCTGGCCAGCACCGTACAGACCATCAACTGCAGTTGATGAAACAGCATCAACGGCAGCACCACGAAGCTCGCCGCCGCACCGGGGAAGAGCGCGTGCGCCACCGGCAGGCCTGAGGTGAGGCCCTTCTTCGAGCCGCAGAACACGAGCGCGATTTCGTCTTCGACCGGGAGCTTGAAGACCCTGGCGAACACGCGCGTCATGCTCAGCGCGCCCGCCAGCAACACCGCCACGCAGAGCACGACGGCGAGCAACTGTGTCCAGCTCACCGACGAGAACACGCGCTCTTCGACGGCGTGGCTGAAGGCGCCGTACACGAGCAGCACGATGGAGCCCTGGTCGACCCACTTGAGCTCGCGCGACCGTCGCTCGAGCACCGCGCCAATCTTCGGGCGGAGCAGGTGGCCGACCACGAAGGGCAAGAGCATGGAAACGAAGAGCTGAATGACGGACCCGACGGTGACGTGCGCGCCCTCGGCGCTGAGCAGCAGGCTCACCAACGCCGGCGTCACCACCAGCCCCACCGCGCTCGAGAGCGACGCCGCGCACACCGCCGCCGCGATGTTGCCGCGCGCCAGCGACGTCATGGCGATGGCCGACTGCACCGTCGAAGGCAACGCGCACAGAAAGAGCAGCCCGGGGACGAACTGCGCGCCGACGAAGGGCGCCATCAGCGGGCGCAGCGCGAGGCCCAGCAGCGGAAAGACGACGAACGTGGTGGCGAGGATCAGCCCGTGCAGCTTGAGGTTCGTCGCGCCGGCCAACAGCGCCTCCCGTGAGAGGCGGCCTCCGTGCAGAAAAAACAACACGGCGACCCCGAGCGTCGTCACCGCCGACAGCACCTGACCTGCGGTGCCGGTGGCCGGCAGCAACAACGCGAGCGCGGCCGCGACGACGATCAACAGCGCGAACTTGTCTCGGGGGCGGGGCGGCGCTGACGACACGCGTTCTTCTTGCCGACGAGTCGCCTCGAGTGCCAGTGGTCACTTCACCGTCTGCGGCGACGCAGCGGCGCGACCGCGGCCACTGCCTGCGGCTGGTCACCAGCGGCGAGCGCGTTGACGCAGATGCGGGTGACGTGCGGGCCGAACTTTTCCCACCGCGACTCGCCGGTGCCCTTCACCGACAAGAACGCGTCGCGCGTCGTCGGCAGCGCGGCCGCGATTCCGTACAGCGTGGCGTCGTTGAAGATGATGAAGGGCGGCACGCCGAGGTCTTGCGCGAGCGCGCGTCGCCAACGCTTGAGCTCTTCAGCCGCGAACGACGAGAACTTCGAGGGCAGCACGCGGTCGCCCGTCGGCCCGCTCGCGGTCTTCGCGGCGCGCGTCGAGGGCTTGAGCCGCGGCCCTGCGCACACGTCACACGAGCCGCACGCCTGCCCGAACGCGACCTCTTCGCCGAAGTAGCGCAGCAGGTACGTGCGGCGGCAGGCCTTCGTGTACGCGTAGTCGGTCATGCGCTTGAGCAGCAGCAGCTGGTTGCGCTCTTGTGCGCGCAGCGCTGTCAGGTCGACGCGCAGCTCTCTCCATGCGTCGTGTTTCAGAATCGTGAGCGCGCGGCCCGAGAACGGGCGCTGTACGAGCACGATGCCCGCGCGCTCCAGCAGCGTGAGCGCGTGGCGGACCTTGTCTTCTGCGAGCCCCGACTTTCGCGAGAGCAGGTACAGCTCCGTCGAGAACTTCGCGCCGGGCGGTGCGCTGTCGCTCAGCGCGGTGAGCAGCGCCTTCGCTTCTGGGCTGCGCGGTTGGTGCAGCAGGCCCGAGGGCAACACCGTGATGCCGTAGCGGCCTTCACCGCGCCCGCCGCGCGAAATGGCGCCTTGTCGCTCGAGCACCTTGAGCGCCGCGGAGATCTCGAACTCCGACGAGCCGACCTGCGCCGCCAGCAGGTTCACGCCGCGCTCGAAAGACTCGAGCGGACGCAGCACGTTCCACAGGTCGACGAACAGCGACTCGGGCGGGTGGTTGCTCTGAATCAACCGCTCCTGCGTGAAGACGTCGGCGTGGTTGAAGAGCAGCACCGTGCGGCTGGGCTGCCCGTCGCGGCCGGCGCGACCGATCTCCTGGTAGTAGGCCTCGACCGCGCGCGGAATGCCGGCGTGCGCGACCCAACGAATGTCGGGCTTGTCGATGCCCATGCCGAACGCATTCGTGGCGACGGCGACGGAGTCCGGCGTCCCCATGAACGCCTCTTGCGCTTTGCGGCGCGCGGCGTCGTCCATGCCTGCGTGGTACAGCACCGCGGGCAGGTCTTCAGCGACGAGGTGCTCGTGGAGATTCTCGGCCTGCTTGCGCGTCGAGCAATAGATGACGCCGCTGCCCTCGGCCGCGAGCTGCGCGCACGCGTCACGCTTGTCGGCGTCACCGGCCACCGTCGCGACCTCGAGGAACAGGTTGGGGCGATCGAAGCCCGCGACGAAGACGTGCGGCTCCTTCATCAACAGCACGCGCGTGATGTCTTCGCGGACTTCAGGGGTGGCCGTGGCCGTCAACGCCACCGTGCGCGCGGGCCGCAGGCGCTTTCGCACCTGACCCAGCAACGCGTAGTCAGGGCGAAAGTCGTGCCCCCACTGCGAAATGCAGTGCGCTTCGTCGATGGCGTAGAGCGCCAGCTTCGCCTCGAGCAACGCGTTGACGAAGGCCTCGCTCTTGAACCGCTCCGGCGCGACGTAGACGAGCTTGTACTCACCGTTGCGCATGCGGCGTTGGCGGTCGGCGCGCTCGGCGTCGCTCAACGTGGAGTTGATGAACGTCGCGCTCAGCCCCTTGGCCTGCAGCGCGTCGACCTGGTCCTGCATGAGCGCGATGAGCGGCGAGACGACGACCGTCACCCCGTCCAGGAGCATGGCGGGCAGCTGGTAGCAGAGCGACTTGCCGGCGCCCGTGGGCATCACCACCACGGTGTTGCGGCCCGACAGCACGCTCTCGATGACCTCGGCCTGACCGTGACGAAACTGCTGCAGCCCGAAGTACTTCTTCAGCCCTGCGTGCATGTCGGCGAAGTACGGCGAGGACTCAGACACCGCGCGCATATGGACCCTTTCGTGTCAGTGGGTCAACGCTCAAGGTGACTGCAGTTGTGCGAGGTAGCTCGCGCTGTCACTGGCGATGAGCCCGCGCTGCAGCATCGACACGAAGCCGCGATCGCTGACGACGACGTGGTCGAGCAGCCGAATGCACAACAGCCTCGCGGCCTCTCGCAGTTGGCGCGTCAACGTCACGTCGAGCAGCGACGGCTCCGGATCCCCTGAGGGGTGGTTGTGAATCAACACCAGCGCCGACGCGCGACACGCCAACGCAGGTGCGAGCGCTTCACGCGGGTCGACCTGGCATTGGTCGACGGCGCCCTCCGAGATTCGCACGTGCCGCAGCAGGTAGTTGCGACTGTTCAGACACAGCACATGCACCTCTTCGCGCCGCAGGCCGACGAGCTGCCGCCGCGCCCATTCGTAGATGGCCGCCGGCGTCTGCAGCCGTGGCCGTTCTTCCGGCGCGAGGTGGAGCCGTCGCGCCAGCTCGCCGGCGGCCAACACCCGCGCGGCTTCCTGAGGCTCGAGGTTGCGGTGCTCGACGAGCGCCTCGGGAGACTCCTGCAGCAGCGCCTTGAGCCCGCCGTCGACCAGCTGTGTGGCGCGCACCAGCGTGTCGCTGCGCAGCAGCAGGCTCAGCAGCTCCGCCGTACTCAACGCCGTCGGCCCGAGGCGAATGAGCCGCCGTTGAACTTCATCGCCCGGCTTGAAGGCCGGTACCCGCTCGGTCGAAGCAGTCGTCGTCAGCAGCCAGTCAGTGTCCATGCGGTGGCCTCGAGCAACCCGCGTGCCCGTCGACTCCCGAGCGCGCGCCGCCTTCGACCGACCGCCGCGACGGAGGCGTGTGGACGCTCCAGCGCGATTCTCGTGAGTCGAGAACAGGGGCGCTGAGGGTATGGTGCGGCCGTGTTTTCGACGGCGCGAATGCCCTCACGATGTGCGACCTGCCAGGCCTCCCGCTTTCTGGAGGTTGGGCAGCAGCTCGTCGACGGCCAGTTGAAGTGGTTCGAACGCTTCGCGTGTGAATGCGGTCACGGCTTCGAGACCGGCGGCGTCGGGTTGCCGTCACAGGGGTTGCGAAAAAACATCATCGCGCAGTCGGGGCGCGCCGAAGTGTGGATCGACGAGAAGTCGTTCGTGCCGAAGGTCGTGCTGTTGTTGGTGAAGGGCTTCGGTATGGACGAGGCCGCCGCGAAGCAGCAGTTGTCGAAGCTCCCTGCCGTGGCCTTCGAGGGCACGCATGTCGAAGCGGCGTTCGTTTCTTCCGCGTTGCTGCAAGGCGGAGTGACGGCGCGAATCGTCAACCATCTGCCGAAGAAATAGGTGCGCATGCGCTGGTGCTGGTTGTTCGTGTCGCTGCTGGTCGTCGGCTGTTCTCCGCCGGTGACGGGTCGCACGGAAGAGTTCGAGCTCGCCTCGGAGCGCGTCGGAGATTCCTTCCGGCTCTTCGTGCGGCTGCCGCCTGACTACGACGTCGACGCGGCGCGCCGCTTTCCGCTCGTCGTGCAGCTCGACGCGAACCTGCCGACGTTGGAGGAGTTCAGCGCGACGGCCGGGCAGGCCTCGGAGCTCGAAGCGACCGGCGCGCTGTCGTCGGTGATCGTCGTGGGCGTCGGCTACCGCTCGGGCCCCGAAGCGCAGCGGCTGCGCATGCGCGACCTCGCGCTGCCGATGGAGAATGAGGTGTTTCTGCAGACGTGGCGCGACGTCGCGCCCAACGCCGCCGCGCCGGCGTTCTACGCGTTTCTCCGCGACGAGCTGATGCCGGAGCTCACCGCCCGCTATCGCCTCGAAGGTGCGCAGCGCACGGCGTTGTTCGGCCATTCGATGGGAGGGTTGTTCACGGTCTACGCGGCGTCGCGGCATCAAGAAGCGCCGCTCTTTTCGTCGTACGTGGCCGCGAGCCCGTCGCTCTTCTGGGACGACGCGCAGGTCATCACGCGCTTCGAGGCGTTGCCGGAGCTCTCGAGCCCCGCGTCGTTGTTCATCACGCACGGCTCGTTGGAGGGCCCGGTGATGGCGGGCTTCGTCGAGGCCTTCAGCGCGCGCACGCGGGCCTCTGCGCGGGCGCAGCTGCGCTTCGAGCACCGCTTCTATGAAGTCGGCCATCTCGGCTCGACGACGCCGTCGTTTCGTGACGGGTTGCTCTTCACCTTCGGAGGCGCGGAGTGAGCGCGTTGGTGTTGGCGATGCTGCTGTCGACGGCGCCCGACGCGCCGACGGTAGCCGGGTTGAGCGAGACAGACCTCGAGCTGGCTGCGGTCGGTGGCTTCGGCGAGCGCTGGTCGGTGGGTGGTCTGCTGGCGCTCAACGCGCGGTGGCTCGCGTGGGGGCGTCAGAGCATCAACGGCGGGCTCGAGGTGAGCGTGCTCGTCGGCTACCAGAACGAGCCGCACTCGTTCTACGCGAGCAACTTCGCGCCTTCTCGTGAGACGGGCGCGAACCATCGCACCGAGGTGTTCGTCACCGTCGGGCATGGGTTGCGCGTCAAGCGCCTCACGGTGGGCACGCATTTCTTCATCGGGTGGACACAGCTGACGCTCGATGGCCGGTTGCAGAATGAGCGCCTCGGCATCGACAGGCTCACCACCGGCAGCGGCTCTGAATTGACCGTCGGCGCGGTGCTGCACGCCCGGTTTCGCTTGACGGACCGGGTCAGCCTTTCAGGGCGCGTGTTTGCGCCGGTGCCCAACTTGAGAACGGGCATCAACAGCTACGTGATGGCGTCGCTCGGCGTGAGCGTGGGGTTCTGATGCTTGCCGAGCTGCACTTGCACCTCGACGGCTCGCTGCGGCGCGCCACGCTGGACGAGTTCGCGCAGCGCGCCGGTGTGCAGGTGCCGGGCGACCTGTTGTTTCACTCGGGCATGGGGCTGAGCTGCGCGCTGTCACGCTTCGCGTTCACGTTGTCGCTGCTGCAGACGCCGGCCAGCGTTCGGCGCGTGGCCAGCGAGCTGTGTGAAGACAGTGCGGGGGCGTTGGAGATCCGCTTCGCGCCGCAGCTTCATCGGGGTGCGCGCGTGGCGGAGATCGTCGACGCCGCGCTGGAAGGGGTGGCTGGGCGTGCGGGGCTCATCTTGTGTGGGTTGTACGGCGAGCCGCCGGAGGTCCTCGAGCAGCTGGTGACGATCGCCGCGGCGCGCGCTGGCGTGGTGGGCATCGATCTCGCGGGTGGGCCTGCGCCGTCACACCACTTCGGCATGCGCGACTATGCGCCGGCCTTCACGCGCGCGCGGGAGCTCGGGCTGGGTCGCACCGTGCACGCCGCGGAGGGCAGGGCGCCGCAGGAGATTCGTGTCGCCATCGAAGCGCTGCACGCGCAGCGCATCGGCCACGGCACCACGTTGCTGGAAGACGCGAGCGTGCTGGAGCTGGTGCTCGAACGAGGTGTCACCATCGAGGCGTGCCCGACGTCGAACGTGCACACCGGGGTGATTGCTGAAGTCGCCGCGCATCCACTCCCGAGGTGGCTCGAGCTCGGCGTGCGGGCGTGTGTCTGCGCAGACAATTCTCTGCTGTCTGACGTGACGAGCGCGCAAGAGCACGAACGGGCGTCGAAGATTCCCGGCATGACGGCGGCGCGAATGGCGCAGGTCGTGGCCAACGCGCACGCAGCCCGCTTCACGCGTCGCTGAGCGCTACGTCGGCGCCGCTCCAGTCGAGCTCGCTGAAGACCTTCACGCCGTTCGCTTGCAACAACCGCGTCGTCAACCCGTCACCGTCGACGCGCGTCTTGCTGAACGTGCCGTCGTAGACGAAGCCGCTGCCGCACGACGGGCTGCCTGACTTCAACACCGCCACCTCGATGCCGTGCTCCTTCACCAGCCGCAGCGCTTCTTCGGCGCCGCGTTCGAACTCGACCGTCACGTCGCGCCCGTCTTTCGCCATCACCCGGCCGTGGGCGATTTCCGCCGGAGGTCTCGGCACCGACAACCCGCCGACCACCTCAGGGCACACCCGAACCACGCGGCCCTCTGCGAGCCAGCGGGACAACACGGCGTGGTGCTGCGCCTTGTCACGCCCGTCGAAACGAACGCGCTCGCCGAGCAGACATGCGCTGACGAGCACCTTCTTCATTCGCGCGGCGCCTTCGCGACCACGTCCCACAGCGCTTTGCCTTCGAGCGCCACCCCGAGCGGCGCGCGCTCAATCGACGAATACAGAATCGCGCTCGCCAGCTCGTGCAGCTTGATGGGCTGGTACTTCAGCATTCCAAGAAAGCTCGTCACCGCCCGCATGCCCGGCACGAACGCGCCTTCACGGTCTTCGAAGGCCGACGGGCGGAAGAGCGTGTACGGAATTCCGCTCTCCACCACGATGCGCTCGGCTTCGGCCTTGGCCTTCAAGTACGCGCCGCGCGGCGCGCCCGCCCCGACGCTCGAGAGCAACACGATGTGGTCGACGGTGCCGCACGTCTTCGCCGCGTCGACGAGCTGCTGCGTGGTGCCGATGTCGCTCGTCTCGTACGTGTCGCCCACCGAGAAGCGCTTGCGCATGGTGCCGATGAGCTGCACCACCGTCGTGCAGCCCTTCATCGCGTCGGCCAGCTTCGGGTCAGACAGCTCGATGGCTGCGACGGGGCGGTCGCCAAGCCGCGCCGCGCTCTTCGGCCGCGCGTGCGCGAGCACATCGACCTGGCGTCGCACCGCGAGAGGTAAGAGCGCCTGGCCCACTGCGCCGGTGGCGCCCGCTACGAAGAGTCTACGTCTCGACATTTCCTGACCTCCGGTGAAGGCACATCCGTATTGGCAGCCCGAACGATTTGCAAAGGAGCTGACATGCGACGCCTCTCGATGACGCTGATGGTGGCCGCTGCGATCGCCGCGGCGCCGGCCCTTGCCGAAGAAAGCGCAGTGCGGAACTCAGGAGGGCTGCTCGATGCGTCGACGCATCGGCGCCCGATGCTGCTCTCATTCTTCGCCGGCGTTCCGCACGCGTATTGGTACTACGCGGGCTTTCCTTTCGGGGTCGGCGCGCGCTTCTACATTCCGCTCGCGCACGACGGCTTCATTCCGAAGGTGAACGACGAGTTCGGCATTGAGTTCGGTGCTGACTTCGCCGGCGTCGCTGCCGGCGCGTTCTATGGAATCTTCTCGATCCCCGTCGAGGTCATGTGGCGCTTCCACATGGTCGAGCGGCTCTCGCTCTACGCGAAGCTCGGCGCGGCGCTCGAGTTCGGCGTGAGCGGCTACTACTGCGCCTACGGGGTGTGCCGAAATGGCATCGGTGTCGGTGCGCAACCCATCGCCAACGTCGGCCTCATCTTCATGGCGACGAAGACGATCGCCCTGCGTCTCGAGGCGGGCTACCCGTGGGTCAAAGCAGGCGTCGGCTTCGCGTTCTGATTTCGTGGCTCGGCGTTTTGCATCGATTGCCGCGTTCTGCGACGCGCGGCGCGATGTAAGTGCATGCAGTCATCGCATCGTTCTGTGTGGTTGGCGTAACGCGCCCTTGTGCACGGCGTTCGCATTGTTCGCGCACCATGACGAGCTTGCTTCAGCGGCGCACATTGCAGGTCTTCGACGCACAGCACTCCGTGCCGTTCCCCGGTGAGCGTTCGACGCTCGATCACGAGGCGATGCAGGTCGACGCGTTGGCGTGCGCGCGGCTCGGGCTGCGTGAGCGCGCGCTGGAGCTGCTCGCGGAGCTGCTGCTCTCGACGAACGAACGAAGCGCGGAGCTCGGCGCGCTGGTCTCCTCCTTGTGTGGCGAGGTGGCGTCGACGACGTCGTCTCGGCTGCTCGCTGATGCGTGCGCGTACGGCACCATCGGGCTGCGTGAAAAAGGCCTCATGTGTCTGGTTCAGGCGCTGTGGGCAGGTGATGCAGCGAAGTCGCGGCGCGCGCTCGCGTGGGTGCTCAAAGAACTCCTGGTGAGCGCTCCGATGCCGTTGATCGAAGCGGAGCTCGCGTGATGCCCCCGATGATTCGAAGGCCCACACCCGTCGACGTTCCGTTCTCGCGTGCCGCGCCGACGCTCACCGTCATCTCAAGCAACATCGCCGACGCGGCAGGTGTCGTCACCGAGCTGCGCTCCGACGACTTCGTCGTCGGGCGCGACGTCACCAGCAACCTCTGCTTGAGCGACGCCCGGCTCTCGCGACGTCACGCCGCGCTCCGCGCCGACGGAGGCCACGTGCTCCTCGTCGACCTCTCCTCGACCAACGGCTCCTGGGTGAACGGCGTGCGCTGCGTGAAGCAGCGGCTTCACCACGGCGACAGCGTGCGTCTCGGCGGTACGGTGTTCCGCTTCGGAGCCGTCGGCGAGCAGCGCGCCTCGGCGGAAGACGACATCACCCGCGCGCTCGCGTGCGTTCACGGCAACCTGGCCCAGCTGCAGCAGTCCTTCGCGGCGGGGAGCCTGTCGCTCGAGGAGCTCGACGAGCTGGTGCGTGACGCGCAGCAGAGCGTCGAGCAACTCTCGGCCAGGGCCCGCGCGGCGCAGGGGACGGCCGTCGACGACATCACGCCGCCCGTCACGCGAAACGTCGGAGGCCGCTCCTAGCAACGATTCGATGCGCAGCGCTGCGTTGGCCGCTATAGGCGGCGACGCATTCAATGAGCGCCTTCATCGTCGGAATGAAAGTGAAGTACCTCCCTCAGCCGGAGTGGGGAGTGGGGCACCTGGTCTCCGTCGAAGAGGGTGGCGCGCGAGCGCTGGTGCAGTTTCCCGGCCGTGAAAACGGAGAAGCGCTGACGGTCTCGGCGCGTGGTGGTGCCCTGGTGCACGCCACGCTCGACGAGGGTGCCGCGGTGAAGTCGGCGAAGGGCAAGACCGGCGTCGTGCTTCGCGAAGAAGAAGGTGGCCGCGGGCTGCGCCGCTACCTCGTTCGCTTCGACGACGGCAAAGAAGACGAGTACCCCGAGACCGAGCTGCGCGCGCTGCCGCCCAAGCCCGATCTGCTCACGATGCTCAAAGAAGGCCGCGCGAGCGACGCGAAGAACTTCCTGCTCCGGCACCAGGCGCTGCGCCTCGACGACGAGCGCAAGAATGACGCGCTGGGCGCCTTGCTCGCCTCGCGCGTGATGGTGAAGCCGCACCAGGTGGGCGTCGTGCAGCGCGTGCTCTCGGGGCACCGGCCGCGCTTCGTGCTCGCCGACGAAGTGGGCCTCGGCAAGACCATCGAGGCGGGCATGATCTTCTCGGCGCTGCGGCTCTCGGGCCTCGCGCGCCGCGTGCTGGTCGTGGCGCCCTCGCACCTCACGGTGCAGTGGTTGGTCGAGCTGTTCCACAAGTTCAACCACCTCTTCACGTTGATGGACACCGAGCGCTACGAGCAGTCGCTCGACGAGCAGCCGACGGTCTCTCCGTGGAGCCGCTTCAACTTCGTGGTGACCAGCCTCGAGCTGCTGCAGCGCTCGGAGCAGTACCGCAAAGAGGCCGGCGACCCGTCGGCGCACTGGGACCTCGTCATCATCGACGAAGCGCATCACCTCAAAGGCGAGAAGGCCTACGAGGCGGCGCAGTCGCTGGCGAACAACACGTGGGGTCTGTTGTTGTTGACCGCCACGCCGATGCAGCTGGACCCCGCCGAGTACCAGGCGCTGCTCTCGCTCATCGACCCGCTGACGGCGCCGACTTCGAAGGAGTTCGAGGCGCGGCTGGCGCGGCAGGAAGAGCTGTCGAACGCGCTGCGCGCGCTGCTGGCCGGCAAGTCGACGAAGAGCGCGGTGAAGGAGCTGGCGAAGAAGTTCCCGCACGACGAAGCGCTGCAGGAAATCGACGACCCCGACGAGATGCTGCTGCACCTCGCCGAGACGTATTCGTTGTCGGACCGCTTGATCCGCAACCGGCGCGCGGTGGTCGGTGGGTTCTCGTCGCGCAAGCTGCACGTGCACGCCGTGGAGCTGGGCAAAGACGAGCTCAAGGCGCGCGACGCGGCGCTGGAGCAGCTGGCGAAAGACGGCACTGTGCGCGGCGCGGCGCTGGCGAACCTCGTGCGGCGCCTCGAGTCGTCTCCGGCGGCTTTCCTGGGGGCGCTGCGCAACAACAAAGCGCTCGCGGGGCTCAAGCTCTCGCTGCCCGACAAAGACGCGAAGTTTGCTGCGTTCTCGAAGGTGCTCAAGGGCATCTGGGCCAGGGAGCCGCGCGCCAAGGTGTTGGTGTTCACCGAGGCCTCCGACACGCTGCACGCGCTGCAGTCGAAGCTGCGCAACGACTCCATCGAGGCGCTCGCGTACCACGGAGATCTCGCGCTGGCCGAACGTGACCGGCAGGTCGCGCGCTTTCGCGACCCTGATGGCCCGAAGGTGTTGCTGTCGACGGAGGTCGGCGGTGAAGGCCGCAACTTCCAGTTCGCGCATCACCTCGTGAACTACGACTTGCCGTGGTCGCCCGCGACCATGGAGCAGCGCATCGGCCGGCTCGATCGCATTGGCCAGACGCAGTCGGTCGACATTCACGTGTTCGACGCCCCCGGTACGTTCGCGGCCGACGTGCTGTCGGTGCTGCGTGACGCGGTCGGCGTGTTCGGTGAGACGGTCGGCGGGCTCGACGCCGTGCTCGAAGAGGTCGAGCCGCGGCTGACGGAGCTCTCGCTGCAGCCCGTGAAAGACCGCGCTGCGTACGTGGCCGACCTCACCGAGAAGGTGAAGGCCGCGCGGGAGCAGGTGAAGAAGGCGTACGATCCACTGCTCGACCTGCGCAGCTTCGACAAGGCCGAGGTGAAGCAGCTGGTGCAGCGCAGCCATGAGCGCACCGGCAACGACGCCGACGAAGACGAGACGCTCGACGACGGCCTGTGGAGCATCGCGCGCGATCTCGACGAGCGGCTGGAGGAGTGCATCACCGAGCTCGCCGACCGAATCGGCATCAAGGTTGATCAAGATCAAGAGGTCGACGCATTCCAGTGCGCGTTCCACTTCGGGCAGGCGCTCAACGTCGAGGCGCTGCCCGGCTACGACATCACCGAAGAGCGCACGGTGCTCGGCACGTTCTGGCGCGACACCGCCGTCGAGCAGGAAGAGATCGAGTACTTCGCCACGGGTCACCCGCTGGTCGAGTCGCTGTTCGGCTTCTTGCGCGACGGCCCGTACGGCCGAAATGGCGCGCGCTTTCTCGACGTGAAGAAGCCCATTCGTGCGCGCGGCGTGGAGTTCTTGTTCCACGTGGTGACGCCCGAGCCGTCGGACACGGCGCCCGGCGCGCGCGTGCCGTCGCGGCAGCTCTCGCGGTTCCTGTCGGCCACGTTGCTGCACGAGGTGGTGACGCGGCAACCCGATGGTCGCGCGAAGTTGGACTCGTCGCTCAAGGAGCTGCTGCGCGACGTCGACGGGCGCTCGCTCAAGGGTACGGAGATCCCCGCCGCGTTCCCCGAGCTGCGTGAGTTCGTCGACGAGGCCGCGAAGGCGGCGTTGTCAGGTGCGAAGGCGCAGCTGGAGGAGCTGAAGGAAGCGGCGCGCGAGGTCATCGAAGACGAGCGCGACTTGTCGATGCTGCGCATCAAGCTCTCGCTCCAGCACCAGGGCGTGCCCGACAAGAAGATCGATCAGGTGCTGCGCGAAGAGCTCTCGTTCGCTGACGAGCTGCTCGAGGCGCTCGACGGCACCAAGGTGCAGCTCGACTCGGCGTGCGCGTTCGTCATCAACCGTTGAGCGCGCTGACGGCTCGCGCGTGCAGCGTCGCGCTCGTCGTCTGGGGGTCGGCGTGTTCGAGCGCCCCCGCGCCCGATGCAGGCACCGACTGGGGCGCGGCCGGGCCGTACGCGGTGGGCGTGGCGCACTTCACGCTGGCGTCGACCGATGGTGGGCGCTCGCTGCCGGTAGAGGTCTGGTACCCGGCGACGGGCTCGCGCGACGCCGACTTCGCCGTCGAAGACTTCGAGTCGGGTTCACGTCGCGACACCTTGACGACGTGGCTGTCGACGACGCCTGAAGCGTGTTCACCGCGACGTGCGCTGGGCCAGCGGGCTGCTGGGCCTGCGCTGACGACGCCGTTGCCGTTGTTGGTCTTCAGTCATTGCACCGAGTGTTTCCGCTTCTCGATGCACTCGCTCGCGGCGCGCCTGGCGTCGCATGGCTTCGTGTTCGCCGCGGCAGATCACGTCGACAACACCGGCTTCGATGCGACGGCGCCGTTGAATGACGCGTTTCTGGGCGTGCGCGCGCGTGACGTCTCGTCGGTCATCTCGGCGATGGTGGCAGGGCAGGCGTCGCTGACTGTGGATCCCGCTCGAATCGCCGTCGTGGGTCACAGCTTCGGTGCCGTCACCGCAGGAAAAGTCGTCGAGCTCGACGAGCGCGTGAAAGCAGGGTTTCTCATCGCCGCGCCGGTCGACAGCCCGTTCCTCAATTCGAAGAGCGTCACGCGCGTGCACAAGCCGCTGTCGTGGCTGCTGGCCATGGAGGACAACTCGATTTCGTACCTGGGCAACGACTTCATTCGCGACAACTTCGTGCGCGTGCCTCGGCCCAACTGGCGCGTCGAAGTCGAGAACGCAGGGCACTGGAGCTTCAGTGACATCGCCGGGCTGGGTGGCTCGTATGTGCCCGGGTGTGGAGACGGCGTGCGCGACCCCGACGGCGGGGCCTTCACGTACCTCGACAACCACGTCGCTCGCGCCATCGCACAGCGCACCGTCACGGCGTGGGCGGCCTTCGTGTTGAACGACGATGCGTCAGCAGGCGCGGCGCTCGGTGAAGTGCAGGCAGAGACGAACGTGTTCAAACGCTGACGTGCCGGTGCCGTGATTTCAGCGACGGCGGCGGAGCGCCAGCAGCACGAAGGCCAGTGGCATCAACGCGGTCGGCACGCTGCTGCAGCTCTCGTCGGGAGGTGGTTGGCTGGTGCCTCCGTCGGTCCGCGCGGTGCCCGCATCGACGGGCGGAGGCGCCGCCCCTTCGATGCACTCACCTTCGATGCACGCCGCGTTCGCGCCGCAGAGCTCGCCCTCGTCGACCTGCCCGTCGCAGTCGTCGTCGAGTGCGTTGCAGCGCTCATTGAGCGGTTGCCCGGGCGTGCAGTCTTCAGCGCGGCACGTGGGCCCGAGCGCTGCACACCAGCCGGTGCCGCAGCGCACGCGCGCGCCTTCGTCGACCTGCCCGTCGCAGTCGTCGTCTTTCTGGTTGCAGGTCTCGAGCGCGCCGGGGTGCACCTTCGGGTCGGCGTCGTCGCAGTCGTCGTCGTTCTGGGCGCGCCCGCCGCCGCCACAGCCGGAGGTCGGCGCGCCCAGCGTGTTGCCGTAGCCGTCGCCGTCTGCGTCGGGCCACGTGGTGACGGCGCCGAGGCCTTCGTCGACCATCCCGTCGCAGTCGTCGTCGAGGTTGTTGCAGCTCTCTTCTTTGCCGGGCGTGCGGCGGTTGTCGAAGTCGTCGCAGTCTCCCGACAGCGCCGAGAAGCCAATGGGCGTCACGCAGCTCCGCACCGTGCCCGACGACACCGCGCCCACGCCGTCGCCGTCGGCGTCGCGGTAGTACGTGGTGCCCGCGCAGCCGAAGGCCTCGCTGAGGCTCACTTCAGCGGATTGATCTCCGCTGCGTTGCCCGTCGCCGTTGGCGAGCACCGTGGCCACGTCGAACACCACGCCGCCCATCGACGAGGGCGCCGTCCACCGGGCCTCGAACGTCACCGCGCCGCCCGACGCCGGCTTCGGCGTGGAGTGCACGACATTGCCGTTGCTCAGCCGCGTGCCTTGCCCACTCACGTTGGCGAACGTGCCGGTGCCGTTGCTCGTCAGAAAGAAGCCGCCGCGTGAACCGCTGCCCGTCATGGTGACGCGCACGGTGATGGTGTCGCCCGGCGCGAAGGTCGAAGGCACCAGCGTCACGGTGGTCTGCTGGCTGCCCGTGCCGTGACAGCCGGTGCAGCTCTGCGCCTCGATGCCGCCGTTGCGTGCCCACGCGGCGCACGAGAACAACAGCGCTGCGACGAGCCACTGCCTCATCAGCCGTTGCGCATGGTGACGGTGTACGGCGTGCACGTCGGCGCGCTGCCGGCGGTGCGGTACACCTTGATGTAGAACATCGCGCCGTCTTCGCGGCCATAGCTGCCGTCGCGACGCAGTGAACGAATGCCGCAGGTCTTGTTGCTGTCGGCGTAGCACTCGTTGACGCTGGTGGCCGTGTCGTAGCGGCTCACGCACATGGTGATGCCCGGGTCGGAGCTCGTGAGGTTGATGTTCACGTCGAAGTCTTCGCTGAAGAGCTGCGAGTTATCCTGCGCGTAGAAGATGATGTAGTCCTCGTCGTCTGCGGTGGGGATGAGGCCCGTGTGGTTCGCGTTCGAGCCGTTGTCGGCCAGCGTGCCCTTGTTCAGGCCCATCGAGCAGAAGCCGCCCGGGTCGGTGCCGATTTCGCGGCACTCGCAGCCGTTCGCCGCAGACATGTCGGTGTCGTACCAACCCATGTTGCATGAGCCGACGCTGCACACGCCGGTCGCCGAGCAGTCGGGCGTGCCGTTGGTGATGGGGCAACTGCCGGCGCAGCTGCCGACGTTCGCGTCGAGCTCGACCTCGAAGAATGGCGTCATCGGGTCATCGGTCTCGATGGACAACGACGCCGCGAAGGTGGCCGCAGCCTGCGCACGGAGCTCGATGTCGAAGGCCACGCGCTCGTCGCGCGCCAGGGTGTACGGCAGCGAGGGCAGGTTGCTCAGCGTGAAGACCGCCGCCTGGCCGCCGACGAAGTTGATGGCCTTGATGGTCAACGTTCCGTAGCCGACGTTGCGCAGCTCGAGCGGCTTGGGCACCACCCAACCCATCGGCACGGTGCCCCAGTCGATGGCCGTGGGGTCGGAGCTGATCTTCGGCTCGGTGATGATGGCGCGAATGGGAATGGTGAGCTGCGGGCGCACCGGGTCGTTCGACGCGATGACCAGCGGCACGTCGATGATGCCCGGCGTGCGACCGTCGATCTCGACCTCGAGGTCGATGCGCTGCAGCGGCTGCAGTGTGGCGGTCGTCAGGTCGTCGGGGAAAGACACCTTCACGCGGTTCGACGCGTCGACGGCGCTCAAGCTGGTGATGTCGAGCGCCCCGCCGCCCACGTTGGCCACGCGCACGGTGACGAGCTGCTGCTGGCCTTTGACGATCTCGCCGAACTCCAGCGCCGTCTCTTCCGGCTCGAGCGTGACCCGCGGCGCGGTGAAGCTGGTGCCTTCGACGGCCACCACCACCGGGTCGACGCCGGGGGTCGGGGAGCGCAGCGTCACGTTGGCCTTCATGTAGCGCTCGATCTGCGGCGTGAAGACGAAGGGCACCTCGATGCCTGAGTCAGGCACCAGCGCCACGTCGGAGGGCACGTCGACGCGCAGGTCGCGCACGCCGGCGTCGGCGATGGCTGCGAGCTGCAGGGCGATGTTGCCGAAGCCCACGTTCTTCAACTTCACCGGCTCTTCTTTTCGCGAGCCGACGGCGACGACGCCGAAGTTCACCGTCGGCGGCGCTGCCGCGAGCAGCGGCTCACCGACCAGGCGCTTGACGAGCGGAATGGCCAACTCGCCGGGCTCGATGCGGTCGGGGCCTTCTTCGGCCGACGCGTCGGTGTACGTCACCAGCAGCTTGAGCGACTCGCTGCGCGGCGCGGTGACCGGCGCGAAACGAACGTCGATGTTGAACTCGCTGGCCGCGCCCAGAATGAACGGCGCGCCTTGATCAGACGTGACCGTGTATTCGGCGTTGGGGTCCGACAACACGACGCGCTTGATGGCGACGCGGCGGTTGACCGTCGACGACACGCGAACGCTCAACGTGCTGTCACAGCCGGGCACCACGCAGGTGAAGGCCAGCTGTCGCGGCGTCGCCAGCAGGCCCCGGAACTCGGGCACCACCGGCCCGGGCGGGGTGGGGTTCATGCCACTGCAGGCGCTCAGCGCGGCGGCCAGACTGACAGCGGAGATTCGGAGCAGGCGCATGGGCATCATTCACGGCACCGAGAACGTGGCGTTGTTGCGGACGAGATCGAGCACGTAGGTGGTGTCTCCCAGGCGGCCCAGCGTGGCGTTTCGTTCAGCGGTCAACACGCCGTTGATGAAGACCTTCACCGTCACCGCGGTGCTCTTCTTCTGGAAGCAGATGCTCTGAATGAGGTCGCCCACGTTGGAGCCGGGAATGGTGATGCCGCCGGTGAGGTAGCCGATGAGCGCCTCGACGGAGATGCCGAGAATGCCCGCCAGCAGCTCGGTGGGCAGCGACGCGCAGTCGTTCTGGTAGCTCACCTGCACGCGGTACGTACCGTCCTGCCGGGAGTCCGCGAGGATGATGCGCTCGGGCTCTTCTTTCGGCGCGAAGGCCAGCCACGACGCGGTGCCGAAGTTGCCCCAGTTCGTCGGGTTCGGCGTCTGCTTGTTGCAGACGTAGCCGTAGGGGTGCTCGAGCGTCATGTCGACGTTGCGCACGTCGTTGTCGAACGCGTTGTCGGAGCCGTTGTCGTAGGTCATTTCAACCTTCACCACCTCGCCGCCGCTGCCGAGCACGCCCATCGCGCGCACCGGAATGCTGATGGTGGGCCGCATGGGGTCGTTGGTCTCGAGGTTCAGAATCGCCTGCAGCACGCCTTCGCGCGTGGCGGTGACCTGCACCTGCACCTCGGTGTAGCCGTTGGGCGCCACGTCGGGGATCAGCTGCGGGGTGATGGAGAAGTCGGTGGTGAACATCATGCCGCCCCACGCCGGCGTGACCTTGAGCGGCGCGCCGCCTTCGTTGTTGGTGATGGTCAGCGTGGCGAACGCGCTGGTGCCCAACGTCACGTTGCCGAGATCGATGGAGGTGGGTGACGCGCCGGCTTTGGGCGCGGCAGACGCGGACCCCTTGAGCGGCACGGTGATGGTGCCCTTGCTGGAGTTCACAATGAGCTCGGCCGTGTGATCTGCCGAGTTGCGCGGCGTGTAGCGGACCTCGAGCGTCTGTACGGCGGTGCGGTCGACCGACGCCGGCGCGATGGTGCGCGGCAACCCGGTGACGGGCACCAGCGCGAAGTCTTGCGTGTCGGCCGGCGCCAGCGTGATGGAGTTGATGGTGACCGGCGCGGTGCCCGTGCCCTGGTTCGAGATCGTCACCGTGCGGCGCACGAAGCGGCCCTGCGGCGCGTACCCGAAGTCGACCGGCGTGGGCGTGGCGATGAGCGACGGCGTGCCCACGTAGTTCGCCTTGAGCGGCACGCGCAGCGTTCCGTATTCCTTGTCGTCAGAGAGCAGCGTCAGCTCGGTGGCCGACTGTTTCACCGTGTTCGGCGTGTACGAGAGGCTGATCTCCAGCGAGCGACCGGGCCAGATCTCTTTGGGGAACGTGGTGTCGCACAGATCGCACGTGAAGCCCGCGGCAGGGTCGGCCAGCGTGGCTTCGAACAACGTCAGCGTGCAGTTGCCGATGTTGTGAATCGTCACCGACTGCACGAGCGCGGTCTGGGAATCGACCTCGCCGAAGTCGACGGTGTGCGGCGAGGGCTGAAGAATCGGGTTGCCCTCGATGACCACCTCGCAGGCGCGCGCTTCACGCGGAACGCACTGGTAGTTGTCGCAGAGGTTGCCGCCTTCGCAGTCATCGTCGTTGCGGCAGGCAGAGGAGACGATGCGAGTCTGCTCGCAACCGGTCGCACCGAGCACGAGACCAGAGGCCAGAATCAACGGAAGAAGTGAACGCATGGGCAGAGCGGGAGTGTCCGCGCGAACACCACCTCATGCAAGGCAAGCGCTCCATTCCCGAGTGCTCAGGTGGGTTTGAGTGCGACTCTCAGCGGCGCTGCGCGGCGACGTCGGCGTGCTTCACGAGGAAGTCGTCGAGCCCACCCACGAAGTCGATGACCGGCTTGCCTTTGCGCGGCGCCCAGATGCGCGTGGCCACTTCGCCGATGAGCTCCTGGTCGTGCGTCACGATGATGACGGTGCCTTCGTACTTCTGGAGGCCTTCGGCCAGCGCGGCGATGGACTCGAGGTCGAGGTGGTTCGTCGGCTCGTCGAGGATGAGCACGTTGTCTTTGCGCATCATCAGCTGCGAGAGCAGCGTGCGCACGGTCTCGCCGCCCGAGAGCGTGTCGGTGGGCTTCATGCGCTCTTCACCCGAGAACAACATGCGGCCGAGCAGGCCGGAGATCTCTTCGTTGCCGAGCTTGGAGTCGAGATCGCGCAGCCAGCCGTAGACGGTGGTGCCCTTCTTGATGATGCCGTGGTGGTCCTGCGGCATGTAGCCGACCGAGACCGCGTGGCCCCATTCGAGCTCGCCCGCGTCAGGCTCGATGGCCCCGGCCAGCATGCGCACCAGCGTCGACTTGCCGACGCCGTTCTTGCCGATGATGCAGATCTTCTCGCCCTTGGTGATGAGCGCCGAGAACGGAGGAATGACGACCTCACCGTCCCACGACTTGGTGATGCCTTCGATGGTGAGCGTCTGCTTTCCAGACGGCACCTTCTGGTCGAACTTGATGAACGGGCGCGCGATGTTCGAGCGCTTGAGGTCTTCGGTCTTGAGCTTCTCGAGCTGGTTCTTGCGGCTCTGCACCTGGCTGGCGCGCGTGCCGGCGGCGAAGCGGGCCACGAAGTCCTGCAGCTGCGAGATCTTCTTCGCCTTCTCGTCGTTCTCAGACTCGATGCGCTGACGCACCTGCGCCTTCTGCCGCACCATGTCGTCGTAACCACCGGTGTAGGTGATGATCGTCTCGTAATCGATGTCTGCGATGTGCGTGCAGATCGAGTTCAAGAAGTGGCGGTCGTGCGAGATGGTGATGAGCACGCCTTCGTACTGGTGCAGGAACCGCTCGAGCCAGCGAATGGAGTCGAGGTCGAGGTGGTTGGTCGGCTCGTCGAGCAGCAGGCCTTCGGGCTTCCCGAAGAGCGCTTGCGCGAGCAGCGTGCGCAGCTTGAGGCCGCCGGTGAGCGCCTTGAGCGGCTGCTCGTGAAAGCTCTCTTCGATGCCGAGGCCCATGAGCAGCGCGGCGGCGTCTGATTCGGCGACGTAGCCGTCTTCTTCGGCGATGACGCCTTCGAGCTCACCCAGCCGATTGCCGTCTTCTTCGGTGAGGTCGGCTTTTTCGAGCAGCGCGTTCTTTTCTTTGTTCGCCGCCCACAGCGGCTTGTTGCCCATGATGACGACGTCGAGCACGCGCACGTCTTCGTACTGGAAGTGGTCCTGGCGGAGGATGCCGAGCTTTTTGGGGCGCATGATGTCGCCCGTGTCTTGATCCTCGTCACCCGCGAGGATCTTCATGAACGTCGACTTGCCGGCGCCGTTGGGCCCCGTGAGGCCGTAGCGACGCCCCGCGCTGAAGCTGACGTTGACGCTTTCGAAGAGACGCTTCGGGCCGTAGCCCTTGCTCACATTGACGATTGAAAAGGACGCCATGACGCGTTCGCCCATACACGAAAAGCCGGTGAGTGCCAGCATGGCCGGCATGGAGGTCGTCGGCATCGGCATCGCAGACACGCCCGGGCGCTTCGAGACCAGAGCGCTCACGCAGGTGGTGCTGACGTACGCAGGCCTCGAAGGTGACCGTCACGCGGGCCTGACGATGCGCAGCGGCGCTCGGCAGAAGCATGTGCCTCGCGGCACGGAGCTGCGGAACTCGCGGCAGCTCTCGCTGGTGTCAGTCGAAGAACTGGCTGACATCGCGCGCGGGCTCGACGTGCCCTCGGTGCGCGCGAGCACGTTGGGGGCGAACCTGTTGCTGCGCGGCGCTCCCGAATTGACGCGCCTGGCGCCGGGTTCGAGGTTGATTTTTCCGTCGGGCGCGATGCTGGTCGTCGACGGCGAAAATGAGCCGTGCACGAAGTCGGGGCGCGCGTTGGCGGAGTCGTTGAACGTGCCGTCTGTGGCCTCGCGCTTCGTGAAAATCGCGTGGGGGAAACGCGGCCTCGTCGCGTGGGTCGAGCGGCCCGGACTGTTGCGCGTGGGCGACGTGGTGAGGCTGGTTTCACGCTGAGCGCTCTCGTACAACGGCCCGCATGAAGAGCATTCTCGTCGCGGTGGATGGTTCGGCCCACTCACAGAAGGGCATTCAGCAAGGCGCGGAGCTCGCGAAGGCGCTCGGCGCGAAGCTCGAGCTCGTCAACGTGATGCCCCCGATTCTTCTCGCGCCCGGTGTGTATGCAGATGCCATCGCGAAGGTCGAAGAGGGCAACAAGGCGGCGGCGCGTGACGTGCTCGAGGCGGCGCTGCGTGTCGCGCGCGACGCCGGCGTCGAGGCTGAGACGGTGATGCTCAGCGGTGCTCCCGCGGAGGCGATCGCAGATCTTGCACAGGCCGAACGGGTGTGGGGTGTGGTCATCGGTGCGAAAGGGCACTCAGCCGTCTCGCGGGTATTGCTCGGCAGTATTGCTGACCGGCTGGTGCACATCAGCTCCAAGCCCGTGCTCGTCGTTCGTTGAAGGGATCGTTCATGTCTGCGCTTCGGGTTCTCATCGTCGTCGGCTTCGCTTCATTGATCAGCGCGTGTGGCCCGACCGTGACGGCCAAGTGTCTGCCGAGCAACTGCGCGGGTTGTTGTGCCGCGAACGGTGAATGTGTCGCGTTGACGACGCCTCAAGCTTGCGGCGCTCGCGGCTCGGCGTGCACGACGTGTCAGTTCGGCCAGCAATGTCTGGGCGGCTTCTGCGCAGGCAATCAGTCGACGGGCGGAGGAACTGCTACCGGTGGTGGTGGAGGGGCCACCGGTGGCGGTGGTGGCGACGACGACGGCGGCATGGGCGGCGGCTCTGCGACTGGCGGCGGTTCAGCGACCGGCGGTGGTTCTGCGACCGGCGGTGGCTCTGCGACTGGCGGTGGCTCTGCGACCGGCGGTGGTTCCGCGACTGGCGGTGGCTCTGCGACCGGCGGTGGCTCTGCGACCGGCGGTGGTTCCGCGACTGGCGGTGGCTCTGCGACTGGCGGTGGCTCTGCGACTGGCGGCGGTTCCGCGACTGGCGGTGGCTCTGCGACTGGCGGTGGTTCAGCGACCGGCGGTGGTTCAGCGACCGGCGGTGGCTCAGCGACCGGCGGTGGCTCAGCGACCGGCGGTGGCTCAGCGACCGGCGGCGGTTCTGCGACCGGCGGCGGTTCTGCGACCGGCGGCGGTTCTGCGACCGGCGGCGGCACGGCGACTGGCACGAGCGCTCAGATCGCGGCGATTCGCGCGCTGGCGACGTCGACGACCGTGACCACCGTGAACCAGCCGGTGCAGGGCGCGCTGGTGACGTACGTGAAGCCGTTCCTGCAAGACGCGACTCCGGGCACTGACCCGGCTGGCTTCTTCGTTCAAGGCGACAGCACGGGCCCGGCCATCTTCATCGCGGTGGAGGCATCGACGCTCGGTGTCATGCGCGGAGATCGCATCGACTTCGTCGCGACGCAGGTGCAGCGAAAGTCGAACCTGCGTCAGGTCACGCAGCTCTCGAACTACGTCCGCACCTCCAGCGGCAACGCGGTCACCGGCTTGTCTCAGAACGTCAACGGAGTCGACTTCTCGAGCCTCACCAACATCGAAGACTACGAAGCAGAGCTCGTCTCTCTGAACCCGGTGCTGACGGCGGAGATGATTCCCGCAGGCAACGGTTACCAGTCGGCGTTCGTCACCACCTCGGGCACGACCGACGGCATCGTGATGAAGCTGCGCGTGCCAACCACAGTGCAGAACGTGGAGGGCCTCGGTACCGGCTGCTCTGTTTCGTTGCAGGCCATTCCGCTGTGGCGCTTCGAGAACCAGCCGCAGCCGTCGGCATGGGTGAACGGCGAGCTGATGGGCACCAACTGCCCTGCGCCGCGGCTCGTCTCGGCGCTGGCGCTGACGCCCACGTCGGTGCGCATCACCTTCAATCGGCCGATGGCGCTGGGCGTCGTCAACGAGACGTCGGTGTCGATTGCGGGGCTCTCGGTGGGCTCGGTTTCGGGCAGCGGCCTCGTCTACACCGCGACGACCAGCGCGCAGACGCAGGGCGCGAGCTACACGGTGAGCGTGCCGGCTTCGCTCACCGACACGCGTGGCGCGATGATGAACGGCGGCTTCACCACCACTGCGTTCGTCGGCTTCTTGCCGGCGGTCGCAGGCGTCGTCATCAACGAGGTGAACTACGACTCTGTCGGCAATGGTGACTCCGACGAGTTCGTCGAGATCTACAACGCCAGTGGGGTCACGCAGTCGCTGGCCGACCGCTCGCTGGTGCTGGTCAACGGAGCGAACGGCGCGGCGTACACCACGGTCGATCTCTCGACGGCGGGTTCGCTCGCGCCCGGCGAGTACCTCCTCGTCGCGTCGACGGCGACGCTGGCGTCCATCAGCACCGCCGCCAAGAAGGTCGCCTTCCCAGGCACGGCGGCGACGAACCTGATTCAGAACGGCAACCCCGACGGGCTGGCCTACGTCGTCACGTCGACCAGCCAGGTGCTCGATTCGGTGTCGTGGGGCGGCAACACGGTGTGGAACGGCACCGTCTCGCTGCTCGAAGGCGGAGGCGCGACGCCGGTCGACAGCACCAGCGTGCCGGGCTCCATCGCGCGCCTGCCCAACGGCATCGACACCAACACCAACGCCACCGACTTCTCGTTCGTCCCTTCGACGCCGGGCGCCGCGAATCAGTGATCGTCGGGGCCGAGGCCCGCGAGCGTGACGAGGTTTCGCGGGTGGTAGCCACCGTTGCCGGGCGCCGTCAGCACGCGCTCTTCCCACGCTTCGGGTACGGCGTGCGCTCCGAAGATGGCGCCGAACAATGCGCCCGTGACGGCCGCGTTCGCCGCTGAGTTCCCGCCGCGATTGGCGACGTCGATGAGCGCCGCTTCGAGCGACGGCGCGTGAAACAGCTCCCAGAACGCGAGGCGGTACGTGGCGCGCGTGTCGCTCGGCCATGGGCGAAAGAGGTGCAATTCGGGCCCGTACAACTCGGGGTCGTCGTCTTGCGCGAAGCGGAGATCTTCCCGCAGCCAATCGGCCGCGTCTTTGGTGCGCGCCACCCAGTCGGGCTCTTTGCGACCCAACGTCGAGGCCGCCAGTGACAGCTCGGCCTCGGCCACCTTGAGCAACGTGTCGGGCTCGAGCCGCTCACCCGGCGCGCCGATGGCCGCCGCGATGACGCCGTTGAAGGTGGTGCACGCCAGCTGACAGACCGGGTCGAAGTGCGTGATGCCTGCGTCTTCGATGCACGCGTTGATGCGATCTTCTCGGCGCGCGTGAAAGAAGACGCCCAGCGGCGCGCAGCGGGCCAGCGCCGCGTTGTCACGAATGCGCTGAAACCCCTCGAGCCACGCGCGACGGCCGGTGTTCTCGGGCGAGCGACCTTCCGAAATCCACTCCGCGACGGTCTTCACCACGGCTGGCGCGTCGAACGCCGTCGGCAGCCACCGCGCGTAGAGCTTCGCCACGTCGAACACGTCGTAGCGGCGCTGGTTGCGCAACGACTGCGAGAGCACCTGCGCCATTTCAGCGGCCCAGCTCACCTGACCGCGGCGCAGCTCGAATTGCCCACCGCCGATGGGCTCGATGACAGGGCCCTCGTTGAGCTGCGGAAAGTTGGCGCCGGGAATGTTGCGCTGCTCGTTGCGCAGGCCCATCGCCTCGCCCACCGCGAGGCCCAGCAACGCACCTCGTTGTCGCGCCCGCACCTGCTCGGCGCTGGCGACCGTCGGCGCCTTCACTTTCTTGTTCGGTCGCGGCGGGGGCGGCATCGGGCGCGAATTCTATGAGAAATGCCGTGGGGTTAGACGGCTCAGTTCATGAATGCGAAACTTCGGTTCGCCCTATCCGACAATGTAGGCGAATTCTCACCATCAACTGATTTTCGGGGAAACAGACCATGTCCATCGACTCGATTCGCAGCGCGCTGAGCAAGGCCCTCGTGAACAAGAGCGTCTCGCGTGACGAGGTTCGTGAGCTGGTGAAGGCCGCGAAGCTCGACGGCACGGTCGACGCCGGCGAGCGCGCGGAGTTGGCGAACATTCTCTCGACGCACGGCTCGAAGTTCACGGTGGCGGCGAAGCGGGAGTTCACGCGGCTGCTGGGCAGCGAGGTGGTGGTGCCGACGGGCCCGGAGAAGGTGACGTACGAGGCCACGCGCAAGCCGTGGACGACGACGTACTGGCCCATGGCCGGCAACGGGAGCGACGTGGGTTCGGCCTCGAGCAACCTGTGGGCGAAAGAAGGGCCGCTCGCGAAGTTCGACGCGCTGCTCAAGGCGCGTGGGCTGACGGAGGGCGCGCGCAACTTCGAGCTGCAGCCGTCGCTGAACTGGCTCATCAACAAGTCGGGTGGGCACTACGTGCCGAACTCCACGTTGAACGAGGCCGACGCCGAGCGCACGACGGGCGTCGACTTCAACGCCAATGGGAAGATCGACGCCGACGTGAAGTGGGACTTCATCGACAGCAAGGGGCAGTTCGGGAAAGACGGAAAGACTGACGGCACCTTGTCGGTGAGCTGGTGGGGCAGCTGCGACAAGGTCGCGCGCGCCGGCATTTTGTTCGAGGAGCCGAAGAAAGACGTCACCGTGAATGGCGTCACGTTCACCACTCAAGACATCAAGGGGCTGCTCACGGTGCTCGCCGACAGCCAGGGCGGTGGCACTGACTTCGTGGGCGATCGCTACGACGCGTACGCCGACACCATCGGGCTGAAGAATGGGCAGCAATTGCTGGGCACGATTCTGAGCGACGTGAAGTTCGACGGAGGCTCGGTGCGCCGCCAGCAAGACCTGGCGATCAACTCGGCGAACCTGCCGGAAGAAGTGAAGGTGCGGCTGTTGGACGGCACCGAGCGCACGTTCAAGAAGTCGGAGCTCAACTTCGTCTCGCGCGAAGACAAGCGTGATTCTCCGGTGTTGATGCACGAGACGATCACCGAATGGCTCAAGTCGGGCCGCCCGGCGGTGATGGACAAAGACTCGGGCGACCATGTGTGGAATTACAATTTCTACAAGGCCGATGACACGATGTACCGAGATGGCCAGAAGCCGTCGTGGGCCAGTGATGAGCTGTTGAAGCTTGGTCACCATGGCCCTGCCGGTGACGGGAAGATTGTCTGGGTTGAGCGCAATGTGTCGCTTGGCGGCGGCGGTGGCACGGAGCGGTACCGGTATTGGCTGGAAGAGAAGAACGGCAAGTTTGTGAACGGTGGTTGGGACACCAACAGCGCGAGCCCTGACTTCCTGTGGCGCCCGCAGACCGATGCGTTGTTCGCGGGACGTAATGATCGCAACCCGTTCGTCGACCCGAAACTGGTGAAGGAAATCTACGAAGCGTCGATTCGCTGAACGTCTCGCCATTCATCGAAGCCCGCTGCGGACTCGGTTTCGCGGCGGGCTTCGTCGCGTTCGCGGCGTGGACGAAATGGGTGTGCGTAAGAACTGGGCCTACGAGACTGACTTCAACGCTCGTTTCCACGACGAGCGTCTCGACCAGGTTTTCAGACCTCTCCGATGCGCGCACGACGATTGCTGCCTGGCGCGACGACTACAACCACGTCCGGCCTCATGGCTCCCTTGGCGGCCTCACTCCGAACGAGTACTCAGCACGCTTCACCAACCACGGACTCTCACTACGAGTGGCCTACCGTAGAGACCGGGGGCACGTCACCGGCGGCGCGCGGCCTGCGGCTTGCTCAGCTCACACAACCGCTGGGGGTCACATGAGCCAACCCGACACCCCAACTACGAAAGACTGCGTAGACTGTGGCTTCATTCCTGGACGGGTGTCCCGATGAGCCGCGATTTGCTTGATATCGTCGTTGATCTGCTGGCAGTTGGTAGCGACTTTCTCGCCCCTCCCTTCTTGTTTGGAGTCTTGCTTGTAGTCGTGACGGCGCGCCGATCAACTGGCTTGGTTGGCCCAATGCGAATGGCAACGATCTCAGTGTCAATCGTGTGCTCCATTCTGTCGCTTGGAGCCGCGGTTTATCGCCCACTGGGGATTGATACGCCCGTTCCGGAAGTCTCGATCTTTGCAGTCGCAGTGGTCTACGCGCTGGGGCCTGCGTTTCTCGGAGGGGTTCTCGTCTTCCTCTCCGCGCTTGTTGAGATCGCGCTCCTTCTTATTCGAAAGAAGGAAGGTGAACGCGGTCGTGCCCTGGGTGAATGACTGTGCTTGACCCGACTTGGTGATGAAGGAAGAAAGCATCGTCGCGCGGAAGAAGCGGAAGTTTGTGACTACGACACAGAGCAACCATGCACTGTCGACGCCGCCGAATGTCATTGCTCGCGACTTCACGGCGAGCGCACCGAATGAGAAATGGGTCGGCGACATCACCTACCTGCGAACGCGCGAGGGCTTCCTGTACCTGGCGACGCTGATGGGTCTCTTCTCGAGGCGCATCGTCGGGTGGGCGCTGAGCGACTCGCTTGAAACCACCGTCGCGTCGCAGGCCCTCAAGATGGCCTTCTCCACCCGTCACGTCGAGGCGGCGCTGGTTCATCACACCGACCGTGGCGTGCAGTACGCGAGCATCGGCTACTGCGAGCGACTCGGGGCTCGCGACGTCGTCTGCAGCATGAGCCGGAAGGGAGATTGCTGGGACAACGCGGTGGCAGAGAGCTTCTTCTCGACGTTGAAGCGCGAGCTTGGCGCCGTGCTGCACGGAGGCACTTCGCGCACCGAAGTGCGTGAAGCGGTGGCCGACTACCTCGACTTCTACAACGCGCAGCGTCGGCACTCGGCGCTCGGATACGACAGTCCTGTACAATATGAATCGTCAGCTGGGATGGGCCGAGCTGCATGAGCAGGGTGTCCGCCGATTCGAGGCAAGCGCAGGGGGGGGGCGATTTTTAAATGAGTGCGTCCAGTGGATTGATTGTTGCTTCGTTTGTTGTGGTTTCCTTGTCGTGTTCTCATGTCCGCAGTGACGTGGCCTTGATTGAAGAGAATCCAGGTGCGCTTGAGTGGTTGTCTGCCGGCGGATGGGAGCGTCTCTATGCGGTACGTATTGGCGCGCGAGTTCGTTCGACTGAAAACCCCGAGTCGTTTTGGGAATGTACTCAGGATTTCTCAACGTTTCATGCGTGCAATGTTCGCGGCAGACGAATTGGCGTCGGCATCAACGCTTTCAAGGGCGACATTCGTGCGGTGTCGGTTCGCGTGGCGTATGGCTCGCGTGAGCATGTCTGTTCGGCGTTTCGGGAGGCCTTGGCCACATTGAGCGCCCAATGGGGTCAACCGGACGAGTTGTTTGATGGAGACTGTTCGTTCGAACGCCGCCGAAGTTGTTCGTCGTGGCCGACGAAGCACGGTGTTGCCACGTTGCTCATCAGTGAGGCCGACACCGGTTCGACGTCGTTTCACGCGAACGTGACCGTCGACTCGTATTCTTTGTGTGCTGTCACTCAGGTCGCTGAGTAGCGAGGCGCTGACTTCCTTTGTCGCGCGCTCGGCGCTGCATTGCGAGTCGCAGAAGGCGCTGGCCGATGCGCCGGTGCTGAGCCGCATGACGTCGCTGGCTGCGCAGTACCCACGCTACGGCTACCGACGGATTCGCATCTTCCTGGGGAGAGAGTGTGGCGGCGCGGCGGCCACGACCGACGCCTACGTCCGCACGCAATCACGTCTGGGCGCTCGACTTCGTCTTCGATGCCTGCGCCAACGGACAGCACCTCAAGTGCCTCGCCGTCGTCGACGAGTGGACGCGCGAGTGTCTCGCCATCGACGTCGCAGGCAGCATTCGCTCTGGGCGCGTCGTTGAGGTGCTCTCCAAGTTGGTCAGCATCCACGGCGCGCCACGGCACCTGCGCAGCGACAACGGGCCCGAATTCATCGCCACGGCCATCATCAGGTGGGCGGTGGAGCTCGGCATCCGCACCGCACACATCGCGCCCGGCAAGCCCTGGGAGAACGGCACCGAGGAGAGCTTCAACGGGAAGTTCCGCGACGAGTGCCTCAGTCTCGAGTGGTTGCGCTCCAGGCCGGAGGTCGTCGCCGTCATCGAGCTCTGGCGGCAGCACTACAACCAGGTGCGACCGCACTTGAGCCTCGGCTACAAGACGCCCGATGAGTTCAAGCAGCACGAAGAGCAGTCGGCTGTTCAATCAGCCGGAGGGGCATCCCTCTAAGAATCGCTGGTCCGAAGAACTCAGACAGGTCACGCATGATCCTCGCGCCTATATGATTCAGCACGACTGCTTCGAGGCCAAAACGCACCGGAACATTGTTCGCGCGAGGGGGCCGTGATTGCACGCGGTTGTGAGTTCTCGAATCTTTTGGGATTTGTCGCCAGGTCTTGTGTTGGAGTTTGTTGGGGCTCCGTTGCTTGGTTTTGGTGCGATGGTCTTCTTCGGGGCGCGGGCACGCGATGGCTTCTTTCTGTAGCGCTGCTTATGTCGGCATTGATGTTGGCTTCGACATGGTGGCGTGGCGTGCATTCGATTGTGGTAGTCTGTTCTGCTGGAATTGTCAGTGTTGCTGCATATTGGAGTCTTGTGATGGTGGGCGGGCGGAGTGGGGCTCCGCATCCGTTTTGGGTTGTGATTGTATTGATTCTTTCGGTCTTGAGTGTTTGTGGTGGGTGGGTGGATGAGGCGCGTCGACGCCCGATGGCTGCGTGGCCGTTGTTTCTTTGGTCTTCTGTTTCTGTTTTTGCCGTCGTCTTGTTTTGTTGCTTTGTTGATTGTGTTGGTTGGCTTGTTGAGTGTGCTGTGTTTTCTGTTGTTGTTTTGGTGATTGGGGTTTTGAGGTTGTGGGCTACTTTGGGTTCGGGCGGGGGTGGGTCATAGGCCTATGGGAATTGTCGGGTGGCGCTGAGCGACTCGCTTGAAACCACCGTCGCGTCGCAGGCCCTCGAGATGGCCTTCTCCTTCCGTCACGTCGAGCAGGCGCTGGCTCATCACACCGACCGTGGCGTGCAGTACGCGAGCATCGAATACCGCAAACGACTCAAGGCTCGCGACGTCGTCTGTAGCATGAGTCGGAAGGGAGATTGCTGGGACAATGCGGTGGCAGAGAGCTTCTTCTCGACGTTGAAGAGCGAGCTTGGCGCCGTGCTGCACGGAGGCACTTCGCGCACCGAAGTGCGTGAAGCAGTGGCCGACTACCTTGACTTCTATAACACGCAGCGTCGGCACTCGGCGCTCGGATACGACAGTCCTGTACAATATGAATCGTCATCTCGGATGGGTCGAGCTGTATAAATGAGGTGTCCACCGAATCGGGGCAAGCTCAAGCTACGAAAACTATTTCTATGACCTGCAGAAGCACCTCATCGCCGAGAAGAGCTTTGCGGCGTTTGGGAGTCGCGACAGTCTTGTCTGGGACGAATACATTTACCTTGGTGGCGTGCCTGTCGCGGCGATTCGGTCTGCAGTCGACGCGCGAGAGGGCGCCTACAGTCCGCTGCCCGACCTCGAAGGCTTCGACAACGACGTGTGCCCACGTCGTGGGGTGTGGGGCCACTGCGCCTTGACGCAGCTCGTGTCTGACTACCAGTCTCGGCCGGTGCTCGCCGTCAGCCACCTCCACGAGATTACTGGCGTCGGCGAGTACGACGCATTCGGGTTCCGCAACCGCGTCAGTCTGCCGGCGGCCGTCATCGCTCAGAATTGGGACGTCGAGAACCTCGGCAAGTTGCCTGTCGGTGGCCTCGACAGCGACTTCCGGCTGCGTGTGGCGTTCGTCGATGCGCCGGTCAGTTCGTGCAGTTGGTGTTGGCCGCCGTCGATGCCAGGCAGTGTTGAAGTGCACGATTCGTCGGGGATGCTTTCCACTGCGTACGGCGCCTACCCAAGCATCGTGTCTGACTGGCACGTCGGCACCGACTTCACGGCCGTGTTCAATCCGCACACGTCATCGGGGCCAGGCGCTGCCGTGCTTCAGGGGTTTGAGTACGACAGGCGCAACAGCGGCGCTAGGTACGTCCCGCCGCTCCGCTTCCCGGGGCAGTACTACGACGAAGAAACGGACCTGCACGAGAACTGGAATCGCTTCTACGACCCTGCCACTGGTGGATACACGACCACAGAGTCGTTCCTTCAATCGCCGCGCTGCCTGCGACGTATGGCTCGAAATGGCGTGAGTGTTCCTGTTTATGCTTATGCCGCCAACAATCCACTGCGCTACGTTGATTTTGATGGATTGGCACTCAAAATGGGCGGGTGGACGAAGTTGATGTTCCCGGAGAAGGTCGCGGCGCTGCAGCAGGCGATCGATAGGCTCAATAATCCGTCCAAAGAGTGTCAATGTGGGCTGTCAGGCGGTGGGGCATACGACAAGGCGGCGTGGGAGGACCGCGACATTGTCGTTAATGTTGATTGGCTTCCAGGACTCAATGGTTGGACCGATCCCCTGAGTGGCCAGATCTTGGTCGATTCGTCACTTTCGTCTCTTCAGTATGAAGGCACAATCGCCCATGAGGGGGGCATTTGAGGCTGCCTTTGGGTGGCCATTTCCCTCCCTTTAACTGGTGGAACGAGCGTGAGCGTTTCGACGTGCCCGAGGCGCACTGTGCATCCAAGGTCGATGATGCGCGGCCAATGACTGACCCCTATCGCTGTCGGTGCGACTGATATGTCTGGGATTGCGATTCGCACCGTCGTTGTGTTTTTGGTGGTGTTTGCATTGGTTGTTTTCCTGAGTGTTTTGTCTGAGTTGCGTCGTGTTAGGGAGGGCGACGAGCGTCTTGCTCGCCGGGTAGCCGCTGGGCTCGGGAGTCGAGACTGGATGCAAAACAACAAAACAGGTGCACTGGAGACTCTTTCGAGGCCGGGGTGTAGTGAGCCGAATTGTATTTTCATCAACATAGAGCGTGCGCGAGAGGTGGCGCAGTGGCTCGAGTTTGATGGCGCTGGTCGAATTTGCATTAAGAGTGCGTGCGTTTTTATTGGTCGCGAGGCGTGCGCTGGCAAGTCCTGTGAATATCTTATGCCGATCGTCGGCGATGCCGGATCGAGCCAGTAGCCGCGAAGACTTCTTCTGCGACGACGTCGTTCGTGCCGTGCGCCGGCTACGCTATGGGATGGAGGTGTGAAGAAGTACTTCAGCGACCCGCCGCCAACTGCAGTGGAGAGCGACGGTGGTTGCGATTCACGGACGTTGTGCGCGGGCGCTGGGTGTGTCGACACTCAATGGAGTTCACTGGGCTTGACCCGACTTGGTGGACGCCCTCGGTTTGAGGGAGAACAAGATGATGGAAAAGCGGAAGCGCCGGAAGTTCACGCCTGAGTTCAAGGCGGAGGCGGTGAAGCAGGTGCTCGAGGAGAAGCGAGCCGTGACGCAGGTCGCGGAGGCGCTGGGCATCTGGGAGAACTCGCTGAGCGGCTGGGTGGAGCGGGCGAAAGCGGACCGCGGCGAGGGAGCACCAGGAGCGCTGACGACCGAGGAGCGGCCGAGCTCGCGGCGCTGCGGCGCGAGGTGAAGACGCTGCGGGTGGAGCGAGAAATCCTAAAAAAGCGACGGCCTTCTTCGCCAAGGAGAACACGTGAGGTTCGCGTTCATCCAGGCGGAGAAGGCGAACTGGACGGTCGCGGTGCTCTGCCGGGCGCTGAAGGTGACGCGGTCTGGCTTCTATGCGTGGCAACGACGAGGACCGAGCCAGCGCCGACGTGAAGACGAGCGACTGCGCGTGCATGTGCGTGCCACCTTCAAGCGCAGTCGAAAGACATACGGCGCCCCTCGCATCCATGACGAGCTCAAAGAGGCGGGCGAAAAGGTGAGCAAGAAGCGAGTCGCTCGCCTGATGAAGGAAGAAGGCATCGTCGCGCGGAAGAAGCGGAAGTTTGTGACTACGACACAGAGCAACCATGCACTGTCGACGCCGCCGAACGTCATCGCTCGCGACTTCACGGCGAGCGCACCGAATGAGAAATGGGTCGGCGACATCACCTACCCGCGAACGCGCGAGGGCTTCCTGTACCTGGCGACGCTGATGGACCTCTTCTCGAGGCGCATCGTCGGTTGGGCGCTGAGCGACTCGCTTGAAACCACCGTCGTGTCGCAGGCTCTCGAGATGGCCTTCTCCACTCGTCACGTCGAGCAGGCGCTGGTTCATCACACCGACCGTGGCGTGCAGTACGCGAGCATCGAATACCGCAAACGACTCAAGGCTCGCGACGTCGTCTGCAGCATGAGCCGGAAGGGAGATTGCTGGGACAACGCGGTGGCAGAAAGCTTCTTCTCGACGTTGAAGAGCGAGTTTGGCGCCGTGCTGCACGGAGGCACTTCGCGCACCGAAGTGCGTGAAGCGGTGGCCGACTACCTCGACTTCTACAACACGCAGCGTCGGCACTCGGCGCTCGGCTACGCCAGTCCTGTACAATATGAATCGTCAGCTCGGATGGGCCGGGCTGCATAAGCGAGGTGTCCACCGAATCGGGGCAAGCTCAATCCCAGTCTATGGTGATTGTCATTCGCATTCTTCTGGTTGTGTGTTTTTTTTGCGAGTTGTAGAGAGTCTGAGCCGCGTGCGCAGCGCACGCCGATTGATGGTGTTCGGAGTGGCGACTGGAGATGCGGCTCCGATCGCGATTGCGCGTTGGATGAGCTTTGTGCGTGCTCTGTGGCGGCGTGCTCTGTTTGTCGTTCTGACGACTGCTATCCGCATCTTCGCAATCGCTGTGTTTCCAGAAAAGCGCGGTTCGAGCTGTGGATTCCAGTCAGCGTCGACGGGGGCTGGGTGATCGAAGCATCGGAATCAAGTCAGACCTACGATTCGGCGTCGACCGCCATGACTGCAGCGGCGTTGGAGCGAGAGCGGAGATTTGGCACTCGGCATTGATGTGACTCGTTCGAGGCGGGACTCGTCAGTCGTAGCGCGCATTCGCGCTTCAACGTCCCCGGCCGAGCCACTACAAGTCGCCGCCATGTCCGAAATCGTTCACGTTCATGCGCGCGAGATTCTCGATTCACGTGGCAACCCGACGGTCGAGGCGGAGGTCGAACTCGCCTCCGGTGCCTTTGGCCGTGCGGCCGTCCCTTCCGGTGCCAGCACTGGCGAACACGAGGCCGCGGAGCTCCGTGACGGAGACAAGGCGCGCTACCTCGGCAAGGGCGTCATCAAGGCCGTCGCCAACGTCAACCAGACCATCGCCCCCGAGGTGATGGGCTTCGAAGCGCAAGACCAGGCCGCGCTCGACCACGCGCTCATCGCGCTCGATGGCACGCCCAACAAGAGCAAGCTGGGCGCCAACGCGATTCTCGCCGTCTCGATGGCCGCAGCGCGCGCCGCGTCGGTCGAACTGAACTTGCCGTTCTACCGCTACGTCGGCGGCGCGCAGGCCCGTACGCTGCCCGTGCCGATGATGAACATTCTCAACGGTGGTGCGCACGCCGACACGCGCGTCGACGTGCAGGAGTTCATGGTGCTCCCCTGGGGCGCGAAGTCGTTCGCCGAAGGGCTGCGCTGGGGCGCCGAGGTGTTCCACGCGCTCAAGAAGATCCTCAAGAGCAAGAAGTTGGCGACCGGCGTCGGTGACGAAGGCGGCTACGCGCCCGAGCTGCCGTCGAACGAAGACGCGCTCAAGTTGATCATGGAGGCCATCGACGCCGCGGGCTTCAAGGCCGGAGAGCAGATTTCGTTGTGCCTCGACGTGGCCGCCAGCGAGTTCTTCGACAAGTCGACCAAGAAGTACTCGTTCAAGGCCGACGGCAAGCAGATGGACAGCGCCGGCATCGTCGCCTGGTACCAGGAGCTCGCGAGCAAGTACCCCATCGTGTCCATCGAAGATGGCTGCGCCGAAGACGACTGGGCCGGGTGGAAGCAGCTCACCGACGCGCTCGGCAAGAAGGTGCAGCTGGTCGGCGATGATCTCTTCGTCACCAACGTCGAGCGGCTGGCGCGCGGCATCGAGCAGGGCGTCGCCAACTCGATCCTCGTGAAGGTCAACCAGATCGGCACGCTCACCGAGACCTTCGACGCCGTGCGCATGGCCCACCGCGCGGGCTTCACGTCGGTCATGAGCCACCGCTCCGGCGAGACTGAAGACACCACCATCGCCGACCTCGCGGTCGCGCTCGACTGCGGCCTCATCAAGACGGGCTCGGCCAGCCGCAGCGATCGCATCGCCAAGTACAACCAGCTGCTGCGCATCGAAGAGCAGCTCGGCGCCACCGCTCGCTACGCGGGCCGCGCGGCGATCAAGCAGTGACGCCCCGCATTCTCGTCAGCAACGACGACGGCATTCACGCGCCGGGGCTGCACGCCCTGGTCGAGGCGGTGTCGTCGCTCGGTGAGGTCTGGGTCGTGGCGCCTGAAAAAGAGCAGAGCGCCACCAGCCACTCGCTCTCGCTGCATCACCCGCTGCGCATTCGGAAGCAGCAGGAGCGCTGGTTCGGCGTCGACGGCACGCCCGCCGACTCGGTGTACATCGCCGTGCACCAGGTGATGAAAGACGCGCGCCCCACGCTGGTGCTCTCGGGCATCAACCATGGGCCCAACCTCGCCGACGACGTCATCTATTCGGGCACCGTCGCCGCGGCGATGGAGGGCAGCATTCTGGGCTTTCCCGCCATCGCCTTCAGCCTCGCGTCGCGGAAGAATTTCGACTTCACGCACGCGAAGAAGTTCGTGCACTCGTTCGTGAAGACCGCCCTCACGCAGAACCTGCCGCCGCGCATGCTGCTCAACGTGAACATGCCCGCGTACGGCGAAATCAGCGGCTACGAGATCACCCGGCTCGGGCGGCACTCGTACAACGCCGACGTCATCGAGAAAGAAGACCCGCGCGGCCGCCGCTACTACTGGATTGGCGGCACCGGCTACGAGCACGTCAACGAGCGCGGCACCGACGTCACCTGCGTGCACGATGCACGTCGAGCCTCGGTGACGCCGTTGATGCTCGACCTCACGCACCACGAGCTGCTCGCGCCGCTGCGCCAATGGGAGCTCGAGGGTTTCAAGCAGGAAAGTTGAGCCCGGCGCTCACGGGGCGACACTCCGCCCCGTGATGCGACGCCTCGCCGCCATCGCGACGGTGTCGGTGCTCGTCTCTGCGTGCGCCACGACGAGCGGCGTGTCTCCGAAGGCCGGCCCGTTGCCGAAGCGCAGCGAGCCGCAGCAGCGCATTCTCACGCACAAGGTCGAGAAGGGTCAGACGCTGTACCGAATCTCGAAGGCCTACGGCGTCACCGTCGAAGATCTGATGGACGCGAACCGAATCTCCGACCCGCGCGAGCTGAAGGTGGGAGAGCTGCTCTACGTGCCGGGCGCGACGCAGAAGAACGTGGTCGAGCAATACGACGCGCCGGAGCCCGTCGCCGCGCCGCGCGTCGTCACTGCGAATGCCCCGCCGGAAAAGAAGCCGCCCAAAGTCGTGCGCGTGGGGAAGGGCACCGGCGTGTTGTCGTGGCCGTTGCGCGGCGTGCTGTACGCGCGCTTCGGCAAGAAGGGCAAAGAGCCGCACGACGGCATCGACCTCGCCGCGCCGGCCGGCTTGCCCGTGAAGACTGCCGCGCCCGGCACCGTGCTCTTCGCCGGCGAGCAGAAGGGCTACGGCCTCATCGTCATCGTCGAACACGACGGTGGCCTCATCACGCTGTACGCACACAACCGCGACCTGCGCGTGAAGACCGGCCAGAAAGTGCGCGACGGCCAGGTCGTCGCCACCGTCGGAGATTCAGGGCGCACCAGCGGCCCGCACCTGCACTTCGAGGTTCGAAAAGACGGCGTGCCGGTCGACCCGCTCGATTACCTCGGCGCGGTTCCTCCCTCGTAGCCGGTGGAAACTTACAGCAGAGCGGTTTGACGACCGTCAAAGCCACGGGCGTTGCACGGAACCGGGGCGTCTGGGGTTAGAGAGCCGCCCATGCGCCTCGCCGCCGCTTTCACGCTCGTTGTGTCTCTGGTTTCTACGCACGTCTTCGCGGCGCTCCCCACCGCCACCACCACGGCGGCGAACAACGTCACCGTGGCCGGAGCGCAGCTCAACGGCACCGTGAACCCGGGCGGAGAAGCGACCACCGCGTGGTTCCGGCTCAGCACCGTGAGCCCCGGCACGTGCAACGACACCTTCGGTACGCGTGTGCCCGGCAGCGGTGGCACCACCATCGGCTCGGGCTCGGCGGCGCTCGCGTATTCGCTGAGCACCACCGGCCTCGACCCCGGCACCGTCTATTACTTCTGCGCCATCGCGCAGAACGCGTCGGGCCTCGGCTTCGGCGCGGTGCTGACCTTCACCACGCCGGCGCAGGTTCCGGTCTCGTCGACCACCTCGGCCACGGGCGTGACGAGCAGCTCCGCGGTGCTCAACGGCGAGGCGACGCCGCGCGGCTCCGCCACTGACGGCTACTTCCGCTACGCGTCGGTGAACCCGGGGGCCTGCAACAACACCTTCGGCGCGCGCGTGCCGACCACCGGCGGTACGGCGCTCGGGGCGGGCAACGCGTCGGTCGCCTTCACGCAGACCATCACCGGGCTGCAGGCCGGCTTGACGTACTACTACTGCGCCATCGCCACGAACGGGCAGGGCACCGGGCTCGGCAACTTGTTGTCATTCACTGCGCTCGTCACCGCGCCGACCGTCTCGACGGGCACGGCGAGCATCGCGGTCAACGGCCTGTCGGCGACGCTCAGCGGCTCGGCCAACCCCAACGGCGCGGCCACCACCGGGTGGCTGCGCATCAGCGATTCGAACCCCGGCGCCTGCAACGACGCGTTTGGTACGCGCGTGCCGGCCACGGGCGGCTCGAGCCTCGGCAGCGGCAGCACCGTGAGCGGGTTCTCGCAGAGCGCCTCGAGCCTGAGCCCGGGCACCACGTATTACTACTGCGCCGTCGCGCAGAACTCGGTGGGCACGAGCCTCGGCACCGTGCAGACGTTCACCACGCCGTCGGCGCCGACGGTGACGCTCTCACCTGAGACGAACCTGCTGGCGACCTCGGTGACGCTCAACGGCACCGCGTTGCCCAGCACCAGCGCCACCACCGCGTACTTCCGCTACGCGACCTCGAACCCCGGTGTGTGCAACGACAGCTTCGGCACGCGCGCGCCGTCGTCGGGTGGCACCAGCATCGCGTCGGGCGCGGCCGTCACGCCGTTCTCGCAGAGCGTGGCGCTCACGCCGGGCACGACCTATTTCGTCTGCGCCATCGCCACCAACGGCGTGGGCACGTCGTTCGGCTCGCTGGGCACCTTCACGTCACCGCCGGCGTTGCCGATTGTGACGACGTCGACCATCGGCCCGGTGACGGGCACGACCGCCGTCTTCAACGGCACGGGCAACCCGCGCGGCGCGGCCACCACCGGCTGGTTCCGCTACTCGACCATCAACCCCGGCACCTGCGACGACAGCTTCGGCTT
Source organism: Archangium sp. (assembly GCA_035910535.1). Taxonomy (GTDB): domain Bacteria; phylum Myxococcota; class Myxococcia; order Myxococcales; family Myxococcaceae; genus Archangium_A. The sequence goes on along the minus strand of JAMHXF010000116.1, from coordinate 49,271 downwards.
CCGTGTGCCGTTCGCGATGGGCTCGTCGCTGGGCAACGGCAACTCGGCGGTCAGCTTCACGGAGCCCGTCACCGGGCTCACGCCGGGCACCACGTATTACTGGTGCGCCGTCGGGCAGAACTCCGTCGGGCTGGCCTTCGGCAGCGTGTTCTCGTTCACGACGCATGACGCGCCGGTCGTCGTCACCGTCGCGGCCACCGGCATCACGGGCGTTACGGCGACGCTCAACGGCACCGGCGACCCGAACCTCAGCACGACGACGGGCTGGTTCCGCTTCTCGACGACGAGCCCGGGCACCTGCAACGACTCCTTCGGCACGCGCGAGCCTGCGACGGGCGGTGTGGGCCTCGGAGCTGGCACCGCAGCGGCGCCGTTCAGCCGCGCCGCGACGCTCACGCCGGGCACCACGTATTACTACTGCGCCATCGCCTCCAACGCGGTGGGCATCGGCTTCGGCGCGGTGCTCTCGTTCGTCACGCCCGCGGCGCCGGCGGTGAACACGGTGGCCCCGACGCTGGTCACCGCGACGAGCGCGACGCTCAACGGTACGGCGAGCCCCAACGGCAGCGCGACGTCGGCCTGGTTCCGCTACGCGACGACGAACCCCGGCGCGTGCGACGACACCTTCGGCACTCGCGCGCCGACGTCTGGTGGCGCCAGCATCGGCGCGGGCGCCTCGACGACGCCGTACTCGCAGGGCATCGCGGGGCTGCAGCCGGGCACGCAGTACTGGGTGTGCGCGCTGGCGCTCAACGGGGTCGGCATGAGCACCGGCGTGCCGCTGGCGTTCACCACGCCGCCCACCGCTCCCATCGTCACCACCTCGAGCGCCATCGACCTCACCGGCTCGACGGCCACGTTGCGTGGTTCGGCCAACCCGCGCGGTGACGCCACGGTGGGCTTCCTGCGCTACGGCACCACCAACCCCGGCGCGTGCAACGACGCCTACGGCACGCGCGTGCCCGTCACCGGCGGCACGTCGCTGGGCTCGGGCAACATTTCTCAGAGCTTCACGCAGGCCATCACCGGCCTCACGCCCGGCACGACGTATTACTTCTGCGCTGGCGCGACGAACGGCGTCGGCACGACGTACGGCGCCACGCTCTCGTTCGTCACGCCCAACGTGCCGACGGTGGTGACCGAGGTCATCGCGCCGAGCGGGCTGACGGGCACCACGGCCATCATCGAAGGCAGCGCGATTCCAAGCGGAGCGGCCACCACCGGCTACTTCCGCTACGACCAGGTCAACCCCGGCACCTGCAACGACACCTTCGGCACGCGCGCCCCGACGGTCGATGGCTCGGCGCTCGGCGCCGGCACGACCTACGTGGCGTTCTCGCGCACGATCAGCGGGCTGACGCCGGGCGGCACGTATTACTACTGCGCCCTCGCGACGAACCTCGTGGGCATGGGCATGGGCGTGGTGCGCAGCTTCACGTTGCCGGCGGCGCCGGTGGTGCTGACAGTGGGTGCCACGGCGGTGACGTCGGTGAGCGCGACGCTCAACGGCAGCGCCAACCCGGTGGGCGCGACGACCAGCGCATACTTCCGCTACGCGACGACGAACCCCGGCACGTGCAACACGTCGTTCGGCGCCGCTACGACGACTGTCTCCGTGGGCTCAGGCACCTCGCCGGTGGACTTCACGCGCCCCGTCACCGGGCTGTTGCCGGGCAGCACGTATTACTACTGCGCCATCGCGACCAACTCGGTGGGTACGTCGATGGGGGCGGTGCTCGCGTTGTCGGCGCCGCCGCTCCCGCCGACGACCACCACCAACGTCGCGCAGCTGGTCACCAGCAACTCGGCCTCGCTGCGCGGCAGCGCGAACCCCAACGGCGCGCCCACCACCGGCTGGTTCCGCTACGTGGCGTCGCCGACGAGCCCCGGCGCGTGCAACGACACCTTCGGCTTCCGCGTGCCCTTCGCCGCAGGCACTTCGCTCGGCAGCGGCAACACCGCGGCGGCATTCTCGGAGCCGCTCACCGGGCTCTCGCTGGTCACGCGGTACTACTACTGCGCCATCTCGCAGAACTCGGAGGGCCTGACCTTCGGCGCGATGCAGACCTTCGTCACGCTCGCTGAGGTGCCCACCGTCGTCACGGAGGCCGCGAGCGCCATCACCACCACGGTGGCCACGATGAACGCGACGGCCACGCCCAACGGCTCGAGCTCCACGGGTTGGTTCCGCTACTCGACGACGAACCCCGGCACCTGCAACGACACCTTCGGTACGCGCCTGCCTGCCACGGGCGGCACGACGCTGGGCGACGGCACGACGCCGGTCTCGTACTCGGTGACGCCCATGTCGTTGACGGTCGGCGCGACGTATTACTTCTGCGCGGTCGTCTCGAATGGCATCGGCACCAGCGTCGGCGCGGTGCTGACCTTCAAGACCACCTCGACGGCGCCGACGCTCAACACGCTCGCCGCCACCGCCGTCGGAGGCACCGGCGCGCAGCTCAACGGCTCGGTGAACCCCAACGGCGACGCGACGACGGGCTGGTTCCGCTACTCGACGACCAACCCCGGCACCTGCAACGACACCTTCGGCACGCGCGCACCCGCTACGGGCGGCACGTCGGTCGGCGCGGGCACGGTGGCCGCGGGCTTCTCGGAGACGCTCTCGGGCCTGACGCCCGGCGCGACGTACTACTTCTGCGCGCTCTCGCAGAACGCGCTCGGCACCACGCAGGGCCTGGTGTTGAGCTTCACGACGCCGCAGTCGCCGACGGTCACCACTGCGCCGGCGACGCCCGTCACCGCCAACACCGCGACGCTCAACGCGACGGCCACGCCCAACGGCACGCAGGCCACGGGCTGGTTCCGCTACTCGACGACGAACCCCGTCACCTGTGACGACACCTTCGGCACGCGCGCGCCGTCGAGCAGCGGCACGTCGCTGGGCACCGGGAGTACGCCGCAGCCCTTCACGCAGGCGCTCACGGGGTTGCTGCCGGGCACGCAGTACTACTTCTGCGCCATCTCCTCGAACTCGGTGGGCACGGGCTTCGGAGACGTCCTCTCATTCACCACGCCGGCCGCAGGGCCTTCAGTGGCCTCGGCGCCGTTGTCGAACCTGCTGGCCACCACGGTGACCTTCAACGCCTCGGGCAACCCCGGTGGCGCGGCGACGACGGGCTGGTTCCGCTACGCGACGACGACGCCGGGCTCGTGCAACGACTCGTTCGGCACGCGCACGCCCGCGACCGGAGGCAGCGCGCTGGGCTCGGGCACCTCGACGGTGAACTTCTCGCAGCCGGTGACGGGCCTGACGTCGGGCACCACGTATTACTACTGCCCCATCGCGCAGAACTCCGTGGGCACGGCCTTCGGCGGCGTGCAGTCATTCATCACGCCGGGCGTGCCTACCGTCACCAGCGTGGCGGCCACGTTGGTCGGCTCAGTCACCGCGACGCTCAACGGCTCGGGCAACCCGAACCGTGACGCGGCGACGGGCTACTTCCGCTACGGCACGACGAACCCCGGCACCTGCAGCGACGCCTTCGGCACGCGTGGGCCCGCCACCGGCGGCACGGCGCTGGGCAGCGGCACCACGACGACGAACTTCAACCTGGCGCTCACCGGGTTGTCGCAGGGCACGACGTACTTCTTCTGTGCGGCGGCCACGAACGCCGTCGGCACCACGTTCGGTGCGGTGCTGAGCTTCACCACGACGTCGGCGCCGACGCCCGTCACGCTGGCGCCCAACCCCGTCACCAACACCACGGCCACGCTGAACGCGACCGTCAACCCCAACGGCCTCGCGAGCACCGCGTGGTTCCGCTACTGGACGGCAGACCCCGGCACCTGCTCCGACGCCGGTGGCTCGCGACGCCCCACGAGCGGCGGCCAGGCCCTCGGCGCGTCGAGCACGCCGCAGAACTACAACCTCGCCGTCACCGGGCTGGCGGGCGGCACGCAGTACTGGGTGTGCGTCATCGCGCAGAACTCGGCGGGCACCAGCTTCGGCAACCTCATTTCATTCATCACGCCGGGCGCGCCCATCGTCACCACTGACGCCGCGACGGCCGTCGGCACCAACGCCGCGACGCTCAACGGCAACGCGCTGCCCAACACCTTCGCCACCACAGCGTGGTTCCGCTACGCGACGACGAACCCCGGCGCATGCACCGACAGCTTCGGCACGCGCGCGCCGACCACCGGTGGCACGTCGCTCGGCAGCGGCACCGTGGCGGTGCCCTTCAGTCAGGCGCTCACGGGCCTCCTCTCGGGCGCGACGTATTACTACTGCGCCATCGCGCAGAACTCGTCGAGCACCCGCTACGGCGCGGTGCTGACGTTCTCGACGGCCGCGGCGCCCACGGTCTCCACCTCCGCCGCGACGCTGCTGGCCGACACCACGGTGACGCTCAACGGCACGTCGAACCCGCGCGGCTCGCCGGCCACCGGCTGGTTCCGCTACGCCACGACGAGCCCCGGCACCTGCAACGACACCTTCGGCACGCGCTTCCCCGCGACGGGCGGCACCGACGTGGGCGCTGGCTCGGCGGCGGTCGCGTTCTCGGAGGCGCTCACGGGCCTCACGCCGAACACCACGTACTTCGCGTGCGCGCTCTCCGCGAACGGCAACGGCCTCGCGGTGGGCACCGTGGTGACCTTCACCACGCGTGACGCGCCGACGGTCGTGACCTCGGCGGCCAGCGCGGTGCTGGCGTCGACGGCCACGTTGAATGGCACCGGCGACCCGAACACGGCGGCGGCCACCGGCTGGTTCCGCTACTCGACGACCAACCCCACGACGTGTGACGACGCCTTCGGCACGCGCGCGCCGACGACGGGCGGCACCAACCTCGGCACGGGCACCGCGGCGGTCGCCTTCGCGCAGGCACTCACCGGGCTCACGGCGTCGACCACGTATTACTACTGCGCCATCTCGTCGAACGCCTACGGCACGCGCTTCGGCACGGTGCTCAACTTCACCACTGGCGCCGGCCCGCTCGTCACCACCGTCGCCGCCACCAACGTCGCCAGCACCACGGTGACGCTCAACGGCAGCGCGAGCCCCAACGGCATCACCAGCACCGGGTTCTTCCGCTACGCGACGACCAACCCCGGTACGTGCAACGACACCTTCGGCACGCGCTCGCCTGCGACTGGCGGCACCAACCTCGGCGCGGGCACCACGGCCATCAACTACACGGCCAACCTCACCGGCCTCGTTGGGGGCACCACGTACTACTACTGCGCGCTCGCCTCGAACGTGGCCGGCACGTCGGTGGGCGCGGTGATGAGCTTCACCACGCAGGGCCCTCCCGTCGTCACTACGCAGGCAGCCACGGCGGTCACCTCGTCGAGCGCGTTGCTGAGCGGCCTCGGCAACCCGGCGGGCGGCGCCACCACGGGCTTCTTCCGCTACGCGACGACGAGCCCCGGCACCTGCAACAACACCTTCGGCACGCGCGCGCCGGCCTCGGGCGGCATCGACCTCGGCAGCGGCTTCAGCGACCAACCCTTCACGCTGACCGCCGGCGGCCTCTCGGCGTCGACCACGTATTACTACTGCGCGCTGGCGACCAACGCGCAGGGCACGCGCTTCGGTGCGGTGCTGAGCTTCACCACCGCGTCGGGCCCCGCAGTCACCACGCTGGCCGCGACCGCCGTCACTGGCACCGGCGCCACGCTCAACGGCAACGCCAACCCGCGCGGCCTCGCGTCGACCGGCTGGTACCGCTACTCGGCGAGCAACCCGGGCGCGTGCAGCGACGCCTTCGGCACGCGCGTGCCTGCGACGGGCGGCACCGACCTCGGCAGCGGCAGCGCGGCCATCGCGTACAGCGAGACGCTCACGGGCCTCACGCCGGGCACCACGTATTACTTCTGCGCGCTGGCCTCGAACTCGGCCGGCACCTCGAGCGGAGGCGTACAGACCTTCGTCACGCCCGGGCCCCCGAGCCTCACCACTGCGGCGGCCACCGGTGTCTCCTCGACGTCGGCGACGCTCAACGGTACGGGCACCGCGAACCAGTCGGCCACCACGGGTTGGTTCCGTTATGCCGAGACGAACCCCGGCACGTGTGACGACGTCTTCGGTACGCGCGCGCCGGCCTCGGGCGGCGCGTCACTCGGCAGTGGCACCACGGCGACCAGCTACACGCAGGTCATCAGCGGGCTGACGCCGGGCACCACGTATTACTTCTGCGCCGTCGGTACGAATGCCAACGGCACGCGCACGGGCACGGTGCTGAGCTTCACGACGACGGCAGCGCCGCTCGTCACCACTGCGGCGGCCACGCTCGTGACTGCGGCGAGCGCGACGCTCAACGGCACGGCCAACGCGCGGCTGGCGGCCACCACGGCCTGGTTCCGCTACGCCCTCACCAGCCCCGGCACGTGCAACGACACCTTCGGTACGCGCACGCCGTCGACGGGCGGCACCAACATCGGCAGCGGCAGCACGGCGACGGCCTTCTCGCAGGCGCTCACGGGCCTCACGCCGGGCGCGACGTATTACTTCTGCGCGGTGGCCTCGAACGCGGTCGGCACGGCGGTCGGTACCGTGCAGAGCTTCACGGCGTCCGCGCTCGCTCCCACCGTGGTGACTGACGCGGCGCAGGCCGTCAGCGGTATGGGCGCGACCTTGCGCGGCGCGGCGAACCCGGGCGGCGCGTTGACGGCGGGCTACTTCCGCTACGCGGCGACGAACCCCGGCGTGTGCAACGACACCTTCGGCACGCGCGCGCCTTCGACGGCGGGCACCAACCTCGGCGGCGGCACCACGTCGGTGGCGTTCTCGGAGGTCATCTCGGGGCTCTCGCCGGGCGTCACGTATTACTACTGCGCCATCGCCAGCAACGCGCAGGGCGTGCGCTTCGGTGGCCTCGAGACGTTCCTCACGCCGAACGCGCCGTTGGTGACGACGGCCCCGGCGACGGCGGTCACGGGTACGAGCGCGTCGCTCAACGGCACGGCCAACCCGCGTGGAGGCGCGGCCACCGGCTTCTTCCGCTACGCGACGACGAACCCCGGCACGTGTGACGACAGCTTTGGCACGCGCGCGCCTGCGACTGGCGGTGTGGCGCTCGGCGGCGGCATGACGGCGCAGAGCTTCACGCAGGCGCTCACGGGCCTCGACCCGGCGACGACGTATTTCTACTGCGCGCTGGCGACCAACGCGGTGGGCACGGGCGTCGGGGCGGTTCAGCAGTTCCGCACGCCGGGCGCGCCGTTGGTGATGACGTCGTCGGCGACGGTGACGGGCCAGTCGGCGGTGTTGAGCGGCGGCGCCAACCCCAACGGCGCGTCGACGACGGCGTACTTCCGCTACGGCACCACGCAGCCCACGAGCTGCGACGAGAACTTCGGGGTCCGCGCGCCCTTCATCGGCGGTGCGGTGGTGGGCAGCGGCGAGACGAGCGTGGCCTTCACGCAGAACATCGCGGGCCTCGAGCTGGGCGTGACGTACTGGTTCTGCGCGGTGGGAGAAAACTCCGTGGGGCGCGGCGCGGGCGACGTGCAGAGCTTCACGGTGGCAGCGCCGATTCCCGAGGTGACGACGGTCGACGCGACTGAACTCGGCTCGCGCGTCGCGACGCTGAACGCGCTGGTCAACCCGAATGGCACTACGGCGACGGCCTGGTTCCGCTACGACACGAGCGCGCCCGCGATGTGTGACGACACCTTCGGCCAGCGCGTGCCGGCCATGGGCGGGCTGCCCGCAGGCGGCGGCACGAGCGACGTTCCGGTGGAGCTCGCCATCACCGGGTTGCGGCCCGGCACCGAGTACTTCGTGTGCGCGATGGCGTCGAACACCGGCGGCGCGGCGTATGGGCGCGTCGTGTCTTTCAAGACGGCCACCGAAGCGCCGTCGGTGCGCATCGCGCCGCCGACGACGGGTGACACGGGCGAGGTGGTGCTCAACGCCTTCGGCAACACCAAGGGCATGACGGGAGGCAAGGGTGCGTTCGTGGTCTACGACACGCTCCCGCTCATCTGCAGCCCGGGGCTCGGTCGCCTGCTGCCGGGCCTCGGCGTCGACCTCGCGCCTACCGATGGCGAAGCGCCGTTCTCGTTCACCGCGACCGACCTCACGCCGGGCCAGCACTACGTGTGCGCGACGGTGACGACGGGTGGTGGCGCGGTGACGAGCGAGATCCTCCCCTTCACCGTGGAGACGATGGCGACGGGCTGTGGCTGCACCACGGGTTCGGCCGCGGGTCTGATGCCGGCGCTGCTGGGGCTGTGGCTGGTGACGCGCCGCCGTCGTCAGCAGCGCTGAAGGTTCACAGTCGGCGGTGCGAGAGCGCGGGCAGGGTGCGGCGCACCTTCGCCAGGTACTCGGCGTCGAGCTCGGCGATGGCGACGCCTTCACCTTCTGACGTGCGCGCCACCACGAGGCCCCACGGGTCGACGACCATCGCGTGGCCCCACGTCAGCCGGTCTTTCGGGTGCCGCCCCTGTTGGGCCGGCGCCAGCACGTAGGCCTGGTTTTCGATGGCGCGCGCGCGCAGCAAGACCTCCCAGTGATCCTTGCCGGTCATCAACGTGAACGCGGCCGGCACGGTCAGCAGCACCGCGCCTTGCGCCGCGTGCGCGCGGTACAGCTCGGGAAAGCGCAGGTCGTAGCAAACCGACAACCCGACCTTGCCCACGGGCGTCTGAGTCACCACGACGTCTGCTCCCGGCGCCACGGCGGCCGACTCGCGGTACGTCTGGCCGTCGCCGACCTCCACGTCGAAGAGGTGGATCTTCCGGTACAGCGCCAGCCGCGCGCCGTCGGGCCCGAACAACGTGCTGGTGTTGAAGCAGCGGCCGCCGGGCGCTCCAGCCTCGAGAATCGATCCAGCGAGAACCGAAATCTTCAGTGTTCTCGCGAGCTCCGCCACGCGTGAGAGCGTGGGGCCGTCGAGCGACTCCGTGTTCTCTGCGCGCTCGGCTTCGGGGCCCATCCACGCGAAGTTTTCGGGGAGCCCGACGAACTGCGCGCCTGATTCCGCGGCCTTTTGAATCAACCGGGTGGCCGCGTCGAGGTTTTGCGACTTGTCTGCACCACTCGTCATCTGCACGGCCGCGATCCGCATGGTCGGGCTGTTTACACGGCGGGAGCGCTGTCGTAGATGCCGCCTCACCAATTTTCGGAGGTCACGAAAAGTGGGCCGATGTGCCCACTTTTTCATTTTTACGGCATGGCTGAGACGAACCAGCGACAGACGGTTGAAGCGAAGGCGATGGCGGTGTGTGAGCCGCTGATTGCCGCCGAAGGCCTCGAGCTCCTCGAGGTGGAATTCGTGCGTGAGCACGGAGGCTGGATTTTGCGCCTCTTCATCGACAAGCCCGGTGGCGTGGTGGGCGTCGACGAGTGCGCGCTCGCGTCGCACGCGGTCGACAAGGCGCTCGACGTCGACGACGTGATTCCGCACGAGTACAGCCTCGAAGTGTCGAGCCCCGGCCTCGATCGCCCGCTCAAGAAGCAAGCGCACTTCGTCTCGGTGAAGGGCAAGCAGGTGCGCATCAAGACCTTCGCGCCGCTCTTCGAGCCGCCGCGCAAGAACTTCCTCGGCACGTTGTCGGATGTGTCGAGTGACGCCGTCACGGTGGTGGTGGAGGGTGCAGGCCCCTTCGTCATCAAACTGAAAGACATCGCCCGCGCAAACCTGGAGTACCAGCCGTAACCACATACAGGCCTCCCTTCGGAGACCGAGGAACAAGGAACCAGCCATGACCCCTGCCACCCCCGCAGTCCGCCTCGACGACGTTCTCACCCAGGTCGCCAAGGACAAGGGCATCGACAAGACCATTCTGGTCGCCACGCTCGAAGACGCGATGAAGACGGCCGCCAAGAAGCACTTTGGCCAGGACCGCGCCATCGAAGCCAAGTTCGAGGCCGGCAAGGGTCAGGTCGAGCTGTTCCAGGCCATCACCGTGGTCGACGTGGTGACCGACCCCATCAACGCGGTCAACAACATCACCGTCGAGCAGGCCGGTTCGCAGGGCATGGAAGTGCAGGCCGGCGACGAGCTCGTCTTCCAGATCTTCTACCTCGACGAGAACGCCGCCGAAGCGAAGGCGCAAGACGAGCAGTACGGCGACATTCTCGGCCTCAAGACTTTCCGCCGTGGCTTTGGCCGCATCGCCGCGCAGACCGCCAAGCAGGTGTTGCTGCAGCGCACGCGCGACGTCGAGCGCGAGAACATCTTCAACGAGTACAAAGATCGCAAGGGCGAGATCGTCACCGGCATCGCGCGTCGCCTCGAGCGCGGCAACCTCATCGTCGACCTCGGTCGCGCTGAGTCGGTGCTGCCGGTGCGCGAGCAGGTGCCCCGCGAGGTGTACCGCCCGGGCGATCGCGTGCAGGCCTTCGTGCTCGACGTGCTCCGTGAGGCCAAGGGCCCGCAGATCATCTTGTCGCGCGCGTCGGTGAACCTGCTGACCAAGCTCTTCGAAATGGAGGTGCCTGAGATCGCCGAAGGCATCGTGGTCATCGAAGCCGCCGCGCGTGAACCGGGCCGCCGCTCGAAGATCGCCGTCAGCTCGCGCGACGCAGACGTCGACCCCGTCGGCGCGTGCGTCGGCATCAAGGGCAGCCGCGTGCAGGCCGTGGTGCAGGAGCTCCGCGGCGAGAAGATCGACATCGTGGAGTTCGACGAAGATCCCGCGCGCTTCGTGTGCGCGGCGCTGGCGCCCGCCGAGGTCAGCCGCGTCATCATCGACGAGGCCAACCACGCGATGGAGATCATCGTGCCTGACGACCAGCTCTCGCTGGCCATCGGCCGCTCGGGTCAGAACGTTCGCCTGGCCGCGCAGCTCACCGGTTGGAAGCTCGACATCAACTCCGAGTCGCGCGTGAAAGAGATGCGCGAGTTCGCCGACCGTTCACTCGGCGCGCTCCCGGGCGTCAGCGAGGCGCTCGTCGAGACCTTCTACGCGCACGGCTTCCGCATGGCGAAGGACATCGCGGAGGCGAACCCCGAGGTGCTCGCGCAGATCCCCGGCATCGACGCGGCGAAGGTGCCCCCGATGCAGGAAGCGGCACGCAAGCGCATGGTCGACGACACCATCGAGCTCGACAAGATGCAGAAAGACCGCGAGCAGAAGCGCCTCGAAGAAGAGCGCCGTCACCCCGACGAGCTCAGCCAGGAAGAGCGCTTGGCCCGCGTGCGCGGCATCGGCACCACCAACGTCGACAGCTTCAAGCTGGCCGGCTTCGGCAACGTCGAAGAGATCGTCAAGGAGATGGACCTGACCCGCATCGGGAATGTGGCGGGTATCGGCATCAAGAAGGCCCGTCAGATCAAGGCCGCCGCCGAGCACTATCTGAACGAAGAGAACAAGCGTCGCACCGAACTCGACGCGCTGAAGAAGGCCCAGGCCACCGCCTGAGCCAACCCGTTGCAAAGGAACCCGGCGCGCCTCAAAGAACGTGCCTGGGCTGTGGAAAGAAGCAGGCCAAAAACCTGCTCCATCGACTGGTGCTCGACGAGAAGCACCAGCCGTTGCTCGACAGGACACAAGACGCCCCTGGCAGGGGGGCGTATCTCTGTGGTCCAGGCTGCCTTGCAGCAGCCGTGAAGCGGAAGGCCTTCCAGCGGGCCTTCAAGAAGAACGGAGCGCTGGATGTCATCAACCTGGAGGCGGCCTTCCTGCAGCAACCACAAAGCTGAATTTCATCACCAACGGTTGCTGTGTCGTCGCTCCAGTCGACGGAGACGGTCGTCTCCTTCGGCGCGTCCTTTCAATGTTCACCTTTCTCTCGTCACCTGAAGTACGGGGGGCTCAGCCCTATGTCCAAGAAGCGCGTTCACGAAATCGCGAAAGAACTCAAAGAGAAGCACGGTATCGAGTTCGACAATAAGCAGGTCGTCACCGAGCTGGTCTCGCTCGGCTATGACGTTAAAAGTCACTCCTCGTCGCTCGAAGATGATCAGGCCGTCGCGGCCGTTCAGCGAATCGTCGACAAGTTGAAGCCGAAGGCCGCTCCTCCGCCTGTCGCGCCGAAGGGCTTCGTGGTGCGCCGCAAGGTCGGCGACAACGTGCTCACCGCGTCGGTCGCCGCTGGAGCTCCGGTGCCTTTCGAGAAGCCGGCCGTCGTCGAGAAGCCCGCTGCGGTTGAAGCGGCTCCCGTCGCGCCGCCTGAAGACGTGCCTGCCGACGCGCAGCCCGTCGACGCCACGCCTGTGCCCCCTGTGAACATGCCCGCAGCGTCCGAGACGCCTGTCGAACCGTCTGTTGCCAAGTCGCCCGAGGTGCCCGTGGCCCCTTCTGCTGCCGTCGAGCCCGCGGTTGTTCCGGCGCCCGTCGCCGCGACGCCCGTCGCAGAAGCACCTGTGGCAGCTGCGACGGCCGTGCCGCCTGCCCGCGCTTCGGCGCCGCGCATTCGTGCCTCGGCGCCGCGCCCCGGCGCAGTGTCGGTGACGCCCGCCGCGCCGCCTCCCGCCGCCGTGCCTCCCATGGTGCGTCAGGGCGTCGTCATGCACCAACGGACGTCGTCAGGCCCTCCGCGCGTCGGCGTGACCATGCGCCCGCCGCTGGGTGCCGGAGCGACCGCGCTGGGCCCCGCCGTGCCGGCGCCGGTGCGCACGGTGCCGACGGCCACGCAGGCCGTCGTCGTCAGCCGTCCGCTCATCCCCATCAAGCGCATCACGCCGACGCAGCCGTCGAGCAGCCGCTACCCGATGGCGCCGGGCCGCAAGGCCATCGGCACCGGCCCGGGCGCGGGCGTGCGCGAGTTCAAGGTCGTGCCTGGCGCCACTGCGGGCCAGAAAGACTTCGCCGCGCGTCGTGAAGCCGAGCGTCGTGGCCCTCCCGGCGCCGCCGGTCAGCGCCGCGAAAAAGAGAAAGAGCAGAGCACCACCTCCGACATCAAGGAGCTGATCTTCGGTCGCTCGGCCATTCCGGTTCGCGGCAAGAAGCGCAAGCCGACCAAGAAGGGTCAGAAGACCCTCATCACCCAGATGGCCGACGAGAAGAAGGTCATCAAGGTGCAGGAAGGCATCACGGTCAGCGAGCTGTCGCAGCGCATGGGCGTGAAGACGACCGACATCATCAAGAAGCTGATGCAGGGCGGCAAGATGACGACCGCCACGCAGACCATCGACGTCGACGCGGCGGGCATTCTCGCGGCCGACTACGGCTGGTCGGTGAAGAAGGTCGGCTTCGAGGTCGAAGACTTCCTCCCGAAGATTGAAGACAAGCCCGAGGCGTTGATCTCGCGCCCGCCCGTGGTGACCGTCATGGGCCACGTCGACCACGGCAAGACCTCACTGCTCGACGCGATTCGTCAGGCCAGCGTCGCCAGCGGCGAGGCCGGCGGCATCACGCAGCACGTCGGCGCGTACACCGTGAAGTCGAGCCAGGGTGACGTCACCTTCCTCGACACGCCCGGTCACGCGGCGTTCTCGGCCATGCGCGCGCGCGGCGCCAACATCACCGACGTGGTGGTGCTCGTGGTTGCCGGCGACGACGGCGTCATGCCGCAGACGAAGGAAGCGATTCAGCACGCGCAGAAGGCCGAAGTTCCGATTGTGGTGGCCATCAACAAGATGGACTTGCCCGCCGCGAACCCCGACCGCGTGAAGAAAGAGCTGGCCGACATCGGGCTGCTCTCCGAAGACTGGGGCGGCGAGACCATCATGGTTCCCGTCTCTGCCAAGACGCGCCAGGGCCTCGACCTGCTGCTCGAGAACATCGCGCTGCAGTCTGAAGTGCTCGAGCTCAAGGCCAACCCTGATCGCCCGTCGACGGGCATCATCCTCGAGGCCCGCCTCGAGAAGGGTCGCGGCCCCATCGCCACCGTGCTCGTGCAGGAAGGCACGCTGCGCAAGGGCGACGCGCTGGTCTCCGGCATTCACTACGGCCGCGTGCGCATGATGCTCAACGACCGTGGCGAGCTCATCGACGAGGTGAAGCCCGGCTACTCGGCCGAGATCATCGGCCTGTCGGGTGTGCCCACCGCCGGCGACGTCGTCAACGCCGTGGCCGACGAAAAGGCCGCCAAGCAGGTCGCCGATCACCGCATCTTGAAGGCGCGCCAGGCCGAAGCCGGCAAGACGGCCCGCGAGTCCCTCGACGACCTGCTCAACAAGCAGAAGGTCGCCGAGCAGAAGGAGCTCAAGATCGTGCTCAAGGCCGACGTCTCGGGTTCGCTCGAAGCCGTGGCCGACGCGATTCACAAGCTCTCGACCAAGAAGGTCAAGGTCACCATCGTGCAGAAGGGTGTCGGCATGATGACCGAGACCGACATCGGCACGGGCGAGGCCTTCTCGGCCGTCGTCATCGGCTTCAACTCCAAGCCTGAGTCGGGCGCTGAAGCGGCCGCCAAGCACAAGGAAGTGAAGTGGGAGACCTTCGGCATCATCTACGAGCTGCTCGACGGCGTAACGAAGATGATGGAGGACCTGCTGGACCCGATTCGTACCGAAAAGCGGGTCGGCAAGGCGGAAGTGCGCAGCCTCTTCAACGTTCCGAAGCTGGGCACCATCGCCGGTTGCTCCGTCACCGACGGCGTCATTCGTCGCGGCGCGATCCTCAAGGTCATGCGTGGGCCGAAGATGGTCTTCCAGGGCAAGTTGGCTTCGCTCAAGCGCTTCAAGGACGACGTGAAGGAAGTCACCGTGGGCTACGAGTGCGGTATCGGCATCGAGGGCTTCTCGGAGCTCGTGGCGCTCGATGTCATCGAGGCCTATGAGGTGGAGGAGACGCGGCCGTCGCTCAACTGACCTGAGTTTTTCGTCAGTGCATCGAAGGCGGTGACGTCGGTGTCGCCGCCTTCCCAAGGTGCTCCATGTTCGTCTGCGTCGCTCGCGTCACCCTCGACATTCCCGCTGCCGGTTCACTCAAGGCCAAGCGCCAGGTACTCCGGCGTGTGACCGATCGCGTGAAGGCGAAGTTCAACGTCGCCGTCGCCGAGGTCGAAGACAACGACGTGTGGACCCGCGCCGTCGTCGCGCTGTCGGTGGTCGGCAACGAGCGCAAGCACGTGAACGAGATGATGGAGAAGATCGTTCAGTTCATGGACGACATGTACATCGCGCCGGTGAGCTCGAAGGAGCTCGAGACGGTGCCCTTCGTCGACCTCTTCACCGGCGTGCCTGCGGTGGGCGACGACTTCGGGCACCTCACCATTCCACGCGGCGAGCGCTCGCTGGCCGAGGCCGAGGGCCTGGGTGCGTGGGAAGACAGACATACGCGGCAGACGCCGCCTCCTTCGCCGTCGGCGCCGCGCGCGAAAGCCGGCCCGAAGAAGAAAGAGCTCAACATCGAAGATGCCCGGGCGGTGGCGCGCAGCCTGCGGAATCCTCGAGAGTGGGAAAAGGACTGACCGATGCCTTCCGTTCGACCCGATCGTGTTGCAGGTGAAATTCAGGCGGCCGTCGCCGAGCTGTTGACCCGCGGCGACATTCACGACCCTCGCGTGGGGTTCATCACCATCACCGGGGTGAAGGTCTCGCCCGACTTGTCGGTCGCGCAGGTCTTCTATTCGATGATGGGCACCGAAGAGCAGAAGGCCCAGACGCAGCAGGGCCTCGACGCGGCGAAGGGCTATGTGCGCCGCGAAGTGACCAAGCGCGTGAAGCTGCGCATTTCACCGGAGGTCTTCTTCACGTTCGACGGCTCGCTCGACGAAGGTGACAAGATCGAGCGCCTGCTCAAGCAGGTGAAGGCCAAAGAGGGCTGGTAGCCGATGAACGGGGTGCTCGTCGTCGACAAGCCCAAAGGCATCACGTCCTTCGACGTGGTGCGGGAGGTGCGACGCGCGCTCGGCGTGAAGAAGGTCGGCCACACCGGCACGTTGGACCCCATGGCTACCGGCGTGCTGCCGATTTGCGTCGGCGACGGCACGAAGATCGCCCAGTTCATCACCGAAGCCACCAAGGCCTACGACGCCACGGTGAAGCTCGGCGCGACGACCGACACGCTCGACGCCGAAGGCAAGGTGCTGCAGACGCGCCCCGTGCCGCCCGTGACGCGGGAGCTGCTCGAGCGCGCGCTGGCGAAGTTTCGGGGCCCCCTGCTGCAGGTTCCTCCGATGTACTCGGCGGTGAAGGTCGGCGGTAAGCGGCTCTATGCATTGGCGCGCGCGGGTGAAGAAATCGAGCGCAAGCCGCGCGAAGTGACGGTGTTCGACCTCCAACTGCGCGACTTCTCGGCCGACGAGTTCAAGCTCTCGGTGCGCTCGAGCAAGGGCTTCTTCGTTCGAACGCTCGCCGCAGACCTGGGTGAAGCGCTCGGCTGTGGCGCCCACCTCTGCGCGCTGCGCCGCACACAGAGCGGGCCCTTCGTGCTGTCGCAGTCGATTCCGCTCACGGAGGTCTCGAAGACCTCGACGCTGGTGGGGCTCAACGACTCGCTCAGAGATCTGCCGATGGTGCAGGTCACCGAGCTCGAGGCCAACCGCGTGCGGCACGGCGGCGTGGTGGAGGTCTCCCCGACGCTCGCCGGCGTGCACCGCGTCATCGAGCCGAACGGCGCGCTGCTGGCCCTGGCTGACGCAGTGCGTGGCCGGCTGGTGTACCGCCGCGTGCTCCTCTGAGGTCACGCCTCGTGGCATGCTCGCCACACCTTCGTGAACATCACGGTCATCATTCCCCGCACGCTGCAGGCCGCCTGCGAAGGCCGCGCGAAGATCGAGCTGGGCGTTCCTCCAAGCTCTGATCTCGGCGAGATCATCACCACGTTGATGACGCTGTACCCGGGCCTCAAGGCCTTCGTGGCCAACGAAAAACGCCCCATGAAGCAGCACTTCGGCGTCGCCAGAGCGGGCCAGAAGGTCTTCCTCTTCACCAGCACCGCCCGGCCAAACAACTAGTGATTTCGCGCATCTGCGCTCCTTGTACGGGTGGGTTCGCAGACGTAGGGTGCCGCTCCTCATGGCTGAGGTCCCCAACAGCCCACCGCGGCCGGCGTGGGCGCAAGCACTGGCGCTCCCGCGCTCGTTGGCGCTGGGCGGCGTGCTGGTGGGCGTGTCGGTCGCCGCCGCGTTCCTGCTGACGCCAGGCCTGTCTGGGCAGCGCATTCCCGAGTTCTCGCAAGAAGACGTGGGCCGCCCGTTTCGAGCGTCGTCGCTCGCGGGCTTCAAGGCCAGCCGTGACTTCGAGGTGCCCGACGACACGCAGACGCAGCGCCGCCGCGACGAAGGCCGCGCCCGGGTTCGGCCGGTGTTCGATTACGACTCGCAGGTCGAATCGAAGGTGAAGCGCGGCGTGCGTGACGCGTTCCTGGGCATGCAGGAGCTGGCGGCGCCCTGGGCCGGCAAGGTCGACGGACAGCGCAAGGCCGGCACGCCGCCCAGCAAAGAAGAGCAGGAGCTGCTGACGGTGCTCCGCGAAGGGCGCAAGAGCTTCGAAGACACCGCCGTGCTGCCCGACGACGAAGACTTCGAGGTGCTCGCGCAGGGGCGCTTCGCGCCAGAGCTCGAGCAGGCCGTGATGACGCTCATCGAGCTGGCCTACCGCGGCAAGCTCGTCTCTTCGCGTGACGAGCTCTCGCGCATCGACACCAACGGCATCACCGTGCGCGTCGTCGGCGGTACCACTGAGTACGAGATGACGACCGCGCCACCGGCCATCTTCGACCTGCGTGAAGCAGGCGCGGAGCTGGATCGCTTCGCCTCGGTGCCCGGCAACCTGCTCCAGGACTCACCGACGCCGGTGCGCCGCGCCGTGCTGCGCTTCGCGCGGCGACAGCTCCGGGCCAACTTGACGGTGAACATCGCCGAGACCGAAGCGCGCCGGAAGTCCGCGTGGGACTCGGTCAAGCCAGTCGTCATCTCCGTGAAGAAGGGCCAGCGCATCATCGGTGACGGCGAGCTGGTCACCGAGTCGCACCTGCTCGTCACGCGCAGCCTCCGTGCGCAGACCAGTGAGCTCGACCTGCTGCAGCTGCAGCTGGGCGGCGCGGGCATCGTGGCGTTGCTCATCGCCGCGGCGTGGCTGTTCTTTTCGGCGTCGCTGCGGCAGTTCCGGCCCACGCGGCGCGACGCGGCGTTCATGGGCCTGCTGGCGGCGGTGCTGCTCGGCGCGTTGCATGTCTGGGTGCTGGTGGCCGACGCGGTTCACGATCGCTACCCCGCGATTCCCATTGAAGCGCTGCACGTCGTCTTCCCCGTGGCGGCGGGCGCGATGCTGGTGCGCTTCGTGTTGTCCGAGTCGAGCGCGCTCTTCTTCGCCATCATCTTCTCGGCGTTGGCCGGCATTCTGCTTGGCAACTCGTTGTCGTTCTTCTTGTTCTCGCTCGTCTCGTCGATGGTGGCGGCCGACCGCATCGCGCGCGCGAAAGATCGCGCCGGCATTTTCCGCGCAGGCCTGTGGACGGGCGCGTTGTGCTTCGGCCTCGTCGTCTTCAGTCAGATGGCCGCAGCCAAGGGGCTGGGCGTCGAGTCGTTGATCGCCGGCGCGTTCGCCTTCGTCGCTGCCGCCTTCGTGTTGCCGTCGCTGGTGCTGGCGCTGACTCCGTTGGCCGAAGGCGTGTTCGGCTACGCGTCAGACGTGAAGCTGCTCGAGCTGGCGAACCTGAACCACCCCGCGCTCAAGGAGCTCGTGCTCAACGCGCCGGGCACCTACCACCACAGCATCGTCATGGGCTCGCTGGTCGAGTCGGCGGCTGAGGCCATCGGCGCCAACCCGCTGCTCGCGCGGAGCTGCGCGTATTACCACGACATCGGCAAGGGTCGGAACCCGGCCTTCTTCGGTGAAAACCAGAAGGCAGAAAATCCGCACGACAAGCTCGCGCCGTCGATGAGCGCGGTCATCATCAAGCGCCACGTCACCGAAGGCCTCGAGATGGCGCGCGAGTACAAGCTGCCCAGCCGCGTCGCCGCGGCGATCCCCGAGCACCACGGCACGCGGCTCGTGGGCTTCTTCTTCCACAAGGCGCAGAAAGAGCTTGAAGGCCGCGACGACGGCAAGGCGCTCGACGAGAGCATGTTCCGCTACCCGGGCCCCAAGCCGCAGTCGCGTGAGACGGCCCTGGTGATGATCGCCGACGCGTGTGAAGCGGCGAGCCGCTCGATGCCCGAGCCGTCGACCGACAAGCTGCGTGCGCTGGTGCAGAAGATGATCAACCTCATCTTCTCGGAAGGTCAGCTCGACGAGTGCGACCTGACGTTGAAAGACCTGCACCTCATCGCCGAGTCGTTCACGCGAACGTTGGAGGGCATGTACCACGCGCGGCCGCAGTACCCGGCGGGCGCGGTGGGCGGCGGCAAACCTCCGGAGCGCGAAGTGGTGAAGAGCCTCGCGATCGTGAAGTGAGTCTGCGTGTCTTGTGCACGTCGCGTTCGGTGCACGCGAAGCGGCTCACGCAGCTCGCGCGCTCGTTCGCGAAGACCTTGAAGCTCGGGCCCTCGGAGTTGTCGCTGTCGCTGGTGCGCGACGCGCAGATTCGGGTGCTCAAGCGCGAGTACTTCGGCGTCGACGCGGCCACCGACGTGCTCTCGTTTCCCGCAGGTGAATTTCCAGGGCCGGGGCCCACGCCGCTGGGCGACATCGTCATCTCGCTCGACACGGCGAAGCGCGCCGCGAAAGACTTCGACTCCACGCTCGAAAATGAGCTGGCGCTGTACCTCGCGCACGGCCTGTTGCACCTGCTGGGGCACGATCATCAGACGAAGCCCGACGCGCGGGAGATGGAGCGCCTCGAGCGCACGCTGCTGGGCCACGCCGGCATGCTCGCGCGAAGTGACGAGTTGTAGGCGGCGCGACTACCCGAGCGCGGGCTGGGCTGCTATGGGCCCGACCCGATGACAGCCCCTGCGACGACCCCTGAAGTGGCCACGAGCAACAAGATGCCTGCGGGCATCCCGTTCATCATCAGCAACGAGTTCGCCGAGCGCTTCTGCTTCTACGGCATCAACTCGATCCTGACGGTGTTCATGGTGTCGAACATGCAGTTCACCGACGCCAAGGCTGCGTCGTGGCAGTCGCTGTTCAAAGCCGGCGCGTACTTCTTCCCGATGCTCGGCGCGATCATCTCCGACGTCTTCTGGGGGAAGTTCAAGACCATCATGGTCTTCAGCACCGTGTACGCGGTGGGCTGTGTGTCGCTCGCGCTGTTGGGCAGCACCGAGATGATGCTGATCTTCTCGCTCTTCCTGGTGGCGGTGGGCACCGGCGGCATCAAGCCGTGTGTCTCGACCAACGTGGGTGACCAGTTCGACGCGAAGAACGCGCACCTCATCGAGCGCGCGTTCTCGCTCTTCTACCTGGCCATCAACGCCGGCTCGTCAATCTCCATCTTCCTCTGCCCGATCCTGCTCAAGGACCCGAACTGGGGCCCGAAGTGGGCGTTCGGTCTGCCGGCGATCCTGATGGTCGCGGCGACGGTCGTCTTCTTCCTCGGCCGCAACAAGTACACGCACGTTCCTCCGGCCGGAAAGAAGTGGCTGGAAGAAGTCACCAGCAAGCAGGGCCGTGAAGTCATCTTCAGCCTGCTGGGCATCTACTTCTTCGTGGCCGTGTTCTGGATGCTGTGGGACCAGGGCAACGGCAACACGCTGACGCTCCAGGCGCAGTCGTCGTTGATGGACAAGAACCTCGGCTTCGGACTTGTGCTGTTGCCCGCGCAGCTGCAGGTGGTGAACGGCCTGTTCATTCTCGCGCTCGCGCCGCTGTTCTCGTGGGGCGTGTACCCGTTCGTCGCGAAGTTCACGAAGGTCACGCCGCTCCGCAAGATCGGCGCGGGCCTCTTCGTGATGGGCGCGTCGTTCCTCATCGTCGCGCAGATCGAAAAGCGCATCATGGCCGGCGAGACGGTCTCGGCCTGGTGGCAGATCTTCGCGTACTTGATCCTCACCGCTGGCGAAGTGCTGGTGTCCATCACCGCGCTGGAGTTCTCGTACAAGCAGGCGCCGCTCACGATGAAGAGCTTCATCATGGGTCTGTTCCTGTTCTCGACCACGCTCGGCAACCTCGGCATCGCCGCGGTGAACAGCGCCATGGTTCGTCCGCTCCAGGCCTCGAACATCGAGACCGGCGCCGAGACCTGGGTCGTCCTTCCCGACGTGAAGGATTTCGAGCTCGGTCAGAAGCTCGACGTCACCGGCGAGAACGGCATGTTCCTGCCCAACGACAAGGACGGGAAGCCGGTGAAGCTCAATGGCACGTTCCTCATCGGTGAGATCGACTCGGCGAAATCGCGCCTGCGTTTGATCGACGCGGTCGACCGCAAGCCGTTGGTCACCTCGGGCACGTTCGACGCTGCGAAGGCCGAAGTGTCGACGTACTGGCTCGTCGGTCCGAACTATTTCTACTTCTTCATCGGCGTGGTGGTGATCGCTGGGCTGATCTTCATCGTGTACGCGAGCCGCTACAAAGAGCGCGACTTCGTGCGCACCGACGACGGAGCCGCCGCGGCGTGACCAACCTCCGCGCCATTCCCGTCGACGTCGCGGAGCTGCGCCTGGCCTTCGAAGCCGAGACGCAGGACCTGCCGTGGTACCTCGACGTCGACACCGGGGAAGTGTTGCTGGTGACGGCCGAGTACGAGCCGTCGCAGCACCGCGGTGTCACCGTGGCGCAAATTGAAAGTGAGACCTCGCGCTTCGTTCGCGTGCCGCCGTCGAACCCGGAGCACGTGGTCGACGACATGCGCGCCTTCGCCGAGTCGGTGGGCGACCAGCAGCTCACCGAGTCGTTGGACCTCGCGCTGTCGGCTCCGCGCCCCGACAAGCGCTTCAAGACGGTGCTCTCGTGGTTGCCTGAACGGCAGCAGCAGTGGCACTCGTGGCGTGAAGCGCGCACGCTCGAACGTGTGACGACGTGGCTCTCGGGTCACGGTCTGCAGGCAGCCGCTCGCGCTGCCTGACTTCAAGGAGCAGCAGCGATGAGTGAGACGCTCGCCGAGCCGAAGGCCCAGATGCCTCGGCAGATTCCGTTCATCATCGGCAACGAGGCGTGCGAGCGCTTCAGCTTCTATGGCATGCGCAACGTGCTCACCGACTTCCTGTCGGGGTACCTGCTGCTGTCGCTCGTCGAAGCCGAACGCGGGCCCGCCTCGAAGGAGGTGTTCCACACCTTCGCCATGGGCGTGTACTTCTTCCCGTTGCTGGGCGGCTTTCTGGCCGACCGGCTGCTCGGCAAGTACCGCGTCATTCTGTACCTGTCGGTCGTCTACTGCGTCGGCCAGGTGATGCTGGCGCTGAGCGTCGACAACAAGGCCGGCTTCTACGGAGGCCTTTTTCTCATCGCGCTCGGCAGCGGCGGCATCAAGCCGTGCGTGTCGTCCTTCGTCGGAGATCAGTTCGACCAGTCGAACAAGCACCTCGCGAAGGTGGTCTTCGACGCGTTCTATTTCATCATCAACTTCGGCTCGTTCTTCGCGTCGCTGCTCATCCCTCCGCTGCTCAAGTCGGGCTACGTGCGCATGGCGTTCGCCGTGCCCGCCGTGCTCATGGCGGTCAGCACGGTCGTCTTCTACGCAGGCCGCAACCGCTACGTGAACGTGCCACCGGCCGGCCGCGACCCCGACTCATTCTTGTCGGTGTGCCGTACGGCGCTCTTCGGCAGCGGCGGGGCCAACATCGGCTCGGTGCTGGTGTCGCTGGGCACGTTGCTGGCGCTGGCGACGTTCGCGTTGATGCCGGTGCTGCACGCGGTGCCCACCATCTGCCTCGCGTTGGTGGTGTTCCTCGCGTTCGCCGGGCCCGGCGCGTACCTGCGCGTCGAACATGCGCGCGGCAAGCACGCCGACGACGCCATCGACGGCGTGAAGTCGGTGCTGCGGGTGCTGGTGCTCTTCGCGTTGGTGACGCCGTTCTTTTCGCTGTTCGACCAGAAGGCCACCACGTGGGTGCTTCAGGGCAACACCATGCAGCTGCCGGGTTGGGCGTGGTTCAAGACCGCCTCGCAGATGCAGGCCGCCAACCCGTTGTTGGTGATGCTGCTGATCCCGTTCAACAACCTCGTGCTGTACCCACTGCTGCGGAAGTGGGGCATCAACCCCACGCCGCTGCGGCGCATGGGCGTCGGGCTCGCGTTCGCGGCGTCGTCCTTCGTTGTGGTCGCCGTCATGCAGCAGATGATGGACCGCGGGCAGCAGCTCTCGGTGCTGTGGCAGCTGGCGCCGTACGTGCTGCTGACGCTCGGTGAGGTGCTGGTGTCGGCCACGGGCCTCGAGTTCGCGTACAGCCAGGCGCCTGCGCGCTTGAAGGGCGTGCTGATGGCGTTCTGGAGCCTGGCGACGACCATCGGCAACCTCTGGGTGCTGCTCGCCAACGCCAGCGTGAAGAGCGAAGGCGTGACGAAGGCCATCGAAGCGCAGGGCTGGGGCGTCATCGCCACGCAGATGTATTTCTTCGCGGCCTTCGCCTTCGTGGCGGCTGCGGCGTTCGGCCTCTACGCTCGCAGCTACACGGTGGTCGACCACTACCGGAAGTAGGCGTCAGTCCTCGAAGACGAGCGTCGTGTCGTAGTCAATCGACGACCACACCTGCGAACGCAGCGCGGGCAAGTTGCGCTGCACGCGGCCCAGCTCGTTCTCGTCGGTGATGCCTCGGCTGTGCTGCCACTCGTTCATGCCCGCTTCGAAGCCCTTCGCGAGCGCGTCCCAGCTGGTGTGTTCTTTCTGCAGCTGCGCCGCGATGGCCACCGTCGTCGCGCGCCACTTGTCTTCGTCGACGTACTCGGCCGCCATGCCGATGCGCAGCAGGTCGAGCGCGCGCACGGTGTCCCACGCGACGTTGCCGGTCTGGCCTTCACGCAGGTCCTTGATCAACTCCCAGAACGAGGCGTTGTTGGTCACGCCGTACCAGCTCTCCAGCGAGCTGACCGCGCGCTCGCGGTCCCACGTGGCGGAGTCTTCGGAGCCAGTCCACAAGCCATAGGCGCCGCGACCCCAGCGGTCGATCTGCGCCAGCTTTCGTTTGCCAATCTTGTAGTTGATGAAGGCGAAGCCGGCTCCGCCCAACACCACCAACACTCCGATGACCGGCACCAGCGCTTCAGTCGGCACGTTGTTCATGCCGCGCAGCCAAGCGCAGAAGCGCGTTCGACTCTCGACCTATTCGATGACGAGGCTCGTGCCGGTGTCGAACTGCGCACGTGTCGCATTCCACGACTGCGGGCCGGCGTCGGCATTCGCGAAGCGCACGGCGAAGCGCGCGTCGCCGACGTTGCGCGGCTGCACGTCGGGCACTGAGAACGACACGTCATAGTCACCTGGCACCGCGCCTGCGGGAACCTGCACGTCGATGGAGATCGTCGTCGACGTCGTCGCCTGTGCCGCGAGCGTCGGGAGCAGCACGGTGCTGCGCCCTTCGATGCGCGCCGCGCCTTGCCTCCGTTGCAGGTTCACCACCAACGCACGCGCGCTGAACACCTTCGCCCAGCCGACGTTGCGCAGCTGCACTTCGACGCGCACCGTGGTGTTTTCACGGGCCCGCGCCGGGTGTGAAACAGAGTCGAGCTGCAGTCGGTAGCCCATCTGCCGCGTGACTTCGTCGTAGCAACCGCCGCTGCGCCACGCGGTGAAGAAGTCTTCGAAGTACGCGCTGTTCAAATACGCGAGGTGGTACCGCGCGCCTTCGGCACGCACGTCGTCGCAGCTCGTGCGCAGCGGCGTGTCGGCGTCGCAGGTCTCTCCGCCGAAGACACCGTTCTGCGACAACGTCGCGATGTACGTGCGCTCGGCTGCGTTGGCGTAGGTGCCGGTGTCGTTGACGCCCGAGAGCCAGCAGTCGTTGTGCAGCCCGGCGCGCGTCTGCTGCGTGGCGCTCGGGTACCACTTGATGAGATCGCCCGGGTAACGGAACTGCACCTGCATGTCGGCCGGCACCGCAGCGAAGATGGCGTCGCGCACGATGAGGCGGTTCGCGTCGGCCTGCGCCTGCGTCACGCCGGCGTTCGTCATGTAGCCGTACGAGTTCGAGTGCTTCGAGCTGTGCCACTCGCCCCACGCGCCGATGAAGCCGGCCTGAAAGTGCGCGATGGCGTCGGCGTTGTCGGTCAACACCGGCGCGAGCTGCGCGAGGTGCGCGGCGATCTGCGTGGCCGGCGCGTCGTTGCCGCCTGCGGAGTAGTCGTATGAGAACCGCAGCACCGCCTTCATGCCGCGGCTCCGCAGCGCCTGCAGTCGCGCGCCGAGCTGCGTGAGAAACGCGGAGGGCAGGGCGACGGTTCGATACGGGCCGAGGTCGGTCGGCGCGTAGGCGAGGCGAACTCCGTCGGCGAAGGCGTCGTCGATTTCGCCGGTGTCGATGGACGTGCCGAAGTCGGAGCTCGCCCAGACGTACCAACCGCGCTCGGGGTTCGGAATGATCGCAGCGCTCGGCGTGAACGTCGCGGTGACGAGGCCGGCGTCGGGAACCCCGGCGTCGAGAACGCCAGCGTCTGCAGCTCCGGCGTCGGGAACTGCCGCGTCGGTGGCGCCCGCGTCGAAACCGCCTGCATCAAAGAAAGAGCCGGCGTCAGCGCTCGCATCAGGCACTTCCGACGCCTGGCCGGAGCAACCAACGACGAGCACGACGGCGACGAGCAGAAAGACGCGCATGGCGCGAGAGTCTGACGCGACTTCGTTCAGGTGTCTTCGACGCGCACTTCGAGGCCGCGGGCGCCCAGCGCCTGTGCGAATTGCTCTGGGCCTCCGATGCCGTTGATTTCGATCGACGGATCAGCGCGGTCACCAGCATCGCGAACGGCGCGAGCTCCGTCTCGAGCGCTGCCCCGCCGGCCGCATTCGCCGCGCGGGCCAGCGAGTTGGCCGCCTCATCGAGCCGCCACAGCCGCACCTGCGCGAGCGCGACGCCGTACTCCGCGTAAGGCGAGTTCGTCGTTCGAAGTGCCTCGTAGAGAGACAGCGCCTCGAGCGCGCGGCCTTGTTGGAACGCGCGCGAGGCGGCCACGAAGCCGTTGTTCGCTGCTGTCGGCTTCCGGCGGCGCGCATAGACGACCGCGACCGCGACGACCGCCAGCACCAGCACGGGCCAGAAAGGCGTCGACTCAGCGTCGTTGGTACTCACCTGGTAGATGACGGCGAACCCGACCACCAGCGACAGCCACAAGACAATCGTTCGGTTCAACCTGCCGTCTCCATGACTCCCGCGTCGTCACTCACCCCGCGACGCGCTGACCGACGCGCTGCTTCCTCGCCTTGTTGAGCACGTGCTTCAA
Organism: Archangium sp.; assembly: GCA_035910535.1. Taxonomy (GTDB): domain Bacteria; phylum Myxococcota; class Myxococcia; order Myxococcales; family Myxococcaceae; genus Archangium_A. Next base: position 23,211 of record JAMHXF010000116.1, on the reverse strand, counting down.
GTACTTGCCGGTGAAGCTGCCCTTCACCTCGGCCACGTCTTCCGGCGTGCCTTCGGCGAGCAATTGACCGCCACCCGAACCGCCTTCAGGCCCGAGGTCGATGACCCAGTCAGACGACTTGATGACGTCGAGGTTGTGCTCAATCACCAGCACCGAATTCCCCGCTTCGACCAACCGGTTCAACACGATCAGCAGCTTGCGAATGTCTTCGAAGTGCAGGCCCGTGGTCGGCTCATCGAGGATGTAGAGCGTGCGCCCCGTCGACACCTTGGCCAGCTCGCGCGACAGCTTGATGCGCTGCGCTTCACCACCCGACAGCGTCGTCGAGGGCTGCCCCAGCTTGATGTACGACAAGCCCACGTCTTCCAACGTCTGCAGGTGGCGCTTGATGTCGCGGTGCAGCTCGAAGAGCCCCATCGCCTCGCGCACCGACGAGTCGAGGATCTCCGCGACATTCTTGCCTTTGTAGCGAACGCGCAGCGTCGCCTCGTTGAAGCGCTTGCCGCCGCACACCTCGCACGGCACGTACACGTCGGCGAGGAAGTGCATCTCGACCTTCTTCACGCCGTCGCCTTCACACGCTTCGCAACGCCCGCCCTTCACGTTGAACGAGAAGCGCCCCGGCGTGTACCCATACGCGCGCGCTTCGGGCGTCTGCGAGAGCACCTCACGAATCGAATCGAAGACCTTCGTATACGTCGACGGGTTCGAGCGCGGCGTGCGACCAATGGGCCGTTGGTCGATGTCGATGACCTTGTCGAGAAACTCGAGGCCGGTGATGCCCGCGTGCTTCCCGGGGATGTCGCGCGTCTCGTAGATGTGGCGCGCGAGCGCCGGGTACAAAATTTCGTTGATGAGCGTCGACTTGCCGGCGCCCGACACGCCGGTCACCGACACGAAGCACCCGAGCGGAATTTCAACCGTCAGGTCCTTCAGGTTGTTCTCTTTCGCGCCCTTGATGACGACCTTCTGCTTGCCGGGTTTGCGGCGCGTCTGCGGCACTTCGATTTCGATGCGCCCCGACAGGTAGCCACCGGTGATGCTCTTCTCGTTGGCCATCACCTCTTTGGGCGTGCCCTCGGCAATCACCTCACCGCCGAGCTCACCAGCGCCGGGCCCGAAGTCGACGAGCCAGTCCGACTCCTCCATCGTCTCTTCGTCGTGCTCGACCACCAGCACTGAGTTGCCGAGGTCGCGCAGCTTCTTGAGCGTGGCGATCAACCGGCCGTTGTCGCGCTGGTGAAGGCCAATAGACGGCTCGTCGAGAATGTAGATGACGCCGGTCAGCTCGCTGCCCATCTGCGAGGCGAGGCGAATGCGCTGACTCTCACCGCCGCTCAACGTCGACGCCGCGCGGTCCAACGACAGGTACGTCAACCCCACGTCTGCGAGGAACGCGAGGCGCGAGCGGATCTCCTTGAGCAGCTCCGCGGCGATGGTCTGCTCGTTCTTCGACAGCGGCAGGTCGCCCACGAACTCGAGCGCCTGCCGAATGGTCATGCGCGAGAGGTCGACGATGCTCTGCCCGTGCACCTTCACCGCGCGTGACTCGGGCTTGAGGCGCTCGCCTTGGCACGTGGGGCAGGGCTTATCGCTGAGGAACTTCATGTAGTACTGCTTCATCGACTCCGAGGTCGTCGAGTTGAAGCTGCGCCACAGCTTGTTGACGAGGCCCTCCCACTCCATCTTCCAGCGGGCGTCTCCCCACTTCATCGTCAGCTCTTTGCCGGAGTTCCCGAAGAGCACGATGTCGGTCTGCTTCTTCGGCAGGTCTTTCCACGGCGTCTCGAGGTCGATGCCGAACGCGCGCGAGAGCGTGTCGACGAGGTCTGCCGTCCACCCTTCGCCACGTGACACACCTGAGGCCCACACCTCGACGGCGCCGTCACGAATCGAGCGCGCCTTGTCGGGCACGATGAGGTCTGGGTCCATCTCCGCGCGGGTGCCGAGCCCGCTGCACTCGGTGCACATGCCCAGCGGGTTGTTGAACGAGAACGCCGCCGGCGTGAGGTCGGGGAAGGAGAGGCCGCAGTGATGGCACGCGTTCAACTCACTCATCGTGCGGTCGCTGGCCTTGGCGGCGGTCTCGTCGGTGACGATGAGCACGCCTTTGCCTTCTTTGAGCGCCTGCTCGACGGAGTCGGTGAGGCGCGGCCGCAGGTCGGGCTTGAGCACCAGCCGGTCGATGACGATCTCGATGTCGTGCTTGGTCTTCTTCTCGAGCTCGAACTTCTCTTCGAGCGCGCGCACCTTGCCGTCGACGCGCGCCCGGCTGAAGCCGCGCTTCTGGGCGTCGACCAACACGTCTTTGTGCTCGCCCTTGCGGCTGACCACGATGGGCGCGAGCAGTTGCAGCTTGCTGCCCGCCGGCATCTTCATGATCTCGTCGACGATCTGCTGCGCCGACTGCTTGCCGACCTTGCGGCCGCAGTTGTGGCAGTGCTGCACGCCGATGTTCGAATACAGAACGCGGAGGTAGTCGTGCACCTCCGTCACCGTGCCGACCGTCGAGCGCGGGTTGTTCGACGCCGCCTTCTGCTCGATGGAAATCGTCGGCGAGAGCCCGCGAATGGTGTCGTACCTGGGCTTCTCCATTTGCCCGAGGAACTGGCGCGCGTAGGCCGAGAGCGACTCGACGTAGCGGCGCTGGCCTTCGGCGTAGAGCGTGTCGAACGCGAGCGAGCTCTTCCCCGAGCCGGAGACGCCGGTGAAGACCACCAGCTTCTTCTTGGGGATCTCGAGCGTGACGCCCTTGAGGTTGTGTTCGCGCGCACCGCGGATGGTCAGAAATTCCGGCTCAGCCATGGCCGCGACTTGTCGGGAACGGGCGTTCAGGTCAAGCGCGCTTTCAGGCAGGTGCGCTCCGGGGAAGAGTTGAACTTTCTTCCGCACGGTTCGCACCCGCGCGTCCGGTCCCCCGGCCGAAGCATGAATAGACCGAGCGGGAATCGAACCCGCGCAACCAGAGGTGCAAACTCCAGCGCCGCTCCCAGCGGTCAGCCCAGATGGTGGTGTCGGTGGAGCGCCCCGTCAGGGAATTGAACCCTGCTCAGCGGTTGGACAGACCGCCCGCCACGCCAGCAGCGTCACGGAGCAAGTCAGCGCGGGTGGAGTTGAACCACCATCTCTCGTTTATCAGACGAGCGCCCTCACCCTTGAGCGACGCGCTGTTCGTTGGAGTCACGCAGCGGCGAGGTCACGCGCCGCGGCGGTCATGCAATCTCGTCGGTGCGGAGTCATGGAATTCAAGACGCTGGCGCGTCGAAATGCTGACGACAGCGCGCCTGTCGCCGTCGCTGTGTTCGGTTGTCTTACTTTTGGAGCCTGAAAATCGCGCGACAGGCCTCTTGGGGCGTCAGCGCGGCTTCGGCTTCAAGACCCCTCTTCATTTGTTTCGCTGAAATGGCTCGAAAAGGCCTTCGCGGCGCTCCGTCGCGCGCCCAAGGTAAGACCCCTCTTCATTGATTCGTTCGAAAGAGGCGCTGAAGGCCCATTTTCGCGCTGACGAGAGCCTCAATCTAAGAGGGGTCTTGATGGGGCGCCTTGTGCTGAGGCCGCGAGCGCCATTTCACGTGCTAGGTGGTCGCGAATGACTGCCTTCCGTTTGTTCGTCGTCTCGGCGTTCTTGCTGTTGGCGGGGTGTTCGACCCCAGTCCCCCTGCGGTGTGACGCCGCCTCTTGCGCTGGCTGCTGCACGGCCACCGGCGTCTGTGAGTTGGGCGCCGCTTCGAATGCGTGCGGTATCGCTGGGCTGACGTGTGTCGAGTGTCCGTTGGGCTCGGCGTGCTCAGCCGGGCGCTGCATCGGTCAGATCGTCGGCGGCGGCACAGCGACGGGCGGCGGTACGGCAACCGGCGGCGGCGCGGCGACTGGTGGTGGCGACGCGACGGGCGGCGGTATGGCAACTGGCGGTGGTAGCGCAACCGGTGGTGGCGATGCGACCGGCGGTGGCGACGCGACCGGTGGTGGCACTGCAACTGGCGGCGGCACTGCAACCGGCGGCGGCACTGCGACGGGCGGCGGCGATGCGACGGGCGGTGGTACTGCAACCGGCGGCGGCACTGCGACGGGCGGCGGCACTGCGACGGGCGGCGGCACTGCGACGGGCGGCGGCACCGCGACGGGCGGAGGCACCGCGATCGACGCAGGCCTGCCGGTCTACGACTGCTCGACGCTGGCGACGTTGCCCGACTCATACGGCTGTCGCTTTCACGGCCTCACGATGGACAACGCGGTCAGCGCCATTTTCCGCGGCAACGTGACCGACGGCAGCCAGGGCGCGTCACCGTCTGCCTTTGGCTACCGCGTCGCGGCGAGCCCGGGCGCGCCGCTGACGGTGACGATCATGCGCGTGCTCAACGGCGTGAGCGACCCCGTCGCGGTCGAGACCATCGACGGCGGCGCGAGCCGCGACATCTTCGTTCCCTGGCAGTCGCTGGGGACGCCTTCTCTCGTCGCAGGGGTGACGCGGCAGGCGCAATACGGCTACCGCATCACGACGTCGCGGCCCGCAGTCGTTCAGCAGTTCAACCCGCTGCGCACCGAGCAGCTGACGTCGGTGAGCTGCACCGGGACCTGCGCCGACACGAATCAGACCTGCCTCGGCGGAGACGGCGGTCGGTTCTGCGGCGAGCTGATGTACACGCAAGACGGCACGATGCTGCTGCCGGCACACCAGCTCGGTACGGCGTACGTGGTCACGGCGAGCGACAACATCGCCTTCGTCGCCAACAGTGACGCCGGTGTTCCTACGTCTGAATCCAACCTCCAACTCGCCATCGTCGCGACGGCGCCCAACACGCAGGTCACCGTGCGCGCTTCGGCGGCCCTGCGCGCGGGTACCGGCATCCCCGCCATTGCAGCGGGCCAGACACAGACCTTCACGCTGAGCGAGTTCGACGTGCTGCAGCTCTCGACGGCGCACGTGCTGCCGCCGTATCTCCAGTGTGCGCCAAGCCAGTACGACAACTCGCTGGGTTGTTCTCTGAGCGGCAATTGCTCTCAGGTCTGTCGCGTCAACGCGGACCTCTCGGGCACGGTGGTGACCTCCAGCGCGCCGGTGGCCGTCTTCGTTGGCACTCCGTGTGTCGTGAAGCCGTTCGACACCGTCGCGTGCGATCACCTCGAGGAGCAGCTCGCGCCGGTCAACACGCTCGGCCGCCGCCATGTGCTCGCGGCGAGCGCCGGCGTGCGCAGCCAGAGCAACACGCAGCTGCCGCCCGCGCCGCTCTTCTACAAGATCACCGCCGTGTGCCCGGCGAGCCAGTGCCCGACCGGCACGTTGCTCACCTTCAGCACGGCGCCGCTGGTGGCGAGCGTCATCGGCCCCAGCCGCTGTGCGTCGGGCGCGTTGGCGACCAACGACTGCGTGTTGATGGCGGGCAAGTCGATGGAGTTCTCGACCGTCGGCGCGACGGTGCTCGACACCACGCAGCCGGTGCAGGTGATGCGGTTCTACCCAAGCCAGAGCGCGAGCGGCACGACGGCGGTGACGGGCGACCCGTCGATGTCGCTCGTGACGCCCGTCGAGCAGTGGGCGCGCAACGCGGAGTTCTCGACCATCAGCGGCATGCGCGACTCGTGGGTGCAGGTCTCGTGGGACACGACGACCACCACGGCGGTGCAGATCGACGGCGTCGCGGTGACGGGCCTCTCGGTGAGCGGCGCGGCCTTTGCGTTCGCGAACGTCGCCATCGGCGCCGGCCAGCACCGCGTGACGACGACGCCGGCGAACCAGCCTGTCGGCATCGAGCTCTACGGCTACACGTCGTACGCCTCGTACGCGACCATGGGCCCGCGGCAGTTCGACGTCATCGCGCCGTCGTTGATGCCGTAGCGACGTCTTCGAGCAGTCATTCAGTCGCCCATGCAGACGACCGTGGTGTCGCTCGACGAGCTCAAGAAGCGCTTCGAAGCAGAGACCCTCGGCTGGTTCACGCAGCAGCTCGGTCACATTCAAGAACGCGCTGAACGAAGAGAGACGCCGACCGAGCTGCACCTCGCGACGGGGCCGGTGGCGCTCAAGCCGCTGTCTCCGTGGGTGCTCGTCGTCGACGGCGACCTCGACGTGAGCGGCGACATCGATCTCTCGACCGCGCCGTACGACATGAGTCTCTTCGTGGTGTTCGGCGACGAGTCGGCCGAGTTCACACGGCGAAGCTGAAGGCCCGCGTGGTGGTGCTCGACGGAAACACCGGCGTGAACGCCGCCGAGCTCGATGCCGTGGTGTTCGCGGGCGAAGGCTGAGGCTTGCCGCGCTCCTCACGGGCGACGACACCGCCGCCGACTTCTTGATCTCCGAAGCGCTCGACGACGGCGTTCATGAAGACGGAATGTGGAAGCTGCTGACGACGGGCCAGGACCCCTTTCTCCCCGGCGCGTACGAGAAGCTGCGCGCGCGAAAGCTCGAGGCCGAAGATCGCCTGAAGCCCGGGGCGTAAGCCCACGCTCAGAACGACTGCGCTGCTCCCCAGACGCGCGCGGGCGGCGGCGTCGACTTCGGGCAGTCGCCGATCTGCACGGTGCCTTCAGGGAGCGCCGACGCGGCGACCCACACCTCGCGGGTCCTGCACACGTGGCCACGCCCATCGCTCCACAGCGCGCTCAGGGGGAAGGCGTTGCCAAGCGACCCAGCCGGGAGCCAGTCGAGACGCCCTTCACGCACGGGGCACGGGCCCATGTCGCGGTGCCGCAGTGGAAACCGCGAGAGCTCCTGCCACGCGCCGTGCTTGCCGCCTGCAGCGACGAAGCGCTCCCAGCTCGGGTAGCTGCACAGGCCGCGCGCGCCGTCGCTCAAGTACACCGCGCCATCGGCGACGAGGTACCAGCCGCGCTCGAGCGGAGCCGCCGTGAGCGCCGACGTCACCGCGCCCGTGAGGAGCAACGCCGCGCCGCCGAGAAAGAGGGTCATTCGTCGCATCGCAGAGGTGAGGATGCGTGGGGCGGGCCGTCGCGTGAATCAGGCGAACGCCCGATGCGCTACGGCGCGCCTTCGAAGCGGAGCAGGCCGTCGTCGGAGAGCTCGTAGGAGTCGCCCTTGCTGCCCACGAAGATGTGCGCCTTCGACGTGAGCCCGGTCGGTGCGTCGACGGAGCCCGCGGTGAAGGAGAGCTTCGCGTCTCGCATGTCGTCGAAGAACAGCGTCGAGCCGCATTCACCGCAGAAGCCACGTCGCACGGCTTGTGTGACGGCGTGCCACTTGAGTCCGCGCTGCTCGGTCAACACGAAGTCGCCGCGATCGACCGCCGCGAACGCCCCGACATGCCCGTGCCACTTTCGGCACTTCGAGCAGTGGCAGTACGTCACCTGCGTCGTCGCGCCGCGCAGCTCGAAGTTCACCGCTCCACAGAAGCAGCTTCCGGTTTTCATGGTCTCAACTCGAGTGTTCGCGCTTTCTCGGCGCGCTTGGCAGACAGCTCGACGCCGACGGCATCGAGGCCGTGACGATTGGCGACCGCCAGCATCGTGCCCACGCCGCAGAACGGGTCGACCACCGTCTTCGTCTTCGTGAACTTCACGAGGAACTCGGCGATGGCGTCACAGGCTTCGAGACCCATGGCGCGCGCCCACGTCATTTCTCCCAGGCGCGGCAATACGTCTGCGAAGGCCTGACCTTTTTCGAGGCGCTTGTTCCGCGAGAAGCACAGCAGATGCGCGTACGCAGGCCGACCGAACGTGGTCATGCCCGCAGGCGCGCGGCAGACGACCTTGTGCCAGAGACATGAGCTCCCAGCGCGGTCGGCGCCGAGCGAGACGAGGAAGCTCTTGTCGACCCAGCGGCCGTCGAGCTTCACGTCGGTCTGGTAGAAAATCGCGACGCCTTCGTCGCTCAACTGGCGGCAGATCAACTCCGAGGCATCGGAGAACCATTTCCGCCAACCATCGAAGCCGAGCGCCGGGATCTCCGACGAGTCAGGCATCGACGTCACCACCGCGACTTCAGGGCCGAACTGCTGCTGGCGCAGCCACGCCACGGCCTCGGTGCAGTGCACTTCACGACGACTCATGCCGCGCCTCTTAGCTGTGTAAGAGGCGCGGCATCAGCACTACGTCAGCTTCCTGCGGCCGGTGATGAGCGAGATGACCGCCAGCACCAGGAACACGACGAAGAGGATCTTGGCGACGCCCGCTGCGCTCGCGGCGATGCCACCAAACCCGAAGACACCAGCTGCCAACGCGATGATGAAGAAGACTGCGGCCCAGTAGAGCATGACGTTCTCCTGTGAAGAGTTGAGGGTGCTTCAGGTTGGTCAACGCATCGCGCGGCGGGCCATCGAGAGCCCCGACGACAGGCTCTCGGTGGCGGCCGTGCTGCCGTCCTTCAGCGCACGAAGAATCACCTGACCCGCTGACGGCGAGGGGCGGAGCACGCTGTGCAGAAACGCACCGAGGAGCGCGCCCGCGCCGACCAACAGCGCGCCGGTGGCGACCGGGTGCTTCTGCGCCGTCGCCGCGAGTTCGTCGGCGGCATGGCTCGCCGCGACGCCGGCCTTCTTCGCCGCCAGCTGCGCGTTGTGCGTGGCCGCCTGGAGGTCGCCGTTCATCACCGCGTCTGCCGTCTTCTTCACCGAGTTCTGGAAACCGTTCGCCGTTGCCGTCGCCATGGGAAAGCTCCTTGGTGTGGGGTGTTTTGCTGCTGAAGGAGCCCAGTGCAGTGCGCGTGCCGAGCCTCATTCCGAGGGAAAAGCGCGGTCAGCGGCCCACAGGAACGCCACACGTGAGGCGAGGCGTCACACTTTCTCCGCACAGTGGCGCAGCGCCACTGAAACCAGCGCTCGTATGACGCTGATCAGCTACAAAGACCGCGCTCATTTCCCGACTTCGAGGGGGAAACCCATGCTCCGACGACTGCTCCCGCTGACGCTCGCTTTTGCTGTTGGTTGCACCTGCGACAAGGGCAAGACGCCCACTGATCCGATGCAGGCGACGACCGATGATCCGGCGCGGGTGCTCACCCCGTTGCCGACGGCGCCGTCGCTCGACGTCGACCCGGAGTCGTTGCCGGGGGCAGGGCAAGACCTCGCCGTCGTCAGCGCGCGCCCGCAGGGCGAGCAAGAAGGTGAAGTGCGGCCTTCAGTCACCTTCTCGCGGCCGGTGAAGTCGCTGGAGATGGTGGAAGATCAACGCAGCGCCGACGCGAAGAAGCCCTTCGCGAAGATCGAACCGAGCCTCGAAGGTGAGTGGCGCTGGCTCGGCTCGTCGACCGCGGAGTTCGTGCCCAAAGGGCTCGTGCCGTACTCGAGCACCTTCACCGTCACCGTCTTCAAAGACCTCGCCGCGCTCGACGGCGCGAAGCTGCAGGCCGACTACACGTTCTCGTTCACGACGCCGCGGCTCACGCTGCAAGACGTTTCGCCTGCGCGCGGCCACCGTTGGCTGACGCCCGAGGCGAACCTCACGCTGCTCTTCAACCAGCCCGTGGCGACGGCTGACCTCGAGAAGGCCGTGAAGCTGTCGGCCGGCGGCAAGGTGATCCCGGTCAAGGTGCTCAAGGAGACCTCGATTCAAGACGAGCGCCGAGCGCAGCTTGAAGAAGCGAAGAAGAACGGGCGCTCCTTCGAGCCCATGAGCGACGACGAGCGCGGCTACCGCAACCGTCAGACGCGCTACCTGCTCGACCCTCAGGGAGAGCTCCCGCTCGACACGGAGCTGACCGTCGACATCGACGCGTCGCTGCACGGCAAAGAAGGCTCGCTGCCCATGAGCTCGGGTGAGCACCTCACGTTCCGCACGTACGGCCCGATGAAGCTCGAGAGCGGCCGCTTCTGCGAAGGCGACTGGCGTTGCCCGTACGGCCCGCTCGTCATCTACAGCACCAATGAGCTCGAGCTGGAGACGCTCAAGACGCGCCTCAAGGTCAGCCCGGAGGTCGAGCTCGACTGGGACAACGCGAGCGCCGACGCGCCGACCTCCGAGTGGGAAATGGCGAACCGCCGCCCCACCGCGCGCGTACCGGGGCGTTGGAAGCCGGGCGTGCAGTACAAAATCGAGATCGCCGCCGGCGCGGGCGACGTCTTCAAGCAGTCGGCGGCCGAGGGACTCAAGCTCACGCAGCGCACCGCAGACCTCGCAGCGTCGTTGATCACCGGCGGCTCGCTGGGGCTCGTCGAGAAGTCTGACGCGGCGCCTGTCGTGCCGGTCGAGGTCTCGAACTTGAGCACGCTGAGCGTGTCGATGTGGAAGCTCACCGTGCCGGAGCTCGCGAAGGTGCTCGGCGGCAACGATGACGACGTGAGCGCGCTCGGCCGTGCCGCCGACTTCACCGAGGTCGAGGCGATCAAATACCCGCGCAACGTGGCGCGCGTGCACCCGCTGAAGCTCGAGAAGATCTTCGGCGTGGGCACGAAGACCGGCGTCGCGCTCGTTCAAGTGAACTCTGATCAGCTCGAATACAAACCGCAGCGCGGGTACCAGCAGGTCGTTCAAGTCAGCGACCTCGCGGCGCACATCAAGGTGGGCCCGAAGTCGTCGCTCGCGTGGGTGACGCGCTTGTCTGACGGCAAGCCCGTCGCCGACGCCGACGTGAGCGTGTTCGACGCCGCCGGTGCTCAGACGTGGAGCGGCAAGACCAACGCTGACGGGTTCGCCGACATCCCCGGGGCGGTGGCGCTCAAGTTGAAAGCCCCGAAGTACGAGTGGGAGTACCCGTTCGCGCTCGTCGTCGCGCAGAAAGACGGAGACGTGTCGGCGACCGCGAACACCTGGTCGAGCGGCGTGGAGCCGTACGAGTTCGGGCTCACGCAAGCCTGGGAGGGCGAGCGCCCGCAGTCGACGTCGTTCGTGTTCACCGATCGCGGCATCTACAAGCCGGGCGACGAGGTGTACGTGAAGGGCGTGGTGCGCTACCGCGTGCTGGGCGAGCTCCGCGCGCCGAATGAAGGCAGCGCGTTGACGGTCACCGTGAGCGACTCGCGCGGCGAGACGGTGAAGACCGAGACGGTGAAGGTCACGAAGTACGGCACGTTCTCGATGAAGGCGACGGTCGGCAAAGAAGCGCCCACGGGCTACTTTTCGGTCACCGCCACCGGAAAAATCGGCGGCGGCGAAGTCAGCACGTCGACTTCCTTTCGCGTCGAGGAGTACCGCGCGCCGCAGTTCCGCGTCGACGTGGAGTCGAAGCAGAAGAGCCTGATTGCCGGCGACGCGCTCGAGGCGACCGTCTTCGCGCGCTACCTCTTTGGCGGCGCGATGAACGACGTGCAGGTGAAGTGGTCGTCGCAGCGCTCGCAGACCTCGTTCTCATCGGAGACCGCGCAGGGCTTCACGTTCTCGCAGGAGACCTGGTGGTGGGACGACAACCAGCCGCAAGACTCCAGCGGCTTCTTTGCTTCGGGTGAAGGGAAGGCCGATAACAAGGGCGCGCTGGCGGTGAAGGCCGGCGTGACCGAAGCGCCGGGCGAGAAGCCCTACAGCTACACCTTCGAAGCCGAAGTGACCGACGTGAACCGCCAGTCGGTCGCGGGCCGCACCTCGGTGTTGGTGCACCCCGCGAGCTACTACGTGGGCCTGCGCTCGCCGGCGTACTTCCTCCAGGTCGGCACGGAGTACGGCATGGAGGCGCTGGTGCTCGACACCGCGCAGAAGCGCGCGCCGGGCAAGCCCTTCACCGTCACCGTCACCAGCCGCACGTGGAAGTCGGTGAAGCAGAAAGACGCATCGGGTTCGTTCACGACCATCTCCGAGCCGGTCGAGAAAGAGATCGCGAAGTGCGAGCTCACGTCGACCAACGACGTCGTGCCCTGCAAGTTCAAGCCTGAGACTGCGGGCTTCTTCATCGTGCGCGGCGTGGTGAAGGACGAGAAGGGCCGCCAGCACAGTTCGTCGATGGGCGTGTACGCGACGGGTGCTGACTGGGTCGCCTGGCAGCGCAACGACACCGACCGCCTCGAGCTCGTCACCGACAAGACGAGCTACGACGTCGGTGACATCGCCAAGGTGCTCATCAAGTCGCCGTACCCCGAGGCGAAGGCGATGTTCACCATTGAGCGAGAAGGCGTGCTGTCTCGCAAGCTCATCGACCTGAAGGGCTCGGTCGTCGTCATCGACGTGCCCGTCACCGAAGACATGGTGCCCAACGTGTTTGCCGGCGTGTTGTTGATGCGCCCGCGCGTGAAAGACGGCGGCATCGAGACTGGTGACGACCCGGGTCGCCCCAACGCGCGCGTCGGCCTCGTGAAGCTGAACGTCGAGCGCAAGAGCAAGCGCCTCGCGGTCACGGTGAAGGCCGACAAGAAGGACTACCAGCCGCGCGAGAAGGTCAACGTGACGCTCGACGTGAAGGACAGCAAAGGCGCGCCGGCCAATGGCGAAGTGACGTTGTTCGTCGTCGACGAAGCGGTGCTGCGTTTGACCACGTACGAGACGCCAGACCCCATCGCGTCGATCTTCCCCGAGCGCGGGTTGTCGGTGCGCATGGGCGAGCCGCTGCTGCACCTCGTGCGCAAGCGCGCGTACGGCGAGAAGGGCGAAGAGCAGGGCGGCGGCGGTGGTGATGGTTCAGGTGGCGGCTTCCGCAGCGACTTCAAGACCACGGTGCTGTTCGCGCCGACGCTCGAGCTGAAAGACGGCGTGGCGAGCACCTCGTTCACGTTGCCCGACAACCTGACCACCTTCCGTTTGATGGCGGTGGTGGTGACGCAGGCTGATCGCTTCGGCAGCGGTGACACCAGCATTCAGGTGAACAAGCCGGTGATGGCGCTGCCCGCACTGCCGCGGTTCGCGCGCGTCGGTGACACCTTCGAGGCCGGCGTCGTGGTGCACGCACAGGGCGGTTCTGCGGGCGAGGTGTCGGTGACGGCGAGCGTCGAAGGTGGTGCTGAGCTCACCGGCGCGGCCGAGCAGAAGGTCGTCATCAACGAAGGCGCGCCGAAGGAGGTGCGCTTTGCGTTCAAGGGCGTTCGCCCGGGCGTGACGAAGTTCCGCTTCATGGTGAAGGGTGGCGGCGCGAGTGACGGCGTGGAGCAGAAGATTCCCATCGAGCTGCCGATGGAGCTCGACGCGGTCGCGACGTACGGCGACACGACTGATCAACGCGTCGAAGGCATCGTGCCTCCGAAAGACGTCTGGGAGGATCAAGGCGGCTTGACGGTGTCGATGGCGTCGACGTCGCTCGGGGGCTTCGACCGCGGCTTCCAGCAGCTCATCGAGTACCCGTACGGTTGCCTCGAGCAGCAGAGCTCGCGCCTCGTGCCGTTCATCGCGCTGCGCGAGATCGCAGGTCAGTTCGGTGTGCCGTGGCCGGGTCGCGACGCGAAGAAGGCGGCGGCCAACGACGAAGTGAACGCGCTCATCAACACCTACTTGTTCGGCACGCTCGACGTGTCTGACAAGAAAGACCCCGACGCCGTCATCGACGCGACGGTGAAGAGCATTCTCGCTCTGCAAGACGGCAACGGCAGCTTCCGCTACTGGTCGTCGTCGATGTGCGCCGACCCGTGGACCTCGGCCTACGCGACGATGGCGCTCTCTCGCGCGAAAGACGTCGGCTTCACGGTGCCGGCAGATCGCTTGAACCGCGCGGCGAACTACCTGGGCGACGTGGTCGGTGGAAACTGCGGCGGTTGCTGGTCGCAGCTCTATTGCGGCGACGAGACGCGCGTGTTCGCCAGCTACGTGCTGGCGCGCATGAAGAAGCCGAAGCCGTCGTCGTACGCCGAGCTGTACGCGCGCCGCGCCTCGCTCTCGTTGTTCAGCAAGGCGCTGCTCGCCAACGCGATGTTCGTCGGTGGTGGCGACCGCAAGCAGGCCAACACGCTGCTGCAGGAGATCCTCAACAACGCGAAGGAGACGCCGAAGGGCCTCACGTTCGCCGAGACGAACTCGTCGACGTACGCGACCTTGTTCCAGTCGGACACGCGCACCACGGGCGCGGTGTTGCAGGCGCTCACCGACATCTCGCCAGATCACCCGTACGTCGGAAAAATGGCGAAGTACCTCACCGGGGTTCGTCAGGGTGACGGCGAGTGGCGCACCACGCAAGAAGCGGCGTGGTCGCTCATCGGGCTCACGCAGGTGCTGCGCACGAAAGAGAAAGACACGCCCGACTACACGGCGTCGCTGCTCATGGGCACGGGTGAGTTGATGAGCCAGGCCTTCAAGGGCCGCTCGATGAAGACGCAGGTGAAGGCCATTCCCATGAAGGAGCTGCTGAGCAAGGCGCAGGGCGCAGAGCAGAAGCTCACGTTCAAGAAAGAGGGCACCGGCGTTCTCTATTATTCGGCGCTGCTCAAGTACGCGACGAAGGCCATGCCTACGCAGTCGCTCGACAACGGGCTCTTCGTGCAGCGTTGGTTCGAGCCGTACGTCGGTGGTGGTCAGTCGACGAAGTTCTTCGCCGGCGATCTCGTGCGCATTCGCGTGCGCGTGGCCTCGAATCAAGAGCGTCACTGGGCGGCCTTTGAAGTGCCGCTGCCGGCGGGGCTCGAGCCGGTCGACACGTCGCTGTCGACGACGGCGAAGCTGGGTCGCTCACCTGACGAAGAGCAGCGCGACGTCGGCTACGACAACGAAGGCGGCGAAGACGGGTACGAGGGCGAGGCTGAAGAGGGCTACGACAACCCGTGGGCCTACCGTTTCTGGAGCCCGTTCAACCACGTGGAGATGCGCGACAGCCGCGTCGTCGTGTTCGCGGACCATTTGCCGCCCGGCGTGCATGTCACCAGCTTCGTGGCGCGCGCGACGACGCCCGGCGTCTTCATCATGAAGCCGGCGCGGGGCGAGCTCATGTACGAGCCGGAGGTCTGGGGTCGCAGCGAAGGCGGCACGTTCACCATCGAGCTGCCGACGCCGGTGTCTTCGAAGTGAAGGTGAGCCGCACCAAGCACTCTCCCTGCGAAGCGGGGAGTTCGCTTGATTCGCCCCTCTCCCCGCTGGCGCAGGGAGAGGGAGTTTGAAGCGGGTTTTCTGGCTCACGGCGTTTCTGCTCGCGCCCGCGCTGGCCTTCATCGCCGCGCCGTTGCCGAAGGGGCTGCTCGACTACCGGCCCATCGTCTCGTTGAAGGTCCTCGATCGCGACGGCGGGTTGTTGCGTGAGCTCCGCAGCCGCGACGACGGGCGCTCGACTCCACTCACCACGGCCCAAATCGCGCCGCAGGTTCGCGCCGCGTTCCTCGCCGCTGAAGACCACCGCTACGACTCGCACCTCGGCGTGTCTCCGACTTCGATGCTGCGCGCCGCGAAGCAGAACCTCGCGGCAGGTCGCGTCGTCGCGGGTGGCTCGACCATC
This sequence comes from Archangium sp., assembly GCA_035910535.1. Classification (GTDB taxonomy): domain Bacteria; phylum Myxococcota; class Myxococcia; order Myxococcales; family Myxococcaceae; genus Archangium_A. The sequence goes on along the minus strand of JAMHXF010000116.1, from coordinate 7,988 downwards.
TCGCAGCAGCTGGCGCGAACGCTGATTCCCCGCGAGCGCACCTTCGCCGGCAAAGCGCAGGAGGCGCTGTGGGCGCTGCGCCTCGAAGCGCACCTCTCGAAAGACGAACTTCTCACGCAGTACCTGAACCGCATTCCCTTCGGGAACAACACCTTCGGGCTCGAGGCCGCAGCGCAGCTCTACTTCGGCAAGCGCGCTGAACACCTCTCGCTCGGCCAGGCCGCGTTGCTCGCGTCGATTCCCCGGGGGCCGACCGCGTACGATCCATACCGGCGCCCCGCGAGAGTGGCCGAGCGTCGCGCGTGGGTGCTCTCGCGGCTCGAAGCCACGGGCCTCGCCACGAAGGAAGACGTCGAGGTCGCGCGCGCCGAGCCGCTCGACCTCGCCAACTTCCGTGCGACCTTCAACGCGCCGCACTTCGTGAACTACGTCGCCGCGAACCTCGAGCGCTGGGGCCTCCAGGACGCCGCCGTCATCGAGACGACGCTCGACCCGCGCCTGCAGTCGCAAGTCGAGGCGCAGGTAGCCGAAGAGATCTCCCGGCTCTCTGAGCGTCGCGTGGGTTCAGCGGCCGCCATCGTCGTCGACAACGAGACCGGTGAGGTGCTCGCGTACGTGGGCTCTGCCGACTTCTTCGACGAGGCCATTCAAGGCCAGAACGACGGCATTCAAATGCGCCGTCAGCCCGGCTCGGCGCTCAAGCCGTTCATCTACGCGGAGGCTTTTTCACGCGGCTACACGCCGGCCACCGTCATTCCGGATCTCGATCTCTCGTTCAACGCGCCGAAGGGCAGCTACGCGCCGAAGAACTACGACCGCCGGCTCCACGGCCCGGTGCGCGCGCGTGAGGCGCTCGCCAACTCGTACAACGTGCCCGCGGTGCGCGTGGCCGATGACGTGGGCGTCGGCAACTCGCTCGCGGTGCTTCGTCGTGCGGGCTTCGATTCGTTGACCGCCGGCGCCGAGCACTACGGCCTGGGGCTCGCGCTGGGAAACGGTGAAGTCAGCCTGTGGGAGGCCGCGCGCGCGTACGCAGGGCTCTCGCGCGGCGGCGTGACGAAGCCGTTGTTCCCCATTCGTCGTGCGTGGCGCGCCGACGGCAGCGAGCTGCGGCTCCGCCCCGAGCTCAAACCCCGCCGCTTCGCAGACGCGCGCGCTGCGGCGCTCGTCACCCACATCCTGAGCGACAACGCCGCGCGCGCCCGGGCCTTCGGGCTCGACAACGCGCTGCGCTTCGACTTCCCCGTCGCCGCGAAGACAGGCACCTCGAAGGGCTACTCCGACAACTGGACGGTCGGCTTCACGAAAGAGCGCACCGTCGCGGTGTGGGCCGGCAACTTCGACGGCACGCCGATGATTCAGGTCTCTGGCATCACCGGTGCGGGCCCGGTCTTCAAGCGCGTGATGACGAAGGCCATGAAGGGCCTCACGCCGCTGCCGCTCGTCGATCGCTCCGGCCTCGACGCGGTCGGCATCTGCCCGTTGTCGGGCGGTCGCGCAGGCCCGTCATGCCCGGCGGCGATGGAAGAGCTCTTCTCGCGCGGCACGGCGCCGCAGCACGACTGCGCGATGCACGGAGAGCTCTCCGCGTCGCTCACGCCCGAGCTCAAGCAGCGCTGCATGAAGCTCGCGGCGTCACAGGGCCGCCTCGTCGATCTCGGCCTCGACTTCTACGACTGGGCGAAGAACGAAGGCCTCTCGCGCGAGCCGTGGTTGGCGGCGGCGTGTCTGGGCAACGGCGGCGACGACGCAACCGCGCGCGTGCTCAACCCGGTGAAGGGCGGCGAGTTTCTGCTGCTCGCTGATCTGCCGCTCGAAGATCAAGCCATCCCCGTGCGCGTGCGCGCGGCTCCGTCACAGGCGCCGCTCGCCATCTACGTCGACGGGGCGCGCACGTTGGAGCTCCAGCCGCCCTTCACGGGCCGCGTGCCGGCGACGCAGGGCGCGCACGTGTTGGAGGTTCGAGACGTGAACGGCGCTGTGCTCGACACCGTCAACTACCTCGTTCACCGCTGACTTCAGGGCTGCGGCGCGGCCTTCTCGGCGAGCTTCTTCTTTCGTTCTTCGCGCCAGCCGTGAATGAACAACACGGCGATGCCCGCGATGATGGCGAGGTCGGCGATGTTGAAGACGCCGGTGCGCAGCGAGCCCAGGCCCATGTTCATGAAGTCCACCACGCTGCCTTCGAAGCGCGCGCGATCGACCCAGTTCGAAAAGCCACCCGACGCGATGAGCGCGTAGCCGCCGACCTCGACCTGCGCGATGACCTTGCTGGTCAACGCGTAGATGCACAGGCCCAACAGCAGCAACCCGACACCAATCGTCAGCACCCAGTAGCGCGCCGTCGGCGGGAGGTTGGCGCCCAACGACAAGAACGCGCCTTCATTCGTCGCGTACTCGAGGCGGAAGACGTCGCCGAGCCACGACTGGCGCGGCACGCCCTTGAGGTGCGCCGTCGCGAGCTGCTTGGTCCACTGATCGATCACCAGGTGAACGATGAAGACCGAGAGAAAGAGCGGGAGCCGTCGGAGGAACATCACCGCCGCACTTGTCAGAACCTGCCGCTCACCGCCAGCCCGTTCGGCATCGGCGCGAGCGACGCTTCGACGGGGCCCACGCGCGTGTGGAGGAACGTCGGCATCAAGATGCCCACCGCCAGGCCGAACGCGCTGCCGAGCAGAATGTCTGTCGTCCAGTGCTTGTCGGCCGCGAGCCGCAGAATCGACGTGGTCGCGGCCAGCGGCAGCCCGACGACCCACATCAACCACGCGAGGCGATACCCGCGCAGCGTGGCGACGGTCGCCGCCGACGACACCAGCGCGAAGGCGAACGTCGCGTGACCGCTGAAAAACGACAGGTTGTTGTCGGCCAGGTCGTGGCCTTCAGCGAGCAACTCGTCACTCGCGCCAACCGTGTACGGGCGGCCTCTGCCCACGGCGAACTTCACGAACTGGTTGACCGCGAGCGCTGCGAAGGTCGTCTCGAGCACCAACAACATGTCGACCAGGAAGCTCTCGAGCCCCGCGTCGTCACGCCACGCGAAGAGCCCGTCGAGGCCAATCAACAAGGCGGGCAAGGCGATGAAGCCAATCATGTTGCTCGCCACGTGCGGCGCCCGGAGCCCTTCGGCGCTCGGCTGCATGGACGGCACGAAGGCGCTGCGCACCGCGAGGTCGAAGCTGTTGGTTTCGCACCACCGACACTGCTTCGCGCCGAGCTGCGACTTGAAGGCAAACTCCGAGAGCAACCATCCAGTGACGAGCGCCCCCGTCACCGGAATGTCGACGCGCGGCTCCCAGTGCAACTTATGCGGGGCATTTTGGGTCAATGCGAGCGCGAGCACGGCAGCGAGCATGTGGCGCAGGGTACGCCGTCTTGGATCCGCGCGGGTGGCTTGTGTATGGAGCCCGCGCCAATTCACTTCGGGAGATCCACAAGCACATGCGCGTCGAACAGGCCGAGATCGTCGTCACCGGAGCGGGCCCCTCAGGAGCAGTCGCGGCGGGCATGCTGCGAAGGCAGGGGCACCAAGTGCTGGTGTTGGAGCGCGACACGTTCCCGCGGTTCTCCATCGGCGAGAGCATGCTCCCGCAGATCATGATCTACCTCGAAGAGGCGGGCATGTTGAAAGACGTCGTGGAGGCGGGCTTTCAGTACAAGAACGGCGCGCAGTTCACGTGGGGCGACAAGGCCACCGCGTTCGATTTTCGCGAGAAGTTCGGCGAAGGCTGGGGCACCACGTACCAGGTGCAGCGCGCGCGCTTCGACAAGGTGCTGGCCGACGCCGCCATTCGTATGGGCGCCGACGTGCGCTTCCGCCACGAAGTGACCGCCGTCGAAGTCGGCGACGCACCGGCGCTGACCGTGAAGAACCTCGAGTCGGGTGAGGTCTTCCGCGTCGAGACGAAGTTGATCCTCGACGCGAGCGGCTTCGCGCGCCTGCTGCCGCGCTTGCTCAACCTCGAGCAGCCTTCGAACTTCCCCGTGCGCCAGGCGATCTTCACGCACCTCGAAGATCACATCGGCCCGAAGGACGGGCTCGATCGAAACAAGATCCTCATCGCCGTGCACCCCGTGCACCCCGACGTCTGGTACTGGCAGATTCCGTTCTCTGACGGTCGCAGCTCGCTGGGCGTGGTCGCCGAGGCCGCCTTCCTCGACAAGTATGAGGGCGACGAGACGGCGAAGCTCAAGGCCGTGGTGCATGAAGACCCGAACCTTCGCCGCTTCCTCGCGAACGCCGTCTGGGACACGCCGGCCCGCACCATTCGCGGCTACGCGTCGAACGTGAAGCAGCTGTGCGGCCCCGGTTATGCGCTGCTCGGCAACGCGGGCGAGTTCCTCGACCCGGTCTTCTCGTCGGGCGTCACCATCGCCATGACCTCATCGAGCCTCGCCACGAAGTGCGCGCACCGGCAGCTCTCGGGTGAAACGGTCGACTGGCAGAAAGACTACGCGGCGCCGTTGAAGGCCGGCGTCGACACGTTCCGCGCGTTCGTCGAGGCCTGGTACCGCGGCGGCTTCCAGAACATCATCTTCCACCCCAAGCCTGACCACGAGATTCGCAAGAAGATCTGCGCCATTCTCGCCGGCTACGCATGGAACAAGCAGAACGCCTACGTGGCCGAGCCCAAGCGCGTCGCGGTGCTGGAGCAGATCTGCGCGCCTTGACCGCGCTCGTCGTCTTCGCCGGCTCGGCGTGCGTCACCACGCCGCCGACGCCGCCTCCCGCACCGGAGCTCGTCTTGCGCTTGTCGCCGTCGAGCCTGGGGCAGGAGCTCGGGCTCTCGCAGCGCATCACCATGGTGCGCGGCGCAGACCGGAAGAGCTTCGACGCGTTGCTCGAGGTCGACGCTGCTGAGGTCCGCGTGGCGCTCATCGCCATGGGGCAGACGCTCGGCGCGCTCACCTTCGACGGGAAGGACTTCACGACGCGCGTCTCGGTGCACGTGCCGCCAGTCGTCACCGCTGAACGAATCATCACCGACGTGCAGCTCGCGTGGTGGCCCGCCGAGGTGGTGCGCGCGGCCTTGCCCGAGGGCTTCACGCTTGAAGAACTCGAAGGCACGCGCCGGTTGCTCAAAGACGGCCAGCCCTTCGTCACCGTGACGTCGACGGAAGGTCGCAAGCGCGTGGTGTTGACGCAGCACCGCTTCGGCTACGCGCTGGAGATTGACTCGACGGTGGCGCAGTGAGCGCGTTCCTGTCGGCACCCGCCGTCGTGTGTGCCCTGGGCCGTGACACCGCCAGCGTGCGAGAGGCGCTCTTCGCCGCGCACGTCGGCGGTGTGGCCACCACCGACTTTTTTTCACCCGAGCGCTTGCTGGCCCTGGGCCGCGTCGAAGGCCCGATGCCGTCGCTGGAGGCCGTGCCCAACGAGTTGCGCAGCCGGAACAATGCGCTGCTTCAGCTTGCTTTGTCTCAGCTGCAGCAACCCATCTCCGACGCCATTTCACGCTTCGGCGCAGACCGCGTCGGCGTCGTGCTCGGCACCAGCACCTCGGGCGTCGGTGAATCAGAGCTCGCCATCGACGCGCAGGTGAAGTCGGGCGCGTTGCCGGCCGACTACACGTACCTCAAGCAGGAGCTCGGCTCTCCGGCGCGCTACGTCGCTTTGACGCTCGGCCTTCGTGGCCCGACGGCGGTCATCAGCACGGCGTGCAGCTCGAGCGCGAAGGCGCTGGCTTCGGCGGCGCGCTGGCTCGACGCGGGGCTCGTCGACGCGGTCATCGCCGGTGGCGTTGATTCGCTCTGTCGCTTCACCGTGGCCGGCTTCAGCGCCCTCGAGTCGGTGAGCGCCGCGCGCTGCAACCCGTTCAGTCGCAACCGCAACGGCATCAACATCGGCGAGGCGGCGGCGTTGTTCGTCGTCACGCGCGAGGCGGGCGCGGTGCGACTCGCGGGGTGGGGCGAGACGTCTGACGCGCATCACCTCTCGGCGCCTGAACCCAGTGGGCGCGGCGCCATCGAAGCCATGCAACAGGCGTTGACGCGGGCGCAGGTGTCGGCCGGTGACGTCGGCTACGTGAACCTCCACGGCACGGCGACGCCGCTCAATGACGCCATGGAGAGTCGCGCCGTCGGCGCGGTGCTGGGGCTCGAGGTGCCGAGCAGCTCCACCAAGCCGTTGACGGGTCACACGCTGGGCGCTGCGGGCGCGTTGGAAGCGGCGATTTCGTGGCTCACGTTGACGGACGACGCAGGTCGCCTGCCGCCGCACTGGTTCGACGGCGAGCGTGAAGCCGAGCTGCCGCAGATTCGGCTCGTCAAGCCGCAGGAGACAGGTCGCCCGAAGGCGATTTTGAGCAACTCCTTCGCATTCGGAGGGAGCAACGCGGCGCTGGTGCTGGTACGTGGCTGAGGCCATGTCGCGTTCGTTCAACGGCCCCATCACCGACCTGCTGCCGCATCGCGCGACGATGCTGCTGGTCGATGCTTTGCTCGACGATTCACAGGAGCACGTGCGCGTGGAGACGACCGTGCGCCGTGACGGCCTCTACCTGGCCGATGAAGGGCTCCCGGGCTGGGTCGGCATCGAGCTGATGGCGCAGACGGTGGCCTGCTGGGCCGGCATGCGGCGCCTCGAGCGCCATCAGAACGTGCAGCTCGGTTTTCTGCTCGGCACGCGCAAGTACGACTGCCAGCTGCCATTTTTTCCCATCGGCGCGCGCCTCGAAATTCACGCGCACCTCGAGTTCGTCAGCGAGCAGGGCCTCGCGGTCTTCGTCTGTTCGATCTTCCACGAGGGTCAGGTCGTGGCGACGGGTAACCTCAACGTCTTCCAGCCAGACAACGTCGACGAGTTCCTCAAGGGGGCCTTGAATGGGTGACACCGTATTGGTGACCGGCTCGAGCCGCGGCATCGGGCGCGCCATCGCGGTGCGCGCCGCGCGTGACGGCTTCGACGTGGTGGTGCACTGCCGCTCGCGCGTCGACGAAGCGAAAGCCGCGCAGGCCGAAATCGAAGCGCTGGGCGTGAAGTCGCGCGTGTTGGTGTTCGACGTGAGCGACCGCGACGCTGCGCGCACGGCGCTCGAGGCCGACATCGCAGCGCACGGCACGTATTACGGCGTGGTGTGCAACGCGGGCATCGCGCGCGACACCGCGTTCCCCGCCATGACCGGTGAAGACTGGGACAGCGTCATCCACACCAACCTCGACGCCGTCTACAACGTGCTCCACCCGCTGGTGATGCCGCTCGTGCAGCGCCGCAAGCCGGGCCGCATCGTCACCATCTCGTCGGTCTCTGGTGTGCTGGGCAACCGTGGGCAGGTGAACTACTCGGCGGCGAAGGCCGGCATCATCGGCGCCACCAAGGCCCTCGCGCTGGAGCTCGCGCGAAAGAACATCACCGTCAACTGCGTCGCGCCCGGCCTCATCGAGACTGAGATGGTCTCGCAAGAGGTCATCGACCACGCGCTCGAGTTGATCCCCGCGCGTCGCCTCGGCAAGCCCGACGAAGTGGCCGCCGCGGTGTCGTTTCTGCTCTCGGCCGGTGCGGCGTACGTCACCCGGCAGGTCATCTCCGTGAATGGAGGTCTGGGATGAAGCGAGTCGTCGTCACTGGAGTCGGGGCGCTGTCGCCGCTGGGCCACGAGTGGGCTTCGGTCTTTGCGAAGCTCAAGTCGCTCGAGAACGCCGTGCAGGTGGTGCCTGCGCTCGGTGAATACGAAGGCATGCTGACGCGCCTCGGTGCGCCGGTCGCGCCCTTCGTGCTCGACGAGAAGGTCTACAACCGCAAGACGCTGCGCAGCATGGGCAAGGTCGCCACCATGGCCACGCGCGCTTCAGAGCTCGCGCTGCAGCAGGCCGGGTTGCTCGGCGACCCGCTGGTGAAGAGCGGAAAAATGGGCGTGAGCTACGGCAGCTGCTCGGGCTCGCCGGGGCCGTTCGCCGACTTCGGCAAGATGCTGCTGAACAAGACGACCGAGGGCATCACCGCGACCACGTACATCAAGCTCATGTCGCACACCGCGCCGGTGAACGTC
>JAMHXF010000115.1:0-2938 GCA_035910535.1 Archangium sp. | reverse complement strand
TGGACCGCGTCGACACCACGGCGGGGAGCACCGGCGTGCTCGACTACAAGTCGAGCGTCAGCAAGACCATCGCGCGCGACTTCATGACGAGCGAGTTTCAGATGGCGTTCTACCTGCTCGCCGCGCAGGCGCTCGACCCGAAGGCGGCGTTGACGGGCGCGTGGCTCGGGCTGGGTCGCAACGAGCTCAAGCCGCTCGCGGGGTTCAAAGACGCGCCTGACGTGGGCGCGCTGTTGGCGATGGACGAGCTGACGCGGCAACGCCTCGCGAGTGAAGGGCGGCCGAACCTCGCGAACGCGGTGCACGGCGTGCTGGGGTCGCTTCGTCGCGGTGACTTCGGGCCGAGATCGACGCCCGATTGTGGTGAGTGCGAGCTCAAACCTGTCTGCCGGATTTCGCAGCGCAAGCTGTTGGACGACGTGCCGTGAAGAAGCGCCCTGTTCCTCAGAACCAGATGGACTTGTTCTCGGCTGCGCCGGTCGTCGAGGTCGCGGCGCCTGTGCTCGTGGCTGGCGAGCTGCGCGTCGAAGAGGCGGTGCGGCTCGAGAAGAACGTCGCGATTCTGGCCGGCGCCGGCGCGGGCAAGACGTACAGCCTGGTGACCATGTGCCTGCACCTGCTGTCGGGCGCGAGAACGGCGGGCGCCATCGACTGCAGGCAGTTGGGGTTGCTGACGTTCACCGAGAAGGCGGCCGACGAGATGCGGGCCCGGCTCCGCGCGCGCCTCGACGCGTTGGCGCAAGGGACTGCAGACGAGAAAGAGCTGCGTGCGTCGTTCGCGTTGCTGGGTGGTGAGCTGCCGGCTCCTGCGAAGTGGCGGGCGATTCGCGACGAGCTTGGCGCCGCGACCATCGGCACGTTTCATTCGTTGTGCGTGCAGCTGCTGCGACACGCGCCGCCGGGTGCGTCGGTGTCTCCGAACTTCGAGTTGCTCGATGAACGTGAGGCGGTGGGGCTGCTCCGCGACATCGTCGAGCGTGTGGTGCTCGCGCGCGTCGAGCTCGGCGGAGGCTTTCGTGAGCTCGTCGCCGACATCGGCTTCGAGCGGCTCGTGGCGGGCGTGCTTCCCGTTGCGACGCGCATTCGTGAAGAAGGGGTCGCGCCGGAGTTGGTGCGCATACCGGACGCGGTGACGTTGCGTGCGCAGTTCGACGCGGCGCTCGCAGGCTTGAAGTCGCTGGCGCGTACGATTCAGCCGAAGCCGGGCAAGCAGCAAGAGGCGCTGCGCGCGTTCATGTTGGTGTTGCCGCGCGTCACCTTCGAGAACTTCGAGGCGTCGTTGGGCGAGCTGCGCGCGGCGATGTACCGGGCGCAGGCGCCGTTGGACGTGCTGCGCAAAGCGGTGGCCGCCGACGAGAACAACATCTCGCAGCTGTACAGCGCGGCGCTGTTGGCGCCGTATGAAGCAGAGCTGCGAGCGTTGTTGGTGGAGGTGGCGAAGGCGCACGAAGCGGCGCTCGCGACGCGCGGTGTTCTCGATTTTACCGGTCTGCTGGTGCACGCGCGAAATCTGCTGCGTGATGACCTCGACGCGCGGCGTGCGGCGCAGGCGCGGTTCGGCGCGCTGTTGGTCGACGAGTTTCAAGACACCAACCGCCTGCAGTTGGAGATCGTGCTGCTGCTCGCCGAGAACAGCGGCGCGAGCGTTTCGACGGCCTTCGAAGGGCGTCACGAGGAGATCGTCTCGCTGCCGCAGAAGCCGGGGTTCCTCGCGGTCGTCGGAGATCGAAAGCAGTCGATCTACGAATTTCGCGGCGCCGACGTCAGCGTGTTCGAGGTGATGGCCCAGGCCATCGAGCGTGATGGTGGTGTGCGCGCGTACCTGCGTGATTCACGGCGCTCGACCGCGTCGTTGCTCGAGCGCTTCAACGCGGGCTTCGCGACGTTGATGGGCGAGACGTCGTACGCGCAGCCGCCAGCCAACTTCGAGGTCGTCTACGTGCCCGAGCACGACGACCTGAGCGCGGTGAGAGCCGACGCCGGCGGTCAACCCATCGTCGAGCTCACTGATTCTCGACTCCCCGAGAAGTGCGACGCGTTCGAGTTTCGGGTGCGTGACGCGGACGCCGTGGCGAAGGCCATCGTCCATGGGCTGAGCGGTGCGTGGAAGGTGACGGGCGGGCAGGTGGCGTTGTTGTTTCAGCGCTTCACGCAGCTCGAGCTGTATCGCCAGGCGTTGGTGCGTCACGGCGTGCGGCATCGCGTGGTGCGTGGTCGCGGCTTCTACGGCGCGCAAGAGATCATCGACCTCGCGGCGTTTCTCTCGTTGCTCGCCGAGCCCGACGACGCGCTGTCGTTGTCAGTCGTGTTGCGCAGCCCGCTCGTCGGGCTGACCGACGCCGATTGGGTGTGGTTGGCGCGACCCCGAAATGGAGATCGCTGGCGCCTCGACGCGCGCGAGGTGCTGCTCGGTGAGTTGGACACCACGGGGCTGAACGCGACCGCAGCGGCGGCGCTGGCCCGCCTGCGCGCCGGCTTTCGTGCGCTGCGGCCCGGCGTCGACCGGCTCGGGTTGAGGACGTTGCTGCGCGTGGTGCTCGACACGTTCGACTACCGCGTGTCGTTGGCGGCGTCTCCGTTCGGTGAACAGGCGCTGGCGAACCTCGACAAGTTGTTGCTGCTGGCGACGACGCGTGAGCGGCAGGGCGTTGGCGTGGCGGCCTTCGCGCGCGAGCTGCTCGACCTCGCCGACGAAGCGCCGCGTGAAGCTGAAGGTGAGGTCGTCGACGAGCTCGACCTCGAAGCGGTGACGTTGTGCACGGTTCACCAGGCGAAGGGGCTCGAGTGGCCCGTCGTGGTCTTGCCCGACCTGATGCCGACGCCGCGCGCTGAGTCGGGCGCCGTGCGGTTCGACCGCGAGTTCGGGCTGGCGCTCGTGAAGCCCTCGCGCGGCGACGACGAGCTCAAGTCTGCGTCTGCGACGCAGATCACCGCGCAG
>JAMHXF010000114.1:0-2137 GCA_035910535.1 Archangium sp. | reverse complement strand
CCTCTTCTTCAGGGGCACGTTGGAGTTCCGCTACTTCAACGGCACCCTGCACGCCGGCGAGGTGAAGGCCTACGTGCAGCTCGTCCTCGCGATAGCTGCGAAGGCGCTCTGCTCGAAGGCCGCGTCGAGCAAGCGCCGCGAGTTCAACCCCGCCACCGCGAAGTACGACTTCCGGGTGGTGCTCCTGCACCTCGGCCTGATCGGCGAGGAGTTCAAGACCGCGCGCCTGCACCTCACGAAGAAGCTCGCGGGCTCGGCGGCTTGGAAGGGCGAGCGTCGCGACCGCCGCCCGGCGATGGACACGCAGCCCGCGACGGAGAGCGAGGAGGTCGGCGATGCCCGCGCAGCGTGAACGGCGGCGACGAACCAGCGCCGGACCGCGAGCCGGCGCTGGACTCGGTGGGGAACAGAGGCGATGCATGACGACGACGGGCGACTGCCCGAAGCGAGATGAGAAGATGACCCCGGTGCTCTACTTCGCCTATGGCTCGAACCTCGACGACGCGCAGATGCGCGAGCGCTGCGCGGACGCGCGCGTGCTCGGGCGAGCGACGCTGCCGAACTACGCGCTGGTCTTCGGGGGCTTCAGCCACCGCTGGGGCGGCGCGGTGGCCAGCGTGGTGCGCGCCAAGGGCGCGTGCGTCGAGGGGCTCCTCTACGAGCTGGGCAACGTCGACCTCCGCGAGCTCGACCGCTTCGAGGGCCATCCCTTCGCCTACGAGCGCGTCATCCGGTGGGTGCGCGACGAGAGCGGGCGCCGCCGCCGCGTGATGACCTACCTCCAGCCCGAGGACGGCTTCGAAGCGTGGACGCCGCCACTGGGCTACTTCACCGTGCTCTGGCACGCGTACTCGCGCCTGGGTTTCGACGTCGAGCCCCTGGCTCGCGCAGCGGGGGTGTCGCCGTGAGCGCGCCCCGGAGCCAGCGTCGCGCGCCCACGCGCGTCTTCGTCTACGGCACGCTCGTCGCGAACGCGCGCACGGAGCCCGCCTTCGAGCTGCGCGATCTGGGGCCGTTCCCCGGACTCGTGCGCGGCGGCGCGCACGCCGTGGCTGGCGAGGTGTACGAGGTCGATGCTCTGACGCTCGCGCGGCTCGACGCGCTCGAGGGCCACCCACGCTTCTACCGTCGCACGCGCATTGCGCTGGAAGACGGCGCCAAGGTCGAGACCTACCTCCTCACGCCCGAGCAGGTCGAAGGTCGCCGCGTCATCGCCTCGGGCAACTGGCGCTCGCGCCGAAAGGAGACCGCAGCATGAAGATCGTGATGAGAGACGGGCGCGTGTTCCAAGGCACGGCCCTGCAGATCGTGAAGGCCATGCAGGACATCGCGTTCGGCGTCGAGGACTTCACCGTGCCGAAGTACATCGAGTGGGTCGTCGCCAACGCACGCAAGTTCGAGGAGGTCGAGCTCGACGTGAAGGGCGAGACCGACGAGGAACTGGCCGCGTCGCTCGTCGCCGAGATGCTCCGCACCGGGCTCACGGCGAAGGGGTAGGCAGAAGGCCTCCACGCCCGACGCGCGCGGAACGTCGCGTGTTCTCGCGCGAGGTGGAAACCTCGCTTCTTCGCCTTGCTACGTGCGCGAACGGAAGCCTGTATGTCCTCACGCGACGGGCACGGGGCTCGACGCGAATGCGCGGACGACGACGATGAGGATCGAGAGCACCACCGCCTTCCGCGCCTACGCCGACGCGCGCGCCAAGAGCGCCACCGAGCAGGCCGCCGCGACGGCGCGCTTCATGGTGAAGTCGGTGAACCAGGACGGCTCGATCAGCCGCATGGCGCCGACCAGGAACGCCTGGAAGTACGACGCGTTCGCCACCGCCGAGGACGCGGAGAGGCGGCGCGCCCAGCTCGAGGCGATGAACCCCGGCTCGCGCTACGCGGTGGTCGCGCTCTGACGCGCGCCGCGGGCGCCGACGTTGGCCCACGTGGCCGCGTCACGCAGCCCGGCGTCGTGCCCCGCGCGAAGCGCCACGGGCGCGCCCGGGCGCAAACGTGGGAGCGGCCCATCGTCGTGTAGGCAGCCGGCCTCCAAGCGCCTGAAAGAACATCGAGAAGCGACATCCGCCGGCCTTGCTATGGGTCGAAACGAAAGCCTGTATGTCCTCACGCGACGGGCACTTCGCACGACG
>JAMHXF010000113.1:0-39913 GCA_035910535.1 Archangium sp. | reverse complement strand
CGGCGTGGCGCGCGGCAACACGCTCTTCTTCAGGCTGCCCACGACAAGTGGGTGTGCTTCGCCTGTCGGTGGCTCGCGAAGCTGCCGCTGGTCGACGTTCGCGCCGTTCATCGCCCCAGCTCCCGGTGTCCGAAATGCAGGAAGAAGATGGTGTGCATCGGCACGGCGTTTCGACCGCCTCGGGGTGACGACGACGAAGGGTGGGAGGTCGCCGAGCGACTCGTCGCGATGGGCCACCATTTTGCTTCGACACGACGACGCCAGGCGCTCCCGCGAACGTTCAAGGAGCTCGAGTCCTGGCTCGCGCAGCAGCACGACGTGTGGCTCGCCGAGAAGAGCGTCGTCTTCACTGAGAATGGAGCATTGCGTGTAGGGCGCCGAGAGCTCGTCGACGGTGAGCGCGTGATGGCGTGGCACGCGGGCGCCTGGCGCGAAGGCGAGCTCAAGTGTCGCGGAGACGGAGGCCGGCTGCTGACGCGCCCGAACATCGTGTTCGGCTCGCTTCGAAGTCAGCAGGTGACGCCTGCGTCTCGGCTCCGGGTGCTCAAGCGGGTCTCGCTCTGAGCCCATTTCTTTTCACGCCCATGCGGTGACTCCGTTGACGCTCGGCGCTGCGCGCTTTAATGGCCACTTCGATGTGGTCCCTCGTGCTGGCGCTCTCGCTGGCTCAGCTTGAAGCACCCGACGCAGGCGCTCCCGATGCCGGTACCGACGAGCGCCCCGACCCGTCGAAGCTGACCGTCGTCACCGGGACTCGTGGCGAGCGCCGCGCCGCTGACGTCGTGGTGCCCACCGAGGTCATCACACGCGCGCAGATCGAAGCGTTGGGCGTGAGAGATCTCACGCAGTTGCTGCAGCAGCACCCCGGCGTCGAGATGGTCCACTCGGCGCGCGGCACCGGAATTCGTCTGCAGGGCCTCGACCCCGAATACGTGCTGATCCTCGTCGACGGTCAGCGCATGGCGGGTCGCTCCGGCTCGTTCACCGACATCTCGCGGTTCTCGCTGCGTGAAGTCGAGCGCGTGGAGATCATCAAAGGCCCCGCGGCCGCGCTCTACGGCGCCGACGCGATGGGCGGCGTCGTGAACCTCATCACGCGGCGACCTCAGAAGGTCTTCGAGGGCAGTGTGCGCGGCATGTTCGGCACGCTGCTCGAGGGCGACGTGCGCGGGCACGTGGGCTCGAAGCTGGGGCCCTTCGAGCTTCGCGCCGGTGGCGGCTACCGAACCCGAAACCCCTACGACTGGGACCCGCGCGACGTGGCCACGAGCATCGCCGGCCTCAAGCGCATCGATGGCGACGTCGAGGTCGCCTACGTGCCGACCGAAGACCTCCGCATCTGGGGGCGCGCGGCGTACGTATTCACCGATCTCAACGCGGTCGACGTGAACACCTCGGGCGCGGTGTTCGATCGCTTTCAGCGCACCGAGCAGTTCGACAGCTGGCTCGGCGCGACGGTGAAGTTCAACAGCGACACCAGCGCGACGGTGCGCGGCCACTTCGGGCTCTTCCGCGATCAGTTCCTCGTCGACCAACGCAGCTCCCGCGCGCTCGACGAGTATTCGGTGAACCTGACGCGCCTGTGGGAAGCCTATGGCCAGGTCGAGCACCACATCGGTAACCACACCATCACCGGCGGCGTCGAAGGCTTCAGCGAGCTGCTCGCGTCGTCGCGCATCACGCCCAGCGACGTGCAGCGCGGTCGCCTCGGCGTCTTTCTTCAAGACGAGTGGGTGCTGAACACCACCGGCCCGCGCCTCGCCATCTCTCCGGGCTTCCGCGCCGACATCGACACGCAGTTCGGCTGGGCGCCGTCGCCGCGGCTCGCGTTCAAGATCGACCCCATTCCTCAGCTCACGTTCCGCGCGTCGTGGGGTCTGGGCTTTCGGCCGCCGTCATTCTCGGAGCTGTACCTGCGCTTCTCGAACGCGGGCGTCGGCTACATCGTGCAGGGCAACCCGGACCTGCAGCCCGAGCGCAGCGGCTCGGCGAACATCTCCTTCGATTGGCGCCTGCCACTGCAGGGCTGGGTGTTGTCGGCGAGCGCGTGGCACACCAGCCTCTCGAACCTCATCAACGTCACCGCGAACACGCTGCCCAACCCCGATGATCCGGTCGTCTTCGGCTACGAGAACGTCACCAGCGCGTACACGCAGGGTGGTGAAGTTTCGCTGCGCACCCGCATCTCGCGCGGCACGTACTTCGACATCAGTTACATGGGCCTCGACGCGAGAGATCTGACGCGCAACCGACCGCTCGAGGGGCGCTCGAACCACCGCGTCAACGGCACGCTCACCGCGAAGTACTCACCGTTCGGGCTCGAGCTGGTGGTGCGCGGCACCTACAATTCGCCGCGGCCGTTCTACGTGGGCGCCGGCTTCGGCTTCGCCAACGTGCTGACGCCGGGCGTCGACGACCCGGTGGTGATGGCGGCGGGCTACTTCGATCTCGAGGCGCAGCTGACCTACACGTTCCGCTCGTGGCTGCGCGTCTTCGTCAACGGCTACAACCTCCTCAACTCGGGCGACCAGAACTTCAACCCGAGACCGCCGCGTGGAGTCATCGGCGGAGTGATGCTGGAGATCTGACGTGCGCGCCTTCGCAGCCCTCTCTTTGTTGATGCTGTCTGCCTGCGCGAACGATCTGCGCGTCGATCACCCGTTCGATGGCGAGACGACGACCGGTCCGCTCGTCTCGGCCGAACACGACGGCGCGATCACCCGGCTCTCCATCGACGCCACCAACAAGCTCTCGCAGGTCTACGTCGATCTCGACACCGCCAGCGAGCTCAAGCCCACCGAAGCCTTCGAGACCAACGAGTGGGATCTCGCGCTCAAGCGCTTCGACGTGTTCCTCAACAGCGGCGCCAGCGGCCCGACGGGAGACGTGCAGGCGCTCGTGCTCGACGGCGCCGACTGGGGCTCGCTCACGCAGGCGCCCGCCGACGGCTTCTCGATCGACACGCCCGACCGACTCTTCAACACCGTGCACGAAGGGTGGTACCGCTACGACATCGGCGTGCACCGGCTCTACGCGCGCGAGAACCTCAGCTACGTGGTGCGCACCACGAAGGGCACGTACGTGAAGCTGCGCATGCTGAGCTACTACGACGCCGCCGGCACGCCGGCCGTCATCTCGCTCGAATACGCGCCGATTCTGGCGCCGTGACACAGTGCGCGCTCCGATGAACGCTCCTCCGACGAAAGAAGCAGCCGCTCGGCACCCGACGGTGGACGAGGTCGAGTTCCGCGCGCTCTACAAGAAGACCCGCTACGTGGTGGAGACCGCCGACGGCTGGTCACTCGTCGTCACGCGCTACCGCCCGGTCGAGCAGAAGTTCCCGCAGCCGTTGTTCGGCGAGCCGATGCTGCTGGTGCACGGCTTCTGTCAAAACCGCCACGCGTGGACGAGCGGCGAGTTCGTGAAGAACCTGCTGTTCTTCGGCCTCGACATTCACATTCTCGAGCTGCGCGGCCACGGCAAGAGCTCCATCGAATTTCAGCACGAGCGCGCCGCCCGCTTCGGTCGCAAGCCGCCCGCAGACCTCGAGTGGGACTGGGACATCGACAGCTATTTTCTCTACGACCTGCCGGCCGCGGTCGCCGGAGTTCGGCGCATCACGCGGCGTGAGCGCATCTTCTATTGCGGCCACTCCATGGGCGGCATGCTCGGCTACGGCTACGCGGGCATTCATCAAGAGCACTTCGAGGGCATCATCACCATCGGCGCGCCGGCGGAGATCGGCAAAGGCAACCTGCCGCTCAAATTGCTCGCGTACGCAGGCCCGGGCATCAGCAGCGCCGTCGACGCCACGCTCGGTTCGCTCAACGTTCAACGTGGCGTCGGGCACGCGCTCTCGAGGCTCGCCTCGCGGATCACGCGGAGACCTGATGACGCGGCGCCCGACAAGCTGTCGTACCGCTACTTGCCGCTCGACACGTGGCTCAAGGCCGCGAGCGATGCGCTGGGCTACGCCGAGCAGAGCCCGGTGCTGGGGCTGATCGCGAACCGGGCGACGTGGCTCACCCGGTGGGATCGCATGTCGATGGCCGACGTGCGCTGGCTGCTCAAAGAGGGTGGCGAAAAAGAGCCGCGCAAGGTCGTCGACCAATTCCTCCGGTGGATCCGTGGGCAGGAGGTCGTCTGCTACCGCACCGGCTACGACTTTCAGCGCGGCTTCCACAAGTTGAAGGTGCCGATGGCCATCATCTTCGGTGACATGGACCCGCTGGCTTCGCTCGCGTCGACGCGCTCCGTCTACCGCGCGGCCAAGAGCGAGTACCTGCTGTGGCGACCGGTGAAGGGCAACAGCCACATCGAGCTCACGATGGGGCACGACATTCGGCAGATTTGTTACGACATCAAGAACCTCGTCGAGTACGCGCGCACGCATCGCGCCCGGGCTCCGGTGCTGCCCCGCGTTCAAGACTGAGCGGCCGAAAACTGGAGCACCGTCGCGCGGTTGCTACGGTTGCTACAGGATGAAACAGGCCCGGCTCGTTTTCGCAGTCTTGCTGGCGCTCCAGTCATGGGTCGCCACCGCGCAGGACCGCGTCACGCTCAATTCGATCTCGAAGATCGAAGTGAAGAACGGCCAGGTCGAGATCACCGGCAGCCGTCGGCCGAACTTCACGACCTTCACGATGGTTGACCCGCCGCGCCTGGTCATCGACATCTCCGAAGCCGTGTTCGTCGACGTGCCGCGCGAGCAGAAGATCAGCGACGGCACCATCACGTCGATCAAGGTCGCGACCTACGGCGGCGCAGCGTCGGCCATCGCGCGGGTGCTCATCGGCTTCGAGCGCGAGCTCGAGACCGACATCGTCAGCACGGGCACGGCGCTCATCGTGAAGCTGCCGCCCGACCCGAAGGTTCAGCAGCTCGCGTTGGCGCAGAAGCAGGAAGCCGATCGTGCATCCCGCGCGCAGAAAGAAGCCGACGAGCGCGCGCGTCTCGAGCAGGAGCGCGCGGCGCGAGAAGAGAAAGAACGGCTCGCGCGTGAAGCGGCGAAGGTCGCTGAAGCCGCGCGCGTGGCGAAGCTCGAGGCCGAGCGCGTCGAAAAAGAGCGGCTCGCTGCCGAGAAAGCCGAAGCCGAGCGTCTCGCGAAGGAAGCTGCGGCCGCCGCGAAGCAGAAGGCTGAAGACGAGCGCCTCGCGAAGGTCGCCGCTGAAGCCGCCGAAAAGGAGCGGGTTCGTCTCGAGAAGGAGGCCGCGGCCCGCGCTGCTCGCGAAGAGGCGGAACGCAGAGCGCGCGAAGTCGCTGAGGCGAAGCAACGTGCTGAAGAAGAGCGCCTCGCGAAGGTGAACGCCGAGAAGGCCGCGCGTGAAGAAAAAGAGCGTCAGGCGAAGCTCGAGGCCGAGCGACGCGCGCAGCAGCTCGCCGAGCTCAAGCGCCTCGAGCGTGAAGCCCAGGCCGATTCAGATCGCGAGAAGAAGGAGCGCGAAGAGGCCGCACGGCAAGCCGATGCCGCGAAGAAAGAAGCGCAACGGCTCGCCGCGTTGGACGCGAAACGGATCGAAGAAGAGAAGCGTGCTGCGGAGAAAGAAGCCCGGCGCCTGGCCGCGCTCGACGCGAAGCAGCTCGCTGAAGACGCGAAGCGACGTGAGGCCGAAGAGAAGCGCCTCGCAGAAGACGCGAAGCGACGCGACGCAGAAGAGAAGCGGCTCGCCGAAGAGGCGAAGAAGCGTGACGCAGAAGAAAAGCGCCTCGCGGTCAAAGAAGCCGAGCGCGCGCGCAAGCAGCGAGAGCTCGAAGCCGCAGCCGCTCAGACGCCGTCGCCTTCAGAGCTGGTCTCTGCGGGCAAGCAGGCGCGCATGACGTTCGTCGGCTTCAAGCAGGACGAAGGCGTCGGTCGCATCTTCTTCCGCACGTCGTCGCCGGTGCGTTACCGCGTCGGAGAAGACAGCGATCGCCAGGTGGTGCTGACGCTCGAGAACACCGAAATCAGCCTGCCGAACAACCAGCGCATCATCGACGCGAGCTTCTTCGACACCGCCGTCTCGCTCGTGCGGCCAGAAGCGCAGGGCAGCGGGGTGAAGGTCTTCATCAGCCTGAAGCGGGCCGTGGCGTACCGCGCGAGCCAGACGGGCAATGAGCTGACGCTGGAATTCGAACGCCCCGAGTGAAAGAAGCGGCGCTGGCATGCTCGCGCTGTGGCTGGCACTGACGATCTGCGCGGCGCCTGACACGGCGGACATCGAGCTCACCGCAGAGCGGCTCCTGCATGACGGCGAGAAGGAGCTGACCACCGCCGATGGTCGCGCAAAGTTGGTGACGGACGGCTCGGTCATCGACGCCGATCGAATCGTCTACGACAAGCACCGCAACGTCGCGACCGCCACCGGCCACGTCGTCGCGCGCATCGTGAAGAGCGGCAAGGTCGCCGTCGTCGCCGATCTGATGACGGTGCTGCTCGACGATGATCGACAGGTTCGGGAGATCTACCTGTACGACGGGCAGGCGCTCTCGAAGAAGGGCGTGAGCGACGAGGCGTTTCTCGCCGCCAGCACGGCCGAGGAAATCGAAAAGGCCGGCGTCACGCAGGCCATGTTGCAGGGCAATCACCTCGTTCGTGAGCCCAACGGCTGGCGCGTCGAGTCGATGGATCTCGTGCCGTGCGAGTGCGACTTCAAGAAGCCCGCATGGTCGATTTCGGCGCGCGAGTCGGTCATCGACACCGAGAACGATCGCGTGTCCGTCACCCACCCGGTCATCCGCATCCTCGACGTGCCGGTGCTGTGGCTGCCGTGGTTGTCGCTGCCGCTGAGCGATCGTCAGAGCGGCTTGTTGTTTCCGCGCCCCGCGACGTCGCCCATCACCGGCTTCGGTCTCGAGCTGCCGGTGTATTTGACGCTCGGCCGCAGCGCCGACATCACGCTGACGCCGGGCTTCTTTCTCGGAGGGCCGCTCGCCAGCGGTATGGCCGGCCCGAAGCTCGGTACTGAGTTCCGCTACGCACCGTCGACGCGCGCCAACGGCAAGGCGTTGCTGGGGCTCATCTACGACTTCCGCACGCCGCGCACCGTCGACCTCGGCACGACGAACCGTGGCGCAGGATACCGCGGCATGCGTGGCGAGTTCGCGTGGCTACACGTTCAAGACTTCGACTTGGGCTTCGGTGCGCGCGCCGACGTCAACGCGCACTCCGACGGTGATTACAACCGCGACCTCACCGTCGACGTCATCGCCAGCTCGGCGACGTACCTGCGCAGCGGCGCGAAGGTCTTTCATCGCGGGCGCGATCACTACATCGGCCTCGATGTCGGGCTCCGGCAGGACATTCAGTGGGGCTACGACTGGCTCGGTCGGAAAGCTGAGCTCGCGTTGCCCGACAACGCCGCGCTCTTCGGCCCCGGCACACTGCAGCGCCTCCCTGCGGTGACCTTCGGGTGGCTGCCGACGCAGACGCTGGGCCCCGTGCGCTTCGAGCTGGAGGCCGACGCGGTGCGGCTCTCGCCGCTCTTTTCGAACACCGGCGACGACGGCGTGAACGCGGCGGGCGGCGCGGTGCTGCCGACCACCTTTGCGCTCGGGGTGGGCAATTTCTTTCAGGCGCGCAATGGAGTGCTCGGCGTCGGCGACCGCATCTGGCAGCCGGGCGAACGCGAGGCGCGCACCCGCTTCATGGCGATGCCGAAGCTCGCGGTGTCGGCGCAACCGTTCGGCGTGTTGTCGGCGAGCGCCTTCGCGGCGTGGCGGCAGTTCTTCTGGGCCGGCGAAGCGTCGGGGCAAACGTGGCACCGCGGCTATCTGCTGCTCGGTGGACGGCTCGAGACTGAGGTGTCGCGTCGCTTTGGCGCGTTTCGCCACGTGATTCAGCCGCTCGTCGAAGTTCGCGCAGTGCCTTTCGGTGCCGAGAGCTTCCAGTCGATCATTCCGTACGACGCGGTCGACGCTGCGGTGCCCGGTATCAGCGGTCGCATGCAGGGCGTCGCCGAGCTGCGCCAGCGGTTGATGAACGGCGCCACCGAGGTGCTGCGCCTCGACGTGGGGCAGGGGATCGAGTTCTCAGGCCCGCGCTTCGAGCCCACGCTCGGCGAGTTCTACGGTCGCGTGAGTGCGCGCGTGGGGTGGTTCTCGGCGCAGGGGCTGTTGCGCGTCGACCCGCTGTCGCAGCGGCTCGCGTACGACGGCGTGACGCCCGTGGCCGCAGGCGGCATCACGCGAGCAGCTGGCCGCGTTGACGTCGACGACTTCAAGGGCCACGGCGCGTACGTCTCGTACGAAAGCGCGCTCATGGAGGGCACGATGCGATCTCGACAGCCCATCGACCTGTTGTTCCTCGTCGATCGTGGCTTCACGTCGGCCACGCGCGTGCAGATGGTCTCGTTCGGCGCCAAGTGGGACTTTGGCCCCATCGCCTTGCGCTATGACGCGCTGGTGCTCGAGCAGCCGGTGGTCGGTGCGCCTGAGCTCGGCACGCCGTTGACCTTTCAACAGCAGTCGATCGCAGTGGGGTTCGCGCCGGCGTGCGATTGTTGGCGCGTCGATCTGGTTGCCACGCAGCAGCTGTACCCGAAGCCGTTGTTTCCCGGCATCGGCTTCAACGTCACCATTTCGCGCTTCGGAAGCATCGGAACCCGCTGAGATCGCTTGACGATCTACGGGGCGGCCTTGAAGATGCCCCGTCCGTTTTTCCCTCGAATTTCAGGGAGTCGAAGCGATGCGCGTTCGCCTGTCAGTGGTGTTGGTTGCACTCTTGTCTGCGTGTGGCGGTACGAGTCCGTCGGTCATGGAATTCGTGGAGGTCGTGCCCGCTCAGCCGAAGATCGGCGACGTCGCGACCGTTCGATTCCGCCTGCTCGACTCGCGCGGCATCCCGCTCGCGGGCGCGCAGGTTGATTTCAGCCTTCAGTCGGCGAACACCGGCGTCGCGCTGAGCCCCACGACGACGACCTCGATTCGTGGCAGCGGCTTCGCCGAGACGCAGATCGTCGCCAGCTCGCGCGTGAACTCCGTCATCGTCGTCGCGACGGCGGGTGACAAGACGCTGACCTCACCGCCGATCACCTTCGCCGGCACCGTGCCCAGCGGTCGTCAGCTGACGTTCCAGTGCGGCCCCATCGGCGGCATGGGTTCAGGTGGTCGTCACGCCATCGGCGCGTTCGATCAGAGCCGCCACCTGATCGCCGGTTCGTCGATCGACTGCGCGGCGCACGTCGCTGACCGCAACGGCGACGGCATCGAGGGCGCCCTCGTCTCGTTCATGACGGAAGCCGGCACCATCGGCCCCAGCGAAGTGTCGGCCTCGAACCTCGTGGGCGACGCCATCATTCTCTACAAGACGTCGTTGCCGCTGCCGCTCGAGGTCACGCCCGAGACCTTCACGTGGACGCAGAACACCGATCAGATTCACACCGGCGAATACGTCGCCCCGTTGTGGATGCACCCGTTCAACTGGACGCTCGACCCGAAGGTCTACCTCGCCGCCGGCTGGACGTTGCAGGAGCCGCGTCGTCCTGACCCGATTCGCCTCAACACGGACGGCACGGGTAGCCGCATGGAGAACAACCCCCGCGACAACCTGGTGACGATGATCGCCGTGACGTCCGGCGAGGAGGGGTTCACCGACGAGGACAACAACGGCACCTGGAATAACGACGAGCCCTACGACGACCTTACGGAGCCGTTCGTTGATGCGAACGACGACGGCACGTGGAACGAGAACGAGCGCTACATCGACGCCAACGGCAACGGAAAGTGGGACGGCAAAAACGGGAAGTGGGACGCCAACACGCTCATCTGGCGTCAGGAGCGCCTGCTGTGGACGGGCATTCCCGCCGACGAAGACGTGATGGCGATGCCCATTCCGGGCCACAAGACGGTCTTCACTCCAGCGGGCTGCCTCAACCCTGCGTACTGCACCACGCAGGGCGGCGTGACGCGCATCGAGCTCACGTGTCCTGGCGTCGGCAGCAACTGCAGTGCGGCAGGCGCCGCGGCCGACCCCGACCGGCGCCCGATTCAGATGCGCGCCTTCATTGCCGACCCCTGGTTCAATTCAATCGCCCGCAATGGCGACAGCGACAAGTGTGAGGTTCCTCCCGACGACCAGGCGCCTGTGCGGGTTTCTGGCGCGACGGCGGCCGGCTTCGCGTTTACGTACCCGTCGAACAACTTCGTGTACTTCAACGTGGGCGACAAACGTGACCCGAACGTGCCGCCGATCGATCAGGTTCCCCGCCGTTCGCCGCCCATCGGGTTCCGCGCCACGATTCTGTGCAGCTTCACCTCGGCGCCGAGCAACAACTACATCGTGAAGATCGGCGCTGGCACCATCGAAGGCACGATCGAGTGACCTGATTGCGGCTTGCCCGCAACGCGCGTTCAGCTACGTTCGCCGCGCGCTGATTCTGGAATCAACATTCTGGCAATCAGCCGCGCGAAAGGCGGCGAGCTCCCGTTGGCTGAGAAGGTGAAGAAGGGGCCCGTGAGGGCCGAGCGTGAAGCCGAGCGCCGCAAGGTGATCTTGCGTGCAGCCATCGAGGTCTTCTCGCGCAAGGGCTACCACGGCTGTCGCATTCAAGACGTCGCGCGCGAAGCCGGGGTCGCCTACGGCCTCGTGTACCACTACTTCAAAAACAAGGACGAGCTGCTCGAGTCGGTCTTCGCCAGCGGTTGGCAGGGGTTCCTGAGCCGCGTGCAGGCGGAGATCGAAGGCGAGCAGCACTTCAGCAGTCGCGTGCGCGGGGTGGTTGGCGTGGCCTTCGAGGCCTACCGGCGCGACCCGCGCGGCGTGAAGGTGCTGATTCTCGAGGTGGGTCGCAGCCCCGCTGGTGGCGCCGTGAATCGAGGCGGTGCGTTCTCGCAGGTGATCCTCGCCGCCGCGCAGATGTTCCGCGAAGCGCAGGGGCGTGGCGAGCTGCCCGCTCATCTCGAGCCGGTGCTCTGCGCGACGTTGCTCTTCGGCTGCATCGAGATGGGGTTGACGTCGTTCGTCATGGGCTTGCTCGACAAGCGCGACGAGGTCGCCATCGAGCGCGCACGCGATCAGGTGATCGAGACCTTCCTCAACGGAGTCTCTGGCGCGCGCACGCCGCCGGAGCGCCCACGCGCGCGCAGCACCTGATCACCTGACGGAGTCGAGAATGGACGAGGTTCGCTACGAGGTAGACGGCGGCGTCGCGCGGTTGACCATCGACCGTGAGGGCGCCCGCAACGCGCTCTCAGGTGACGTGGTCAAGGCGATGCTCGGGTTGCTCGAGACGGCCGACGCAGACGCGGCGGTGCGCTGCGTGGTGGTGACGGGCGCCGGCAATCGCGTCTTCAGTGCCGGCGGAGATCTCGGCGGCCTGCAGGGCGACGGGTTTCTCGACGGTCACGAAGGTCGTCGCATGTACGGCCAGTTGCTCGCGCGTTTTCAGCAGCTCAAGAAGCCATCGGTGGCGCGCATCAACGGCCACGCGCTCGCGGGCGGGCTGGGGCTGGCGCTGGCGTGTGATCTTGCCGTCACCGTCGACTCGGCGGCGTTCGGCACGCCAGAGATCGATCGCGGCCTCTTTCCGATGATGGTGCTCGCGTACCTGCAGCGGCACGTGGGGCGAAAGCGCGCGCTCGAGCTGCTGCTGACCGGAGAGCGCCTCACGGCCACGCAGGCGCTCGAGTGGGGGCTCGTCAACCGGGTCGTCACCGCCGACGTGCTCGACGCTGCCGTCGACACGCTGGCGGGCAAGCTCGCTGGCAAGAGCCTCGCGGTGTTGGCGCTGGGCCGCCGCAGCTTCTTCACGGCGGAAGACCTTCCGCTGGGGCCGTCGCTCGAGTTCCTCGCGGCGCAGCTCTCGCTCAACGTGTTGGCTGACGACGCGGGCGAGGGCGTGACGGCGTTTCTCGAGAAGCGGCCGCCGAAGTGGAGCGATCGTTAATACTGCAGGCGCAGCAGGCTCTCGGGGTCGACCCAGCGCCCGTCGAGCTTCACGCCGAAGTGCAGGTGCGGCCCGGTGACGCGGCCGGTCTTGCCGACCAGCCCCAACTGCTGACCGCGCTTCACGCGATCGCCGGTCTTCACGTCGAAGGCCGAGAGGTGAAAGTACGCCGTGAAGAGTCGCCCGCCGTGGTGCACCAACACCGTGTTGCCTGAAGCGAAGCAGTCGCGGGCCATCACCACTTCGCCGTCGTTGGCCGCGTAGATGGGGTCGCCGGTCGAACCGTCGAGGTCCATGCCGAAGTGCTGGCTCTTCTTCTTGCCGTTGAGCAGCCGCAGGTCGCCGAAGGGTGCGGTGATCGACGCCACGCGCGGCCACTCGAAGCCGCCGCTGAAGCTCCACACTTCGAAGTCTCGATCGACGGCGGCGGCGAAGGCCTTCTGATCTTCCGCCGAACGCTGTTTGTCTTTCCGGGAGATGCTGGTGAAGCGCTTGCTCACCGACAGCTGACGTCGACGGAAGTCGGCGGGGCGTACCTCGAGCGCGCCCTCGACACGTGTCTTTCCTCCTTCGTCACTCGCGGTGATGTCCAACGGCACGCGGCCGGTTCGGTGCTCGACCGCGAGCCCCGTCAACGCCAGCCAGCGATCGCCGAACGGCAAAAAAACAAGCTCCGCCGAGCCGAGCTGGCCCGACGGAGCTTCTTGCGCACCCGTCACTTCGACGAGCACGACGTCACCGGGGCGCGCCACACCGGGCTGGAGCCGTACTTCGACGGCGGCCAACCCGAGCATGAGCAACGCACCGGCGAACGTCACGGGAGGATCGCGATGGTGCCAGCGACGTCGGTCTGAATCGGGGTGCCCCAGGCCGTCTGGTACGTCGTCGCGCTGTTCTGGTTCTTGGGGAAGACGACCTTCGTCTGCGTCGACATCGGAATGTTCATCGACGTGGCAGGGAAGGTGACGCCGGTGATCTCCCACAGCGACGAGTAGTTCGAGCGCTTGCACGAGAACGTGCCGTTGACCGGGTTGGTCGCCGACAGCTGCTCTGCGTTCGAGATCTGGAAGCCGGTGTTCACCGGGCCGCCGTACTCGCCGACGCCCGTGTTCGGGTTCATGGAGGTGATGCCGGTGACGCCGTCGCCGTTGAGGTCGAGGTTGAACTGCGCGACGGCCGTGCCGCTGCCCTGGTCGGTGACAGGCGTGTCGAACACCACGAAGAGACGGTCGCCCGGCTGGTACGCGTTGTTCATCATGTTGCCTGCGGCCTTGCGCACGTTGAACGAAGCGGTCGCGCCGACCTGGCGGGGGGCCGCCGCGTCGATCGCGAAGATGTAGCCGATGAAATCGTCAGTGGTGCCGGCCTCGAGGCCCGTGACACGAACGATGATGTTGTAGCGGGCGCCCAGCTGCCACGGCGACGACGGGGCGATCGACAGGCTGTGCGGCGTGCGCTGCGTCACCGACACGGCGACGTTGGTCTCGCAGTTTTCCTGCACGACCTTGATCAGGCGCGACGTGTCGGCCTGGCCGATGGCCTGGTTGAAGACGATCGTGATGGGGTCAGAGCCCTTCACCGCGTTGCGGTACGGCAGCGAGCCGTTGCTCGTGAGCGACTCGATGTTCGTCGCGACGATCGACAGCGGCTGATTCGTCGCGGCGCTCGCGAGATAGATCGTCCGGTTCGGGTCGGTGAAGAGCGCGTTGGCTGAATACGACGTGATGCTGCCACGCCACTCGGCGAAGCCGTCGTTGTCACTGTCGATCGCGCCGATGGCCACGATGTAGTTGGACGTCGTGAAGCCGGACGCGTTGATGCGCGCCAGTTCGCCAACTTCGGGAACGCCGGTGAACGTGACCACGCCCGACTCGTCGACGTCGCCCGAGGTGGTGAAGCCGCCGACCGAGCTGCCGTACACGCCCGAGGTGGTGCTGAACGCAGTGTTGGTGACCTCGAGGGTCGCCTTCGCGCCGCGCGCCGGGGCGCCCGCGCTGTTGTACACGCGGAACTTCACGGTGCCCGTCAGCTGCGTGAGCGTGACCGAGCCGGCGTTCGCGTTCGCGTTGTTGATGGGGAAGTTGCCGCTCGAGCCGGGCACCGACACCGACACGCGCGCCGTCGAGAAGCCCGTCTTCGAGAACGAGAGCTGTGCGGCCGAAGCGCCTGGCACGTTCTTGAAAGAATAGATGCCCTGAGCGTTGGTGTTTGCGGTGTAGACCGCGCCGCCCTCACCACCGGGCCCGAGCGTCAGGGTGACAGCGACGCCGTCGATGGGCGTGTTGAGAGACGTGACGACCGTGCCGGAGACCGTACCGACCGGCGTGGACGGTGCGACCTGCGAAACCGAGTCGGGTTCACGGACACCGTCGACGATGCCGTCACCGTTGGTGTCTTCTTTCGGGGCGCAAGCGGCCAGCGCGAGCACCATGCACGCAGCGAGAATTCGAGTCATATGTGTGTGGCTCCTGTGGGGAAACGACGGGCGCACTTTGTCTCGCGGTGGCCACAGGTCAAGCGTTGAACGTCAGCTATGCTCGTTTCTGTGAAGACGTTGACACGTGGTGGTCTCGTTGCGCTGTGCCTCGCGGTGCTCTGGGTGTCGTGCGGAGGCTCCAGCGTGAGCGGCGAAGTCGGCGCCGCCGGCGGTGAAGTGTGTCTTCCGGACCGGCGCGTGTGCATCAAGGTTCCGCTCGGGGGGCTCGAGACGCAGGAGCTCGTGCGCATCACGCCGGGTGGCGAGAAGCCTCCAGCGGCGCTCAGCGAGAGCTACGACATCGCTGCGGTCAATGGTCGCAGGCTTGAGTTTCTCAAGCCCGCGCTGGTGACGATGTCGCTCGAGTTGGTTGACGCGGCGACGCTCGACGCGCTGCCCAACGAGAACCTGCTGCGCATCTTCACGAAGGTGGGCGAAGACTGGGTGCCGCTCAATGCGCCGGTCGTCGATCGCGTTCGCAACGTGGTGACAGGCGAGACGTCTCATCTCTCTCCCTTCGTGTTGCTCCGCGTCGATCGCCTGCCCGACGGCGGTCTGCCCATTGAGATTGATGCCGGGCCGTACGACAGCGGGATGACGATCGTGATTCCTCCGTTCGATGCGGGGCGGCCCGACGCGGGGAGACCTGATGCCGGGCGGCCCGATGCGGGCATGGACGCAGGCGTTCCCGATTCGGGGACTCCCGACGCGGGGCGCCCTGACGCCGGGGTCGACGCGGGCCTCCCTGACGCGGGTTTCGACGCAGGGGAACCCGACGCTGGCGAGCCTGACGCGGGTGCGCCTGACGCGGGTGAAGCCGACGCGGGCATCGACGGTGGCGAAGACGCCGGTGCGCCTGACGCAGGCGACGGCGGTTGATCAGTCGTGGCCCTTGAGGCCGTACCTGGCGACGAGCCGGTGCACGTAGTTACGCGCGATGCCGGCTTCGCGCGCGGCCTGCGAGATGTTGCCGTTGCACTTGGCGAGCAGCGTCTCGAGGTATTCCTTGGTGAAGCTCTCGACGAGGCGCTCTTTGGCCTCTTTGAAGGGCAGGTCGGTGATGTCGTCGGCCGACGCGAGTGAGCGCCCAGAGGTGCTCGTGCTCTGTGGCAGCGGGTCGACGTCAGCACCCGCGAGGCTCCGTTCGACCAGGTTGCGCAGCTCTCGAACGTTGCCGGGCCAGTGGTACGCCGCGAAGCGCGCCATCAATGCGCGCGGCAGCTCGAAGTCGCCGCGGCCCATGGACTTCACGAAGTGCGCGGTGAGCAGCGGCAGATCGTCCAAGCGATCTCTGAGTGGCGGCACGTTCACCAAGACCACGGCGAGCCGGTAGTAGAGATCGCGACGGAAGCGGCCAGCGGCGACCTCTGCTTCGAGATCGCGGTGCGTGGCCGCGACGATGCGCACGTCGACCCGGCGGTGCTTGTCTTCACCCACGCGGCGCACGGTGCCTGCTTCGAGCACGCGCAGGAGCTTGGGCTGCAGCTCCAACGGCAGCTCGCCGAGCTCATCGAGGAAGATCGTGCCGCCGTCAGCTTCGAGGAACGCGCCGTTGCGATCGGCGATCGCGCCGGTGAACGAGCCGCGCACGTGACCGAACAGCTCACTTTCGATGAGTGACGGGGCAACGGACCCACAGTCGACGACGACGAAGGGCCGACCCGCGCGCTTGCTCTTGTCGTGAATCGCGCGCGCCATCACCTCTTTGCCGGTGCCGGTTTCACCCAGCAGCAGCACCGTCGAGTCCGACGGCGAGACGCGATCGAGCAGGCCGAACAACTGCTTCATCGCCTGCGCCGCGCCGATGGCGGTGCCGAACGTGCCTTGCGCTGCGGGGCGCCCGAGATCGGCCTCCAGTGTGCTGACCTTCAACGTCGTCTTGCCCACCGACAGCGTCGCCTGCTCTTCGACGATGACCTCGCTGATGCGCGCGCCGCCGAGGTACGTGCCGTTGGTGCTCTCGAGATCGCGCACTCGAATGCCGTCGGGGCGGGCCGTCAATTCGACGTGGTAGCGCGAGACGGTGGTGTCGCTCAGGCTCAGGCCCGCATCGGCGTGAGAGCCGACGGTCATCGTGCCTTCGATGGCGCGCGTGGTGCCGGTGCCCGGGCCTCCGATGATCGAGACCTGGTACTTGCGCTCCTTGAGCGTTCCGGTGGCGCGATCGAGACGGAGCAGGGCACCGAGGCTCTGCAGCGGTTCGGTGGCTTGCATCAGGTCCGCTGACTTAATCGATGCATGTTTTGTCGGTTGAAATTTGGAGGCGTGGGCCCCACATTCCGCCCGCTCTTCAACTCGAAACCCCAAGGAGTCATCCCCACATGGCGAACGGCGAAAAGATCACCCTCACGAACGGCAAGCTGAACGTGCCCAACAACCCGATCATCCCCTTCATCGAAGGTGACGGTACGGGCCCCGACATCTGGAAGTCGTCGGTGGCGGTGATCGACGCGGCGGTCGCGAAGGCCTACGGCGGCAAGAAGAAGATCGAGTGGCTCGAGGTGCTGGCCGGCGAGAAGGCCTTCAAGCTCAAGAACAACTGGCTGCCCGACGAGACCATCACCGCGTTCCGTGACTACCTGGTCGGCATCAAGGGCCCGCTGACGACGCCCATCGGTGGCGGTATCCGCTCGTTGAACGTCGCGCTGCGCCAGATGCTCGACCTGTACGTGTGCCTGCGCCCGGTGCGTTACTTCAAGGGCGTGCCCTCGCCGGTGAAGGCACCCGAGAAGGTCGACATGACGATCTTCCGCGAGAACTGTGAAGACATCTACGCGGGCGTCGAGTTCGAAGCCGGCAGCGCGAACGCGGCGAAGTTGCTCGCGTTCCTCAAGGCCGAGTTCCCGAAGGACTACGCGAAGATCCGCTTCCCCGAGAGCAGCGGCATCGGCCTCAAGCCGGTCTCGAAAGACGGCACGGAGCGCCTCGTGCGCGCGGCCATCAAGTACGCGATCGACCTGAAGCGGAAGTCGGTCACGTTCGTGCACAAGGGCAACATCATGAAGTTCACCGAAGGTGCCTTCATGAAGTGGGGCTACGAGCTCGCCGAGAAGGAGTTCGGCGACAAGGTCTACACTTGGCAGCAGTGGGAAAAGACCAAGGCCGAGAAGGGCGAAGACGCGGCCAACGCCGAGCAGAAAGAGCAGCTCAAGGCCGGCAAGATCCTCATCAAGGACGCCATCGCCGACATCTCGCTGCAGCAGGTGCTCACGCGCCCCGACGACTTCGACGTCATCGCCACGCTGAACTTGAACGGCGACTACCTGTCTGACGCGCTCGCCGCGCAGATCGGCGGCATCGGCATCGCGCCGGGCGGCAACATCAACTACGTGACGGGCCACGCGATCTTCGAGGCCACGCACGGCACGGCGCCCAAGTACGCGAACCTCGACAAGGTGAACCCCGGCTCGGTGATCCTCTCAGCTGAGATGATGCTGCGCCACCTGGGCTGGCACGAAGCGGCCGACCTCATCATCAAGGGCATGGACGCGGCGATCGATCAGAAGACCGTCACCTACGACTTCGCGCGCCTCATGAAGCAGGAAGGCCAGAACCCGACCGAAGTGAAGTGCTCCGAGTTCGGTCAGGCCATCATCAAGAACATGTAATTCGATTCACTCAGGAACAAGGACCCAACGAACATGAAAGCTCCCGTCAAAGTCGCAGTCACCGGGGCCGCTGGCCGCATCGGCACGCAGCTCCTCTATCGAATCGCCGCAGGCGAGATGCTCGGCAAGGACCAGCCGGTCATTCTCTCGCTGCTGGAAGTTCCCGACGTCAAAGACGCCGAGGGCAAGGTCACGTTCAGCGCCATGAAGGGCCTCAAGGGCGCCCTCATGGAGCTCGACGACTGCGCGTTCCCGCTGCTGCAGGGCGTCACCGCGTCTGACGACGCGAAGGTCGCGTTCAAAGACATCGACGTCGCGCTGCTCGTGGGCGCCACGCCGCGTGGCCCGGGCATGGAGCGCCGCGATCTGCTGCAGAAGAACGCTGCGGTCTTCATCGCGCAGGGCCGCGCGCTGAACGAGGTCGCCAAGCGTGACGTGAAGGTGCTCGTGGTCGGTAACCCGGCCAACACCAACGCGTACATCGCCATGAAGTCTGCGCCCGACCTGAAGCGCGAGAACTTCACCGCGATGCTGCGCCTCGATCACAACCGCGCGCTCGCGCAGCTGAGCAAGAAGACTGGCAAGGCCACCGATTCGATCGAGAAGTTGATCGTCTGGGGCAACCACTCGCCCACGATGTACGCCGACGTTCGCTTCGCGACGTCGGGTGGCGCGGCGGTGAAGGGCCTCGTCAACGACGACGCGTGGCTCAAGGACGTGTTCCTCGGCGCGGTCGGCCAGCGCGGCAAGGCGATCATCGACGCGTCGGGCATCTCGTCGGTGCCGTCGGCGGCCAACGCGGCGCTCGACCACATGCGTGACTGGTGGCAGGGCGTGCCGGGCAAGTGGGTCACCATGGGCGTGCCGTCGAACGGCGAGTACGGCATCCCGAAGGACGTGATCTACGGCTTCCCGACGATCTGCTCGGGCAACGGCCGTTACGAGATCGTCAAGGACCTGGAAATCGACGAGTTCAGCAAGGGCAAGATGGCCGCCACGCTGAAGGAGCTCGAAGAAGAGCGCGAAGCGATCAAGTCTATGCTGGGCTGAGTCGTTTCACGTCGTGAAGCACCCGAAGCGGGGCGACCGGTTATTCGGCGCTCCGCTTCTTCATTTCTGCCACCGACTCGTCGTGCAACCCGGGAATCGGGTGCAACGAAGCGCCGACGAGCAGCGCGACGCCCAGCACCGCGGCGACGAGCTTTGGTTTGCTTCTCGTCAGCAGCCCCCAGGTCACCGCGCCGCCGGCGAGCAGCCCGCCACCGTGCGCGAAGCTGTCGAAGCCGAGGAAGGGGCCCGCGACCAGCCAGATGGCGCCCATGATGATCGTCTGGCGCAGCGGAGGCGCGGCCCACAGCGCGGCCCAGCTCCCGAGGCGCAGCCGGAAGGCCACCAGCGTCGCGCCCATGAGCCCGAAGAGCGCGCCTGACGCGCCCGCCGAAACTGCGGTGTGGCCAATGACGCTGGCCGCTGAGCCCGCGAGCCCGCTGAGCAGGTAGACGAGCAGAAAGCGCCACGGCCCGAGCAGCTTCTCCATGGGGGCGGCCCAGCTGAAGCCGAACCACAGGTTCACCACGAGGTGCGTGATGCCGATGTGGAGGAACATCGCGGTGAAGAGTCGCCAGAAGTCGCCGCTCCACACCAGCCACTGCTGCGTGGCGCCGAAGCGCACCAGCGTGGCGATGTCGGTGGCGCCGCGCGCGAGGCCGAAGACGACGATGCACGCAGCAAAGAGCACGACGGTGACGGGCGCTGCACGGAGTCGCTCGAAGAACGAAGGAGGCACCAGCGCGGCATAGCGCACGCAACGCCGGTATGATCCTCCACGAAGCGCATGGCTCGCGAAGCAGACCTCCTCATTCAGCTCGTTGAACGGCCCTTCGACCGCGGGGTTCGACTCGTCTACGCCGACTGGTTGTTGGAGCAGGGCGACCCGCGCGGCGAAGTCATCGCGCTCTGTGCTCGTGACGAACTCGCGCTGACCGAACGGCGCCGCGTCGCGCGACTTACGGCGCAGCACGGCCGTGCGTGGTTGGGGCCGCTGGTCGAGCTCTCAGACCCGCATCGCACGCGCTTCGTCGGAGGCTTTCTCGACGAGCTGGTCTGCAACGGCGCGCGGCCCGACGCGCTGTGGCTCGGGCTCATGGGTGATGCGCGGCTGTGTACCGTGCGCACGTTGGCGTTGCCGCCGAGCAAGAACCCGGCGCCGCTCGCGGTGTTTCTCTCGTCGCCGGTGATGAAGCAGCTCTCGCGCCTCGAGCTGGGCTCCGACGACTGGCAGGCGTTGGGGGTGGTGAGCGGGCTGAAGCTCGACAAGGCCGTGGTCGCGAGCTGGGGCGTCTTTCACCGCGAGCTCGCGCCGCTGGGCGCGGTGCCGCTCTTCACGCAGGCGCCGGCGGTGGGGCTCTCGAGCACCGAGTTCATCAACCCGCTCGTCGTCAGGGAGATCGTTCAACAGGTGCGCGCGCAACACCTGTCGCTGGCCGGCTTCTCGGAGGTGCAGTTGGTGTGTCGCTACGGCGTGCTGGAGGGCGCGGCAGCCTGGCTGCTGTCGGCCGAGCACGCGACTGAAGGCGCGCTGCCGCTCGCGCAGCGCTGGTCTGTCGAGGTCGGGGAGGTCGCCTTCACGCGCCTCCGCGAGGGCGATGGCGCGTTTCGTGAGCTTCAAATCGACCTGTCGCTGCCCGAGAGCGGCACGGGAGAAAAAGAAGCCGCCGACTCGATGAGCTCGTTCGAGCGACGCCTGGCGACCGCCGCAGGCGTGCTCGTTCAGCTCGCACCGGCGCGGCTGCGGGCGGTGCGCGTGAAGTTGGTGCCCGGCGCCCGCCTTCGTCACAAAGAGCGCGACGCGCTGAGGGCCGCGGCACGGCGCTCGGGGCTGCTGGAGTCATTCGTCGTCGACGGCGAGCCCGTCTCGCCTTGATTCTGCGCTACACACCACCCTCATGACTCCTCAGGACCAACAGCAGCAGCAGATTCAAGCAGTCGGCGCCGAGCAGGTTCGCGAGCAGGACAAGATTCAGCTCGTCCTCGCGTACTTCGGCATTCTCGCGCTGATCCCCTTCCTCACCGTCAAAGACAGCCCCTTCGTCACCTTTCACGCGAAGCAGGGCCTGGTGCTGAACGTCGTCGGCGCCATCGCGCTCACGATTCTCAGCGTGATTCCCGTCGTGAACCTGGTGACGTGCCTGCTGTGGCCGGCGCTGCTGGTGGTCGACGTTTTGGCGATCATGAAGGCGCTCAAGGGCGAGCGCTGGAACATTCCCGTGGTGAGCGACATCGCCGCGAAGTTCTGAACTTCGAGCTGGAGACGCAAAGAAGCCCGGCACTCCTGGAGGGGGGCCGGGCTTCTCGTTTGTTCACTGCTCAGTCGTCGTTGGAGTCTTCTTCGACGTCATCATCGTCATCATCATCATCATCATCATCATCGTCGTCGTCGTCATCATCGTCTTCTTCCTCGTCTTCGTCGTCGTCCTCACCGTCGAGGTCGGCGCCGCTGCCGAGGTCTTCGGAGTCGAGCTCCAGAGACGCGGTGAACTTCTTGGAGATGGAGGAGAGCGCCGCGACGAGATCACCCAGCGCGGCGCCGAAATCCTGGTTCGCCGTCTTGGTGAGTTTGTTCTCGCAGTGGGGGCACTCCAGCTTCTCGGTGCCGTCGATGAGATCTCCCGAGTCGAGCTCGAAAGTTCCCTCGCACTTCTGACAGGTGAAGTCGATGGTGGCCATGAACGCGCTGGAGATAGCGGCGACATCGTTGACCTGTCAACGACGTTCAAGAACGCTCCGGGTCATGTCGCTCACGATTCCCCGGACGATGGTGCATCAACTCCACCAGCAGGCAGAGCGGCTCAAGGACTCGCCGGCCCTGTGGACGCGCCGCGGAGACGCGTGGGTGCCCACGTCGTGGAAGCAGTACGCCCAGCGCGTGCGCGACTTCGCGCTCGGCCTGCAGTCGCTGGGGCTCGAGCCGCGCCAGGCAATGACGGTGATGGGCTTCAACCGCGAAGAGTGGGTGGTGGCCGCGCTCGGGGCGATGGCCAGCGGCGGCGTCGCGGTGGGCGTGTACACCACGGCGTCGCCCGAGCAGGTCGAGTACGTCACCGCGCACTGCGAGGCGCCCATCGCGCTCGTCGAGAATGAGACGTACCTGAAGACGCTCGAGGCGCTGCGCCCGAAGCTGCCGAAGCTCAAGCACGTCATCCTGATGGAGGCGCCGCAGACGCCGCGAGAGGGCGTGCTGACCTTCGCCGAGGTGTTGGAGCGGGGCGCGCGCGCCAACGAGAGCGACTACTACGCGCGCCTCGAGGCGCTCGACGCCAACGACGTCGCGCAGATGATCTACACCTCGGGCACCACCGGGCACCCCAAGGGCGTGATGCTCTCGCACCACAACCTGTGTTGGACGGCGGTGCACCTCGCGAAGTGCCATCAGGTGGGCCCTGACGACGTGCTGCTGTCGTACCTCCCGCTCTCGCACATCGCCGAGCAGGTCTGCAGCATCTACGGGCCGCTCATCACCGGGCTGCAGGTGTACTTCGCGCGCAGCTTCGAGCAGCTGGGCGACGACTTGCGTGAGGTGCGGCCGACGTTGTTCTTCGGCGTGCCGCGCGTGTGGGAAAAGTTCAAAGCGCGCGCAGAAGCAGGGCTCGCCTCGCAGCCTCGGGTTCGCAAGCGCGTGGTGGCCTGGGCGCGCGGCGTGGCGTCACGGTTCCACGACGACGTGATGTCGCACCGGCAGTCGTCGATCACGCTGCAGGGGCAGTACGCGTTGGCGAAGCGCACGGTGTTCGGGCCGCTCAAGGCGCGCATCGGGCTCGAGCGCGCGCACGTGCTGGCCACCAGCGCGGCGCCCATCTCGAAGGAGGTGTTGGAGTTCTTCGCCTCGCTCGATCTCCCCATTGCCGAGATCTACGGCCAGTCAGAAGTCACCGGTCCCACGTCGGTCAGCACGTACAGCGCGATGAAGCTCGGCAAGCTGGGACGGCCCATGCCCGGCGTCGAGGTGCGAATCGGCGACGACGGCGAGATCCTCGTGAAGGGCGGCAACGTGTGCCTGGGCTACTTCAAGAACCCCGAGGCGACCGCCGAGCTGCTCGAAGGCGGGTGGCTGCACTCCGGAGACGTGGGGCGCCTCGACGAAGACGGCTACCTCGAGATCACCGGCCGCAAGAAAGAGATCATCGTCACCTCAGGCGGCAAGAAGACCTCGCCGGCCAACATCGAAGCGCTGCTCAAGAACATCGAGCCGCTGGGCAACGCCATGGTGGTGGGCGAGCGCCGCAACTACCTGGTGGCGCTGCTGACGCTCGACCCCGATCGCGTTTCAGCCTTCGCGGCGAAGCACGGCTTTCCACTCGAGCCGACGCTGCTGGCGAGCCACGAGGGCTTCCGCTCGTACTTGAAAGAGGTCATCGAGCGCGACGTGAACCCGCGCGTGGCCCGCTTCGAGACCATCAAGCACTTCGAGGTGCTCGCGAACGACTTCAGCGTCGCCGGTGGCGAGCTGACCTCCACGCTCAAGCTCCGCCGCAAGGTGACCGAGCAGAAGTACTCGGCCAACATCGAGCGGCTGTACGCCTGACACGACAACGCCACGGTCCCTTTCGAGGAGCCGTGGCGTTCGGTGACAGCGACGCTTTTCAGCGCTTGTCGATGCCTGCGTAGTCGCGCTGGCGCTTGCCGGTGAACACCTGACGGGGGCGGGCGATCTTCTGCTCGTCGTCGGTGATCATCTCTTCCCACTGGCTCACCCAACCCACGGTGCGCGGAATGGCGAAGAGGTTGGTGAAGAAGTCGGCGGGGAAGCCCATCGCTTCGTAAATGAGGCCCGAGTAGAAATCGACGTTCGGGTACAGCTTGCGCTTCACGAAGTACTCGTCCTGCAGGGCGATGCGCTCGAGCTCGACGGCGATCTCCAGCAGCGGGTTCTTGCCCGTGACTTCGAAGACCTCGTCGCACGCCTTCTTGATGACCTTCGCGCGCGGGTCGTAGTTTTTGTACACGCGGTGACCGAAGCCCATGAGCTTGGTGCCGTCGCCCGCCTTCACGCGGGCGATGAACTCGGGCACGTTCTTCACGTCGCCGATTTCACGCAGCATGCGCAAGACCGCTTCGTTGGCGCCGCCGTGCAGCGGGCCGTAGAGCGCGGTGATGCCGGCCGCGACCGCCGAGTACGGGTCGACTTCCGACGAGCCGACGACGCGCGTGGCGGTGGTCGAGCAGTTCTGCTCGTGGTCCGCGTGGAGGATGAAGAGCAGGTCGAGCGCCTTCACCAACGCCGGGTGCGGGCGCCAGTTGGGCTTGCCGATGCTCTTCACCATCGTGAGGAAGTTCTCGGTGTAGGAGAGATCGTTGTTCGGGTAGACGTACGGCAGACCCTGGCTGTGGCGGTACGAGAACGCCGCGAGCGTCGGCATCTTGGCGATGAGCCGCATCATCTGGAGGCGACGAACCTCCTTGTTCTTCACGTTCTTCGCTTCCGGGTAGAACGACGAGAGCGCGGCGACGGTCGACGCGAGCATCGACATCGGGTGCGCGTCGTAACGGAAGCCGTCCATGAACGACTTGATGTTCTCGTGTACGTACGTGTGAATCGTGATCTTGGACGTGAACTCTTCGAGCTGCGACTTGTTGGGCAGCTCACCGTTCATCAGCAGGTAGCTGACTTCGAGGTGCGACGACTTCTCGGCGAGCTGATCGATCGGGTACCCGCGGTACTCGAGGATGCCGACGTCACCGTCGATGAAGGTGATCGATGACTTCGTATTGGCAGTGTTCAGGAACGCGGGGTCGTACGACATGAGACCGAAGTCTTTGTCGTCCACCTTGATCTTGCGGAGGTCGATGGCCTTGATGCAGCCATTCTCGATCGGCATCTCGTACTGCTTGCCGGTGCGGTTGTCGGTAACGCTCAGGGTGTCCTTGGCCATAGCGGGGAAGTCTCATCGGGCTTCGTCAGATTCAACGAAAAAGCGTAGAAGTCGCGCGCGTGTCAGGCCGATTGAAGATCGCAGTTCTGCTGATGGTGCTCATCGGAGGCGCTCTCGTCGGCCGAACCCTTCTGGGCGAGCGGTTTGAGGCGGCGTCGTTGGTGACCGCGCTGCGTGACTTCGGGCACGGTGGGGCGGCAATTCCCCTGTTTTTCCTACTCTTTGGTGCTTCAACGACTTTGTTGCTGCCCGCCGTCGCGATGATGGCGGCGGCCGGCGTGACGTGGGGTTTCTTCCCCGGCTGGGTGATCGTCTGGGTCGCCGCGAACGTGTGGGCGCACGTGCAATTCGCGCTGGGCCGGTTGTTGGGAGCCCACCAATTGGAGAGGTGGCTCGAGAACAAGGGCGGCGGTTTCGTGACCCGCGAGCTCAAAAACGGCGGCGTGATCGCCACCGTGCTGGTTCGTCAGGTGCCGCT
The DNA here is from genome assembly GCA_035910535.1 of Archangium sp. Taxonomy (GTDB): domain Bacteria; phylum Myxococcota; class Myxococcia; order Myxococcales; family Myxococcaceae; genus Archangium_A. The sequence goes on along the minus strand of JAMHXF010000113.1, from coordinate 14,561 downwards.
GCCGTTCATCGGCGTGAACATGACGGCCGGCGCGACGCCGCTCTCGTGGCGCCATTGGATCATTGGAAACGCGCTCGGCCTGGTTCCGAACTGCCTCATTTACACGCAGCTCGCAGCGGCGATCGCCGACGGCGTGCAAGGCGCCAAAGAGCAGGCGGCGATCCGTGCCGTGTTGTCGGGCGCCGGCATCTTCGCGTTCGGGTTCTTCACGCGGTGGCTGCAGCGGCGCGTCGAGAAGGCGAAGCTCGTCAGCTCGCCGTGAGCTTCAAGACGCGCGTGCCGCCGGGAAAGTCGAGGCGCACCTCAGCGTCTCCGCGGCGCTTGATGATGAACGAGGGCTGCCACTTCACCTCTTCGCCGTCGGCCGAGATGTCGTGCCACAGCGCGCGCACGAGCAGGCGCCCGTCGTCGAGCGGCTTCACGTCGAGCTGCAGCGACTGATGTTCGGGCCCGCGTGAGGCGCGTCGCTCGATCGACGCAGCGCGGCTCGGTGAGAGCGCGAGCTCGCCCGAGAGCAGCGCGTCTTTCGTGGCCGACGTGACGGAGAACTTCATGGCGACGGGCGTGTCATCGACAGGCGTCGAAGCGAGGAACGTCGAGAGCAGCAGTGCGTGGAACATGGGTCTCCCTGTGGGTGAGTGCGGCTCCGTCGCGCTTTGCGAGGCGCGTGCCGATTCAATTCTGGGGGGAAGCACGCGAGTCACGGCGCAGCTGTGTGCCGAATTGTCAGGCGGCTGCAGCACGCCGTTGGCTCACTTGTCAGTGCGCTCCGGTATGAAGACCCGCATGCGGCGCTTGTCGGAACAGTCACTGGGCAACGCCGCGTTGTTCTACCTGCGTCGGTATTCGGCGAGCCGCAAAGGCCTCAAGCAGGTGCTGGAGCGCAAGGTGAAGCGCTTCGTGCGTGAGAAAGGCGGCGACGTTGCCGCGACGGCGGTGATGATCGAGGCCGTCGTCGAGCGCATGGTGAAGGCGGGCTACATCGACGACGCGCGCATGGCCGAAGCGAAGGCCGACTCGCTGCATCGCGCTGGCAAGAGCGTGCGCATGGTCAGGCTCAAGCTGCGCCAGAAGGGCATCGAGGCCGAGGTCATCACCACGGTGACGAGCGACACGACGCCCGAGAAAGAGCTCGAGGCCGCGCTGACGCTGGTGAAGAAGAAGAAGCTCGGCGTCGACCCCGAGCGACGGCAGAAAGATCTCGCGGTGCTGATGCGCGCGGGCTTCGGCTACGCCATCGCGAAGAGGTCGCTCAGTCCGACTACTTGACCGTGCCGACGTACACGAACGCGAGCCCGTTCATCAGCGGGTGCGCTTCGGCCTTCGAGTAGCGGCCTGTCTCCAGCATCATCGACGTGAACTGTTCGCCGGCCGGGAACGCGGCCATCGTGCGCGGCAGGTAGTCGCCAGGCGCGTTGCTGCCCGTGACGAGGCGACCCAGCAGCGGCATCGCCGTCTTTGCCCACGCCCGGTAGAACGTGCCGAACAGGCCCGTCGGCTGGCCGAACTCGAGCACCACCACGCGGCCGCCCGGTTTCACCACGCGCGCAAGTTCCCCCGCGCACACCTTCGGGTCGTCGACGTTGCGAATGCCGAATGAAATAGACGCCACCGTGAAGCGATCGTCGGCGTAGGGCAGCTTCATCGCGTCGGCGACCTCGAACGTGATGTCGAGCCCGAGCGCCTGCGCCTTCTTCGGCGCGGCCTTCAACATGTCGGCGTTGAAGTCGGTGCCGATGACTTCACCTGCGCCGACCGCTTTCTTGAACGCGATCGCGAGATCTCCGGTGCCAGTCGCACAGTCGAGCACCGCGTCGCCGCGCTGCGCGCCCGACAGCTTCACCGCGACCTTGCGCCAGCGACGGTGCACACCCATCGACAGCACGTCGTTGAGCGCGTCGTAGCGCGGCGCGATCTCGCTGAACATCTCGTGAACCTGTTGGCTCATCGTGCGCCTCCGACTGCGGCGAGCGGCTCAGGGCGGCTCAGGTTGCGCCCGGTGGCTTGCAGGATCGCGGGCAGCGTCTGCATCAACGAGCCGAACATCGACGGCGTCAGCGCCTGCGGGCCGTCACACAGCGCGTTCTCGGGAGTGGGGTGCACTTCGACAAGGAGCCCGTCAGCGCCCGCCGCCGCAGCCGCGAGCGACATCGGCACCACGAGCGAGCGGACGCCTGTCGAGTGCGACGGGTCGACGATCACCGGGAGCCGCGAGCGCTCTTTGACCCACGCCATGCCGGCGAGATCGAGCGTGTTGCGCAGCGTGTTGTCGAAGCTGCGAATGCCGCGCTCACACATGACGACTTGATCGTTGCCGCCATCGAGCAGGTACTCGGCGGCGAGCAGCCACTCTTCGAGCGTCGCGCCGAAGCCGCGCTTGAGGATCACCGGGCGCTTCGTCTTCGCCACTTCACGCAGCAACGAGAAGTTGTGCATGTTGCGCGCGCCGACCTGCAGCACGTCGACGTAGTCGGTCATCAACTGCAACTGGGTGACGTCCATCACCTCGCTGACGACGGGCATGCGCAGCTTCTTGCCCTGCTCATGCAGCAGCTTGAGGCCGACTTCGCCCAGCCCCTGAAAAGAATACGGAGAGGTGCGCGGCTTGAAAGCACCGCCTCGCAGCACGTGCGCGCCTTCGTTCTTCACGGCCGACGACGCCTTGTCGACCTGCTCGACGCTCTCGAGCGCACACGGCCCCGCGAAGACCATGAAGTTGCCGTCGCCCACCGTCAGGCCGTGACCGAGAGACACGCGAACCGTCTCGTCACCCGCGTTCCGAAGCACCTTCCTCGCCTCATGCGCCGCCATGTTCAGCTCCTGTTCAACGAGTTCAAGCCGTTTTGAACTTGGTGATGCATCTATAGCGAGGTTCCTTTAGAAGACAACACCGCCGTGGGGAAAGAGCTCGCCAGAGTGCCGTACGTCGCGCTCGCCCGGCCCGCGAAGGCGGGGGCGTTGCTGCGGCTTGGCCCGGAGCCGCTTTCGTTGTGCTGGTCGAACCCATCACGACAGGTTCACGCCGTCGGGCTCGGTGTGGCTGCGGAGTCGCTGGCGCCGGGTGACGTGACATGGCTCGGTGACGCGCCGTCGTCGCTGCCTCCGGGGCCGTGGTTCGGTGGGTGGGCCTTTGATGCGCAGCGGGCGTGGGCGGGGTTCGACGCCGAGCGCTGGGTGCTGCCCGAAGTGCTCGCGTGGTGGGACGGTGCGCGCGCGTGGCTGGCGGCGTTCGCGCCGGTCGGTGCGTCGCAGGAGCAGCTGGTCTCGCGCCTCGACGCGGTGACGGAGCTGGAGCCGCAGCCGTCGACGACGCTGCGAGTCGCTCAAGGCGATCGTGAAGCGTGGCGTGCGCGCGTCGACGCGGCGCTGGAAACGATCGAGCGCGGCGCGTGTACGAAGATCGTGCTGGCCCGGGTGATCGACATCGACGGCGTGAAGTCTGAACGCGCGTTGCTCAAGTCGCTCGAGGCGCGGCACCCAACGTGTTGGACGTTCCTGATTCGGGGCCGCGACGGCCGCGCTTTCGTCGGTTCGTCTCCAGAGACGCTGCTCGAGTCGCGCGGCGAGGCGATCTCCGTCGACGCGCTCGCGGGTACGGCGGCGGTCGGCGACGGCACCCAGTTGCTCCGCAGCGACAAAGATCTGCGTGAACACGCGGCGGTGGTGCAGGGCATTCGTGAATCGCTCACGCCGCTGGTTGACGAGCTGCAGATTCCGGTGGCGCCCGTCGTGAAAGCGCTCGCGAACGTCGAGCACCTCTTCACGCCGGTACGCGCGAAGTTGAAGGCGGGCGTGCGGGCGATCGACGTGGCGAAGGCGTTGCACCCCACGCCGGCGGTGGCGGGAACTCCGCGCGCTGCGGCGATGACGTGGCTGCGTGAGCACGAGGGCTTCGATCGCGGTTGGTACGCGGGGGCTGTCGGCGCAATCGGGCCGGGCGGCGTGACGTTGGCCGTCGCGCTGCGTTCAGCGCTGCTCGAGGGTGCCCGCGCGCAGGTGTTCGTCGGCGCCGGGCTCGTGGCTGGCAGCACCGCTGAAGCTGAGTGGCTCGAGACCGAGCGTAAGTCGTGGGCGATCACCGGGGGAGCGCGATGAACTTCACGCTGAATCAACGCTGGGCCGCGACGATCATCGGCACGCTCGTGAGTCGTGGCGTGCGGCACGTGGTCGTCGCTCCGGGGAGCCGTTCGACGCCGCTCGCGCTCGCCGCTGCAGATCGAAGCGACGTGAAGGTCTGGTCGATCATCGACGAACGTGCGGCGGCGTTTTTCGCGTTGGGGCTCGCGAAGTCGACGGACGCGCCGGTCGCGGTGGTGTGTACGTCGGGTTCGGCGGGCGCTCATTTTCTGCCTGCGGTGATGGAGGCGCGTGAAGGCGCGACGCCGCTGGTGGTGTTGACCGCCGATCGCCCGTGGGAGCTGCACGGCTTCGGTGCGCCGCAGACCATCGCGCAGGTCGGCATGTTCGGTCGGTACGTGTTGGGTGCCGAGGCGCTGCCGACTCCTGAAGAATCGACGCTCGAGCATCTCGCGGCGGTGATCGCGCGGTTGCTGGCGTCGGGGCGTGGACCGGTGCATTTGAACGTGCCGTTCCGCGAGCCGTTGGCGCCGAGCGATGGCAGCGCGGGGCCGGTGGTGAATCCTCTGACGACGACGCATGTGCGCGGCGCTCCAGTCGTCGACCTGACGGCAGTGCAGACGGCGATCGCTTCGGCGAAGCAGGGTGTGATCGTCTGCGGCCCTCGCGACCGTGACGATGACTTTGGGAGTTGGGTGCACGCGCTGTCGTCGCAGATCGGCTTCCCGGTGTTGGCGGAAGCGGGCTCGAACGCGCGCTTTGGATTTCCGGGAGCCATCGCGCTGTCGGACGCGCTGCTGCGCAACGCACGCTTCGCCGAGTCGATGAAGCCCGATGTCGTGCTGCGCTTCGGTGGTGGCCTGACGCCGAAAGGTCCGCAAGCGTGGCTCGATGCTTCGGGTGCGAAGCAGTTCCACTTCACCGACGATGGCTTTCAATTCGATCCGCTCCACCGCGCGACGTCGGTGCTTCCGTTAGCGAAGGCGCTGCACTTCGACGGACCGAGCCGCAGCGACTACCGCGAGCGATGGCTGCAGGCGCAAACGCAGGCGCTCGAGGTCTTGAAGCGCCAGCCCAATGAAATGAACGAGCCGCTCATCGCTCGCGAGTTCGTCGCCGCCTGCGCTGACGGAACGCAGCTGTTCCTCTCCAGTTCCATGCCCATTCGCGACGTCGACGCGTTCGCGACGAGCGGCAAAGAGCTGCGCGTCTTCACCAATCGCGGCGTCAATGGCATCGACGGCGTCACCTCGACGGCGCTTGGCGTGGCTGCGGGCACTGGCAAGCCGACCGCGCTGCTGATCGGCGACGTGGCGTTGCTGCACGATCTCTCGGCGTGGCTGGTGGCCCGCAGGCATTCGATCTCCATGACGATCGTGGTCGTGAACAACGACGGCGGAGGCATTTTTCATTTCCTCCCCATTGCCGACCGTACGCCGCACTTCGAGGCGCTGTTCGGTACGCCGCACGGCGTCGACCTGGCGCACGTCGCCGCGCTTGCGGGCGCGAAGTTGCATCGGCCTGTCGATATGAACGACTTCAACCGCGCGATGAGAGACGGGCTCGGCGGCGGCTTGCATCTCATCGAGGTGAAGACCGAGCGGCGCTCGAATGTCGACGTGCACCGCGCGCTCTTCGCGAAGCTCTCGGAGGCAGTGTCATGACGTTGAAGACCATCACCTGGGGGCGCGGCGAGACGCGCGCGCTCTTCGTTCACGGCTTCGCGGGCACGGCGGCCGCGTTCTCACACCTCGAGCCGCTGCTCGGTGACGTGTTGACGGCGACCAGCGTCGAGCTGCCTGGCCATTCAGGAACTCCCGTCGCGAGCTGGGACGAGACGATCGCCGCCGTCGGTGAGCTGCTCGGCGAGAGCTCGGTGCTCGTCGGTTATTCGCAGGGCGCGCGCATCGCGCTCGGCGTCGCCGCGAAGTTCCCGACGCGGGTCGAACGACTGGTGCTCGAGTCTTGCGCGCCCGGCTTCCGTCGTCGCCATGACCGCCTGTTGCGACGCCGCTGCGATGACGCGTTGGCCGAGCTCGTGCTCGAGCGCGGCGTCGACTCGTTCGTCTCCTACTGGGAGAACCTGCCGTTGTTCGCCGGCCTCCGCGCGTTGCCGGTCGTCGAGCAGGCCGCGCTTCGTTCACGCCGTACGGCGCACACCGCAGAAGGCCTCGCGGGCGCGTTGAGGACGCTGGGGCAGGGCGCGCAGCCTGATCTCTGGCCCACGTTGCAGGCGCTCCGGGTGCCGACGTTGCTGATCGCCGGCGCTGAAGACGAGAAGTACGCGCGCCTGACGAGGAAGATGACGATCGATCTGCCGCTCGCGTGGCGGGTGATCTTCAAAGGGGTCGGCCACGCGCCGCACCTCGAGTGCCCGGAGCGCTACGCCGATGAGGTGCGCTCATTCCTCGCGCCGCGCTGGCTCAACGAGCCTCAGGAGCTCGCGCCGTGACTGCTCCGTCGAAGGTGTCTGCCTGGTTTCTCGCGACGCGCCCCAGGACGCTCGTCGCGGGCGCCGTTCCCGTCACGGTCGGTTCTGCGCTCGCGTTTCGTGACGGCTTCTTTCAACTGCTCCCGGCGCTGGGCTGCCTCGTCGGCGCGCTGTTGATTCAAATCGGCACCAACCTGGTCAACGACTACTTCGACTTCAAACGTGGCGCCGACAACGCCGACCGCCTCGGCCCTCCGCGCGCGACGCAGCAGGGGTGGCTCACATCGAAGGCCGTCTTCACTGGAGCCATGGTGTGCTTCGCGCTCGCGTTCGCGGTCGGCATGTACCTGGTGTCGGTGGTGGGCTGGCCGCTCTTCATCGTCGGGGTGACGTCATTGCTCGCCGGCTACGCGTATACGGGAGGCCCCTTTCCGCTCGCGTACAACGGCCTGGGCGATGTCTTCGTGCTCGTGTTCTTCGGCTTCGTCGCGGTCGGCGGCACGTACTACGTGCAGGCCGGCGCTGTTTCTCTGCAGGCGTGGCTCGCGGCCATTCCCGTTGGGCTGCTGGGCGTCGCGCTGCTCGCGGTGAACAACACGCGTGACGAAAAGACCGACGCTGCGGCAGGGAAGCGCACGTTGGTCGTCCGTTTGGGCGCCGGCTTCGGGCGCGCTGAATACGTGACGTGTCTGGTGGTGAGCCTGCTCGTTCCGCTCGCGCTCGTCGTCTCGGGGTTGACGACGCCGTGGGTGTTGTTGGCGTGGCTCTCGGTTCCGTTGATGCGTGCGCCGCTCAAGCTTCTCTTCAACGAGAACGGTGCCGCGCTGAACGCCGCACTTGCCGGTACTGCCAGGCTGCAGATGGTGTACGGCCTCCTCTTCGCCGTGGGTCTCTCGAGATGAAGCTTCAGGTCACGCCATTTTCGCTGCGCCTCAAGAAGCCGATTCAGACGGCGCGCGGGCCGATGGATGAACGGGTCGGCTTCCGCGTGTCTTTCACGGCCGACGGAGTGACGGGCCGCGGCGACGCGATGCCCATGGCGTCGTTTGGTACCGAGACGCCCGAAGCAGCGCTCGCTGCGTTGCAACGGTTCGACCTCGCCACCGCGCCGTCGACGGTCGAAGAGGTCGCCGTCGCCATCGATCAGCTCAGCGCCACGCCCGCCGCACGTCACGCTGCGGAGTGCGCGTTGTTGGAGCATGTCGCCATTCGCAAGGGGGTGCTCGTCGCCACGTTGCTGGGGCCTGTTCTGCGCTCGCACTTCAAGGTGAACGCGCTGCTGGAGGGCGACGACGCTGCAGGGCTCGCTGCCTCGGCAGAGAAGGCCGCGAGCCAGGGGTTTGGCGTGGTGAAGGTGAAGGTCGCCGCGCGCCCGTTGTCGATCGAAGCGCAGCGCTTGCTGGCCGTGCGTCGCGCCGTGGGGCCCAGCGTGCAGATCCGCATCGACGCGAATGGCGGGTGGACTGAGGCGAACGCGCGCTCCGCGTTGCGTGGCCTCGAGGCGCTCGAGCTCGAGGTCTGCGAGCAGCCGGTGGGTTCGCACGACGTCGAAGGCCTGCGTCGGCTGCGTCACCTCGCGCCGTGTCGCATCGCCGCCGACGAGACGATGTTGCTCTCGGGCGTGTTGCCGCGGTTGCTCGAGAAAGATCCTCGCGCGGCTGCTGACGTGATCGTGCTCAAGCCTGCGGCGCTCGGTGGGCTCGTGCGATCGCTGACGCTCGCGCAGCAGGCGCACAACTCAGGCGTGAGCGCGTACGTCACCACGTTGATGGACGGCCCCATCGCGCGCGCGGCGGCGTCGCACCTCGCGGCCGTCTTGCCGAACGCCGACTGGGCGCATGGCCTCTCGACGGTGGAGCTCTTCGAAGGTGTTCAGCCCGACCCGTTCACGCCGCTGGGTGGAGAGATCACGCTCCCGCAGGCCACGGGGTGGGGCGTTCCGTGAAACGTCGGTGTCCGGTCGCCAACGCCGCGGCGTTGCAGCCGGGCGCTCCGGCGTTGTTCTTCGAAGACACGAAGTTCACGTGGGCGCAGGCCGATGCGCTCGTGGCTGGCGCTGCGGCGCGGCTCTCGTCGCTCGGAGTTCAGGCTGGCGATCGCGTGGTGCTTCGAACCATGAATCGCCCGGAGGTGGCGTGGTTCTGGTTCGGCGCAGCGCGCATTGGCGCGACGTTGGTGCCGCTCAACGCGCGCCTCACCGAGGCAGAAGTCGAGCCGTTGATTCAACGCGCGCAGGCCCGCGTTTCGCTCACCGACTTGCACGTCGACGCCGTGACCGGCGTGAGCACAGAGGAACTCGACGATGAACAGGTGATCGTCGGGCTCTTCACGTCGGGCACGACGGGCGCGCCCAAGCTGGTCGAGCTCACACAGCGGAACTTTCGGGCGAACGCAGAAGCAAACGCAGCGCGCCTCGGAGGCTCTTTCGAGCAGCGCTGGTTCGGGGTGTTGCCGCTCTTTCACGTCGGCGGTCTGGCGATGCTGTACCGCTGCGCGGTGTACGGCGCGTCGCTGGTGCTCGAGGCGCACTTCGATGCGGCGCGCGCATGTGCGGCCTTCGACGCAGGCGCTACGCACTCGAGCTTCGTGCCGACGATGCTCGATCGCGTTCTCGACGCGCGCGGCTCGACGCCCTTCACCGGAGTTCACGCGGCGTTGATCGGCGGTGGCCCGATGTCGTCAGCGCAGCTCGCCCGCGCGCGGGTCGCCGGCATTCCTGTGCTGCAGACCTACGGGCTCACCGAAGCGTGCAGTCAGGTCACCACCGAGGCTCCCGATGACGCCGATGGTCAGACGGCGGGCGCGCCGTTGCGCGGCGTCGACGTGCGCGTCGTGAATGCAGATGCCGACGGCGTCGGTGAGATCGAAGTTCGCGGGCCGACGGTGGCGAAGGGCTACGGCGAGTGGTTGCACACCAAAGATCTCGGCGCGCTCGATTCACGGGGCCGCTTGAAGATCTACGCGCGGCGCACCGATCTCATCGTTTCGGGTGGCGAGAACATCTACCCGGCAGAGCTCGAGGCCGTGCTGCGTGAACACCCGCTGATTCGTGACGTGGCCGTCGTCGGCCGTGATGACGCGCGGTGGGGCCAGGTGCCGGTGGCGGTCGTCGTCAGCGCCGAGCCTTCTGATGAGACGCTTCGTGAATGGGCGAAAGCGCGGCTCGCCGGCTTCAAGGTGCCGCGCGTGTGGGTTCGCGTCGATCAACTGCCGCGCAACGCCACGGGGAAGATCGATCGCGCCGCGCTCCGCGCCCTCTCGGAGGCGTGACGCATGGCCGGCAAGCCGCACTTCGCGATCTTCGGCATTCCCGTTCGCGTCGAGCTGACGTTCTTCGTGGTCGCGCTCTTCGCGCTGCAGACGCGTGACCTGCAGGGCGCGCTGGTGTGGCTGCTCGCCGTCTTCATCGGGGTGATCGCCCATGAGTTCGGTCACGCCGTCGCCATGCGCGTCGTCGGCGAGTCGCCGTTCGTCACCTTGCACGGGCTCGGCGGCGTGACGCAGGGCACGGGAGCCGTTCGTACCTCGCCACGTCAGGACTTCTTCATCGCGCTCGCGGGGCCGGCCACGGGGCTCGTGCTCGGCGGTGTCATCGCGCTGGCAGCGATGGTGTTGAAGCAGCCCGACCCGCTCGTCGAGATGTTCGTCGCCGATGCGCTGTGGATCAATGTCGGCTGGTCGCTGGTGAACGCACTGCCGCTCGTGCCGTGGGACGGAGGCCTCGCGCTCGATGCGGGCCTGCGCTGGGCGACGGGCTCTGCGTGGCCGCGCGTCGTCGGTGGTGTCGCGGTGGCGGGCGGCGTCGCGATCCTCGTGGCGGCGTTCGCGCTCAAGCAGCTCCTGCTCGGCTACTTCGGGTTCATGAGCGTGCTGAATGGCGCGCGGCGCTTCTCTGCGGCGCGTGAGGCGAGCCAGGGGGACGCGATGTGGGCGCGCGTTCAGGCCGGAGAAGACGTCGAGAAAGAGCTCGGCGTGTTGATCTCGAACGCCGCCGAGCCGCAGCGCAAAGCCCAGTGGGCCGAGATGTTGGCGTGGGTGCTGTTGATGCGACGTGACTTCGCCGGTGCCCGGCGTGCGCTGGCGTCGATGGCGCCATTCGTCGCCGGGGTGTCGCTTCGTGCGCGGCTCGCGGCTGACGACGGCGATGCAGCGCAGGTCATCGCGTTGTTGCTGCCCAGCGCGTCTCTGTCTGACGTGCCGTTGTTGGCGTCGGCGCAGCTGTCACTCGAGCGCTTCGACGACGCGCTCGCCACGGCGCGGCGCTACCCCGACTGCGCGAGCCTCATCGCTGAGCGGCTGTTTCATGCGGGCGCGTATCCGCAGTGCCTCGCGCTGTGCACGGAGCTGCTCGCAACAACGAGAGACGGTCGTCACGCGTACAACCAGGCGTGCTGCTTCGTGAAGCTGCAGCGCGAGCCCGAGGCGATCTCCGCGTTGAAGGCGGCGGTCGCGCTGGGCCACGACGTTCGCGGGCTGGAGCAAGACGACGATCTCGCGTCGCTTCGGCACCACCCGGAGCTCATCGCGCTGCTCAGCTCATGTGCTCGTTGACCGGCATCGACTGACCCGACGTGGGCTTGCCGTCGAGCCGCGCACGCATGCGGCGAAAGCCCTCGCGGTGCCATTCGAGGAACTTGGGCTTGGTCGAGTAGCGCTCGGCGAGCGAGACGTACTGCGCCTCGGCTTCGTCGATTTCGGCGTGTGACGTCGGAAGCCCTGCGCCGCCATTCAACCCGCGAAACACCCACGGGCTCTTGATGGCGCCGCGTGCGATGAGCGCGCCCGTCGCGCCGGTTTCTCGTGACAAGCGCTCCCAGTCTTCACGCGTCACCACGTCACCATTGCCGATGATGGGCACCTTCGCGTTGCCGACGGCTTCGGCGATCGCGCTCCACGTCGGCGGCGTGCTGCTGTCTTGCCGAGCGTGTCTCGCGTGAATGATGAGGTAGTCGAGGTGTTGGTTCGCGAGCTCGACGATGGGCAGGTAGACCTTCTCGTCCTGCTCCATGCGATTGAGCCCGAGCCGGATCTTCGCGCCCACCGCGCCAATGGGCAGCGAGGTCGACTGCTTCCACTTCGCCAGCGTCTCGAAGATCACCGCCAGCTTCGCGCGGCGCTTCAACAACGCAGGCCCCGCGCCGGTGCGAATCACGTCGGGCGAAGGGCACCCGAAGTTGAGATCGATCGCGCTCACGTTCTTCGCGTGCGGCAGTTGCTCGAGCTTCGTCAGCGCCTCGGCCAGCTCGCGCTCGTTGGCGACCATCAACTGCACGCCCGTCAGCACCTCGGGGTCGTGCGTGTCGATCAGCTCCGCGGTGCTCTTGTTGCCGCGCGCCAACGCCTTCGCGCGGATCATCTCCGTCCACGTCAGCGCGGCGCCGCGGTCCCAGCACAGGCGGCGATACGCGCAGTCCGAGACGCTCTCCATCGGCGCGAGGATGAACGGGTTCTTCAGTTCGAGGCGGCCCAGCGTCAGCACGACACATCCATGCCGTGTGGTTGGTTTTGGCGCAACAACCTCGCGGGTTGATTGATCTTTTCTGCACACGCGATCGAGGGCCTGTGTCCTCTCGTCGCGGTGGGCAACTCACTTCTATTTGATCGCGCACAGCCCACGGCTGCGCGATTCAGAACGAACTCACATGAAACTGAAGCTCCTCTCTTCGCTGGCCGTTGCGTGCATGACGTTTGGTTGCGCCACGGCGCAGATCAAGACCAACCCGGCCCAGCAGTTTCCCCTCACGGTGAGCGAAGAAGCTCCCGCGTTCCTCTTTCCGGTGAACCTCTCGCACCTCGGCTCGGGCGGCGACGCCACGTTGATGGGCGTGACGGTCACCGGCGGCGTCATCAACAAGTTCGGCAAGACGGTCGTCTCGGGTCAGCAGCTCTTCGACATGGTCGGCAACCTCTCGTACGAGCTCGCGGAGGCGGTGCAGTCGCAGGCCAACTCCGGCAAGTGGGAGATGAGCGGCTCGGCCGAGAAGACCGCGACGGATCTGTCGGCGACGATGACGCAGATCACCGGCCAGCTCGTCGACAAGAAGATCGTCGAGAAGCCGATCACCTTCAAATACATCATCGCGCTGCACTCCCACGGGTCGAGCGCCATGGGCGGCACGATGCTCGAGGTCACGAGCTGGGGCGGCATCTACGACGCCGAGACCAAGAAGATCCTCGCGTACATCGAGAGCAAAGACTCGTACGCCAACAAGCCTGAGGCCGTGATGGCGCAGCTGCCGTCGGCCTACAACGGCATCATCGAGAAGTTGATCGCCGGCCAGGCGCAGTAACCAGCACCTCGCGGCACCTGATTTTTCCAGGAGGGGGAATCAGGTGCCTTCGAGCTCGCGGGCCAGCAGCGCGGCTTTTCGCTCGAGGCCCCAGCGGTAGCCGCCGAGCGCGCCGGTGCTCTGAATCACGCGGTGGCAGGGAATGAGGTACGCGAGGTGATTGGCGCCGACGGCGTTGCCGATCGCCCGGGCTGAGTTGGGGCGACCGAGCTGCTGCGCGAGTTGGCCGTAGGTGGTGACTGAACCCGAAGGCACCTCGAGCAGCGCGCGCCACACGGCGACCTGCAGTTCGGTGCCGTGCAGCACGACCGAGAGCGGCTGCGTGAGGCGCTCACCACGCAGCAGGCGCTCGAGCTGCGTGACGTGTGGCTTGAGTGAAGTCGCGTCGCGAAGGAAGTGGGCTGTGGGCCAACGAGATTGAAGCTCGTCGAGGCCGGCGAAGGTGACGCCGCACACGCCGCGCTCACTCGCCGCGATGGTGACGCGACCCAGGCCCGTGTCGGCTTCGCTCCAGCGCAAGGTGAGTCCGGCCTTGAGCTCCCCCGGCGTCATGCGTTCGACGCGCAACATGGTGTCGTGGAGTCGGCCGGGGCCGCTCATGCCGCCGTCCCACGAGGCTTCGAGCACGCTGCGCGACTTGAGCAGCGCCGCGCGCGCCGACTCGAGCCGCAGCACCTGCTGAAAGCGCAGCGGGCTGACGCCGACGAGCTTCTGAAACGTGCGCTGAAAATGAAACGGGCTGAGCTCCGCCCGGGCCGCGAGCGCTTCGAGCGACGCCGGCCGGTTCGACGTCAACGACGTGATGCTGTGGGCGATGCGATCGAAGGTGGTCATGCCGGCAAGGTACGGAGCGTGAGATTTCTCTCCCACCCGGTTCTTGCTCAGAGCATCACCACCGTGGCGCCGTCGCCACCTTCGCTCGAATCTCCGGGGCGGAACGTGCGCGCGTACGGAGAGGTCTTCAGGAACTCGCGCAGGTCGCGCTTGATGGCGCCCGTGCCGTGGCCGTGAATGATGACGACCGAGTCGTCTCCGTTGCGCGTGGCGCGATCGAGGAACTGCTCGATGTTGCGCATGGCTTCGTCAGACCGCTGACCGCGCACGTCGATGGTCGGGCTCGCGAGTGTGAGCGGCGCCGGCGCGACTTGAGAGACCTTGTCCATTCGCTCGGCCTTCTTGTTGCCGCCGGGGAACTTGTTCGTCTCTTTCGCCTTCGTGGTCGGCGCCAGCTCGCTCAGCGCGACGCGCATCTTCATCGCGCCTGCGGTCACGACGGCGGAGTCTCCAGAGAGGTCGACGATCTCGACCTCGGCGTCCATCGTGCGGTGACGGGCTCGGGCGCCGACCTTGAACTCCAGCGGAGCCAGCTCGCGAGGCGCGCCCTTGAGCTCCTGCCGCGTGCCGCGCTCGGCGACGGTTTGATCGTTGATGCGCTGCGTGAGGTCTGCCGCGGCGGTCTTCGCGGCTTTGAGCGCCTGCTCGCTCTCGAGCTTCTCGACCAGCGCGCGGATCTGATTGCGGGCGAACTCGAGCTCCGCGCGCAGCGACTCGCGGAACTTCACTTCGTCCTCTTTGCGCTTCTTGAGTGCAGCGGCGAGCTCAACTTCGGCCGCTTCACGCGCGCGCTTCGCTTCACGGGCGTCGCGATCGGCTGCGTCGCGCTGCTCGGAGTACTTGCGACGCTCTTCGTCGGCCGCGGCCAGCGCCTTCGACAACGCGCCGCCTGCGTTCGTCGCCAGATCCGTCGCGCGCACGCAGATGGC
>JAMHXF010000112.1:0-109374 GCA_035910535.1 Archangium sp. | reverse complement strand
CGTCGACGACGCGCCCTGTGTAGATGAGCTCCTTGGCGCGCCCGAGCCCCACGAGCCGTGGGAGCCGCCAGGTGCCGCCCGCCGACGGGTAGATGCCCAACGTCACCTCGGGCATGCCGATTTTGGCGCTGTGTGACGCCACGCGGAGATCGCACGCCAACGCGAGCTCCAGGCCGCCGCCCAGCGCGTAGCCATCGATCGCCGCGATGGTGGGCCGGGGAAAGTCTTCGACCTGCTGAAACATGCGCTGCGTCCACGCGAGGAATGACTGCGTGTGTGTGCGCGCCTTGAGCTCGGCGATGTCGGCGCCGGCAGCGAAGGCCTTGCCGCCGGCTCCGCTGATGACGACGGCGCGCACGTCGTCGCGCGCGGCCCAAACGTCGAGCGTGCGCGAAACGGCGTCACAGAGCTCGCGGTTGATGGCGTTGCGGACCTCAGGGCGGTCGAGCTCCAGCGAGGCGATGCCGTCGGCGACGTGGGCGTTGATCAATGGAGGCTCCTTGCGAAAACAAAACGGCCCGCGAGGCAATCACCTCGCGGGCCGGAGTTCGTGACGAAAAGACGATTACGGCGTGGTGACCATGCCCGGCAGATCGCTGCAGTCGAGCGGGTACAGCGCGTACGTGAAGTCATTCATCGTGCCGGGCACCACCGCCTCGTTGCGGCGAGAGCAGCTGCTGGTGCCGCCGTCTTCGCACGACGCGTGGCTGTACGTGTCCCAGATGCCGGTGATGCCGTTGGGGAACGTGACGACGCCGGCGTCGTTCGCGTACGCGCGGTAGTCACAGCCCATGCGCGAGCCACCATCGGTCGCCGAGTAGTCGTACGTGCGGTAGTTGTTGACGAGGATGCCGCCGGTGACTTCGAAGCCGAAGTACACCGTGTCGTCGGTGCGCAGGCTGATGCGCTGGAACGGCGCCGGGTTCGGGTTCGAGAGCGTCAGCGGGCCGGGAATGTGCACGCGCGTGCCGGCAAAACCAGCGTTCGGGCGGTCGTCGCCGTCCATCGAGTTGCCGAAGCCCGCCGGTGCGGTGACAACCGGCACTGTTGCGCCCGCGTCGACGAGCTCGACGCTGAACGTGCCGGCGTCGACGCCGGTGCAGCCGAACGTGCTGCCGAAGACCGTGCGGTAGGCGGTGCGATCGTTGTACTTGCTGTAGCGCTTCACGTAGCCATTGAGATTCACGACGTCGCCGAGCTGCGGGAGGAAGGGGCCGGGCGTGTCGGTGTAGAACTTGTCGACCTGAATGCCGTGCGTCGGATCGTTGCTGTCAACGACCCAGAACTGCACGTTGTAGTCACCCTGACCGCCACGAACGACGTTGTCGATGCCGACGACGATCGCGTTCTCGATGCGGACCTTCTCCT
This sequence comes from Archangium sp., assembly GCA_035910535.1. Taxonomy (GTDB): domain Bacteria; phylum Myxococcota; class Myxococcia; order Myxococcales; family Myxococcaceae; genus Archangium_A. The sequence goes on along the minus strand of JAMHXF010000112.1, from coordinate 108,006 downwards.
GACAGAAGCGCGCGCCACGAGCCGCGTCGATCGTCATGCCGCCGTCCCAACCGAAGAACGAGCCGCCGCCGGTGCCGGTGCCGCCGCCTGTCGCCGTGCCGCCACCCGTCGCCGTGCCGCCGCCCGTGTTGGTGCTGCCGCCACCCGTTGCCGTGCCGCCGCCCGTCGCCGTACCGCCGCCCATGTTGGTGCTGCCGCCGCCCATCGGGCAGGTGATGCCGACGCAACCCGCGTCAGGCGGCTGGCGACCAGGCCCACAGCCGAGGCCAAGAACTACGACTGCGCCAATTGAGATTGATCGAAACATCGTCACGTGAGGGCTCCCGGGTGGATTTCTGCGCCTCGCGCTTCTAAACGAGGCCGGCCAATTCACGAGGGCTGTTACACGAGGGTTCTCACCCCGGCAAGCCACGGAGTCGTCACTTGAAAGCCATCGCCATCCGTCGTCACGGCGGCCCTGAAGTCCTCGAATTGATTGAGCTGCCAACGCCGACTCCGCGCGCGCAAGAAGTGCGGGTGCGTGTGAAAGCGGTAGCGCTCAACCACCTCGACATCTGGGTGCGCAAAGGGTGGCCCGGGTTGAAGCTACCGCTGCCGCACGTGTTGGGGAGCGACGTCGCGGGTGCCATCGACGCGCTCGGCGCCGAAGTGACGGGCCTGAAGGTCGGCGACGAGGTGGTGGTCAACCCCGGCGTGTCCTGCGGCGCGTGTGAGAAGTGCCTGTCGGGCAACGACGTGCTGTGCCGCCGCTACCAGATCATCGGTGAAGACATCGCCGGTGGGTACGCGGAGTTCGTCTGCGTGCCTCGGCAGAACGTCCTGCCCAAACCAGCGGCGCTCTCGTTCGAGCAGGCCGCGTGTCTGCCACTCACGTTCTTGACGGCGTGGCACATGCTGGTCGGCCGCGCGCAGCTGCAGCCGGGAGAAACGGTGCTGATTCACGCCGCCGGTTCAGGCGTCGGCAGCGCTGCGGTGCAGATCGCGAAGGTCGTCGGCGCGAAGGTGATCGCCACCGCCTCGACGCAGGCCAAGCTCGACAAGGCCAGGGCGCTCGGGGCCGACGTGCTCGTCAACTACACGACGCACGACTTCCTCGATGAAGTGAAGAAGGCCACCAACCGAAAGCTCGTCGACGTGGTCTTCGAGCACGTCGGCGCGACGACGTGGGAAAAGTCGATCGCCTGCCTGCCCAAAGGAGGTCGGCTCGTGACGTGCGGCGCGACGACGGGGCACGACGTGCAGATCGATCTGCGCACGTTGTTCTACAAGTCGATCTCGTTGCTGGGCTCGACCATGGGCAGCAAGGCCGAGCTGTTTCGCGTGTTGGAATTGGTGGAGCGCGGGCGCCTGGTGCCGGTGCTCGATCGCGTGATGCCGCTCGAAAAAGCCGCCGAAGCGCACGGGCTGCTCAGCGATCGCCAGACCTTCGGCAACGTGGTGCTGACGCCATGAAAGCGGTGCACCCTTTCCTTCGCGGGCTGAAGCGACCGCTGCACAGCGCGCATCGCGGCGGCGCGGGCCTGTACCCCGAGAACACGATGTTCGCGTTCACGCGCGCGGTCGAGCTGCACCGCACCGATCTCCTCGAGCTCGACGTGCACGCGTCACGTGACGGAGAAGTCGTCGTCGCCCACGACTCGACCCTCGAGCGCTGCACCGACGGCAGCGGAGAACTGTCGGTGCTGAGCTGCTCGCAGCTGCAGCAGCTCGACGCGGGCTTTCACACGAAGTTCCGCGCCTCGGGCGTACGCATTCCCCGACTGGTGGAGGTCTTGAATGCGTTCCCCACGCTGCGCATCAACGTCGAGGTGAAGACCGCGGGCGCCGTGGAGCCCTTCGTCGCGCTGGTGAAGAAAGAAGGCGTCATCGATCGGCTCTGCATCGGCAGCGAGCAGGATGAGCTCGCGGCGCAGTTGGTGAGAGCGCTCCCCGGAGGCTGCTTCTTCTACCCGCGCGACGCGCTGGCGGCGTTCGTGCTGCCGACCAAGGCGGGCGAACCTCCCGACGACGACGGTCGCTATACGGTGCTCGACATGCCGTACCACTGGGAAGGCGTGCAGCTCTTCGACGCGGCGCTCGCCGAGGTCGCCCGCGCCCACGGCAAGTGGATCAACGTGTGGACGGTGGACGACCCCGACGACATGCGCCGGGCGATCGCCGACGGCGTGGGAGGCATCATGACCGATCGCCCCGACGTGCTTCGAGAAGTGCTCGACGCCTGAGTCACGCGCGCGCGTGCACGGGCGGCAGCTTCTGCGGCATCGGCGTCAGGCCCAGGCTCTCGCGGATCACCTGCACCAGCGCGCCGGGGCTGAACGGCTTCTGCACGAAGCGCGCGCCCTGAGCGACGAGCCGCGCCGTCGCCTGCGGGTCAGGCGCGAAGCCCGAGACGAGCACCACACGCATCGCCGGGTAGCGCTCGGTCAACCGCTGCGCGAGCCACAGCCCGTCGTGGCCCGGCAACAACACGTCAGTCACCAGCACCGGCAACTCCGCGAGCGTCATCGACGCGGCCAGCGCCTGTTCAGCGTCGGCGAAGGAGACGACCTGAAAACCCTCCTGGCTGATGAGCCGCACCATCAGCGCGCGCACGTCGGCGTCGTCGTCGACCACCAGAATAGTGGCTTCGCTCGGCCGCGTGGGCCGACGGGCCTCGATCTGCGGCGGCGCCGGAGCCAACGAGATCTCCGAGTCGCGCGCCCGCGGCAGCCAGATGCGAAACAACGTGCCCTTCCCCACGTGACTCTCGACGTCGATCTTCCCACCCAGCGCTTTCACCACGCCGAAGACCGTCGCCAGCCCCAGGCCGGTGCCGATGCCCGGCGGCTTGGTGGTGAAGAACGGCTCGAAGAGGTGCGCGCGCGTTTCGGCCGACATGCCGTGCCCCGTGTCGGTGAAGGTCATCACCACCGCATCGCCCACCGTCGACGCCGGCGCATTGCGCGCGGAGATCCGCAGCGTGCCGCCGCCCGGCATCGCGTCGCGCGCATTGGCCGCGAGGTTCATGACGATCTGATCGAGCTGAGAGGGGCCGCTCCAGAGATCCCAGACCTCGGGCTCCACGTCGATCTCGACCGTGACCTTCTCGCCCACCAACCGGCGCGCGAGTTCACCGACGCGCGTAAGCAACGGGCCCACCTCGACCCGCGTCGGCACCACCACGTCGCGGCGCGAAAACGCGAGCAGCTGGGAGGTCAACCCGCTCGCGCGTGAAATCGACTCCTGCACGTCGTTCAAGTCGGCGCGCAGTGGGCTGTCGGTGGGCACGCCCTGATCGACGAGCGTCGTACAGGTGCGCATCACCGAGAGCAGGTTGTTGAAGTCGTGCGCGATGCTGCCGGCGAAGCGACCGAGCGCCTCCATCTTCTTGGCCTGCTCCAACTCCATGGCCATCGCGCGCTCTGCGGTCACCTCGCGCGCGGTGCACAGCAACAGCTCGCTCTCGCCGGCAGGGGCCATCAGGCACTCGAACGTGCGCACGCCGTCGGCCAACGTGCGCGAGATGTCGACGCGCGCGGGATCGCCTTTGCGCGCCGCCGCGAGCAGCTGTTCGCCCTTCGACGTGTCGGCCTCGTCGCACAGCACGTTGACCACCTGCGTACCGACGGGGCTCTTGCCGAGCACCTTCTCGAACGAGGGGCTGGCGTACGAGATCTCGCCACGTGAATCGACGAGCGCGATCAGATCAGCCGTGTTCTCGGCGATGAGTCGGTAGCGCGCCTCGACGTGGGCCGCGCGCGCCTGCTGTTGCGCCACCTGACTGAGCGTTCGCGCGAACGTGCGTGAGTGAACGAAGACCATCAGCGCCATCAACAGCGCCAGCACCACCGCGTTGAACATCAACTGCGAGGGCAGCGTGTCGACGATCTCGATCTGCGAATACACACCCGCGGTCGCGAGCGCACATCCCACGGCCCCCAGCAACGCGGCACGCAGCGCGCGCCCCTCGAGCGTCGCCAACGCGATGACGATGCCCAGCCCTGCATAGAAGGGCCCCGCGCCGACCTGGTGCGAGACCCACACCGAGATGAACGAACCCACGCCGGGGATCGCCGACAACCACAGCCCGGCGAGCGTGCCCCGACCACTGCGCGCGAGCGCGGCGGCGCCGAAGCACATCACCGCGAGCGTGACGATCAACGCGCAGATCGGCGCGCGCATGGGTGGCTGCAGCACGAACGCGGTCTGCACCGCGCTGGCGAGACCGAAGACCCCGACGAACAAGCCGAGCGCGAACGCCGTCCGTTCACGCCTCCGCGCGTCGACAGCCATGACGTCTTTCAAGAAGCTGGTGGCCCCCCCACCAGCCGCCGAACCCGGCAGCATGGGAATCATTAAGCCCTCCACCGAACGATCGCTCAAGTGCGGCTCGATGCTGCGAGCACCCAATCGAGGTACGGAGTGTGCCCCGCGCCTACCTCGAGCTTGAGCAACTCAGGCACCGCATACGGGTGCAATGCGACGACGCGCGCTCGCAGCGCTTCGAAGTCGGCGGCGGTCTTCATCAGCACCAACACTTCGCGCTCGTCGCACAGCGCGCCGTCCCACCGGTAGATGCTGCGCACCTGCGGCACGAGGTTCGCGCACGCGATCAACCCCTCTTCGACCAGCGCGCGGGCGATGGCCGCGGCGTTCTCTTCGTTCGGCGCCGTCATCAGCACGACGGACACCGCCGTACTCACAGGCGAACCTCGAAGGCGTGCGTCTGCCCGTCGGTCAGCTTCACCACCACCCGCGCGGTGCAGCCCACCAACCGCTCAGCGGCGCCGAGATCAAAGTGAAGCCCCATGTCACCCGGCGACGAGGGGAAAGGCTGCTCGGGCGCGTCGCTCCGGTAGACGGCGGCGGCCGCGAAGCGGTCCTGGCGATGGGGTTGAACCACCACCTGCACGTTCTTCTTCGAGCGGAACAGCAGCACCTTGAACTCGGTGCGCTCTTCGATGATCTCGGGGCTGGAGCGCTCGACCGGCACAGGCACGGGAACGACTCTGGGTGCTGCACCTTCTTCTTCGTGACTCAGCTCGGCGATGGCGGCTTCTCCAGCGGCCATGGCGGCGAGCGCCAGCTTCAGTTCAGGGTCTGCGTCGGCCTGCAGCCGAAGGACTTCTTTTTCAGCGGGTGTCGCGAGCCCGAGATCGAAGCGGAGGAGATCGTCTGCGTTCACCGGGCGCCCGCGCTTGCGCGTGACCGTCGAGCTCGCGGCTCTCAACTCAGGCGGGAGCGAGCCCTGCGTTTCTCCGCCCAATACGCGCACCAGCTCGTCGTCTTCGATGCCGGTGCGTTCGCTGAACCACCACGCTTGCGGTCGATACGCCGTATCGAGCAGCGCGGCTTCGGCGCGGCGCGTGCCATTGAGCGCCGTCAAGCTCGCGACCGTGCTGCGACACTCACGGTCGACCCCGGCGACCGAGCTGCGCAGCTTCACCGCGAGCAACTTCGCGTCAGCGCGGCCCGCCCCGCCCAGGGCCTCGAGCGCGACGAGCGCAGACTCGAGGCGATCGCGCGACTGGAGATCCTGCACCGCGAACCGCGTCATCGCCTCGCCCGCTTCGGGGCTGTCGGGAATCGCGGCCTCCACGGCCTGACTCGCGGCGCGTTTCAACTTCACCGCCAGCTCGCCCACCGCCACACCGTCAGCCCAGCTGCGCAACGAGAACTCGGGGATCGACTGGAGCGGCTTGTTCACCGCGCCACCGTTGAGCCCCAACGTCGACGCGCGCCGGAGCACGTCACCCGCCGCTTCGAGCAACAACCCCACCACCACCGCGCCATCTCCGGGCCGTTTGCCGGCTTCGAGTTCGTGGTGGAGGGCTTCGAGCTCCGCCACACGGGCGGCGTACTTCTCGCGAGACGACGGGTTCATGGTGCTACTCCTTCTTCAGGCCTCGTCACGCTGACGCGCTTCGAGGATGTAGAGCTTCAGCCACGCCTGCGCGCGGCTCACACGTTTGTAGGAATTGACGACGCTGATCCCCAGGGCTTTGGCGACCGCCTCGTGATCGTCGACATCCTGGTGGTGGTACAGGTCCCACGCGGCCGCCTCGTTGGGGTGCTCGGCCTTGAGCCGCTCCCACGACGTCCAATACTCGCCGTGCGCTTCGGCCTGCTCGGCGCGCGCCTTCGACTCGGCGACGGCACGGTTGGCCTCGGGCATCGAGGTCTCGGCCTCGTCACCTTCGTCACCGACCTCGTGGCCCGGGTCGAGCTCTTCGCGCTGCCGTCGGTAGCGATCGATGGCGCAGTGCTTGACGATGCGGAGGAAGAACGTCCTCGGCGACGCGGCCTTCCCCGGAATGTGCTCGGAGATTCCCCGGAACTGATCGAGCCCCTTCGCCATGAACTTCGCCACGGCGTCCTGGAAGATCTCGTCAGCGTCGTCGGGGGAACCCCTCATGAACGCTCCCTGCACACGACGAATGACCGTCGTGGAAGCGTCACGCCAGCGGAACACGAGCTCGCCGAGAGCGCGCTTGAAGTCCTGCCCGGTCGCCTTTCGGCGAGAAATGTCTGCGAACAACTCGTCGTCGGTGAGCATGGGCTGAGGCCCGGGACCATACTCGCCACCGACGGGCCGTCAGTTGAGAACCTGACAGCCCGTCGACACGCCATGAATCGAACGATTGTTGTTGGAGATCTGCATGGTTGTTCCGACGAGGCGACCGACCTGCTCGACGCGCTGCAGGTGACCTCGTCGGACCGGGTCATCTTCGCGGGCGACCTCGTCGATCGCGGCCCGAAGCCTCGTGAATGCGTCGAGCTGGCGATGCAGCACGAGAGCGTGCTGGGCAACCACGAAGAAAAGCACCTGCAGCAGCGGCGCTCGGCGGCAGAGAAGCTCTCGCCAGCCCACCGCTTTATCCGTGAGCAGTTGAGTGACGAGCACTACGCGTACTTCGAGTCGCTGCCGCTCTTCCTTCGTCTGCCTGAATTCAACGCGGCCGTCGTGCATGCCGGCGCGTTTCCCGGAGTGCCGCTCGAGCAGCAGAAGGCGAGTCACCTGCTGCACATTCAGCACATCAACCCGCCAGGCTCGAAGAGCTACTGGCCGTCGAAAGCGCCGGTGGATTTCTCGTTCTGGACCAACCACTGGCGTGGGCCTGAGCGGTTGATCTTCGGGCACTCGGTCGTCGACAAGCCGCTGGTCAGCGAGTGGGCGGTGGGCGTGGATACCGGAGCCGTGTTCGGCCGCGGGCTCACCGCGCTGGTGCTGAACGACTGGGAGCTCAAGACCTTGCCGAGCCGCGACTACTCGGGCGGTCGCAAGACCGTGGCGTCGTACCCGGTGCATGGCGACGTGATGACTTTCAGTTAGTCTTCGCCGAATGAGACGACTCCTGGTGGTGCTGGTGGCGGCGTTCGAAGCGTGTTCATCCACCATGCCGGAGCTTGACGCGGGCGCGACGGTTGACGCGGGCACGGCGGCTGACGCGGGCACGACGGCTGACGCGGGCACGGCGGCTGACGCGGGCACGACGATCGTCTGCCCCGAGACCTTGCCTGAACGTGGCCTGTGGCCCGGCGACTACGCGCATCAGCGGCGGGTTGGCGACGAGGCGCTGTTCGACTTCAGCGGCGCCACGGACGGTGTAGACGCGGAGTGCGTGCAGATCGTGCTCAAGACGCCTTCGGGCGCGATGACCACGCTGACTGGCACCGTCACCACGACCGTGACGCTCTCCCAGCCCGGTCGCTACATGGCGACGCTCTCGCTCCTGAACGTGAACGACCCGCTGAAGAGGCGCACCCTCGAGGTCGAAGCGTTCGCAGAACCTCTGCTCAACCCGCCGTGCGCCGAACTGCCGCGCGCGTGCAATCGAGTCGGGCGCAGCGGCACTGCGTGGGCCTGTGACGACACGCTCTTCGCCGCCGACGGCACGGTGCTCGCGACGCTCGATGGCGGCGAATGGTTCGTGTCCCAGGACACGCTCTTCTCGTGGAACGAAGGCGCGTTGAACGTGCTGGCGCTCGACGGCGGCACGCCGGTGGCCATTGCTTCGACGCCGTGGCCGCAAAAGCCGCTGCTCTGGAGCGCCGACCGCCGCCAACTCGCGGTGTGGATGGGCGGCGGCGGCACGCGGCTCTCGGTGGAAGGCGGCCTGACGCCGATCGCCGACTTCACGAGTGAGGTCGCGCTGGTCGGGCTCGCCGTGCAGGCCGACGGTGGCCTGCTGCGCATCGCCCGTGACGGAGACCGGCTCGCCTGCCCGCTCGAAGGCGACTGCGTGGAGCTCCGCTCGTCGCCATTCATCAGTCTCGCGTCGGTGCACGCAGCGAACGACACCGCGCTGTGGGCGAGCGTGCACGAGTACTACCAGTTCACGATGCTTTATTGCTTCCTGCTCGACAGCAACGCGGCGTCTGCGTGTGACGCGATGCACTCCAACCCGACGCCGTTCAACGGGGCGCACCTCAACCGCCGCCTGCTCTTCAGTACGCCCTGGGGCGTGCGCATCCACGAGCAGCAGAGCGGCGACCTGCGGATGGAAGGCGTGACAGGAGGCGGCGCTGCGGACAACGTGGTGTGGCTCACCGACGGCGCAAAGACGCACGTGTGGTGCGAGTGACTCTCGCCACAACGCCTCGGATGGCCGCAAGCGCAGAACCAGACTTTATGGTTGTCTGACGACCATGCGATGCCTGTTGATTGCCACGCTCATTTCGCTGGTTGGCTGCACGCCGTGCCCGACGGAGCTCCCCGAGTTCGCCGACCTCGCTGAAGGACCCACGCCAAAAATTCGTGTTGGCGGGAGTTGGGCAACGTCGTTCGCGACCTTCGGCACCGCCGAGTGCCTCGACGTCAAAATCGAAGGAACAAGCGAACGTGTACCTTTCACGCTCGACGGGACGACGGTGCACTTCGTCGCGAAGGAGCCGGGCGCGTACAGCACGACGGTCGGGCTCCGAACGAGGCCCGAAGATCGACGCCTCGTGAACACCGTGCTGGCCGTCGCGAATCCCGGCGAAATCGAACCGTGCCTGACGATTCCCCGCTCGTGCGACTCACTGAGCAACAACGAGGTGTTCCTCGCGTGCGACGACACGCTGTTCACTCGCGACGGAGCGCAGGTCGCGGTCGTCGACGGTGGCCTCTGGCATGTGGGTGATCAGCTCTTCGTCTGGGCTGACGGAGCCCTCCGGCACGTCACCGTCGACGGTGGTCTCGTGGAGACCGCGAGCATTGCGGCGCCCCGCCCCGCCATGTGGGACTCGCGCGACGGCCGCGTCGCGATCTGGGCTCCTGATGGCGGGGCGCTGTTTGATCTCGACGGTACGAATTTCGTGCAGGTCGCGCCGATCGTCGGAGCCCTGCACGGCCTCGCGGTCCAGCCCGACGGAGGCGTCCTGCGAGCCATCGCTCACAGCCCTGAGTTCGTCTGCCCACTCGACGGAGCCTGTGCGTCCTCGAGCCGCTTCGTAAGCGCAGCCGCGCTCGACGGCACCCGCCTGTGGGCCATCGTCACCGGCGGGTTCCGATCCCAAGTCATGGCGTTCTTCGAACAACAAGACGGCGGCTCGTGGCAGCTCAGCGCTGCGAGCGGAGGGAAGCCGCGTATTTCAGTGCCACTCCCTCGCCGCTTGCTGTTGTCGCACGAGTGGGGGCTCCAACTCGAGGGCGCAAAGAAGGTGATGCGCTTCGAGGAGGCGTACCGTCAGAGCGCGAGCGCGAGCCTGGTGTGGGCTTCGAGCGGCACAGAAACGCGAGTCTGGTGTGAGTGACCTCGCGATTGCACCGCGAGCTCTCCCGTCGCTGACGATCAGGCGATCTCGAGGCTCAGGTCCATCGCGCGGGCGGAGTGCGTGAGCGCGCCCATCGACACGTAGTCGACGCCCAGCTTCGCGAGCCGAGGCAGCCGCTCAGCGGTGATGCCGCCCGACACCTCGAGCTCCACCCTGCCCGCCGCGAGCTCGACGGCCGCCTTCACCTGCTCGTCGTTCATGTTGTCGAGCATCACGATGTGCGCGCCGTGCGTAATGGCCTCCTGCAACTGCTTGAGGTTCGTCACCTCGATCTCGATCTTCACCAGGCGTGGCGCGTTGGCCTTCGCGCGCTGCAGCGCCTTCGAGATCGAACCACCCACGGCGGCGATGTGGTTGTCCTTGATGAGCACGCCGTCGAAGAGGCCGAAGCGGTGGTTGTGCGCGCCTCCGTCTTTCACGGCCTGCTTCGCCAACCCACGCATACCCGGCGGTGTCTTGCGCGTGTCGAGAATCTTCAGCTTGCTGCCCTTCACCCCGTCAATCAGCGCGACCGCGTGAGCCGCCGCCGTCGCCATGCCCGCACAGCGCTGCACGATGTTGAGCGCCGTGCGCTCGGCGGTCAGCAGGCTGCGAAGCGGGCCCTTCAAATGTGCGACGACCTGCTTCGCCTTCGTCTTCTGGCCGTCTTTCATCACGAACTTCACCGACACCGACGGGTCGACGATTTCGAATGTGCGCGCGAACGCCGCGAGGCCCGAGAGCACCATCGGCTCCTTCGCGAGCAACGTCGCGGTGCCGATCGCCTCCGCTGGCACGAGCGCGAGCGAGGTCACGTCACCTGCGCTGCCGAGATCTTCGTCGAGCGACAGGTTGATGAGGCGATCGAGATATGCGTCCATAGGCCCATGCTTTCGCACGAACTCGCGCTCGCTGCCACGCTGTGTCTCTCGGCGTCTGACGGTGGCGTCGATGCCGTCAAAGACCTCTTCAACGAGATCGAAGCGGGGCTCGCCAGCAAGGCGCTGACCACCGAGAAGCTGAACGACTGCAACGATGAATTTTCGAGCTTCGAGGTCTCGCGCGACGCGAAGGGAGCCGTTCGACGCCTTGTTCACGACTTCGGCGGTGAAGACTCGTCGCAGCGCGCAGCGAGCTACTACGACGACACAGGTCGGCTCCGGTTTCTGTTCGTGAAGGTCGGTGCCGTACCGAGCGCGTGGGTCGAAGCGCGTTGGTGGTTCGACGAGCGCGGCAAGATCATCAAGACCCGCCGCAAGGTCGGAGGAGAAGGGCCGCAGTACTACGCGCACGAACCTGGGCCCTACCTCGTCAAAGACCCCGTGACGTTCTTGAAGCAGCTCCAGCGCTGCCCCTGACCGTCACGGGCTGGTGCAGGAACGCACAGCCCCTGCGCGTTCCTGCACATTCAGCGCTTCTTCTTCGCTGCAGGCTTCTTCTTCGCGGCGACCTTCTTTTTCGCCGGCGCCTTCTTCTTCACCGGCGCGGGCTTCTTCTTCTTCTTCGCGACAGGCTTCTTCACCGGAGCCTTCTTCTTCGCGGGCGCAGGCTCACCCGTCTTCGCGGCGTTGAACTCGCGCACGGCGTCATCGACGAAGCCCATGTTCATGTACGCCACGCCGAGATCGTAGTGATCGCGCGACGAGAGCCCTTCCTTCGTGCCTTCGCGGAGCTTCTCGAGCGCCTCCTTCACCTGGTTGTCGGTCTCCGCGATCTTCACGTCGCGCAGGGCGTCTTTGAGCTCTTCACCGAGGTTCACCGCACCGTCAGGCGCAGGCGCGGCGATCTTCACCTCGACCGGCGCGATGCGCATGATGTTCTCGTTGAGCTTCACGATGCGCGTCTTGAGCTCCTCGACACGCGCGCGGTCTTTTTCAACGACCTCCGGCGGAGCACGCGCCACGAACGACGGGTTCGACAAGCGCCCCTCGATGCCGGAGATCTCCTTCTCGGACTTCTCGATCTCCTTCTTCAGGCGCTCGCGCTCCTCCGCGAGGTCGACGATGCCCGCGAGCGGCACGTAGATCTCCATGTCGGCGCGAATTTCAGCGGCGGCCTGCTGCGGCTTGGTGCCGATGTCACTCACGTGCAGTGACTGCAGCCGCGTGAGCGGGATCACGTACGACGACCAGCGCTCCAGCATCGCGCGCACGTGCGCGTTCGACGACTGAACGTACGCGTCGAGCTTCACGGCCGGCGACAGCTGCGACTCGCCACGAATGGTGCGCAACCCTTCGATGGCTTCGATCACCGGGCGCATCTCGTGTTCGGCGGTGGGGTCGGCGAGACGGCGATCTTCCGTGGGGTACGCGGCGATCATGATCGAGTCGGTCGCGCGCTCCATCGGCAGCTTCTGCCAGAGCTCTTCGGTGATGAAGGGCATGAACGGGTGCAGCAGCCGCAGAATCTGGTCGAGGCAGAACACCAACGTGGCCTGCGTCGACTCTTTCGCGTGCGCGTCGTCGCCGCGCAGCGCGACCTTCGAGAGCTCGATGTACCAGTCGCAGAACTCGCGCCAGAGGAACTGGTACACGATCGACGCGGCTTCACCGAAGTTGTAGCCCGCGAGCGCAGACTGCACGCCGGCGATGGCGATGTTGAGCCGCGAGAGGATCCAGCGGTCGGCGAGCGAGAGCGCGCGTTCTTTGATGAAGACCTTCGGGTCGGCCTTGAAGTCGCCCAGGTTCATCAACGCGAAGCGCTCGGCCTGCCAGAGCTTGTTGCAGAAGGTCTTGTAGCCCTCGATGCGGTCGATGCTGAGCTTGATGTCGCGGCCCTGCTGCGTGAGCGAGGCGAGCGTGAAGCGCAGCGCGTCGGCGCCCATCGGAGGCAGCCCCTGCGGGTACTTGTTGCGAATCGACCCGGGGAGATTCTTCGCCTCCTGGCCGTTCACGATGTCGAGGGGGTCGATCACGTTCCCCTTCGTCTTCGACATCTTCTCGCCCTTGTCGTCGCGCACCATCGCGTGCAGGTACACGGTGCGAAACGGCACATCGCCCATGAAGTAGATCCCGAACATCATCATTCGGGCGACCCAGAAGAAGATGATGTCGTGACCCGTCTCCATCACGGAGTTCGGGTAGAAATTCTTGAGATCCGCGCTGTCGCCGTTCGGCCAACCGAGCGTCGAGAACGGCCAGAGCCCCGAGCTGAACCAGGTGTCGAGGACGTCGGGGTCCTGCACCCAGTTGCCCTCGGCGGGCTTCTCGCGCGAGACCACGTACTTCGCGGTCTCGAAGTCGACCGTGCCGTCGGCCGCTGCTTCGAACCACGCGGGGATCTGGTGGCCCCACCAGAGCTGCCGGCTGATGCACCAGTCGTGAATGTTCCGCATCCACGAGAAGTAGGTGTTGGTCCACTGCTCGGGGACGAACTTCGTCTTGCCCTGCTCGACCGCGGCGATCGCCGGGTCAGCGAGCGGCTTGATCTTCACGTACCACTGGAACGAGAGGCGCGGCTCGATGGGCACGCCTGAGCGCTGGCTCAACGCCAACGGCAGCTTGTGCGGCTTCTCTTCGACGAGCAGCTCCGCCGCGGTGAGATCCTCGAGGATCTTCTTGCGCGCCGCGAAGCGCTCGAGGCCCTGGTACTGGCCACCGTTCTCATTCACCGTCGCCGAGTCGGTGAAGATGTTGATCATCGGCAGGTTGTGCCGCTGGCCCGTCGCGTAGTCGTTGTGATCGTGCGCCGGCGTGACCTTCACCACGCCCGTGCCGAACTTCGGGTCGACCAGCACGTCGTCAGCGATGATCGGGATCGCGCGGTTGATCAGCGGCAGCAGCACGTTCTTGCCGATGAGGTGCTTGTAGCGCTCGTCTTGAGAGTGCACGGCGACGGCGGTGTCACCGAGCATCGTCTCGGGGCGCGTGGTGGCGACCACCAGCTTCTCGTCGCTGCCTTCGACCGGGTACGCGATCGACCACAACGAGCCCGCGCGCTCTTCGTTCTCGACCTCGAGATCGGACAGCGCCGTGCGCAGCTGGGGGTCCCAGTTGATGAGCTTGCGCGCTCGGTAGATGAGGCCGTCTTCGTGCAACTTGAGGAAGACGTCTTGAACGGCGTCGCTCACGCCCTTGTCCATGGTGAAGCGCTCGCGGCTCCAGTCGAGCGACGCGCCGAGAACCTTGTGCTGCTCGCCGATGCGCGCGCCGTACTTCTCGCGCCACGCCCAGATGCGCTTCAAGAACTCTTCGCGGCCGTAGTCGTGGCGCGTCTTGTTCTCGTTCTTCTTGAGATCCTTCTCGACGATCATCTGCGTGGCGATGCCCGCGTGATCCGTGCCCGGTAGCCAGAGCGCGTTGAAGCCGCTCATGCGCTTCCACCGGATCAAGATGTCCTGAATCGTGGCCGTCAGCGCGTGGCCCAGGTGCAGCGAGCCCGTGATGTTCGGCGGCGGAAGGACGATCGAAAACGGCGGCTTCGTCGAGTTCTCTTCGGGCTTGAAGTAGCCGCGGTCTTGCCACACCGGGTACCACTTCGATTCGACAACACCCGGTTCATAGGAAGTTGCCAGCTCAGTCTCGGTCGTCATGTGCACACCTTGAGGGACGAAAAACGAAAAGCGGCCCCGACAAACACGGAAAGGGCCGCTTCACACAACATAAAAATCAGTGAAACCAGTGCTTTAGGCCAGACCTTTGGCTTCGCGATCTTTGATGAGGCGCTCGAGCTCGGCCTTGATGATGACCTCGGCGAGCTGCGGCACGACCTCCCAGGCGATCTTCTCAATGACCTCTTTGGAGGCCTTCGAGAGCGCGTCGCGGAGCACCGCTTCACCGCCGTCACTGCCTGGGCGGTGCGAGTCGAGATCGAGTGACTCGACGCGCTGCGGCGGCTGCTGGAACTGCTGCTGTTGCTGCTGCGGAGGCAACCCGAACGGATCGCGGCGGGGCGGCGCGCCAACGCCCGGCAACGGCGCAGAACCCGGAGGCCGCGGGAAACCACCCGGCATTCCCGGCGCAGGCGGCATTCCCGGCATCGGAGGCCGCGCCATACCCGGCGCGGGCGGCATGGTGCCCGGCATGCCCGGCACACCCATCGGGCGCGGCGGCATTCCCGGCTGCGTGCCCATCGGCACACCCATCGGGCGCTGCGGCATGCCCGGCTGGGCGCCCATCGGCATCGGCGCGCGCAGCGGCATTCCAGGCTGCGTTCCCATCGGGACGCCAGGCATCGGCGCGCGCGGCGGCATGCCCGGCTGCGCCCCCATCGGCACGCCCATGGGGCGCGGAGGTGCGCCCTGCGGCGGCATCATTCCCTGTGCGCCGGGCATGGGGCGCGGTTGCTGAATGCCCTGCAGCGGCTGGGCGGGCGGGCGCGGCTGCGAGGCCATCGGCTGCGGCATCGCGACCGGCGCCGGCGCCGAAGCACCGCTGCTCGTCGCCGCCAGCGGGTTGGGCATCGCCGCGCTGGCCGACAGGCCCACCGACATGCGCACGCGATCGAGGA
This sequence comes from Archangium sp., assembly GCA_035910535.1. Lineage (GTDB taxonomy): Bacteria > Myxococcota > Myxococcia > Myxococcales > Myxococcaceae > Archangium_A. The sequence goes on along the minus strand of JAMHXF010000112.1, from coordinate 92,841 downwards.
AGCCCGTCGAGTCGAACGGCTTCTGAATGTGGCCGTTGGCGCCGACGGCCTGCGCGCGGCCCGCGTCGAACGGCTCGAATGTGCCCGAGAGCAGCAACACCGGAATGTGCGCAGTCGATGGGTCGCTCTTGAGCTCGTGGCAGACCTCGTAGCCGTTGCGACCCGGCATCATGCAGTCAGCGAGCACGAGATCGGGGCGCAGCTCACGCGTCTTGGCGACGGCGTCGAGGCCGTTGTCGACGGCGATCAACTGAAGCTCTTCTCCCGCGAAGAGCATGCCGACGACTTTGCGAATGGTGAGGGAGTCGTCCGCGACGAGCACTGATTTGGCCATGGCCCGCGGACTTTAGGGACACCACAGCGCCCCCTCAAGAAAACATGCGACTGACGTCGAGCATCGGCACGCCGTCCAGGGAGGGCCCGTGGCGCACGCCTTCGACCACCGTCACCGCGAGGCCGAGCTGGTCACCGTTGACCTCGAAGAGCACGACGAATGGCTCGGCCATACCCAACGGGCCCACGGTGAAGACCGGGCAGAGCTGGCCGCGGTGCTGCGCGACCCCCAGAAAAGTGCCCGCGTTGGGGCAGCGGTTGAAGTGCCCGCCCGACTCGATGACCTGCACGACGTGATGCAACGGCATCGCCAGGCGTTCGCCTTGAACCTGAAAGACGAGCCCCGAATCCGCCTGGCGGGTGTGCCGTTCGAGCGGCTTGAGCTGTCGCGGCAGGCCACGCGTGGTGCCTTCGGCGTCGAGCTCGAACACCAGCCGCCCTTCGAACTCGAGCGCGGCGGAGATCGCCGGTGCGACGAGTGGGATCAGGCGGCCCTGCACCGGCCAGCGAGGCAACGGCGCGATGTCGAACACACCGTCGACCTGCTTCACGCGCACCGCGAGCGTGGGAGAGACGTCGATGACGACGCCAGCGCCGACCTCCGGCTCGTCGTCACCACCGAGCAGCTTCGAGAGATCCTTGGTCTGCGTGTGGTGCGAGAGCGGCAACACGCCCTGCTCGTTGAGCCGCGCCACCTCGAGCACCCGCACCGCGTCGAGCGCATACCTCGACGCGCCCGCGCTGAAGAAGACACACAACCGACGCTCGTCACGATTCACGGGGAGGCCTTCGACGCTCGCACGAGCGCAACGCGTCTGCTAGTTCGCGCGCGACCATGGCGCAGATCCTGTTGGTCGATGACGAGAAGGTCGCGCGATCGCTCTACAGCGATTTTCTGGCTGGTGCGGGGCACGAGGTGACGTCGGTGGGCTCGGCGTCAGAGGCGCGTGAAGCGCTCGGGCGGGCCCGCTTCGCGCTGCTGGTGACCGACCTGATTCTGCCGCACAGCGATGGCATGGCGTTGTTGCAGCACGTGAAGTCGACGCAGCCCGACGTCGAGGTCATCGTCATCACCGCGTTGGACAAGGTGGAGCCTGCGGTGCGCGCGATCAAGAGCGGCGCGTCGGACTACCTCGTCAAGCCCGTCGCGCCTGAAGTGCTCGCGCATGCGGTGACCCGCGCGTTGACGCAGCACACGCTGCTCAAAGAAAACGAAGCGCTGCGACAACACGTGGCGCTGCTCGAGGCAGGTCAGCGCATCGCCACCACGCTCGAGCGCGACAAGCTCTACGAAGCGACGCACGCCGCGTTCCACGCCATGTGCAGCGCCGACGCCGTCGCGGTGTTCACCAAAGAAGACTCGGTGCTCGAGCTGACCGCGACGCAGGGCTTCGGAGAGACGACGCGCGGGGTCGTCGAGCTGCAGACGCTGCAGCGCGTGCGCGACGCGGCCAGCGCGATGGACCGCAACGGCCAGGAGCTCGAGATCGACGGGCTCGACTTCAAGAGCGCGTTCCTGGTGCCGGTGTACGAGAGCGACGCATTGCACGGCGCGGTGATGCTGTTCTTCCGCGAAGACATTTCAGATGCAGGCGTGGCGGCGGCGCCGTTTCTCGCGCGGCACCTCGGGCTGGCGCTCAAGAACCTCGGCAAGTTCGCGGCCGTCGAAGATCTCGTCTACCTCGACGATCTCACGCACCTCTTCAACAGCCGCTACCTGTCGCTGGTGCTCGAAAAAGAGTTCAAGGCGGCGACGGTCGACAAGCCCTTCGCCCTGCTCTTTCTCGACCTCGACTACTTCAAGAGCATCAACGACACGCACGGGCACCTCGTGGGCTCGAAGCTGCTCGTCGAGGTGTCTCGCGTGCTCAAGAACTGCGTGCGCGACAACGACATCGTCTGCCGCTGGGGTGGCGACGAGTACGTCATCCTGCTGCGTGGCACCGACTCCGGTGGCGCGCTCAAGGTGGCCGAGCGCATTCGTCGCAGCGTCGAGTCGCACCGCTTCCTCGCGCGTGAAGGTTTCTCGCTGAGCATCAGCACCTGCATCGGCGTGGCCTCGTACCCGGAGCACGCGCAAGACCAGAACTCGCTCGTCGACTTCGCGGATCGCGCCATGTACCGGGGCAAAAAAGGCACGCGAAACATCATCTACATGGCGGCCAAGAACCTCGAGGCCACGCCCGCGAGCCGTCATCAGACCAGCGCGCCGCCGCCGTCGAAGACCATCACCGACTGAGTTTCAACGACCCGTGAGCTGCTCGAGTCGCTCCGGGTAACGCGCGCCGTGCACGACGATCTGTGACGCGGCCGCGTCGATTTCCCTCAGCTCTTCCGACGTGAACGAGAGCTTCGCGGCGCCGAGGTTCTCGTCGAGACGCGCGCGCTTCGTCGTGCCGGGGATCGGCGCCACCCACGGCTTCTGCGCGAGGATCCACGCGAGCGACAGCTGCGCCGGCGTCACCCCTCTCTTCGCGCTGAGGCGCTGCAGCAGCTCGACCATCGCCTGATTCGCCGCCATCGCCGCGGGTTGGAAGCGCGGCATCGAATGCCGGGTGTCGTTGCTGGCGAAGCGCGTGTCGCCCGTCATCGCCCCCGTGAGAAAACCTCTCCCGAGCGGGCTGAACGGCACGAAGCCGATGCCGAGCTCTTCAAGCGTCGGGAGGATCTCGAGCTCCGGCGCCCGGTGCCACAACGAGTACTCGCTCTGCAGCGCGGTCACCCGTTGCACGGCGTGCGCGCGACGAATCGTCTTCGCTCCGGCTTCGGAAAGACCGAAGTGCTTCACCTTGCCCTGCGCGATGAGCTCCTTCACGGCGCCCGCCACGTCTTCGATGGGCACGTTGGGGTCGACACGGTGTTGGTACAGCAGGTCGATGGTCTCGGTGCGCAACCGCGTCAGAGACGCCTCGACGACTTCCTTGATGTGCTCCGGACGGCTGTCGAGCTCAGACCAACGTTGACCTTCCGGTGCGTGCTTGAAGCCGAACTTGGTGGCGATGACGACCTCGTCGCGGAACGGCGCGAGCGCCTCACCGACGAGCGCTTCGTTGGTGAACGGCCCGTACACTTCGGCGGTGTCGAAGAAGGTGACGCCCTGCTCCACCGCGTGACGAAGCAGCGAGATCATCTCGTTGCGATCGTGCTTCTGGCCGTAGCCAAAGCTCATGCCCATGCAGCCAAGGCCGATGGCAGACACCTCGAGATCACCGAGTTTGCGCGTTTGCATGGTCATTTCTTACGGGTGCGACGCAGTTCACGAAACATGCACAAACCGCATGGAGCGTTCACGAAACCTGAACGTTCTTTCGGGGCCCGCGAACGAACTCCACGAAGGCGCGGAGCGCCGGTGAGACCTGCGCGCGGCTCGGAAAATAGAGAAACAGCCCCGGCACTTCAGGCGCGTACGGCTCGAGCACCACGCGCAGCCGACCCTTCGCGAGGTCTTCGGCGATCGTCGGCTCCAACGTGTAGAGCAAACCGACCCCGCCCAACGCGAGGCGCCGCATCAACTCGAAGTCGTTGGTGACGACCGGCCCACGCACCGGCACGCGGTAGTTCTTCTTTCCCCGCTCGAGCTCCCACGCCCACGGTTCGCCCTGTGCCGCCGTGCGAATGCCGATGCAGTCGTGCTGCAGCAGCTCGGCTGGCTTGAGCGGCACGCCTTTGCGTTCGAAGTACGACGGCGCACCGACCACCACGAAGCGGCCCGGGTCGGTCAACCGAACCTGCACCATGTCGCGATCGATCGCCTCGATGAGCCGAATGCCCGCGTCGATCCCTTCCGACACGAGGTTCACGAAGCGCCCTTCGACGCGCACGTCGAGCTCGACCTTCGGGTGCTTCGCGAGAAACCGTGGAATCAACTGCTCGAGCACCAGCCCGATGGCCGCAGCGGGCACCGTGAGCCGAATGCGCCCGGTGACTTCGCCCTTCTTCGCTTGCACCGTCTTGAGCGACTCGAGCGCCTGTTCCACGGCCGGCCCCGCATTGTCGAGCAACCGTTGCCCGGCCTCGGTCAACCCCACGCTGCGTGACGTGCGCGTGAGCAACGGCACGCCGAGCCGATGCTCCAACTGGCGCACCGACTGACTCAGCGACGACGTCGAGACGCCGAGATCTCTGGCGGCCGCCGCGTAGCTGCGCCGGCGCGCCACTTCGAGGAACGCATTGAGCGAGTTGAGCGGAGTGAAGGCCATACGGCCTCTCTACTCACTTACGCCGCGCGCCGAGCCCCGGGCCGCACCTGGCGGTGCACGACTTCGTTCCGCCAGACGGTGAGATCGACGACGTTGTCCTGGTCCAACGCGAGCAGCCGCTGAAGGTCGTCGACGTTGTTCACTGCGTTGCCGTTGAGCTGCAGCACCATGTCATTCGACTGCAGCCCCCCGTCTGACGCGGGCGAGTTTCGGGAGATCTCCATGAGGCGCACGGCTTTGGGTTGCCCTACGCGCGTCGCCAGCTCGCTCGAGAGCGTCTCGTTCTTCGCCGCCACGCCGAGGAACCGCCGCCGCACTTCGCCATGCCGCAGCAACAGCGCGGCCACCCAGCTCGCCGTCGACGACGGCACCGCGAAGCCGATGCCCTGCGCAAACGGCAACACCGCGGTGTTGATGCCGACGACCTGCCCACGCACGTTGAGCAACGGCCCACCGGAGTTGCCCGGGTTGATGGCTGCGTCGGTCTGAATGAGCCCGTCGAGCGACGCGCCGTCACGCCCAGCCAGCCGTCGCTCCAGCGCACTGACGACGCCCAGCGAAACCGAGCGCTCGAAGCCGAAGGGGTGCCCCAGCGCGAGCACCACCTGCCCGACCTTCACGTGTGAAGCCGACGCCAGGTTGAGCACCGTCGACTCGGCCCGCCCGGTTCGCACCACCGCGAGATCGCTCGCCGCATCGCGCCCGACGACCTGACCTTCACTCGTGGCGCCGTCATGAAAGCGCACCCGCGGGCGATCGCTGTGCTGCACCACGTGCGCGTTCGTCAGCACGTAGCCGTCAGGGCTCAGGGTGATGCCCGTACCGTGCCCCCGCCGGTGCTCGAGCGCGACGACGCCCGGCGCGACCTTCTCCACCAGAGACTCCAGCTCATCGCTGAAGAGCTCGAGCGGGCTCACTCAGCGACCTCCGAGCGTGACCTGCGACGTCGACACCTGGCCATTGCGGAAGACCTTCACCGGCACCTGCTGATCGACGTGATCAGCGCGCAGGTACGTGTAGAGATCCTGCAACGTGCGCACTGAATCGTCCCCGAGGTGCAGCACCGTGTCGCCGTACTGAATGCCCGCCAGCTCCGCAGGGCCACCCTTCTCGACGCCGGTCACCAGCAGGCCGACCTCTTCGCCTGTCGTCGTGCGCACGTCGTCGGGCAACTGCACCGGCTGCAGCTGCAGCCCGAGGTAGCTGCGACGCACGCGACCGTGCGCCTCCAGCTGCGCCACCACGCGGCGCACCGTCTGCGTGGGAATCGAGACGCTCGTGCCGCGCAGCAACCCGGTCGACGTCAGCCCCAGCACGCGCCCTTCGAGATCGACCAACGGCCCGCCCGAGAAGCCCGGCTGGTGCGGCGCGTCTGACTCGAGGAAGAACCCGATCTCGCCGCCGCGCGCAGAGCGCCACGTCTTCTTGCCGACCGCGCTCACGATGCCGCTCGTCGCGCGCACCGTTTCACCGGGTCGAGCCAGGCGCAGCACCAACTGCCCGACCTTCAACGACGCGCCGTCATCGAACGTCGCCGGCGACAGCGCTTCGTCCACCTCGAGCAATGCGAGATCCGTCGTCTCGTCGCGACCCTTCACGCGCGCGGTGATCGTCTTGCCGTCGACGGTCACCTCGACAGTCTCTGCATGTACGCCGTGCGCGACGGTGACGATCTGCTTCGGGCTCCACACGAGGCCCGTGACGGGTCGGCGTCGGCCGCCGTCCACTCGCACCACGCTCTTTCCGGTGCGCTCTACGGTGTTGCTCAACGAGTCAGACAAGTCTGCGATGGCGATCGGCATGTGTTCTCCGTGGGGTTGAAGTTGCGAGAACCACGGTAGGCAGCGCGCCTTGCCTCGCAATCAGCCCAACGGGCTGCACGCGTGTGAAGAAACGCAAAACCTCTCCCCGCGTGAGCAGGGAGAGGTCTTGAGAACCACGAAACTGAACTTCGATCAGATGTTGATGAGGCCCAGCTTCGCCGCGCGAACCACCGCCTCGACGCGCTTCTGCGCGTTCATCTTCTGGAGGATGGAGTTCACGTGGAACTTCGCGGTGTGCTCACTGATGGTGAGCTTCGCGGCGATCTCCTTGTTCGAGAGACCGTCAGCCAACAGCACCAGCACTTCATTTTCGCGCTTGGTGAGCGTGCTGTTTTCCGCGGTGCGCGTCATCGAGACCTGAAGCGCGTTGGTGTTCGCCACCGGCTTCGGGGTCATGACGACGTCGATCGACGACGTGTCGAGCACTGCCAGGCCGACATGAAGCGCTTCAATCGCGGCGGCCAGCGACTCCGGGCCGCTGTCTCGACGAATGGCGCCCCTGGCACCGGAGCGGAGTGCATCAACCACTTGCCCGGGGCCGACCAGCGCCAGCACGGGGCGCTCGTACGTCAGGTTCTTGATGGTCTCGAAGGCTTGTGCCGGGTTCTTCGTGGTGTCGACCACGAGAACGTCCGCCTTCGTGACGCGAGCCGAGATCTCAAGGTTGGTCTCGACAGGGCTCAAAATCATCTCGTCAGCGTGGTTGGACAACGCCTCGACAAGCGCGAAGTCGCCCTGCACCGCCACGCGAAGAGGCAACGTCTTTGGAGGAAGGCCTTTCATAGTTCACCTCAAGTAATGCTGTTTTCTTCCGATGCAAGGCGGCGTGCACCTTGCGACTCCATTCGCCACATCAGATGCGCGACCCGACCATTCGGTTTCGTGCAGAAACGTGAAGACGCTAAGAGCCCGCCGGTGCTCGACCTTCTGCTCGTTGGTGGTGGCCTCACGAACACGCTCATCGCGTGGCGCTTGCTGCAGAAGCGGCCCGACGTCTCTTTCATGCTGCTGGAAAGTGGTTCCACGCTGAGCGGAACAGGGACGATCTGGTTCCGGGGAACTGACGTCACGAAGGCGCAACTCGAGTGGCTGTGGGTGCTGTGCGCGAAGTCGTTCCCGTCGCACGACATGGAGCGGGTGGGTCACGAACCACGCCGCATCGGTGGTGCATTTCACGCCATCGACATTGCAGATCTGAACGACAAGGCGCTCGAGCTGCTCGGCGATCGCGTTCGGCTGCGCTGTGCGGTGAACGAAGTGCATGACACCCGCGTGACACTCGCGTCGGGAGAGGTCATCGAAGCGCGAGCGGTCATCGACGGCCGTGATGTGGACGGAACGCCTCCGTGGCCGCACGAATTCCACGAGCTGTTTCATGTGCAGACGCAAACAGGGCTCGAGGTGCCGGTGATGGGGCTGCGGCCGACCACGAAGCGCGCGCTCCCGACTGGAGGTAGCGCGCCGAAGATCGATCGGCCGATCGTCGGGCCGCGCGTGGGGCTCTTTCATGCGACGACCGGCGAAGTGCTGCCCATGGCCGTCGATCTCGCCGAGGCGCTCCCGTCACTCGAGCACGACGCGGCGTCGCTCACGCGCTGGCTGCAGACACACCTCGAGCGCCACTGGAGCGCGCAGGCGTTTTTCCGACGGCTCAATACGCGCCTGCCTCGTGCTGCGATCTTCGAGCAACTGCATGGCCAGAGCGACGCGCTGATCGCTCACTTCTATGCAGGCACGTTGTCGATGACGCAGGAGCTCAAGCTCAGGTTCTTCAGCAACGGAGCAAAGCCATGAAGCTGCACACGACGAACTACAGCGACACCTTCATCGCCGTCGCGAAGGACAGCGCCGCGAAGACGGGCACAGCACCTGACGCTGCAAAGCCGACCGTCGCGTCGGTCACCTTCCGCCTGATTCACGAGCACCCGTACCGCTTCACGTCAGACGACGTGCTCTTCATGGTGCACGCCGAACGGAAAGAGATCCCCGAGTCGCAGTGGCCGACAGCGCGAAAGGCGTTCTTCTCGAAACCGCAGGCCTGCCTGCGCGCGTCGCCGTTGCCGAAGAGCCATGGCTGGGGCGTGCACTGCGACGAAGCCGGTCGCGTGGCGATCTACGCGGTCGAGAGCGCCGACTACAAAAAGCTGAGCCGGTCGGCGACGACGGTGAAGTTCGCCATGGCCTCGAGCCGCGCGAAGTGACGTCGCGCATCACGGGGCTTGCTGACATCGACCCGCTGTCGGTTCCGCTGCCGCACGGCACAGAAGTGACGCTGCGCGTGGAGCGGGTGCTGCACGGTCGACGTGTTCCGCAAGGGCTCGTCGGTCGCGTGGTGCGTGCGCGAGACGGCGGCTTCGACGTGCTCGTCACCGGCGTCGGCGAGCTCTGGTACGCGCGCACCGAATTGACGCCGCGACGCGAGGGGCAACTGCACTTCGCGCAGCGACGAGAGAGCGCGTGGCAGGCACTGCACCCCTGTCGCGTGCTCGAGGCGACGGTCGGAAGCAACGCGTGGGGCCTCGCGGAAGAAGGCAGCGACACCGACTTGCGCGGCGCGTTCGCCCTGCCCTTCTCGTGGACCGGTGGGCTCGCTGAAGCACCGAGCGATCTCGTGAGCGCCGACGGGAGCTCGACGTACTGGGAGCTGCGCAAGCTGGTGCAGCAAGCGCTGCGTGCCGACCCGAACACGTTGGAGCTGCTGTTCGTGCCGTCGGTGCGAGCGCTCGATGAACTCGGCGAGTGGGTGTTGGAGGTGCGCGAAGCGTTCGTCTCGAAGCTGCTCTTCGGGAGCTTCGGTCGCTACGCGCTCTCCCAGCTCGACAAGCTCTCGGCGAGCCAGCGGCTGGCTGAACATCGCGACCTGGTGTTGTCGTGGCTGTGTGAAGAACCGGCGCCCGACCTCGAAGAGCTGGGTCGACGCCTGGCGGCGATCTCTCCACGAAGTGACGACGCGCATCAGGCGCGCATGTACTTGAAGCAGCTGTATCGCTCGCTGTGGGACCAGGGCTTGCTGCCCAGCAACGATCTCGCGGGCCTGACGACGTTCGCTCGCGATGGAGGACGTAGGCCGCCCGACGCAAGATCGCTGCGACCGAAGAATGCGTACAACCTGCTGCGGTTGATCGAACTGGCGCGCGGCTGGCTGGAGACCGGCGCGCCGACATTCGCGGCGACGGGCCCGTTTCGAGCGCGACTGATGCGGATCAAGCATGGAGACGTGCCGCTCGAAGAGGTGCTGCGTGAGGCGGAGGCGATGTCTCCGGCGCTCGAGGCAGCGCGCGCTGCGAGCCGCCTTCCAGAGCAGCCAGACTTCGTGCGCGCTGATGCGCTCTTGCGCCGCGTCAATGAGGAGCTCGCGCGACGTCACGTCATGAAAACGGGCGCCCCGTGGTCAGACAACACGCCATGACACTCAACGAGCATCAAAGCGCAGTCGCCACGAGGGTCCTCGCCGACGAGTCGTCGCGACGTACGCACGTCGTCATCTCGTTGTCGGGCGCGCACGCGTACGGCTTTCCGTCTCCTGATTCAGATCTCGACCTCAAGGCGGTGCACCTCGCGCCGACGCGTGGGTTCCTCGGGTTTCCGACGACTCCGCCGCCGGCCGAGCGGCTCGAGGTCATCGACGGCGTGGAGATCGACTACTCGTCGAACGAGTTGGGCGGTGTCCTGCTCGGGGTGATCAAGGGAAATGGGAACTACCTCGAGCGCTTTCTGTCGCGCTTCGCGCTCTCGACGGGGCCTGGCTTCGAGGTGCTGAAGCCGCTGGTGCAGGCGGCGCTGTCGACTCGCGTCGCGCGTCACTACCTGGGCTTCGCGACGCAACAGCGAGCAGCATGGGAAGCGTCGGCGCGGAAGAGCACGAAGAAATTGCTCTACGTGCTGCGAACGACGCTGACCGGTACGCACCTGCTGCGCACAGGAGAAATGGAGACCGACTTGTCGGTGCTCGCGCCGAAGTACGAGCTCGATGACGCGGTGGAGCTCATCGACGCCAAGAAGCGTGGAGAGCGGAGCGAATTGCCGAGCGCGTTGGCGGAGAAGTGGGCTGCGAAGGTCGACGGCGTGTTCCGGCTCTTGACCGAGGCCGAAGCGAACAGCGTGTTGCCTCCGGAGCCGACGAACGCGCAGGAACTCGAAGACGCGCTCATCGAGCTGCGATCGTCACTTCCGTAAGTGTCAATTGCCCCTCACCCCAACCCTCTCCCCGCTGTCGCAGGGAGAGGGAGTTTCAGCCGATGAGCGCTTCGTGGAGCGCCTTCGTCAACGGCTTGACGTGAATGCGCGACACCACCAACGTCAACTGCAGCGCCGACGAATAACTCGCGATCACCGGAGCGCCGATCGCCCGCGCCGTCGCCAGCGCCTTGCGTGAGATCGACCAGTCGGCGTTCAACCCCGTACCCACACACGTCACGGTGCCGTGGTCGTCGATCACCGAGACCTCCGGCGGCAACTTCGCACGCAGCGCTTCGGGCCCATGCACGTCTTGCAGTGTCACCACCGCCAGCGCGCGGCCCGCCGCGTCCCACAGCAGGTTCCTGCCCTTCACCTGGCGAGCGTCGAGCAACTCCAGCAACGCGTCGGGCCTTCCCTCCGTCGCGAACACCCACACGTCGTCGTCGCCCGTCACGCCCTTCACGCGGCTCGGAGCGCTCGTGGCCTGAATCGCCGTGCCCGTGCCTGCGCTGTGCGTCGAGCGCGCGTGAATCACGATGCCCTTCTCGCGCGCGAACTCGACGGCCTGCGCGTTGAGCACCTTCGCGCCCGCCGCAGCCAGCTCCTGCATTTCTTCAAACGACAACGCCTCCAACTTCGCGGCGCTCGGCACCACGCGCGGGTCTGCCGAGAAAACGCCGTCGACGTCTGAGTAGATCTCACAGTCAGCACCCAACGCCGCCGCCAGCGCGACCGCCGTGGTGTCTGAACCGCCGCGACCCAACGTCGTCACTTCACGGCGCTTCGAGACGCCTTGATACCCGGCGACGATCACCACTCGATCCTTCTCGAGCTCCTCTTCGATGCGCGCGCACTTCACCTCGACGATGCGCGCCTGCGCGTGCGTGTCGTCGGTGATGATGCCGCTCTGAGAGCCGGTGAAGCTGATCGCCGAGACCCCCTGCTCGTGCAGCGCCATCGACAGCAGCGCCATCGAAATGCGCTCGCCGCACGTCAACAACATGTCCAGCTCACGGCGCGGAGGGTCGGCGCTGATCTTCTTCGCCAGCTGCAACAGCTCGTCTGTCGTGTCGCCCATGGCGCTCACCACGACGACCAGCTTCCACCCTGCATCGCGGCGCGCTTTGACCCGCTGGGCCACCTTGCGGATCTTCTCGGCGTCGGCCACCGACGACCCACCAAACTTCTGCACGACGATGCGGGACATGTGTCTCCTTGGACGCGGCGCTTAGCTCACTGCAGAAAGGTGGCCAATCGGCTCGATTTCCGGGAAATACGCGCGCATGGCGATGATCGAGGTCGAGAACCTCACCAAGAAGTACCGGGACCGCGTCGCGATTGACGCGCTGAACTTCAGCATCAAAGAAGGACAGATCGTCGGGTTCCTCGGGCCCAACGGCGCGGGCAAGTCGACCACCATGAAGATCCTCACCGGCTTCATGCCGCCGACCGCCGGCAAGGCCAGGGTTGCGGGCTTCGACGTCTTCGAAAACCCGCTCGAGGCCAAGCGCCGCATCGGCTACCTGCCGGAGACGCCGCCGCTGTACCCGGAGCTCACCGTGCGCGGGTACCTCAAGTTCGTCGCGGAGCTCAAAGGGTTGCCGCGCGCGAAGATCAAAGACGAGCTTCAACGTGTCGCCGTGGGCACCGGCATCGTCCCCGAGCTCGATCGCCTCACCGGCACGTTGAGCAAAGGCTACCGACAGCGCGTCGGCATCGCGCAGGCGATGCTGGGTGAACCCGCGCTGCTGATTCTCGACGAGCCCACCGAGGGCCTCGACCCGCGCCAACGCCGCGAAGTGCTCGAGCTCATCAAGTCGCTCAAGGGCAAACACACGGTGGTTCTCTCGACGCACATTCTTGCGGAGGTCAAAGCCATCTGTGAGCAGGTGCTCATCATTCACCGCGGGAAGATCGTCGCTGACGACACCATGGCGAACATCACCGGCGGCAAAGACACCGGGCTCGAAGACAAGTTCATCCAGCTGACTGCGGAGTGACCATGCGAACCATCTTCGCCATCACAAAAAAAGAGCTGACCTCGTACCTGACGACGCCGTGGGCCTGGGTGGTCTTCACCGGCATGGCCTTCGTGACGTCGGTGTTCTTCGTCGCGTTGCTCGGCAGCTTCAAGCAGGCGCATGAGGTCGCGAGCTCCGTGCCCGGCGGCTGGAGCCAGCTGCCTCCCGACTACCAGGCGTTCCGCAACTTGACCGACGGCGTCGTCGTCACCTTGTGGAGCACCGTCCTGGTCCTCACCCTCTTCGTCGCGCCGTTCTTGTCGATGCGCCTGTTCGCCGAAGAGCGCCGCAACAAGACCTTCGAGCTGTTGATGACCACGCCCATTCGCCCGTTCGAGATCGTGCTCGGCAAGTACCTCGGCGCGCTCGGCATCATCACGTGCACGCTGGGCATCACCATCGTCTTCCCGCTCATCCTCGCGCTCATCGGCAACTCCGAGTCGGGCTCGGCGCTCGAGTGGAACACGGTGTTGTTGGGCTACGGCGCGCTCTTGCTGTGGGGCGCCACCAACATGGCCATCGGCATGTTCATCAGCTCGCTGACCGAGTCGCAGATGGTGGCGGCCTTCGTGTCGTTCGCCGTGGCCCTGGTGTGGATGTTGATCCGCTCCATCGCGCCCAACGCCGACGAGCCGTTCCGTTCAGTGTTGGCGTACCTGTCGTTCGACGGGCAGCTGCAGAACCTCATCAAGGGCGTGCTCGATCTGCGCCCCTTCGTGTTCTTCGGGTCGGTCATCGCGCTGTGTCTGCTGCTGACGCACCGATCGATCGAAGCCCAGCGGTGGACGTGACATGAACAAGACACTCAGCACCGTGGCCGGCGCCATCGGCCTGCTCCTCACGCTCACGTCGGTCATCACGTTGTTCGTGACGGTCGGCTCGTTGAGCCTCTTCGTCACCAAGCTGGGCATCGGGCTCTCGCTGCTCGTCGTGTGGGCCATCACCGCCAAACGAAACGACAGCGCGCTCATCCGCTCGGCGTTCTTCTTTTCGTCGTCGGTCGGGCTGCTGGTGGCGTTCATCGCGCTGCTGACCGGCGCGAACTTCATCGTCGCCAAGAAGGCCCCCACGTGGGACCTCACCGCAAAGCGCGTGTTCTCGCTCGCGCCCCAGACGATGAAGACGCTCGAGAACCTGAAGCAGCCCGTCAAGGTGATCGCGTTCGTCGAAGGCCCGATTCCCGAGCCGCTTGAGACCTTCTTTCAGCGCTACGCCTCGGTGAGCGACAAGTTCACCTACGAGTTCAAAGACCCGCGCAAGGCGCCCGACCTCACGTTGAAGTACCAGATCCGCCAGGGCCAGCCGGCGGCGGTGCTCATCGCCGGAGAGCAGCACACCATGCTGAACCTGCAGCGCCTCGGCATGGCGCAGATCGCCGAGCAGGAGCTCACCAACGGCCTCATCAAGCTCGAGACCGTCGGCGCGCAGAAGCTGTACTTCGTGGTCGGCCACGGCGAAGTGCCGTTGGAGCCCACCGCGCAGACTGAAGAGGCCGTCGCGCAGTCGCTCGTCGCCATCAAGCGGTTGCTCGGCGACGAAGGCTACGCACCTGAAGGGCTCAACCTCGTGCAGCGCGGTGAAGTGCCGCGCGACGCCTCGGCCCTCGTCATCGCCGGGGCACGCACGTCGTTCTCGGGTGGTGAAATCAAGCTCATCGACGACTACCTCGAGCACGGCGGCCGGTTGCTCTACTTCGCCGAAGCGCAGGTCGTCAGCGGGCTCGAGCCGCTGCTCGCCGAGTACGGAGTCGTGATCGAGCCCGGCATCGTCGCCGACGCCAAGGTGAACCCCGACCAACCCTACGGCGTCTACACGCCGTTCTTCGGAGAGCACGAGATCGTTCGCGCGCTCGCGGCGCAGCAGATGAACGTCGTCTTCGCCACCACGCGCGCGTTGACGGTGCTGCGCGAAGGCGCGCTCGACAACGTGCTGGCGGTGCCGCTGGTGCTCACCACGCCGTACGCGTGGGTTGACCTCAACCCCGGTGAAAAGCCGCAGCCCGAAGAAGGTGAACGCGTCGGGCAGATGCCGCTCGCGCTCGCCATCACGCGGCGCGTGTCGGCGCCGAACCCGATCACCGGTGAAGCGCGCATCGTGGTCTTCGGCGACTCCGACATTCTCGCGGGCACGCTGGGCATCACGCCGGCCAACCTCAACCTGGTGCTGAACTCGTTCGCGTGGGCCACCCAGCAGATTCAGAAGATCACCATTCGCCCGCCTGATCGCGACATCAGCACCATCGACCTGACGGACGCGCAGCTCGACACCGTGCGGCTGCTCGCGATGGACGTGTTCCCCACGGCGCTGCTCGCCATCGGCCTGTCGATCTGGCTCACGAGGCGATCACGATGAAGCAGAGCACGAAGGTGTTGGTGCAGTTGCTGGTGCTGCTCGCCGTCGCCGGTGGCGTCGGTGGCTACGCGTACTTCGGCATCTTCAAGGCTGAAGAGACGCGTCAACGAAAAGCCGACCACGACCTGCGGCTGTTCGCGCCACAGAAGCTCGACGAGAAGGTCGACGGCGGCGCACCTCCGGCCGACTTCACGCGGCTGACGGTGACCTTCAATGGCGAGACCACCGAGCTGGAGCGCGAGCCGGGCCAGCAGTGGATCATCAGCACGCCGCTCAAGACGCGCGCAGACCCGTTGATCGTCGACGGCCTCATCAGCCAGCTGCAGACCGCGAAGTTCAAAGACACGCTCGACGAGAACCCCGACCAGGCGGCGCTCAAGAAGTACGGCCTCGACGAGCCACGTTTCATCGTCGAAGCCTCGGCGCAGGTGAACGGTGAAACGCGCTCGGTGAAGATCTTCGGCGGCATCGAGAACACCTTCGACGGCTCGATCTTCGTGCGCCGCAACGACGAGAAGCCCGTCTTCACGGCGCCCGGTGGCGTTCGCTATTCGCTGGCGAAGACCACCTTTGATCTGCGCGACAAGACGCCCTTCGGAATGGACGACAAGAAGATCACCCGGGTCTCGGTGAAGTCGATCAACGACAACGCCTTTACGCTCGAGCGCGACGGCAAGCAGTGGAACCTCACCGCGCCGTTCCGCGAAGGTGCCGACGTCAGCAACATCAGCGCCATGCTGCAGACCACGTCGACCGAGCGGGCGATCAACTTCTTCGACGACACGCCCGCCAACCGCGCCGCGTTCGGCCTCGACAAGCCGATGCTGCAGGCGACGATCGAGCTGGGCGAAAACCACGTGGTGAAGCTCTCGGTGAACCGCGTGCAAGGTGACGCGGGCGACCTGTTCTACGGGCTGCGCGAAGACGGCGACGTCACGACGCTCGCGCAGCTGGGGGTCGGCGCGATGTCACTCGATCGCAACCCCAATGATCTGCGCGATCAGACCGTGCTGCACTTCAAGCGCGAGCTGGTCACGAAGATGGTGTTCCACAACTCCGACGGCGTCGACGTGGTGCTCGAGAAAGACGCCGTCGACGCGTCCGCCGAGAGCTGGCGCATCACCGGGCCGCGCCCCGTGAAGGCGAAGATCTTCAAGATCACCGGCGCCCTGTGGACGCTCGGCGCCTTCAAGGCCCTCGTGCAGGGCGAAGAGAAGCCGAAGGACTGGGCGAAGTACGGCATCGACGGAAAGTCGAAGTACGCGGCGGTCTACGGCGAAGACGGCAAAGAGCTCGCGCGGCTCACCATCGGCAAGCTGGTCGAAGGCACGCCCAGCGCGTACTTCGTGCGCGGCTCACGAGATCAGGTGCTGCAGAGCGACGGCAGCCGCTTCGGCGAGCTGCCCTTCGAACTCTCGCTGGTGGCCGACGAGCCGACCGACGCCGGCGTCACTTCGCCTTGAGCAGCCGCGCCTTGATGGCGCCGGTCAGCATGTCGATGGCGATCTCGTTGTTGCCGCCGTGCGGAACGACGATGTCGGCCCAGCGCTTCGAGGGCTCGACGAAGGCCATGTGCATGGGCCGCACGTGGCGGAAGTACTGATGAATGACGTGATCGAAGTCGCGACCGCGCTCTTTGATGTCGCGCGTGAGGCGGCGAATGATGCGCACGTCGTCTTCGGTCTCCACGAAGATGCGCACGTCCATCTGCTCGCGCAGCGCGTCCATGTGCAGCACGAGGATGCCTTCGATGAGGATCAGCTCCGCGGGCTTCACGGTGACGGTGCTGGGTTGCCGCGTCGACGTCACGAAGTCGTAGACCGGCTTCTCGATGGCCTCGCCTCCCTTCAACCGGCGCACGTGTGAGGCGAGCAGGTCCTGGTCGAAGGCGTCGGGGTGGTCGAAGTTCACCTCGCGGCGCTCGTCGAGCGTCAGGTGATCCAACGGCCGGTAATACGAGTCTTGATCGATGAAGGCCACGCGCGAGCTGAACGCTTCGTGGATCTTCCGCGCGACGGTGGTCTTGCCTGAAGCAGTCCCACCAGCGATTCCAAGAACGAGAGGAGCGGCCGACACGAGGGCCGCGAGTATCAGAAGTCGAATTCCTCGCCCAGTTCCGACACGTGAACAGGCAGGTGTTTCACTTCTTTTTTCAACTGCGTCACGAAGGCCGGCTTCAGGTGGTACAGGACGATCTCGCAGCCCCTGCGGTCGAACTTCTCGAGCTCTCGCTCCAGCGTCTGCGGCGTGAAGTGGCCCGAAATGTCGGCCAAGGCCTGCAGCTGGTTCGGGAAGCTGCACTCGACCAGCAACAGCTTCAGGTCGGGCACGCGGTTGAGCACCTTCCAGAACTGCGTGGTGGGGCCGGTGTCACCAGAGATCGCCATCGACGCGTCGCCGTCGGAGATGACGTAGCCGCACGACTCGACGGGGTGCGAAACGAGCACCGACTTCACGTCGTAGCCGCCGACCTTCACTTTGGCGCCGGGCTTGAAGCTGCGCAGCTTGAAGACCGGGTTCTTCGCCGTGGGGATCTTCGTGAAGTCCGGCCAGAGCACGTTGTTGAAGAGGTTGTCTTTCAACGTGTCGATGCACTCGGTGTTGCTGTGGATGGTGACGGGCTTGTCGCGCCGCCCCACCACGACGTCCGACATCATCGGCAGGTCTTTGATGTGATCGAAGTGCGAGTGCGTCAGCAGAATGTCGTCGACGCGCGAGAGCGCTTCGAGATCGAGCATGCTCGTCAACGCGCCTGCATCGAGCGCGAGGCGATCGTCGATCAGGAAGCAGGTGCTCTTACAGCCCGGCAGCTCACCGCCGTGTGGCCCGAGGACTTTGAGTTTCAAGGCTTAGAGTTCCCCGAACTTCCACTTCATCTCGAGGTAGCGGAGGAAATCGAAGAGCCGCGCGGTGTCACGCACCGTCAGCCGATCGCCCTGCACCTCAATCAACCCCGACCGCTCCAGCCGATGCAGCATGAAGCGAATCGCAGGCTCGCCCACCGCAAGTTCACGCGGCAGATCTCTCACCGGAAAATCAATCTCGATGCCCTCTTCACCTTGACGCCCGCGCGACTGACACAGGTGCAGCATGTGGTGAACGATGCGGCTGTTGGGGTCGGCCAGGAGCAACGTCTCGATCTGCGAGTCGGCGTCTGACAGGCGATCGGCGAGCTTCTTGATCATTCGCACGGCGATCTCGGCGTTGCCGCGGATCATCGCCTCGAAGGTGCGCGGGTCGATGACCAGCAGGCGCGCCTCTTCTTCGATGGTCGCCGACGCGTTGCGCGGCTTGTTCGAGATGATCGCCATCTCGCCGAAGAACTCACCGGGCCCCAGCACCGCGAGCACCTTTTCGACGTCGCGAACCTTCTTGCTGATCGCCACCTTCCCCGACTGGATGACGTACATCTCCTTGCCGGGATCACCTTCGCGGAAGAGCACCGTCCCCCTGGGGATGTCCTTGCCAAACCGCTGGAACAGGGCCTCTTCCGCGCTCATGAAAGTGCGGCACTCTCACCCGACAGACCGGGGTCGTCAATTTGTAGATCGGCGATCATTTGGTCTTCAACGAAACCACGCCGTCCCAATCAGCGGGCGGAGGCGTGTCGCGAAACGCGTCAAGTTCACTCAAGTACTCCCGAGCCGGCGAGTCGTTGGGCCAGATCGAGAGCACCTCTTCGAAGCGCGCCCGGGCGTCGTCGAAGCGCCGCGCCACAGCCGCCGCGAGCCCTGCTTCGAACGCGACAATGGCCCTGGCGTCGGCTGCTGACGGCGTCCCCAGCCCGCGCAATTCGTAGATGCCCACCGGCACCTTCTTTCCCTTCACCCGCACCGCGCCCAGGCGCCGCGTGACGATGCCGTCTTTCACGGCGGCGCGCGTCCACTCGCTGATGATGATGCGCGTGTCGTATTCCTTGTTGGTGCCCTCGAGCCGACTGCCGAGGTTCACCGAGTCGCCGAGCACCGTGTAGTCGACGCGCACGTCTGAACCCATGTTGCCCACCACCATCTGCCCGGTGTTGATGCCGATGCCGATCTCCAGCTCCGGGTAGCCGTTCTTTCGCCACGCGGCCTTGAGCTCTTCGAGGCGCTCCAGCATGTGCACGGCGGCGCGGCACGCGCGTAACGCGTGATCGGGTTGATCGAGCGGCGCGTTCCAGAACGCCATCACCGCGTCGCCGATGTACTTGTCGAGCGTGCCCTTCTCGTCGAAGACGATCTGCGTCATCGGCGAGAGGTACTGGTTGATGAAGTCGGCCAGCTTCTCGGGCGACATGTGCTCCGAGAGCGACGTGAAGCCGCGAATGTCAGAGAAGAGCACCGTCATCTCGCGCTTCTCGCCGCGGTTGAGCTTCTCGGGGTCTTGCAGCGCGACGTCCATCACGTCTTCGCCGAGGTAGCGCGAGAACGTGCTGCGCATTTTCAGCTTCTCGCGATCAACCGAGAGGTAGCCGAGGAACACCGACGCGAACGCGGTGACGGTGAGGTGCAGCGTGGGTACTACCCAGCTCAACTTCAACCCACTCGAGAAGAGCGCCAACGTCAACGCGCTGAAGCCCACCAGCACCGCGGTGATGACCAACAGTTTCCACAGAAACGACTTGAGCCGCTGCGTGACGAGCGCGATGGCGAAGCCCAGCACCAGCATCAACGCGAGCTCGAGGTAGTTGAGCCACCCCGGCCGCGCCAGAAAGTCACCGTTCAACGCGTTCGAGACAAGGGAGGCGTGCGTGTAGACACCTGCCGTGAATTCAGAGAACGGCGTTACGCGTTGGTCGCCGGAGCTCCCGGTGATGGTGACGCCCACCAGCAGCGCCTTGCCGGCAACCTTCGAACGATCGAGCGTGCCGTCGATGGCGTCGATGACGCTCACACGCGAAAAAGAACCGGTGTTGCCGGGGTAGTTCACGAGCGTGAAGGGAACTTCTTCTTCGACGGGAATGGTGACGGTCTTCGCGCCGCGCAGCTCGATGGCCAGCAGGTGCCCCGACTCGACGACGGGGATCACCTGCGCGTCGAGCTGCTGCGCCGCGACCTGCAGCGCGAGCGAAGGAAAGAGCCCGGCTGGCTCGTCGAGCCGCGCCAACATGGGCGAGCGCCGAATGGTGCTGTCGATGTCGGGCACCGTGCCGAAGTGCCCGAGCAGCGAACCCGTCGTCGTGAAGCGCGTCAGCGGCGTCTGCACACCGGCGTACGGAAAAGCGAATACTTCACCCAGCGAAACCGTGGACCCCTTCACCCTGCCCGGCGCGCTGGTCAACACCGCCGCCTTCGCTGCCTCGCGGTACGCGGCTCGTTGTTCCACCGTGAAGCTCTGCGCGTCAGCCGGCGTGAAGGGAATCACGCCCTGCACGATGCGCGCGCCCGCCTTCTTGAAGACCGCTTCGAGCGCTTCGTCGGGCGAGACCTTCACGCGCGCTTCGAGCTCCCGCTTCACAGGCTCGAGAGACGCGGGCAACGCCCCTTCGGCGCTCAGCGCGTCGAGCCACGCTCTCTCACGCGGGTTCTGCGGCGCGGGGTCCAGAAAGCTGATGTCGAGCCCGATGACCTTCGCGTCGGCGTCGAGCAGGTTCGAGAGCGCCGTTGCCAGCACGTCGCGCGGCCAGGGCCACAGGCCGTAGCGCTGCGCACCACGTTCGTCGATCTCCACCACCACCACGTCAGGTTGTGCAGGGCGCTCTCCGCGCAGGCGAAAGAACACCGTCGACATGCGCGCTTCGAAGCTCTGCACGAAGCGATGCAGCGCGTTTCCGTCACGCGACAGACCCATCAACGGCGTCGAAGTAACGAAGTGTACGACCGCGAAGAGCACGAAGGTGAGCAGCGCCAGCGCCTCGTACCGCCTCCGCGAGAGGAGTTCTTTCATGGGGCGCGCGGAGCCTACGCGGCAATCGTGGTGAAGGCGTGAACGAACAGGTACAAGCCGCCGCGTGGGAACGACCTACAAACAGGCTGGCGTAGACATCGAAGCAGGTGACGCGCTGGTCGAGCGCATCAAGCCGCATGCGGCCAGAACACGACGCCCCGAAGTGCTCAGCGGCGTCGGCGGCTTCGGTGGGCTCTTCGCGATTCCTCCCGGCAAGTACAAGGAGCCGATCCTCGTCTCCGGCACTGACGGCGTGGGCACCAAGCTCAAGCTCGCCTTCTCGATGGATCGCCACGAGACCGTCGGCATCGATCTCGTCGCCATGAGCGTCAACGACGTGCTCACCAGCGGCGCAGAGCCGCTCTTCTTCCTCGACTACTTCGCCACCGCGCGCCTCGACGTCGAACGCGCCGAGAAGGTGATCGCCGGCGTCGCCAAAGGCTGCGAGCAGGCCGGCTGCGCGTTGCTCGGCGGCGAGACCGCTGAGCTGCCCGGCTTCTACACGCCCGGTGAATACGAGCTGGCCGGCTTCGCGGTGGGCATCGTCGAAAAGTCGAAGATCATCGACGGCACGAAGATCGTCCCGGGAGATCGCGTCATCGGCATCGCGTCGTCGGGGCTGCACAGCAACGGCTATTCGCTCGCCCGTCGCGTGATCGAAGACGCGCGCTTGTCGTTGAATGACACCGTCGACGGCGTGCAGTTGGGCACCGCGTTGCTCGAGCCGACGCGCATCTACGTGAAAGACATCCTCGCGCTGCACGAGAAGGTCACGCTCAAGGGCCTCGCGCACATCACCGGCAGTGGGTTGCCCGGCAACGTGCCGCGCTGTCTGCCTGACGGTATGCGCGCGGTGCTCAACGAATCGGCGTGGAAGCGCGCTCCGATCTTCGACGTGCTGCAGAAGCTGGGCGAGGTCGAACGCAGCGAGATGTTCAACACCTTCAACATGGGCCTGGGCATGACGATCGTCGTCGCGCCCGGCGACGCGAAGGCGACGCTCGACGCACTGACCGCGCGAGGCCTGCAAGCCTGGGACGTGGGCGTCATCGAAGCCGGCGTGCCGGGTGCCGAGGCGGAGGCCCGCGTCGACCCATGATGCGCGTCGCCGTGCTCGCCTCGGGGTCGGGCTCGAACTTTCAAGCGCTCGTCGATGCGCTCAACGTGGCCCAGAGCCCGGCGCGCGTCGAGCTGCTCGTGTGCAACGTGCCCGGCGCGAAGGTGCTGGAGCGCGCAGCGAGAGCCGGCGTTGAAAGCACCGTCATCGATCACACGCTGGCGGCGTCGCGTGAAGCCTTCGACCAATCGGTCGCGGAGACGCTGAATGGGCACCGCATCGAGCTGGTGTGTCTGGCCGGCTACATGCGCCTGGTGACGAGCACGTTCTTGAGCGCGTTCCCCGGGCGGGTGATCAACCTGCACCCTGCGCTGCTCCCGTCGTTCCCCGGGCTGCATGCGCTTCGTCAGGCGCTGCAGGCGGGCGTGAAGCTCACCGGCATCACCGTGCACTTCGTCGATGAAGGCACGGACACCGGCCCCATCATCGCGCAGGCCGCAGTGCCGGTGCTCGACGGTGACGACGAAGCCTCGCTCGGCGCGCGCGTGCACGCCGAAGAACACCGTCTCTACCCACGCGTGGTGCAGGCCATCGCGCGCAATCACGTGAAGCTGCACGGCCGTCGCGTGCAACTGCAGGAGTCGCTCTAGATGTCTCCCCCGACTCGTCGAGGCACGGCTCCCGGCCGTCATGTGTACGACGCGATCGTCATCGGTGGTCAGCTCGGAGGCATCCTCGCCACCGCGTTGCTCGCCAAGCGCGGTCTTCAGGTGCTCCACGTCGCGCACGACGGGCTCAACGAGCCGTACACGCACGGCGACGCAAAACTACCGCTCACGCCTTTCCTGATGCCGCCCGTCAAGGCGATCCCGTCGTTCGACGAGGCGCTCGCGGAGCTCGGACTGTCGGCGATCATCGGTCGCCTCATGCAGCCGGTGCCGCTGCAATTGCTCGAGCAGCACCGGTGGTACGAGCTGTCGCACGACGAGAAGCGCCGCGGGCCCGAGCTCGCACGCGCGCTGGGTGACGACGCCGAGGCCTTCGACGAGCGCGCCCGAAAAGCGCAGAGCGTGGCCGACGCGAGCGACAGCTTCTTCCAGTCGAAGCCCGACCTGCCGCCCGATGGAATGATCGCGCGGTGGAAGTTCAAGCGACACCTCGCCCGCTTCGCAGCGCTCGACACCGACACGCCGCTCCAGTCGGACGAGCTGCTGCGCAAGCTGCGCACGTTCATCGGCGGCGCTGACGTCGCGCTGGGCCGCGCACGCACGTTGGGTCGCGCGCTCGCGGGCCCGGTGCTCTTCCCCGGCGGTCGCGATGCGCTGTGGCAGCAGCTCGCCGATCGCGCGCGTGAGCTGGGCGCCGACGTGCTGCCCGGCGACGAACCCATCGAGCGCCTGGTGCTCGAAGGCAGCGGCGCCGGCGTGCGCCTCAGCAAACACGACGCAGTGTACCGGGCCGGCTTCCTGCTCGCCGCGATGGACCTCGACGTGCTCACGCGCCTCGTGCCCGAGAAGCAGCGCAAAGCCGCGATGAAATCGTTGCCGCTGGTGAGCGCCGACAAGGCGATCTTCACCATGAACCTCGTGGTGCCCGAAAAGTCGCTGCCGCGCGGCCTGGGCGTGTTGGCGCTGATCGACGCGCCTGCCATCGACGGTGGTGCGGTGTTGCTGCAGCTGTTGCCGGGAGCGAACGCCGAACAGCGCGTGCTCTCGGTGAGCGCGCCGGCCCCCGTCGGGCTCCGTGCTGGCGGTGAGCCTGCAGTGCGGGCGTTGATGACGCAGCTCCACGCGGCGCTCGCGCGGGTGATGCCGTTCACGAAGCAGCACGTGACGCTCGAGTCGACGCCGTGGCTCGACGCGCCGCGCGTGGTGTCGGGTGATGGAGAGCCGGCGCCAATCTTCACGTTGCCCGAGTCGTCGTGGCTGGGCGTTGCGGGCCACGTCACGCAGTCGCCGTGGAAGCGCGTGCTGCTCACCGGGCGACAGGTGCTGCCCGGGCTCGGGCTCGAAGGTGAAGTGCTCGCGGCGCAGCGAGCCGTGAGGTTGACCGAAGCGACGCTGCGCAAGAACGACCCGCTCAAGAGGAAGACCGCATGAGCACCGTGAACGTGATGGCCCGGGAGATCGCCGCGAAGATCGTGTTCTACGGCCCCGGGCTGTCGGGCAAGACGACGACGCTCAAGCGCATCTACGAGACGGTCAAGCCTTCACTGCGCGGCGAGTTGATGACGTTGCCCACGGAGGCAGATCGAACGTTGTTCTTCGACTTCTTGCCCGTGCGCGTCGAGAAGGTCGGCGACTACGCGCTGCGCCTGGCGCTCTACACGGTGCCCGGGCAGGTCTTCTACAACGCGACCCGAAAGCTCGTGCTGCAGGGCGCTGACGGCGTGGTCTTCGTCGCCGATTCGAACCCCGGCGCGGAAGACGCGAACCGCGAGTCGATGACCAACCTCGAAGAGAACCTCGCCGAGCAGGGCATCACGCTCGACACGTTTCCGTTGGTCATTCAGTACAACAAGCGCGACCTGCAGAACGCGGTGCCGCTGAGCACCATGCGCGCGCAGCTGAATCGTCGAAACGTGCCCGACTTCGAGACCATCGCCATGAGCGGCGACGGCGTCCTCGACGCGATGAAGGCGATGATTCGACTCGTCATCAAAGATCTCCGCGCGCGAAAGATCGTGCCGTCGTCGAAGCCGAGGCCGTCTGCGCCGACGCCCAACATCACGCGCGACGGCGGCTCGTCGCTCGCCTCGCAGCTCGAAGAGCACATCAGCGCGCAGCCGGCACCAGAGCCCGTCGCGCCCAAGCCGGTGCTCGGGCCCGTGGCAGCGCTGGCGCCCGCCGCGTTGATCGACGCCGCGCGCGTCGCAGAGACCGCGTTCGCAGCCGGTGACTTCGAGGGCTGTGTGCGCGCGTGCATTGAGACCGTGCAGCGCGGACTGGCCTTCGCGGGCGAGTCGTCGCTGGCGCACCAGGCGTTCCTGCTCGGGGTGGGCGGGCGCGACGTGCTCGATCTCTACACGCGCGCGCAGCGAGGCGCCGCGCACATCGAAGACGCGTCGTTCTCGCTCTTCGTGCTCTCGCAGGTCTTCGTTCGTTTGAGCCAGGCCGGGCTGCCGACGCCTGAGCAGTGAAGGTCAAACGACCTGCTGCAGCACGCCCATGCGCAGCAACCGCATGACGGCCTTGAGCGTGTCGAGCTCGCGCTGCGTACTGCCGAGCACCACGGCCGAAAGATCCCACCCGGTCTGAAAATACCGAACGACGGTGCGCTCTTCTTGCCGCAGTGACGCGAGCAGTGACGGATCGCTCGTCGCCGCGAAGCGCGAGACCGGAGGAACCTCCGTGTACATCGCGGCCACGTGCTCACGCTCGACGATGCGGGCGAATTCACGCACGCGGCGGTCTCCGGGGTCGCTCTGCAGCAGCGAGGCGAAGATCAACGCCGCCGCGTCGAACTGACGCTCGCGAACCAGCACCGCGCCCTTCTCGAGCATGTCGGCGATGGGGTCGACCTCTACGGGCGCCGCGCCGACGACTACCGCGCGGCCCGCACGGAGCATGTCGAACACCGCGCGCGCGACGACTGATCGCGGCAGCCCGAGCGCGATGCGAATGCGACTCAAGGTGACGTCGTCACCAGTGCCCACGATGCCGAGGATCGCGCGTTGCAAGGCGTGCGCAGGCTTCGCGCCAGTCGATGATCGCAACACCAACTGCTCATGTGGCAGCGCACGTTCGACGTCTTTGACTTCGTCCATGCGGCGCAACGTCTCGAAGAGCACGTGACGGAGCGGCAGCTCCATGGAGACCCACTCGTCTTCGCCGCGATCTGAATCTTCCGACCAGTGAAAGCGGCCTTGCGTCGGCGTGAGATCGACGAGGCTGCCCACGAGCTCTTCTTCGGCGATCTGCCGCAACGACGTGTCGACCGCGAAGCCAAGTGACTGAGCGCGCTTCAACGCCGCGAGCGCGAGATCTCCACGCGCGTCACCGGTGTGTTCGACGACACGCGAGAGCCGCTCCCACAGGCCCGGTGAAGACGCCGCGATGATCTGCCCCGAGAGCAGGAACATCTTTCGTTGCCCCGACTCCCACGAGAGCAACAGCGCGCCGCTCTTCCGCGACGAGTCGATCCACTGCAGAAGATCGGGCAGCGGGTAGCTCGAGAGATCTCCGTGAAAGGCCATGGGCGAAGTTGAGGCTACAGTACGCGCCGATGCGGGTGGCGATCCTCTTCACCGATGGTGTCGGAGTCGGGCTCAGAGACGCTCGCGTGAACCCGCTGGCTGCCGGTGAATACCTGCTCTCGCAGTTCGCCGACGGGAGCGGAACCACGCTGCCTCGCAGCGGCGCGCGCCACGATGTCGACACCACGTTCGGAGTACCCGGTCGGCCGCAGTCAGCCAGCAACCAGACGGCGATCTTCACCGCGCGACCCGCGCCGCAGCTCATCGGCAAGCACGTGCTTGGCTACCCGAACACCGAGCTCAGAGCGTTGCTCTCGGCGCACTCCATCGTTCGCGGAATCACGGCAGCAGGCCACAGCGCGACGTTCGCCAATTCGTACCCGGTCGCGTACCTCGACGCGCTCGGCCTCAAGCGTCGGCCCGGCACGCCTGGCGACATCACCATTCCTCCCCGCTACGCGCGGAAGTTGAAGGCTTCAGCCAGCACGCTGGCGATGGCGGCCGCGGAGATCGAACTGCGCACCATCGACGACGCGAAGAAGGACGAAGGGCTCACGCACGACATCGACGGCTCGACCGCGAGTCGCCGTCAGCTCGCCCTGCCCGCGCGCACGCCTGAAGCTGCCGCGAAGATCTTCTGGAGCCTCGCGGCCGACTTCACGCTCTTCGAGCACTACCTCGCCGACGAAGCCGGCCACGAGCAGAACCACGACGCAGCCACGCGAGCGATTTCGACCTTCGACGCCTTCGCGCGCGCGGTGATTGAACAGCAACCTGCAGACGCGCAGGTGCTCATCTGCAGCGATCACGGCAACGTCGAAGACCTGTCGATTCGCAGCCACACGTTGAATCAGGTCGCGGTGCTGTCCTTCGGCGCAGGCGTGCTCCCTCCCATGCAGACCGTGGCTGATGTCGGCCAGGCCGCGCTCACGTTGCTCGGAGTGACGCGATGAAGTGGTGGTGGTGTTCGCTCGCGCTGTTGACCGGGTGTGTCGGCCCGCTGGCGCAGCTCACGAAGACGAAGTCAGTCGGGGCGCAGTACCTGGTGCGCAGCGACGGCTTCATCGACCCCGACGTCGTGCGCGTCGAGAACGCGCTCGCGAAGACCGCAGCGGGCCTCGAGCGCTGGGGCGGCCTCGAAGAGCCGGTGACCGTGTTCGTCGTCAGCTCGCACGAAGCGCTCGAGCGCGCCGTGAATCGCTCAGGCTTCGATTGGTTGCGCGCGTGGGCCCGCTTCGACGACGTCATCTTTCAAGCGCCCTCCACGTGGACGACGAATGAAGAAGCGCTGGAGCAACTCGTGTTGCACGAAGTCACGCACTGCCTGCTCTTTCAGAAAGCGGGCACGCGCGAGACGTGGGTGAAGAAGCAGATTCCGCTCTGGTTTCGCGAGGGCATGGCGATCGTGACGGCGCGTCAGCAGCGGCTCTACCCGTCGCTCGAAGACACCACCGCGTGGATCACGCAGAACCCGGAGCTCAACGTCTTCACCGACGGCGAGGCGCTCTCCGAGCAGTACTACCAACCGGTGTACGGCTTCGCGTTGCACGCGTTCATGTTTCTCGAACAACGCTTCGGCGCAGAACGACTGCTGCAGTTCATGGCGACCATGAAGGCCGGCGCTGATTTCACCACCGGCTTCGAGGCCTCGCTGGGCATGCCGCTCGACCGCTTCGAAAAAGACTTCCTCGTGTTCCTCAAGCTGCGCGGGTTCCGAGGTGCCGGTCGCAAGGTGCCGACGGAGCGACCCGACGTTCAGGAAATGATGCGCCTGCGCCTGCCGTCACAGGACAAGCAGATCAACCCACGGCCGAAATGAGATCGACTGCGTGACCGACGCGAGTGACGCCCGCCCCGGCCACACCGCCTCGCTCCACGCCGCAGCTTCGCTCCAACCGACGAACGTTCGCCCGTTGCCGCGACCGCGAACCACGGCGTGGCCGCGGCCTCGCCCGCCTTCTGCTGGGTACCCGGCAAGCGACTCGTGAAAGTCGTCGCTGCACAATTCGTAGTGCTCGCCCATTCGACGCCACGGCAAGTGCATCAATCGTGATGGCGCCGAGCGCAAGGGCGCGGCGTCGTCGACGGTGTCGGCCACCGCGCGCACGGCGTATTCCCAGTCGGCTTCGCTCGGCGCGCGCCAACCCAGCCGCGTCACTGCGCGGAGCACCGCGCCCACCAGTACGCGGTGGAAACCGGAGCTCGCCAGCCGCGCTTCGTCGAGGCCGAGCTTTCGCAACACGCCGAACGGCAACGGTTGATCAGCCACCAACGCGCTCTTCACCAACACCTCTCGCGCGGGCTCGAGCGCGGCGGCCTCGGCCCGATTCGGCACCACCGACAGCTCGTCGAGGTCGCCGTCAGGAAGACGGAGACGATTCATCCGAGCCCAGCGGCGATCCGACATGCCGAACACCGCGCGGCCACCGAAGACGACGTGGAACAGCATGCCGGTCTCTTCGTGAACGAACGCGGGCAGCGGCGAGCCGCGATGGCCGCCTTCCCGATGGTCTCGATAGCCGCGGGGAATTCGCTCGAGCACCGCGTCGACCATCACGGCGCGGGTGTCTTCGTCGAACGCCCACCACTGCTCGAGACTGAACTCCATCACTTCGTCAGCGACGCCGGGCCGGGGATCAACGGAGGGCGGTCACGCCCTTCGAGCGCGCGCTGCAGCTCGATCTCCTGCAGCAACACCGCTGGAGAGACCGTGGACACCGGCACCATGCCGCTCTCGGCGCCACAGAAGCCGTTGAAAACGCCGTCCGTCGTCCCCGTGGCGAGAATGCGGTTGATCGACGACAGCGGCGTGCCGACGATTTCTACGCCGCGCACCAACGTGGCCTGACCCGTCTTCACGTCCACCCGGTACACCATGCGCGGCGTGCCCTTGAAGGCCTGGTACCCGAAGCCCGTGGTGTTGGTGTTGCCGCCGGTGATGTCGCGAATCAACAGGCCATACGGTTTGCCCTGCTTCTTCGCCTCGGCAATCAACAGCTTCTTCAGCTCGGCTTCAGACACGCGCTTCTTCGAGTCGACGATGAGGTTCGCCATGCGCGCGACCGGCTTGCGATTGCCCTGCGCGCGACCGTGGCCATTCGACTTGAGGAAGCCTTCGACCGGCCGCCGCGAGAGCAGGTACGTCTTCAACACGCCGTCTTGAACGAGCGAGACCTTCTGCGCCGCCACGCCTTCTTCGTCGTACAGGTAATAGCCATTGAGCTGCTGGCCGCTGCGCGCGCGCGTCGTCGGGTCGTCGGTGACTGAAATGAACGCCGGCAACACCTGCCGCCCCACCTGCCCGCGAAACGTCTTGCCTTCCTGGTCGCTGTCCTGCCGTTCACCCTCGAGGCGGTGACCGACGGCCTCGTGAAACAACACGCCCGCCGCATCGGCCTCCAGAATCGCGGGCCCCGTGTACGGGTCGATGGTCGGCGCCACGCGCAGCGCCTTGAGGTCGCCCACCATCTCGTCGAGCTGCGACCTCATCGACGCGACGGGAGGCAGCTGCGCTTCGAGCGGCGCGTACCAGTGGCGTGAGTTCTCGAGCAACTGGCCGTCATCAGCGCGCGTGAACGCGGTGACGTGAACGCTGTAGAGCGTGTCTTCCGTCACCAGCCGCGTGCCTTCGGTCGTCACGAAGTACCGCACCAGCTTGTCGGCGGTGACGCGCACCTCCGAGTCGAAGAACGACGGCTCCTTCGCCAACCTCGCCGACGTCTCCTTCGCGAACGCGAGCCACTTGTCGTGCGCGAACTCGAACGGCACCCGCACGCCCACTTGCACTTCAGGAGCCTCCTTCGTGAATGAAGGCGAGCGCTTCGGGTCGTCGACCACGTAGACGTCTTCGCCCTTCTTCTTGAGGTAGTTGAAGAGCGCCGTCTTGTACTTCTCGTCGGTCACCAACCACAGCGAGGTGCGCAACGCCGCCGGTGAGTCGTCGATGGGCGCTGACTTCTTCGTCAGGTAGCTCGCGCCTTTGAGCGACGACGAGAACTCGAACTCGTCGGCGATCGACGAGTCGAACGCGTAGTCACCCACGCGCACGTCGACGAAGATCTGCCGGTCTCTGGAGGTGGCGTCTTGAAAGATGGCGCCGTAGCGCGCGACGACCTCTCGCTGGTCGTAGTCTTTCAATTGGTAGCTGATGAAGTACGGCCCGCGATTCTCTTTGAGCTTCAGCTCGGCCTGGTTGCGATCGATCTCCAGCACCATCGCATCGAGCAGCTCCTTGCGCGGGTCCGGCGGTGGTTTGGCGGCGACGACGACGGCGGCGACAAGCAACGAAGCGAACATGGACCCTGCACGTTATACCGGGCGCACCATGAAGACCTTCGCGCTCCTGACCCTCCTCTCGCTCCCCGCCCTCGCTGACGCGGAGCTCGGTAAACCCGCGCCCGAGTTCGCGCTCAAGAACCTCGATGGCAAAGAAGTGAAGCTCTCGTCGTTCAAAGGCAAGACCGTGGTGCTCGAGTGGTTCAACCCCGAATGCCCGTTCGTGAAGAACGCACACACCAAAGCCTCGCTCGTCGACACCGCAAAGCGCGCGCAGAAGAAGGGCATCGTGTGGCTGTCGATCAACTCCGGTGCGCCCGGCAAGCAGGGCGCCGGCGTCGAGAAGAACCAGGCCGCGCTGAAGACCTTCAACATGGAAAACGCCATTCTTCTCGACGAGAGCGGCGTGGTCGGCAAGGCGTACGGCGCCACCAACACGCCGCACCTCTTCGTCATCAACGAGAAGGGCAACGTCGTGTACCGCGGCGCCATCGACAACTCGCCCGACGGTGAAGGCCAGTCGCCACAGGGTGGCACGCTGGTGAACTACGTCGACGCGGCGCTCGAAGATCTGTCGGCTGGCCGCCCTGTGAAGACGGCCGAGACGAAGGCCTACGGCTGCGGCGTGAAGTACGCGAACTAACGCTTGAGCAGGCTGGTCGCGGTTTCGATGAACTGCTCGAAGCCGCGGCCGAGCGTCGCCACGTCGAGATATTCGGTGATGAAGCGGCGATCGCGCTGGTTGTAGTCGGGGCACACGAACGGGTGCTCGTGCACGCCCAGCGAGAGCGACTCGACACGCACGCCGGTGTCGCGATGCAGGCCCTGCATGGTGTTCAACACCGCGCTCGCGGGGATCACGTCGTCGTTGGTGTTGCAGATCGCCAGCAGTCGCGGCGCGAGCTCACGCAACCTGGCCTCGAGCGCTTCACGCTCGGCCTCTTCACCGAACAGCGCGCGGAACCAACGACCTTCCGGGTGGTGCGAGAGCCAGTGCTGCAGCCGCGGGCTCGCCATGCGCCCCGTGAAGCGAATGAAGAGCTTCATCAGCGAGATCTCGCACGCGAGATCCATGATCAGCCGCGAAGAGAGATGCGTGCTCTTGAGCACCGCGCCTGACTCGAAGACGACACAGCGGCTGTCTTTGAAGAGCCCGCCTTCGTCGACCAACAACAAGCCCAGCGACAGGTAACCGCCGGCCGAATAGCCGAGCAGATCGATCTGCGCGTCGGGCGCGACGTGCGGGTGCTCGCCGGCGCGAATCTGCCGCACGAGATCGATGACGTCGAAGTACGACTGCAGCCCACCCCAGAAGAAGCGCTCGGGTCGCGCATCGAGCCGCTCCGAGAGCACGCAGTTGAAGGCGTGCACATTCTCATTGCGTGGCACGTCGTCGCGGCGCGCCTGCGCGTGGTTGATCTCCCTCGCCCAGTTGGGGTGCACGCGGTTCACGTGAAAACACAGCGGAAACAACGCCACCGCCGCGCCCGTCGAGCGCCACAGCTGGTACGCCCACGGCACGTACTTCGAGTAGCTGCGCTCGTTGAGCCCATGCAGCAATACGATGAGGTGCGTCTCGCGCTGCTTCGAACCGGCCTCGGTGTGGCCGCGCAACAGCGGGTAGCGGAACTCGAGGTTCTCCTTCACCTCACAGTCGGCGACGCCGTCTGACGCGGGCTCAGCAGGAAAATCGACGCCGTGCGCCTCGCAGCGATACGCGCTGCGCCCCAGCAGGTGCTCCGCCTGTCTCGAGCGGAAAGCGAGCCGGTACACGTCGGCGCCCTCCGCGGGGAAGACGAGCGGCGTGTCGTCGCTCCACTCGTCGGTGCCTCGAATGGCCTGCGCGATGTGTCGATAGCTTGGATGTTTCATGACTACTTACCGGCGAGTAAGTTACCGATGAGTAAGGAGCACCGCAACGTGAAGAAATTGCGTCTGACTGCAGCGGATCGCCGAGCGCAGTTGATGGAAGTTGGCCGACAAGTGTTCGCGAGCCAGGGCTACGAGGCGCCGATTGAAGAGATCGCGCAGCGCGCCGGCGTGTCGAAGCCGATCATCTACGAGCACTTCGGGGCGAAAGAAGGGCTCTACGCGGCCATCGTCGATCGCGAAATGGACACGCTGGTCGACCGGGTGTCGCAGAGCATCTCGCAAGGCACGCCACGCGCGCGCTTCGAGAAGGCCGTGCTCGCGTTCATGACGTACACGCGCGAACAACCTGCGGGCTTCGCGGTGCTGACGCGTGACTCACCGACCGCCAACGCACGTCGCGGCCTCACGCGGGTGATCGACGATCTCGCACAGCGCGTCGACGACCTCTTCCGCCGCGAATTCGAGAGCGCCGGCTACGATCCCGATCTCTCGCCCATCTACGCCAACGCGCTGGTGGGCATGGTGACGCAGGTCGGTCAGTGGTGGGCCAAAGAGGGCAAGCGCTTCTCGGTCGCCGACGTGGCGTGGCACGTCTCGGCCCTCGGGTGGATGGGCATGCGTCACCTTCCCCGCCCGCCCGGCAAGAAGTCTGCGCGCGCGCCTCGTTCGCGGCGTTAATCTGCTCGCCATGATCCGCACGCTCTTCGTCGCTTCGGTGTTGCTGCTCGCCGCCTGCAAGAAAGAAGAAGCCACGCCGGCACCTGCCCCGTCGGCCGCGCCTCCGCCCGCGAAGATCGAGAACCCGGTGCAAGACCCGTCGGTCGACAACGAGTACCTCATCGGCATCACCGCTGCGCCGCCGTACCTCGCCGGCAAAGAAGCCGTGGCGACGATCTCCGTGACAGCGCGCAAGGGCTTCCACGTGAACCCCGAGTACCCGATGTCGTTCAAGCCCACGCCGACGGAAGGCGTGAAGTACGGCGCCGAGCGCGTGCAGCTCACGGTGGCGACGAGGACGCCGTGCAAAGAGAAAGCGGAAGACAACTGCGCGGTCGACGTGAACCTGCCAGTCACGCCCGAGAAGGCCGGCGTGGCCGTCATCGAAGGCGTGCTGTCTTTCAGCGTGTGCAGCGACGAGAAGTGCCTGACGCCCAAGCAGACGGTGTCACTCGCCGTCGACGTGCAGTGAATCAGGCGACGCGAGGAGCTGCGGTCCCCCAATCGACCACGCGCCAACCTCGCTTGAAGGCGCGGCGCTTGAGGCGCGGGTCGGGGTTCACGGCGACGGGCTGCGCGACGACCTCCATCACCGCTACGTCGCTGAACGAGTCTGTGTAGAAAGCCGCGTGCCGCACGTCGCCGCCGAGCCGCTCGGCCGCGCGCGTCGCGTGGCGCAGCTTGCCCTGACCGAAGCACACGCCGCCCACCACGACGCCGGTGTGGAGCCCGAGCGCGTCGACCTCGAGCTCGTTGCTGCACACCGCGTCGAAGCGCAAGTCAGCCGCGACCAGCTCGGCCATGTAGTTCGTCGACGACGTCAGCATCACGAGGTGATCGCCTGCGCGTCGGTGATGTTCGATGGCCTCGAGCGCGCCCGGTCGGTACGTGTGCTTCACGAGCTCATGGAAGAAGCGGTTGGTTCGGTCGCGCAGCTCGACGGACGACGTGCCCTTCACCTGCTGCACGGCTTCTTCGACCATCGAGTCGGCCGACGCGAAGCCCAGCGTGTATTGAAAGAGCCACGTCGCGGCCCGGAGCGCGGTGCGCTTCGACAGGTGCCCCAACGCGAGCTCGCGGCGAACCCAGAGGGTGCCGGAGTTCACGCCGAGGATCGTCTTGTCGAGATCGAAGTAGGCCAGCCGCACGCAGCCTTCAGCGTACCGGCTTCACCCACGAAATGCCCTGCGCGTTGGTGCTGGTGGCAGCAACGGGAGACCAGAGCTGCGACTGGCTGCGATCGGTGGCGCGGTGGGCATCGGTCATGAAGAAAAACGTGAAGCTCTGAGTGGCCATGGCGCAGGCATGGTGCCCCAGCAGATCGACCCCGCAAGTTTTCGGCTACAGAAAGCTACAGGTCAGGTCGCGCAGAGGATCTTGATGACGATCGAGATGTCGTCGGCGCGGCGGCGGCACTGATTTCCGAACTGCACGCGGGCCGACGTGCCGTCGGTGCTCTGCGAGAACGAGACGATGCCCTCGTTGGCCGTGGTGCAGGGCTCTTTGCTGCCGTCGGCGCGGGTGATGACGAACTGAAGCAGGCGCGCGTCGGGCACGTTGCCGATTTCAATGCTCTGCACCACTGACGCGAGCTGCGCGATGGTGATGAGCGTCTCGCGGTACGAGCTGCGGCAGATCGAGTCGAGGTTCACCAACGTGGAGTCGAACATCTCGGCCATGGCGCGCTGGCGGTAGCCGGCCTGGTTCGAGGTCGGGCAGTCGATGTTGCGAACCTGATTGCCGTCGAGCACCGCCATGGCCGACTTGCTCGCGATGCCTACCGGGGCGATCGCCGTCCAGATGAGCTCTTTCGCGGTGCCGTCGCTGTTGCGCAGCTCTTCGGTGAACATGCGGTGGTACTCGGCCACCGTCGTGAGCTGCATTTCTTTGTCGGTGCAGTCGGCGACCGCGCCGTTGTCACCCACGCTGACCGTCGGCGGGCGAACCTTTTCACTGCAGTCGTCTTCGTCGGTGAGCACCACCACGAGGAGGCGCGCGCCGTCACGGAGAAAGCCCTGATTGCCGCCCTGCTCTCGCGGCGTGGTGATGAGGTCGGTCAACAACGCGAGGCGCACCGCTTCGAACGGCGTCTCCTGGCCCGAGCCATCGACGCCCTGCCGCACGAGCTTGTCGAACTTGGTGAGGAGCTCCGTGTCGGTGCCCAGCAGCAGCCGCTCGCCCTGCAGGTTGTCGTAGTCGGTGCCGCCGTCGGCCAACGCCTCAGGCACCGGGCGCAGGTGCCCTGACTGCAGCGGGAAGTTGACCAGGAAGGGCTGCGCGCCGAGGCGACCATTCAAATAGGTCGAGGTCGTCACCACGCCGACGTTGAAGTCCGACGGCACGCCACCGCCCTTCTTGAGCTCGTCGATGAAGCCGGTGAGCTCGCGGGCGACGCCTTCCTGCTCCTCACGCATCGAATTCGAGTTGTCGATGACGAAGAGAATGTCGAGCTTCGGCGGCTCGATGAGCGGAGGCGCCGATTCACAGGCGCGGGGCAACATGAGCTCGGGGTTGTCGATCGGCGACGTCTTGCAGCCGAAGCAGCCCTGGCAGCTCGCGACGAAGAGCAGCACGGCGGTGATGAGGAGCGTTCGGTGGTGCATGGCGGTTGCGCGCATCATGCACCGGACAATCAGTGGGGGCGAGAATCGGCATTTCCTCTACGCCGTCGTTGCGGTGACGGGAAAAGTGAATAGCCTTCGCAGAGAACAGAAACACCGCGGGAGGGCGCCCCCTCCCAAACTGTTGAAAAAAGGCGAACACCCCACATGTCCGACGACAAGAAGAAGGCAGTCGGCGCGCAGGCGCTGCCGACGACGATGGCCCCTCCGGGCGCCATCAACAAGGACGACATTCCGCAGGTCCTACCCATTCTTCCGCTTCGCAATTCTGTGTTCTTCCCGGGCGGTGTCTTGCCGCTCGCCGTGGGCCGTCAGAAGACCATCGCGCTGATCAAAGACGCCGTGCGTGACGACCAGGTCATCGGCGTGGTGACGCAGCGCAAGGCCGAAGAAGAAGACCCGGGCGCCACCGACCTCTACAACATGGGCACGGTCGCACGCATCGTGAAGCTCCTGAAGATGGGCGAGGACAACTACTCGCTCGTCGTGCAGGGCCTCGCGCGCTTTCGCGTGATGGAGCTCGTGCAGGAGTCGCCGTACCTCAAGGCGCGCATCGAGCCGGTCGACGACAAGACCGCGCCCGACAACGTCGAAATCGAGGCGCTGACGATCAACCTCAAGAAGCTCGCGCGTGAAGTCATCGAGATGATGCCGGAGCTGCCTGCCGCGGCCACCGAGCTCGTCGAGAGCATCACCCACCCCGGTCACCTGGCCGACCTCATCGCCGCCAACGTCGACGTGCCCATCGAAGAGAAGCAGGCCGTGCTGGAGACGGTCGATCTCAAGGCGCGCATGAAGCTGGTGCTCGAATTGCTCAACCGCAAGCGCGAGATCCTCAAGCTCTCGAACAAGATCGACTCCGCCGTGAAGGGCGAGATGTCGAAGACGCAGCGCGAGTACTACCTGCGCCAGCAGCTCAAGGCGATCAAGGAAGAGCTCGGCGAGATCGGTGAGGACGAAGAGGAGCTCGACGAGCTGGCGGAGCGCATCAAGAAGGCGCAGCTGCCGCCCGACGTCGAGAAGGTCGCGAACAAGGAGCTCAACCGGCTCAAGACCATCCCCGCTGCGTCCAGCGAGTACACGGTCGCGCGCACCTACCTCGACTGGATCGCGGATCTGCCGTGGAACAAGCAGACCGAGGACAACCTCGACATCGACAACGCGCGCAAGCAGCTCGACAACGATCACTACGGCATTCAGACCGTGAAGAAGCGCGTGCTCGAGTACCTCGCGGTGCGCAAGCTGAAGAACGACATGCGCGGCCCGATTCTGTGCCTCTCGGGGCCTCCGGGTGTCGGCAAGACGTCGCTCGGTCAGTCGATCGCCCGCGCGATCGGTCGCAAGTTCGTGCGCCTCGCGCTCGGTGGCGTGCGTGACGAAGCCGAGATTCGTGGTCACCGCCGCACGTACGTCGGTGCGCTCCCGGGTCGCTTCATTCAACAGATGAAGAAGGCCGGCTCACGCAACCCGATCATGTTGCTCGACGAAATCGACAAGCTCGGCGCCGACTTCCGTGGCGACCCGTCGGCAGCGCTGCTCGAGGTGCTCGACCCTGAACAGAACAACACGTTCAGCGATCACTACCTCGACGTGCCGTTCGACTTGTCGAAGGTGATGTTCATCGCGACCGCGAACCGGCTCGACACCATTCCGCCGCCGCTGCGCGACCGCATGGAGATCATCGAGATGAGCTCGTACACGTTCATCGAGAAAGAGCACATCGCGCGCAACCACCTGATCCCCAAGCAGATCAAAGAGCACGGGATCACCGACGAGCACGTGGAGATCACGGCCGATGCGCTGGAGCGCGTCATCACGGCCTACGCGATCGAACCGGGCGTCCGTAACCTCGAGCGCAAGGTGGCCGAGCTGTGCCGCGCGGTGGCCGTGGGCGTGGCGTCAGGCAAGACCGAGAAGGTCGTGATCAACGCGGCGAAGGCCGAAGAGATCCTCGGTTCGAAGCGCCACGAGCTCAACGTCGCGGAGCACACCTCGCAGACCGGCGTCAGCGTCGGCCTGTATTACACGCCGCTCGGCTTCGGAGACATCCTCTTCATCGAAGCCACCAAGATGCCCGGCAAGGGCACGCTCACCCTCACCGGCCAGCTCGGCGAAGTGATGAAGGAGTCGGTCACCACCGCGTTCTCATGGTTGCGCGCGAACGCAGAACGCATGGGTCTGGCGCCCGCCGCGTTCGAGAAGGTCGACCTCCACATTCACTTCCCCGAAGGCGCGACTCCGAAAGACGGCCCGTCGGCCGGCCTGGCGATCGCGACTGCGCTGACCTCGCTCTTCACGGGCATCCCGGTTCGTTCAGACACGGCGATGACGGGCGAAATCACGCTGCGCGGCATCGCGGGCATGATCGGTGGCGTGCGTGAGAAGGTGCTCGGTGCGCACCGCGCGGGCATCAAGCGCGTGCTGCTCCCCGAGAAGAACCGGAAGGACCTGGTCGACGTGCCTGAGTCGGTGCGTGGGCAGCTCACCTTCCAGTTCGCCAAGCACGTCGACGACGCGCTGCAGTTCGCGCTCGAGCGCTCACCCTTTGTGACGCCGCCTGCGACGCCCGCCGAAGAGCCCAAGGGCGAAGTTCGAGCCTGAGTTTTGAAGTGAATTGATGCGCAAGGGTGGGGAGCAAAAGCTCCTCACCCTTTTTCGTTTTCAGATGACGCCGCGGAAGTACGCGATGGTCTTCTGCAGGCCGTCTTCGAGCGTCACGCGGGGCTCCCAGCCGAGCAGCATCTTCGCGCGCGTGATGTCGGGCTTGCGCTGCTTCGGGTCTCCGGGCGGCAGCGACTCGAAGACAATCTTTCCACCGCCACCCGCCGCGGCGCGCACGGCTTCGGCGAACTCCAGCATCGACTGCTCGCGCGGGTTGCCGAGGTTCACCGGGTCGAGCTCCTTCGAGAGCGCCAGGCGCACGATGCCGTCGACGAGATCGGCGACGTAACAGAACGAGCGCGTCTGTTTGCCATCACCATAGATGGTGAAGTCTTCGCCCTTGAGCGCCTGCGAGACGAACTGTGGCACCACGCGGCCGTCGTTCAACCGCATGCGTGGGCCGTAGGTGTTGAAGATGCGAACGATGCGCGTGCTGACGTTGCGCTTGCGGCGAAAGGCCTGCACCAGCGCTTCTGCGTAGCGCTTGGCTTCGTCGTAGACGGCGCGCGGCCCGGTCGAATCGACGTTGCCGAAGTACGACTCCACCTGCGGGTGAACGAGCGGGTCTCCGTAGATCTCCGACGTCGAGGCCTGCAGAAAAACCGCCTTCTTCAGCTCGGCCAGCTCGAGCCCGTGCTGCGTGCCGAGCGCGCCGACGCGCATCGTCTCGAGCCACAGCACCTCGTAGTCTTTCGGCGACGCAGGCGAGGCGAGGTTGAAGACGTAGTCGACGTCGCCAGACACGCTGAGCGGCGCGGTGATGTCGTGCTCCACCAGCGAGAACGCCGGCTCGTGCTTGAGCGGGGCGAGGTTGGCGGCGTTGCCGGTGATGAAGTTGTCGACGGCGATCACGCCTGAAGCCCCCTCTTTCAAGAGCTGCTCGCACAAATGGGAGCCGAGAAAGCCCGCTCCTCCGAGCACGACGACTCGCTTGCCTTGCATGGTGGCCATGCGTCGGCGTGTAGCATGCGCGCACCGTGAGTCAGCCAGCCGCCAGGGGTCGTGGACTGCTGTTCTGGGTGCTCGCTGGCGGCGCCTTGTCGCTGAGCTGTTGTTGCCTGACTTCGCTGGCACTGACGTTTCTGGGTGAAGAGGTCGCGACGGTGGAGCGCGCCACGACGTCAGGCACGATCCCCACTGGTGACACGCCTGAGCTGTTTCCAGGATCGCCAGGCTGGCTGCCCAGCGGTCGCGGCCTCGAGCTTCCCGACGCAGAGCTCGACGACGGGCCGCGCGGGTTGTGGTGGTACCCGCAGGCGCAGCAGACCGGCATGGTGGCGAACGTCGAGCTGTACCTTGCCGACGGCACCTACGCGCTGCGCCCTCGCCCCGGCGGCCCGAAGCTCTTTGATCTCGAGGGCCACCGCCGCGCGCGATCGACGCTGGGCACCTTCACGCTGGTCGGAGACAACCTCACGCGGGCCTACGACACCTTCAGTCACACCGACGCCTTCAGCCACGGCGACGACGACGAAGGCCCGTGGTTCAACGCAGGCGCGGCGCGACGGAGGCCGATCGAACCTGCGAGCTCGGTTCAACTCATCGGCACGTGGAGGTCAGCAGGCACCAGCTACCGTTTTGCCGCCGACGGCTCGGTGGTGACGGGCTTCAACACCGAGCTCGCGGTGGGCCAACACGTCGGTGCGTGGCGCCTCGACGGGTACCTGCTTCAACTGAGCCCGGCCGACGCGCCGTCGTGGGTCTCGTTCATCGGAAGCACGGGAAAGGGCCGGTACCTCGTCATCGGCAACCGGCTGTTCTCGCGCGAGTGACTACAGGCCGAGGGTCTGCTGACCGGGGAGCTCGTCTTTGTACTTCTGGAGGATGAGATCGATGCCCTGGCGAATGTACTCAGCCACCGGAACCTTGGTCTTCTGGTTCAGGAGCTTGAGCAGCTCATTCTGCTCGGGCGTGATGTAGATCGTGGTGCTGATCTTCTTGCGCGCCATGGACGTATGTGACGCTATGTCGACAGGAGCCGAGGGCAAGGAAATGACCAGCATGCGTACCTTCAGGATGTCGTTGCTGACCGCCGCACTGGCTTTCGTGGGCTGCGCCACGACCGATTCGTCCGAGAAGAAAGACGACACCGACACCGCCAATGGCGAGAAGGTGGCCGAGAACATTCGCCAGAAGCAGTCAGGCGAAGAGACCGTCACCGAGTTCGATCTCAACAAAGACAAGAAGCCCGACGTGTGGACCTACACCGTCAAAGCCGTGGGCGCCGACGGCAAGGAAATCGAGCGCGTCTCGCGCAAAGACCTCGACATCAACTGGGACGGCAAGGTCGACATCGCCCGTCAGTACGACGACAAAGAGCAGATCAGCCGCGAGGCGCTCGACCTCGACTTCGACGGCAAGGTCGACGAGGTCATCTTCTACGAGAAGGGCATCGTCGTTCGCAAAGAGCGCGACCTGGCGTCAGGCGGCCGCCCTTCTCTCTGGGTCTTCTACGAGAAGGGCCAGATCGTTCGGAAAGAGCGCGACACCAACGGCGACGGCAAGGTCGACTACTGGGAGTATTGGGAGAACAACCAGGTCGACCGCATCGGTGAAGATCTCGACGGCGACGGCAACGTCGACAAGTGGACGAAGAACCCCGACTCCGAAGGCTGAGGTCAGTTCGCCGTGGTGACGATCGCGTTCAACGCGGTCTCGCGACGGAAGTCGTCCATGTAGCGTGACGCCGCGTCTTTGCTGCCGAAGCGGCCCATGCGCACGCGGTACCACGTGCCCTTACCGGGGATCGTCGCCTCCACGATGTACGGCGCGTAGCCCTTGTCACGGAGGCCCGCCGCGAACCTGTCGGCCTCGCCGCGCTCCTGGTACGCCGACAACTGCACCGTCCACGCGCCGTCGGCCGCTGCCTCGGTGGGCGTCGGCGTGCGCTGCACCTTGCCGAACGCTTCTTTCAAACCGCCGCCACCATCAACGGTGCGCGTCGCGGTCGGCTCGGCCTTCGGCGTCTCGGGGAGCTTCGGCTCTTCGACCTTCGGCGTCACCGCAGCGACGAGCTCCGGCTTCGGGGCTTCTTCGACTTTGGGCTCAGGCGGCTTCGGAGCCTCGGCGACCTTCACCTCGACCGGCTTCACCACCGGAGGGTCGGCGATGAGCGTGGGCGTCTTGCGCGTCAGCTCGTCTTGAAAGGTGAGCGCCGCGTCGGCCTTCATGTTCTCGAGCGCGTCGGTCTGGCGATCGAGCTGGCCGAGGAGATCAGCGGGCGCCGTCTGCTGCAGCGCGGCGGTCTCAGCCGTCAGCTTCTTGCCGACCACCACGCCCAACATGAAGACGCCACCCAGCACCACGAGCGAGGCGACGGTGATGGAGACGATCTGGCGATTGTCGAGCGAGAGCTCGTACTTCTCTTTCAGGCGATGTGAGTCACGCATGCGGTGATCATCAAAGTAGCGCGCTGTGGCAACGCGTCAATTTCGGGGCGCGCCGTTGAGAATCCAATCGCGCAGGAGCGTTTGTTGCGTCGAGGTCAGCGGCGCCGAGCCGCGCGGCATGTCCGCCGACAACGTGCGGGTGTACATCGACGAGCCGTTCAAGTTGCCGGGCACCACGCGACCGTTCTGGCCGACGATGTTGTCGTAGCTCCAGCTGTGACAGGCGTCGCACTTCGCGTCGAAAATCGGCTGCACCTGAGACGAGTAGCTGACGTCTTGAGGGCCTGCGTCGCCGCCACCACCGTCGAGACCGCCACCGCCGCCGTCGGTGCCCATGAAGACACCAGCGTCACGATTGACGCCGCCGTCGGGCGCATCGGGGAAGCTCGCGTCGTAATCGCCGTTCTCGAACAGGCCGCACACGCCCGCCTGACAGACCTGATTCGCGGCGCACGCCTGGCACGCCTCGCCGCCCGCGCCACACTCGAAGACCGCCGTGCCGCCGAGGCAGTCGCCCGTGTCGGTGCAGCAGCCGCTGCACACGTCAGGGCCACACGGAGGCTTGCTCGAGCCCGGCGCACCACAGGAGATCCCGACGCCAGCGACGAACCCGATCAGCAGAAACCACGAAGCGCGCATCAGGCCGTCGAGACTAACTGACCCATCGCGATTGTGCGGTGAAGGAAAGTACCCGACATTGGCCCAATGCTTTGTGCGCACCTCCAGCCCCTCGCCGACGCGCTCCGTGCCGCGAAGATCGAGCTGAAGCCGATGAGCTCGCCCTACGGCGGCGACGACACGTGGTGGCAATGCGACTGCACCTTCGCCGAGTCGTCATTGCGCAAGCGACTCAAGCTCAACGCGAGCGTGAAGTACGTCGAGTACGACGGCATGTCTGCAGGCGCTGACACGACGTGGTCTTGCAAGGCGCACAAGCAGGTCATCATCGGGCCGCACCCGAAGCACGCGTCGAAGGGCACTCCAAAGCTGAAGTAATCCGTCAGCGCAGACGCAGATCCATCGGGCCTTCGAGCTCGAGCTCGACGCCATCGATGGTCAACGTGGCCTCCGCGCCATCGGGGATCACGAGGCGCACAGCGCGACCCAACGCGTAGGTGTGATCTTCGACGAGCGCGGCCGTCGCGAGCTCATCGGTCTCGACGAACACCACGTCATCGTCGACCTCCAGCCGAAGGCCACCCTCCCCCAGCTGCCCCGCGTGAATGCGAGAAACCCTGGTGCGCTGCGACGGCGGAGGCAGCTTCGTGGGCCCGTCGACGCGCGGCGCCGACGTCATGTTCTCGATGCCGTTGGGCGTGAAGAACGCTCGAAAATAGTCCCCGTCTGACGGGCCTGAGCCCACCAGCGCGCTCGCCGGCGTGAAGCGGTTGTCGGAGTAGCGCGGCAACATCGAAGGAGGCAGCGCGTTGCCCTTCACCGGCTTCCCGTCGCGCAACACGAAGCGGGGAATGGTGGTGGCTTCGATCTTCGACTCCTTGAGATCGCCGACGCGCACCGCCTCGTCGTCGAGCACCTTGAGCGCGCCGCCGAAGCACTCGAGCAGCGCCCAGCCCTTCGCTTCGATCTTGTCGTCGGGCATCAACCGCGCGCCCACCGACAGCACGACGTCACGCTTGCCCTCGAGCAACACCGGCTCAGACGCGGCGTGGAGGCCGCACACCGGAGCCGCAGGTTCTTTCGTGCACGCGCTCGACGCCGTCGCGATCACGAGCAGCCACCTCAAATGATCCACCCGCCTCCAAGCACGCGCGCGCCGTCGTACACGACCGCCGCCTGCCCCGGAGTCACCGCCCGCGCAGGCTCGTCGAGGTGCACCTTGAAGTGGCCATTGAGCTCGAGCCTCACGGTGCCGCTCGCGCCCGCATGGCGATGACGAATGCGCACGGTGACGGGCCGATCGACCGCCGGCGCGCCGTCGACCCAGTGCGGCCGGAGCAGGTGAAAGCTGCCGCGCTCGGTCTCGGCCGCGGGCCCGACGATCACCTGGTTCTTCGCCGCGTCGAGCCGCTGCACGTACAGCTTTTCAGAATGCGAAACCGCGAGGCCCTTGCGCTGCCCCACGGTGAACTTGTGAATGCCGTCGTGCTCGCCCAGCACCTCGCCTTCAGCCGTGACGATTTCACCCTTCGGCTGCGAGCCGGCGACCTTCTCGACGAAGCGCGCGTAGTTGCCGTCGGGCACGAAGCAGATCTCCATCGACTCGGCCTTGTGCGTGGTGACGAGCCCGTGGCGCTCGGCGATCGCGCGCACGTCAGCCTTCTGCAGATGACCGACGGGGAAAATGATGTCCTTCAGCTCGTCCTGGCCGAGCGTGAAGAGGAAGTACGACTGATCTTTCCCCGCATCGGCCCCGCGCTGCAGCTCGAACTGCCCGTCGCGCTCCGAGACCTGGGCGTAGTGGCCCGTCGCCAACTTCGCGCCCAGCTGCCGCGCGCGCTTGAGCAGAAACCCGAACTTCACGTCTTGATTGCAGGCCACGCAGGGAATCGGCGTCTTGCCGCCGAGGTAGCTCTGCACGAACGGCGTCACCACGCGCTCTTTGAACATCTCTTCGACGTTCGACACGTAGAACGGAATGCCCAGCTTCTCGGCCACGGCCCGCGCGTCGTCGATGTCGTCGGGGCTGCAGCAGCTGCCGCACTG
Organism: Archangium sp.; assembly: GCA_035910535.1. Classification (GTDB taxonomy): domain Bacteria; phylum Myxococcota; class Myxococcia; order Myxococcales; family Myxococcaceae; genus Archangium_A. The sequence continues at coordinate 48,615 of JAMHXF010000112.1, read as the reverse complement.
CGCAGTGCTCTCGTAGCTCCAGACGCGCAACGTGATGCCGATGACCTCGTGGCCCTGCTCCTTGAGCAACGCCGCCGCCGCGGACGAATCAACGCCTCCTGACATGGCTACGACGACACGCATGGAGCGACCGATGCCACAGCCGCGCAGAACCTGAAACCCCCTCGTCTGGAAACGGTCAGAGGCACCTTTTCCACAAGCACGGCGCTCGGAAGCCGGTGTGGGTAACACGTGGTGTTACAAACAAACAGACCGCCTAAGCTACTGTATTTAAAGAAGATTCAGGACTTCTTCCGAGCGGAGCCGTTTTCGGAGGGCGCCGAGCGCGAGTCCGCTGGAGTCGACTGTGGGAAAGCCTGTGGGAAACCCTGCAGGGCCCGGGTCAAGGCCTCGGCGGTGTTGAGCGACGGGTCGTCGAGGACGAGCTCCAGGAGGTGCCGCGTCGCCAGCCCGACGACCGGCGAAGGACCGGTGCCCAGGGCCGCCATGATGCCCTTCCCGTCGAGCGCGAGCTGCCGGGAGGTGAGCGGCGGCGCGGCGGCGAGAATGGCCTCCACGCGGCTGCGAAGGGCCTCAGGGGCCGTGCCCAGCGCGTCGTGAACCTGGAGCAACGGCATCGCGCGAGCCGCGTCGAGCTTCGCGAGCCAGCGGCGCAGGTCGGCGTCGGAGCTGATGGCCGCCGGCAGCGTGGCGTGCTTCGTCAACGCGCCTGATTCGTCGGCCACGCGGTTGGGAAACTTGAGCCGAAGCAGCACGTCACGCGTGTTGGGCACGCCCAGCAACAGCACCGACAGGCGAACGACTTCATCGGCCGGGGCACGCGCGACGGCGCTGAAGTTCTCGAGCCGCGCTTCGGGGAAGAACTCGCGCAGCAACCCCGTGCGACGCAGCAGCTCGAGCCCCGTGGCTACCGACGGCGCGAGCAGCAGCTTGACGAACTCCTGATGAATGCGCTCGGCGGCGACCTTCTTGAAGACGTGCAGCGTCTGCGTGATGGCGGCCTCGGTCTGCGGCTCGATGGTGAAGTCGAGCACGGTGGCGAAGCGCACGGCGCGCATGGGGCGGAGGCCGTCTTCGAGGAAGCGCTCGAGCGGCACGCGCACGGCGCGAATGGTGCGCGCCAGGAGATCAGCCTGGCCGTTGAACGGGTCGACGATGGCGCCCGACTCCGGGTCCCACGCGATGGCGTTCATCGTGAAGTCGCGGCGCCCGAGGTCAGCCTCGATGTCTTCGTGGAACTCAACCTTCGAGGGGCGCCGCCCGTCGACGTATTCGGCTTCGGCGCGGAAGGTCGTCGCCTCGACGTGTTCACCCTTCACGACGATCGTCACCGTGCCGTGCTCGATGCCGGTGGGGATCACCTTCTTGAAGAGCTTCTGCACTTCCTCGGGCCGCGCGCTGGTGGCGACGTCGAAGTCTTTGGGCGCCTTGCCGCGCAGCAGATCGCGCACGCAGCCGCCGACGAGGAAGGCGCGAAACCCGCCTGCGTGCAGCCCGCGTACGACTTCCATCACGGCTGCAGGAACTGAAGCGACGGGAAGCAAAGTGACCCCGGCTGGAATCGAACCAGCGGCCTTCGGTTTAGGAAACCAACGCTCTATCCAACTGAGCTACGGGGTCGGAACTCCGGCGCGCGTCTATCAGCGACGCCACTCGCGCGGAACTGCGGCGAACGACGCGCGGCGATCGAGGTCGGCGAGATCTTCTCTGGCGCGCACCAGCTCACGGCGGTTGCTTGCGAGCCGCTCACGGACGCGCTCGAACTCCGGGTTGTGCGAGTAGTAGCAAGGCGCCACCGTCGGCATGACGGAGGGCCCGCTGCCAACGGTGACGGTCGAGCCCTGGCCTGTCTGACCGACGCCCGCGTTCACCGTGGTGCCGTAGACCGGTTGAGACCACCACCCCGTCGCGCACGTGAAGCCCGCACGAATCGGCATGCCGTTGACCTCTTCGACCTGCTTGCGATCCCGCTCGATGTCCTGCTCGAGGTTTTCGACTTTGCGGGTCGCGTCGCGGAAGATCTGTCGCCACTGCTGCTCGGAGAGGTTCGGCGCGGCGGGCTTTTCGTCCTTCGCCTGCGCCACGACCTTCGGTGGATTGGCCTTCACGTCGGCGTCGATACGACTGACGACCTCGCCTTCCGTGGTGCGCACCTTCACGCCTTTGGGGATCGTCGAGAGATCGTCGGTGAAGTGCTGCACGCCGCTCTTGTCCGTCCACGCGTAGATGGTGGTCTGAGCCAGCAACAGCGCCACGAGGAGCGAGTTCACGAAACGAATAGTAACGACGTGACGCCCGCAAAGTCGAAGGCCGGAGCCGCTTGGTAGCGACCCCGGCCCTCTGTCTCTGTGGGCACACCAGGTTTCGAACCTGGGACCCCCGCCGTGTGAAGGCGATGCTCTACCGCTGAGCTATGTGCCCAGAGCGCCGCGCTAAGTGCCACGCGACGATTGGTGCGTCAAGGACGAAGCAGCGCCGCCGCAACTGACTTCACAGCGCGCCGAGTTTTCCGTCGATCGAGCGCACGCGCTTCTGCAGCGCCGACAGCTGCTTGCCGATGTCTTTGAAGTCTTGCCGCGTGGCGAAGTTGAGCTGGTGCAGCACCGCGCGCTGCGTGGAGTCGAGGCTCTTCTTGGCCTGCTGCGCCTTGCCCATGACTTCAACCACCCGCTGGGCGCGTTTTTCGTCGGCGAAGATCTTCTCCATCGCCTTCTGGGAAAGCTGCAACGAGTACTGCTTGAGCGCGCTCGTGATGCCCATGGTTCAACCCCCATTCCGAATGTTTGCCAGCCAGCGTTCTGCCAGCCCGCGGTACTGAAGTCGGGAGATCACCTGCGACAGATCTCCCTTCGCCAGCAGCTTCTTCTGCACGATGGCCGCGATGGGATCCAGCGACCCATCGATGAGCGCCCACCAATCTTTCTGCGATGCGCGCGCGAAATAACGAGGCGTGCTGGCCTCGAGCTGCGCCACGGTGACGAACTTCGGCGCTGGCAGGCGACCGCCCGTCGGGGCGCCGAGCGCGATGGCCAGGGGGCCCTCTGCGCGATCGATCACCACGCCGAAGTCACCGTCCCACCCTTGGGCAGCGTGCGGCGCGTCGGGGTCAGCGTTGAGCAGCTCGATGGCCCGCGAACACCAGGCCTCCGACGGGAAGGACGCAGTCATGCGCGCGGTTGTGTCAGAAAACTCGCCTTCCTGCGCGCCCCGCCGTGGGATGCGGCCCCCCAACGATGAACTGGATCTTCCTCGCGCTGATCGTCGTCTCGATTCTCACCGGCCTCTTCACCGGCACCATGCCGAAGGTGACCGAAGCCAGCATCAGCTCGTCGAAGACCGCCGTGGAGCTCGCCATTTCGCTCATCGGGCAGATGACGCTGTGGCTCGGGCTCTTCGGCGTGGTGCGTGAAGCGGGCCTGCTGCGCTCGGTGGCCAACGGGCTCAAGCCGGTGATGTCGCGCCTGTTCCCCGAAGTACCGGCCGATCACCCGGCCATGGGCGCGATGATCATGAACCTCGCGGCCAACGTGCTGGGGCTCGGCAACGCGGCGACGCCCTTCGGGCTCAAGGCCATGGCCGAGCTCGACAAGCTCAACGAGCGCAAAGGCGTGGCGACGAACTCCATGGCGCTGTTCCTGGCCATCAACACCTCGGGTGTGGCGGTGCTGCCGCTTGGCGTGGTCGCGGTGCGCGCCGCCGTCGGCTCGAAAGACGCCGCCGGCATCATCGCGCCCACGTTGATGGCGACCCTGTGCAGCACGATTTGCGCGGTCATCGCCTGCAAGCTGCTCGAGAAGCGCGCGCTCTTCGCCGCAGAGAAATACGGCACCGTCGACGTCGATGCGACGCAGAGAAAAGAAGCCGACGCCGAGTCGTTGAAGAAAGCGCAAGACCTCGCCGAGCTCGCACCGAAGGTACCGCTGTGGAGACTCGTGGTGACTGCGGCCATCGGCCTGTGCGTGGTGCTGGCGCTGGTGCTGCACGTTCGCGACGCGCCGGCCACCAGCACGGGCTTCGACGTCACGCGTGAGGTGCTCTCGAACTGGCTGTTGCCGGTGCTGATTCTCGCCATCGTCACCGTGGGCTTCGGCCGCCAGGTGCGCGTGTACGAGGCGTTCATCGCCGCGGCGAAGGAGGGTTTTCAGACGTGCGTGACGATCATCCCCTTCCTCGTCGGCATGCTGGTGGCCATCGGCATGTTCCGCGCGTCGGGCGCGATGGAGGTGATGGTCAAGGCGCTCACCCCGCTCGTCTCGCCGCTCGGCTTTCCCGCCGAAGCGTTGCCGATGGCGCTGATTCGCCCGTTGTCAGGCAGCGGCGCGCTGGCGGTGATGTCTGAAGGCCTCAAGACGTACGGGCCCGATTCATTCCTGGGCTACCTGTTCTCGACCATCAACGGCGGCACCGAGACGACCTTCTACGTGCTCGCGCTCTACTTCGGCGCGGTACAGGTGCGCGCGCTTCGGCACACGTTGGCGGCGTGCGTGGTGGCCGACTTCGCCGGCCCCATCGGCGCGTTCTTCGCGTGCAAGCTGTTCTTCTCGCACGTGCCGTTGATGCTGCCTCCGGGCTAGCGAGCCGCCTCACGCACCTGCGTCGACGGGTCGCGCTCGCGAACGATCTCGAGGATCAACGGGAGCTCTTTGGGCGGCTTCTCTTTCAGCGCGCCGAGTGAAGCGATGCGGCGCACCTCGCCCTCTTTGAGCCGGGCGACGACGGCGTCATCACCACAGCGCCGCGCATTGGGGTCGACGGTGAGCAGTTGCAGCTCGGCGTCGCGCAGCTTGGCCTCCGAGAGTCGCCGCGCCTCACGCGCGCGCAGCAGGAACGTGTCGAGGTCGTCGGGGAACTCGCTCTTTTCTTTCTTCGCCGCTTCGATGATCGCCTCGGCAAAACGCGAGAGCTCGACCGCGCCGCACAGCTCCCGGCTCGACGAGAGCGCCGACAACGGCCCCGGCTCGACAGACGCTTCGGCGACACCTTTGGCCCACGCCGACAATTGGCGCGCGACGACCGCCGCCGAGAAGAACTGCCGACGCTCCGAGCGGATCTCAGACCAACGGCGCAGCACGAGCGGGTCTGGGTTCGCCGCGTCCCACATGCGCTGGTACTCGCTCGAGGCGCGCTCCAGTTGACCGGTGAGGTCGAGCAACACCGCGAGCGTCAAGACCAACTGCGTGTCTGAAGCCTGCGGCGCCAACGCCTCGAGGCGCGTCGCCACTTCGTATTCCGCGACGGCTCGTGGCAACGCGCGCAACACACGGCCCAGCGCCTCGAACGAGCGCTGCCGAACGAGCGGCGCACGCGCGCTGCGGATCTGCTCGAGCAACGGGTCGATGGTGAGCACCGAGACATGCGCGCCCAGCTCTTCGGCCGCCTGCCAACGATCCAGTGGATCTCGCGCCGTAAGTGACTTGAGCACCTCGTCCAACGGGCGCAACGAGTGCTCGGCGAAGGCCTGCGTCACGCGCTGATCTTTCGAGCGCTGCAACGCCGAGATCTTCTCGGCCCTCGCCATGCGCGCCGAGAGCCCCGGCAGCTCTTTGGCCAACGGGTTCTTCGCGATCAACAACCGCGCCTGGTCCATCGCGTCAGACACGAGCAACCCTTCGAGCTGCAGCGACAACAACTTGAGCCGCGCGTCATCGCGGTGCTTCCCGGCGGGGAACTCGCGGAGGTACGCGTACAGCGCGGCTGCGGTGCTCGCGTCGCTCCACGCGGCGTCGTCGATCTTCGCGGTGGCGCGCTCGACGTGAGGGTCATCGGGGTGCTTGCGCACCAGCGTCTCCAGCGATCTGCGATCGTCCGACGAGACGAGCTCCTCCAACTCGAGCTTCGACAGGCGCGTCTCGACCTCTTCGCGGTGCACGCCGTCTGGGTGATCGCGGAGAAACTGCCGCAGCGAGACCGCCGTGTTCCGGGTCATCGCCGCGTTGAAGCGCAACGACTCGAGCAGCTTCTTCGCGGAGCTGGCCTTCTCTCCCTCGGGGAACTCCTCAAGGTAGCGCTTGTACCCGATGACCGAGTGCGCCTTCTGCGCCTCCGCGAACGAGAGCTCGTCGAGGCGCTGTTCTGCAGCGTCGACGTATTCGTCTTTCGGGTTCTCGCGAATGAACTGCCGCCAGCTGTCGATGGTGTTGATGCGCGTAGCCGTCTGAAAAGCGCTGCTGTCACGACAAGCGACGAGCGACGAGGCCAGCACCACGAAAATGAAGACGCGCACGTTGGCGCTCATACCAGAGGGCGGGTCTGAATTTGACGCGCGCGCTGACTGGGCGAACCTGCTGCTCGTGCGGGCCGTCTTGCTCTCAGCCATCGCCGTCATCGTCACCGGCTGTGCCACCGGCGCGCCGACCGGCGGTCGTCGCTTCTACGTCGAGCGCTACGAGCCCTTCGCCCGCCCCGCCGCCGAGCGCCTCATTCCCGGCGCACCCGACGCACCGACCCGGCAGGAGCTCGTCGTCGCAGCCGGAGCGCGCGACTCGGCCGTCACCACCGCGCAGGGCCTCGTCGGCAAGAACAAGATCACCGTCAACGGCAAGCGCTACGGAGACGACTGCACCAGCTTCGTGCGCGCCGTGTACGAGCCGCTGGGCGTCAACCTCCTGAGCGAGGGCAAGCCCGGCGACAACGGCGTCACCGCCATGTGGCGCTTCGCGTCGGCGCACGGCCGCATCTTCAACGGGGGTCGCCCGCTGCCCGGAGATCTCGTCTTCTTCAAGGAGACCTACGATCTCAACCGCGACGGCCGAAACAACGACGGGCTGACGCACATCGGCGTGGTGGAAGGCGTCGAGGCTGACGGCACCGTGCTCGTGATTCACCGCGTGGCGCGCGGCGTGGTTCGCTACCGCATGAACCTGAGCAAACCGAACCAGGTGCGCACAGCGCAGGGCAAGCGGCTCAATGACTGGTTGAGAACCGAATCGCCCGGCTCGAAGCCTCGACTGACGGCCGAGCTGTTCGCGGGGTTTGCGACGTTGCTGCCAGTTGAAGCCCGCGTCGCGCGTCGCTGAACGTTTCGTCAGCGCCTGATTGACGCCAACAACTCTCGCGCGAGCTCGTGCTTGTCGTTCAACGTGACGACGCGATCGAGCTGCTCGACGGCCTGCGCTTCGTTGCCACGCTTGAGCTCGAGGCGCGCCAGCAGGACGTACGGGCGAATGAAGGTGCTGTTGCCGTCGCGCCGCTGCACCTTTTTCACGCGCGTCACCGCTTCGTCCAACGACGAGCCGCCGTTGAGCGCGTACTCGGGCTCGATCAGCTCGACCCAGTCATCGCCCTGCGCGGTGCGCTGCCGGTAGTTCTCGGCGCGCGTGATGGCCTCGACGTCGCCCAACACGCCCCGGGCCAGGCCGTCGGCGCGAACGAACGCGAGCTGCGAAGGGCTGGCACGATCGAGCGCGGTACCCAGCGCGATCAACTTCGAGTGCTCCTGCAGCAACAACGTCTTGAGCTTCTGAGCAACCTCGGTCTGCTTCGTGAGCACGAGCTGCAGCTCGTCGATCGCCGACTGCGAAAGAGGGTCCTGCTTCTTCACGTCGCGCAGGCGCTCTTCACCGCGCGACAACGTGCCCTGGGCGTCGTCGAACTGCACCGCCAACGCGATGACCAACGCGGCCTGCGCCTCGAACAGCTCAGGGTGCCGCGCCGTCACCGCGCTCAACTGGCTGACCGCCTGCGCCTGTGACTGGCCGTCGTCGAAGCGCAGCGTCGCCAGCGCCTGCTCGGTCGACAAGATGGCCTCGGCGGGCACGCGCTGGCCCATGAGATCCTTGCCGACGAGGCGCCACACCAGCACGCCGGCGAGCCCGAGCGCGATGAGGATCAAGATGACGATCACCACGCGGCCGGCACCACCACCGCCGCGCACGGCGCGCATCGCCTCTGCGTCTTCCCGAGCCTGCTGCTGCGCGTCGGCCTGCGGATCGTTGAACAGCTCTTCGGGCGAACCACCCGGCTCCGGCGGCAACTCGAGCCGCAGCGGCGCCAGGCGGGGCGCGTCGCTCAACGCCGCGATGTTGCCGATGGTGTTGGAGACCAACGGTTCCGCAGCTTCCGACTCGGGCGGCGTCAGGCCAGACGGGTCTGACAACAGCGAGACCCCGGGGGGATCGAAGTCGCCCTCTGCCGGCAGCGTGCGGTGCAGATCAGCGCCGCCGAGGCTCTCGAAGCTCATCGCACCGGGAGCCAACGTGACATCGCCCGAGAAGCGATCGGCAGCCGCCACGCCGCCCTCCGGCGTGCTCGGCTCTGAAGACGTCATCGCGAAGAGCTGCGTGCGGTTGTGCCGGTCCTGCACGGAGTTGCCTCCGGCCGGTGGCGTCGTCAAACCGCCACCCACGTCGCTCATCGCGAAGCGCTGCGTGCGGTCTTGACGCGAGGGAGCCGACGGCTCGTCAGAGCCGTGCTGTTCGACCACCGAAGCGGCGTCGACCCGCACGGTGCTCTCGTTTTGCTGGCCTTCGTCGGCCGCGTAGCCCGCGAGTTCGACCGTGCCCGCCGTCACCTTGGGGATCGGAGAACGACCGAACATCATGGTGGTGTTCTTCGAGGGCGCCGCGTCAGCACCTTCCTGAGGTGCGCCGAACATCAACGTCCGGTTCGACTGACCCGGGCCGTCTTCCATGATCGTCTCTTCTTGCGGCGCGTCGCCGTCCGTCGGCGTCGAGCGGCCGGCCTGCGACGCCGGCGTACCGAACATCACGGTGGTGTTCTTCGACACGGCTGGCGGAGGCGCCGACGGCGCGCCGCCGAACACCAACGTCTTGTTCGCGGGAGGCGACGACGCTTGCGCTGCCTGCGTGGACGCTGCGCTCGCGTTCGACGCTGCGGTGCCGAACATCATCGTCGTGTTCTTCGAGGCCGTCGGCGGAGGCGCGGCTGGCGGCGTGCCGAACATCATCGTGGTCTTCGCCGAGGCTGGCGCCTGCGGGGCCTGCGCCGGAACGGAATTCGAAGCCGCCGTACCGAACACCATCGTGGCGCGGGCAGCCGGCGGGGCCGCAGGTGCCGGCGGCGGCGGGTTCGAAGCCGGCGTGCCGAACATCATCGTGCTGCGCGCTGACGCGGGAGCCATCGGCGCCGTCGGCGCGGGCGCAGGTGAGCTCGCGGTACCAAACATCATGGTGGTGTTCTTCGACGCCGGCGGTGCGCTCGCCGGGGTGCCGAACATCATCGTGCTGGCACCGGCTGCGGGCGGCGGTGGCTTCGGCGGCGCAGCGGCCGTCGGCGCCTTCGCCGTGAAGACGTGTGCACAACGCGTGCACTGAACCGGAACGCCCTGCGGGGGGATCAACGCGTCGTCGAGGACGTACGTCGTCGAGCACTTCTCACAAGTGATGTGCACGGGCGCGCTTCTACCACACCCCTGCGTCCCCCAAGCGGATCTCACACGCTGCCTGCAGCGCCTGCAGACGCACGCCACCGACACCTGCCACCGCGTCGATCTGCTCCCAACTGGCGAAGCCGCCGTCGCGGGCCTGAATCAGCTCTCGCGCGACATGCGGGCCGACCCCGGGCACGAGCGCAAAATCGGCCTCCGACGCGAGGTTGCAGTCGAACTTCTGCCGCAACGTGAGCCCTTTGCCCGCTGGCATTCGTGCGCCGTCACCACACGTGGCGACCCCTGCTGCGCTCAGGCGCATCGGCCGACCGTCTGGGCAGGTGGCGGGCGCCGGCGCGACCGGAGGCCGCCACCACGCAAACAACCCCAGCAACGCCATGAGCGCGAGCACCACGGCGATGGCGCGGGGCCGGCTCATCAGGCGCGCGAGTCGAGGCCGAACTCCGTGTGCAGCGCGCGCACCGCGAGCTCCGCGTACTTGGCGTCGATGAGGCACGAGACGCGAATCTCCGAAGTCGAAATTGCGAGGATGTTCACGTTCTCTTTCGAGAGCGTCTTGAACATGCGCGCGGCGACGCCTGAGTGCGTGCGCATGCCGACGCCGACGATCGACACCTTGGCGACCTGATCGTCGATGTCGAACGGGCCCGCCTTCACGGCCTTGGCGAGCTTCTTGATGACGTCGGTCGTCTTCACCACGTCGGCCTTGCCCACCGTGAAGGTCAGCTCCGTCTTGCCGTTGACCGGGGTGTTCTGAACGATGAGGTCGACGCTGATCGCCTTCTCGTCGAGCGCGCCGAAGATGCGGGCCGCCATGCCGGGCTGGTCGGGAACTCCGTGAATCGAGACGCGCGCCTCATTGCGATCGAGCGCCACACCGCTGACGAGAATGTCTTCCATGGTCTTGTCCTCCTCACAAACGAGCGTGCCGGGGTCGTCGGTGAAAGACGACTTCACCCACAACGGCACCCGGTACTTCTTGGCGATCTCAACGGAGCGGATCTGCAGCACCTTCGCGCCGAGCGACGCGAGCTCCATCATCTCTTCGTAGCTGATGCGGTCCAACTTGCGCGCCTTCGGAGCGACGTTGGGGTCCGTCGTGTAGACGCCGTCGACGTCGGTGTAGATCTCGCACGCGTCGGCCTTGATGGCGGCGGCGATGGCGACGGCCGTGGTGTCGCTGCCTCCGCGCCCCAGCGTGGTGATGTTGCCTTCTTCATCGACGCCCTGAAACCCGGCGATGACGGCGATCTCTCCGCGCTTGAGCGCCGCGAAGATGCCCTCGGCGTCGATGTGCTTGATGCGCGCCTTGCTGAACGTCGAGTCGGTGACGATGCGGCACTGGTGGCCCATGAAGCTGCGCGCCTTGCCGCCCGCTGCGTCGACGGCGATCGCCACCAGACCGATGGTCACCTGCTCGCCCGTCGCGATCACCACGTCCTGCTCGCGTTCGCTGGGTCGCTCGCTCAGGCCGTTGACCAGCTTGAGCAAGCGGTTCGTCTCTCCGCTCATCGCAGACACGACGACCACCACCTGGTTCCCAGCCTTCTTCGCGGCGATGGCCCTGCGCGCCACGTTCTTGATGCGCTCGAGATCGCCAACCGAAGTGCCGCCGTACTTCTGAACAATCAACGCCATAGGGTGGCGCTGACTAGAGCGGCCATGCCGTCGCGCTCAAGGCCTTTGTTGCAGCGCGTCACCACCAAGCGACTTGCGAACTGTGCACGGCTCGGGAATGGAGCCGCGCACCATGACCTCGCCGCTCATCATCGATGGCAACACGCTGGGCCTCTCCGACATCCGCGACGTCGCCGAGCGAAACCGTCACGTCACGCTCTCTCCCGTGGCCCTCGAGCGCGTCGCGAAGGCGCGCGCCCTGGTCGATCGCATCGCCGCCGGGGACGAGCCTGCGTACGGCATCAACACCGGCTTCGGCACGCTCGCCGAGGTGCGCATTCAGAAGAGCGACCTGCAGCAGCTGCAGCGGAACCTCATCGTCAGCCACGCCGCCGGCGTCGGGCAGCCGCTCTCGATTCCCGAAGCGCGCGCGCTGTTGCTGCTGCGGTGCAACGTGCTCGCGAAGGGCTATTCAGGCGTGCGGCCTTCGACGCTGGAGCTCGGGCTCGAATTGCTCAACCGGGGCGTGACGCCCGTGGTGCCGGAGCGCGGTTCGGTCGGCGCGTCAGGCGATCTCGCGCCGCTCGCGCACCTCGCGCTGGTCTTCATCGGTGAAGGTGAAGCGTTCTTCGACGGCGTGCGCATGCCGGGCCGCGACGCGCTGCGAAAGGCGGGCCTCGAGCGCGTGGTGCTCGAAGCGAAAGAAGGGCTGACGCTGGTGAACGGCACGCAGGCCATGTGCGCCGTGGGTGTGCCGGCCCTGCTGCACGCCGAAGAGCTCGCGGAGCTGTTCGACGTCGCTGGCGCCGTCACCATCGAAGGAATGCTCGGCTCGCACCGCCCGTTCATGGAAGGTGTGCACGCGGTTCGCCCGCACCCCGGCCACGGCATCGTCAGCGCGCACATGCGCAACCTGCTGCAAGGCTCGGCGCTCGTCGAGAGCCACGCCGACTGTCACAAGGTTCAAGACCCGTATTCGATGCGCTGCATTCCGCAGGTACACGGCGCGGCGCGTGACGGCCTGTCGTTCGCGCGGCGCATTCTCGAGGTCGAGGTGAACGCCGGCACCGACAACCCGCTGGTGTTCGCGGAAGAAGAAGAGCTCGTCTCGGCGGGCAACTTCCACGGGCAACCGGTGAGCTTCGCGCTCGACGTGGTGGCCATGTCGTTGACGCAGCTGGCGTCGATCAGCGAGCGCCGCGTCGAGCAGATGGTGAACCCGTCGCTCTCGGGCCTGCCGCCGTTTCTGGCGAAGAACTCGGGGCTCAACTCGGGCTTCATGATCGCCCAGGTGACCGCCGCGGCGCTCGTCGCCGAGTCGCGCATTCTGTGTCACCCCGCGTCGGTCGACTCGATCCCCTCGTCGGCGGGCCGGGAAGATCACGTGTCCATGGGCATGACCGCCGCGCTCAAGGCGCGTCAGGTCGTCGAGCACGTGCGCAACGTGTTGGCGATCGAGCTGCTGGTGGCCGCGCAGGCGCTCGACTTCCGTGAGCCCGCGAAGACGCGGCCGGGCCGTGGCGTGGCGGCAGCGCACGAGCTCATTCGCTCACGCGTGACGCACATGGACGTCGATCGCGAGCTGCACCGCGACATCGCGGCCGTCGCGTCGCTGATCGACACGGGGGAACTCCTCGCGACGGTCAGACGTGCGTGCTACGAACCGCGCGCATGAGTGAGCAGCGCGGAGAGTTTCCCCGAACGCTTTCCACCGCAATCCCCGCCATCCCAGTACCCGGCGAGTCGAACCAACCGGCGACCGCGACGGAAGAAGAGGCCCGCGAGCGCATCGCGGCCCTCGAGCGAGAAGCACGCGCGATGGGTCAGGTACCCGCCGCCGCCCTGCTCTTTCACGAGCTCGGCCTGCTCTGGGAGTCGTCGCTCAAGCACCCGCGCAACGCCGCCGTCGCGTACCAACAGGCCTTCAAGCTGGCGCCCCGGTTCCTCGCGAACATTCGCGCGGCGCGGCGGTTGTTCGCCGAGGTCGGCAACTGGCAGATGGTCGTCACGCTCATCGACGCCGAGCTCGCCGCGAGTGAAGCGCGGCGGGCGCGCGCGGCGCTGTTGTTCGAGAAGGGGCAGATCCTCGAGCAGCGCCTCTCGCGTGAAACCGACGCCAACACCGCCATCGCGCAGTGTCTCGAGCTGGAGCCCGAAGACGTCACGCTGCTCGTGCAGCTCGAGCAGGTGTACGGCGAAAAGGCCGACTACCCCGCGCTGGTGAAGGTGTACCGCCAGCTCGCGGCCAACGTGCACGAGCCTGCGGCGAAGGCCGGGTACCTCACGTCGGCGGGGCTGCTGCTCGAAGATCGTCTGCGCGACGCGACGTCGGCGGCCGGCGCGTTTCGAGAGGCCTTCGCGCTCGAGCGAAAAGACCCGCAGCTGCTCGCAGCCATCAAGCGCGTGGCGCAGCGCGAAGGCACCGTCGACGAAGAGCTCGCCGCGCTGGCTGCAGAAGCCGAAATGCAGGGCCCGGCGGCGGCGCCCACGTTCCTGCAGATCAGCCGAACCTACGAGCGCCTCTCGCGCCCTGAAGACGCGCTGGCCGCGTTGCTCGCCGCGCGCCGCGTCAGCCCCAACGACCCGCTCATTCTCTCTGAGCTGGCGCGCATCTACGAAGGTCAGGGCCGCTTCGACGAGCTGGCCGACGTGCTGCTCGCGTGGGTGAACAACAACACCGACGAGAGCGAGTACGTCGCCATCAACCAGCGCCTCGCCGCGCTCTACGAGCAGCAGCAACGGGAGATCGACGCCGTCGGCCGCTACCACGCCATTCTCAACCGCGTCGCAGGGCACGCCGGCGCGCTAGCGGGCCTGGGCAAGCTGCACTACCGCGCGCAGAACTGGCAGGGCCTGCTCGACACGTATGAGGCCGAAGCCAACGCGGCTGACGACCCGAAGCAGAAGGCCGGCCGCCTGTACAAGGCCGCCGAGACGCTCGAAGAGCGCCTCGGCCGCGTCGACGAGGCCATCGCCCGCTACAACGGGTGTCTGCAGCTCTCTCCGGGCTACCTGCCGGCGCAGAAGGCGCTGACACGGCTGTACGAGAAGCTGGGCCGCTGGGCCGAACTGGTGGCGATGTACGAGTCAGATCTGCTGCAGGCGAGCGATCGCGAAGAGCAGATTTCGACGCTCAACAAGATCGCCGCGATTCACGAAGATCGCCTCAACGCGCCGGAGCTGGCGATCGAGTGCCTCAAGCGCGTGGCCGAGCTCTCGCCCGATCACCTGCCCACCATGCGCAGCCTCGCGCGGTTGTACGAGCGCACGGGCCGGTGGCCGGAGCTGCTCGAGCTCAACGAAAGCGAGGCGCGGCTCGCCTCCGACACCAAGCAGATCGTCTCGCTCGCGCACCGCAACGCGGAGCTGCTCGAAGAGCACGTCAAAGATCGGCCCGCCGCGATCCAGGCCTGGGAGCGCGTGCTGCAGCTCTCGCCGGCGTACCTGCCTGCGCTGCGGGCGCTCGGCCGCCTCTACGGGCAAGACGCCCGCTGGGACGCGCTGGTGCGCATGTACCGCACCGAAGCGGAGATCACCGGCTCGACCGATCAAGCCGCCGCGCTCATTCAGAAGGTCGGCGAGCTGTACGAGCAGAAGATCAAGAACGTCGACGAGGCGATCAGCGCGTACCGCGAGGTGCTGACGCTGGCGCCGAACCACGTGCCTGCGCTGCGGTCTCTCGCGCGCATCTACCGGGTGCGCGGCGAGTGGGAGTCGCTCATCGAAATTCTGCGCGCCGAAGCGGCGAACCGCAGCGACCCGACGGAGCGCGCCAACGCCATCTTCCAGTCTGCCGCCATCTGGGAAGACCAGCTCTCGCGGCCTGACGCCGCCATCGAGGCGTACGAAGAGGTGCTGCGCCTCGCCCCGAACCACACCACCGCCCTGCAGCAGCTCGAGCGCATGCTCACCACGCGCGATGACGTGAAGGAGCTGATCGTCCTCCTCGATCGCCAGACGCAGGTCGGCACCGACGCCTCGCGCGTCGCGGCCTGGCTCAAGCTGGCGCGCCTGTACGTCGACCGCATCAACGAGCCTGCGCGCGCGGCGACGTGCTGCGAGAGCGCGTTGAGCATCGAGCCCGACAACCTCTCGGCGCTGCGCCTGCTCGAGCGAATTCGCGCCAACGACAAGCCCCGCCGCGCGGAACTTCGTGCGCGCATCGCGGAGGCCATCGGAGATCAGAAGTTGTCGGCGGCGATCTCGCTCTCGAGCATCGACGCGCGCGACCCCAACGCCGCGCCGTCGGCCGAGGTCGTCGAGCAGTTGAAGACCGCCTACCTCGCCGACCCCACCGATGAAGCGCTGAGCCTCGTGCTCGAGAAAGCGCTGCAGCGCAGCGGCGACGCGAAGGGGTTGGTCGAGCTGTACGAGAAGCGCCGCACCAACGCGACCGACTCCGCCGACATGCTGCAGTTGCTGCTGCGCATCGGAGATCTGCAGGAGACGCGCATCGGCAACGCCGCCGCCGCGCTGCAGGCCTACGAGACCGCGCTGCAGTCGGCGCCCGATCTCTACCCCGCGCTTCAAGGCCAGCTGCGGTGTCACCAGAAGCTCGGCAACTGGGCGAACGCGAGGGCGACGGCGCAGACCATCGCCAGCAGCGTGCGCGAACCGGCGAGCGCCATCGCGGCGCTGCTCGACGCGGGCAAGCTGGCGCGTGACGTCGAACGCAACCCCGACGCCGCGCAGCAGCTGTTCCAGTTGGTGCTCGAGCGCGACGCGCTGCACGCCGAGGCGAACCAGGCGCTCGAAGACATGCTCGCTTCGCGGGGCGGCGCCGAAGATCTCGCGCAGCTCCACGAGAAGCGCGGCGAAGTGAAGCTGGCGCAGCGCGATCTGCCGGCCGCAGCCCGCGAGTTCTTCGAGGCCGCGAAGATCAACCTCGACGGGCTCAAGCAACGTGAGCGCGGCGTGGCGCTCGTCGACCGCGCGCTCATGGCGGTGCCGACGCACGCCGAAGGGCTCGAGCTGCGCGGCCAGCTGTCTCTCGAAGATCAGAACTACGCAGAAGCGGCGGCGGCCTTCGCCGTGCGCGTGCAGCAGGGCGGAGACCCGAAGGCGCTCGCGCGCCTGAACCTGAAGCTCGGCGGCCTGTACCACGATCACCTCAGCGACATGACGCGCGCCGCGGCGCACCTGCAGACCGCGCTGTCTGCAGACCCGACGTCGGTCGAGGCGCTCGAGCGCCTGGCGAACATTCACACCCACGGCCGCAACTGGACGGGCGCCGCCGACTGCATGCGCCGCCTGCTCGAGCTCGACAACGGGCCACAAGAGCGCGCGCGGCACACGTTGGCGCTGGCGAAGATCACCGATGAAGGGTTCGGCGACATCGCGCAGGCCATCGTTCACTACCGCAAGGCGCTCGACCTGATGCCCGGCGACGCGGCCACGCTCGATCGCCTCGCCACGCTGTACGAGCGCACCGGCTCGCTGCCGGAGCTCGCGGTGATGCTCGAGCAGCAGGCGCAGCAAGCCCCCGACGTGAAGAAGGCGGTGGCGCTCAAGCTGCGCATCGCGTCGATCTACGCGCGCTCGTTGAACGATCCACCGCGCGGCGTGGCCACGCTGCGGCAGGTGCTCGAGCTCGACCCGACGCAGATCCCCGCGTGGGTGGCGCTCGCCGAGCTGTACAGCCGCGACACGTCGTCCACGGCGCTGGCCATCGACGCGCATCGCAACATCGTGCGCCTCGACCCCACGCGCGCCGAGAGCCTGCACGCGCTCTTCCGCATGTGGGAGGCGCTGCGGCAGACCGACAAGGCCTTCTGCGTCGCCGGGCTGTTGGTGTTCCTCAAGCAGGCCAGCGAGACAGAAGCCGCGTACTTCGCCGAGGGTCGCAACCGGCTCAGCAGCGAGCTCAAGGGCTCGCTCGCGCCGTCTGACCTCCTCACGCTGCACCCGCAGGCCTCGCGTACGCCGCTGGTCGACGTGCTGCGCGCCGTCGGCGATCAATTCGTCAAGTTGAACCCGCCGCAGTTCGAGCTGCTGGGCATCGAGCGCAAGGCCGACCGGCTCAAGAGCGATCACGCGGCGTACAAGGCGCTGCAGACCGTCACCGCGCTCTTCGGCGTCAGCGACTTCGAGGTGTACCAGGCGCGGCGAGGCCTCATCTTCCTCGAGACCACCGAGCCGCTCGGCGTGTGCCTCGGCCCCGACGTCGTGCGGCGCTTCAACATTCGTGAGCAGCGCTTCTTGTACGGCCGCGCGGCGATGGGCCTGTTCGACAAGACGGCCATCATCCGCAAGCTCTCACCCGGCGAGCTGGCCGACGTGCTCGGCAACTCGGTGCGCATTCACCAGCCGAGCTGGGACGGGCTCGGGCGCAAGAACGAAGATCAGTCGAAGCAGCTGCGCCGCGCGTACTCGCGCAAGTCGCTCAAGCTGCTCGAAGAGCCGGCGAACGCGGCGGCGGCGATCTCGAAGGTGCAGCTCGAGCCCATCGTGCAGGCGCTCTTCTTCGCGGCCGATCGCGCGGGGCTCGTGGTGAGCGCCGACCCGACGGCGGGCCTCAACCTCATGTTGCGTGAAGAGCTGCCCACGACGGCGCCTCGCCCTGAGACCCCCGAGGCCATCGCGCAGTCGGTGCAGTCGCGCACCGACTTGAAGGAGCTGATGAGCTTCGCCATCACCGACGACTTCTTCCGTCTGCGCCAGCGCGTGGGCGTGTCCCTGGGCTGAGTCATGGACGTCGCCGCAGAGACGAAGAAGCTCGCCGCCGAGGCCGTGCAGCTCGGCACCGCGCTGGGCAAGAAGCTCGACTACTCAGAGGCGAGCGTCGAGGTGGTCGAGCGCCTGCTCGCCGCCATCGCGCCCGAGTTCCCGCACCTGTCACCGGCCGCGCGGGATCTCACCGTGGAGCGCTTCGGGTGCTACCTGCTGCAGGTGGGCTTGAAGGCCTTCGGCGGTCAGCTGCAGTGGGAACCTGAACGTCAGGTTCCGGTGCTGGTCGTCGGCGAGCCCGACTGCCGCATCGCCGTCATCACGTGGGACAAGGTTCGCAGCCGCCTCACCGGAGACGAAGCCGACAACATCGTCTTCTTCTGGGCCGGGTTCGCGACGCGCGCGAAGAAGCGCGCTGCGGGCACTGACGTGCTCGTCACGTAGCGCGCCTGCGCTACTCAACGGAGAATGCATACAGCACATAGAGCGGCCAATCTGCCGCGATGAGTGGGCAAACATTCAGCAATCTATCCAGACACTGGTAATCGGTAAATTCGATAGCCCCGCCGTCTGGCCGCTGCTTTCCGCTCATTTCCCATGGGACGACTCGATCCTTCGATCGAATTTCAGCAACGACATAGAGCACGCCATCAACCAACTTCGGCACGAATTTCTGAGGGCTGCCGAGCATGCGATGCGATGCGATCGTCTTTCCAGTGACGCCATCAACAACATTCACGCGACAGGCCTGATCGACCGTGAATACACGCTCGCTGCGCTGACCGGCAATCGGCGCGAACGCAAGGTTCCAGGTCGGCACGCTCCACTGCTCTCGCAGGCCGGGCGTATAGCGTTGCAGCACACCCACGCGTGGAAAGTCACCTTCACGGCCATCTTCAGAAAGATACAGCATGCCGTCGCGCGCCATGCCCACGTGATCGGGACCCGGGGCGTAGCCGGCGTCAAGATACGTCAGCACGACTGACGGCTGCGCATCCGACACCCGACGCAACACGAATGCATCATCGACGACCGCCCCTCGGCGGCTGTACAACATCGGCAACACATTTCCGATATACGCTCCCTCGTCGATCAGCGGTCTGCGCGGAACCACCCGCCACGGCTCCGGCCATGCGTCAGCCTCCCAGACCACGCCACCATCCAGCCCAATACCAACGTAATCACCCATCTTGGAGCGGAACGCGACGTCACCCGGACCAATGGTGTACGTCCCCTCCGCAGCAGGAACCGACCACTTGATTTCACCGGAAGGCGTCATCGCACGCGTGAAATCTGAAGCATTTGTCCAGACGAGAGCGCCATCACTCATCACGGCGTCGGTCGGATTGTACCATGCGTCAAAACCACCCATTGGCTTGTGTTCTTCATGCCATGAATACTCAACCAGCGGCCCAAAAATCCGGTCATGCCTTCCAAGGTTCACGACGGAAGGACTGCCACACCCATCAGACCAGATTCGCTCTGAATCAATAAACGCAACAAACTCTGAAGAGAACGCCTGCCCGGTGTTCTTCGTGGCACTTCTGGCGCCCCCATATGCATGCGTGGGCACCCCACCATCGGCGTAGAGCCACAACCACCCCCCAGCCATCATCGCGACACGGCCACTGGTGTGAACCGCGAGCCCATTGCGAAAACCCTGCCCACGCCCACCGAGGCCATCGGGGTGACCGCCAACGACGGCGCCATGTCGCCACAGATAATTCAACTCAGGCGTTCCACCATCGCCGCTCTCAGCACACTCACTCTCCAAGCTATCTAGATAGTCATCATAGAACCGCCAGAATTGAGGAGAACTCTCGAGCAAATCGACAGATCTCAACCGCACTTCAAATTCCGTCCAACAAAAGCCCCAGTCGCTGCACGAATTCGCGATGTAATTTGCCGTGTCGGGTCCACAACCGACCAGCGCAACGAAGAACAATACAACGACCGGGGCATATTTCACGGCGCGAGCACCGCTGCAGTCGGCCCGGCGAGATTGCCGGAGCCCGGTACGACGCCTACATATGGAATGACGCTCAACGCATCGAGTGAGCCCGCTACCCGCAGCAACTCGAAGCTGAAGTCTGCCCACTCGACGTGAGGCCATTCGTAGCGAACCGCCGTGGGAACAGGCGCTTCGCCTCTGTTGTTAACGGTGCCACAAACAGCGATGTCACGCTCAAGCGGCGACATTTCAGGAACAAACCCCTGAAGCACACTGTCTGCGTTAGCGACGATCGACTGGTTCAGGCTCACCATCAGCATCGACGGCGCTCGCTGCCACTCTTATTGAAATTCAATGGTAGTGTTTGACGCTGGACCGACTTTCGAAATAGCTGATCTTCGAGAAGCGGCAAGGGAAGACCACCGAGCAGACTTGGAACTCCGTCTCGCGGAATTGTTACCTTCGGCGATCTGACGCGACCACCGTCCGGGAAAGGCGTGCCAACGGCGCACGCTTCAAGCACCACAACCAACACCACCCACCACGAACGTGTATTCATCTGTCCCTCCACGCCAGCCCAGCAATCTCGTCTCCCCATGAGACGCGCGCACGTGGTGCCGACGAAACGACACCAAACGTCAAGCCTGCGTCAACCTTCGCGCACGATGAACGCGCGCAGCGCCTGCTTCAGCTCGGCGACGGCGGCGTCGACCTCCTTCGCGTCGACGTGCTCGATGGTCAGCTTCACCTTGTGATCCAACCCCTCTCCCCACGTCGGGTACGAGCCGATGGCCACGTGTGGCCTCGCGAACGCCACGGCGTCGAGCGCGGCGGCGATCTCACTCTCGCTGGCCATCAAGAAGAGCTGGCGCAACACCACCGGCGTGCCCGGCAACTCGTTGAGCACCGCCTCGAGGTGCACGCGGAACAACTGCGGCACGCCGGGCAGCAGGTACGTGCCGTCGCACGCGAGCACCGGGAAGCGCACGTCGTCGCTGGGCAACAAGCGGCTGCCTGCCGGTGCCTCCGCCATGCGCAGCGACTCAGGAGGCACAGCGCCATCGCCGAAGTACGCACGAAGGCGCGCTTCCATCTCTGGCAGACGCACCACGTCGCGTCGCAGCGCGAGCGCCACGGCGCGCACCGTCACGTCGTCGTGCGTCGGCCCGACGCCGCCGCTGGTGATGACGTAGCGAGCGCGGCGACGGCACGCGAGCAGCTGCTCGACGATCTCATCGACCTCGTCGCGAACGAAGTGCACCGAGACCAGCGTCACGCCGCGCTCACGGAGGCGACGAATCAACAGCGCGCCGTTCGCCTCAGTCACCTTGGCGGTCAGCACTTCATTCCCGATGATGATGGCGGAGACCGCCTCGGCGCTCATGACGCTGCGTCGATGCCCAGCGAGCGACGCAGCTCAAGCAGCCGCCCCAGCTGAACGCGCTCACGGCCGTAGAGCCGCGTGCCCATCGTCAAACGAAACAAGGAGTAGCTCAGCACCGCAGAGCCCAGCGCGGCCGCCACCATCCACCACTCGGGGTTCTCGAGCGCAAAGTCCCACCAGAGCTTGGCGGCGGTGCCGAAGAGAATCACCGAGAGGACGAAGCTGATGGCGCCGTGTGCAAACTGGCGCGTACTGTCGCGCGAAGAGAGGGTGCTCAACACTGCGTCGTGTTCGGCTCGGAGGACATCGTTCGCCATGGCTCAGCGGCCTTAGCGAGCACGGCGACGCGCATCAAGCGTCGGGGTACGGAACCTCGCTGCCGCAGTCGCTGCACTTCTTACCTGCGGTCGCCGGCGCGCCACACGATCGACACCGGACCTTCACGTCTTCGGCGCTCAACAACGCCCCGCCGATGATCTGCGGCACGATGATGACCTGCGGCAACTTCATGCCGCAGCGCTCGCACATCGCGCCGGCGGCCTGCACGTTCCTGCAATAGCGACACGTCAACGGGCCTTCAGGCAACGTCGTGCGCTGGCCGTCATCAGGCACGCGATCGACGGTGAGCTCTCCGAGGCGATCGACCTTCACGTCGCCGACGTCGGCCGCGCGGTTCTGTTCGACGTCGGGGATCGCCTGCACCGCGACCTGCACGTCCGCGTAGCGGCTGAGCTCGAGCTCTCCCATGCGCTCGACCGCGACGTCACCCACCGCGTCGGGGATCGTCGCCTCGAGCCCTTCGACCCGCTCTTCACGTACCGGCGGTGGCCCGAGCCCGTCGAGGCCCCCGAGCACCTTGCCGCACACGTCGCACTCGAGACCGAACGCCTGCTGATGCTCGCAAACCGGACAGATCATGACGCGCCGAGTGTATCAGCCGACGCGCGCGAGCTTGAGGCGACCTTCCCACCGCTCTTCCAGAGCCCGCACCAACCGCGCGTGCTCCGGCGCTTCGAGCTGTGGGTCTCTGGCGATGATCGCCCTCGCCTCTTCTTGCGCCTGCGCGAGCAACGCCTGATCACGCGCGAGGTTGGCGACGGCGAGCTCCGGCAGCCCGCTCTGGCGCGTGCCCAGAAACTCACCGGGCCCGCGGATCTCGAGGTCGCGCTCGGCGATGACGAAGCCGTCGGTGCTCTCTTCCATCACGTGCAGCCGTTCGGCGGCGTCTTCGCTCAGCGCGTAGCCGGTGAGCAGCACGCAGTACGACTTCGCCGCGCCACGCCCGACGCGCCCACGGAGCTGGTGCAACTGCGAGAGCCCGAAGCGCTCGGCGTGCTCCATCACCATCACCGACGCGTTGGGCACGTCGACGCCGACCTCGACGACCGTCGTCGAGACGAGCAGGTCGATGTCGTGCGCGCGGAACGCCGACATCACGACGTCTTTCTCGTCTTGCTTCATGCGGCCATGCAGCAGGCCGACGCGCGCCTCGGGGAAGATCGCCTGCAGCTGCGCCGCGCCCTGCGTGGCGTCCGAGAGATCCAGCTTCTCGCTCTCTTCGACGAGCGGGTAGATGACGTAGGCTTGGTGGCCGTTCGCGAGCTCGGCGCGCAGCAGCTCGTGCGCCTTGCCCCGCGCGCGCTCGGTGAAGACCTTCGTTTCAATCGGCGTGCGGCCCGGCGGGAGCTCGTCGATCACCGAGACGTCGAGATCTCCGTACAGCGTCATCGCCAGGGTGCGCGGAATCGGCGTGGCCGTCATCACCATCACGTCGGGGCGCAGGCCCTTGTCCATCAACGAGTGGCGCTGCATCACGCCGAAGCGGTGCTGCTCGTCGATCACCACGAGGCCCAGCTTCGCGAACGACACCGAGTCTTGAATCAGCGCGTGCGTGCCGACGGCGATCTGCACGCGGCCCGAAGCGACGGCCTCACGCTGGCGCGCTTTTTCTTTCGCGCCGCCGCCGCCGGTGACGAACGCCACCTCGATGCCCAGCGGCGCGAGGAGCTTGCTGAAGGTGCGGTAGTGCTGCTCCGCGAGGATCTCCGTCGGCGCCATCACCGCGACCTGGTAGCCGTTCTGCACGGCGAGCGCGGCGCCGATCATCGCCACCGCCGTCTTGCCGCTGCCCACGTCGCCTTGAACGAGGCGGTTCATCGGCTCCGGGCGCGCCATGTCGCGGGCGAGCTGCGCGACGACGCGATCTTGAGCGCCGGTCAACGTGAAGGGCAGCGCCGACTTCGCCTTCTCGAGGAGCTCGGGCCGCACGTCGAACGCGATGCCGGGTTGCACCTTCACGCCCTGCCGTCGCAGCGCCATGCCCAGCTGGAGGAAGAAGAGCTCGTCGAACGCGAGGCGTTGGTGCGCGAGCGACGTATGCGCGTCGAGCGCCTCGAGGGGCGCGTCGGCCGGTGGAAAGTGGAGGTACCTGAGCGCCGCGCCGAGGCCCATGAGCTGGAGCTTGCTGCGGAGTGCGTCGGGCAACGGCTCGTCGATCGACTCGGCGAACGCGTCGGCGACCTTGTACGCGAGCTCGCGAGCCTGCCGCTGCTCGTGGCGCTCGAAGCCCGGGTACACCGGCACGATTCGGTTGAAATGAATCGGCGAGGTGTCGACGTCTTCTGCGGGTTCGAT
Source organism: Archangium sp. (assembly GCA_035910535.1). GTDB lineage: Bacteria > Myxococcota > Myxococcia > Myxococcales > Myxococcaceae > Archangium_A. Next base: position 25,017 of record JAMHXF010000112.1, on the reverse strand, counting down.
CTCCGGGTGGGGAATCTCCCAGCCGAAGTTGGTGGCGCGCACCTCGCCCGAAGCGACGAGCTGTTTGCCTTCGGGGAACCGCGCCTTGAGCCACGGGCCTGATTGAAAGAAGACCGCCGCGATGGAGCCGGTGGCGTCGGCCAGCACCGCGCGGAACTGGCGGCGGCCGCGCCCGAAAGACTCTTCAGACTTGCGCACCGTGGCGATGAAGGTCGCGCGTTCACCAGAGCGGAGCTGAGCGATCTTCTTGAGCGTGCGCCGGTCTTCGTAGACGCGCGGGAGCAGGAAGAGGACGTCGCCGGTGCGCGTGATGCCCTTCTTGTTCAACGTACCCACGAGGCGCGGGTTGAGGCGCCAGCCGACCTGCTTGAGCGGAACAGAGAGCGGGCCGGACGCGGGCGCGATGGAGAGGATCTTCGCGGGTGATTCTTCGTCGTCGGCCTTCTTGCGCTTCTTCTTTTCGCCTTGCGAAGGCGGAGGGCGGACTTTCTTCTCGGGTGGCGACGAAGGCCCCTCTCCCCGCCCGCTCCCCGCTGACGCAGGGAGAGGGAGACCGGTTTGCACCAGTTGAAGCACCCGCGTGATCGACGCGCGCCGGGTCACGACATCGAGTGCATCGATGCGCTCCAGCTCCGCCGACAACGCGGCGATCACCTTCGCGTCACTCTCACCGCGCGCGCGATCGATCGCCGCGCTCAATGTCACGCGCAGACCCTTCACGGCGTTGAGGTTCGCGAAGTCTCGCGCGCTCGCGAACTGAAGCGGGCGCAGCAAGACGTCGAGCGGGCTGGGCTTAGGCGACATCCTCGAACTTCACCGACAGCACTTCGTACTCACGGTTACCGCCAGGGCTGATGACCGTCGCTACATCACCGACGATCTTGCCGATGAGCCCGCGCGCGACCGGCGAGTTGACGGAGATCCACCGCTTCTTCAGGTCGGCTTCGAACTCTCCCACGATGCGGTAGCCGACCTTCTTCTCGGTCTCGAGATCGAGCAGCTCGACTGACGCGCCGAAGAGCACCTTCTTCTGACCTTTGAACGCGGTGACGTCGATGACCTCGGCGCGGTTGATCCACGCGTTGAGGTTGCCGATGCGACCTTCGATGTGACCCTGCTTCTCTTTCGCCGCGTGGTACTCGGCGTTCTCGCGCAGGTCGCCGTGGGCGCGCGCCACTTCGATCTCCGCGGAGATCTTCGGTCGCTCCACGGACTGGAGCTGTTTCAGCTCGTCCTGCATCTTCTTGAGGCCTGAAGCCGTGGTGGGGAATCGTTCGTCACTCATCGCTGACTTCCTTTCGCCAAAGCGGCGCACCGTAGCGGAGACGTATGCGTCGGGTCTACCCTGTGAATCGTGCTGTCCGTCAAGGAGCTGCGTACCCTCGCCACCAGGTTCACCGCCGCGCAGTTTCGCGAGCAACTGGGGCCCTTCGTTCTCGTTCAACAACCGCCCCAACTCGCGGTCGGCACGCCTTCGACGCAGATGATGGGCGCCCTGCCCGTCAACGTGCAGCGCACCACCGTGGCCCGCCCCGAGAAGGTCTCATCAGGCGCGCTGGGGCTCCTCTTTCAATTCGACGAGCTCGTCGTCGCGTCGGTGCCGCCACTGCAAGGCGTCGATGAGCTGAGCGTCGGTCGTCAGCCCGACAACGAGTTGGTGCTCGACGACCCGTCGGTCTCGAAGAAGCACGCGCTGCTGAGGTGGGACGCCGAGAACGAGCGCTGCACCGTGCAGGATCTCGGGTCGACCAACGGCACGTTCCTCAACGCCTCGGTGCGCCTGCGCCGCGAGACGACGCTCAAGAGCGGAGACATCCTCTCGTTCGGCGAGGTGCAGTACTGGTTTCTGCTGACCGCGACGCTCTACGAAAAGCTCACGAGCACGTCGCGCGGCTTCGGCGTTTAGATCATGTCGACGAGCAGCAGGTCGGGCTGCTCGACGTATTTGATCACCTCGTACGCGAACTCAGCGCCCGTCGCGCCGTCGATGACGCGGTGATCGAAGCAGAAGCTGAAGAGCATGATCGGCTTGATGACGATCGAATCGTTCTCGTCGACCACCGGGCGCTTGCGCATGCGGTGAATGCCCATGATCGCCACCTCAGGGTGGTTGATGATCGGCGTCGCGAAGAGGCCGCCGGTCTGCCCGAGTGAGGTGATGGTGAACGTGCCGCCCGACAGCTCTTCCATCTTGAGCTTTTGATCTCTCGCGGCTGCGCCGAGGCGGCCGATCTCCGAGCCCAGCGAGCGGATGCTGTGACGGTCGGCGTTGCGCACCACGGGCACCGTGAGGCCCTGTTCCGTCATCGCCGCGATGCCGATGTTGAAGTCGCCGCGCACGATGAGGTCTTGCGTCGCCTCTTCCATGTTCGCGTTGACCTGCGGGAACTTACGGAACGCGCGCAGCACGGCCTTCACGAAGAACGGCAAGAACGAGAGCTTCACGTTCTCTTTCGCCAGCGTGGCGTTGAGGCGATCGCGCATCACCACCAGGTTCGACGCGTCGACCTCTTCGACGAAGGCGTAGTGCGGCGCGGTGAACTTCGACTTCACCATCTTCTCGGCGATGCGCTTGCGCAGCCCACGCATCGGAATGCGCTGATCACCGCCGCTGGTCACCAACGGCGCTGCTGCAGCTGCTGCCGGCCGAGACGCCCCCGACAGCACCGCCTCGACGTCGCTCTTGAGCACGCGCCCCTGCGGGCCGCTGCCGTTGATGGTCGAGAGATCGAGGCCGTGTTCACTGGCCATGCGGCGCGTCACCGGCGTGGCGAGCACCTTCTGATTCGACTCCGGCGCCTTCGCGGCAGCCACAGGTGCTGCTTGCGGAGCCGCCACGTGCTCCACGGCTGCCTTGGGCGCCGCACCGCTGACTTCCAGGTCGACCAGCGGGTGATGCACGCGCGCGATGTCACCCTCTTTGCCGTGGATCTTCACGACGGTGCCCGCGACGGGCGACGGCACGGTGACCGTGGCCTTGTCGGTCATCACCTCGACGAAGGTTTGATCTTCTTTGACGACATCGCCGGGCTTCACGAGCCACTTGACGATCTCGCCCTCGGCGACGCCTTCACCGAGGTCCGGGAGCTTGAATTCGAAGAGCGCCATGCGCGCGCTCGTACTTCAGGTCAGGGAGCGGCGATAGCGGTTCGTTCGCGCTCCATGAGGCCCTTCATGAAGAACTCGGCGGCGCGGTAGCTCGAGCGCACCAGCGGCCCCGACGCGACGTAGAGGAAGCCAAAGCTCTCGGCGAGCTTCTGGTACTCGGCGAACTTCTCGGGCGACGCGAAGCGCTGCACGCGCAGGTGAAACTGCGACGGCTGCAGGTACTGGCCCAGCGTCAACACGTCGACGCCCACGCTGCGCAGGTCTTTGAAGCACTGCTCGAGCTCTTCGTCGGTCTCGCCCAGGCCGATCATGATCGACGTCTTCGTGTAGATCTTTTCGGGCCGCTGCTTGAGGTACTCGAGCACACGCAGCGACTGGGCATACTTCGCGCGGCGATCTCGCACCGTCGGCGTCAGGCGCTCCACTGTTTCAATGTTGTGCGCGACGACGTGCGGCCGCGCCTCGGCGACGATCGCGAGCGACGCTTCGACGCCCTGAAAGTCGGGGATCAACACCTCGACCGTCGTCCTGGGAGACTCGCGCTTGAGCGCCCGAATGGCCGCCGCGAAGTGCGACGCGCCGCCATCGGGTCGATCGTCACGATTCACCGACGTCACCACGATGTACTCGAGGCCCATTTCACGAACGGCCGCCGCGAGGTTCTCGGGCTCCGCGGGGTCGAGCGGAGGCGGCGCGCCGACCTTGACGTGACAGAAGCGGCACGCGCGCGTGCACACCTCGCCCATCAACATCACCGTCGCGGTGCCACCGCCCCAGCACTCGGCGATGTTCGGGCAGCGCGCTTCTTCGCAGACCGTCGCCAGCTTGAGCGACTTGACGAGGCCTTTGACGCGCTCGAAGCCCTCACCTTTGGGCAACCGCACCTTGAGCCAGTCCGGCTTTCCGGTGGAGGTCGCGACAGGCAGCGGCAAGCGGTTGGGAGTCGCCATGGTCGGCGTTGTGTATTGGCCGTGCCCCAACCCGTCAACTGCCCGTAATTTCTACGACTCATGAATGGTTTGCACACCACGTCGACGCGGGCGGTCAAAGCACTCGTATGCGACGCCAATTCACGATCTCCCGGGTGCGGCAACAGGTGACGACGAGCTGGGAGTTTCCGCTCGCCTGGGACGAGGTCAACGAGTCGCCGCTCGCCGGCCCCTTCTCGCAGCTCGAGCAGCGCCGCCTCGACACCGCGCTCGGCTGCTTTCCTTTCGCGCGCCGCACCGGTGATGGCCGCCGCGCGTGGCGCATCAACTCGCCGGGCAGCGGTGACGTCGTGGCGTGGGTGACGAGCGACGGCAGCCTCTTCATCGAAGGCGAGACCACGCTCAACCTCATCTACGCGCTGTACGTGCACCTCTGCGACACGTGCGCGCAGCTGGTGGTCGAAGATCAGCTCACCAGCGTGGTGCACAACGCCGGGTCGCTGCTCCGCCTCGTGCGTCGCGACGAGCAGCGCCGCGCGCTCGCCGCTGCGTGAAATTCAGGGCGATTTGTTCAAGGTGCTGACAGTTCGCGCCGATGTCGCCAGGAACATTCGAACGAAAATGGGGCATGACTCTGTCCCCCACCGTCGCAGGTTCTTCTTCGTCGTCGAGCGCTTCTCCTGCCGCCGCGAAGATCGCGCCCAGCGCCCGAACTGAAGCCACCGCGCAGACGACGGCGCAACAAGCGAAGGCCGCGCGCGCCGCCTCGAGCTTCAAGGGCGCCGACAAGCTCGGGTCGAACGGCCTCAACCTCATCAAGGAGTTCGAAGGGCTGCGCCTCAAGGCGTACCGCGACCCCGTCGGCGTGTTGACCATCGGCTACGGGCACACCGGCAGCGACGTGAAGCCGGGCATGGTGATCTCTCAGCAGCGCGCAGAACAACTGCTCAAGAACGACACGGGTTGGGCGCAGAAGGCCGTGCGCGAGAGCGTGAAGGTGCCGCTCACGCAGGGGCAGTTCGACGCGCTCACCAGCTTCACGTTCAACCTCGGCGCTGGCGCGCTGCGCAGCTCCACGCTCGTGAAGAAGCTGAACACCGGCGACTACGCGGGCGCGCAGAAGGAGTTCGGTCGCTGGGTTCACGCCGGTGGCCAGGTGCTCGCGGGCCTCGTTCGTCGTCGCGCGGCAGAAGCAAAGCTGTTCGGCAACAAGGCGCCGAGCGGCACGTCGACTCCGACCCCCACGCCGCCGACCACGCCCAGCACCGGCAAGAAGGACTACCGCGTGCGCGCGGGCGACACGATGGGCGGCATCGCGGCGAAGCACCACATGAGCCTCGCGGCGCTCGCGAAGCTGAACCCGCAGGTGAAGAACCTCAACCACATCAGCGTGGGTCAGCTGATTCACATCGCGGCCGCAAAGAAGAAGGCACCGGCGCCCGCCCCGAAGACGCGCGAGTACACGGTGCGCTCAGGCGACACGTTCGGAGGCATCGCCGCGAAGAACGACCTGACCACTGCGGCGCTCAAGAAGTTGAACCCGCAGGTGCGCGACATCGACCGCATCTTCCCGGGGCAGAAGCTGAAGATCTCTCAGGCGAAGCCGGCAGCGCCGAGCGCACCGGTGAAGCCGCCGAAGCCTCCGACGACCACCAGCACCGGGCCTCAGCTCAACGGCATGCCGAGCACCACGGGCCTGTCGACCGCGAAGAAGTACGAGCTGTACGCGAAGTACGTGAACACCTTCGGTGATGCCCAGGCGAAGAAGGATCTCGCGGCGGGCAAGCGCGTGATCGTCGGCCTGCGCCGCGACACGCCGTTCGGAGCCGGCAGCGACTACGACGGGAAATTCGACGATCGCATCGTGGTGATGTGGAAAGAGAAAGGCGTGGCGCGCGTCGCCGAGTTCGACGGCAACACCGAGCCCAGCAAACGTTGGGCAGATGATCCGTCGCAGCGCACGAAGCCGGTCGGTCGCCTCGTCGACGGCAAGACGTACCACTACAAACGCAGCTTCAAGTCGGGCTTCGGCGGCAACATCCTCGCGCCTGATCTCGCGTTCGGGAACCCGACGGTGCAGCGCGACACCAACCGCAACTACAAGATCGACAAGAACGACAAGATCTACAGCGGCGACTGGGGCGGTCAGGGCTACTACTTCCACCGCGGCGTCGGCGGGAACACGTACTCGGCCGGGTGCCAGACGCTCGAGCAGACGAAGTTCAACGCGTTCTGGCGCGCGCTCGGTTCACAGAGTGGCTTCAGCTACGTGCTCGCGAACGTGTCGAAGAAGTAAGCGCCGCGGGCGTCCCCCCTGGTGGACCCCTCGCGGCGCTCGTCACTTCACGACGCGGCTTCGACTCAGATGTGAATCGGGTGGCCCATCGTCACTTCGGCGGCCTCGTGGACGATCTCCGAGAGCGTCGGGTGCGCGTGCACCGTGCGGCCGAGCTCTTCGGTGGTGATTTCCATGGCCAGCGCGACGCACGCCTCGGCGAGCAGCTCGGTGGCATGCGGGCCGATGAGGTGCACGCCGAGCACCTCGTCGTACTTCTTGTCGCTGACGATCTTCACGAAGCCGATGCCCTCGTCGGAGATCTGCGCCTTGGTCAACGCCGAGAACGGGAACGTGCCCGTCTTCACGTCGTAGCCCTTTTCTTTCGCCTTCTTCTCGGTGAGGCCGACGCTCGCGACCTCCGGGTAGCAGTACGTCGCGTTGGGGATGCGATCGTAGTTCACCGGGCGCGGGCTCTTACCGGCGATGAACTCGGTGGCGACCATGCCCTGCGCCGAAGCGCAGTGCGCCAACGCAGGGTGCGGCGTCACGTCGCCGATGGCGAACACGCCCGGCGCGCTGGTGCGCATCATGCCGTCGACGGTGATGTGACCTTTGGGGCCGACCGCGACGCCGACCGTCTCGAGGCCGATGTCTTTGGTGACCGGCGCGCGACCGACCGCCGACAAGAAATACTCGGCTTCGAGCACCTGCTGCTTGCCGTCGGGCAGGGTCACGGTGACCTTCACGCCCTTGTCGTTGGTCTCGACCTTCTCGAACTTCGTGCCGACCATGACGTTCATCTTGCGGCGCTTGAGCTGCTTCTCGAGCTCCTTCGAGACGTCGACGTCTTCAATGGGGAGCACGTTGGGCATGAACTCGACCAACGTCACTTCGCTGCCGACCTGGTTGAAGATCGACGCGAACTCGGTGCCGACCGCGCCGGCGCCCAGCACGATGAGGCTCTTGGGCACGACCTCGAGGTTGAGGATCGAGTCAGACGAGAGCACGCGCTTGTCGTCGAGCTTGATGCTCGGGAGCGTCGTCACCACCGAGCCCGTGGCCACGATGATGTTCTTGGTGTCGAGGACTTCTTTCTTGCCGCCCTCGGTCAAGACGACCTCGACCTTGCCCTTGCCGGCGATCTTGCCCGTGCCCTTGAACACGGTGACCTTGTTCTTCTTCATGAGGTAGTCGACGCCGGCTGCGCCCTTGTCGACGATCTTCTGCTTGTTCTTCTGCGCCTGCGCCCAATCGATGGACGGGTTCTGCAGGTTCACGCCGAACTGCGCGGCGTGGAGCACGTGGCTGTAGAGCTCCGAGGTGTAGAGCAGCGCCTTGGTGGGAATGCAGCCGCGGTGCAGACAGGTGCCGCCGAGCTTCTTGTCCTTCTCGATGATGGCCGTCTTGAGGCCCATCTGGCCGGCTCGAATCGCCGCCACATAACCACCAGGACCAGAACCGATGATCACCACGTCAAAAGTGTCTGCCACGACTGTCTCCTTGAGAGTGAAATACGCGGGCATCTCTTACGCCGCCGCGCTCCCAAAGCAACCTGATAGAGCGCGACGCGTGCCGCGGTTTCCCACCCGAACACTGATCCTGATGACGCTCGCGCTGCTCGCCTTCGGGCAGATGTGGTGGCGAACACACCAGACGCCAGCGCCCGAAGTGCTCGTGCTCGATGGGGGCGCGCCGTGAAGGTCGTCATCGTCGGCGGCGGCATCATGGGTTTGTCGATCGCCACCGAGCTCCGTCGAGATCGATCGATCGACGTGGTGGTGCTCGAGAAGTCGATCCCCGGCGCCGAGGCGTCATCTGCCGCAGCCGGCATGCTCGCGCCACAATTCGAGAGCGAGAAGCCGGGCCCGATGCTCGACCTCTGCCTGCTCAGCCGCATGGCGTGGCCGAAGTTCGCGCGCGAGCTCGAAGACGCCTCGGGCGTCGCCATTCACTACCTGCCGTCGGGAGGCCTGCAGATCGCGTTCACGCAAGACGAGGTGCACGCGCTCGAGGCGAAGGTCGACTGGCAGGTGGCGCTCGGGCTCCGCGCGCAAGTGCTTGGCACCGCCGAGCTTCGAAGCCTGGAGCCGGCGCTCAACGAGCAGGCGCTGGGCGCTGCCGATTTTCCCGACGATCACCAGGTCGACCCACGTCGCCTGATGCGCGCGCTCGCCGTGGCGGCGTCACGCAGCGGCGTCGAGTTTCGCACCGGCACGGTGCGCGGGCTGGTCGAGACGAACGGCAAGGTCACCGGCGTCGACGTCGACGGAGAAGTCCTCGGCGGAGAGCTCGTGGTGCTCGCGGCGGGCGCGTGGTCGGGCCTCGTCACCGGAGCGCAGGTCGACCCGTCACGCGTGAAGCCAGCACGCGGGCAGATGATGGAGCTGCAGGTGCGCGCGCCGAAGTTCACCCGGCTGCTCAAGAGCGCGCAGGGGTACCTCGTGCCGCGCAGCGACGGCGCGATCATCGCGGGCAGCACCATGGAGATGGCCGGCTTCGACAAGCACGTCACCGTCGACGGGCTGGCCAAAGTGGTGCGCGCGACCCAGCAACTCGTACCGACGCTGGGCAGCGCGCCGGTGATGAACACGTGGGCGGGCCTTCGCCCCTGGACAGACGACCAGCTCCCTTTTCTGGGAGAAGGTTCACGCGAAGGGCTGCTGCTCGCGACCGGCCATTTCAGAAATGGAATCCTCCTGGCGCCCATCACGGCCCGTTTGATGGGTCAATTGATACGTCGTGAGAAGACGACGCTCGATCTGCGGCCCTTCCGGTACGCGCGAAACTCGCCATAGAGTCGCGGGGCCGTTACTCCCCCACAGGCAAAGACAGTGGAAGCCATCCCTCCCCCGCCCCCCAGAGTTTTGATCGTCGACGACGATGAGTCTGTTCGCGACGTCATCAGCGTGTTGCTCCGCGAAGAGGGCTACCACTGTGCGGTGGCGTCAGGCGCCGACATGGCCCTCGAGCTCGCCGAGCAGGAAGAGACGCCGCTCGTCATCTCCGACATGAAGATGCCGGGCAAAGATGGCCTGTGGCTGCTCGAAGCGTTCCGCGACAAGCACCCCGATACGTCGGTCATCATGCTGACCGGCTACGGCGACACCGAGCAGGCCGTCGACTGTCTGCGCCGCGGCGCCGTCGACTACCTGCTCAAGCCGCCGAAGCTGACCGACCTCATCCGCTCCATCGAGCGCGCGTTGGCCAAGCGCCGCATCGAGCTGGCGCGCAAGCGCTACCAGAAGAAGCTCGAGCGCAAGGTTCGTGACCGAACCACCGAGCTTCGCAGCGCGCTCAAAGACGTCTCGACCACGTATCAGAACACGCTGCTCGCGCTGGTCAGCGCGCTCGACGCCCGCGAACACGAGACGAGCGATCACAGCCAGCGCGTCGTCGAATACACGACGGCGATCGCCACGCGCATGGGCATCAAGAGCCCGGAGCTCGATGAGATCGGTCGCGGCGCGCTGCTGCACGACATCGGGAAGATCGGCGTGCCTGACGCGGTGCTGCTCAAGCCCGGCAAGCTGACGCCCGAAGAGTGGATCGAAATGCGCAAGCACCCCGACATCGGCTACTCGATGATCGCGCCCATTCCGTTCCTCGCGATCCCCTCGCAGATCGTGCTCTCGCACCAGGAGCGCTACGACGGTCGCGGGTACCCGCGTGGGCTGGCGCGCGAAGAGATTCACATTGGCGCGCGCATCTTCGCGGTGGCCGACACGCTCGACGCGATGACCAGCGATCGCCCGTACCGAAAAGGCACCACGTTCGCGAACGCCATCGAAGAGATCAAACGGTGCGGCGGCACGCAGTTCGATCCTCAGGTCGTCTCTGCGTTCCTCGAGATTGGCGAGCAGAACCTCATCAAGATCAAAGAAGACATGGTCGCGCGAAAGAAGGCGCGCCTCGCCGAGGTCACGCAGAAGGCGCTCGAAGCTGCGCAAGCGGCTCAGGCAGCGTTGGCGGGCCTGAAAAATGGCGGCGATGCCTGACGCGCTCGGCCGGCCGCTGGGAAACCTGCGGCTGTCCGTCACCGATCGCTGCAACCTCCGCTGCGCGTACTGCATGCCGGAGGAGCACTACCGGTGGCTGCCTTCACCCGAGATCCTGTCGTTTGAAGAGCTGTCCTCGCTGGTCGACGCGTTCATGGCGCTCGGCGTTCGGCGCGTGCGGTTGACCGGGGGTGAACCGCTCGTGCGTCGCGAGCTGCCGTCGCTCATTTCGTTGCTGGCGAAGAAGGGCCTCGACGATCTCGCGATGACGACCAACGGTGTGTTGCTCGCCGAACATGCGCGTGCGCTCAAAGACGCGGGCCTGCATCGCCTCACCGTCTCGCTCGACACCTTGCGCGCGGACCGCTTCGCGAAGCTGACGCGCAGAAATCAACTCGATGACGTGATCGCCGGCATCATGGAGGCCAGGCGCGTGGGCTTCGAAGGGCTCAAGCTCGACACCGTGGTGATGCGCGGCGTGAATGACGACGAGCTCGAAGCGCTGCTTCACTTCGCGGGCGAGCACGACGCTGAGCTTCGCTTCATCGAATACATGGACGTGGGCGGCGCCACCCGCTGGAACCCCGCCGACGTCGTGCCCGCTCGTGAGCTGCTCGCGCGGTTGGGGCCGGTGAAGCCTGCTGGCCTTCGAGGCAGCGCGCCGGCTGCGCGCTTCGTACGCAGCGACGGGCAGATCTTCGGCGTCATCGCGTCAACCACGCAGCCGTTCTGTGGCACGTGCGATCGCGCGAGGCTCACGGCAGACGGCCGCTGGTACACCTGCCTCTACGCGACCGACGGGCTCGACTTGAAGACGCCGCTGCGGCGAGGTGAAGCGCTGGAGCCGCTCATTTCGTCGCGTTGGAACGCACGGACGGATCGCGGCGCCGAAGTGCGACTGCAGCTGCGTGACACGCGCGGGCCCCTGGCCTCAGCAGCGCAGCTCAGGCTGGAGCCGCACCTCGAGATGCACACCCGCGGCGGGTGAGCGATCAATGAGCTGACGCGACCTCGGCTTCGAGGGCCTTCGCCGCCGCCGTCGGATCGCTGGCCGTCGTGATCGGCCGCCCGACGACGAGCAGGTTCGAGCCGCCACGAATCGCGGCGGCGGGCGTTTCGGTGCGCGACTGATCATTCGCCGCCGCGCCGACGGGTCGAATGCCCGGCGTACACAAGACGATCGACGGGCCCACGCGCGCGCGCACCGAGGCGACCTCTCGCGCGCTGCACACCAGCCCGTTGGCACCGCTGCGCACCGCGAGCTCGGCCAGCGCCGCGGCCTGGTGCTCGGCAGCGGCGGCGACGCCTGTCTCACGGAGCGCGGCGTCATTCATCGAGGTCAACACCGTCACGGCCAGAATCACCGGAGGCGCATGCCCGGCTTTCGCCGCACCCGACGCTGCACCGGACACGGCGGCCTTCACCATGTCCGCGCCGCCCGACGCATGAATCGTCAGAAACGAAACACCCAGTGCACCGGCGCGGGCCGCGGCCAGCTCGACGGTGTTGGGAATGTCGTGAAGCTTGAGGTCCAGAAACACGCGGGCCCCGCGCCGGAGGAACTCGTCCACCGCGCGAGGCCCATGTTCTACGAATAGCGACAGCCCGACTTTCGCGACGCCTGCGTGCGGTGCCACCCGTTCCCAGACCGCGAGGCCTTCAGGCAACGGGAGGTCGACCGCGAGCGCGATGGCGTCGCGCGCGGCCATCAGCCGCCCTTCTTCAACTCGGCGTCGATGATCTTCTCGAACTCGCTGAAGGGCTGCGCGCCCGACAACAACTTGCCGTTGATGAAGAACGCCGGCGTACCCGTCACGCCGACCTCGCCGCCCGCCTTGGTGTCGGCGTCGACAAGCGACTTCTTGGAGCCCGAGTCGAGGCAGGAGTCGAACTTCGCCTGATCGAGGCCGACGGTGCCCGCGTGCTTCTTCAGGTCGGGCACGGTGAGCTCAGAGCGGTTCGCGAAGAGCACCTTGTGCAGCTCCCAAAACTTGCCCTGCTCGTCGGCGCACAGCGAGGCCTCCGCGGCCTTGGGCGCGTTCGCGTGGAACGACAGCGGGAAGTGGCGGAACACCACGCGCACCTTGCCGGCGTACTTCTCCATCACCTGGGTGACGGCCTCTTCGCCGCGGCCGCAGAACGGGCACTCGAAGTCAGAGAACTCGACGATGGTGACCTTCGCGTCGGCCGGGCCACGCGACGGGCCGATGGCGGCGACCTGCACGCGGGGCTCTTCAGGCGCCTCGAAGAGCATCTGGTAGTTGGCCTTCTTCTTCAGGTCTCCGAACAGCGCCATCGCGACGTCGCGGCCCTTGTCCTTCTGGAGGAAGCCGATGATCTGCTCGCGCATCGACTCCAGCGTCGAGCCCGGGGGCATGCGCGCCTTGTTCTCTTCGAAGACCTTGTTGATCTCTTCTTCAGAGGGCTTGGGGAGCTTGTCATCAAGCTGCAGCTTCACCCACTCTTCGTCGGTCTTGCCGACCTTCGCGGCCTCGGCCTTCACCAGCGCCTCGAGCACCATCTGCTCGGCGGTCTGCTGACGGAGCTCGAACTTCTGCTTCTCCATCTGTCGGAGCTGCGGCGCGATCTTCGCGTCGACGTCTTTCAACGTGATGGTCACGTCGTTGTACTTGGCGACAGGGGTGCCGGGGTTCTCTGCGCCGGCTGCAGCGGTCGGAGCGGTGGTACCGCCAGCCGCGCCACCCTTGGTGCACGCAGTCAGGAGCAGCGAGGCTCCGGCGATCACGACGAGAGACGTCTTCAAGGTCTTGAGCATGGCCGCCCGCTTAGGCCACCAGAACGGGTCGCGCAACACTCAGGGAACTGACACGCCTGCCCGCATGAGCGCGGCACGAACCTTCGGCAGATCAGGGTCGGAAGGCGACGCAAGAATGAAGAACCCGGCCCAACACCTCGCGGCAACCTCGAGGGGCTCCGGGTCGCCCCGCGCCAACACGAGCTACGCGAGCGCCAGCGCACGACGGCACTCGGCGGCGGCCTGAGCATCGCCCCGCGCCAACAACAACCTGGAGCGTTCGGTGTCGCGCACGAGCTCAGCACGCACCTGTGTGGCTTCGCGCTTCATTCTCAGAATGACCTCGACGTGCGTCGCGGTCTCGATGGGCAACTGCTCGAACGCGCGCTCGCATCGACGCGGTCGCGGAGCACCTTTGCCTCGTCGGCCGAGAGCGTCACCGGCGGCACAGCACGCTCGCCACTGCGAACCGCTTGTGCGTGGGCGGCCGCTAGAACGGCGAGTCTTTGAGACCTTCGTCGTCGGGCGCGCGCGTCGGGCGCGGGCCGGGCGGCTTCTTCACCAGCTTCGACTTCTCGAGCGAAACGGAGATCACCGTGTCCGACTCGAAGCGGACCTTGCGCGTGGCGGGCGTGTAGTCGCGCTGCTCGAAGCGAAGCGAAGCGACGGCGCCGGGCTGACGCGTCAACGTCAGGGGCGTGGTGCCGAGCAACACGTCGTCTTCGTAGACCTCGACCTGCTCGGGCGTCGTCTGCAGCGAGAGCTTCACCGTCGAGGCGACGACTGGTCGCGGCGCTTCGACGACCACGGGCGCTGCGACGACGGGCTTCGGCGCGTCCTTCACTTGAGTCATCGCGACCGCACCACCGAGCAAAGCGACGATCGCCACGAGCCCCAGGACGATGACCGGCGCGCGGCCAGGCTTGATGGCCGCCAGGTCGACTTCACGATCAACCGGAGCACGTGAACGAATCACGACGACCGGCGCCTTCACCGGAGGCAACGGCGCCACGTTCGTCGCGCCGGGCTCGACCTTCGTCACCGCCGGGAGCGGCTCGGTGCGCGCGGTCGGCGTGGGCGTCGAGGCGACGGCTTCGAGCGCGGCGATGACGGCCTCCATCGAAGCGGGCCGTTGAGCAGGCTCCTTGGCCAGCATCTGCATGACGATCTGTTCGAGCGCGCGCGGCACAACCCCGTGAGGCGAGATCAACGACGGCGGCGCCTGGTTCACCTGTCGACCCATCAACTCGATGTGCGAGTCGGCGTCGAACGTGGGCGTGCCTCGAATCAACTCATGAAGAATGAGCCCCAGCGAATACACGTCAGAGCGCGCGTCGACGGGCAGCCCGCGCGCCTGCTCTGGCGCCATGTACTGCGGTGTACCGACGACGGTGCCGATCGCCGTGTACGCGGCGGTCTGCGCGCCGTTGACGACCTTGGCGATGCCGAAGTCGAGCACCTTGACGAAGTCGGGCTGGCCGGGGCGCTGCACCAGCATCACGTTCTCAGGCTTGAGATCGCGATGAACGATGTTCACCGAGTGCGCTGCGGCGAGAGCGCGCGCGATCTGCAAACCCACGTGCACCACGCGTTGAAAGGTGAACGCGCCCTCCTTTCGATAGCGGACGAGCGTCTTCCCGTCGACGAACTCCATGACGAAATAGAAGCGCCCGTCGGGCATGCGCCCGAAGTCGGAGATGTCGATGATGTTCTGCTGCCCAATGCGCGAGCTGGCGATCGCCTCTCGCTTGAAGCGGGCGACGAACTCCTGGTCTTCCGACAGGGCGGGCAGCATCACCTTGAGCGCCAGCGGCTTGCCGAGCTCGACGTGCACGGCGCGGTAGACCTCGCCCATGCCGCCGGTCGCGAGGCGCTTGAGAACTTTGTAGCGCTGGTCGATGACGAAGTCGGCCTGCAGCTCGCCCGAGGGCAGCGGCGTCACCGGCAAGGCGTCAGCCGATCGTGTCCGCGCGTGTTGGTTGACACCGCTGTTTTGAACCAACAGCACCACGTCGCCGACGCGCAGCTTGTCTCCTGGCGTCAGGCGCTCGTCGATGACGGGAGCGCCGTTGACCGCCACCGTGCCCGTGCCGAGCAGATCGCGCACCCACCACTGACCGCGCGTGTCTTTGACGATCTCCGCGTGCTGTGCGCCGAGCAGCTCCGAGACAAAGCGCAGCTGACAGGCTTCGGCCGAGCCGATGATGAACGCCTTCGACGGGAACGCGACCACGCGGCCCCGCTCCGGCGCTTCCATGATGAACTCGAGCTCGGCCATCCCCAGCTCCGCAGCTTAGCGGCCTTCGTGGTGGGTGTGACCTTCGTTGCCCCAGCCGCCGCTCCACGGCACCGTCGCGGGCGTCAGGCCGGGCAACGGCAACCACGAAAACTGGCTGCGGGTGCGCGCGTACTTCGGGTCGCAGTCGTCGCACCGCGACCAACCGGCATAGAGCGGGTTGCCGCCGAACATCACCGCGATGCCCCCGGGCGTCGTCGAGGTCATCAACGGCAGCTCCGGCAACTCGACTGGGCATTCGAACGCGCGCGCGCCCGTCAGCAACTCGGTCGCTTCGAGGCGAACCGTGCTGCCCTGCTGCGTGAAGGCCAGCGCCACGTCACGCGGGCCCCACGGCGATTGCCACGTCGCCACCGCCAACGGAGCGCGTGACTGCGCGCCATTCAACGTGCGCTGCCAGCCGGGCCCGACCGTCGAGGTCGACACCGTGCGCAGCGTGAAGTCACCGGGGCTCGCCGCGACTGCGAAGCCGTCACCGATGACGCCGAGGCCGAAGGCGCCGGGCAACATCGCGCGCGTGGCGCCAGTCTGCGTCGAGAGCACCTCGGCGCTGCGCTCTTGAAACAGCACGCCGTCGCCCACCGAGAGCTCACCGCCGACCAGCCCGCTCATGAAGCGCCGCCAACGCAGCTGCAGCGCCGGCGAGTACGAGAAGATCGTCGTGCCCTGCACGCTGATCGCCGGGTTGTCGGCGCTGCTCGGCGTGAAGGCCAGGTAGATGTTCGACTGCGCGTCGACGGCGACGCCGTAGCTGTGCGGGTGATCGCAGGTGCTGAAGATCGGGTCGTCCAAAAAACGACTGCGCAGGTGCTGCCCCTGACGATCGAGGACCACCATCGCGAAGGTGCGGCAGCGCGGGTCGGTGCCGTCGGTGCCCAGCGTGCGTGACTCGTAGAGCACCAGGAGCTCGTTCTCGTTCATCACCGCCAGGCGCGCGGTGAAGAACTCGGTGCGCGGCGTCGAGAACTCGGCGACGTCGTCGAAGCCGCCGCCATACGTCCACACCGTCTGGCCCGAGCGCACGTCGATGGCGGAGACAGGCGAGGTGCGCAGCGGAGGCAGGTCGCCGCACACGTCCCACCCGAGCCACGAAATGCAGCGGCGCGAGCTCTGGCTCAACTGCACGGGCGCAGGCGACTCGGCCGAGAGCCGCGTGCCGGTGAGAAAGTAGCTGCTGAGCGTCAACCCGCCGTCGCGGTGCGCGTAGAGATCGCTCCACGCTTCGTCGACGCCACCGTCGTACACCAGCGAGCCCGCAGACCAGCTCGGCCGCACCGGCGCCGACGGGTCGGCGATGCACTCGTCGTTCACGCAGCGCCCTTCACCGCCGCACGGGCCGCCCGCCGCACACGTGAAGCCATCGGGCGGGTCTCGCTGCACGCACGCGCCGGCGATGCACACGTCGGCCAGCGTGCACGAGCGCGCAGGGCCACACGGCGTTCCATCGAGCGCGTCGGCGAGCTCACAGCCGACGCCCGCCGTGCACTGGCCGACGCGACACGGGCCTTCACCGGGGCATTGCACCGACGCGTTGTGCTCACAGCCGCGTTGCGGGTGGCAGGTGTCTGCGGTGCACGGGTCGCCGTCTTCACAACTCTTGAGGCGCCCCTCGCAGCGGCCCGCATTGCATGTCGCGTCGATCAGACACACGTCGCCCGCCGCACAGTCGGTGCCGTCGGGTTGCGAGGTTTCTACGCAGCGAGACGTCGCGGTGCTCCACGTCGCCACGCGACACGGGCCGGGCGAAGGGCACACCGGCACCGCGATGCCCTCACACGAGAGCGGCACCCGAATGGGCTCGAAGCCCGCGAGCGAGATCGTCAGCGCGCCGTCGAACACACCGACCGTCTCGGGCGCGCAGCGCACGGCCATGAAGTTCGAGCCAACCGCCGCGCGCGTAGGCACCGAATCATCAGAGAAGAAGGCGTCGCCCGTGAGCGCCCACGTACCGTCGATGGGCGCCTTGCCCTCGTTGACGACCTCCACGCCGCGCGCCGAAGCGCTGCCGACGAAGACGCGGCCGAAGTCGATCTGCGTGGGCTCGACGCGAATGAACGCGGGAACGCGCTCGAGCTCAGGAGCACCACAGCGACACGACGCGCAGAACATCGCGAGCGCGAGGCCCGCGAGCCGCGTCACGCAGCCGAAGGCGCCAGCACCTGCGCAACCTCGTCGAGGATCAACTCACCCGAGACGACGTCGCGCAGCCGCGCAGGCACCACCTCGTAGTTCGAAGGGTCCGACAGAACCTTCGCGACCAGCTTCTGGTTCAGCGCGTGACCCGTCTTGTAGACCGTGAGCGCGCCGAGCACCGGGCGGCCGAGCAGCGCGATGTCACCGATGGCGTCGAGCAGCTTGTGGCGCACGAACTCGTCGGGGTAGCGCAGGCCTTCAGGGTTCAGAATCGAGAAATCGTCGACGACGACCGCGTTGTCGAGCGAGCCACCACGCGCCAGGCCCATCGAGCGCATCTTGTCGACGTCGCGCAGGAACCCGAACGTGCGCGCACGCGCGATCTCACGCATGAACTGGGTCTGATCGCTCAGCTCCATCGTGAACTGCTGATCGCTGATGAGCGGGTGTTTGAAGTCGATGGTGCAGTCAATGCGGAAGCGGCGCGACGGAGAGAACGTCGCCACCTTGTCGCCCGAGACCACCGAGACCGTCTTCTTGATGACGATGAAGTTCTTGGGCTCGCCCTGACTGCGGAAGCCCGCCTCGATCATGCGCTGCGCGAAAGGAGCCGCGCTGCCGTCCATGATGGGGAGCTCCGGGCCGTCGAGCTCCATGCGCAGGTTGTCGACGCCGAGGCCAGACACCGCCGCCAGCAGGTGCTCGACCGTCGCCACCTTCGCCGAGCCGATGCTCAACGTGGTCGCGAGCGCCGTGTCCGTCACCAGCTCCGAGCGAACCGGGATGACCGGGCGATCGGCGAGGTCGGTGCGAACGAAAGCGAGACCGTGATTGGCAGGGGCTGGAACCAGGCGGAGGGTGACCTTCGTACCGCTGTGCAGACCCACACCCTCGACCACCACCGTCCTCTGCAGCGTGCGTTGTTCGAAGTCACCGGCCATGGCGTTGTCGCCCTCCTCTTGTCGGAAATGTTCCGACGCGATGCGGCGCATTGAGCAACGCATATGCCAC
Source organism: Archangium sp. (assembly GCA_035910535.1). Classification (GTDB taxonomy): domain Bacteria; phylum Myxococcota; class Myxococcia; order Myxococcales; family Myxococcaceae; genus Archangium_A. Next base: position 6,512 of record JAMHXF010000112.1, on the reverse strand, counting down.
GAAACGCGCAGTTCAGAAGTAAAAACCCTGCGGAATTACTGAGTGGAGCCTCGATGCACCACTTCAGCTTTTCGTCGTTCTGACAAATGTGACGCATTTTCCACAGGTTGCCAGCCATGACACCTGTGTCTCGATCTCTAGAAAAGGTCGCCCTGTGAGTCGCGGCGCGGCGCCACTTTTCCGAAGTACTCGTACGCGTGGAGCGTGACCATGCGGCCCCGCGGCGTGCGGTGCAGAAAGCCTTCTTGCAGAAGGTACGGCTCGTACACGTCTTCGATGGTGTCGCGCTCTTCGCCGACGGCCGCGGCGATGGTCTCGACGCCTACCGGGCCGCCCCCGAACTTCTCGATGATGGTCAGCAGAATGCGGCGGTCCATGTGATCGAGGCCGCTGGCGTCGATGTCGAGGCGCTGGAGCGCGCTGTCGGCGAGCCCGCGCGTCACCACGCCCTGCCCTTCGACTTCGGCGAAGTCACGCAGCCGGCGCAACAACCGGTTGGCGATGCGGGGCGTGCCGCGCGCACGTGACGAGATCTCTTCAGCGCCTTCTTTCTGCAACTGCACGCCGAGAATGCGCGCCGAGCGGGTGACGATCTTCTGCAGCTCGGTCGGCGTGTAGAACTCGAGGCGCTCCTGAATCTGAAACCGATCTCGCAGCGGGGAGGTGAGCAGCCCGGTGCGCGTCGTCGCGCCGATGAGCGTGAACGGCGGCAGCTCGATCTTCATCGCGCGCGCGGCCGGCCCTGAATCGATGGTGACGTCGAGCCGGAAGTCTTCCATCGCCGGGTAGAGGTACTCCTCGATGGCAGCGGGCAGCCGGTGGATCTCGTCAATGAAGAGCACGTCGCGCGGCGCGAGGCTCGTCAGCAGCCCCGCGAGATCGCCCTTCTTCTCGAGCGCCGGCCCCGACGTGACGTGCAGGCTCGCGCCGAGCTCGGTGGCGATGATGTGCGCCAGCGACGTCTTGCCCAGACCCGGAGGCCCGCTGAACAAGCAATGATCCAACGCCTCACCACGCTGCTGCGCGGCCTTCACGTAGACCTTCAACTTCTCGACGACGCGCCCCTGACCGACGTACTCGTCGAAGCGTTGTGGGCGCAGACTCGCCTCGAGGCGTTGCTCATCGGTCGCGACGGAGGGCTCGAGCGGACTGTCTTCGGTTCTCCGTGTCATTGGCGCGCGAGCTTGTACCATGCCGCGCATGCGAACCTGGCTGTGCTGTGTCGCCGTGTTGACCTCCGGCTGCATCGTTCCCCGCTCGATGGTGCTGGGCCAGATGGCGGCCCCCGTCGGGCGTGGCGCGACTGACGTCTCCGTGTACACCGGCGTGCTCTACGCCGAGCAGACGAACCCGAAATACGAAGCGCGCAACGACATCAACGATCCCATTCAGACCGAAGAGGCCAGCAAGGGCTTCGTGCTGCCGAGCTTCGAAGCGAACCTGCAGTACGGCTTCAACGAGAACGTCGCCTTCAACGTGCACGGCTCGTCGGCCGGCGTTCAGCCCGGCCTGAAGTGGACGGTGAACAGATCGAAGACGGCGCACTTCGCGCTCATGCCGCAGGTGGCCTTCGGCTACGCGTCGAACAGCATCGCCACCAACGTCTACGGGCAAGATGGCGTGCAGCAACCGGGCGCGCCCACCACGAATACGAGCTTCACGTTTCTGGGCGGCTTGCGCGCCTTCGCGTCACACAAGAGCGGCGTGTACGGCGGCGTCGGCTACGACTTCATCTTCAACCGCAACTTCAGCAAGTCGCGCATCGGCACCGGCAACGCGAGCGTTGAGCAGGACATCATCCACTCCACCACCGGCCATCAGATCAGCATCAACCTGGGCTTCGACATCACGCTGGGCTTCGTGCACCTGCGGCCGGAGATCGCCGTCGCGCTGTACCCGGGCGTCGGCCAGAACCGCACCGTCAACACCGGCGCCGACACCACCACCCAGAGCGCCAGCGGCGGCTTCGGCTGGGCGATCTTCCCCGGCTTCTCCATTGGCGTGCAGTCGCCGCGCCGCGAGCTGACGCAAGACGAGGAGGAAGAAGAAGAGGCCAACGCGAAAGAAGAAAAGAAGCGCAAGAAGCGCCGCGGGCAGCCCGAAGAAGAGCAGGACGAGTCGGACGACGACGACGAGGAAGACGAGAAGCCGGCGCCGAAGGCGAAGAAGAAGAGCCGCTCAACTGACGACGACGAAGACGCGCCGAAGAAGGGCTCGCGCAAACAGGTCGAATGGGACGACTGACGTGCGGCCGTTTTCAGCGCTGCCCGGGCTCCGCGTCGCCGCGTCCGTGACCCACGAGAAGTTGATCGACGGTGGCGAGGTCACGGGCCCCGCCTTCGCGCCGACCTTCGTCTTCACCCCGCCCGCCTTTGGAGTGCACCTGTGAAGCTCGACGTCAGCGCCGCCCTGCCCTTTCCCCGCGAGGTCGTCTTCACCACGTACCGGGATCACATGAGCGAGCTGGTGCCGTACCTCACCAACGTGCGCGCCATCACCGTCACCTCGCGCGTCGACGAAGGCGACGTGGTGAAGCTCGTCAATCGCTGGAAGGGCGGCGGCGAAATACCCGCAGTCGTGCGCAAGTTCCTCTCGGCCGAGTTGATGGAGTGGGACGACATCGCGAAGTGGGACACCACGCGCTTCACGTGTGAATGGCAGGTCGTGGTGCCGGCCTTCAAAGACGCTGTCGACGCGCGCGGCGTCACCACGTTCACCGAAGCAGGCGCATCGACGCGCATCACCATCTCCGGCGAATTGAAGGTCGACGCCGGCAAGGTCAAAGGCGTGCCGCGCTTGTTGTCAGGCACGGTGAGCCCGGCGATCGAGTCGTTCCTCGTCGGCTCCATCAAGCCGAACATGGTCGCGCAGGCGAAGGGCGTAGAGAAGTTCCTCTCGCGGCGCTGACGCTTCAGAACGTCATCAGCACGCCGAGGCCGGGGCCCGCGGTCGGCACGACGTGGAGCGAAACGGCATGCGCGCCGCCGCGGTACTCGTCGCGGCCTGACACGAGCCCGGTGGGAATCGTGAAGAGCATCAGCTCGCCGACCGCGATGCCGACGGCGCCGTTCACCGCAGCGTTCACCCAGCGGTTGTGACCGAAGCCCAGAATCATGCCGATGCCGATGTTGAAGGCCACGTTGGCGAGGTGCATGTACCAACGGCGCGCGCCGAGCTCCTGTTCGGCGCCCTCGAAGAGCATGCGCTCACCTTCGGCGATCAACGCGCAGGTCTGCTCGGGGGTGGCGGCCTCGGCGCGACGCGCGAACTCGGGGCCGGCGTAGAGCACCTCGAGCGGGTTGAACAACACCGAGCCAACGCCCACCATCGAGCTGAGCGCGCCCCAGTACATGACGGGCCGATCTGCCTCGGGGAAGAGCGGCGCCGCCGCGAGTTGACCAATCGCCAACACCGACAGCCCGCCGCCGAACACGAACGTGCGCCGATACGCCGCCGCCGAGTCGCGACTCAAGCGCTGGGCCAGGAAGCGGAGCCGCGCCGCGTCGTCTTGCTGCGCGATGCCACGCGCGCCGACCGACTCGGGCTTCGGGCAGTCGGCCTGCGCGACCAACGCGCCCAGCAGCACCACGGTGACCAGCGTTCGCATTCGCGCATCATGTTCTCGGGTCCCACGAAGCTGACGAGAAAATGACGCGACGTGGTGCTTCAGAAGCGGAGCATGACGCCGAGCCCCGGGCCTGCGCTCGGCACGACGTGAAACGAGACCTTCGTCGCGCCGGTGCCGGTTCGGTATTCGTCGAGCGCGGAGATCAACCCCTGCGGCGAGGTGAAGATGGTGGCCTCGCCGATGGCCACGCCGACGGCCGCGTTGATCGCTCCGGACACCCAGCGGTTGTGCGCGAGGCCCAGCACCAGGCCGATGCCCGCGTTGAAGAGCACGTTCGCGAGGTGCACGTACCAACGCATGCCGCTCACTTCGTGCGCTGCGCCTTCGACGAGCATGCGTTCACCTTCGGCGATCAACGCGCAGGTCTCGTCGGGCTGCACCGTCGCCGCGCGCTTCGCGAAGACGGGGCCGCCGTAGAGCACCTCCAACGGGTCGATGATCGAAAACGCCACGCCGACCGCCGTCGAGAACGCGCCCCAGTACCAGTCGAGGCGCTCGTGCTCGGGGAACAACGGAGCGATCGCCAACTGCGTGATGGTGAACACGCCGTACGCCGCGCCCCAGCCCATCGTCCATCGCGTCGCGGCTGCAGACTCCGCCTCGAAGTGTTGCGAGAGGAACTTGAGCCGCTCGGCGTCGGGCTTCGTGGCCGTCGAGCCGGGCTTCGCGCCTTCGGGTTGTGGACAGTCAGCGAACGAGACGGACGGCAACGACACCAACACCATCAACAGGGCGGCGCGCATGTCGCGCGATGATGACGTGTCGAGAATCGCAGCGGCGGGGTTCTTTGCCTCGCACACGTCTGGCTACCTTCACTCAGTCGCGATCGTCGATCAGATCTTTCGCGGTGAGCTCCGTCGCGGCGCGGCCGTGCTCGAAGTCGAGCAACCCGAGCGCGTCGTAGCGGTGGCGAATTCGGTCGCTCAGCAACCCCAACTTCTTCAGGTTGGGGATCACGCGCTTGAACATGGTGCGGCGGAACATGCGCATCATCTCCGACTTGCCGACGAGCTCGTTCCACTGCGCGCGCGACATCGAGTGGCCGTAGTACTCGTCGTAGAACTCGTGCGCGTAGAAGCGGTTCTTCAAGAACAGGGACACCTCGAAGGCCCAGTCTTCACGTTCGCGGCGTTCACGCTCGGTGAGCTGACCGAGGTACTCCGAGAGCGCGAGTACGCCATAGTGAACGTGCCGCGCTTCGTCGGTGATGACGTACTTGAGCAGCTGCTTGAGCAGCGGCTCGGAGGTCTGCTGCTGAATCATGCCGAACGCGCCGAGCGCGAGCCCCTCGACCATGATCTGCATGCCGAGGAACTTCATGTCCCACCGGGAGTCGCTCATCAGCGCGTCGATGACGACGTAGAGGTTGTCGTTGATGTCGTATTTCTTCTGCAGCTTCTGCGTCAGGTAGCCGTGGAAGACCTCGACGTGGCGGCCTTCGTCCATCACCTGCGTGGAGCCGTACAGCTTGCCGTCGAGCCACGGCACCGCCTCGGTCACCTGACACGCCGCGAAGAGCGCGCCCTGCTCTCCGTGGAGGAACTGCGAGAGCAACCACGCCGCGATGCCCTGGCGTTGTTCGGCGCGCTCTTTCGGCGTCGCGCGACCGAACTGCTTGAGCCCGTGAACCGGTAGAAATTCCCACGGGAGCAGCGGCTTTTCGTCGCTGTGTGGGTCGACGTTCTGCGCCCAGTCGAGATCACGTTGCGGGTGCCACTGTGAGTCCTTCGCGGCGTCGAAGAGGCGCGCGAGCTGCGGGCGATTGCGCAAGTACTGCCAGTCGAAGTGCGTCTCGTACGTGGCGGGCACCTTCGTCACCGGAGACGACTTGCCGGCCTGCTGCACCATGCCGCGCCACGCCGGGCCGAGCAGTGACTTGAGCACCGAGAGATTTCCGCTCGCGCTCGCGTCGCGGACCAACGGCAGCGTCTGCATCAGGTTCGAGAACGTCGACATTTCAGCGCTCCTCTCGCAGCGTGGTGGCCAGCAGTTTCGCGAAGTGCGTATCGAGATCCTTCGGGCGCGATGCTTCGTGCAGCAGGCCGTAGGAGAAGAAGCTCCAGAACATGTCGGCGATGTCAGCGGGTTTTCGGCCGGCGGTCGGTCGGTACCAGGTCGCGACCCAGTTGATGGCGCCGAACCCGAAGTGCCGCACGAGCTCGATGTCGAGGAGCGGCCGCGCACGGCCCGTGGCGTGGGCTTCGAGGAGCAGCCCGTCCCAGAAGGCCTCGAGCTTTCTTCGTTCACGTTCGACGCCGGCACGCACACCCGAGGTCAGTGAGCGCCAGTCGAAGAGGAGCACGTAGAGCGAGTCGTCTCCGTTGCAGAGGAGCTCGAGGTGCGCGCGGAGGCCGAGGCGCAGCCGCTCGATGGGGTCTCTCTCGGAGTGGATCGCGAGCTTGACGGCGGCGATGGCGCGCTCGACTCCGCGCTTCATCAAGGCGACGAGGAGGTCGTCCTTGCTGGCGAAGCGGTAGTGGAGGCTCCCGGGGAGCATGTCGGCGGCCGATGCGATTTCGCGCACGGTGGTCGCGGAGAACCCTTTTTCACGGAACAGCTTTCCGGCGGCGAGCAGCGCGCGCTCGTCGGTGTCGGCGGGAGGGAGCGGTTTCGGACGAGCCGTCGTCTTGGCCATATGACCAAAGGTCTAGTTTGGTCGCTTGGCCAAAGTCAAACCACAGGGCTGGGGAAGCGAGTCGGCTTACGCTCCCGCGCCATGAAGCAACTCGGGGTCGCCATCGCGGTGCTGTGTTTGTGGTCGTGCGTCGAGGAACGGGGAAGCGACGCCGGGAGCGGCGGCGGCGCTGCGACCGGCGGCGGAACTGCGACCGGCGGCGGAACTGCGACCGGCGGCGGAACTGCGACCGGCGGCGGAACTGCGACC
>JAMHXF010000111.1:0-343079 GCA_035910535.1 Archangium sp. | reverse complement strand
GCACCCACAGCACTCCGTCGACAACCTGCCGCGCTGAGGCCCATGGTCGTCCTCCGCGTTTCCCGGGTGGACGCCTCTCGCCTTCAGGAATCAGCGGCTCGATGACGAGCCACTGCTCTTCGGTCAGCAGCATTGCGACGGTAGATCAAACCTCGCTCTTCCCGTCGATCGCTCCGAGCACGGTTATGAGACGTGCTCTAGGCGCGCCAACACCGTGCCCGAAGCTGCGCCCAGCGCCGTATCCTCAACGTCTACTTCGCCTCGGCTCTTGTGCGCTTCGTCGATGACGAGCAGGTCGAACTCGCCTAGCCAGAGCGCGAGCAGCTCCTCGGTCAGCGGGCGCCCGTCGCCGCCATTGCCGAACTGCGCGAGGAGCGCGTCGTTGTTCCAGCTCGATACGTTGAGCGGCGGTAGCGCTTCCATTCGCTTGCGCAGGTCTCGCCGTCCACGAACGCGCGGGGCGACCTCGCTCGCGATCCGAGCCATCCCGCTCCAGTACGAGGCCCGCTCGTTCTGGATCTCGCGTTGCAGCTTGCCGATTCGCGTGCGTCCGTCTTGGCGATCGGCACGCGACGCAAGATGAAGCTCGACGAACGCCGGCAGCGCTGCGCGCCAGACGTGAGAATTGCTGCGGACCAAGGGCGCGCGGAACCCGTGAGAGATGAGCCACCACTCGGACTCGTCGGGACGCGGGCTGAAGTCCTTCCACGACGCCTCGTTCGGTGAGACCTCGCGCAGGAACTCCGTGAACGTCGTCAGCTCCTTCGGTGCAGGGCTGTTCGCGCGGAGCTTGCGAGACTCCGCAGTCCACTGGTGCATGAGGCCATGAGGGACGACGACGGCTGCACGCCCACCAGCCTCCAACACCGCGTGAACCACAGCGCACGCGATGCGGGTCTTGCCGGTTCCGACCTCATCGGCGAGCACGACACCGCTCTGCGGCAGGCGCTCGGCCATCCACGTGAGCGAGGCTCGCTGCCCCTCGTCGAGATGCTGCTCCTCACGAGGCTTGGCTGCGTCCTCCCCGACGAGCCTCCGAAGCGCGGCTGCCGCGCGCGCCCACGAGAAGCTCACCGCAGCCCCCATGCGCGAGCGGCGCCGTCGAGCACCTCGAAGTACCGGGCTCGCTGCTTGTCGGTCAGGTGCGGCGAGCGGAGCTCTGGCTCCCGAAGGTGCGCGAAGACGTCGAGGCGATGCGCACGCCAGGTCGCGATGAGCGTCTCCGGGAACGAGGCGCGGAACATCCGATCGAGGTGGTCGATCCAGTCATCGATCATCGACTCGGGCAGCGCCGCCTGTAGCGCGGCTACCTTCTCGACAAGCTCGGCCGCCGCGTGGAGGCCGTAGCTCTTCTCCTGCTTGATCGCCTCACCAACGCCAGACCCCTTGGACCTGCCGTCGTCACCGCCATCGCGATCGTCGTCGTCCGTGGCTTCTGCCGGGCGGATCGGGAAGTCGAGGAGCGCGGCGAGCGCGTCCGCGTAGGAGTCGAAGCGCGGCGGCTGCCATCCGACTCGACCGGCCGCGTCGACAACAGGAACGACCCACTTGCGGTCACTCTCGTCACGCACGTGGAGCGCAGTCGGGTTCTCCTCGTTCTCAAGCGGGCTCTCGTCGGCTCGCTGCACCTCGAACCAGTCGCGCCCGATCCACGAGATACTCGCACGCGCTGTCACAGCGTCTTCGCGCCAGAGCAGACGGAGATGGCGGGTCGGCGTCGTCTCAATGGTCGCGGAGAGGATCGGCGGCGCCAGCAAGATGGGCTGCGCGTCCGGCGCGTCGCCGACCTGACCAACGGCCCACTCGTCTTCACCGACAACCTCGGCGTGTTCCTGCGTCCAGAACAGCCAGCGCTCGAGGTCTTCTGGGCCGAAGCGCTCGGGAACCTCGAAGACGACGCCGGTCTCCACGTTCCCCCCGCGCATGCCGCCGTGCGAGAGGATGCCTCTGCGCGAGAGGTTGCCGGAGCCGAGGTAGAGCCAGCCGTTGCTTGCGTAGCCGTCGCGAAGATAGCCCGCGTACACGAACTTCGCGTGGAGCCGCCGGGCGTGGTCAAGGGAGTCATAGGGCCGAAGGATCTCCCAGCCGTCCGTGTCTCCTTCACGCGCCCAGTCGGCGACCGCGCCTGCCTCGCCGGGCTCCACGAGTGCCACCCGGTAGGGCTTCGGCGTGAACACCCCGAGGTCTTCGAGCTTGCCAAAGACGGCAGGCTTGCGCGCTTTGCCCGATGGCTCTTCGTAGAAGCCGGAGCCGCAGAGGAGAAGGTTCCTCGGCTTGTCGATGGCACTGCGGAAGCGCTCTCGGATCTGGTCGTAGAGCGGCCGGTCCAGAGAGTGGATGAAGCGGGGCTTGCGATTTGTCGCGAGGGACGAAGCCGCCGTGAGGAGGACATCGAGCCGAGCAGTGAGCTTGCGCTCCTTCGGCGCGAGGCTCTGCTCGTCACGGTGGAAGCGTTGGGTCAGCAGCGTGTCCACGAACGCGCCCGCCGCGACAGCGTCGGCGCGGTCTTCGGGGCGCGCCGTGCCGTCGAGCGGCACATCGACGATCCAGACCAGCTCCAGCTGCTGCCGGGCGGAAGTGTACGTGAAGTTGGCGGTGAGCACCGCGAGGCGAAGATGGATCGGAGCCCCGGTCCGGTTTGGGGCGAACGCGAGCAGCGCGACTTTCGCGTGCAGGAGCGAGCCAGCGTCGACCTCGCGCGGCTGGAGCTCGTGAAGCCCGGGGATACGCCCTGGCGGAAAGACCTCCTTCCGCGACGACGACGCGTGTCCGTCGAGCATCAGGTACACGAGAACATTCCCGAGTTCGGCGCGCTGTCGAGGACGAAGGCCAGTGAACCGCTGCATGGCGTCCTCGAGGAAGTCCTCGGAGCCGGTCATAGAGATGAGAGCCGCGCTGTGCCCAACCATCCCTTCGGGCGAGACGAAGATATCGAGCAGCGTCTCGGCGCTCATCGCGCACCTCGCTGGTCGACGTCACGCAGGAGCGCGTGCAGATTGGCGATGCGGAACGTTCGCCCTGTGCGATCAGGCTCGATGCTCGCTGCGCCGTCCTCGAGGTCGCTGGCCTCGTCGGCGCCGTCGACGACGCGGAACAGGGCTCCGCGAACCACCGAGCTATCGGCGAGCCCGAGCACCTCGCCAGCACGCTGAACGACGAGCCGGATTGTCTCGGCGTCATCGGCGGCTGCCACCGCGTCGGCGAACGCGCGGCTCGTTGGCTCGTTCACGCCAGCCACGTTCGCTCTCTCCACATAGCTCTTCGTGGCCGAGCGCAGGTCCTTGAGCGCGCGCTTGATGCCCGAGTCCGCCACCAGGGTCGGAACTTTCGCTCCTCCGCGCGCAGGCTCGACCGCACGGGTCAAGCTCGCCACCGCGTCGCGGGCACGGTCGAGCACAGCGCCGAACGCGCGCGCGGCGACAACCTGATTCGCCTGCTCTCGGTGGCCACCGTTTCGCAGCCGCACAACGACAGCTTCCTCGATGTCCGGCATCGCGACCGCGCGCCCCACCGCTTGCGCCAACCGTTGCCGCTTCTCGCTCGCAGGGGTCGAGGTCCCGAGGAGCCGCGAGCGGACGAGGGCGCGCTCATCGTCGGTGGCGTGTTCGGGTGAGAGCGCCGTGCGGAAGCTCGCACGCGACGAGGGCAGCTTCTTCTCGTCGCGGAGCCAGCCCACGATCCACTTCCGCAGCGTCGTGCCTCCTTGGCCGACGTTCTGGTTGAGGAATGCGTTCGCGAGGGCGCGCCCAACCGGCTCCAACTCGAGGAGATCGAAGCGGGAGCCACGTGCGAAGCCGAGCCCACCATCGACGCGAACCGCTCGAGTTGCGGCCTGACGATGGGTGTTCCGCACGTAGTGCGACGCCAGGCGAAGCCTGCGGAACGACCACATCTCCTGGCCGTCTTCACGACCAAACGCCCGGGTCCCGAGAATACGACGTGAACGGGTCTCGCGGTCGGAGTTGGCTTCGTACTCCAGCTTGCACGCCAGCGCCTCGATGCCGTGGCAGATGGCGGTGGGCTTCGGCGCGTTCGATCCGTGGCTCGCCAGCTCTTCGTGGAGCGCCAGCGCTGCCAGGGGCCATGAGAGCTGCCGCGCGAACCAGATGAGCCCCAACTCCGGCACCACGAGTTCGCGGAAGAACAAGTCCGCCGCGCGCAAATCGAAGTCGAGCGAAAGCCGTGAGGACGTGACCTCGCTGGGCGCGGGAGAGAACCAGTAGGTGGCGGCTTCGCTCATGGGTGGTGCCCCACTCTCACTCGCGAGGCGACCCATCATACCGGCCGAGCGCCATGAACAGAATCCACTACTTGCGCGGCCGGCAGATCCCCCGCAGAGGCCGCGCGCGGGATGGCGCTGCTCACGAAGCTGGTGGGGTGAAGTTCGAGGAACACGCGCCCGCTCTCGTTGAAGTCCTCGGTGTTCACGCACCAGCGCTCGCCTCGGCGGCGAGCTTGTGCAGCGCGGCCTTCACGACGAGGTAGCTGGTGCCCGTGGGGAAGCGGAGCGCGATCTGCGGTTCGGGCGTCCCGTAGCGGCTCTCGACCAGGCGCACTCTCTTCGTCATCGCGACGCTCCCCGCGTTCTTCACAGTGCCACCACCGCGTAGCGGTGCCCGGGGTTCATCGCCTCGAGCTCGGCGCGGCGTGCGCATGCGGCGGCTTCATCGGCGAATGCGTTGAGGCGCCAGGCGCTCGGCGTCAGCGCCATACGGCTGATCGAGCCGTCCTTGTTGATCGACTTCACGATGACGCGTGCGGTGGCGACGATGTGCGTGCACTCAAAGTTCGGAGTGCGGGTTCCATGCGCGGCGCGCGCCATTGCGCACCCCGCGCCGTCTCTGCACCCTGACTTCCGGAGATTCGTTGGCGCGCATCAGCGTCGCAGCACCTTCGCGAATCGATGGCCCAAGATGTGGGGGCGTCTATTCGCGTCTCTGTCTTTCAAGGTAGGGAGAGGGCCCCATGGCGCGCACGGGAAAGACGCCCAACAACGATTCGCGCGAACTGCTCACGCGCACCGGGCCACGCGTCGTGTGGTCGCCACCAGACGTCGTCGTCTGCAAGCACACCTTCACGGGGCTTCAGCTTCAGACGCCAACCTGCGGCGAGCTGCTCGGTCGCCTCCTCGGGCGCGTTCAGCACGGCGCGCCGTACGTGCGCGCGGAGGCTGTCGCCTGGCTCAGCGCGATGCTCTGCGACTTCCTCGACTTCGAATTCGTCGGCGCCGGATGGTTCGGGCGTGACCGGCGCGGACCAATTCGAGACAGCCCGCTCGACAGCATCGAGGTGTACGCGCGCCACTGGATTCAGGGCGAGCACCTCCAGTCGCCCGCGCTCCAGTCCCACGCCTTGGGGATGCTCGAGTTCGTGCAGAAGCACCTCCGCGGCGAGCACGTATCGGACGAGAGCGGCACCTGGAAGCTCGAGCCCGCCCGGGTGGGGGCACGTGAAGTCGACGTCTCGAAGATCGGCTGGCGGTGGTTCTTCGACGAGCCAACCTACAAGCGAGAGTTCACCCAGCGCTTCTGCCACTCGGAGTTTCTGGTGCGCATCCCGGACGCCGCAGAAGTCCTGCTGCCCGATGACAATGCGCGCCTCCGGGATGGCGAGCTCCGTTTCCTGTTCGAGCGGTGCCATCTCAGCACGTCGTTCGGCCCACGCTTCCCGCCCCCGCCGGCCTTTTCGGTGCACCAGCCTGGAACTGAGTACGACTTGCTTGAGGGCTACGCGGCGTACGGTGCCATCCCGTTCGGCAAGGCGGCGCGCTGGGGGCTGATGCCCCTCAGCTGGGTGATCGGCGAACTCGCTCCGACCCGGTCCGTAGACCCCGCCTTCACGGCCCTTCCGGCGTGGGTTCGTACCGACACCGTGCGAACGGTCCCCGCCGCAACAGTGCAAGGAGCGACTGCGCCCTGACCGCGAACGAGCGGCTCCCCAACACATCAGCATGCATCAGCAACGAAACTGAGGCTCCTTGGGCTCCGGCGGTTCACGATCAGGCTCCTTCAGGTAGCCGCTCTCGTCGTACTCGCGCTCAGCCTCAGCCGTGGTGATCGACAGCTCGTGACCCTCCACCTCGCCGTACGCGTTTCGCTCGACATCAACGCCGATCGTCGTGTCGCACCCGCATGTGAACTCGGCACGGTCCCTCACCAGCGCGTCGATCTGCTAAATGCTAAACACCGGGGCGCTGGAATCACGAGCGGTTCGAAGGCCGCCTTGGCCGACGCTGAAGGTCGCGAGAAAACGAAGAACGGCGTCAGCGCGATGTGTTGAGGCCGTCTCACCACGACCCCATGCGAATTCGCGTCTACTCAGACCTCCACCTCGAGTTCGGGCCCTTCGAACCACCCGCGAGCGACGACGTGGACGTAGTCGTGCTCGCCGGCGACATCGATGTGAAGGGCCGCGGCGTGGCCTTCGCGAAGCGCTTCCCCTGCCCCGTCGTCTACGTGCCGGGAAACCACGAGTACTACGGCGGCGTGATTCCCCGTCTCACCGAGAAGCTCAAGGAGGCCGCGCTCGGCAGCAACGTTCACGTCCTCGACTGCGACTCGGTCGACATCGGTGGCACCCGCTTCCTCGGCGCCAGCCTTTGGACCGACTGGCGTGGCAGCGGCACGGTCGAGCCGCCAGTCGCCATGGAGCACGCCCGTGCCGGCATGTCCGACTACAAGCGGATCCGCGTGTCGCCAGCGTTCAGCCGGCTGCGACCGAGCGACACGCTCAAGTGGCACGCGCGGGCTCGAGCCTGGCTTGCTGGCCAACTCGAGCAGCCGCACGCGGGCCCGACGGTGGTCGTGACGCATCACGCACCGACGCTCCGCGGGTGCAAGCCGGAGGACGCGTCAACGCCGTTCCTCGGTGCCTACGCGAGCGACCTCGAGAACCTCATGGGCACGAAGGTCGACGCGTGGGTCTTCGGGCACACGCACTTCGCGTTCGACGAGCGCATCAACGGGACCCGAGTGGTGAGCAACCCACGTGGGTACGTCGACGAGTGGGTCGCCGGCTTCAATCAGCACCTCGCCGTCGAGGTCGCGCGCTAACTCGGAGAGAGACTCGTCTGTGTGTGGTGCGGTCTGACGAGGCGCGTACCCAAACCTATTTTCTCCTTCGGCGGCCGCATGCTGCGCAAGCACTGGCCTCGCGACATGGTCCGAGAACCAACTGACTGCTGCGCCCACTTCTCCGAGTCAGCCTCCACCAAACTCAGGGTTTCGAAAACGGTTGGTTCAGAGCGGAGCAACTGAAGGGTCTGCGAGAAATCGCAGGCCCTTTGCTTGCTGGCAAAGTCGCGTCATGCCGCGAATCATTCACCTCGCAAGAGCATCGCGGGCACGAAGCATCGGCCGGGTCGGACTTCGAGGCGAAAAGACAACCGTCCTGGGGCCGGGGAACCGCCTCGTTGAGTTGAACAAGGCAGTCTTCGCCATGCCCCAGCTCCGCGACTTCTCTGTCTCCCACCAATGGCTGCGAGAGCTCAGGCGTTGGCACGATGAGCGGCTGGTCGTGGTTCATTGCCGGCTGCCGAGTGAGGAGCCCGTGTGGGTCGGGCGATACAACGAGGCGCATGTACTGCTCCCGCTCGGCGAGGCCATCAAACAGCTCGCGGCTTCACCCCTCGGGCAAGAGTTAGTCGTTCCCCGAGCGATCGCTCGCAGCGAGGTCGCAGGGATACGAGAGGTCACGCAACTCGTCGGCTGGACTGAGGCTCCTGAAGGTGCGCAGCGGTTCGACTGTCTGTGCGTCGCCTGCCTTCCGGCGGGTTCACGCGACCTGATGCGCCGTGTTCGTGGTGCGTTCAGCAGACACCTTGCCGAGGCGCGGAGCGGCGGGTCGGCAACCGACGTTGCGAGCGCCTTGTCGAAACTGGACACGGCATTGGAGCGTGCCAACGGACGGATTCCCGCCAGGAAACTCCTGCCATTTACGAACGCGTCGAACACGCAGGTTCGCAAGGTTGCAACCGCGCTGTTGTCGCACTTTCGCTGGGCGGAAGTTGACGAGGCGCTCGCGAGACGAGTCACCGATGAACACCTCGACGTCAGACACCGGGCAATCGAGGCCATGGTGCGCAGCGGCGGTTTGAGACGGGCGTACGCTCGTCTCCGCGACGCATCGGACGAAGTCCTGTTGCGACTTCTTGATGAGGTTGAGTTCCCGCGCTCAGTGAACGAAGCCCTCTCGGTTCTCGATGCGATGACGACCAGGAGCTCCGCTGCGGTTCAACGTCGAATCTCCGAAGTGCGTGAATCACTTCGCAAAGAGTGACGCGTCACATCAGGGCCCGGACTTCGCCGCCTCCAACGAGGCCATCGGGAACACGTGGTACCCGCAGTGCTCCGTAAACACGGCGAGCTCCTTCCGTGCTCGGTCCTCGACGAAGAAGGCGTAGTTGAAGCTCGCCTCGGAGCCGTCTTCGAAGCGAAGCCGGACACCATCGACCGGAAACGCACCGGCCCCGAGTTGGCTCGTCACGCGCGCCGAAAGCCAGTCACGCCAATGCTGAGGGAGCTGCTCGTAGGTCACAGCGCCCATTGTAGCCGCGCCACGTCGAGCAGCGCGCCTACCCCTTGAGCACCGCGAGCGGCTCCAGCCGCACCACCGGCCGCACGAGATCGACTTCGTCTTCGAGCACTTCACCGATGTCTCGATACGCCGCCGGAGCTTCTTCAATCAGCGCCGCGCGTCGACGTTGGTCGAACACCACGCGCCGCATGCTCTGCGTAAAACGCTCTGGGCGAATCTGCTCACGCGCTTCACGACGCGTCATCACGCGACCCGCGCCATGCGACGCCGAACGAAACGACTGCGCTTCGCCGCGCCCCTCGACGACGTACGACGCCGTGCCCATGGAGCCTGGAATCAGCGCACGCTCACCAGCCGGCGCAGCGATGGCGCCCTTGCGATGCACGAGCAGCCTCCGCCCGAAGTGTTCTTCGAAGCGGACGAAGTTGTGGTGCACGTCGAGCCGACTGGCGGCGTCAGGTTGCGCACCCGTCACTTCACTCAACACCTGCGTCGCGCGCGCCAGCAACGCCTCGCGGTTGGCGCGCGCAAACTGCAGCGCCCACTCGAGGTCGGCGAGGCAGGCATGCCCTTGCGCGCTGTCGCAGCGAAGCCCGGGGAGCGCTCCGTATGCGCCCTGCTCTGCTGCCCGCAGGTGATGTGCTGCGATGGCAGAGCCCAGCCCTCGCGAGCCCGAATGCACCAGCAGCCAGAGAGCTCCGCCGCCATCACGGTCGAGCTCGATGAAGTGGTTGCCACCACCGAGCGTCCCCAGATGTCGGGGCGCCAACCTCGCCCGCGCATGTTCGAGCGCCCCGGTCGACAACGGAGTCGCCAGCAACGCGTCGGAAACCGGCACGCCCTTCCCGCGGTGCGTGAAGTCACCCACCGGAATGTGCCGCGACAGCGTCTCGAGCACTTCATGAAGGCGCGAGAGCCGCGCGGCCGGGTAGTCGAACCGCACCGCGCTCATGCCACAGCCGAGATCACCACCCAGCGCGATGGGGACCACGGTGTCTGCGGTGGCGAAGACGGTGCCGACCGCCACACCGTTGGCGACGTGGAGGTCGGGCATCGCCGCGACGTGCTCGACCACGTACGGCTGCGCCGCGATGCGCTCGAGCTGAGCCATCGCCCCCGCCGGAACAACGCGGCCCCACACATGAATGGGAACACCGACGTCAGGAAGAACTACTCGGGGCATGCAGCACCCCCATCGACCTGAGCGATGCCCACGAAGGTGAAGGACAGCTTCGGCAACTTCTTGAGCTGAAGCTGCTCCGCGAGGCGCGCCCGTAGAAACCCCGTGGCCCGGAGCAGCCCCGCTTTGCTGGCAACACCGACCTCCTGCTCACGACTCAGGAGCGCGGCGACGGCGTACGCGATGCGTGCGTGGCCTCCGTCTGGTGAAAGGTGAACAGCGAGAACTTTGACGCCGTGGAGCGACGGATCAGTCGCTTCGTCGCCAATGAGAGACTGCAATTCATCGAGAAGAATGTGTTCGAGACGAGCCTGCCTGTGGCCTGCCGCCTCGGAAGAAACAGCTCGAGACTTGGATGACATGAAGAAACGGTTTTCCAGTTGGCGCCGCCCGAACGGGGCCGCGCACAAGGTCGAGACGCACAACGCTCAGTGAGCGCGCGCTCGACAGGAAACCGTCACGCCGAAACCGGCAGCGGCGCCTCCGCGCACGTCAAAGAGCATCCCCGGAAAACGTTTGGCTGAAGATCCACGGGACACCTCCTTGTGTGCGCACTCGACGTGCTGCTGCAGAAGAAGCTGACGAGCCTACGGCACACAGCAACCGCGGCCGGCGTGAAGCAGCGCAGCCAGCTCGCGAAGTCGCAGCACGAGCTCGTCATGCTCCGGCGCGCGCAGCTGGTCGACGTGCGCGAGCAAGTCACCCGCAGGGAGGTACGACACGATGCGCGCGGCCTTCACCGCGACCGGCGTGAGCTCCGTGAACTCCGCGAGGATCTCTGCCGTCGACAAACCGCTCTGGCGAAGCTTCGCGATGCGCAGCGGGCGGGTGTCGGTAGAAAACGAAAAGCGCCACTCGCCCGCAGCATCGCGGGAGAGCGTTCGCGAGAGGACCTCTCGAGCAATGGCAGCGAGTTCTTCGAGCGAGTGAGCCATGACGGCCACCACAGATAGATCGTGATTGGCCGACGTCAAGGGCGACCAGCCCGACTCTCTGCGAGGTGCGAGACGAACGCGCGCACCCGGCTCGTGCTGCGCAGCTCCGGCAACATGAGCAGCCACACGTCGCGACTGAACTCGCGATGAACCGGGCCGATGCGCTGCAACGCCGGGTCTGAGTCACCTTCGAAGCACGCCAGAAAGTGCACCCCGATGCCCGCCACGATGGCCTCGCGCATCACGAGGGAGCTCATGTCGACGCGCATCGCGACGCGGGCCTTCGGCGCGTGCTTCGCGAGCCACGCATCGAGCCAGCGCATGTTGAGGCGCTCGTCCCAGTGGAGCCACGGGAAGTCGGCGTACGTCGCCTTCGGCCCTGCCTTCTTCACGAGCCGCTTGCTGCCGTAGACCGCGAAGTCGACGCGCGCGAGCTTGCGGCCCACGAGGTACTCCGGCGGCTCGTTCGTCAAGCGCAGCGCGACGTCGGCCTCGCGCTTCGTCAGCGACACCGGGTCGTCGCTCGCCGTCACCGTGAGTTCCACGCCGGGGTAGCGCTTCAAGAACGTCGCGAAGTCGAGGTGATGTCGACGAAACAGCAGGTCCATGGCCGAGACGCGCAGCTTGCCTTCGAGCTGCTCGTCACGCCCGAGCACGCGCCCTTCGAGCGAGAGCACCTGCGCTTCGACGCGCTCCGCGACCTCGACGAGGTCCTGCCCTGAAGGCGTGACAGTGAACGCGTCGGGCTTCTGGTCGAACAAGCGCACGCCGAGGCGCTTCTCGATGGCGCGCAGCCGGCGACCGACGGTGGTGTGACTGACGCCCAGCTTCGAGGCCGCGACGCTCAAGGTCTTGCCGCGCGAAATCGCGAGCACGTAGCGGAGATCGTCCCATTCCATTGCTGTGCACAATTGCACACGAAGGACGCAGTTCTGCGCATTGCGTGAGCGATTTCGCACACACAGATTGTCGTCATGAAAGCCATCATTCAGCGCGCATACGGGCCTCCCGACGTGCTCGAGCTGCGCGAGGTCGAGCGCCCGACCCCGAAGGACAACGAGGTGCTGCTCAGCGTTCACGCCTCGTCAGTGAACCGCGCCGACTGGATCATGCTCACCGGCACGCCGTTCCTGGTGCGCTTCATGTCGGGGCTCTTCAAGCCGAGCAAACCCATCGCAGGGCTCGACGTCGCCGGTCGCGTGGAGGCCGTGGGCACAGCGGTGAAGCACCTGCACGTGGGCGACGAGGTGTACGGCGAAATTTCCCAGGCGTGGGCCGAGTACGTGTGCGTCGACGAAGCGAAGCTCGCGCTCAAGCCGAAGAACCTGTCGTGGGTCGAAGCCGCAGCGGCGCCGCTCGCTGGAGTCACGGCGATGCAGGCCATGGCGAACGTGCAGCGAGGCCAGCGCGTGCTCATCAACGGCGCCTCGGGAGGCGTCGGCAGCTACGCGGTGCAAATGGCCCGCGCGGTAGGCGCTGAGGTCACCGCCGTGTGCAGCGCACGCAACGCGCAGCTCATGCGCTCACTCGGAGCGACGCACGTCATCGACTACGCGCGCGAAGACTTCTCGGCGGCCGTCGCGCACTACGACGTCATCTTCGATCTCGTCGGGAGCGCCTCCATCTCGCGCTGTCGCAAGGCGCTCAAGGCATCGGGGCTTTACCTGTCGTCGGTCGGCGCGACGGCGTGGCTCTTCAAGACGTTGGTCGCCTCGCTGCTGCCCGGCCCGCGCGTGAAGCTCTTCTCTGCCCAGAGCAGCCCCGAGGCGCTCACCCAACTCGCGAAGTTCTTCGAGCGCGGCGAAGTGAAGACCGTCATCGACCGCACCTACGCCTTGAGCGAAGTGCCCGATGCGCTCGCGTACCAGGGCACGGGTCGAACGCGCGGCAAGTGCGTCATCACCATCGCCTGACCGCGACACTGAACAGCCGTACCCTTGTGGCCACGAGTGCGCACATGTAGGTGGTCGCTCATGCGAAGCGCGCTCGTCCTGAGTCTCGTGCTGTTCAGCTGTGGCCCCAACCTCGCGGGCTCCGTCGACGACGAAGAAGAGTTCTTCGAGGGTGGCGACGAGCTGGCGAGCGAGCTCAAGGCGCAGGTGCCGTCGCTGACCGTGTGGGTTCGCCCGGCGATGACGCCTGAAGTCCGCAACGGCCGGCTCATGTACGTGCTGCGCGGCCGCGCCAGCCAGAACCTGCAGAGCGTGAACAGCTTCGTGTTCGACGACGCGTTTGGCCGCGCGAACGTGCTCACCGCGCGCACCTTCGAGGTCGTCTTCGACGGCAGCTCCGAGTTCAACTCCATCGCCGCCGGCCTGCGCGTGTTCCTCGACGTGCGCCCGACCAACGCCAACGTCGCGCCGGCCACCGCGTCGCTCACGTTCGCGCCGAGCTTCTCGAGCCCCACGGGCACCACCAGCCTCTCGGTGCGCCCCGACGTGTTGGCCGTCGCCGTCGGTGACGTGCTCACCTACCGCGCCATCGTGAAGACCTCGGGCGGCGCGCCGCTCACCGTCACCAGCTTCGACGGCGAAGCGCTCCCGGTCGCCAGGCGCAACGCCACCGAGTGGAACGTCGACATGCGCTTCGAGCAGCTGCGCGCCGCGGCCGACGAAGTGAACGAGCCGGTGTCTTTCGTCGCCACCACGGGCACCGGCCCGAAGCTCAAGAAGGTCACGCTGGGCATGTCGGTGAAGACGCTGGAGCTCTCGCGCGAATCGCCCGAGGCGGTGTGGCCTTCGCTCGAGTGTCAGGCGCCGGTGCAGGCGTGCCTCGACGCGCTGCCGCCCGGCGTCGTCGACTCTGAAGCGTGCGGCGCGTACTACCCGGTCAAGCGCTGCCAGCTCCCGTGGCGCGCCGTGCAGTTCTTCAACTCGCCTGACGACGTCACCGCGCTCGAGACGGCCATCGCGGCCATCTCCGCGCAGTTGCCGGCGGGCAAGACGGTTGCGTACCGCGCGTATGGAATGCAGGACATCATGCGCAACGCCGACTTTCCCCGCGTGCTGAACGGCTGGAGGGCGCGCGAGGTGTATGGAGATCTCGTCGACCTGGGCGCCGTCACCCAGACCGCGCTCCGCAACGAGCTGACGGCCTTCGGCACCGCGCAGTCGCTCATTCCCGCAGCGCAGCAGGTCGTCTACCAGCAGTCGTTCGTCGCCCAGCGCTTCTCGCGCAACGGCGGCCGCACGAAGCTCTACGTGCTGTTCTTTTCGTCGGCCGCGCGCGTCGTGGTGTTCGAGACGAACGCACCGTAACGCTTCAGCTCCGTGGCGAGGCGCTCGCGCAACCGCCGCAGCGCCGCGTCGCCCCCGCGCACCGACGGCGACAACAGCCACACCGGCGTACCCTCCGTCAGCTCGCGCTCCAGCTTGAGCCGCGGCTGCCCCCTCGCGAGGAACGACGGCAGCACCGCTTTGCCCAGCCCCGCGAGGCACGCGTCGCGCATCGCCAACAGCGAATTGCAGACCACGCGACCTTCATCTTCGGGCACCACGCGCCACCACCGCATCGACGCCTTCGCACGCAGCGACGGCGAGGGCTGAACCCACGTCGAAGCGCCGCCTCGAGTCCGGTACACACCGAGCCGCAGCGCGCCGAGCCGCCGACCCTGCAGCGAGCTCCCCGGGTCGTGCGACGGCCGCAGCGCCATGTCGATGACGCCGGGCGCGAGCGCGCTCACGTCGTCACCCACGAGCACCTCGAAGCGGTGCGCCTCGAGCCCGGCGATGGCCGAGAACAGCAACGGGGCGAGCACGTCGCTGGTGGTGACGACGACCCGACCTTCACGCGCGCGGTGCTGACCTGCGACGAGCGCTTCGACGCTCTGGGCGTGCTGCAGCATGTGCGCAGCCCGCGCTGAAATGTCCAACGCCACGGCGGTGGGAACCAGCCGCGCCCCGCGGGTGAACAACGGCACGCCCAGCGAACGCTCGAGCGCGTCGACGCGGCGCGAGACCGACGAGTGCCGAAGCCCGAGCGCCTGCGCGGCGCCCTGCACCGTGCCGAGACGAACCAACGCTTCAACGGTCTGCAGCGAGCTCCAATCAATGTGCATGAACGCACATCATTCGTGCGTCTACGCGCAGTCGTCAACCGGTGCAGAGCTGTTTACGTTGGCGTCATGAAGCTCGAACGCCGCACCGTGCTCGTCGGCAGCGCCGCGGCCCTGATGACCTGCAAGCCCGCCGCCCGGAGTGAACCCATGGCCCAGACCCGTCACCGCCCGCTCTCGTCGTTGCCGACCACCACGCTGCCGTGGCTCTCGTTGAGAGATCACTTCGTGGCCACCGTCGGTCCGTCGGCGGGTCAGGGGCAGCAGCAGGGCCCGCTGTTGGTGTTGGCCGACGCGACGTTCGCACCGCGCTCGCGCTTTCCGCTCCACCCGCACCGCGACATGGAGATCCTGAGCATCGTGCTCGACGGCACGTTGAGCCATCACGGTGACCAGGCGCACGGCGCGACCATGCCGCCCCGCAGCGCGCAGCTCATCTCGGCGCGCGACGGCATGGTGCACGCCGAAGGCAACGACACCGACTCGGCCACGCGCATGTTGCAGATCTGGTTCGAGCCCACCTCGCGCGGCGGTGAACCCGAGTACTTCCAGCGAGACCTCTCGAAGAAGGGCCGCCAGTTGATCGCCGGCGATGCGGGCATGCCTCTTCGTTGCGACGCGAAGGTCTGGTGGTTCGACCTCGAAGCGGGTGACGCGCCGCCGGTGTCGGTCGCGGCCGGCCGCGCGGGGTACCTGCTGGCGCTCGACGGTGCGCTGCGTACCCCGACGGTGACGCTGGCCGCAGGTGAAGGGCTGCACGTGGCGCCGGGTGCGCTGGCGTTCGCCGCTGAAAAGCCCTGCGCCGCGCTGTGGATCGACGTGAGCGCCTGACGAAGAACAGACTATGGAGCCGCGCATGTTCACCGCGCTGCTCGCCGCTCTCGTCATCGCCGCGCAAGAAGAGGCGCCACCAGCGGAGGTCGAGCAGCCCGTAGCGGTTGCGCAACCTCGCGACGAAGCGAAGCTGCGGCCGTTGGGGCTCACCGTTTCAGGCGGCGTTTCGCTGGGCACGTGGGAGAGCGGCTTCATCTATTTCTTCAGCGAGGCCGCGAAGCTCCGCCCCACGGCGCAGCTGCGCGTGGTGACCGGCGCCTCGGCGGGCAGCGCCAACGCGTTGATCGCCGCCATCAGCTCGTGCCAGCCGTCGAACCCGCTGCCCATGTCGAGCCTCGCGTGGAACGTGTGGGGCCCGGTCGGCTTCAAGGAGCTGTTCGATCGCCAACGCTCGAACGCCGACGCGCTCTTCATTCGTGACGAGCTCGACCGCTCCTTCGAACGCGTGCGCGGCGTGTGGAACCAGGGCCTGCCCACCGACTGTGACGTGGTCTTCGGCGCCACGGTGACGCGCGTGAAGCCGCGAGAGGTGAAGCTCAAAGAAGGCCTCGCGGTGCCTCGCGTGCTCGAGACCTTCGTGGTGCGCATTCAAGGGCGCGGCCCGGGCAAGGCGCCGAAGCTCTCGAACTACGTCAGCCCCGACACGCCCATGCCGATGCCGCTGTTGCCCTTCGTCGACGACAGCAGCGACCCCGTGGCCTCGGACCGCAACTTCTCGCAGCTGCGCTCGGTGCTCTTCGCCTCCAGCGCCTTCCCGCTCGCGTTCGCGCCCTCGCCCATCGAGTACTGCCTCTCGAAGCCCGTCGCGTCGGGCGAGCAGCCCACCGCGAAGACCGTCGAGTGCCTCACGCCCGAGTTCGTCGACTTGTTCGTCGACGGCGGTGTCTTCGACAACAACCCGCTGCGCCTCGCGTGGATGACGGCCGACCAGCACCTGCGTCGCAACGCCCGCGGAGGCTCGAGCTGGGAGACGATGCTCGAGCCGTCGACACACGAGCTGCGCGACGACACGCACTTCATCTACCTCGACCCCGACTCGAGCAACTACCCGGCCGAGTCGAGCGCCTCCGAAGAAGCGGCAGCCAACGGCTTCCTCGCGAAGCTGTTCTCGCTCGGCGGTGGGCTCATCGACTCGGCGCGCGCACGCGAGCTCTCGCTGCTCGCGCGTGAACAGAAGGGCATCTCGGAGCGCATGGAGCTCGCGCCCAGCAACCTGCCCAAGGCCAGTGAGCCGCTCTCGGCCTTCGTCGGCTTCTTCGAGACCGAGTTCCGCCGCTTCGATTTTTACCTGGGCATGTACGACGCGTTCTCGGAGATGAGCGCCAAGCCCGACTGGAAAGAGGCGCCGGTGGAGTTCGAGCCGATCCTCGCCATCGGGCCTGAGGTGCGCGGCGAGTGGGCGCCGTTTCTGTGCATGGTCTCGATGATGGAGCCGCAGTACGCGAAGTACCGCTCGGCCTGCGACGACCCGGAGCTCATCGACTTCCGCATTCTGCTGCAGACGAGCATCGACCGGCTCTACGACGTGTGTCGGCCCACCAAACGAAAGCTGAGCACCGGCCCCGACCGCTACAACCACCTGTGCTCCGAAGCACGTCGTGGTGGTGAGCCGCCGGCGGTACCGCACGTGGCACAGCTTCCGCTCGCGCAACGCCGCCGCCAGACCGACGAGGCGAGCTTCGACTACTTCATGCGCTTGCTCGGCGCGTACGGCTTCCGCTTCACCGACCTGGGGTTGCCGCGCGGCGAGTCACACAACGGCACGCTGGCGCTGCGGCGCGAGCTCGACGCCGTCGTCGACGCGTGGGCCACCGCGCAGCCGACGCTGGCAGACCGCGTGTTGGCGCGAACCGTCGCGCGCGCGGGGCTCAACAGCATTCACTTCAGCCCGCCGGTGTTCTCGACCTACGCGGTGCTCGGCACGATGCTCGAAGGAGGCGCCAGCTTCGCGCCCTTCAATCGCAAGGCGCGGTGGCTGCAAGTGCACAGCGCCGTCACGCTCAACTACCTGTTCTCGGCCATCACCGACCCCAAGCCGCGCTTCGCGGTGAACCTCACGGCGGGGCCCGAGGCGCACCTCTCGTTCATCTCGAACACCATCTTTCAGCCGCGCGTCGCGGTGCGTGGCGGCGTGCAACTGGGCGTGCTCGACACCTTCGCGTCGACGGCGTGCGTGACGTCAGACCCGCGCGGCTGCACGCAGCCCGTGGTCGACCTCGTGCTCACCCTGTCGTTGCTCGAGCGCCTGCGCATCGAGCTGGTGTGGCAGACGTACCCGCTGCTGTACGCGACGCAGCACAGCTCGTCGAACCTGCACCTCGGCGTGGGCGCGCAGTTCTACTGAGCGCTCACCTGGCCTTCACGTCGGCCACGCGCAGCGACGTCAGTTGGTACAGCGACCGTGAGCCCTTCTTGTCGGTCGGCACCACGAGGCGAAACGGGCCGTGCGCTGCGGGCAGCGGCTTGCCGTCTTGCTCCCAGGCCAGCAGCGCGGTGGTCGAGCCCAGCGTCTCGAGCAGCTCGCCCACGCTGAAGACTGCCTCGAAGCCGTCACCCGCCGACGCGATGACGATGGCGCGCAGCCCCTGGTGCTTCTGCTTCGGCTTTGCGCCCGGCCCCGTCGGCCCCTCGCTGAAGCCCAGCTTGAGCAGCAACACATCGAGGCGAACGCCCGTCATGCGATGCGCGCCCGACTTGTCGGCCCAGTCGACCGTTACCGGCCCCAGCGCGCGCAGCTCTTCCACCGTGAGCGACGCGGCCTTCACGAGGTCACCTTCGATACGAACCGTCGACACCGGGGCAGCGGCCAGAATGAGCGCGAGCGCAAAGGACATGAGGTTCGTCTAGCTCACCCGGCCGGGAAAGTTGCTAGAGGCGCGCGCATGGCAACCCAGCTGCAGATCTTCATGGACCGCGACGACGAGCTCGCGTTCATGCGTTTCCTCGAGCGCTACGTGTTCGAGGTGTACCCGCGCCGGGTGCCTCCCGATTGGGTGACCTTCCGCGCCGGCGAAAAGACGTTCGACCAGCTGCCCGAAGAAGACGTGTACCTGGTGGCCAGCGACATCGGCCCGGCCATCGTCGACAAGCTCAAGCGCGGCAAAGACAAAGGCCATTGGCGCATCGACGAAGTGCGCTCGCCCGCCATCTTCTGGGAGCGCAACGTGAAGAACGACGAAGACGAGTTGGTGAGCGGGCAGCTCTGGGGCGAGCTCGAAATCACCCAGCAGACCGGCCGTCGCGACGCTGCGCCCGAGAAGTTCCGCCAGCGCTTCATCGAAATCGACATGTGGATTCGGAAGACCTTCCGCAAGACGCACCCCAAGGGGTTCTGGGTCGGCCCGCACCTCGCGCGCACCATCAAGCAGAACGGGCAGAAGCTGCGCGAGAACAAGTACTGGGGTCGGGAGATCGCCGTTCACGGCGCCTGAAAAGGGAACGCGCGCCGGGGTTGAGGCGTTAGCGTCGTCACCATGTCCTGGCTCGATACGCTCGAAGACATTCGGAAGAAGGACTTCTCGAAGGTTCCCCTGGCGAAGCGCGACGAAGCCGCTCGCGACGTCGTCAACATGGGGAGCTACGCGTGCGCCGTCATTTCCGTCTCGCCGGTGCCTTTCTCTGACGCGGTGCTGATGCTGCCCGTGCAGTCGGCGATGGTCGTCACCATCGGCCACGTCTACGGCCGCAAGGTCACCGAAGCCGACGCGAAGAGCCTCGTCGTCGAGCTCGCGACCACCGCGGGGCTCGGCATGCTCGCGCGCCAGGGCATCAAGGCGATCCTTCCGGTGTTCGGCGCGCTGCTGACGGTGCCCGCCGCGTTCGCGATGAACTGGGGCATCGGCCGCGTGGCGATGGAGTACTTCCGCAACCCCGGCATGCCCACCGCGCAGCTCAAGAAGATCTACGAAGCCGCGAAAGAAGAAGGCGCGTCGATGTTCTCGAAGGAGCGCTTCGACATGTTCCGAAAGTCGAGCGCGGCTCCAGAAGCGCCGACCACTTCCAAAAAGAAGAAGCCGGCGGCGAAGAAGAAGCCGAAGTCGGCCATCGAGAAGCTCATCGAGGGTGATTTCGCGAAGCGCCTCGCAAAGCACAAAGACGTTCGCGACGCGTTCGACGGCGTCATTCACCTCGACGTCACCGGCGCTGGCGGCGGCAAGTGGACGGTCGATCTCACGAAGAGCGCCGACTGGATCAGCGCGGGGCACAGCGGCAAGCCGAAGCTGACCATTCGCGCGACGGCGAAGCACTTCACGGCGTTGGTGAAGGGGCAAAAGAACGCGCAGATGGCGGTGATGAGCGGAGACCTCACGCTCGAGCCCATGAACCTCGACCTCGCGATGAAGCTGGGGCCTCTGTTCGGCTGATGCGCATCACGCTCTCACGCGGCGTCAGTCTCGCGGTGCTCTCTTCCGCGAAGACCGAGGCTGATCACCACGAAGATCTCGGCTGCAGCATTCTTGGGCCGCCGTCGCGACCGGTGCGGCGTGCGCACGCGTGGCTCAAGCAACAGGTGCAGCGGCTGGGCACCGACGAAGTGAAGGCGCGCGCGGCGCAGCTCGTTCGCGCAATGGAAGAAGCGCCCCGCTACGCCGCGTTGTGCGACGGCAAGAAGCGCCGCGAAGGCCGCCGGGTGCTGCGCGACGACGTGCTGTACCCGCGCGCCGAGAAGTTCAAGCCCACCGTGCTGCACCTGCGCCGTGACGAACTGGGGCTCGACGTGCCGGTGCGCGCGAGCGAATGGCCGCTGGTGAACGAGCTGTTCGCGGCGCTCGCGCGCGGCGCGACGACGGCCGAGCTGAACGCGTTCACGAAGCGCGAGCCGACGGCGACGTTGCTCGGCGACCTGAACGACGCGGGGTGGTTGGAGCGCTTCACCG
Source organism: Archangium sp. (assembly GCA_035910535.1). Lineage (GTDB taxonomy): Bacteria > Myxococcota > Myxococcia > Myxococcales > Myxococcaceae > Archangium_A. The sequence goes on along the minus strand of JAMHXF010000111.1, from coordinate 322,664 downwards.
CGCCCGACGAGAAGGCGCCGCTGGTCTACGTCGGCCACAACACGACGCTCGTTCGCGGCAAGACCGGCTCGGTGTTGGTCGACCCGTACTTTCGCCCCGCGAGTCGGTTCGACCTGCCGAACTTCCAGCCGATGCAGCCGCGAGATCTCGGCCGCGTCGACGCGGTGCTCATCACCCACTCGCACGGAGATCATTTTCACCTGGGCTCGCTGCTGCAGTTGCCGCGCGAGACGCGCTTCTTCGTGCCGCCCGTCGAGCGCGAGAGTCTCTTTTCCACCGACTGCGCGCTGCGGCTGCGTCAGCTCGGCTTTCAGAACATCGAAGCGTTGCCGTGGTGGGAAGAGCGCCAGGTTGGCGACCTCACCGTACGCGCGTTGCCGTTCTACGGAGAGCAACCGACGGACGGAGGAGGCGTGTACCCGGGGCTCCGCAACGTGGGCAGCACGTGGCTCGTTCGGAACAGCACCGATTCACACGCGTTCTTCGCCGATGCAGGCCGCGACGCGCAGGGTGACATGGCCGAGGTCAGCAAGAAGGCCGGCCCGGTGAAGCGCCTGTTCTGCGGCGTGCGCGGCTTCAAGTTGAAGCCCATCTTCTTCGGCTTCACGACGCTCGACGCGTTTCTGGTGAACGTGCCGTTGAGCGAGCTGACGACGCCGCAGCAGTTGATGGCCGATGGAGCCGAAGCGCTGCGCTACGCAAAGTTGCTCAAGGCCGACGAGCTGGTGCCATGCGCTGACGGCGGCGCGCCCTGGTACTGGCGCGAAGGCATGGGCCCGAAGTACCCGGGCTACCCCGGTGAGCCCGTCGTCGGCGCGTCTCCGTATGAAGAGAACGACGCCGCCGACCCGTACCCCGAGCGCGTCATCGCGAAGCGGGGAGATCCACGCGTGCGCATTCTCCGCCCCGGTCAGAACCTCGAAGGCGACGCGAAGAAAACGTTCGTGTGGCCCTTCGGTCGGCTGGCCTGAACTCGTCGCCCTGACTGCACGCGCGTCAGAAGCGGCGCTTGGGTCGACGACGAGCGCCGCCGCTCCGTGAGTCAGGCGCAGCCGACGGGCCACGTTGATTCGAGCGCGGCGGGTGATTGGCGCGAGGCGGACCACCGGTGCCAACTTCAGGCGCGCGTCGCTGTTGCTGCGGCTGGTTGCTGCGCGGAGGTCCGCTGAAGCTGACTTCGGGCCCACGTCGCGGCTGATTGTTTCGCTGCGGCTCACTGCCTTCAGGCGCACGTCGCGGTTGCTGCGGCTGGTTGCTGCGCGGAGGTCCGCTGAAGCTGACCTCGGGCCCACGTCGCGGCTGATTGTTTCGCTGCGGCTCACTGCCTTCAGGCGCGCGTCGCGGTTGCTGCGGCTGATTGCCGCGCGGAGGTCCGCTGAAGCTGACCTCGGGCCCACGTCGCGGTTGCTGCGGCTGGTTGCCGCGCGACTGTCCGCCGAACCCCTCAGGCCCACCACGTCGCGACTGCTGTGGCCGACCACTCGGCGTGAAGTGCGGCGACAAATGTCGACGCACATACGCACGCCAGATCTCCTCCGCGTCGTGCTCGTGCTTCTGATTCAGCGCCGGGTCGATGCTCGAAAAAAACCGCAGCAGGTTGCCGACGTCGCGACGGAAGTACTGCTCCGACTGCGAGTTCTTCGCGGCCGTCACCACCTGCGGAAAGTCGATGATCACCGGCCCGTTGGCGCCGAGCAGAATGTTGAACTCCGACAAGTCGCCGTGAATCAAGTCGGCGGCGAGCATCTTCACGACGTCGCCACGCAGCCGCGCGTACAGCTCGCCGGCCTGCTCACGCGAAATCGCCGCCTCGACCAGCCGCGGCGCCACCCGACCCTCCGCGTCGCCGATGACCTCCATCAACAACACGCCGTCGTAGAACAGCACCGGCTTCGGCACGTGAACGCCGAGCTTGTGCAACGTCTCCATCGCGTCGGCTTCGGCCGACTTCCACGCGTCTTCCGAGGCCTGGCGCCCGAACTTCGAGCCCTTGTCCATCGCGCGTTGCGTGCGCGAGTTCCTGACCTGGCGACCTTCTTTGTAGCCAGCGTCATTCTTGAAATTGCGGAACTCGCGCTCTTTGTAGAGCTTCGCGGCGACCGCCTCGCCACGATGACTGACGAGCCAGACCTCCGCTTCTTTCCCCGACTTCAGTTGGCTGTGGATCTCGTCGATGATTCCGTCGTCGAGCAGCGCCTGCAGCTTCTCCATGACTCCCTCACTTCACTCCTGAAGTTCAGTGGCTCACGATGACCGAGCTCGCCTTGAGCTGCGGCGCGTGCGCCTGGAACTTGAGCTCCGGGTGCTTCTCGAGCGCGTGGTGCATGGCCCACTCGTCGCGGAAGAGCACCAGCGGCATGCCGTCGCGATCTTGCACGGTCTGCCGGTTGCCTTCCCAATCGAAGCTCCTGGCGTCGAACTTGTCGGCCACCACCCAGCGCGCGTGGCTGAAGGGCAGCTTGTCCACGATGATGTTGGCTCCGTACTCGGCCTCCATGCGGTACTGCAGCACTTCGAATTGCAGCTGACCAACCACCCCGACGATGGGGTCTTTCATGCCCATCTGCAGTTGCTGAAAGAGCTGAATCGTTCCTTCTTCTGACAACTGCTCGAGGCCCTTCTCCATCTGCTTGCGCTTCATGGGGTCCTTCGAGCGCAGCACGGCGAAGAATTCCGGCGAGAAGCGCGGAACGCACTCGAATTCGAACGGCTTGCCGCCCTCGAGCAACGTGTCGCCAATGCGGAAGATGCCCGGGTCGAAAAGGCCGATGACGTCACCGGGCCACGCGTCTTCAATCGACGTGCGCTCCTGCGCCATGAACTGCGTGGGCTTCGCGAGGCGCACGTCTTTGTCGAGGCGAACGTGGTGCGCAGTCATTCCCTTCACGTAGCGCCCTGACACCACGCGCAAGAACGCGATGCGATCTCGGTGCGCGGGGTCCATGTTCGCCTGAATCTTGAACACGAAGCCGGTGAACTTCTCGCCCACCGGTTCGATGAAGCCCGCACTCGACGGGCGGCCCGACGGCGGCGGCGCCAGCTCGAGGAACGCGTCGAGAAACGGGCGCACGCCGAAGTTGGTCATCGCCGAGCCGAAGAACATCGGCGAGAGGTCGCCGTCGAGCACCTTCTGCACGCTGAACTCGTCACCACCGATGTCGAGCAGCTCGATGTCTTCTTTGAGCTTCTCGAGCTCGCTCTCGGTGAGGATGGTCTTGAGCTCTTCGCCGTCGATGGGGACAATCCGCTCCTGCACTTCGGCTTCGCCGTGACGACCTTCGGCGGCGAACACGTGAACGTGCTTGCTGCGACGGTCGTACACCCCGCGAAACTCCGGGCCCGAGCCGATGGGCCAGTTCATCGGGTACGCGCGCATGCCGAGCACCTTCTCGAGCTCGTCCATCAACTCGAGCGGCGTGCGGCCGTAGCGGTCCAGCTTGTTGGCGAACGTGAAAATCGGAATGCCGCGCAGCTTGCAGACCTTGAAGAGCTTGATGGTCTGCGGCTCGACGCCCTTGGCCGCGTCGATGAGCATCACCGCAGCGTCGGCGGCCGACAGCGTGCGGTACGTGTCTTCAGAGAAGTCTTGATGGCCCGGCGTGTCGAGCAGGTTCACCGCGTGGTCGCGGTAGTTGAACTGCAGCACTGACGACGTCACGGAGATGCCGCGCTCCTTCTCAATCGCCATCCAGTCGGAGGTCGCGTAGCGCTTGGCCCGCCGCGCCTTCACGCTGCCGGCGAGGTGAATCGCGCCGCCGTACAGCAGCAGTTTCTCGGTCAGCGTGGTCTTGCCGGCGTCGGGGTGCGAGATGATCGCAAACGTGCGCCGCCGACTGATTTCTCTCTGCAACTCCGAAGACATGCGCGCCGCCTTACTCAAAAGTGTCTCGCGGGCGTAGCTTTCGCGCGCCCATGTACGCCCTTGTATTGACGGTGTTGCTCGCCGCCCCCGACGGAGGCGCGCCGCCCGTTCTGCCGGAGCTCCGCCGCCTCGCCGTGAAGCTCGAACCGCAGCTCGAAACCCCGTGGGTCAGGCGCTGGCTGCGCTCGGTCAACAGCCTCAAGTCAGTGCCTTCGTCGACGTGGCACTGCACCAAAGACCGGCAGACGTGTACGCGCGACGCAGGGCTCGAGCTCGTGAGCCGCGAGGTGAATGAATACGACGCCGACGACGCTGAGAACGCCCGAAAGATGGGCGCGCGTTGGAGTGGGACGCCGATGGCACGAACCTCTCGCGCACCGTCTACGCGACGTACACGCTGGCGCAGCGACCGTGACGGTGCTGACGCGCCGGGCGCTGAATCGCGCCTTGCTGACCCGACAGTTGTTGTTGGAGCGCTCGCGGCTCGGCGTCGTCGAGGCGCTCGAGCAGCTCGTCGGTCTGCAGTCTCAAGCGCCCAGGCCGCCGTACTTCGGGCTGCTGGCGCGCCTCGAGGGCTTCACGCCGTCAGCGCTGAGCACGTGCATCGAAAACCGCAGCGCGGTGCGCCTGGTGTTGATGCGAGGCACCGTACACCTCGTCTCGGCGCGCGACGCAAAGTGGCTGCGGCCGACGCTCGAAGAGACGCTCGCTTCGTTGTTCGAACGGCAGCAATGGCGAAAACACGTCGCCGACGTCGACGTGAAGAAGCTCGCGAAGCACGGCCGCGCGTTGGTCGAAAAGACGCCGCTCTCGCTCGAAGAGCTGGGTGACGCGCTGAGCTCGAAGTGGCCTGACGTCGACAGCAAGGCGCTCGCGCAGACGGTGCGAATCCAGGTGCCGCTCGTTCAAGTTCCTCCGCGCGGGCTGTGGGGCGTGCCGGGGCAGGCCCGCTGCACCTCGCTCGAAAAGTGGCTCGGTGCGCTCGCGAAGCCTCAGCTGAAGACGTTGGTGAAGCGCTACCTCGCGGCGTTCGGGCCGGCGACGGTGAGAGACGCGCAGGTGTGGTCGAGCGCTCGCAAGCTGGCGCCGGTGTTCGAGTCGCTGCGCGGGGAGCTCGTGACCTTCACCGACGAGCAAGGCCGCGAGCTGTTCGATGTCCCCGACGCGCCGCGACCTGACGAAGACACCGTGGCGCCGGTTCGCTTGCTGGCTGAGTGGGAACAGTCGGTGCTCTCGTACGAAGATCGCTCACGGATTCTCGGAGACCGGAGCCCGAAGTCGATGATGACGAGCAACGGCATCGTGCCGGCCATCGTGCTCGTCGACGGCTTCGTGCGCGGCCATTGGAAGCTCGAGGATGAGCGCGTGAAGCTGCAGCTCGACAGCAAGGTGACAGCTGCAGAAAAGAAGGCGCTCGCGCATGAAGCCCAGCGCGTCGAGGCCTTCGTTCACGGCGAGTTGTAGAAGTAGCTCTCGCTGAGGCTCTTGAACGTCGCGCCCTCGCTCACCTCGAGCGACATCGAGTCACCCTCGGCGCCGCCCCACTGAATCAGCAGCGTGAACTCGTCGCCGCGCTTCATCGCCAACAGCGGCACATAGCTCCCGACCGGCGGCTCGCAGCTGTCGTCGACGCGCCAACAGCTCGGGCCGTCGAAGGCCGTCGCCTTCAGCTCTGTCACCACGACACGTTCACCGAACGACGCCACGAAGCGCACCACCGGGTTCACGCGCTTCTTCCGCGCGTACTCGAGCATCACGAAGCGGCTGCCAGCTGCGCTCGCGACCTCGGTGCACTTCGTCAGCTTGTCTTTCGAGAGCTTCGCGAACTTCGCCTTCACGCTCTTCTCACAAGGCTTCGACTCGATGGTGACGGGCACCAGCGTGTGCTGCTTCGCCGCGTCGGCGGTCAACAGCAGGCAGTAGCGCAGGTCCTCCGTCGGCACCGTCGTGGCCAACTTGTAGACGGTGCCGGCGAGCTGCTCGAAGTTGCGCGGCGTGTAGTTGCCGTCGAAGTCGGGCGAGCTGGCCTGCTTCTTCATGAACGACGCGGAGCTGCTCGCGGCGCCGCAGAACGCAGTCGTGAAGCGCTCGGGCTTTCCGGCCTCGTCTTCCTGCACGATGACGCGATCGCCGCTCGGGTGAAGCAGCGCGACCACCATCGACGGAGGGACCTGCGCGCTCGCCAACGCCAACAAAGTAGAGAGCAACATCGGTCAGATGCGCGCGCGCGGCGCGAACTCGTCGGTCATGTGACGGAGCCGTTCAGCCAACGCGGCAATCAACCGCGCCGACATCTCGCGGCTCGACTTGAGCGCCGTGCGGAAGTCGTAGCCTTCGAGCACCAGCAACGTGGAGTTCTCGACTGCACGAACCGTCGCCGTGCGCGGCGCGGGGTCGAGAATGGAGATCTCTCCGAAGAACTCACCGGGGCCCAGCTCGCGAATGCGGTTGTTGTTGCGGCGCACTTCACACAGCCCACTGACGATGAGGAACACCGACGAACCGCTCGTGCCTTCTTTGATGATCTCGCTGCCCTGCGCGTGGTGCGCCTCGGAGATCTTCTTGGCGAGTTGTTCGAGATCGCTGTGCGGCAAACCAGCGAGCAACGGAATCGTCTTCAGCGCGTTCACCCGGTCATCGCTCATGTCGGTGACGCTACAGTGCCGGCCCCATGAGAGCCATCGCTCTGCTGCTCGTCGTCAGTGGAATCGCTGCAGCTCAGAACGCGTCGACGCCGGGCACGCCGACGTCGCCGTGGCCGACGTTGCAAAGCCTGTCCATCGACTGGCCTGTCACCGGCGACGCAGATCTCGATGGCGTGGTGACGGTGCGCTTCCGTGCGATGGGCACCAGCGCGTGGCACGACGCGCTCCCGCTGCGACGAGTTCCGGCGGGCACGAATGCGGGCCACAGCTGGGCCAACCGTCACTCGGGCAGCGTGTTCGACCTGCTGCCGGGCACCACCTACGAGCTGGAGCTCACGCTGGTCGACCCCGACGGAGGCGGCGCGACACAGATCATCACCGCGACGACTCGCACCGAGCCTGTGGCTTCACCCACGGGCCGCATTCGCAACGTCACGCCGTCGACGATTGGCGCGGCGCTGAGCAGTCTGATGCCCGGCGACATCGTCGTGCTCGGAGACGGCACATATGCGTCGTTCAACGTGAACACCAACGGCACTGAGGTTGCCCCCATCGTGCTGCGCGCGGCGAACTCCGAGGCGGCCATCATCAACGGTGAGCTCGGGCTGTTCTCGCGACGTCACGTCATCATCGAAGGGCTCCGCATCAACGCGCGCGTGCGCGTGAACGACGCGGAGTACGTCACGCTGCGCCGCAACCACATCGTCACCAGCGGCTCTGGCATCAACGGCTACGGCGAACCGGCGGGCCTCATCGTCGTCGACAACGTCATCGAAGGCGTCACGCCGTGGACCGACGCCGCGAGCGGAAACGACGGCGCGAACACCGGTGAAGGCATCGAGCTGTCGGGCCCGGGTCACGTCATTTGCTGGAATCGTGTCGTTGGTTTTCGTGACGACATCTCGACGCTCGAGGGCGCAGAAGCGCACAACCAGCAGTCCATCGACATCTGCAACAACGACCTGGAGATCGGCGCCGACGACGCCATCGAGGCCGACTTCACGATGGGCAACGTGCGCATTCTGAGGAACCGCATTCGGAACTCGTACGTCGGCATCAGCGCGCAACCGACGCTCGGCGGGCCGCTCTATGCGGTGAGAAACGTGATGCAGAACGTCGTGTATTCGCCGTTCAAGTTGCACCGCTCGAGCAGTGGTGACGTCGCGCTGCACAACACGGTGCTCAAGACCGGCGACGCGTTCGCGGTGTTCGCGACAGACCCGTGGTCGCGTGCGTACTTCAGGAACAACCTGTTCATCGGCGGGTCGGGCGGCGGCATGTATGGCGGCCACTCGAACGGCACTGGAGACGTGCTGAACCTCGGCGCCGCGCAGAGCTCGTGCAGCTTCGACTACGATGGCCTCGGGTCCATCGGCACGTCGCAGTTTCGCGGGCGAATCGGCGCGACGACGTTCACGAGCCTCGCGCAGCTCCGCTCGATGACGACTGAAGCGCACGCCGTGCAGGTCGACCTCGCGGTGTTCGCGACCCCGCCGACGTTCCCGACGAACCCGTACCTGCTGCAGGCGAACGCTGACCTCCGCCTCGCAGCGACGGGAGCGGCGGTCGATGTCGGTCTCCCGCTCGCGAACGTGAACACCGGCTTCACTGGCAGCGCGCCGGATCTCGGTGCGTATGAAGTCGGCGACGCGTTGCCGATTTACGGCCCACGTCCCCTCGGAGGCGGAGCTGGCCCGACCGGCGGCGGCGACGCGACCGGCGGCGGCGACGCGACCGGCGGCGGCGACGCGACCGGCGGCGGCACCACTACCGGTGGTGGTACGCCCACGACAGGTGGTGGGTCAGTCACCGAGCCTGTCACCGGCTGCGGCTGCGCGTCGCTGTACGAGCTCTCGTGGGGCCTCGCGCTGCTGGTGTTCCGCCGCCGCCGCGCTTCGTGAATTCGCCGCGCGGGCGCGCAACCACACACCTCACGAAACAGAATCGATTCGCACACTTCGACGCTGGCACGCCGCTCGCTTTGGAGACCTCGCGGGACACGCTCCCAGAAAGGCCCTCCCCGCCATGTCGCCGAAGCACAAGATCATCGCCGCCCTCGCCGCTCTCTCCATCACCGCCTGCACCGAGACCACGCCGCCTTCAAAGCCGGTCTCCGTCATTCCCTCGAAGGTCGAGCCGAAGCCGCTCGCGCGCGTCGTCGAGGTGCGTGACGCCGGAGCGCCGCTCACCGTCGCGCCCACCGAGCCCATCGTCGACCCGCTGGTGCTCGCGCATGACACCAACGGCGTCGACCACCTCGGCCGCGCCAGACAGCTCGCGAGCGACGGCGACGTGAAAGGCGCGCTCGTCGAGGCACGCCGCGCGCTCTTCTCGACGCCTTCCGATGTCGAGACGTTGATGACCGTCGCCAAGCTCTCGCGCCGCGCCGGCCAGCCGCAGCTCGCCGCCGACGCCTGGGGCCGCGTCGCTGCGCTCACGCCTGACGACGCGACTCCCGTCATTCAGCAGGCGCGAGCACGCATGCAGTTCAAAGACTTCGTCGGGGCCGTCACCTCGGGCCGTGAAGCCATCGCGCGCGACGCGGGCAGCGCCGAAGCGTTCCAGGTCACCGGCATCGCGCAGCTCGCGCAGAACGAGCTCTCTGGAGCCATCGCCAGCTTCGAGAAGGCCGTCGAGCTCGAGCCCAACCACGGCTGGGCGCTCAACAACCTCGGCTTCGCGTGCCTGCGCGCGAACATGAACGAGCGCGCCGCCGCAGTGCTCGAGCGCGCGTCAGAGCAACTGCCGCACGTCGCCTACGTTCAGAACAACCTCGGCATCGCGCTCGAGCGCGTCGGGCGTGGCGACGAAGCCAAAGCCGCCTACCAACACGCGATGGACCTCTCGCCGAAGTACGTGAAGGCGCGCATCAACGCCGCGCGCGTGGCCCGAGCGCCGCAACAGGGCGAGGTCATCGAAGGCGAGCTCGACGTTCACCCGATGGACGAGTGACGAACGCCTGTGTTCCCTCTCTGAACCCGGGGAGGGAACGGCGCTTGCTCTACCAACCCGAATGTCGACAACACCGTGGTTGTTCAGCCGCAAAGCGCGTCCCCACGGCTACAGTCCATCGCCGCTGATGAGTGCCCTCTGGCGTTGGTTCAAACGACTTCTCAAGCTCGCGTTGGTCGGGCTGCTGCTCGCTGTGCTCGTCGGCGTCGGCGCGTACCTCTATTACTCACGCGATCTCCCCGACGTCGAAGAGCTGCGGACCTGGCGCCCGCCGCAAGTGACGAAGGTGACCTGTCGCGACGGCAGCATGTGCGCCGAGTTCTTCGTCGAGCGACGCACGTGGGTCGACGTGCGCACGCTGCCGCCGCACGTGCGTGACGCGTTCCTCGCCGCGGAAGACGCCGACTTCTATTCGCACCAGGGGCTCGACTACCTCGGCATCATTCGCAGCGCGGTGAAGAACCTCCGCCCCGGCGGCATGAAGTCCGGCGCGTCGACGATTTCGCAGCAGGCGTGTCGTTCGTTGCTGCTCACGCAGGAGCGCACGCTAGCGCGCAAGGTCCGCGAGTGGATCCTCACGCCGCGCATGGAGTCTGCGCTGAGCAAGGACGAGATCCTCAACCTCTACGTGAACACCATCTACTTCGGGCACAACCGCTACGGCGTCGAAGAGGCCGCGCTGTTTTATTTCGGCAAGCACGCGAAGGACCTCACGCTGGGTGAAGCCGCGGTCGTCGCGGGCACCGTGCAGCTCCCGCACCGCATCAACCCGGTCACCAACATCGTGAAGGCCAAGCGCCGTCAACGCTACGTGCTCACGCAGCTGGGTCGTCATGGGTTCGTGAAGCAACCGCTCATCGACGCCGAGATGGACAAGCCCATCGTGCTCGGCGCTCGCCCGCCCGCGCAGGTCGGCGCGTCGTACGCAGAAGAAGTGCGCAAGCAGCTCGTCGCGCGGTACGGCGACAAGGCCGTGCTCGAAGGCGGGCTGCGCGTGCAGATCGCGATGGACCCGACGCTCCAGGCTGCGGCCGAGAAGTCGGTGCGCGCGGGGCTCGAGGCCGTCGACAAACGACAAGGCTACCGAGGCCCTCTCGGCTCGGTCGACGCGGCGCGCTTCGCGTCGCTCAAGCCGTTCCTCGAACAGCGGCTCGCCGAGGCCGGTAAGCGCCGCCCCGACGAGCGCTTCGTGGCGGATCTCTCGGCGCTCAAAGACGCGAAGCCTCCGGAAGAAGAAGACGGCGACAAGACGGTGGCCGACCCGTCGACCGAAGAGCCGGTGTTGTCTGACGACGAGAAGCTCGCGCTGGCGATTGGCGTGAAGACGCTCGCCGATGGCACCGAGACCGTTGGCTGGGTCTCGGCCGTCGACGACGCGAAGGGCACCGCGCAGGTCGAGCTCGTCGGCGCCGCAGCGCAGCTCGAGTTTGCTGCGCACAAGTGGGCGCGGCGCCGTGAAGGCACGAAGGTGGGCAGCAACCCCGCGCGCATGTCGGAGGTCGTCAAGCCCGGCGAGCTGGTGCGCGTGCGGCTGGGCGCCGCGCTGCCCGCCTCACAGTTGCTCTCGGCGAGCCTCGCGCAGCTCCCCGTGGTGCAAGGCGCGCTCGCCGTCATCGACCCGAAAGACCGCACCGTCGTCGCGCTGGTCGGCGGGTATGACTTTTCTCTTTCGGCCTTCAATCGCGCGACGCAGGCGCGTCGTCAGCCGGGCTCGTCGTTCAAGCCATTCCTCTACGCGGCCGCGATGGAGTCGACGAAGTTCACGCCCATCTCCATCGTGAACGACGCGCCCGAAGCCATTCGCGACCCGTACACCGGGAAAATGTGGAAGCCGCAGAACTACGAAAAGGGCGGCTTCGAGGGCCCCATCACCGTTCGCGCGGCGCTGACGAAGTCGAAGAACACGGTCTCGGTGCGCCTCATCGAAGCGCTCGGGCCCGACACCGTCATCGCCTTCGCGAACAAGGCCGGCATTCGCAGCGCGCTGCCGCAGAACCTGACGCTGGCGCTCGGCACCGGTGAAGTGACGCCGCTCGAGATCGCCAACGCGTACACCACGCTGCAGAGCAACGGCCTGTACGCCGAGCCGTTGATGCTGGTGCGCGTCGCCGACGCGAAGGGAAAAGTGCTCGAAGAGCGGCACGCAGCGCCAGAGCAGGTGTTGAGCCCGGCGGTCGCGTTCCTCGCGACGTCGCTCATGCGCAGCGTCGTCGAAGAAGGCACCGCGGTCGCGGTGCTCGAGCTCAATCGCCCCGCCGCCGGCAAGACGGGCACTGCGCAGGAGTTCCGCGACGCCTGGTTCAGTGGCTACACCGCTGACTACGTCGCGACCGCGTGGGTGGGCTTCGATGATCACGACCCGCTCGGCGGCGGAGAGACCGGCGGCAGGGCCGCGCTGCCGTTGTGGTTGGGCTTCATGCGTGAGGCGCACAAGAGCCTGCCTCCGCGCGACTTCGTGGTGCCCGAAGGCGTGAAGCAGGTTCGCATCGACCCGCGCACTGGAAAGCTCGCTGGCGGTTCAGTGCCTGGCCGCGCCGAGTGGTTCCTCGAAGGTACCGAGCCGACGGAAGAGACGCGCGCCGTCGACCCGAACGATTTTCTGCTGCTCGACCAACAAGGCCGCCCGTGATTCTCGCGTTGGTGCTCGCTGCCACGTCTGCCTCGTCACTCGAGCGCGCGGCGTTGGAGGTTTCCCGTTGCGTCGCAGACGCAGGCTTCGAGGCGCCCATGGGCGTGTTCGTCGAAGGAAATTCGGTGCCGGTGAGCCGGGCGGTCGGCTCGTTGGTGATGGCGCGCCTCGCCGAGCAACGACAGGCGCCGGTGCCCGTCATCGCGCGCGACGCGACGGAGGCCGAGAAGCTCGCGCGTGCACAGGGGCTGGGCTCGTTGCTGCGACTCACGGTGTCGCTCGAAGCGCCGAAGCTCGTGGTGCGTGGTGACGCGCTGAGCACGCACGTGAACTTCTGGTCGGGGCTCGCGCCGACGAGGTCTGGGCCCGCGTTGGCGGTGGTCTCGTCGGTCGATGCTGACCTCGAAGCGCTGACGATGGCGGGGGCTCCCGTGGCGCCGCCGACGGCCGCAGCTCGGCCGTTCGACGTGTTGAGCTTCACGCTGGCGAAGACCGCGCAGGTGCCGTCGGCCATCACCGTGGCAGACCTCGACGGAGATCATCGCGGCGAGCTCATCGCGCTCGTCGGTGAGACCGTCTTCACGTGGGCCAGCGACGGCAAGCTGCGCAACAAGACCGAGCTGTCTGGTGCGCTGTCGACGCGGCCGACGAGAGACCCGTTCGGGTTCGTCGCGGTGAATGGTGGGCGGCTCACGGCGTGGTCGTCGAGGCGCGACAAGCCGGAGTCCTTCACGTGGCTGCGCGAGGGGTGGCGTTCTTCAGGTGCCGCAGAGTCGTTGCTCGCGGGCGCCGTCACGCTCACGCCGCGCCCGGGCTACGCGAGCTTTCACAGCGAGCTGTCGTGGGCCGGCAAGACCGTGAAGTGGCCCGACGCCCTGGCTCATATTTCTCAAAGCGGCACGTTGTTGCTCGGCGTCGCGCCCAACGGGCTCGCGTCAATCGCCAGAGGGCAAGCGCCGGCGACCCAGGTCACCGGCGTCGGCAGCGGCAGCGCGCTCGGAGATCTCGACGGTGACGGTTCGCCTGAGGTCGTGGTCACGAGCGCACGGACCTGGGGCGACAGCGATGAAGTGCGCGTGGTGTCACTCGGCGCGTTCGAGTCGGCGCAGGCGCGCGGCGGCCACGTGAGCGAAGCCCCGGCGCTGTGGCAACGAAAGCTCGACGGTCGAGCGATCGTCGCGGCGAGCGGAGATCTCGACGGTGACGCGGTCGATGAAGTCGTGCTCGGTGTGTGGCGCGAAGATGGAAGTGGCGAACTCGTGGTGCTGCGGAGAGCGCCGTGAAGCGCTCTCGACTCACAGCGCTGCCCCCGACGCGCGCACTCGAACGCGGAGCACCACACGCCGCGAACATGCCCCCGGAGCCCTCGTGACGCGCGTGCTTCTCTTGAGTCTCTGCATCACGACCGTCGCGCTCGCGGGTTCCCGCCCGAAGCCCGGAGGCACGCTGCAGCTCGTGCTTGTCTCGCCTTCAACGACGGTCGACCCGCTCTCGGCCGACGCGCCCATCGACGCGTTCCGGCTCTCGCTCACGCACCAACCCATCTGCCGGCTCGTCGAGTTCTCGCGGCCCGCACCGAACACGCTGCGGCTCACGGTGCCGCCGTCTGTCGACGTGAAGCTCGTCACCGAGGCGCTCACGCGCGGCAACGGCGTGCTGCTCACCAACGTCGGCGCGTGGTTGGTCAACGGCCGCGAAGTCGATCTCCCAATCAAAGGTGCGCGCGTAGATCTCGAGCGAACCCTGTGTCACCCGCTCTTCTCGGTGCCCGTCGGCCCGTTCCGCGTGAAGGGCTCAAAGCTCGAGGCGTTCGACGAGCAGCCCTTGAGCCGCCCGTACCTCGACACGCTCGCCCTGCAGTCGGCCGACGCGCGCACCGCAGAACGCCTCTTCGCGCAGCGCCGCGCGCAGCTCGTCGTCGGAGCGCCCACGCCTTCTGAAGCACCGCAGCTCTTCGTGACGGCGCTCGCGCTCGGGCCGGGGCTCGCATCAGTACGTGCCGCCATCGAGAGCAGCATCGACCGCGCCGACCTCGCGCGCTTCTTCGTGCCCGCACCTTCCGCGCCGTTGAACGGGCTGCTGCCGACGACCGCAGCGCCACCGGCAACCGCGCGCCCTGCTCCGCTCACCCCGCCGCAAGAGCTCTCACTGCTCTTCGACGAAACGGCTGAACACGAGCGGGGCATCGCACAGCGACTGCAGGTGAAGCTCCAGCCCTTCGGTTACCGCGTCGCGCTCAAGCCCCTGCCGCGCGCTGACCTGAAGACGAAGACGCTCGCCGCCAACGAGTTCGCGCTGCGCAGCTTCGCCTTGCCGCCCTCGCCGACCGGCGCGCTGCTGATGTGGCTGGGCCTCGCAGGTCAGCAGTCGCGTGCGCCCGCCGTGCTGCAGCAGCTCGCGGCGGCGCCCGACGTCGACGCACGCGCGAAGGAGCTCGCAGCCCAGCTCGGGCCCGAGCTCAGCGTCATTCCGCTCGTGACGCGCGGCGTGGGCGTCATGGCGAGCAAAGACGTGCAGCACCTCACCCGCGATGCGCTCGGGCTGCCGCGCGTCGACGACCTCTTTCTCTCAGCGGAGTAGCCGCCGATGCGCCTGCGTTGGACGCTCGCCCTCGCCTTTGTCGCGCTCGCTGCGCTGCAGGTCGCCGTCGTGGTGCCGCTCGCGCTGCGAAATCTCTCTGCGTTGCTCGGTCGTCAGCAGGAAGCGCGCGTCGACCAATTGATGGTCGCGGTCGACGCCGAAGCGCAGCGTCTGCAAGGCGACGTGAAGCGCGCGATGGACGAGCTGGCACAGAGTCAGGCGCTCGAAGACGTCGCACGTGATGCCGCGCGCATTCCCGCTCCGGCGCACGTCACCACGGCGGCGACCGCGCTCATGACGCCGCGCGGCCTCGATGTGCTCGCGCTCGTCGACGACTCGGGCCGCACGTTGTCTTCGGGCCACCTGCCCGCGCGCATCGGCGAACCTGATGACCCGCTCTTCGTGGTGACGAAGAGCGGCGCGCGCACCGTCGTGGCCACGCGCGTCGAGCTCTCGGCGCCCGAGGGCATCATCACCGCGCCCGCACTCGTGACGGCGCGCCCCATCGACTACGGCGAACGTCGGGTGTGGGCCATCGGCGGCATCTTGCTGTCTGAAGCGCGGGCCAGAGATCTCTCGCGACTCACCGGTGCGCGCGTCGAAGTGGTGAGCGACGGCAGCGTCTTCGCGCACGCCGGAGACGCCGCACCGCCCACGCTCAGTCGCACGCTGCCGGTCGGTGAAGTCGCGACGGTGCGCCTCACCTTCTCGCAAGCAGACCTCGTCGCCACACGCGCCGAGGTGCTGCGCGCGTTCATCGGCTTCGCGGGCGTCGGCTTGCTGTTGTCCATCATCGCGGGCTTCCTGGTGAGTCGCCGCATCACCCGGCCTGTCGAAGCGCTCACCGAAGCCGCAGAGAAAATCGCCGCAGGGACGCCGGGCATCACCGTCGACGGTCGCCACGCCTCGGGTGAACTCAAGGCGCTCATCGCCACCTTCAACGAAATGACCGGCGACCTGAAAGACGCCACCGACAAGCTCGTCGCCAGCGAGCGCGTGGCCGCCTGGCAAGAGGTCGCGCGCCGCCTCGCGCACGAAATCAAGAACCCGCTCACGCCCATTCGTATGTCGCTCGAGACGCTGCTCGCCGCCAGTCAACGCGGGCCACTCGACGAGCGCTTCACGCGCCTCTTCTCAGACAGCGCCCGCGTCGTCCTCGAAGAGGTCGACCGGCTCAAGCGCATCGTCGACGAGTTCAGCCAATTCGCCCGCCTGCCGAGACCCGAGCTCGCGACCCACGAGCTCGCAGACCTGGTGCAGCCCATCATGGCGCTCTACGGGCCCCACGACGGCATCACCTTCGACGTGCAACTGCAGCGCGGCACGCAGGTGAAGGCCGACCGCGACCAGCTCACCCAGGTGCTCGTGAACCTCATCAAGAACGCCGAAGAAGCGATGAGCGGGCGCAGCGGCACGATTCACGTTCGCGTGAAGTCCGGCGAAGCACCGTGTGTCGAAGTTGAAGACGAAGGCCCGGGCATCCCCGCCGAGCTCAAAGCCCGCCTGTTCGAGCCGTACGTGACGACCAAGCCACAAGGCACCGGGCTCGGCCTCGCCATCGCGCTGCGCATCGTCCAGGAACACGGAGGGCGCCTCGAGGTCCTTGACGGAACCTCCGGAGGCGCCCTTTTTCGTGTCTCGCTGCCAACCGTGTCAGCCCGTTAGAGGGCTGCCAGTTTCAGTATTTCGGAGGCGGGAGGCCCAACGGCGTGCCGTTCGGACCCAGCGGCAGCTGCAACGGCGGCAGGCCCAGCGCGTCGAACGGCAACGGCTGCACCGGAATCGGGTCCTGGGGGAGCGAAATCAAACCTGGGTTCTTGCAAGGCCCCGAGCCACCCGCCGTATTCACAGGCACTTGCGGCACCGGCGCATTGCCGATGACCGGCGCGTCGCCGGGCGCGAGCTCCAGCGCCTGCCCGTTCGAGTCGACGAGCTTCTCTCCGTCCCAATGCTCGCCCGCACCAACGCCACACCCCGAGAGCGCCACCATTGCCAGAATCACGACAGCCGCTGACTTCATGATGCGGAACATTTGCAACCCCGATGCCGACTTCGGCTCACTCGTCACCATGCGCCACCTCCTTCAACTCCACCTCGCCATTGACGATTTGCGACAGGCGCGACCGCTTCATCTTCAGCAGCCGAGCAGCCTCACTGATGTTTCCACCCGCGTCTTCGAGTGCTCGACGAATGCACTGCATCTCGATTTCGTGACGCAGGTCCTTGAGCGAGATGTCTCGGCGCCGCGCCAGCTCGTAGTAGTCGAGTGAACCGTCGGCATTCACCGACGCCGCATTCTGAGGCGCCACCGTCGAAGCCACCGAGACAGGCGCAACCACAGCGGCCGTCGGTGCATTCACCGCAACGCCCTGTGGTTGATCGACCAACGCGCGGAGCTCGCCGACGTGGCTGAACGCTTCGACGTCGACCTCGTCGCCCTCGGCAAAAATCGACGCCGAAGAGATGACGTTCTCGAGCTCACGAATGTTGCCCGGCCACGCGTGCCGCGCGAGCAACGCAGTGGCGCCCGTCGACAACCGCCGCACCGGCTCGTTGCGCTCTTTGGCGACGCGCTCGAGGAAGTGCTGCGAGAGCAGCGGCAAGTCTTCGAGGCGCTCGCGCAGTGACGGCAGCTCGAGCATCACGCCCTTGAGCCGGTAGTAGAGGTCGCTGCGGAAGCGCCCCTGCGCGATCGCCGTCTCGAGGTCGCGATTCGTGGCGCAGATGATGCGCACGTCGACCTTGATGGTCTTGCTGCCGCCCACGCGCTCGAACTCACGCTCTTGCAACACGCGCAGCAGCGCGACCTGGGCCTTGGGCGAGATGTCGCCGATTTCGTCGAGGAAGATGGTGCCGCCGTCAGCCATCTCGAAGCGGCCCTTGCGCTCACGAATGGCGCCGGTGAATGCGCCCTTCTCGTGACCGAACAGCTCCGAGAGCAGCAGCTCTTCCACCATCGCCGCGCAGTTCACCTTCACCAACGGCATGTGCCGCCGAGGAGAGAGCGCGTGCAGCGCATCGGCCAGCACTTCTTTGCCGGTGCCGCTCTCACCGCGCACCAGCACCGTCGCGTTGCTGCGGCCAATGGGCTCGAGCTGACGCGTGATGCGCTGCAACGCTGCCGAGCGACCGACGAGCCCGTTGAAGCTGTCGACCACCTGACGCGCGGCGAGTGACGCCATCGCGCGCGGCAACCGGAGCTCCGGCTCGACTGCGGCGACGATCTCTGCGCGCCGCGGCAACGAGAGGAACGCCGTGCGCCGCACCGGCGGCACGCGCTGCACCAATTCGTCGAGCAACCGACCCGCACGCTGGAACTCGGCCTGCGCACCGCTCATGTCATTGGCCGCCTGACGCAGCTTGCCCATGAGGAAGTACGTACGAATGGGCCCTTCGAGCTCCGGCTTGTCGAGCAACGCTTCACGCGCGCGCGACGCCGCGCGGCCTGCACCCAGCAAGTCGCCCATCACGAGGCACAGCTCAGCGCGCGTGAGCTCGACTTCGAGCGACGCGGCCTGGAGCGACGCGGCGCCCTTCTCGACCGAGCGGCGCGCGAGCTCCTGTTCAGCCTGCGCACGTTCACCCGACTGCAGGTGGGCGCGCGCTTTCCACGCGGCGGCCAGCGCGGCCCACGCGTCGTTGCCGAGCTTCTCGAAGCCGGTGCGAGCCAGCTCGAGTTCACGCTTCGCCGCGGGGTACTCACGTTGGTCCACCGCCAGCGCGCCGAGGTTCAGCAGCGCCGACGACTCGAGGTAGCCGTCACCCAGCCGACGCGCGAGCCGCAGCGTGTGCTCCGAGAGTTCGGCCGCGCGTTCGGTGTCTCCGAGCAGGTGGTGCAGGCGCGAGAGGTTGCTCGACGCCATCGCCACTTCACGCAAGCTGCCAAAGCGAGAGAACGACGACAGCGCGCGGCTCAGGTGACCCAGCGCGAGCTCAAAGTCACCCGACTCGGCGTAGAGCGAGCCCAGGTTCGCTTCGGCGTGCGCGTGCAGCGGGCGGCTCTCGGGCGGCGTGGTCTCCCAGCACGAGATGGCGCGGTCGCGCTCGCCACGTTTGTACGCCGCGACCCCTTCGTTGAGGCGCGCGAGCGCGAGCAGGCGCGTGTCACCCAGCTGCTCGGCGTGCGTCGCGTTCTCGGCGAAGAGCTGCTGCGCCTCTGCGAGCTGCCCGGCGATGAGCAGCGCCTTGCCCATGGCCTGCCGCAACGACAGCGCCGCAGCGTCGATTTCAGCGCCTTCGAGCGCCGCGCGACCGAGCGACAACGCTTCGCTGCCGCGACCGGTGCTCACGTAGAGCTCGGCCAGGCTCGCGTCAGCTTCGCGCTTCAACGACGGCTGTGCACGCGCCACCGAGAGCAGCGCCTGCGCGAAGCGCGCACGACCCAGCTTCGTGAGGTAGCGCGCCGCCTCGAGCGCGATGGCCGGAGCCTGTTCACGACGCCGCGCGACCGACGACAGCAGCCGACGAACGGCGCCGCGGTAGTCGCCCAGCAAACCGAGCACGCGACCCCACGACTCGAGCACTTCACCGCGCATCGAGACCGGCAGGTTCGCCAGCGAGCGCGCGTAGAGCGCTTCGGCGTCTTCCAGCGCGCCGCGCGAAACCAGCGACTGCGCCGCACGCACCGCCAGCGCCGCGCCTTCAGCCGGGGCGATGGGCAACAACAGCTCCGCCGCCGACAACAGCTGCCCATTCGTCGCGAGCACCCGACCAAGCGCCAACGTCGAGACGCGCCGCGCCTCGTCGGGAATCAACGCGAGAAACGCCTGCTTTTCACTCTCACGCGAGAAGCGCCACGAGGGGCGCCCGTCGACCACCTTCACCGTGACGAGCCGTTCGCGGAGCAGCCCGTCGAGCGTCTCGGCGCAACGCGGAGCTTCGGCACCGAGCGTGGAAGCCAGCCACTCTACCGGCAGCGCTTCAGGCGCGATGGCCAACGCGGCCAGCGTGGCGCGCTGCGCGTCAGAGAGCCGCTCGACCCGCCGCACGAAAAAGTCGACCGCTGCCACCGGGCGCTCGAGCAGTTCGCCGAGCGCTTCGGGGTTGCCGCCCGTCACGTCGAGCAGCTTCTGCGCGATGTCTTGCCGCGACAGGAACGAGCGGATGCCGTCGAGGTCGAGCCCCGACAACGAGAGCGTGCGACCCGACACGTGACTGACGACTTCAGCCAGCGGCTCGGGCAGCGCCTCGTCTTCGCGGAAGGTCAGCACGAACAAGCCACCGACCTTCGCCTGCGGCGTCGAGGCCATCGCGGCGAGGTACCGAATGAGCTCGAGCGACGCGCGATCGGCCACGTCGAGATCAGGCCAGATGACCAGCGGCGCCGAACGGCCCACCAGCGAGAACAGCTCACCCGCGCCGTCGTACAACGCGAGGCGCCGCTCTTCCGCCGGCAGCGACTGGCCGCCACTGCGCACCGGCTCGACCGCGCGCGCAAGGCGAGCCAACGTCGTCTCCGGCACGCCCGAGCGCTTCACCAGCGTGAGCAGCTCGCCCAGCATCGGCGCGAACACACCCCACGTCTGCCGCGCGTCGCGACCCGAGCCGCCCTCGAATACCGGCGTTCCCTGCCCGGCGAGTGCTTGCGCGAGCTGAGTGACCAGGTGCGTCTTGCCGACGCCACGCGGGCCACGAATGAAGACGAAGCGCGCGGAACCCGAAGCCTTCGCCTCGTGGTGCTCTCGCAGCAACATCGTCAGCTCGGCTTCACGACCTGTCACCTCGGTGACGGGCGGTCGCAGGTACCTCAAGACATCTTGATTCATTCCGGCTCCTGGCTGCGGGCTCGCACCTTGGCAAACCCGTGCACCACAAAGAACCCCGGCCCCCACGCCCCGCCCACTCAGGCACGGTAATGCGAAGCAACCGATGTGCCATGAGTGCACGAGCCGTAACGGCCGACAAGCATATGATTTTACATGCTGATTTGCTTCTCACCCTACAAGAGCGGGCGGTGCGCGACATGGCCGCCGCGTGATCCGCTCGAGGGTGACTCAAACCAGGTCAGTCTTTGACGGGCGTGGCCTTGAGCGCGGCTTTGCCGTCTTTGACGTAGACCTGAAACCGCACGGTCTTGCACTGGTACTTCGCGACGAGCTGCTCCTTGTTCTTGAGCAGCTTCGCCTTGAACTTGTCGAACGTGAGGCCATCGGCCGGCTCGCGGCACTTCTCGCGCGTCGAAACGAAGTCGCGGAACACTTCCTGGAAGTGGCGCTCTTCGTCGTTCGCCGAAGCTGCCGGCGCGAGCGAGGCGACCTTCGGCATCGACGCCGTCGGAGGCTTGAAGGCAGGCCGCTCACCCGTGATTCCAGAGGCTGAACGCGCGGCCTTGATCAACTCTGCGGGGATCGCCGCGACACGCGTGGCGTCGGGGTTGTCTTCGTGGCTCGGGGCGCCCGCCGGCTCTTGCGCCGCTGCGAGCGCGAAGGGGTCGGCCATCGCCATCGGAGGCGGCTGGGAAATCGGAGCCGGAGCGCCACCCGCTGGCGGCTTGAAGACTGGGTACGCGACGGTGCGCTGACTGCTGTCTTCGTCGTCCATCAGCCCGGCACCGGGGCGCTGCAACGCCGGCGCTTCAGAGGTCGCCACGGGAGGCGGCGCCCGGTACGGAGGGGGCGGCGGCGGCGCAGACGACGCGAACGGATCTGATTCAGGCTCGAACACCGGCGCCTGACCCGTGACCGCAACGGGAGGCGGCGGCGGCGCGGACGTCGTCGGCATCGAGCCGCTCGGTGGGAAATCGAAGTCGTCGGGGCTCGCTTCAGGCGCCGCCTGCGGGCCAGCCATCGCGAACGGCGCCTGCAACGTGGGCTCTTCGCGCTTCGCCAGCGAAGGTGGCACCGGCACTGGCGGCAGCACCATCGCGGTGCCTTCGTCAGACGAGCCGCTGCCCATGATGATGACGAACACCAGCGTGAGCAGCAGCAGCCCCGCGAGGCCGCCGAGCCCGAAGACCTGGTACGTCGCGAGCGCGTCGAGCGCCGCCTTCGACGAAGCGATGGCAGCGACTTCGAACGTCGTCCCGCCGATGGCCTGACGACCGCCGATGGCGTGCACGAGCGACTCGGTCAGCACGGGCAACTGCAGCGGGCCGAGCTCACGAACCGGCCCTGAGCCCACGGGGCCCATCGCGCCGGCCTTCAGGTTCTTGAGCACCGCGTCGGCGGCCGCTTTGTCACCGGCGATCAGCACTGCTTTGCCTTCGCTCACCAACGCGAGCGACTGCAGCCCGAGCGCCTTCTGGGCCTGCTCGAGCGCCGCGACCTGCGGCAGCACCGGCAAGCCGATGGTCACCGAGCCGGCCACGCGAACTTCATTCTTGTCGCTGACGAGCAATGGCCCGGTGAGCAGCAGATAGCTCGCGCCATCGAGATCACGCACCGCGCCCGCCGCACCGGCCTGCATCACCCCGGCGAGATCGAGCCCTTCAGGAACCTCCGTCGTGGGCTCGCCTTCACCCTTCGCCCACAGCGCGCCGACTTCGTTGGTGAGCGCGATGAAGAGCGCAGCCTTCTGCTCGGTCGGCAACAGCTCCGTGGCCGACGACCGCACCGACGCGAAACGATCGACCGTCGGGCCTTCGGGCTTCGCGCCCGCTTTGGGGCCGACGTTCCAGACCGCGTTGCTCGTGGTGACCTTGAGCGCCACGGCCTGCGTGAGCGAGCGCTGCGACTCGAGCGCCACCGCCACCGGGCCGGCGGCACCTGCCACCGCGGCCTGCGCCTGCTCGACGGAGCCGGCCAGCGCGAGGGGCGAAATCATCGTGAGGTGGTACGCCCAGAGGCCCAGGGCAACGAGCGCAAAAAGAAGAAACTTGAGGCGAGCCATCGGCCGCACGACTTAGCACGCAGCATCCGGCCATCGCCTCTATTTCTCGGCTAGGTTCACCGCATGGCCCCTCGCACTTTTGCCGTCGTGACCTCCGTGCAGGACCCGCTCACCGCCGAGCGACTCGTCGAAGTATTGCAAGCCGCCGAGTTCGACGCTTTCAGCCGCGCGGGTGGCGCTGCGTCGACGGGCGCCTTCGCGGCCACCGCGCCGGCGTACTTCGACCTGTTGGTGCCCACCGAGAGCTTCGCGAAAGCCGACGAGCTGGTGCGCGCCGAGCTCGCAGCAATCGAACGCGACGCGGAGGCGAACTCGAAGGCGGCCGAAGAAGAAGCGATGTCTGGCGAGACGCCGATCGAAAGCTGAACGTTCAGCCCTTCGGCAACGTCGGCTCGTAGACCGCGAGGCCTTCGATGGTCCACGTGCCGAAGTCGAGGTTGCGCGAGAGGTAGCGCGCGAGCGGCTCGTCGACGACCTTCTTGAAGCTGCGAGAAGCGTGGCGCAGCATCGGCCCCTTCGGCGTCTGCACCAGCACGCCGACGTGTGAGACGCGCGTCACCAGCCACGGGCGATCAGCGCGCACCACGACCACCAGCAGCCCGGCCGGCGCGTCTTTGAGTTTCTGCGCCGCGACCTCGGCGGGAATGAGGTCGAACTCCCAGGTGCCGCGCGACTGCTTCGTTTCGGGAATCGCCAGCCCCACGGCGCCTTTTTCTTTCCACGTCGCGGCAGACAACACCTTCTTCACAGAGCGCGTGGCGTCACCGCCCCATTCGCGCGTCACGTCGCGCAGCAGCCCGCGCTTCACGTTCTCGGGCAGCCACTGCGACTCCATGATGTGCAGGCGATTTTCCCAGCTCGGCGCGCCGTCGTAGCGGAGCTTCGTGAGCGACGGCAGCAACGACTCGGGCGTCGACATCGACAGCGCGAACGACTCCTCGACCATCGTCACGCAATCGACTGCGTCCCAACGCACGAGCGGGTCGGCGTCGCGCCCTTCACCTTCACCGAGCGGCGACAACACGTACGGAGTACCGAGAAACCCATTCGTCGCCGCCAGCAGGCGCTCACGCAGCGTGGGCAACTTCTGGAGTTCAACCATCGCATCGGCGCGCTGCGCGTCACCCATCGACGACCACGGCGTCGACGCCAACATCAGCAACACCAACGACGTCACTGCAGCCCTGCCTTCTTCAGAAGGCTCTGCCGTTGCTCGTCGGTGAGCCGCAAGCGCTCGAGCTCGTCTTCGTAGACGAGCCGCTTTTCGCCGTTGGCCTTCGAGCTCTCGACGACGAGCCACTCGAGCTTCGACGCGTCGCCGCCCTCGGTGAGAATGCGCGCGGCGCGAGCACGGAGCTTGTCGTCGGGGTCCTTCAACATGGGCGTGAGTGACGGCGCCGACGCCTTCGCCGGAGCGCCTTCGAAGAGCATCACGCCCTGCAGTCGCTCGTTCTTGTCTTGAGAAGCCAACAACGTGCCAGCGAACTTCGCGCACGCAGGCACCGCCAACGCACACAAGCCCTGACCTGCGGCCATGCGCGTGCTCTCCGATTCATCTTTGAGCAGCGCCTCGAGCGCAGGCGCCTGCTTCTTGTCGCCCGCGCGCCCGGCCGACTGAATCATCAGCACCTTCACGTCGAGCTCGGTCTCGGCCTTCGCAGCCTTGAGCAACGGCGCCGACGCCGCCGGCTTGCCGATGAGGCCCAGCGCACGCGCGGCTTCGCGGCGAATACCCAGAATCTTGTGCGGCAACAGCGCGATGAGCGGCTTGACCGCGTTGGCCGACTTGTTTCTGCCGAGGCCCGTCGCGGCGATCATGATCTCCCCGGTGCTGTCGGTCTTCAGCGCGTCGAGAAAGGTCGTCTCGACGTCCTGGTGACGCACGCCGAGCGACGCGAGAAACTCCAGCAGCCGCTCTCGCTGCCGTGAATCTGCCGTGCGACGAATGGCGAACACCACCTCGCTCGACGCGTAGTTTTCAGCGCTCAGATACTTGATGCGATTGACGGCGGGGTTCAGCGAAAGGCTGCCGCTCAGAAACTGGTCGAGCACCTTCACGGCCTCGGCGCTGTTGTTCGGCTTCGCGACGGCCAACGAACTGACAAAGACGAAGAGGAAGCTCCACCGCATGGTGCGCGAAGGTAGCATTCACCACACCCGTGCGCCGCTTCGTACCCCTGCTCATCTTGTGGAGCCTCGCCACGTTCGCGCAGACGCGCGTGAGTCGCTGCTACGAGACATGCAACGCGTACGTCGAAGACCCGAGACTCCGTGCGACGACGTGCGCCACCTGTCTGCGCTTGAAAGACGACCCGCACCCCTGGCTCGCGCTGATGCCAGCAGTTCCACCGCGCATGACCGAAGACGGCGCGTGGGAAATACGGTGGGCCGCGCTGCAAGCGCTCGGGCAGCGCGCGAAGAGCACCGGAGACGCGCAGCTCGCCGCGTGGGTCGCGCGAAGCAAGGGTGATGAACAACTGCGCGCGTGCCTGACCTCCGCGCACGTGAGCTCGCCGCGGCTGCCGGGTTGTCGTGCGCGCACGGACGAAGTGAGGGCCGCGCTTGAAGTCGAGCTCTATGCAGAGAACGCGACAGTGCGCCGAGAAGCGCTGCGGGCCCT
Source organism: Archangium sp. (assembly GCA_035910535.1). Taxonomy (GTDB): domain Bacteria; phylum Myxococcota; class Myxococcia; order Myxococcales; family Myxococcaceae; genus Archangium_A. The sequence goes on along the minus strand of JAMHXF010000111.1, from coordinate 297,549 downwards.
CTCGAGCGCCTTCGCGATGCCGCGCGCGCGCGTGGTGCTCGACGTCTTGCCGAGCAGGCCCGCGACCTTCGACGCCATCATCTTCGACACGCTCGCCGACGATGACGCAGCCGTCGCGCAGCTGGTTGCTTCCGCCGGGCCTCGCGATGTCGAGGCCATGAATCGACTGTTGGCGGTGGTCAGCGCACGCCGCGACGAAGCGCGCGTGAACCTGCAGACCGGAGATCGCGCGCACCGCCTCGAGGCGATTCACGCATTGAGAGCGTTGCTCCCCGTCTCTGAACCCGAGCTGCTGACGGTGCTCACGTTCGACGACGTGCACCTGCGCAGCGCCGCCGTGCGCGCCATCGCAGGCGCAGAGAAACGCAGCGTCAGCCGAATGGCTCAAGCGCGCTTCAACGGAGAAAAACCTGCGACCGAAGACCAACAGCGGGCCCTGCTCGAGCTGCTCGGCGACGTTCACGACAAAGACTGCGCCCCGGTGGCCCTCGAGCAGTGGAAGAAGTCGGGCCCGTTGCAGCTGACGAGCCTGCGCATCGCGGCGTCGTGCTCGTGGCCAGTCGCCGCGCCAGAAGTCGAGTTCGCGTTTCGAGATGAATCGCTCGAGAAGCGCGCGGCGGCGCTGGAGGCCCTCGCGTCCGCGCCGACCACTCCGCAGCTCAAAGAGCGGCTGCGTATCGGCACGCTGGCGCCCGACAAGGAGCTGAGAGCGGCAGCAGTTCGCGCCATCGGCCTTCGACGCTGGCACGGCGGCCTGGAGCGAGTGAGTGCGCTGGTGGCCGACCCGGAGCCGGTGGTGCGCGTCGAAGCCCTGAAGACGTGGCGCGCGCTCGATGGCCCGGGTGCAGAAGCGAAGCTCGCGAAGGCCCTGAAGACCGACGTGTCGCCCGACGTTCGCCGCGCCGCCGCGGAGTCGTTAGCCATGACTGGCGGCCCGTTGGCGCAGAGCGCACTCGAGGAGGCGCTGAAGACCGAAACTGATTCGAGCGTGAAAATGGTCGTCGAGCGCGCGTTGCGTAGAATCCGCTGAAGGAGTCACGAAAATCATGACCATCAAGCTGGCAGCAGTCATCGAGCCCAACGCCTCGCGCCACAAGGCCATCACCGCAGCGCTCAAGAAAGCGGGCCTCAAGGTCAGCGCAGCGCGTGAACCTGAAGCGCTCACGCGTGAGCAGCTCGTGGTGCTGGGCGCGTCGCTCAAGAGCCCGAGCCGCACCGCGCGCGAGGTTCGAAAGGCGCGACCCGACGCCTTGCTCTTCGCGGGCCAGAGCAAAGGGTTCAAGGCAGCGTGGGCCGACGCGGTGCTGCCGTTGCCTGTCTCGCCCAACGACTTGAAGGTGCGCCTCGCCGAGCGTGGCGACCGAGCGCCGTCGATCCCCGTCTCGCCACGGCCCGGAGATGGAATTCTCGACCCGACGACGAACTTCTACACGTTCGCCCATTTCAAAGAGGTGCTCTTCGTGGAGGTGAAGCGCGCGCGTCGCTACGGTTTTCCACTCGCGCTGGCGTTGGTGGGCTTCGACCCCATCGAAGGAAAAATCGACGCCGAGCTGCAGACGCAGTTGATGGGCGGCCTCGCGCTCGCCATTCGCCGCTCGCTGCGTGACACCGACTACCCCGTGCAGCAGTCGCAAGATCGCGTGCTGTTGTTGATGCCGCACACCGACCTCGCGGGCTCGCTCATCGTGGCGCGACGCATCTGTGAGCGCGTGGCGCGCGCGACGTTGCAGGCAGGCGACACGGTGCTGCACCCCACCATCTCGCTGGGCGTGGCAGCAGGCGAACCGGGGCGTGAGTACGGCTTTTCAGACCTCGCGCGCCAGGCGCAAGACGGCCTCACCGCAGCACAGGCGCGTGGCGGCAATCGCGTCGAGTTCGTCACCGTCGCCGAAGCGCAGCCCGCCGGGAAACCTGAATTCCCGCTCCCGGCGCCGTGAAGCGCGCGCTCTCAATCGTCCTCTTTTCATGGTTGGGCTGCGCGACGGTCACGCCGCTGCGCACCGTCGACACCCCGCAGCTGCTCGACGCGCGCTCACTCGAGGGCACGTGGCTGGTGGAAGGCACGACCTTCCCCATGTGGCTCGACGGCACGAAGCAGTCTCCACGCTTCAGGTACTCGAACGTCGACGGCCCGCGCATGGACGACACCGTCAGCTACGAGAAGAACGGTGTGACCGAGACCATCGAGGGGGTCGACACGCAGCACCCGACGGTGCCGACACATTTCACGTGGCGAGGTCGCGGCGTTCTCGGCCTCTTCGCCAGCGAGTGGGACGTGGTGTTCATCGACCCGCGCGAGCGCTTCGCCATCATCACGTTCTCGAAGACGCTCGCCACGCCAGAGGGGCTCGACGTCATCGCGCGCCAGAAGATGAACGACGCCGCGTGGGCCGATGCGCTGGCCCACATCGAAGCGACGCCGGAGCTGCGCGCGCTTGCGACGGGGCTCACCCGCCTCAAGTAGTCAGGGGCCGCTGATTTCCAGCGCGTCGACGCGGTTACGGCCGCCCTTCTTCGCGCGGTACAGGTATTTGTCGGCCGCGCTGATGAGATCTTCGGGTTGGGCGAAATCAGAGTCGAGCACCGTCGCCACGCCAAGGCTGATGGAGACATGAATCGGCGTGCCGTTGAAGACGAACTCGGCGCCGTCGACAGCGCGGCGGCAGCGCTCGGCGCAACGAATCGACTTCTCTGACGCCGACTCGCGCAGCATGAGCGCGAACTCCTCGCCGCCGTAGCGCGCGAACAGGTCTTCCTGACGCACGGTCTCCGAGACCTTCGCCGCCACGCGCTGCAGCACGTAGTCGCCAGCCGGGTGCCCGTAGGTGTCGTTGACCTTCTTGAAGTGGTCGATGTCGAACATCACCAGCGACAAGGGCACGCGGTGTCGCAGGCAGTACGCGAACTCTTTGCGGAGCGTGTCGAGGAAGTACTTCTTGTTGAAGATGCGCGTCAGGCCGTCACGGGTCGCGCTCTCGTAGATGGAGCGCTGGTACTGCTCTTCGAGCTGGTCCTGAATCGAGAACTTCACGACCGTGTTGGCGCCAATCTGAATCTTGTCGCCGTCCTGCAGCGTGGCGACGTTCACCTTGATGCCGTTGAGGAACGTGCCGTTGGTCGAGCCGAGATCGACGAGCTGAAAGTGCCCGTTCGGCGCCATGGAGATCTTGCAGTGCTTGCGGCTGATGCCGTCGTCTTCGACCTGCAGTTGCGTGTCGGGCGAGCGACCCATGACGAACTCGGTCTTGTCGAGCTTCATCATCTTGCCGATGGTGGCCGCAGTCTTCGCGCTGATGATGATGAGGTACGCGCTGTTGGTGGCGGCCGCCTCCCCCAACAGGTCGCTGATCTTGTGTACTGCTGTCTTGTCCTCAGCCATCGCGAGCCGAAGGACGCTAGCACTCAGGTTCGCTCACCCGCCACAGATCGCTCGAGGTACTTGCGCAACGCGTCACCCCGGTACCAGGCCAGGCCGTGCATCAACTTCACCACAGCCGCCGACACCGTCATGTCGCCGCCGCCGATGGCGCCCGTGTTGCGCGCCGAGCTTCCTGACTCATAGAGCGAGAGGTCGACGCCGTTGCGCGGCGCCTGGCTCACCACCAGCACCGGCACGCCCAGCCGACGCGCCTCGTTGAAGACCGGCGTCAGCGAGCGGCCCAGCTCTTCTCGAGACGGGAAGTTGCCAGCGCCGTAGGCCTCGAGCACCAACCCGTGCACGCGCGGTAGAATCGAGAGCGGAATCTGCGGGTCGAGCCCCGGGAAGATGCGGAGCAGGAAGACGCGCGGGTCGACCTTGTCGAGCAGCGTGAAGCGACCGCGCGAGACCAGCCCCGGCTCGAAGCGCGCGTCGACGCCCAGCACGCCCAGCCCCGCGTGGTTCGGGCTCTGAAACGCGTCGTACTCGGCGATCGACACCTTGCGCACGCGGTTGCCCCGCAGCAGGTGCGAGTCGAAGCACACCGTCACTTCGCGCGGGCCGTGCAGCGCAGAGGTCACCGCGTCGATGAGGTTCACGCGCGCGTCGGTGCGGATTTCACCAAGCGGCCGTTGCGCGCCGGTCAACACCACGGGCTTGCGCAGGCCCCGCAGCATGAACGAGAGCGCCGACGCGGTCTCGGCCAGCGTGTCAGTGCCGTGGGTGATGACCACGCCGTCGAAGTCGTCGATGCGCTCGGCGATGCGGCGCGCGAGGCGCACCCACAATTCGGGCTGCATCTCGCAGGAGTCGATGTTGCTGAAGAGCTCGAATTCGACGCGCGCCAGCTGCGTCAGCTCGGGCACGCGTTCACGAACGGTGCGGAAGAACGAGCCGGGCTTGAGCGCGTCAGGCCGACGACCGCTCATGCCGAGCGTGCCGCCGGTGTGAACCAGAAGGAGATTTTTCATGTTCCGCGCGCCCTGTTTGCGTTCCTTTACAAGCCAGAACACGGTGGCTACAACGACTCGCACCGTGGCGCACCTTCTGGCGAAATTCGTGATGGTCGCGTCGGTGCTCGTTTCAACAGCGGCGCTGGCGCAAAACGACCCGGCTCAGGTGCTTTCTGGCGTGCCGGGCTTCGACTTCGGCCGCTTGTCAGCACCAGCCAAGAAAGAGCTGTCTTCCGTCCTCACCGACGAGTTCGACTACTGCGGCCGGCCGATGACGCTGCTTGGTTCGCTCAAGAAGGGCGACGCCTGCAAGCACACGCGGCGGCTCGTCGGGCACGCGGCGTCGCTCGCGGCAGAAGGCGTGGCGGCCACTGAAATCATCGTCTCGCTCAGCAAGTACAACCAGGGGTTCAACAAGCCGCGCGCGCAGCTCAAGCCTGATGACCGTCAGTGCATGGGCGCCAAAGACGCGAAGGTCACCCTGGTCGAGTTCAGCGACTTCGAGTGCCCGTTCTGCGCCGCCGCGCGCCCGATTCTCGAGGCGTACGCGAAGCAGAAAGCCAACGTGCGCCTGTGCATGATGCCCTTCCCGCTGCAGCAGCACGCCAACGCGATGTACGCAGGTCAAGCGGCGCTCTTCGCGCGTGACGCCGGTAAGTTCTGGGCGGTGCACGACGCGCTCTTCGACAACCAGCTCTCGCTCTCGGAGGACTTCATCAAGGGGTTGCTGACGAAGAATGGCCTCGACGTGAAGGCGTTCCAGAAAGCGGTCGCCGCGAAGAAGTACATCGACGAGCTGGAAGCCTCGAAAGAAGCAGGCAAGAGAGCGGGCGTCGAGTCGACCCCGTCCATCTACGTGAATGGGCGCAAGTACCCGCTCAACCTCTCGACCGAGTCGCTCAACCTCGCCGTCGACGATGAGCTCGATTGGCTCACCGGCAACAGCGCCTGGCCCTCGAACTGACCTTGGACGCACGATTTCTCGTCGATGCACGCGGCCTGCTTGCCCCTGCCGAGGGGCAGGGTTCTCCGCTCGTCGGTCGCTCGGGTTACTACCGGCTGCAGACCACGTCTCCCGACTGGATTCTGATGCTGCGCAGCCCGGCCCAGGGCGGCCTGCAGGAAAGTCGGCCCCGCGTCGTACTGGCTGGTGACTGCGGCGCTTTCTCGTTGGCCGACCTCATCGCCTTCCTCGGGCAGTCGCGGTGGACCGGAGTGCTGCGCGTCACCGCGCCGTCGGGTGAGCGGAGCCTGCTGCTCAAAGACGGCGACGTGCGCTCAGCGGCGAGTGATTCGTCGGGAGACCGCATTGGCGAAGTGATGGTGCGCCTGGGCTACGTGACGCGTGCGGCCCTCGAGCGCGTCATTCAAGAGGCGCCGCCCTCGCGCATCGGCAAGGCGCTGGTCGAGCGCGGGCTCATCAAGGCGCACGACCTCTACAAGTGCCTCAACGAGCAGATCAGCGAGATCTTCCACGGCATCATGTTGGCGAAAGACGGCGCGTTTGCGCTCATCGATCAGGAGATCGACGAGAAGGCGCTCACGCACAACCTCTCGCTCTCGATGAACGGCTTGCTGATGGACAGCATCCGAAAAATCGACGAGCTCGCGCAGTTCCGTAAGCGCATTCCGCACGGGCGCATGTACGTGCTGACGAAGAACCCGCCCACCGAAGAGCTCGAGCCCGAAGAGCAGGCCGTGCTCACGCAGATCGACGGTCACCGCACCGTCATCGAGGTCGGTCAGTTCGCGCGGTTCTCGGAGTTCGACGCCACGCGCATCGTGCATCGCCTGATGGAGCTGGGCCTCGCGCGCGTCAGTGAAGCGCCGCACGCAGCACCTGTGCCCACGTCGTCGACGTCATCGGTGGTCACCGCGCCGGTGCCGCCGCCCCGTCGCAGCGCGCCGCAACCTCCGCCCCGCCCCGCGAGCATCACGGTCGAGAAGGTGGTCGGCGTGTTCAACACCATCTTCCGTGAAGTGCGCGACGAGGTCGCCGCGCGTGGCACGCTCGAGCCGTTCCTCATCTCTGCGAACGCCGCGCTCAAGGGCAACGGCGTGTCGACCTCGCCAGTGCTGACCGGGCTCATGTTCGACGACGGCGGCGTCTTGCCGGCCAGCGAGCTCGTGGCGCGCTACCAGCAACTGAGCGCCGAAGGCCAGTTGGGCTCTGAGCCGCTGGCCTCGCTCAAACAGGCGCTTTCCGACGTGATGTTCTTCCTGCTGTTTCAGGCCGGCGAATTGTTGGAGTCAGCCGCCGACGAGCAGCTCGCGGGCCGCGTCAAAGAACACCTGGCGTCGCTCGAGCTGAAGTGACGTGAACATGTTGCCGTACCTCACTGCGGGAATTCCCGGCGCTGGCGGCGTCTTCAAGACCACGCCTGAAGACTTCGAGGTCGAAGAACTCCCGGCCTACGAGCCCACCGGCGAGCTCGACTGTGAGCACCTCTTTCTGTGGGTCGAGAAGCGCGGCCAGTCGACGCAAGACGTGGCGAAGGCGCTCGCGCGACACTGCGGCTTTCCCGAGAAAGACGTGAGCTGGGCCGGCCTCAAAGATCGCCAGGCCATCACGCGCCAATACCTCTGCGCGCCCGCCCGCTTCGTCGAACCGAAGCTCGCGACGTTCGCCATGCCGGGCGTCACCGTGCTGCGCCACGCGCGGCATCGCAACAAGCTCAAGGGTGGCCACCTGCACGGCAACCGCTTCATCCTCACGCTGCGCGGCGTGACTGACGCCGACGCGGCCAAGCGTTCACTCGAACAGCTGACGAAGCTCGGCGTACCGAACTACTTCGGAGAACAACGCTTCGGGCTCGGTGGCGACAACGCGGTGAAGGGAAAGCAGATTCTGCTCGCCGGTGGTCGCCATCGGGATCGCTTCGAGCGAAAGCTCTTCCTCTCGGCGTACCAGTCGGAGCTCTTCAATCGCGTACTCGCGAAGCGCCTGCATGACGGCAGCTACGCGAAGGCGCTCGTCGGAGATGTGCTCAAGAAGGTGCCGACCGGCGGTGAGTTCATCTGCGCCGACGCGGTGGTCGACCAGGCGCGCGTCGACGCTTTTGAAGTGAGCCCCACCGGCCCGCTCTACGGCCCTGAAATGCGGCGCCCCGAAGGTGAAGTCGACGCGCTCGAGGCTGCGGTGCTGGCCGACGAGGGCGTCGAGCGGGCGCTGTTCGAAAAAGGCGGCGGTGAAACGCTCGGCGTTCGCCGCCCGTTGCGCGTGCCGCTCGCGCTCGAAGACGTCGCGGCCGAAGGTGACACGCTCAAGCTGCGCTTCACCCTGCCGGCTGGCAGCTACGCGACGGTGCTGCTGCGCGAGCTGCTCAAAGACTGAAGCGTCACTCCAGCAGCTTCTGGTTGAGGAACAGCGCGGCCTGGTGCGCGAGGTAGGCGAGCACGCCGACCTCATGTTCGAGGAACTGCGGCCCGCCCTTGCGGTTGATGAGCTGCACGCAGCCGAACGAGTGGCCGTGCGTCATCATCGGCGCGCAGAGCATCGACTTCGTGGCGTAGCCCACGCGCTCACCGACCTCGGCGTAGAAGCGCGGGTCTTTCTCGACGTCGCTGACGGCGAGTGAAACGCCTTCGGCTGAGCAGAAGCCTGCGATGCCCGTGCCGGCGGGGATCACGAGCTTCGCGCGCATGATGTCCTTCGCCTTGGGGCCGCGCGCCGCGACGAACGTGAGGTCGCCGGTCGCGAGATCTGCGCGCAGCACCGACGCCGACTCGCACGGCACTTTTTCCATCGCGAGATCGAGCACGAACTCCATCGCCGCTTCGATGTCGCGCATGCCGCCGAGCTCGACCACCCGCAAGAAGATGTCTGCGAGAATCTCTTCGGCTTCTTGACGCTGCGACTTCGCCGCGTTGGGCGTCGACTTCACGCGACCGATGCTGCCGGTGTGTGGCTTGACCGGCTGCACCAGCTCCTCGACGTCTTTGAGCTCGATGCGCGCCGACGAGCGGTGTTCACGACGCGGCGCGGACGCTGGTGCGGCCTTCGCTGGCTGCGCTTTGGGTGGCGTCATGACGACGCCAAGCGGAGGACCGCCCGGCATCGTCTTGTTGAGATCGATCGGCGGGCCACCACGCGCGGTCGCCTCGAGATCAGACACCGCGACGGGCTGCGTCTTCGCGTTGTTGGCGGGCACGGGGCGCTCGGGGGCGACCTTCACCGCCGGCAAGCCGGTGTCTGTCTTCGCCTCGGCGCGCGAGCTCCCGAGCGCAGGCGGAGGTGCCGTCGTCACCGCAGCGGGCGCGGGCCGAATCTGCGACGGGCGCTTCACCTGGGCCTTCGCGGCTTCTTCTTCGGTCAGCTCGCGAATGCGGAACACGCGACCCGACGCCGCTTCCGTGACGTGAATCGAGTTGTCGTCCTGAATGTCGACCATCACGTTCTGGCTGATGGCGCCCTGTTCACCCAACTTCTGCAGGCCGGCTTTGAGCGCCGCCATCCAGTTGTCCGCGCCGACTTTCAGAGTGACGTTGAAGCCATTTCCGTCAGTTGCGGGAATGTGGACCTCGAACTTGGACATGCGGAAACACTCCCACAATTCGCCGGAGTGCGGAATTTGTGTCTGCTAAGAGCACGCCATGCCCGAAGAAAAAGGCCTGGGGTCGAAGCTGTTGGGGCTCTTCGTCGAAGTGAAAGACGACGGAACTCCGGCAGGTGGCACGCAGGCCGTCACTGCTGAAGACGGCGAAAAGAGCGCTGCAGAACTCGTGGCTGAGCTCGCCGGTCAGAGCGCGCCGAAGCGTGGAGCCGCCGCACCGCCGGCCGCTCCGAGCCGCGCCGCCATTCCTACGCCCACCGGGCCCGTGACGCCCGCGGAGGTCGACTTCGACGCCGTCTTCAAAGGCGCCGGCATGGACACCGCCGAGCTCGACCGCGTGCGCAAAGCAGAAGAGCTGCTCAAGAGCCTCCCGGAAGCGACGCCGGTCGACGTGAAGCGGCAGATCGTCGAGGCCTCGCTCAAGGCGTTCGGCTTCGAGATCTCGAAGATCGTCGGTGCCGCGCAGAACCAGCTCAAGGCGCTCGAGACCTACGTGCGCCTCAACGAGCAGCAGACCGCGAAGGCCATCACCGACGCGCAAGCGAAGATCGCGCAGCTCGAAGATCAGGTCATTTCACTGCGCGCCGACATCACCCGGCGCACCGAACAACTCGCCGCAGTGGGCGCCGCCGCCGAAGGCCGCAAGGGCCAGGTGACTCAAGTGCTGGGCTTCTTCAACGCTCCCGCGGCGCCTGCCGCCAAGCCGTAATCCTTCCGTCTTTCATTCGTACAAGGGCCGATCATGAAACTGACTCCGTTCGGGAAGTTGTTCATCGTGCTGGTGGCGCTCGGCGTCATCGGCTTCGTGGGCTTCAAGAAATACGGCGACCGCCTGAAGGAATGGTCGGGCGCTTCGACGGGCACGACGCCCGACGGCAAGAAGCCTGAGGGCGGCGACGACGTCACCAAGATCGACTTCGCCAACATCAACGAGGGCCTGCGCGATGCGCCTCGTGAAGGTGGCCTCAACGTCGCGGGCGGCGCGGCCACTGGCACGCAGGGGCTCAACCGCGCGCTGCGCGTGGGCATCAACACGTGGGCCGGCCACGCGCCTGGCATCGTCGCCAACGGCGGCTTGAAGCCGGGCTCACCGAGCAGCCTCTACAAGAAGAAGTACGGCCTCGACGTGGAGTTCGTGCTCCTCGAGGACCCGAGCGCGAAGTTGGCCGCGTTCATCAAGGGTGACATCGACGTGATGTGGGACACCGTCGACTCGTTCGCGCGTGAAGCCAGCGAGCTCAAAGAGAAGGGCCTCAAGGCGCGCGCCATCATCCAGGAAGACTGGAGCCGCGGTGGCGACGGCATCGTGTCGCTCAAGACCATCAAGTCGGTCGAAGATCTGAAGGGCAAGAAGATCGCCTCGACGAAGTACACGCCGTCGCACTGGCTGTTGCTGTTCCTGCTCTCGCAGTCGGGGCTTTCGCCGCAAGACCGCGCTGAAATCGAGAAGAACATCGTCTTCACCGCTGAAGCACCGCAGGCCGCCGCGATGTTCAAGGCAGGCCGCGTCGACGCCGCCGTGACGTGGGAGCCGGATCTCTCGGGCGCCGTCGCCGCGCGTGAAGGTGACGCGCACGTGCTGGTCAGCACCACCGCGGCCACCAACGTCATCGCCGACACGCTCGTCGCGCGGCAGCAGATCGTCGACGAAGCGCCGGGCGCGATTCAGGGCTTCGTGGCGGGTTGGTTCGACGCCATCAGCGTGATGCAGGAAGACCCGCAGAGCACCAACCAGCTCATCGCCGATGCGCTCAAGCTCACCACCGACGACGTGTCGGGAATGCTGTCGGGCCTCAAGCTCACCAGCTACGCAGACAACGCGCTGTTCTTCGGCCTGGCGGGCCCGAAGTCGTACTTCGACTCGCTCTTCAACGGCGCGTTCGTCATCTGGCGCAAGAAGGGCGTCGTGAACACCGTCGTCGACGCGCCTGACTTCCGTGACTCGCGCTTCGTGGCCGCGCTCGCGAAGGACTATGCGAGCCAGAAGGTCGAAGAGACGTTCGCCTTCAAGGACAAGCCGAAGGTCAGCGACCGCGCCATCGTGAACAAGAGCCTGTCGATTCACTTCACGACGGGCAGCGACGAGATCATGCCGGGCAGCTACTTCACGCTCGACTCGCTCGGCGAGACGATGCTCGCGTTCGGCAACACGTACCTGCAGGTCGAAGGCAACACCGACTCGCGCGGCAATGAAGCGTCGAACAAGACGTTGTCGGGTCGCCGCGCCGATTCGGTGAAGGCGTACCTGGTGAAGAACTTCAACCTCGACCCCAAGCGCTTCGTGACCGTCGGTCAGGGCAGCGCGAAGCCGGTGGCGCCGAACGAGACCGAAGATGGCCGCGCGTTGAACCGCCGCACGGACATCAAGGTCGTGCTCAATGCCCAGTGACGGTGAAGTGAAGGTCACGCCCAGAGCGCGCGCCAGGCCGCCGCTCTGGTCGTTGCGCAGCCCGATCTCTGCGGGCGCCGGGCGCCTCGCGTCGTTGACCAGCGTGAGCGTGCTGGTCGCCGCGTGGTGCGTGCTCAGCTACCTGCAGGTCGAGCGCAACGGTGAATCGGTGCCGCTGGTGCCGCACTTCTTTCTGCCCGCTCCTGACCAGGTGGTGAAGAGCCTCTTCTATTTGATCTTCGAGAAGAACCTGCTCGGCGCGGTCGGCATCTCGGCGCTGCGCATCGTCAAGGCGTTCGGCTTGTCGCTCGCCGTCGCGCTGCCGCTGGGCATCGCCATGGGCAGCTTCGAAATCATCAACCGCATCTTCGAGCCCATCGTGGCGCCGATGCGGTACCTGCCCATCACCGCCTTCATTCCCCTGCTGATTCTGTGGTTCGGCATCGACGAAACGCAGAAGGTGGCGTTCCTCTTTCTGGGCACCGTCGTCTACCTGCTGCCAGCCGTCGTCGACGCGATTCGACTCGTGCCTGAAGAGCTGGTGCAGACCGCGTTCACGCTGGGCGCGACCAAAGCGCAGGTCGTTCGCACCGTGCTGATTCCCGCCGCGCTGCCGCAGATCTTCGACGGCTTCCGCGTGATGAACGCCATCGCGTGGACGTACATCATCCTCGCGGAGATCGTGAACGCACAGAGCGGCATCGGCTACATCCTCCAGCTCGCCGCGCAGCACCTGAAGCCCGAGTGGAGCTTCGCCGGCATCTTCGTCGTCGGCGTCATCGGCATTCTCACCGACATCGCGATTCGCGGCGTCAATCGTCTGCTCTTTGGTTGGAGAGAAGCCGATGTCTGACTTCGGGAAGGCCAGCATTCCCAAGCTGGAGCTCAAAGACCTCTACATGTCGTACACCGACCGCAAAGGCCGCACGGTGCAGGCGGTAGAAGACGTGAGCCTCACCATCGCGAACAAGCCCGGCATCGGCGAGCTCGCGGTGTTCCTCGGACCATCGGGGTGCGGCAAGAGCACGATTCTCAAGGCCGTCGCCGGTTTGTACGCGCCCGACTCAGGCGAGGTCATCATCGACGGCAAGACCGTGACGGGCACCGGCCGGGATCGCGGCATGGTGTTCCAGAGCTACACGTCGTTCGCCTGGCGCACTGTGCGGCAGAACGTCGAGTACGGCCTCGAGCTGCAGGGCATCGGCAAGAACGAGCGCAAGCAGCTCTCGCTGGCCATCATCGAAAAGGTCGGGCTCAAAGACTTCGCCGACGCGCTCCCCAAGCAGCTCTCGGGCGGCATGAAGCAGCGCGTGGCCATCGCGCGCACGCTGGTGAACAAGCCGCAGCTCATCTTGATGGACGAGCCCTTCGGCGCGCTCGACCCGCAGACACGCTGGGGCATGCAGACCACGATTCTCGACGTGCTCCGCACCGAGGACAACACGGTGCTCTTCGTCACCCATGACGTGGCCGAGGCCGTGTACCTGGCTGACGTCATCTTCGTGCTCTCGCACCGGCCGGCGAAGGTGCTGCACCGCATCGAGGTGCCGTTCTTCGAGAGCCGTGACGTGACGGTCAAGCAGAGCGCCGAGTTCAAGCGCGTCGAGAACCACGTACTCGAGCTGCTCCACAGCTCGAACGTGCAAGGCAACATCCGCGTGGGGCTCTGATGTCTTCCGGAGGTGGAGCGCCCAACTACCTGAAGGCGGCGTTCCTCAACGTCTACAACCTGTCGTTGCTCGGCGGCGCTGCTGCGGCCTCGGTGATGACGGGTGATTGGATGATCGGCCTCGGCGCGCTCGGCCTCGAGGCGCTGTGGCTGGTGCTGGGCCCCGACCTGAAGCCGTTTCAGCGCGCGGTTCGTGAGTCGGCCCGCGCCGAGCAAGAGAAGCTCGATCGCGCGCGCGTCGACAAGCTGATGTCGGAGCTGCCTGAACGCGAGTGGCAACGCGCCAAGGCGTTGGACGAGCTGCGCCGCGAGATTGAACGCGACATGCAGCACAACCCGTCGTTCCAGGCGATCCTGCTCTCGACCGAGCTCGAGAAGCTCGCGCAGCTCCACTCGAGCTTCGTGCGGCTGGCGTCGGCGTGTCGTCGCGCAGAGACGTACCTCCAGGCGGTCGACGTCGGCGAGCTGCAGCGCCAAATCAAGGTGCAGGAGAACCTGCAGGAAAAGATGACCGACGAGGCGGTGCGCGATCTCGCCGCCAAGAACGCCATCGTGCTCACGAAGCGGCTCGAGACCATCAAGGAGATCGAGACCTTCCTCGCGCGCGCACGCGGGCAGATGAACCTCATCGAGAACTCGATTCGTCTGCTGCGAGACCAGGCGTTGACGATGACGAGCCCGGATCAACTGACCGAGCAGCTCGATGACCTGCTCACCGGTGTCGACGCCGTGCAGCAGAGCGTGAAAGACGCCGAGGCGCTCATCGGAGGGAAGATGGAGCCCATCGCGCCCATCTCCAGCGGCGAGAGTACGAATACCGGCGTGTCGAGCCGCTTCAAGAACCTGGAGTAGCGAGACACACGAGCCCCGCCTGACGAGCCCGTGACGCCTCCGGGTTCCGCGCGTCGAAGCGGAGCTCATCGCGCAGTCGGTCCAGCGCGCGCACGTCTGCGGCGCTGTAGAACCCGTCGCTCTTCGCTCGCGTCGACGCGGCTCGCTCGGCCTGTTGGCGGCGCACCGTGAGGGCGGCGGCCAGCTTCTCGGCAGCGCCTGACTCTGGTGCAGCGCCGTCCCACGCGAGGTGGAGACAGTCGAGCGCGGCGCGTTCGCAGTCGTTCTGATTGGTGCGGCCGACGAATTCCGGTCGCTCACACCAGACAGAACGAGCGCCGGACTCGTGGCGCTCGACGTGGGCCTCTTGAATCGAGAACGCGGCCCACACGCCAGCCGCCAGGCCCACCACGAGCAACACGGGGCTCACCAGGGTCAACCCCGGCAACAACGACGCGCCGCCTCGCCACACCCGGAGCGCCGCGCGCGCCGACACCACCGCACCGACCGTCGCCAGCCCCCAGAAGATGACGCCGCCGACCCAGTCGCTGGTCTCGAGAGGCGGCCCGCGGAGCGCGAAGAAACCCAGCAGCGGAAAGCCGACCATCAACGCAGCGAAGCTCGGCAACCCAACCACCAGCAGCGCGACGACGCGCACCACTGGCATGGGAGGCAAAGGTTCACTGCTCAACGATGTTGAACTCCGTGCGGCGGTTCTCTGCCTTGCCTGCAGCCGTGGAGTTCGACGCGATGGGCTTGGTCTCGCCGAAGCCGACGGCCTCCATTCGAGCCGGGTCGACGCCGCGCTTGAGAATGGCCGCCATCACCGAGTCGGCGCGACGCTGCGAGAGCTTCAGGTTCGACGCGTCGTTGCCCACGGAGTCGGTGTGGCCCTCGATGCGCACCTTCTTGATCTGCGCGTTGTCCTTCAGGGCCATGGCCACCTCGTCGAGGATCTGCTCGCTCTCTTTGCCGATGATCTTGTGGCTGCCGGTGGCGAACTTGATCTGCTTCTTGATCTCGATGCGGTCCTTCGTCACCGCGACCAGTGAGTACTTCCGCGGACAGCCCTTGTTGTCGGGCGGGCCGGGGTCGTTCGGGCAGTCGTCGCGATCGTCAGGCACCGTGTCACCGTCGTTGTCGAGGTCGGGGCAGCCGTCGTCGTCCTGGAAGCCGTCTTTGTCTTCGGGCTCGTTGGGGCACTTGTCGACGTCGTCGTTCAGGCCGTCGCCGTCTTTGTCGACGATGGGGCACCCGAAGTTCTGCATCGGCCCGGCTTCGTTGGGGCACTTGTCAGCCGTGTCGAGGATGCCGTCGTTGTCGTTGTCGGGCTCGGGGCAGCCGTCTTCGTCCTGAAAGTTGTCGAAGTCTTCGGGTTGATCGATGCAGCGGTCGTTGGCGTCGAGAATGCCGTCGCCGTCGCGATCTTTCGGAGCCTCGAGCGGGCAGCCCTTGTTCTCGACGGGGCCAGGCAACGACGGGCACTGGTCGTCTTTGTCGAGCACGCCGTCGCCGTCTTTGTCGGTCTCTTCAATCTTCACCACAAGCTGCGGCTGCTCGCGCACCACCACCTGCTTGGGCGCGCAATCACGCGAGAGCGCCACGGCCTTCTTGGCCATCGCTTCGGCTTCGACCACGTGCTCGTACGCACGCTGCGAGTTGCCCTGCTCGAGCTCACCGAGTGAAAAGTCGAGGTTCGCTTCGGCCGACGCCAGCTCACGCGGCGCGCAGCGCATGGCGTTGCTTCGGCGCGCGCGCTCGATGTCGGTCTTGATGATCTCGCCCGACGCACGAATCTGCGGGCCGCTGTGACACGACGAGAGTGCGGTGAACGCGAGGGTCACCCACACGAAGCGGTTCGTCATGGAGCAGGCACCGGCGGTTCCGACGAGGTGGCTTCGTTGCGCTTGCCGACCTTCAACGCGGTGTCGCGCGCGCGCGTGGCGAAATCGACGGCCTTCTTGGCGTAGTCGACGGCCTGCTCGAAGTCGGAATAGCCGACCTCTTCTTTCGCCTTGGCCATGTAGAGGTTCGCCGCCGTCCACTCGTAGGGCGCGAGCTTGTCGGCCTGAGCCGTCTGAGCCGCACCCAACATGGTCTCGGTGTCGATGAGGTACGCCGTGGACTGCACAGGGCCGCAGCCCGAGGCGCCGACCGTCAGCGCCAGCAGTACCCACCGCAAGGGGTTCGCAGAAGGTGCCGACATCGCTGCGGAAGCTCCCACGCACGGGGGGGTCGGTCAATCTTTTGGGGAACTTGCGCTATGGTGATCGGCCATGACCGGCAAGCTCCCTTCAGGCTCCTCCCCTTCTCTTCCCGGCGCACGTCCGCGCGCGCAGGTGTCTTACGAAGGTGAAGACGAGTTCAGCACCATGTCGCTCGACCCTTCGCGCAAAGATCAGCTCAAGGGCAAGCAGCAGCTGACGCCCGCGGCGCCCGGCGAACGCGAGCAGGTCAAAGTTGACGAGCTCAAGCCGATGAACGAACAAGGCATTCTCGGCCTCTTTCGAAAGATCTTCGCCAAATGAGTGAAAAAGCCATCAAGACGTACGAGGCGTTCTGGCCCTTCTACCTTCAGGAGCACTCGCTCCCGACGACGCGCTGGTGGCACTTCGTCGGCACGTCCATCGCGCTGCTGAACCTCGTGTTCGCCGTCGTGTACCTGGCGCCCACGTACATCTTGAGCGCGCTGCTCTCGGGCTACGCCTTCGCGTGGATCAGCCACTTCTTCATCGAGAAGAACCGCCCCGCGACGTTCACCTACCCGGCGTGGAGCTTCGTCTCCGACTGGAAAATGTGGGCGTACATGGCGACGGGCAAGTTGAACGCCGAGCTCGAGAAGCACGGCATCACGCCGCGCGTTCACGCGCAGACCAAGAGCGCCTGATCAGAACGAGCCGCTGAGGCTCATGGAAGCCCCGCCGTTGGTTGGCGCCACCGACACGGTCGGCGCGCCCGGCGGGAAGAAGATGATCGCCAGCACGCCGGTGATCATCGCCGCCACGCCACCACCGATGAGCGAGATGCCAAGCGCTCGCATGTCGTGGAGGTGCTGGTCGATGGCGATGGCCTCACGGCCGGCCTTCGACGAGCTCCCCGGAATCGGGTTCTGCGCACGAATGCCAGCGAGCCGCTCCTCCGGCCTCGCGATGAGCAACGCGTTCGAGCCGGGCTCCGTGTCTGTCCACACCAGCGGTTGGCCGAACGAGACACCGCCGCCGATGCTCGCCGCGACGCCGAGGCCGATGAGTACGAAGCCGATGACGCGGCCGGTCGACAGGAAGCCCGGCGACGGAGCAGGCGCAGGGAGCGGCGCTGACTTCAACAAAGGCGCCGGCGGAGGCGCACTGGGCACGAGCGCTTCTTTCGGCGGCTCGCTGTCCTTCACGGGCGCGGGCGACGGGAACGTCTTCAGCTCGGCTGCGGCGATGGGCTCTGGCGCAGTGTCAGGCCGGCGAACACCCGCCTGCTCGCGGCCGGTGACGACAAACGTGGCCAGATTGCCGATGAGCTCCGGTGCGACGGCGCCAGTGCGCTCCTGACGAGACGACGGCACGTCGTACAGCGCCCCGGAAATGTACGGCGGCGCGCCGACCTTCGCCTGATTGCGCAACACCACGAGGCGCTCGGCGCTCACCAGCTGCGCCAACTTGAGCGCGGCGCCGTCATCGACGCCTGCCATGCACAACGGCAGCTGTCGTGACACCGCGCCTTCGAACGCGAGGTCGACACTCAACTTGGAGTCACGCGGCAGCTCCACGCGATGCGGGAAAGACAGCGCCGGCCCGTTCATCAACGACACGCGGTACGTGCCGGGCAACAGGTCGATCTTCAACGGCGTCACGCCGACCACCTGACCGTCGATGGCCACGCTCCCGACCGGCCCGCTCTCGACGCGCACCGACAACGTCACTTTCTTCGCGCGCGCCACTTCACGCTTCACCACGTCGAGCGCGGCGATGGTGCTCGGCGCGTGCGCCTCGGGGTCGAGCTTGACGGTCGGGTTGATGCGAACAATGCGGCGAAACGCCTCGTTCATGTCTTTCGTGCGGTCGAGGTTCTTGAAGACCAGGGCCTCCAACACCAACGCGTTCTCCGTCACCTTCCACGGGCGGGCGTCGGGTTCGGCGCGCTCGAGCTCCACCAACGCACGCTCAATCAACTCGAGCGCGCGCTCGTTCTGCCCGCCGTAGAAGAGCGTCTTCGCTGAATCAATCTGTCGCTCGAGATCTTGAACGCTGCGCGTTGGCCGAGGCCGAACGATGTCGAGCACCACCTCCGGCTCGACGACATCGCCGCCGACGAGCTTGCGCGTCGCGTCTCTGAAATCTTTGGCACCGCTGATCAACGCCGCGTCGGAGCAATCGCCCGCCGTCAGCACCATGGTCTTCTGGCCGGCCCACACCGAGCCCGCCATCAACACGCACACACTCACCAATCGCATTTGGACCCCACCCGGTTGAGACCTAGACTGGTGCGTCTCTATCAAGGGAGCTGAGGCAGGGGAATGTTGGGTCCGGGAACGACGGTCGGTCGCTACGTCATCAAGCGAAAGCTGGCCGAAGGGGGCATGGCCGAGATCTTCCTCGCGAGCGCGGTGGGGCCCGAAGGCTTCGCCAAAGACGTGGTCATCAAGGTGGTGAAGAGCTTCCTCGCCGCCGACTCCCAGTTCGTGCAGATGTTCATCGCCGAGGCGCGCATCTCGTCGCGGCTGAACCACGCGAACGTCGTGCAGATCTTCGACTTCGGAAAGCACGGAGACTCGTTCTACCTGGCGATGGAGTACGTGCGCGGCGCCTCGCTGTGGGACCTGCGCAAGCGCTGCCGTGAACAAGGCACCCCATTTCCCCCGGCGCTCGCGGCGGAGATCATCGCGCAGACGGCGCGC
Organism: Archangium sp.; assembly: GCA_035910535.1. Taxonomy (GTDB): domain Bacteria; phylum Myxococcota; class Myxococcia; order Myxococcales; family Myxococcaceae; genus Archangium_A. The sequence continues at coordinate 278,848 of JAMHXF010000111.1, read as the reverse complement.
GGGCTTCAGTACGCACACGCGCTGAGCGACAACGGGCAACGCATCGGCGTGGTGCATCGCGACGTGACGCCGCACAACGTGCTGCTCTCGTTCGACGGCGCGGTGAAGTTGACCGACTTCGGCATCGCCAAGGCGACCACCACGCATACGGCGCCCGGCATGCTCAAGGGCAAGTTCGCGTACATGGCGCCGGAGCAATCGCGCGGTGAGAAGGTCGACGCGCGCACCGACATCTTCGCGTTGGGCATCGTCATGTGGGAGCTGCTCACGGGCGGCCGACTCTTCGACGGCGACTCCGACCTCGCGGTGTTGCGGGCGGTACAGGAGTCGCTGATTCCGCCGCCCTCGCGCATGAACCCCGAGGTGCCGACGGAGCTCTCGGACATCGTGATGAAGGCGCTCGCGCGCCCGCCCGAAGAACGGTTTCAGACCGCGTTCGAGTTCGACAAGGCGCTGGCGACGTGGGTGCTGCGCAACGCACAGTCGGTCGAAGACACGTCGGTCTCCGCGTTTCTGCAGCAGATGTTTCGCGAAGAGTTCGAGCGACCCGGCGACGCCTTGCCTTCACCCACGGGCACGCTCACCGACACCGACGACTACGGCATCGGCAACACCGTGGCGCGGCCGGGGCTGAACAAGACGAGCATGACGGCGACGCCCATCGGCCCCGCTCCACGTCGCGGCGTGATGGACGACGACGACGCGCCTGCGGTGAAGACCGAAGAATTCAGGGCCGCTGCGCCGCTGCCGAAGAAGCCGCGCACCGAGCAGATGCCCGCGCTCAAGCGGGCGTCGTCGCGCCGCTTCGAGCCGCTCCCGCTAAGCGAGCAATCGGGGGTCGTCACGTCGGAGGAGCCGAACGTCGTGGTGCGTGAGTCGATCCGCGCGCTGCCGAGGCCGGCGCCTGACGCGCGTGAAGCGACGCAGACCTCCGGCGTTCGCGTGACTGAGTCGGCGGCCAGACCAGACCTCGACGACGCGCCGATCATCGCGCCGAAATCAAACGTGCCGATGATCGTCGCGCTGAGCGCGGTGGTCGCGTTGCTGCTCGGTGGCGTCGTGTACGTCACGCAACGAGAGCAACCGGCTCTCGTCGAAGCGCCACTCCCCGAACCCGTCGCGGTCGCGGTCGTCGACAAAGAAACGCCTCCTCCAGTCGTCGACGACGTAAAGCCCGTCGCGCCAACGCCGACGGCGACGGTCGAGACGCCGCCCGTCGAGCAGCAGCCGGAGCCGGAACCCCCGAAGGTCAAAGCCCCACCTGCCGCGCCAAGGAAAATGGGCACGCTCTCGGTGAAGGCGGTGCCGTTCGCGACGGTGAAAATTCAGAACAAGTCGTACGACGTGACCGGCGTGCAGAACATCCCCGCTCCGGCGGGCTCGTACGACATCACCTTCGTGCACCCGAAGAAGACGGTCAAAGAGCGCGTGACGGTGCAGCCGAACCAGTCGACGAGCGTCTCGTTCAGCGCGAACTGATCAGAGCTTCTGCCACCGCGGCGCGAAGGGAACGCTCTTCGTCGTTGGGTCATCAATCGCCAGAATGTACTCAGCGCGGCGGTTCTTCGGCTCGTCGGTCTCGTCCTTCGTGCTGACCAGCAGCGCCTCTTCACCGAAGCCCTCGAAGTAGATGGGCACGCGCACGCCCTTCTTGCGGAAGTACGCGCCGATGGCCTTCGCGCGATTGAGTGACAGCGTGCGGTTCGACGCGTTGGCGCCCTGCGTGTCGGTATGCCCGGCGATGAAGAGCTTGAGTGGCACGTACTGCCCGACCTTCGACACCGCGTCCTGCACCTGCTTGAGCGACGCGTCGAGCTTGGTGGCTTCTTCCGTCGTCACCTCCCACTTGCCGGAAGCGAAGTTCACCTCTTCATGGGGAATGTCGAGGCGCCACGGCGTCAGCTCGATGCCGTTGAACACGCCCGACTTCGCGAACGCGCGCAGCTCGATGCGCAGCACCTGCCCCTTCGCTTCGGGCCAGGTCACCTCGAGCTTCGTGCCCGCGGGCTCACCGTTGAACGCGATGTCGTCGTCGACGACTGAAGCACCGCTGTCCATCAACACCCTGAAGTGCACTTTGTCGATGGGCTGGTTCAGCGTGAAGCGCAGCGTGCGGCCCGCGACGTCGACGTCTTTCTCTTTGTCGATGGTGAGGCTCAACGGGCCAACCAACTCGGTCTCGAACTCGAGCGGCAGGTTGCCCGTCGTGCCGTTGGGCAGGTTGATGACGAGCTCGCCGGCCCACTTCGCGACGCCGTCAGGTTGCGACAAGTCGAGCGTGCGCGTGACGCCGGGCTTGCCGCCGCCCTTCCACTCTTGCGGCTTGCCGCCGTCGCGCGACAGCGTGAGCTTGAAGCCCGCGATGGGCTCGAGAATCTCGATGTGCACTGCGGGTGAGCCCTTGCCCTTCATTGCCTTGTTGGTGAGCGAGACGTTGACGGCGTCGGCGAGAGCGAAGGCAGGCAGCAGCGTGACGAGAACGGCGAAGAGTCTCATGAGCGTCTTTCAGAAGTTCGAGCGCAGGCTCTGCGGAAGAACGATGCGGGTCAGCCTGCGATTCATCTTGTTGGCGAAGGGCAGCTCGGAGGTCGCGAGCAGGTCGCCTTCGTTGGCCCACAGCAGCTCGCTCGAGAACGGATCGTAGAGCTGCCACGCGCGGTTCTTTCCCGAGGTGCTCAGCTGCAACAACACGATGAAGCGCCGGTGCTCGCCAGGCCTCGGGCCGATGGCACACGGAACCGGAATGCCGCGCGCCAGCGCACCCGAAGCCGAGGCGAGCGCCTGCTGCATGGTGAGCCCGCCCGGCACGTCGACGTCTTGTTCCTTCCACGAGAGCTGGAGCGCGCGCGTGGTCTCACCCAACAGGCTCTCGAGAAAGCGCGTGCCGTTGGAGCTCGCCGCGACGTCGTCACGCTTCGGCGGCGGTGGTTGGTTGGGCTGCAGCTCGTTCCAGTCGAGCGACTTCACGCGAGCCCCGGGAGAGTCGGCCTCGAACGAGTCGCTCGACTTCTTTCGCGAGAGCACCGCGACGAGTGGATCGATCATCGGGTCGGCAGAGAGCTCGCGCACCGGCACCGAGCGCCGAGGTGGCGGCGTGAACGCGGGGCTCGACTCGTTGGGCTCGATGGTGCCGCCCTTGAGCTCGAACGCGAAGAGCGGGTCGGCCTCTGCGCGGAGCAGCTGCGCGACGGTGTAGTCCTCCGGAGCGGCGTCGTGCAGCGTGCAGGCCTCGTACGCTTCTTCGTCAGCCATCGCGCGGAGCTGATCGGCGAAGGCGTGCACTTCGGATGGTGTGTGCGCAGCGGCGACGGCGCGGAGAATCAACTCGCGCTGCAGGTCGGTGCCGGCGTCTTCCAACAGCTCATTGAAGAGCACGCGAGCGGTCGGAGGCCACTGGTCGAGCTGGTCCTGCGCTTCGTCGGAGACGGGGTAGCTCATCGTTTGAGCGACTCGGAGGCGCGACGCACGGCAAGCACGATGGCCGCAGTGACGGCGAGGCGTTCGAAGTGCGCGATGAGCAGCGGCACGTCGGCCTCGACCTTCAGCTTCTTCGACCACCGCACGAGGAGACTCGAGAGCGCAGGCGTGCCGGCGAAGCGATTGGCCGCGAGCTGCGTAAGGCGCTGCGCCGCTTCTGAAACACGAACACCTTCGAGATCTCGCAGGCCGACGACGAGGTCGCTCAAGTGTTTGTGCGGCACCTGTGCGTGGCGGAGATCAGCGAGCTCTTCGAGCAACACCTCGCCGTTGAGCTCGCGGCTGGCGAAGGGCGTCGAGGGCTGCGACTTCGCGGGGCACATGGCGCGCTTGATGGTAGCAAAGTTACGCTCACGCTCATGTGCGACGTGCCTTTGATTCGGACACTCGTCGTCAGTGCGCAGACCGCTTTCCTGGCCGCAATCGTGCTGGTGCTCGCCGCCATCATCACCAGCAGCAACATGTTCACGTCTGGAGGATCGCCCGTGTTGTTGGGCGTCGCGTTGGCGCTGACGCTCAGCGCAATGGTCTGCATTGGGCTCGTCACGCGGGCAGCCGGCTTGTGTGCCGGCTGCGCAGGCGCAGGTGATCAAGTTCAGGTGCTGGCGATCGCCCTCGCGGTTTCCCTGACGGCAGCGAGTACAGCCATCGCGGTCTGCATCATTCCGTCGGCTGTGCCGTTCGCTGGCGCGGTGCTTGCGGCAGCGTTGGCAATCACGCTCGCAATCGTCGCGGGCCTCTTCTTCGGATTGCTTGATGCGCTCAGCCGACTGGAACTCTGCATTCTCGCCGCCACGAGCACGGTCACGCGAGCCGCCGCTGTTCTTGTCGCCGGTGCAGCGTGGGACGCTGCGGGGAGCGCGCCGTGCACTGCCGCAAACTGCTGACGCTGACTGCCATCCTCTCGATGCTCGGCTGTGCGACGCCGCGTGCCAGCGAGCGAATTCCGTACGTCGCAGTACCCACGCCCGACTCCATCAACCAGCGCGTCAAGCTCGTGGTGAGCGACGCGCGCATTCCCGACGCGCCGAACCCCGCCGAAGACGTGCTTACAAACGACGTCGTGCAGCTCTTTCGCAACAGGCTCGAGCTCGAACTGGCACGCAATGGAGTCGTCGCCGACGACGCGTCAGCAACGCAGCTCCGTGTCGAGATCTACGACTACCGCTACCACTGGAGTCGCCCCGGCGCGTTCGTCGACTACCGCGCGGAAGCGTTCGCGCGAGCGCGGTTGGTGTTGTCGCGCGACACCCGCCAAGTCTGGAGCCACACCATCATCGGCCGCGCGAAGACGACCGAGCGCGACTGGCAGCCCGTGGTCGCCGTCGCGGATCAACTCGAGCGCGCACTCGACGACGCCATGCGCGACGTGCACGAGCGGCGACTCTTCGCGCGCATCGCTGAGTAATTCAGCCGCCGAAGATCTTGCCCAGCGCACCGCGCGCGACGAGGCCCGAAATACCGAGCCACATCGCGTACAGACTCTCGCCCGCCAGCAGGCCACCACCGACGAGGCTCGTGCCGCTCATGTCTTCGGGGAGCTCTTCACCATTCGGCGCAGGCGGCGGTTTTCGTAGCGCGTTCCACGACGACGCCGCGATGCCGCCGAGGCCGAACCAGAGTGACGACTCGAAGTCGACGAAGCCACCGAAGCTCGACGCGTACGGCGAGGCGATGATCAACGCGTCGATGACGAAGTCAGCGCTCTTCGTCGCGGTGCTCTGCTTCTTCCACGCGAGGTAGCGCGGGCTCTGGAGCACCACCTTGCGCAGCACCTCGATGACGAGGCCGACGACGACGCCGAACCCCATCACCCCGAGCGTCCTCGTCTGATCTTTCGCCAACGTGTTGAGCACGCCGACGAACTTGTAGGTCATCGCGCTCTGCCAGCCGCGCGCCTCGGTGTTCCGGAGCTCCGGGTGATCGAACAGGTTGGTGTTCAACACCGGGAAGCCCTCGAGGAAAACGCGCGTCATCACCACCGCGACGAGCGCGCCCATCACGATGCCGATCACCTGAAAGCGGAACTGAATGTTGCGATCAGACCCGAGGCGCCAACCGGTCGAGCGATCTTGCTGCATGTCGACGCCGACGGTCGTGCTGACGAGCAGAATCGAGCCACCCATCAACCCGATGAGCGGGTCTCTCAACCCCAACAGGGCCATCAACAGCACCGTGACCACGAACGCCGACGAGATGGGGTTCTGATCAGTGATGCCGTACGAGATGCCGTTGATCATCATGAAGACGAACGCGAGCGCGATGGCCATCAGCACCCAAGGCCACGGCACGTTCAACATCTGCGTTGCCACCACGGTGAGCGCTGCGGCCCAGAACACGACCCAGATGACGAGCCCACGCAACTTCGTCTTCGGCTCCGACGAGACCGGCGCCGCGCGCGCGGCTCGAATCGTCTTCAGCGCGTCACGGCCCAGCAGCGACAAGTCGACGATGGCCGCTCCGAGGATCGTCCCCAGCGCGAAGATGAAGCCGATCTTCCTGAACGGGTCGCCTTCGTTGATGTAGCCGGCCTTCGCCAACCACGGTTCCATCGCCAGGCCGATGGCGCCGACCAGAATCGCCGACACCGAGATGCGCGCGCCGACGATCATGCCGCCGCCGAACGTCACCGCCGAGAACGACGACGCCCACGTCAACAACAGGCCGGGCTTCTCTTTTCGTTCTGACAACCACGCACCGACCTGCGCGACGACGACCGACAACCCGATGCCCGCCGCGATGCCGCCGCCCAGCGTGCCGACGCTGCGCTTGAGCAACCGCACGTCGGTCAACGCCCGCAGAATGTTCGCGACGGCAAGCCCGGATGGGTACGTCAACTTCAACTGGTCGACGAGGATCGGCGTGTAGAGCATGCCGACGCCGACGCCGAACATGCCGATGCACAGAAAGTACGCGACGAGCACGGGCATCGCCGGCATGGGCATGCCGAGCCACACCATGGCCTGAATCAACACGCCCATCGCGGCCATCGAGGCCACCGACGCGGCCATGGTCTGCATGTAGTTCGCGCCGTGTTTTCCCTCGGGCCCGTAGAAGTACGTGACCGTCGACCCCAGAATCCCCGCGAGCACCTGGCCACCAATGAAGAAGCCGAGCGCGAAGTTCATGTACGCGGCGGTGATGCCGCCGAGCGGGCCCAGAATCAGAATCGCGATGAGCGCGAGAAAGACGTAGTAGCCGACGCTCCCGATGGGCAGGAGTCGCGGCAACAGGCGTTGCTTTTCCATGGCTTCAGTACCCCACGACAGAGAAGCCGAGCTTCCCCGCGTCTGAGAACAACAGGTGTGCGTCGAGCAGCACCGTCTTGCCGGCCTCAACCGCCAACACACGCGCGCCCGCCTCGCGCATCACCTCGAGCGTCACCGGGCCTGCAGCCGGCAAGTCGAAGCGCACGTCTTGAGTCGGCTTGCAGCGCTTGACCACCACCGCACCCGGCCCGCCGAACTGGCCCGCGCGGCGAATGCACGCGTCGGTGCCTTCGATGGCCTCGACCGCCAACACCACGCCTTCTTTCACGACGACCGTCTGCCCCACGTCGACCGCGCCGAGCGCTGCCGCAACTTCGCGCCCCGTCTCGACGTCGCGCCGTTGCTGCTCCGTCAAGTCAGGGCCCGCGAGATGCCCGCGCTGCGCGAGCACCGACTTCACGTAGTCAGTGGGCGCGACGATCTGCACGCCTCTGGTTTCGAAGTACTTCGCGATGCCGCGCAGCAATTCGTCGTCACGAAACGTGCGCATGCCAGCGGCGATCTTCAACATGCCCACGTCGGGCCGCGCCTGCGTGAGCGAGCGGATGCGACCGACTCCGCCAGCCATCACGGCCTTCGACACACCGTGCTTCTTTAACGCGTTGACGATGCCGTCGGCCTGCCCGACCTTCACCCACTGCAGAGACGCGACCTGCGCGGCGAGCGACGAATCGGCTTCGCCTTCGAGCGCGACGACGTGAACTTCGAGCCCCTGCGCTTTCGCGGCCTGCGAAAACAGAAACGGAAGCCGACCGTTGCCAGCCAGCAAGCCGATGCGTTCGCTCACCGCGTGATGCCGCGCTTGCTGGAAGAAATGAAGTCGAGGAACACCGCGACCTCGGGGTGCTCGCCCATGCCTTCACGCAGCTGCGAGAGCGCTTCGTTGAGCCCCATCTTCGAGCGGAACAGCACGCGGTACGCGTCTTTGATGCGCGCCTGCTGCTCGTCGGTGTAGCCGTGGCGCTTCAAGCCCACCTGGTTGATGCCGGCGAGCTCCGCGCGATCTCCATGCACGGTGCAGTACGGAGGCACGTCCATCACCACGATGGAGCCGCCCGCGATGAACGCGAGATCTCCGATGCGGCTGAACTGGTGCACCGCCGACAACGCGCCCAGGTGCACGCCGTTGCCGACCTCCACGTGGCCCGCGAGCGTGGCCGAGTTCGGGAAGATGTTGCCGTTGCCGATGATGCAGTCATGGGCGACGTGCGTGTACGCCATGAACAGGTTCTGGTTGCCGATGCGCGTGACGCCGCCGCCACCGACGGTGCCGGTGTGCAGCGTGGTGAACTCACGAATGGTGTTCTCGTCTCCGATGACGAGCTTCGTTTCTTCGCCGTGGTACTTGAGGTCTTGCGGCGCCGCGCCCACCGACGCGTGGTGGAAGATGCGGTTCTTCGCGCCGATGGTGGTGTCACCCTCGATGACGGTGTGCGCCCCGACGATGGTGCCCGCGCCGATTTTCACCTTCGCGCCGATGATGGCGTACGGCCCGATTTCAGCGGTCGCGTCGATCTGCGCTCCCGGCGCGACGATGGCAGTGGCGTGAACGCTCACGGCGCCGCCTGCACTTCGTTCTTGTTCACGGCCATCGCGAGGAAGTCGGCTTCACACACCACCGCGCCGTCGACCGTCGCCACGCCGCGCTGCTTCCACAGCTTGCCCTTGCCCTTGATGACCTCAGCGGTGAGCACCAGCTTGTCGCCGGGCACCACGGGCTTGCGGAACTTCGCGTTGTCGATGCTCATCAAATAAATGATGAGGTCGTCGGGGTTGAGGCCGGTGCTCTTGTACGCGAGCAGCGCGCAGGCCTGCGCGAGCGCCTCCAACTGCAGCACGCCAGGCATCACCGGGTGCCCGGGGAAATGGCCGTTGAAGAAGTCTTCGTTGATGGTGACGTTCTTGTACGCGACCAGCTTCTTGCCGACCTCGATGTCAGTCACGCGGTCGACCAACAGAAACGGGTAGCGGTGAGCCAGGAGCTTCTGAATCTCCTTCACGTCCATCATGGGGTCGTCTTTCCCTTCTCAAGCGCAGCGAGGCGCTTCTCGAGTTCACGGAGCTGCTTCTGCAACTCCGGCAGCTTCATCTGCACCGCGGTCATGCGCAGAAATTCGCGGCTGGGCATCGCCGGAGTTCCCAGGAACGTCGCGCCGTCTGCGACTTCAGTCATCACGCCGGCCTGCGCGCCGACCTTCGCGAGGTCACCGATGCGCAGGTGCCCGGCGACGCCGACCTGCCCCGCCAGCACCACACCCTGACCAAGCTCTGTCGTGCCCGACAAGCCGACCTGCGCGCACAGAATCGACAGCGGGCCGATGGTCGAGTTGTGACCAACCTGCACCAGGTTGTCGATTTTGGTGCCGCGCCCGACGACGGTCTCGCCGGTGGTCGCGCGGTCGATGCACGAGCTCGCGCCGATTTCGACGTCGTCTTCGACGCGCACGATGCCTGCCTGCGGGATCTTCACGTGCGCCGGCACCGACATGTCGAGCGCGAAGCCGAAACCGTCGGCACCGATGACGGCGCTGGGGTGCACCAGACAACGCGCGCCGACGAGGCATCCGTCCATCACGCTCACGTTGGCTGACAACACCGTGCCCGCACCGATGCGCGCGTGCTCGCCGATGAAGACGCCCGGGTAGAGCACCGCGCCCGCGCCGATTTCAGCGCCGGCGCTCACCGTCACGAAGTCCATCACCGTGGCGCTCGCGTCAATCTTCGCAGCGGCGTGCACGTTGGCCTTCGGCGAAATGCCGGCCACGTGTTGCTTCGGAGGGTGAAACGCCTGCGCCGTGCGCGCGAACGCGAGGTGCGGGTTGGCGACGTAGATGTACGTGCCGCCGGTGCGCGCAGGCGCGTCGTCGGGCACGAAGACCACGCCAGCCTTCGTGTCGGCCAGCTGCTGCTTGTACTTCTTGTTTCCGTAGAACGACGCGTGGCCCGCCGTCGCCTGCTCGAGACCAGAGACGCCGTTGATCTGCGTACCCGCGTCTCCGTCGAGGCGACCACCGACGAGCGCTGCCAACTCAGCTGCGGTCTTCACTTCGTGGGCGCGTCCTTCGGCGCGTCTTTCGGCGCAGGCAGCTTCACGCCCTTGGCCGGGAACTTCTCGTTGTAGGTGCGCACCAGCTCGTTGGTGAGGTCCATGCTGGGCAGCGCGTACACGAGACCGGAGTCGGTCTTCTCGAGCACCACCGCGAGGCCTTCACGCTGCGCGATGGACGCCACGATGGGGTCCATTCGATCGAAGATCTTCTTGAGCTCGCTGCGCTCTTTTTCGACGAACTCGACCTGAAGCTTTTGACCCTTCTCGGTCATCTGCATGAGCCGTTGCTGCAGCTCTTTCATCTTTTGTACGCGCACTTCTTCACTCATCGCGGACGCCTGGCGGTCGAGCACCATGCCGTCTTCACGGAGTTTCTTCTGTTCGCGCTCGAGCTCGCCCTTCTTGAGCTCGATTTCAGACTTGAGCTTGTTCTTGGCCAGAATGCCCTCGCCGACCTCGGCCAGCGCCCGCTGGAGATCGACGTAACCGAGCTTGAGTTCAGCCAGGGCCACCGAAGCGGTGATCAACGTGAGAAAAAGGACGAGTCGTTGCATGGCGGAACCCCTTGGAAAAACGGGCGCACCCTACTATCAGCACCGGCGTGGAAAAGCGCCGAATCCTCCTCATCGACGACAGCGAGATCACGCTGCAGATGGAGAAAGCCGTGCTCGAAGAGCGCGGGTACGACGTGCGTGGCGCCGCCACGTTGATGGAGTTCGAGCGCTTGCTCGCCGAGTTCAAGCCGAACCTGATTCTCACCGACATTCACATGCCGGAAGCGACGGGCGCCGACATCTGCCGCACGCTGAAGAACGAGTACAACACGCAAGACATCCCCATCGTGTTGTTCAGCTCGCTCAACGACGTCGAGCTCGAGAAGTTGGCTTCGCAGGTGGGCGCCGACGGGTATCTCTCGAAGTCGCACGGCCTGGAGGCGCTCGGTGAGAAGGTCGACGAATTGGTGGAGAGCATCATCTGGTGAGGCGCTGACGCTGGCGCTGCTGCTCGCGGGCTGTTCGACGCGAGAAGTGCGGCCGGCTCCGATGCCCGCTGAACCCAAACAGGTGACGCTGTTCTTCAGCACCGAGCTGCGCGGCTACATCGCGCCGTGCGGGTGCAGTTTGAACATGCGCGGCGGCATTTCACGCGCGGCGTTTCAACTCCAGGAGGCGCGCAAAGAAGGCCACCCCGTACACTTCATCGCGGCCGGTGACGGGCTGTTCGGCGCGGTGTCGATTCCTCCCGAGGCCGTCGCGCAGCAAGAACGCAAAGCAGTCGCGCTCGCTCAAGCGTGGAAGGCCATGGGCCTCGACGTTCGAACCGTCGGCCCGTTAGACGACGTGCGTGGCGCGGCGTTTCGGCAGTCGCTGGCGCTGCCTGAATTGAATGTGGGCGAAGTGAAGTTGCTGGGCGGCGTGGGCATCGTGACGGCGCTGAACGTCGAAGCGGCGAACGCGGCGGCAGTGAAGGCGCGCGCTCAAGGCGCGAAGTTCGTGGCGGTGCTGGTGCCGATGCCCTTCGCCACGCTGCTGCGCGAGTCGGTGAACGCGAAGGGCATGGAGCTGCTGCTGTCGACCGAATCTGGCGGCGAGTTCGCAGCGGAAGACAGTCGCTTCGTCGGCAGCGACGTGAAGGTCGCGCAGGTGCAGAGCAAGGGCCGCTCGCTGCTGCGGGTTGACGTGTTTCTGCGCGACGACGGGCGCGTCGAGTGGCTCAAGGGTGATGGTGAACGTGACCGCGAGCTGGCGGGCCTCGACGAACGCATCGAGCTGCTGCGCACGCAGGTCAACGAGCCGATGTTGAACGAGCAGATGAAGGCGCTGCGCGCCGCGAAGCTGGAAGAAGTGATCGGCCGTCGCGCGGCGTTGGCGGCGACGTCGTTGCCGGTACCAGACAAGAGCAACGCGGCGACCGCGCGCTTCGTGCCGCTGGAGTCATCGTTCCCGAAGTTGGAGTCGGTGGCGGAGATTGAGAAGTCGTACGACGCCGACGTGGGCAAGTTGAACCTCGCGTACGCGAAGGACAAAGGCGTGTCGTGCGAGCCCGCGACGAAAGAGAAGCCCGGCGTCGTCGGCACCTCGACGTGCATCGCGTGCCACGTCGAAGCAGGCAAGGTGTGGCAACAGACGAAGCACCCGCTCGCGTACAAGGCGCTCGAAGCGGAGGGAAAGCAGTACCACCTCGACTGTGTCGGCTGCCACGTCACGGGCTGGAAGGTGCCGCAGGGCGTGTGCCGCATCGACCAGACGACGGGCCGCGAAGAGGTCGGCTGTGAGTCATGTCACGGCCCGGGCAGCGCACATGTCGCCGCGCCGAAGAAGACGAACATCGCGCGCAGGGTCGACGAGAAAACGTGCGTCGGTTGTCACGACCGCGAGAACTCGCCGCACTTCGACTTCGAGCAGTACGTCGAGAAGATCCTCGGCTCCGGCCACGGGCGATAGCGGCGACGGCCGCTCACCGTGACGTCAGCTCGACGGCGCTGACGATGCCGTCGATGACGCGCTGCCACGACGTGAAGTTGCGCGTGTACGTGACGCCCGCCTCTGACGGCCCCAGCGGCGCGACGACGGGAAACGGTCGCAGCTCGTGACCTCCGATGCGATGGCGCTCCATGTTCAGCGCCTGCACGTACGCCTGCGCGTCTGACGCCACGAAGCCCATCAACGCGAACAACGTCATGTTCAACCGGTCTGGCGTACCGGCGAGCCCGGGCCCGTCGATGAGCGCCTCTATCCACGGGCCGAACAGCGCTTCACGCTCGGCGCGACGCGCGAGCCCGGCCCAGACGACGACGTAGCCCTGCACCACCTGCGCGCGAGCCTGCGCTTCATCTGCGCCCCACATCTTCGAGCGCATCGCGGCGTGCTCATCGGCGTCGCTCGCGAATGGAGCACCGAGCAACTTCCATTGCTCGAACGTCTGCTCCAACTTCCACCCCGGCGTGCGCCCCGACAGCAGCACGTGCGTGAAGTGCATCGCCACACACTCCAGCTCCTCAGGGCTGCCCCACATGCGCGCGGTCTTCGTCATGCCGCGCAGGCGCTCGACGATGTCGTGTTCGACACTCACAGCTTCACCACGTGTTCATGCTCCGTTCCGTCGAGGCAGGCGCGCACGAGCGGCCCCAGTGCGCCCTTGCCTGTCACCAGCATCGTCATCGCGTCGACGACCAACACCGCGCGCGTCGCGTCGGGTGACACGATGGCCGGGTTCAACGACGCGTCGTCACTCACGCTCATCCACCTCCACCCGGCGAGCTGCACCACCTGCTCACCGACGATGAAGGCCAGCGACGTCACTTGTCGCGCCTGCTTCGAGGCGCCGCCGTTCTGCCGCAGAAACAACAACACCCGCTCCATGGCCGAGAGGATCTCCGGTGGCGCGAAGATGTCTTTGGCCCACTGCTGCAACGCGCGCTCGGTCGCGAGCTGGAGTTCACCCAGATGCTTCTCTGAGAGCGGCGCGACTTGCACGGAGGCCGATGCTACCGCGCCACGCACGGCTCTTCTGGCGGAACTGCGTCGGTCACCTCACGTCGCTGCGCTTCCGAAGCCCGGCGGTACAGCGTCTGCGCTCGCGCGCACTCTCCGCGTCGCGCCGCGACCACCGACGCGACCCACGCGGCACGAAAGCTCCACGGCATGGCAGCCAGACCACGCGCCGCCAGGTCTTCATCACTCCGCAGCAGCGCGAGCTCCACCAACGCCGGGCCCAGGCCGGGGTCGAGCGTCACCGCGCGCTCGTACGCGGCCTCTGCGTCTCTCCGACCGCGACCGACGAAGAACCACGTGCGCGCGTCATCAGGCTGCACGGCGAGCATCGTCTCCATCAACCGCTCGTAACCGGGCGCCGTGGACGAGGTTGAAATCGCGAGCTGCTCGAGAAGGTCAGCCGTGTGCGGGTTCAACGCCACGCCGAGCTCCACCTGACGAACTGCTTCGTCATACTTCCCAGCCACCCGAGCGACGCGCGCGAGCGTCGCGTGCACGTCACCGTTCGAGAGCGGCGAGACCTGAACGTCGACGACCGTCGGCGGTGTGACGACGAAGCGCGTCTCGAACGTACCGGTGCGCGCATACGCGGCGCCTGCTTCCTTCAACTTCTCGGGCGTCAGATGAATGAACTGCGTCGCGAACGCAGCGCGTGGCTCGACGCCCTGCTCGAGCGCCTCGAGGAAGCGCTGAAACGACGGGCCCTGCGTGTTCATGAAGAAGTGCACCCAGAACCACGCGCTCGCGGAGTAGTGCCACGCAGCACGAGGCCCGACGCCCGGCGGCGAACTCCACAGGTCTTCGAGCGGCAGCGGGCCCCACCTGCCCAGCGTCTTCTCCACGTCGCGCGGCACACCACCGAAGTGCGCGGTGTTCAGCTGCGCGTCGAGCTGCCCGTTCTCGACGTACATCGCGAAGCCCTCAGACAACCACCACGGCTGCCGCGCATACCGATGCCCCGTGAGGTGATGCGCGAGCTCGTGCAACACCACCTGCATGCGCACTGAATCGCCCATGAGGTGCCCTTCGGTGCTCAGCACCAGCACCTGACTGCGCCAGTCGCGCAACAGCCCGCCGTCGAGGTCGTGCCCGCCGCGCACGAGCAGGTTCAACTGTCGCTGGTTCGAGAACAGCACCACCTCGAGCCGCGGTGCGTTCGCGACCATCGGGAAGGAGGTCGTCAACGCCGTCTGCGCCCGCTCGAGGTCGACGACGGCGCGCTTCGCGACCTCGGGGTTCGCGTCGGTGCGCACCACGAAGTGCGTCGAGCGGAGCTCCTGCCACGACGAGCCGCCGTGCGCTGCGCATTCGGGCATGTGCGCACAGCCAAACAACGTCAGCCCGCCCAGCAGCGCGAGCGCTCTCATTTCTTCTTCGCGGGGACCACCTTCACCTGCGCAGTGGCTCCTTCAATCTTCGTCAACGGCTCGGCGCGCCCGCCCAGACATGTGGCGAGGAACGCCTCCGCGCGCGCGTAGAAGTCGATGCGATTCTCGGGGCGCGCAAAGCCGTGACCTTCATCGGGGTACACGACGTACGTCACCGGCAGACCGTTCTTCTCCATCGCCGCGACGATCTGCTCGCTCTCGGCCGCCTTCACGCGTGGATCATTCGCGCCCTGAGCAATGAGCAACGGCGCCTTGATCTTCGAGGCAGAGAACAGCGGCGACGCGCGCGTCAGCAGCTCCTTGTCGGCGGCATTGTCAGGGTCACCCATACGACGCACCATCTGCGCGCGGAACGCCGCCCAGTACGGGGGAATCGT
Organism: Archangium sp.; assembly: GCA_035910535.1. Lineage (GTDB taxonomy): Bacteria > Myxococcota > Myxococcia > Myxococcales > Myxococcaceae > Archangium_A. Next base: position 263,794 of record JAMHXF010000111.1, on the reverse strand, counting down.
CGAGAGCAACGTGAACAGGTTCGAAGGCCCGACGATGTCGACGCCGCACTTGAACGTGTCAGGCGTGAACGCGAGGCCGGCCAACGTCGCATAGCCACCGTAGCTGCCGCCCATGATGGCGACCTGCTTCGGGTCGGCGACGCCTTCCTTCACGGCCCAATTCACCGCGTCGAGCAGGTCGTCATGCATCGACAAGCCCCATTGACGATTTCCCGCGTTGAGGAACTTCTTCCCGAAGCCCGTCGACGCGCGGAAGTTCACCTGCAGCACCGCGTAACCACGATTGGCGAGCCACTGCGCGCTCGAGTTCTGGCCCCACGAGTCACGACCCCACGGGCCGCCGTGCACCAGCAACACCATCGGCAGGTTCTTCGGCGCCTTGCCCGGCGGCAACGTCACATACGACGGCAACGCCAGCCCATCGCGAGCGGTGATGGTGACGGGCTTCATCTCGGCGAGCGGCAGACCTTCGAGCTTCGGCTGCGCGCTGAAGAGCAGCTCCAACTTCTTCGTCTTGCGGTCGAAGCTCCAGAAGCGCTGCGGCCCCACGTCGCGCGTCTCACCGATGATCCACCGTGTGTCGGCGGCGTCCATGCTCGCGACCCAGAAGTCACCGCTGAGCGCGGCGTCGAGCAGCTCGAGCTCGGCCTTCATCGACGGCTCGGTGGGCACCCACGTCACGCGACCGTTCACGTCGAGCGATGCCGCGCGCACGCCGTGCTTGACCGGGTAGCCGATGACGCCCAACACGTCGCTCTTCTCGCTCGCGGCCAGCACGCGCTCTGCGCCCGACTTGAGGTTCTTCTCGAGCAGCCGCGTGGTGTCGGAGTTGACGCTGCTGAGCAGCACCACGCCTCTCCCGTCTTCAGTGAAGTCGATGAAGTCGAGGTTCTCTTCGAGCCCAACGGTGATGAACGCCTTCCACGGCGCCTTCACCGAGTCGCGAATACGCAGCTCGGTGCCGCCGTCTTTCGTCGTCGCGCTCGCCGCACGAACCTGAAGCTGCGCGTCGACGCCCCAATCATTCACGTCGCCGGGGTTCTCGGTGTCGAGCGCGACAGCGCCGGTGTCGAGCGCCACGCGGTACACGTCCATGAACTTGCGGTTGCGGGCGTTCATGGTGACGAGCACCACGTTGGGCTGCTTGTTCGACGTCGCGAGGATCGCCGCGCGCACGCCCTGCCACGGCGTCAAATCGCGAACATTCTTCGTCGCCAGCTCGACCTGAAAGACGTGGAAGTTCTCGTCTCCGTCGGCGTCTTGCCCGAAGAGAATCGACCTCGAGTCTTCGCTCCATGAGTAGCTGCGAATGCCGCGCTTCTTGTCGGCGGTGACGACCGCGCCGTCGACCCACACCTGCAGCACGTTCTTCGCGTCGGGGGCGAGCCACGCGGTCAGCTTGCCGTCGGGTGAAACAGAAGGTCGCGTGCGCTCCGGGTTACCGAAGAGCAGGTCGCGCGCGATGAGCGGAACGCCTCCGTCTTGCGCAAGCACCGGAGTTGCCACCAGAGACGCCAGCAAGAGCAGTTTGTGCATGGCGCGTCGTTTACTACGGCTCGCGCACCGCACCGCCGGTCTCGTCGCCCTCGGGGTCGGGTGAGACACGCTGCTGTTTGTAGATCTTGAACTTCAACGTCACGAGGTACGTCACCCCGCACGCGAGAATGGCCGGCGGGCCGTACGCCTTGCCGAACACCTCGAAGACGAGCGCGATGGCCGCGAGCGGCACGCCGACCACCGCCACCAACGAGCTGCCGATGCCCACCACCGCGAACAGCGCCGGGTCGAGGTGCGCGAGGCCCGTGAGGTTGACCAGCTGCGCGACCAGCGCTCCGGCCACGCCGCCCAGGTACATGCTGGGAATCAGCAGGCCCGCTGAGCCACCGCCGCCCAGCGTCAACGCCGTCGTCGCCATCTTGCCCACGAGCAGCAGCGCCAACACCCACCACACCGTCACCTTCGCGTCGCCGTCGAGCACCGCGCGCACCGTCTCTTCGCCGGTGCCCAGAATGTGGCTGACGGGCAACGCGGTGACGTTGAAGAACACGATGGCGAGGCAACCCGCCGCGAGCATCGAGATGACCGCGTGCCACGCCGGCCGCATGCGCGCCACGAGCAGCCGCAGCTGGCTCATGGCCAGGCCGAAGCCGAGCGCGACGGGCATCGACACCGCGACGGCCACCAGCGCAGCGGCGATGTATTCAGACACGTCGTAGACCGGTGAATGCGGCGGCGCGGTGAAGAGCGGCACGAAGCCGTGCAAGCGCGTGTTGAGCCAGAACGCGATGACGCCCGCCCACAGCGCCCACGCGAGCTTCCGGTAGATGATGCGATCTCCGTAGGCGATCTCCGTGGCGAAGAGCGCCGCAGTGAACGGCGCGCCCAACAACGTGGCGACGGCCGCGGCGATGCCGACCAGTTGATACGTGCGCAGCTCGTATTCGGAACGCACCCGCAACACGCGCGAGAAGCCCGAGGCGAGCGACTCTGAAATGAGCACCACCGGCGCCTCGAGCCCGCCGGAGCCACCGGGCCCCAGCGTCAGCAGCGTGGCGACGAACTTTCGCGCGGCGAGCATGAAGGTGGGCCGCGCGTAGCGGGGTTGTGGGTCGTCGCCTGCGTGGTCGTAGGTCACGTGGTAGTTCGACAACGCCAGCTCGATGCCGTCACCCGCGGCGTCGCGCCACGCCTCACGCCGCAGCAACACGCCGCGCACCGCAGCGCCGCTCGCCATCACCAACAGCAGCGTCACCAGGCCGGTGACGTCGTGCCCTTCGCTCACGTGAAACAAGAAGTGCAACGCCACGTGCACCGCCTCGCGCAGCGCCGTGCACGCCGCCCACACGATGACGGCGAGCACCGCGACCAGCAGCGCGTGGCGCGCGATGTCGTCCCAGTTGTCGTGGAGCGCTTTGCCCTCGTCGTCGAGACGTTTGAAGTGCGTCTGGGCCATGCCGCCCGTCTAACCGACGAACGCGAGAAGGTATGAACTCAAATGACCCACGCCTCGGGCCCGAACGATTTGTGGCGCGCAGTGCAGTACCGTCGCGCGCATGAAGCCGCTCCCGCCGCTGCGCGTGCCGTGGACGATGAAGCCGCTCGAGTCTGCGAAGACCACGGTCAAGACGCTCCCTGATGGTCGGCTGGAGTTCGCCATCGTTCACGACGTGCTGCGCGGCGTGACGCCCACCATGCTCGTGTGGTGGTTCAACAACATGCACGGCGAGCACGACGTGGGCTTCGGCCCGGTGCCGCGCTACCGGCTGTGGCACCCGGCTGACCATTTCGCGCTCACCTACGTACGCCCCGCGAATGACGGCCGCCGCTTCGGTGCCGGCGCGCAAGTGCGCATTCAGGAGTTCTTCGGCGCGCGCCCCGACTACGCCATCGACGTGGTCTCGACGATTGAGTTCCTCGACGAGCGCGGCTTCGCGCACCGCGACGTGGTGCTGGGCCAGGTCGTCGCCGAGATGCGCTACCGCTTCGAGGCCGTGGCGCAGGGCACGCGCTACGAGAACTCGCTCGTCGTCGGTATTCCCGAGTTCTCGGTGTTCAACCGCTTCGTGCGCCCCGCGATTTTCAGCGAAGCGAAGGGCCGCGCCTGGTTGCGCCACAATGTCGAAGAGGTCGGCAACCTCGAGTTCTTCCTGCCGGGCCTGTACGAGAAGGAGCAGTCAGATGCGTGAGCTGTTGTTGGTCTGCCTCGCGTTCACGGCGTGTACGCCGACGTTGCGTCGCCCTGAGTCGTCGCAGGTCATCATCACCGGCACGTTATTCGTCGGCGGCTTCGCGCAGCGCGGCGAGCCCGTTTCTGGCGCGACGGTGACGCTTCGCAACGACAGCAGCGAGCTGGCGCGCGGCGAGAGCTCGAGCGCCGGTGGCTACCGCCTCGCGGCGAGCCTCACCGAGCGCAGCACGCTCACGCTCGTCGTCGAGAAGGCCGGCTTCGCGCCCTTCATCAAGTCGCTGCGCGCGGGCCCCTACACCGAGCTCGCCCAGTCAGCGTCGCTGCAGCCGTTGACGACCTTCGACTGTGTCGACACGGCGTGCGCTGCCGCACGGGTCGACGTCGAGTGGCTCGAACCACCGGGCGCCGCGGGCGGAGAAGCCGCGAGCTTCGAGCTCGAGCTCGAGAACCCGCTGCAGGCCTCGACGGCGCTGGGCGCACCGTTGGCGCTCGCGTACGTCAACCTGCAGGGCGGAGCCGAAGGCGCGCTGGAGCTGCGAGTTCCCGCGACGGCGTGGAGTCGCCTCGCCGACGCGCAGTCCGGCAACGGCACGCTCGAGGTGCTCGCCGCGACGTACGACGCGAAGCGCGCGACGTGGGCTGCCCTTGCGCCCGCCCCGCTCTTCTCTGAGTCGGGCGTCGCGTTGCCCGAGAGCGCGCTGCCGTCGTTGCAACGTCAGGAATACGCCGGCGGGGCCGTGGCGCGGTTTCCTTCGCAAACCAGCGGCTTCATCGCGGTGCTCGGCGCACTCCCGTCAACGGGCTGCCTCACCGGCGTCGCGCTCGCCGAAGACAAGCCCGCGCAAGGCGTGGTGCTGACGTCGACCGGCGCAGAGCCCGTCGCGAGCGACGCAGCCGGCGCGTTCTGTATTTCCGTGCCGACCGGCGCCGACTCGCACGCGGTGCGCACGCAGTACGCCGGAGTTCCCTACGCGCTGCTCGCATTGCCGCAGCCGACGACGCCGGGCGCGTGTGGAGGGACGTGTCGCGACATCGGCACCGTCACCATCTCCGCCGAGGCGCTACGCACCCCGAAGCTCTGCAAGTTCGACGGGCGCGTCATCGACACGCAAGGTCAACCCGTCGCCAACGCCGAGGTCGTCGCCATCGACGACAGCGTGCTGGGCAACAACGTCACCGCGTTCTGTGGCGAGGCGGGCACGCGGTGCGCACTCGCGGCGCCGTCGAAGGCCGACGGCACCTTCACCTTGAACATTCCTCTGCTGACCTCGGGCCTGGTGGCGGCGCGCGTCGACACCATGACGGCCAGCGGAGACTCACAACGAAGCGGCGGCGCGCGCTTCACCGACTGCCCCACCGAGGCGCTCACCTTGCGACTCCAGCGCGGCGTCGACCGCGTCGACGTCACCGCGGCCTTCATCGGCGACGTCGTCACCTGGAACCCGCCGCGCGCCGCGGCCCGCATCACGGTCTTCGACGAGCTGGGCGCAGAGAAATGGTCGCTCGCACCGGCCGAAGGCGCGACGCCTCCAGTCACCGTGACGACCGCGCTCACGACAGGAGATTCAGTGCTGGTCGAGCTCGACGGCGTGGGCCGCGATGGCGTCGTGTACTTCGGCTCGGGCAGCGCCACCCGGTGAGTGAAGTTGGGCTATAGCGCCCAGCCCATGTCCGACGCATCGAAGCCCGCTCCCGCCCCGAAGAAGGGCAACGACAACCTGAAGCTCCCCACGCGCGCTGACGACTTCAGCGAGTGGTACATCCAGCTCGTCAAGCGCGCGAAGTTGGCCGACAACTCCGACGTGCGCGGCTCCATGGTGATTCGGCCCAACGGCTACGCCATCTGGGAAAACATGCAGCGCGTGCTCGACGGCATGTTCAAAGACACGGGCCACCAGAACGCGTACTTCCCGGTGCTCATCCCCGAGTCGTACCTGGCGAAAGAAAAGAAGCACGTCGCCGACTTCGCGCCGCAGGTCGCCGTCGTCACCCACGCCGGTGGCAAGCCGCTGCCCGAGGGCGAGCGCTACGTCATTCGCCCCACGTCGGAGACCATCATCAACCGCAGCTTCACCAACTGGGTGCAGAGCTACCGGGACCTCCCGATTCTCATCAACCAGTGGGCGAACGTGATGCGCTGGGAAATGCGCCCGCGCCTGTTCCTCCGCACCACGGAGTTCCTCTGGCAGGAGGGCCACACCTGCCACGCGACCGAAGCCGAGGCGACCGAAGAGACGCTGCGAATGCTCGACGTCTACGAGCGCTTCGCCGAGGACTACATGGCGATGCCCGTCATCAAGGGCCAGAAGACCGAGAGCGAGAAGTTCCCCGGCGCGGTGAACACGTACTCCATCGAAGCCATGATGCAGGACAAGAAGGCCCTGCAGGCCGGCACGTCGCACATGCTCGGGCAGAACTTCGCGAAGATGTTCGACACGATGTACCAGTCGAAAGAAGGCGCAAAAGAGTACGTGTGGCAGACGTCGTGGGGCGTCTCGACGCGGCTCATCGGCGCGCTCATCATGACGCACTCCGATGACGCGGGCCTCGTGGTGCCGCCGAAGCTGGCGCCTACGCAGCTGGTCATCATCATCATCGGCAAGACGCCTGAAGAGCGCGGCCCGGTGCGTGAGAAGGCGCACGCGCTGGCGGCCGAAGCGAAGAAGCTGGGCCTTCGCGTGCTCGTCGACGACGACGAGACCAAGGGCCCGGGCTTCAAGTACGCCGAGTACGAGCTGCGCGGCGTCTGCCTGCGCGCCGAGCTGGGCCCGAAGGACCTCGCGCAGAACCAGGCCGTGCTCGCGCGCCGCGACAACAAGGCAAAAGAAACGCTGAGCCTCGACGCGGTCGTCTCGCGCGCTGCCGAGCTGCTGGAGCAGATGCAGAAAGAGCTGTTCCAGAAGGCGAAAGAGCACATGACGGCCAACACCTTCGAGGTGAACTCTGTCGACGAGCTGAAGTCGAAAGACGGCTTCCTGCTCGCGCACTGGGACGGCACGCCCGAGACCGAGAAGCGCTTCAAAGAAGAGTTCGGCCTGACCACGCGCAACCGCCCCTTCGACTTGAAGCAGGAGCCCGGCAAGTGCGTGCTCACGGGCAACGACTCGCCCGGTCGCATCGTGCTCGCGAAGGCGTACTGAGACATGAACGAGCGCGTTCTCTGGTTGGAGCCGGTCGGCGGCATCGCAGGAGACATGTTTCTCGCTGCGGCCCTCGACCTGGGCGTGTCGGTGGACGCGCTCGTCGAGCCGTTGCGCTCGCTGGAAGTGCCCGGGTGGGAAATCAGAGCCACCCGCGTCGAGCGGCACCACATCTTCGGGACGCACGTCGAGGTGGTGGTGACCGAGCCCGAGACGGGTCACGTGCACCGCAGCTGGCGTGACATCGACGCGCTCATCTCGCGCTCGAAGTTGAGCGCCGGGGCGAAGGCAAACGCGCTCAAGGTGTTCCGGCTCATCGGTGAAGTCGAAGCGCAGATTCACGGCACCACGCTCGACGAGATTCACTTCCACGAGGTGGGCGCGGTCGACTCCATCGTCGACATCTGCGGCGCGGCCGTGGTGCTGGACCTGCTCGGCAACCCGAAGGTGTACGCGGCGCCGCCTCCGCTCGGCAGCGGCACCATCAAAATCGCGCACGGCGTCGTGCCCATTCCCGTTCCGGCGACGTTGGCGTTGCTCAAGGACCTGCCGGTGAAGTTCGAAGGCGTGGGCGAGCTGGTGACGCCGACGGGCGCCGCGTTGTTGAAGGCCTTCGCGACCATCGAGTCGCCGCCCACCTGCGTCATCGAGCGCGTGGGCTACGGCGCGGGCACGAAAGACTTCGCAGATCGCGCGAACCTGCTGCGTATGTCGGTGGGCCACACTGTCGACAAGGCATCAACGCTCACGGTGCTGGAGAGCAACCTCGACGACTGCTCGCCGCAACTGCTGGGAGCGCTGGTCGACACGCTGTTGGCGCGCCACGCGCTCGACGTGTGGATTGTGCCGGTGGTGATGAAGAAGGGCCGCCCCGGTCACCTCGTCGGCGTGCTGACCGACGCGCAGCACCGTGAAGCGCTGGTGAACACGCTGCTCACCGAGAGCACCACGCTGGGCGTGCGCGAGTCATCGGTGTCACGCACCATTCTCGAGCGTCGCCACGACACCGTGCAGACGCCGTGGGGCGAGGTGCGCGTGAAGCTGGGCCTGCGCGGAGGCTCGGTGCTCAACGCCGCGCCTGAGTTCGATGACTGTCGCGGGCTCGCGGCGCAGCACGATGTGCCAGTGAAGCAGGTGCAGGCTGCCGCGCTCGCGGCCTGGTACGGCAAGCAGCGCTGAAAGCTACGGCGCTCGCTCGAACTCGAACGTCGCGGTCGGCTGCACCAACGTGAGCCGGTCGCCGCGCAACGTGGCCTTCGCGGTGAAGGTGCGCGGCAGCGTGGTCGACTTCTTCACCGCGCTGTCGCACGCCTTGGTGAGCTGCACGCCTTCGCCGATTTCAATGGTGAGCTGCGTGCCAGCCAGCCCCCAGCGGCAGTCGGTCGTCGACGTGAAGACGTGCGACGCGCAGCCCGCCGCGTCGAAGAACTTCAGCTCATCCAACTCGCAGGTGCCGTCGTCACGAAAGACGTAGCGCTCGCCGTTTTGGGCCGGCGTGTTCCATCGCGCAGAGCCCTGGTCGCGGTACTCGGGCAGCTCGCGCGTGCCACGAAACCACACACCTTCGAGGCCACTGGGCGCGACCGCGACTCGCGCGGCCTTCACGTTGGGCGGCGTGCGTCTGACGTCGGCTCCGCCCAGGCGCATCACCGGCGCCGCGAACCCGACAAACATCGCGGCCGCCATCGAGGTCACACAGCACAGGCCCAGCACCGCACCCACGATGATGACGATGGCCGTCGTGTTGCTCTTCTTCGGCTCGCTCATTTCGGCGGCGGTGGCGAGAGCAGGTAGATGACCGTCGCCACGCCGACCAGCACCGCGCCGGCCGCGCCCCACACCACCGGGCTCGTGTACCAGGGCTTCTGGTCGACGATGGAGAGCTGCAGCGGCGAGTCAGGGCTGGCGACCTTCGCCACCGTCACCTGCGTCGCGTCGAGCGCCTCGACGAAGTACCAGGCCGTGAAGCTCGAGACCTCTTTGGGCGGAGGAATGGAGCCGGTGCACAGCTCGCCTTCGCACTGCATGTCGCTCGAATAGAACGGCCCCGTCGCCGTGAGCGCGTGACGCAGCAGCACGCGCGTCACCTTGCCTTCAGGGTCGACGACCTTCACCTTCACCACGTACGGCGCTTCGCCTCCTTCACGTTGCTGCAGCTCGAGGCGCGCACGCGCGAGGTACAGGCGCCGCATCTTGCTCACGAAGTCGACCTGCTTCTGCGGAGCAGTCGACGGCACCGTCAGCTTCGGGTCGAGCTCCAGGGCTTCGATGGCGCGCGCCTCGGCGTTGGGCGTGTCACCCAGCACGAGGTGAATGAAGCCCAGCTCCAACAGCGCGTTGGCGCGCTCGTTCAACGGGCGGTCGGGCGTGGCGAGGTAGCGCTGGTACTCGACGACGGCCTCTTCGTAGCGGAGCTGCTCCGACATCTTTCGCGCGTCGATGAGGCTCGCGGGCACGGCCGTCGAAGACGCGGTGACGGTGAGCTGCACGGCGCCGGCTTCAGGCGTGAGCACGATGGTGCGCGGTGCGTCGGGGAGCGCGGCGAGGAGAATCGCGAGCAGCATCAGGGAGCCGCTTGTACCACCACGGTCCGCTGCGCGACGGGGAATGGTCGCTTCAAAACCAGCTGCAACCCGAGCCGACGCACGTCCACCGCTGGGCCGAGTTCGCGCCACCGTCGACGCACGTCGAGGTGGTGGTGGAGGTCGAGTACGCCACCGCAGGGGTTTGCGCGCTGCTCGCCGTGAAGCGGAGGTTGCCGTCGGTCGTCGCGTCGCAGGCCAGCGCGTTCGTGCCCGCTGCCGTGGGGCAACTGGTGACGACGACGTCCGCCGTCCACGCGTAGTTTACGCAGCTCTTGTCGTCCCAGACGCCGTCGCAGTCTTCGTCGATGCTCGGCGTGGGCGTCGTGGCACCGCTGACAGGCGTACACGTCAGCGGGCTTGAAAAGGTGTGGAGCACCGCGTTGTCGCTCACGCGCCGCACGCGCACACCCATGGTTGACCACGCGGAAATCGACGAGGGCAACGACGTCGCCGTCGGGCTGCGATTCGCGTCACAGTTGGCGGTGCCGACGGTGACCCAGGTGCCCGTGCGGAAGAACTGCAGCTGGCACCCCGCAGCGCCACCGTTGCCGCGGCCCATCGTCCACGAGGTGGTGAAGCTGCGGTTGTTGGCGCTGTGTACGAGCGCGAAGTTCGTCGGCGCGACCGGTGCCGCCGAAGAGAACGTCGCGATGACACCCCGGGGACTCGTTGACGGGCTCGCGGTGGCGCTCAACGTCACCGGCGCCGTCGACGGAGGCACCACGCGCGCCTGCACGAGGCCCGACATGTCCGAGTGCGTGAAGGCGAAGTCGCCGAAGCCCGGAGGTGACGCGGCATACGCGACAGACGCGTTCGACACGAAGGCGCCGACGGCCAGCAGCTCTTCGCCTGGCGGCACGCTCGTCGAGAGCGCCAACTGCGTCGACGCAGCCCCTGTGTAGGTCGACGACGTGGCGCGGTTCACGTGGCGATCGACACGGGCCACCCACAGCGCACCAGCCGACGCGAACGAGAGCGCGCTGCTCACGGAGTCTCCCGCCTGGAGCGGGTTCGTCAGCTGCGCGGTGTATATGGCAACGCCGCGGCCGAAGCTGGCGTCTTGATCAATGAGGTACCAGACGTTGCCGCGACTGTCTGAAACCGACGGCGGGTTGAAGACGGCGGCGCCGCCGGCGCTGGCGACGGCCACCAGCGTTGCGCCCGCGTCGACCGCCGCCGAGAGCCCGACAGACCACGAAGCCCCCGCGACGGAGACCGAGCCGAGCACCGTGAAGGGCGGCACTTCGACACACGTGGCCGGCGCGCCCGTCGTCGTCGCGCCGGTGAAACCGTCGTCGCAACGGCAGGCGTAGCCGCCCATCAACTCCACGCAGGTCGCGTTCGCACCACACGGCGTCGAAGACAGACAGTACGTCGCCGCAGTGCAGGTCGTCGTGCCGCCCGTCACCGTCGCGCCGACGTAGCCGGCCGCGCACCCGCACTGCCAGCTCCCGGGAATGTTCGCGCAGCTCGTGTTGGTGCCGCAGTTGGTGAAGAGGCACTCGTTGGTGTCGTCGCACGACGCGGGCGCGGCGATGGTCGGCGTGCCCTCGTAGCCGCTGTCGCAGACGCACGTGTACGAGGCGCCGTTCTCCACGCAGCTCGCGTGCGCACCGCAGCTCACGCCGGTGCACGACGCGCCAGCGCCGCCGCCCGTCGCAATGCCACCGCCCGTCGCGTCACCTCCGCCGGTTGCAACGCCGCCGCCAGTCGCTCCACCTCCGCCGGTTGCAACGCCGCCGCCCGTCGCTTCACCTCCGCCAGTCGCGACAGCGCCGCAGACACCGCCGTCACAATCGAATGCCCGAAGCATCGAGAGGTCGATGCAACCCACAAGCGAGACGAGCGCTGCCACTGCGAAGAGCCGCATGGGGCAAACCATAGCCGACGGGTCAGCGAACGACGGCGCGGCTCAGGTGCGACCCCAGTCGCGTCATCGTTTCATAGTGAATCGTCTGCGCCCAGGCGCTGAGCGTTTCCGCAGAGACGCTCTCGTCACCATCGTGACCGAGCAGCGTGGCGACGAGCGGCGCGTCGTCTTTCACTGCGTGCGTCACGTCGACGATGAGGTGGTTCATCATCACGCGACCGATGACGGGGCAGCGCTGCCCATTCACCAGCACGTGCGCCTTGCCTGATGCCAGCCGCGGGTAGCCGTCCCAATAGCCGACGGGAAAAACAGCGACGCGCGTGTCAGCGGCGCAGCGGTAGGTGCAGCCGTAGCCGACGTAGCTCCCGGCGGGCAGCCACTTCACGACCTGACTCCCGCACTTCCACGAGAGCACCGGCTCGAGCACCGGCACCTCACCCAGCACCACGCGCGCCGAGAGGCGGGTCTCGGCCGACGGCCACAGCCCATACATCGCGATGCCGACCCGGATGACGTCGAGGCGCGACGGAGGCAACACCAACGCGGCGGCGCTCGCGGCGAAGTGACGCTCGACCTCACCGACACCAGCGCGCTGACGCAGCAACGACAGCCCGGCCTCGAAGTTCGCGAGCTGGGTGCGCGCATAGTCCTGCTCGGTCACGTCTTCGGTGTTCGCGAAGTGGCTCATGACGCCGCGCACGTTGACGGCCGCAAGAAAGTCGGCGTCGCCACGCTCGATGGCGGCGCGCGTGAAGCCTTCGCGGCCCAGGCCGGTGTCGAGGTGAACGTGCACGTCGAGCGACACCCCTGCGGCAGAGAGCGCCTTCACCGCGTCTTCGAAGCCACGAGCTGCGGCGACCACGCTGACGTGCTGCCGCGCGAGCTCGACGCAGTCGTCGGCCGAGACCGCGCCAATGACGAGCACGTCGCGCCGCGCGGTGCCGTTCGCGCTCTCCCACGCACGAATCGCGAGCGCCTCAGCGGGCGTGATGACGTAGATGACGTCGACCTGCGCGTGCGCCAACGAGAGCGTCTGCGTGAGGCCGTGACCGTAGGCGTTGCCCTTGAGCACCACGCCGAGGCGCGCGCCGCCAGCGACCTTGCGAAACGCCGCCACGTTCGTCGCGTAGGCGGAAGCAGACAACTCGATCCACGAAGCGACAGGCATGAGGGGGCCACCGTTACACCATTCGTGCCGACGACGGAGGTTCGGTCGATGTCTGGTTTGCAGCTACACTGCCCAACGGAATGGTTGGGGTCCCTCCGTCGGCGAATTTCGGGTTTCTGAAGTCACACGACCCGCAGCTGCTCCTCCTTGGTGCGCTCGCTGAACGTTATTTCGCGAATGACCCTGTCACGGCGATCATCAAGCTCCGTCAGTTCGCCGAGCTGCTCGCGCAGCGCACCGCCGCGAACCTCGGGCTCCCCGTCATCGCCCAGGAGCACCAGACCGAGCTCATTCACCGGCTGCGCAACGCACGCGCGTTGACGCCGGAGGTCATTGAGGCCTTCACGACCGTCCGTCGCGCAGGCAATGACGCAGTTCACGAGAACCGTGGAACCCATCGCGACGCGCTCACCTGCATCAAGCTCGCTCGAGAGCTGAGCATCTGGTTCCACCGGGTCTTCGCGAGCGCGCCGAAGTTCAACCCGGGGCCCTTCGTTCCTCCGGCCGATCCCGAGGCGGGCACCAAAGAGCTTCATGCAGAGCTCGAGAAACTCCGCAAGCATCTCGACGAAGCGAAGCTCTCGGTTGACGCGGCCAACGCCGTTGCGGCTGAAGAAGCGCGGCGACGACTCGACGCCGAAGAACGAGCGACACGCGACGCTGCTGACGCGGTGCTGTGGGAGCAGCTCGCCGCCGAAGCAGACGCGCGTCGCGTCGCATCACTCGAAGCGGTGGCGAAGGCTGCCGAGGCGCGCCCGACGCAAGAAACGCAGGCCTTCACCGCACAGCTCGTCGACACCGGCGCGGCGCTCGAAATCGACGAAGCCGACACGCGCCTCATCATCGATCAGCAACTCCGCGAAGCTGGCTGGGAGGCCAACTCACAAACGCTCCGTCACGCCGCCGGAGCGCGCCCTGTCGCTGGCCGCAACCTCGCCATCGCCGAGTGGCCAACGAAGAGCGGGCCTGCAGACTACGTGCTCTTCGTGGGGCTGACCGCCGTCGGCGTCGTCGAAGCAAAGCGCCAGGCGCGAGACGTCAGCGCCTCGCTCGAGCAGTCCGAGCGCTACGCACGAGGCCTCACGCTCGACCCCGAGAACCGGCCCGAAGGTGGGCCGTGGGGCGAGTTCGCCGTCCCCTTCCTGTACGCGACGAATGGCCGCGAGTGGTTCCAGCAGCTCACGACGAAGTCGGGCATCTGGTTCGTCGACGCGCGAAAGACGACCAACCTCCCGTACGCGTTGCCGACCTGGCAGACCCCGAGCGGTCTCAAGGAACGGCTGAAGCAAGACGTCGAGGCCGCCACCGCACGGCTCAAGCAGGAGTCACCCGCAGAGCTCCCCGGTCTGCGCGCGTACCAGGTGGGCGCCATTCGTGCGGTCGAAGACAGCATCGCGGCGGGCAAGCGTCAGGTGCTGGTCTCGATGGCCACCGGCACCGGCAAGACACGCACCTTCATCGGCCTCATCTATCGGCTGGTGAAGTCAGGGCGATTCCGCCGGGTGCTGTTCCTCGTCGACCGAAACGCGCTCGGGGAACAGGCCGCCGCGGCGTTCAAGAACGAGTTCGTCGATGGCACAAAGAAGTTCAGCGACATCTTCAACATCAAGGAGCTCGCGGACCACCGGCCTGACCCCGAGACGCGGCTCCATTTCGCGACGGTGCAGGCCGTCGCCCGCCGACTCTTCGACGGCGATGACAGCGCGCCGACACTGCATGTCGACGACTACGACTGCATCGTCGTCGACGAGTGCCACCGGGGGTACACGCTCGACAAAGAGCTCTCGGAGGCCGAGCTCACCTTCCGTGATCAGAACGAGTACCTGTCGGTCTACCGGCGCGTGCTCGACGCCTTCGACGCGGTGAAGATCGGGCTCACCGCGACCCCCGCGCTCCACACCACCGAGATCTTCGGTCGCCCGGTCTTCGAGTACGGCTATCGCCAGGCGGTCGTCGAAGGCTTCCTCGTCGACCACGACCCGCCCATCACCATTCACACCAGACTCTCGACGGAAGGAATTCACCTGAAGGCCGGAGAGCGCGTCGAAGCGTTCGTCCCTGAGCGTGACCTGGTGACGTTGGAGGACGACGTCGACTTCGACGTCGAGTCGTTCAACCGCGAGGTCATCACCGAGAACTTCAATCGCGTCGTCTGCGAGCAACTCGCTGAACAGATCGACCCGACGTTGCCGGGCAAGACGCTCATCTTCTGTGCGACCGACGACCACGCAGACATGGTGGTGCAGTTGCTGCTCGCGGCGTTCCAGCGGAAGTACGGAGAAGTCGAAGCGAACGCCGTGAAGAAGATCACCGGCAAGAGCGACCGGCCGCTCGAGCTCCTGCGTCGCTACAAGAACGAGCAGTTGCCTGCGGTGGTGGTGACGGTCGACCTGCTCACGACGGGCGTCGACGTACCGTCCATCAGCAACCTCGTCTTCTTGCGCCGGGTGCGCAGCCGCATGCTCTACGAGCAGATGTTGGGCCGCGCCACGCGCCTGTTCCCGGGCAAGGAGTCATTCCGCATCTTCGACGCGGTCGACCTCTACGCAGCGCTCGAGCCATTCACGTCGATGAAGCCGGTCGTCGCGAACCCGTCGTTCACGTTCGCGCAGCTCGCTGAAGAGCTCGTGCATCAGCAGGGCCTCGCCGCCGATCACGTGCGCGACGAGTTCCTCGCCAAGCTGCAGCGGAAGAAGCCACTCTTCACCGACGGACCTGACGCGGAGCGTTTCGAAGCAGCAGCAGGCGCGCCGATTCACGAGGTCTTGCGTTCACTCATCGCCGGCTCTGCCACCGAACTTGCCAGGTGGCTCTCTGCGCACCAGCAAGTGGCCGCACTTCTCGACGCGACGAGGAAGAGCGGACGCGGGCGAATCGTCTCGGAGCACGACGACGAACTCGTCAGCGTGACGGTGGGGTTTGGTCCCGGTCGGCAGAAGCCCGAGGAGTACCTGGCGGCGTTCTCCCGCTTCCTCAAAGAGAACGAGAACAAGGTCACTGCGCTCAAGGCCGTCATGCAGCGCCCGCGAGACCTGACGCGTGCGGAGCTCAAGAAGCTGAAGCTCGAGCTCGATCAGGCCGGGTACTCCGAGACGCAGCTCCGTGCTGCCAACAAGGCGACGACGAACGCCGACTTCGCCGCGTCGATCATCGGCCACATTCGCCAACGCGCCCTCGGTGAGCCGCTCAAGCCCTACGAACAACGCGTGAACGAGGCGCTGTTTCGCGTGCTGGCTTCGCGGAGGTGGTCCCCGCCGCAAGTGCAGTGGCTCAAGCGCATCGCGAAGGCAATCGTCGAGAACGAAGTCGCTGATCGGCCGTTGTTCGACGAAGGCGCGTTCCGCGACAACGGCGGCGGCTTCGAGCGCATCGACAAGGTGTTCGACGGCAAGCTCACCGACATCGTCGGCGAGTTGCAGGACGAGATCTGGAAGACCGGCTGATGCCGCTCCCTGGCCCGCTATCATCGCGACATGCCCACCTACCGCTTCTCATGGACCGCGTTCGACGACGACGTAGTGCAAGCGCTCGCCCGCAACGAAGGCTGGGGCGAGGGCGACGACGATGCCCGCACGTGGTTGGCGTCGCGAATCAAGCGGCCGAACGATGAGTTTGTTCGCCGCCACAAGTCGACGCTCGCGGCAGTCTGGCTGCCGAGCTACCCGGGAACGACGCTGCTCGTAGACCGACTACGTGACGCGGGCATCGGCCCCACGAACATGAGCCCGGCCACGGTCGAAGACGCCGCGCGCTTCGTCGACCGGAGCCGCAATTCATCGCGTCTTCGCCGCACGCTCCTCGACGCGTTGCTGCGGTACGGCGACAGCGATCGCAACGACGACGGTCGAGACCACGCGTCGTTCACGCCCCGCTTCGCGATCGTGAAGACATCGGCTCAACAGCTCGACACCCGAAAGCCGCACGACTACCAACAAGAAGCTTGGGCGAAGCTCTCGGCGCATCTGGCGCAGGGCGAAGCAACCCACACGTTCCGCGGAATGCTCGTGATGCCCACTGGCTCCGGCAAGACATTCACCGCAGCACGCTGGCTGATCGAGAACGTCGTCGCCCGCGGAGGCAAGGTGCTCTGGCTCGCGCACCGCAGTGAGTTGTTGAACCAGGCAGCGCGCGAATTTCACAAGCTCGCGGCCCACGCCGCTCCGAAGGAACGCTTCCGAGTGCGCATCGTCTCGAGCGAACACTGCGCGACGACTCAAATCGATCCCTCCGATGACGTGCTCGTCAGCTCCATCGGCAGCGTCGCGCGTCGCCTCGACGTCATCGCCGACGTGCTGAAAGACCGACGGTCTTTCGTCGTGGTCGACGAAGCGCATCACGCCGTCGCGCGCAGCTATCGAAACGTCATCTCGCTGTTCGACGAGGGAGAAGGCCGGTTGCTCGGCCTCACGGCGACGCCCACTCGCACCGCCGAAGGTGAGCGACCGGTGCTCTCGCGCCTCTTCGGCGACCGCATTCTCCACAGCGTGTCCACAACGGAGCTCATCGAGCGCGGGTTCCTGGCGCGACCCATTCCAGTCATCGTGCAGACCGGTGCGCAGGTCGAACAAGGTGTCACTGAAGACGACCTCCAGACGATGGCGAGGTTCGACGAGCTGAGCTCGGCGTGGCTCGAGCGCATCGGCCAAATGCTCCCTCGCAACCAGCAGATCGTCGGCCACTACCTCCAGCCCGAGAACCGGGCGAAGTACGGCAAGACGCTCATCTTCGCGCTCAACGTCGAGCACGCCGCGCTGCTGACCGAGATGTTGAAGGCCGAAGGCATCGCCGCGGAGTACGTCGCCAGCTACCGGCTCGACGGCGACTCGCGCGACAACAGCGAGATCCTCCAACGGTTCCGCGAGCGCGACGGCGGCATCGACGTGTTGGTCAACGTGCAAATCGTCACCGAGGGCGTCGACCTCCCGGCCGTACAGACGGTGTTCCTCACGCGCCCGACGCACAGCGAAATTTTGTTGCGACAGATGATCGGCCGAGCCCTGCGTGGCCCCGCTGCCGGCGGCAAGCCCGAGGCCTACGTCGTCTCGTTCGAAGACCACTGGGAACGCTTCCGCGACTGGCAGGGTCAGCTCGCGCTGGTGCCGGACATCATTCCGCCGGTCATCACGGATGAGGTCATTGCGCCGGCCGAGAACGAACCCGACGCAGAGAGCGACGAGCTCGAAGAGCTGATGGACACCATCCCGTGGGACGCGGTGACCAACCTCGTTCGCGAGATCCGCCTGCGTGGCCCCGGCCACGAGGCCGACGTCTTCGAAGCCGTGCATCACGGTTGGTACGTGCTGGAGCGCGTCTACGAGGGAGAGGTCATCCGCCAGACCATCGCCGTCTACGAACACCAGCGGCCGCTGTGGGAGCATTTCTTCGAGGCGCTGTACGCGACGTCGCGCGAGCAACTGGGTCACGCGGACGTCGACGCGCTGTACGACGAGTACTTCGACGACTGCGACGTTCCCACACCGGGCACCGAGCCGCTGCGCGCGGCGCTGGAGCACGTTCGAGCCGGCGGAGAGCGGCCCATGTTCCGCGAGCTCGCTGAGCGCGCGAAGTGCGACCCTTACGAGCTCGCGCGCATCATCAGCACCGACGACCTTGGCGAGCGCCGCCGCCAGGAGCTGCTCGACCAGCGCTACTCACCGCTCGCGCGGGCCATCTTCCCGACTCCGCGAGATTTCCAGAACGCGGTCAACGATGCGCTCTACGAGTTGCGGCACCCAGGCGAAGCCACGCGTATTCCCCGCGCCATTCCGGTGTTCGAACCGGGGCCTGAAGCCCAACTGAGGCCGGGACCGCACCATGACCTCGAAACACTCCTCACCGAAACGCTCGCCCTCGGCGGACGAATTCTCGGGCTCGATCTCGCGTCGGCGAGGCCCCGTCCACTCACTTGGAGCCGCCGCATTCTCAAGGGCTTCTATGGCAAGGCATTCTGGGAACGCACCGACCTGCCCGGTCACGGGCGCATCAAGATCAACGTGCTGCTCGACAGCCCTGATGTGTCGGCGGAGACGCTGAAGTTCCTGCTGTGGCACGAGTATCTGCACCTGCACCTGCAAGCCGGTCACACCGCCACGTTCCGAGAGCTCGAACGGAAGTGGCCGGGCGCCGCTGCTGCAGACCGCGAACTCGATACGCTCAACGATCGCTTCGGCATTCAGTACTGGTGACGGGCGGACCCAGGACAGGTCGCCACGACGAGCTCAGCTCGTCGGTGGGACTGGCGCCGGCATCAGCGGGTGCTGCGCCTGCAGCACGGGAATGAGGCGAGCGCCCAACTCCTGCCACTCCCCGTCAGCAGACGGTGCGCTGCGCACGCGCAACACGTAGTTACCCACGACAGGAAGATGAATGTTCCACGCGTGGTGCACCGACGAGTGAGTCCGTTCTGTGATGGTCAACTCCTGCACCGGCGCATTGAGAACGTCATCGCCATTGGGCGCGACGAGTTCGATTTTATGGAACGCTCGCGCCGGCTGCTCGTCGACGGCTCGCTCGAACTGAACGAGCAGATGTAACCGCGGGAATCGCGCCGGCGTCGTCGGAGCAAAGATGCGATCGATGATGTTGTACGCGGACACACGCCCCGTGAAGACGTCGACCGAAACACCCTCGGCCGCGATAAGGGTGACGATGCGCATGCGTTACGCCGCAATGGCGAGAGGCGAACACGCTGCCTCTGGCTGGAAGGCGTCGACGGCGACCGAAGGCGGCGCGACCAACTCCAATGGATTGAACCCCATGAACTCGACGATCGCCCACACGTGCTCCACCACGCCCGTCATGAACGTGGCCCACGCGCGACCAAGCTCCAGACTCACAATCGACGACTCCACTTCACGGGTCGCCTGCTGGTGCTTCGAGAGCAACTCGATCATCGCTTCGGAGTAGTGCGCGCGGAGTTCATCATCGAGAGACGACCAATCGAGCAACACGCCTGGCAGGTTCTTCGCAGAGCGCTCAAGGGCATCAATGTAGGCAGGAAGGTTCATGGCGATGCGGGGAGAACAACCGGCCGAGGCCGCTGAATCCAGTTCTTGTACACCTGAAGGGAAGCGCTTGCCTCAGGCAGATAGTAGCTGGTCACAATGCGGGATTTCTCGGTGTCGTAGACAACGAGCAGCACCTGACCCGCTTTCAACAACACGTTCGGAAATTCCGTAGCCGTGACGCGGGCTTGAGTCGCTGCGAGCGGCACGATGCGAACACCTGCTTTCACGAGATAGGCCGTCTGGGCGGCGCGTTTGCAGTCGGCCTCGTAAGCATCGGGTGTCGTCTGTGGCTTCCACTGACCGTCCAACACCCGCTTCGCCGTGTGGAATTCAAGACTTGAGAGGCTCGTCGACCCAGCGATGAACTCACCCTTTCGACTCGGGTGCGGAGCACCAGCGACAGAAACGCCGAGCCGCGACCAGGCGTCTTCACGGCGAACTTCTCGATTGAACGGAGCCTGCGCGATGTGAGCGCGAACCGTCGCCCCGTCTCCAGGCGCGGCATTTCGCATCCCCGTCGCAACGTCAGCAATCAGCTGATCCACCGGCCCCGGCATCGCGTCGCGCATAGCGCGATCCACCGCGATGAACCACCGTCGGCGACTATGGTCGGCCGCCCCGATGGCCACCGCGACAACCGACATCGTTCAGAAGCTCTGGAACCTCTGCACCCTGCTCCGTGAAGACGGCGTCACGTACCACCAGTACGTCACCGAGCTGACCTACCTGCTCTTCCTCAAGATGATGAAGGAGCAGAAGCGCGAGGTCGATCAGAAGACCGGGCTCCCAGTCATCGCGGAGAAGAACCGGTGGGACTCACTCGCCAAACGCGAGGGCGTCGAACAACTCGACCACTATCGCCAACTGCTCGTGGATCTCGGCAAGTCGAAGAACCGACTCGTCAAAGACATCTACGAGAACGCGTCGACCACCTTGAAGCAGCCCAAGACACTCGGCTCGCTGGTACGGCACTTCGACGAACTCGAGTGGTACAGCGAAGACCGCGAGAACCTCGGCGACCTCTACGAAGGCCTGCTCCAGAAGAACGCCAACGAGGTGAAGTCCGGCGCCGGCCAGTACTTCACGCCGCGCCCGTTGGTGACCGCGATGGTGCAGTGCTTGAAGCCGCAACCCGGCGAGCTCGTGCAAGACCCGGCGGCCGGCACTGCGGGCTTCCTCATCGAGGCCGACCGGTACGTGAAGTCGAAGACCGACAACCTCTTCGACCTCCCGGCGGGCAAGCAGGAGTTCCAGAAGAAGCAGGCGTTCTACGGCATGGAGCTCGTCGACGAGACGCGGCGGCTGGCGCTGATGAACCTGCTGCTCCACGACATCGAAGGCGACCTGCGCGCCGGCGACACGCTGTCACCGCTCGGAGCGGACCTCGCGAAGACGAAGGCCGACGTGATTCTCACCAACCCTCCGTTCGGCACGAAGGCCGGCGGCGGGCGCCCGTCGCGCGACGACTTCACCTTCCCCACCAGCAACAAGCAGTTGGCGTTCATCGAGCACGTGTACCGGGCGCTGAAGCCAGGCGGCCGCGCCGCGGTGGTGGTGCCCGACAACGTGCTCTTCGAAGACGGAGTCGGCCGGCAGATTCGCGCGGACCTGATGGACAAGTGCGACCTGCACACGGTGCTGCGCCTGCCGACGGGCATCTTCTACGCGCAGGGCGTGAAGACGAACGTGCTGTTCTTCACGCGCGGGGCGACTGACAAGGGCCACACGAAGGCGACGTGGTTCTTCGACATGCGCGCGAACATGCCGGCGTTCGGCAAGCGCACGCCGTTCACGTTGGAGCACTTCGCGGAGTTCCTGAAGGCGTACGGCGAAGACCCGAACGGGAAGTCGAAGCGGAAGGACCAGGGCGAAGACGGCCGCTTCCGGAAGTTCACGCGCGAGGCAATCAAGGAGCGCAACGACAACCTCGACGTCGCGTGGCTGAAGGACGAGAGCCACACCGACGCAGACGACTTGCCGGAGCCGGAGGTGGTGCTCGCGCAGATCCGCGAGAAGCTCGAAGGCGCACTCGCGGCGGTCTCGGACCTCGAAGGGGCGTTGCGGTGAGCAGCAAACGCGGTATCGCAGAAAGTTCTCGCCTGATTCCGGGTCGATTCGCGCTGTCGGTCGGTCGGACGGATCAGCCAACCCCACGCGGATGGCGCTGGGTGAAGTTGAGCGAAGTCGCTCGACTCGAATCGGGTCACACGCCCAGCCGCCAACATCCTGAGTACTGGGACGGCGACATTCCATGGATTGGCATTCGCGACGCTCGTGAGAACCACGGCGCCACGATCCGGACGACGAGCCAAAACGTCACCCAAGAGGGAATCGACAACTCAGCGGCTCGAGTCCTTCCCGCGGGAACTGTCTGCCTCTCGCGCACAGCGTCAGTCGGCTACGCGGTTGTGATGGGCCGGCCTATGGCGACGAGCCAAGATTTCGTGAATTGGATTTGCGGACCGGAGTTGGAGCCGCGATTTCTTCAATGGGTCTTCATCGCCGAGAAAGACCAACTGCGTACGTTCGGCATGGGATCAACGCACACGACCATCTACTTCCCAGAAGTGCTCGCGTTTCACGTTTGCATCCCGCCGATTGATGTTCAGCGGCGCATCGTGGCGAAGCTCGACGCGCTGCTGGCGCAGAGCCGAGCGGCGCGGGAGCAACTCGAGGCGGTGCCCGCGCTGGTGGAGCAGTACCGGCAGTCGGTGTTGGCGGCGGCCTTCCGGGGCGACCTGACGGCCGACTGGAGGAAGAAGAACCCCGACGTCGAGTCCGCGTCGAAGCTCCTCGAACGCATCCGCATCGAGCGCCGCCAGAAGTGGGAAGCCGCCGAACTCGCGAAGCTGAAGGCCAAGGGCAAGTCGCCGAAGGACGACAAGTGGAAGTCCAAGTACGTCGAGCCCGACCCCGTCGACACCTCCGACCTTCCCGAACTCCCGCCAACGTGGTGCTGGGTTTCAGGAGCCGAACTCTTCACCTGGGGAAGCGGAAAGTTCCTTCCGAAGTCGAATCAGGAAGAAGGTTCAGTCCCGGTGTACGGCGGCAACGGAGTGAGTGGCAGCCACAGCGACGCACTCGTTCATCATCGAGCTCTCATCGTCGGCCGTGTCGGCGCGAACTGCGGAAACGTCTATCTGTCGAGCGGTCCAGCATGGATCACGGATAACGCGATCTTCTCCACGTGGATGACCACGCACGCTGACGCCGACTATTTGTTGTGGTCCTTCCGCTTCGCCGACCTGAACAAGCACTCAGGCGGATCTGGTCAACCCTTCGTGAGCCAAGCGACTCTTGACGCGCTTCCAGTCGCCCTACCTCCGATTGGCGAACAGGCGCAGCTCGCCACGCGATTGATGGGCCACATCGACACCAATGAAAGGCTCTCAAGTGTCTCGACTGACTTGTCAGCAGACACCGAACACCTCGAGCGGGCTCTCCTCGCGAAGGCCTTCCGCGGCGAACTGGTCAGTTGACCCGCCGTCTGCTCGCCGCGCGCCGTACGCGCGGTGACCGCGCCGTGTGCACCACACCGACGATCACCGCGACCCCCTCCTTCACCATGAAGATCACCATCCACGGGAAGTTCGAGAGCAACGCGCGCCGCAACCCAGCGCGCCCGGCCGCTCCACCCATGCGCTGAAACGATGTCGGGAGCGCTTCGACGCGAAGCGCCGTGGCCTCAACCGCATCAATGAACGCCGCGCCAAGGCCGGGAACTTGTTCCTCGTACCAGGCGGCACCTGCGTTCAAGTCACGCTCTGCCTCCGAGAGGAACCGGATCATCGTCGACGAAGCGAGCGCCGTGCGTCGGTGAGAACGTCCGCCATCGGCCGTGTCTTCGCCGAAGCGTTGGCACGACGCACGAGTTCGGTCCGCGACACGCGACCCAGCTCCGGCGACGTGTCTGAGAGCGATCGGATCAACTTCGCCAACAGCTTCGACCGCTCGCGGCTATCCAGTGCCATCACTGCGTCCCACGCTTTCGTCGCGGCTGCGTTCATCGTCGCGAACCCTACTCCGCGTTCTCTTCCGAGCGCACCCGACGGCATTCAGGAACCAAGCTGGCCCAGGCATTCGTGCGCGACCCCAAG
This sequence comes from Archangium sp., assembly GCA_035910535.1. Lineage (GTDB taxonomy): Bacteria > Myxococcota > Myxococcia > Myxococcales > Myxococcaceae > Archangium_A. Next base: position 240,239 of record JAMHXF010000111.1, on the reverse strand, counting down.
GTCGCTGTACGCGTTCAACGTGCCGGTCGAGAACCAACGATCCTGCTCGTCGACCACACCGAGCGCTGTCTCGCTGAGCGTCCACCCGAGCCACTCGTACGAGTCGTGATGCGCGGCCAACCCGCCGCCCGCCACACATCCTCAGAGAACCGCGCCACACCGCTCGCGGGCTCGACCACGCTGTCTTCGTTCAGCCACGCCATGCCACGCGCCGTCACTTCGTCGATGGGATCAGGCTCGATGCGCTCACGCTTCTCGGTGGTGCGCGACGCGCGGTTCTCCGCGAGCGTCTTCCGCGCCGCAGCGAGCCACTCCTTCATCTTCTTCTCGTGCCGTCTCGACACCGAGATCTCAGGCTCGGTTACGGGTCGCGCGACCTCGACCGCGTGCGTGAAGTCCAGCATCTCCTTCGGAGCGGCCTTCAACATGGGCGGCGTCTTGTAGACCCAATCGAGCAGCCTCGGCGTATCGGTGCCGAAGTCGTGTACGGCTTTTTTCAAGGTGCTCACGATGACGCTCGGCAGTTCGCGTTCGAGCTTCCGTTCGAGCGGGTCAGCGTCATGCTGCGAGACAGAGAACCGCTTGCCTTCCTTGTATTCGTCGGTCGCAGAGAAGGTGCGCAGCGAAGCGTCGATGAGCCCGGCTGCCGGTTCGACACGAGCGTTCACCGCCGACGACCACGGCCCGAAGTGGAAGAACTGCCAATCGATCCCGGTGTACGTCGGAGAACGCGTCTTCATGAGCGGCGCGGGCCAGCGCGTACTGAATCAGCTGGTCGACTTTCGCCACGTCCATGTCTTACCCATGCGCACCGTACAGCGGCGCGCCACCCTCGCCCACTTCCCGGCCTCCCCCGACGACCGACATCGCCCCGCCTGACGAGTCGGGCGGAGGCGTCACTCCTGAGCGTCGTCGCCGAAGAACACGGCGACCTCGAACTCCAGCGCGTCGAAGGGCTCGGGGCGCACCTTCTCGCCGCGCTCCGCGAGCTGCGAGACGAGATAGCCGCCCTCATTCCACCGGTACACGGTGAGCGTGGAGTTGAGCGGGTCGAGCACCCAGTAATGCGCCACCCGCGCCTCGTGGTACGCGCGGAACTTCTTCACCAGGTCCGCGCTGCGGTTGGTCGAGAGGATCTCGCACACCCAGTCGGGCACCACGCTCGTCGCGAAGTCATCGGGCAGCACCGGCACCCGCTCGCGTCGCCAGCCCAGCACGTCAGGCCGGAAGATCTGCTGCGGCGCGAAGGTCACCTCGATGTCCGTCGCGAACCACCAACCACCCGGCCCGTTCGGACCTCCGGGCTTGCGACTGAACGGCGCGCGGAGACTCCCACCGACGGCGAGCTGCGCGGCACCATGTCGCGGCGTCGCGGCCTCCTTCGGCATCACCTCGCCGTCGATGACCTCGTGCCGCCGCTCGCCCTCGGGAATCGCGAGGAGGTCCGCGAGGGTGGCTTTGCCGGTCTGCACCTTCTTCGCCTGGCTCATGGGCCCACCATACCGCGCGCCCACCTTGACGACCGCACGCGCCGCCGGGTCTCCTCCGCGCGCCGCACTCTCGCGGCATGCAGGGGGGTCACACATGGCAGCAACTCCGAAGTGGGCGCCGGGCGACGTGTCACGCGTGGGTCGGGCGGCGCTTTCGCTCGCGACAAAGAACAAGGCCAGCATCGAGCCGCGCCTCTCAGCGGGGCTGCTCGACGGGCTGGTCGCCGACCTCGACGTGTTCGACGGCAAGCAGAGCGCGGCGACGCTGGCCAAAGAGTCGCTGCGTGAAGCGACGCGCGGGCAGAACGCTGCTGGCGAAGCGGCCAGCAGCTTCCTCGGGCTCGCGCGGAGCGCCATCACGCGGTCCGGAGCCAACGCCACCGTGCGCGCCGCCTTCGGCCTCTCGCTCCGGCCAAACCCCGGCAAGGTGCAGAGCGTCATCACCGCGCTCGACGCCTTCGAAGCCGGCGCCGCCCGAGCCCCCGACGTGGTGCGCGCGGCCGGCATCCTCACTGCCGACCTCGACAAGCTGCGTGCCCTGCGCGGTGCGCTCGCGGCCTCCGACGCCAACCAGGAGGCCACCAAGCTCACCCGAAAGCTGCCGCTGCTCGACCGCAAGCAGACGCAGGTGCGCATCGAAAAGGCCGTCGACGCCATCATCAACGCAGGCGCCATGGCCTTCGCCGACGAGCCTGCAGTCGTGGCCTTGTTCCGTGCATTGGTGCCCGCACGCCCTGCCGCGAAGAAGAAGAACGCCGCGGCGTGACTCGCAAACCCGACGGGCGCGGTCGCAAACACCGCGCACGTCGTCGCCCACCCGCCGTCGAGCCGCGCGCACCCCGCAGCAGCTCCGGCAACCCCCGCAACGTCACTCGCAGACCCTGCAAACGTAGGGGCAAAGTGGTGCTGCGGCGCACTCCACCCACATTGTGTGCCCTCCCGGGGGGCGCTTAAGTACGCGGCGTTTCGATGGTGGGGGGCACGGCTTGCACGACACAACACGGCGACTCGAGACGACGTGGCGACGGGAGCTGCTGCGCGTGGTGCTGCGCGCCACCGCTGGCCTCGGCGCCGTCGTCTACGTGCCGAGCGCCATTCTCGCGCTGAGCCAGGGCCTCGTCGGGCTCTTCGTGATGGACACCCTCGCGCTGGGTGCGGTCATCGCGCTGTGGTGGTTCGACAACCTGCCGATGAGGGTGCGCTCGCTGGCGACGTGCACCATCTTCTACTTCGTCGGCGTGGGGCTGCTGCTCACGGTCGGCGCCGTCAGTCAGATCTACCTGCTGGGCTTTTCAATCTTCACCACGCTGCTGGCCGGCGTCAGGGGGCGCATCGCCACGGTGGTGCTCAACATCGTCACCCTCGCGATCGTCTTCTCGCTCGGCCTCGGCGCGAACGACATGCACGCGGCCGCCTTCATGAGCCACACCGCCACCTGGAGCGTGGTGCTGGGCAACTTCGCGTTCATCAACGTCGGGCTGGTGCTGGCGGTAGGCACGGTGCTCGACACGCTGGAGCGTGAACAGTCGGCGCTCGTGGCCTCGAACGTCGCGTTGAACGAGAACCGGGCGCTGTTGTCGATTGCCGGGCGCACGGCGCACCTGGGTGGCTGGCGCTACGCCGTCGCCACGCGCGAGCTCACCTGGTCTGACGAGCTGCTCGAGCTGTACGAGCTGACCGAGCAACCGACGTTGGAGCAGAGCTTTGAGTTCTGCGCCGAGGCGTCGCGCAGCGAGGTGATGACGGCCATGGAGCGCTGCGTACGTGACGGCACGCCCCTCGACCTCACGGTGCAGGCTGTCACCGCGCGCGGCACACCGCGGACCTTTCGCGTGCTCGGCATCGCAGACCGCGACGCGAACGGCGTGACCGTCAGACTGCACGGCGCGACGCAAGACGTCACCGAGCAACACGAAGCCGAGCTGCGAGAGGAGCGCCTCGAGCTGCAGCTGCGCAGCAGTCAGAAGCTCGAGGCCATCGGCACGCTCGCCGGCGGCGTGGCGCACGACTTCAACAACCTGCTCAGCGTCATCCTCAGCTACTCGAGCCTGATGCTCAGCGACCTCCCCGAAGACGACACGAACCGCGAAGATCTGCAGGAGATCAAACGCGCCGCAGAGCGCGCGGCCACGTTGACGAGGCAGCTGCTCGCCTTCGGCCGCAAGCAGATGCTGCAGCCCGTGGTGGTCGACCTCAACGTCGCGGTCGACGAGCTCAAGAAGCTGCTCACGCGCCTGCTGCGCGAAGACATTCGCCTGAGCATCTTGCGCGCCCCCACACCGTGCTGCGTGTTCGTCGACCTGGGGCAGCTCGAGCAGGTCGTCGTGAACCTCGTCGTCAACGCGCGCGACGCGATGCCAGAAGGCGGCAAGCTGACGCTCGAGCTCTCAGAAGTCGACGCCGACGACGCGTACGTCGCGGCCCACCCGGGCGCTTCCCTCGGCCGCTTCGGCATGCTCACCATCACCGACACCGGCACCGGCATGAGCAAGCAGACGCAGGAGCGGATCTTCGAGCCGTTCTTCACGACGAAGGACGTCGGCAAAGGCACGGGCCTCGGGCTGGCGACGGTGTACGGCATCGTGCAGCAGAGCGGCGGTCACCTCTGGCTGTACAGCGAGCTCGGGCAAGGCACGAGCTTCCGCGTGCTCTTCCCCCGCGCTGACGCGTTGCCCTCACAACGCGGCGAAGTCGCCCCCATGAGCGCCGACCATCAAGGCACCGAGACGCTGCTGGTGGTCGAAGACGAGCCGCAGGTGCGCGAGGTGCTGTGCTCGTCGCTCCGGCGCCAGGGCTACACGGTGCTCGAGGCGCAGAACGGCGGCGAGGCGTTGATGCTCAGCGAGCAGTTCACCGCCACCATTCACCTGCTCATCACCGACGTGGTGATGCCGATGATGAGCGGCCGCCAGGTCGCCGAGCGACTGCAGCGCGCGCGGCCCGACATGGCCGTGCTGTACATGTCTGGCTACACCGAGAACACCATCACGCACCACGGCGTGCTCGAGAGCGGCGTCGCGTTCATCGCCAAGCCGCTCACGCCCGACGTGCTCTCGCGCAGGGTTCGCGGCGTACTCGACGCGACGCGACAGGCGTGACGCCATGCGCATGACCGCACTCCAGCTACCCGCGCGCTGGAATCAGCCGGCGGCGCAGCTCGGCTATGTGCAGACGCTGCTCGAGAGCGGCCCGAAGACCGACCTCGTGTTGCTGCCCGAGGCGTCGCTGACAGGCTACGTGTCTCCGGAGCACGACTTCGACCTGACCGCGTTCGCCGAAGCGCTGCACGGCCCGACGCGCGCGGCGTACGTGCACTTCGCGAAGCGCTTCGATTGTCTGTTCGTGGGGCCGCTGATTGAACGCGACGGCGAGCGCGTCTTCAATTCGCTCATCGGTGTCACGCCCGACGGCGAGACGTTGCTGCACTACAGAAAGAAGCACCCGTGGATGCCGGAGACGTGGGCGACGGCCGGTGAGACGTGGTGTTCGACCGTGAAATGGAGGGACGCGAAGGTGACGGCGGCCATCTGCTTCGACCTGCACTTTCTGCTCGAGGAGCCTCGCGTCGACGCGCAGCTGCTGCTCTTCGCCAGTGCCTGGGTCGACGACCCGGAGACCGATTCGCGCACGGCGCTGCTGCAGCGCCTGGCAACGAAGCATGCCCTCGCGATTCTCAACGCGAACTGGGGCGCAGGTGACGTGCGGGTGCCGGGTCAGGGAGGTTCGATGTTCGTGACACCGACTGGCGTGGTGACACGGAGCAACGCTGCGCGACTCGACCAGGTGCTCTGATGTTGGCGCTCGCGCTCTCGCTGGTGCTCTCGGCGACCCCTGAAGACCCGTGGCTCGCCCCAGACAAAGCCCTGCACTTCACCGTGAGTGCGGGCATCGCGGCGGCTGGCTACGCGGGCGCTTCGTTCTTCACCGACGACGTCCCGACGCGGCTCGCCGTGGGCGCGAGCCTCGCTGCCATCGCCGGCATCGGGAAGGAAGTGCTCGACGTGCTGAGCTACGGGTATTCCTCGTACAAAGACCTCGCGTGGGACGCGCTCGGCATCACCACCGGGCTGGTGCTCTCGTGGCTCGTCAATCAGCTCATCGTGCGCGTGCTGGTGAATTGACCTAAGGGGGCCGCCCCATGCTTCCACGCTTCATCGCCGCGCTCGCGCATCGCCTCCCGCGTTTGACTGCGCCACACACCACCGCGCTCCGACTCTTCAACGGCTACTCCGAGGGCTTTCCGCGCGTGGCCGTCGACCTCTACGGCACCACGCTGGTGCTGCACGACGCGACGTCACCCACCGGCGACCGCGAGGGGATGATTTCACTCGTCGAAGCCGCGCGTGCGTCGATGCCCTGGGTCACCGCCGCGCTGTGGAAGCGCCGCGAGTCGGTCAACCAGGACGAGCGCAACGGCACCGTGCTCTTCGGCACCGAAGCGCAGCTGACGCGCAAAGTTCAGGAAGACGGCGTCTGGTACACGACGCGGCTCACGCTCAACCGCGACGCGAGCCTGTACCTCGACACCGCGCCGCTGCGCGCGTGGGCAAAGCAGAAGCTCGGCGGCAAGCGCGTGCTCAACGCCTTCGCGTACACGGGCTCGCTGGGCGTCGCCGCGCAGGCCGCCGGCGCAGAGGCCGTCATTCACACCGACTTGAACAACGCGTTCCTCACCGTGGCCAAAGACAGCTACGCGCTCAACCGCTTCCCGGTTGAAAAGAAGAACTTCAAGGCCGGCGACTTCTTCGACGTCATCGGCCGGCTCAAGCGCGACGAGCCGCTCTTCGACTGCGTGTTCATCGACCCGCCGTTCTTCTCGGTCACCGAGAAGGGCCGCGTCGACCTCGTGCAAGACATGGAGCGCGTGTTGAACAAAGCGCGCCCGCTCATCGCGCACGGCGGCTGGCTGGTGGCCATCAACAACGGGGTGTTCGTCTCGGGCGTCGACTTCATGAAGACGCTCGAGGCCATCTGCGCCAGCGGCCACCTCTCGTTCGAATCACGCATCGACGTGCCTGAAGACTTCACCGGCTACGCCGACACAAAGCAGGCAGGCCTCGACGTGAGCCCCGCGCCCTTCAACCACTCGACGAAGATCGCGGTGCTGAAGGTGACGAGAAAAGACGGCCGCTCTCGCTAAGCGAAGACCTTCGACCATTCGTCTTCTTTGAAGCCGACGAGCACGGTGTCGCCCACCACGAGCACCGGGCGCTTGACCAGCTTGCCGTCGGTGCTCAGCCACTTCACGAGGTCTGCGTCGCTTGCGGCGTCGACCTTCGCCTTGCCCAGCGCGCGGTAGCTCAAGCCCGAGGTGTTCAGCCACTTCTGCACCGGTTTCCCACTCGCGGGGATCCACTTCGTGAGCTCGGCCCTGGTGGGCGGCGCGTCGACGATGGCGCGCACCTCGACGTCGATGGCGCGATCTGCCAACCAACGAAGAGCCTTCTTGCAGGTGCTGCAACCGGAATAAGAGAGGACCAGTGGCTTCGTCATGAAGCCACGGTACCCAACTGAAAGCCCCCCATGATCAAGAAGATCCTCATCGGCCTCGTCGTGGTCATCGCGGTGTTCTTCATCGTCGTCGCTACGCGCCCGTCGGAGTGGTCGCTCGAGCGCTCGACGAACATCAACGCGCCGCCCGGCGTCGTGTTCGAGCACATCAACGACTTCCACGAGTGGAGCGGCTGGAGCCCGTGGGACAAGATCGACGCCGACCTCAAGCGCACGTACACGGGGCCCGACACCGGCGTCGGCGCGACGTACCACTGGGAAGGCAAGGACACCGGCGAAGGCGAAATGAAGATCACCGCCTCGAAGCCCGCCGAACACGTCGGCATCTCGCTCTCGTTCATCAAGCCCTTCGCGGCGCAGAACGTCGTCGACTTCAACCTCGTGAAGGAAGGCGAAGGCACGAAGGTGACGTGGAAGATGGTCGGGCAGAACAACTTCATGAGCAAAGCGTTCAGCCTCTTCGTCGACATGGACAAGATGGTCGGCGGCGACTTCGAGAAGGGCCTCGCCGACCTGAAGAAGCACGCCGAAGCCGACGCGAAGCAGGCGCTGGACGAAGCCGCTGCTGCCGCCGCCGCTGCAGTCGTCCCTGAAGTCGACGCGACCGACGCTGGCACACCGTGACGCTGCGCTTCGACGACGCCTACTACCGACGTTTCTACAAAGACCCCGGCACGCGCGTGTACGACCAACGTCGGCACGCAAAGCTGGTGACGGGCGTCGTCTCGCTCATCGAGTGGTTCGGCGTGGAGCTGACCGACGTGCTCGACGTGGGCGCGGGCCTGGGCTGGTGGGGCGAGTGGCTGCGCAAGAACCGCAAGGGCGTGAAGGTCGTCTCCACCGAGCTCGAGCGCGACATCTGCGCGAAGTACGGCCACGTACAGGCTGACGTGACGACGCTGCGCCTCGAGCAGACCTTCGACCTCGTGGTGTGTCAGGGCGTCTTGCCGTACCTCGACGCGACCGGCGCGGAGGCCGGCATCGAGAACCTCGCGGCCATGTGCCACGGCTTTCTGTACCTCGAGGCCATCACCTCCGACGACATGAAGGACGCCATCGACGCGCAGCGCACCGACCTGCGCGTGAACCTGCGGCCGGCCGCGTGGTACCGCAAACGCCTGGCGCCACACTTTCGAGAAGTGGGCGCAGGGCTCTACGCGCTGCGCTCGGCCAACCTGCCCTTCTTCGCGCTCGAAGCTCCGAAGGAGTCGCGGCGATGACGGAGCTCCTCAAGTACGTGCTGGGCGTCTCCATGATGGGCGTGGGCGTGCTGCACTTCGTCTCGCCGCGCGGCTTCGAGAAGATCGTCCCGCCGTGGCTGCCGAACGCGAAGTTGCTCGTCTACATCTCGGGCGTCTTCGAGGTGCTCGGCGGGCTCGGGTTGCTCATTCCGTTCTCGCAGCGGTTCTCGGCGTGGGGGCTCATCGCGCTCTTCATCGCCGTGTTCCCCGCGAACATTCACATGGCGGTGAAGAAGATTCAGTTGAACCCGCGCAAGCCGTTGCCGGTCTGGGCGATGTGGGCGCGCCTGCCGCTGCAGTTCGTGCTCATCGGCTGGGCGTGGCTCTACACGTGAGCTGCGCCGTGAATGCAGTGGCGCGCAACGACGCGACGAAGCAATTTCACGCACGTGCCGGTTGATTCGTTGTTGCTGTCACTGCAAGTCGGGCTCTTCGCGGCGAGCGTCGCGGGAGCGCTCGCGTTGGGCGTCATCGCGCTCACGCACAAGCGCAAGGGCGCGACGTTTGTCGACGCGGTGTTGACCGCGCCGCTCGTGCTGCCGCCCACCGTGCTCGGGTACTACCTGCTCACGGCGCTCGGCCGTCGCAGCGTCATCGGCGTGGCCTTCGAGTCACTCACCGGCTCGTCGCTCGTCTTCACGAAGACCGGCGCCGTCATCGCCGCGAGCGTCACCGCGTTCCCGTTGATTCTGCAGACCGCGCGGGCCGCAGTTGACGCCGTCGACTCGACGTTGCTCGACGCCGCGCGCACGTTGGGAGCGACGCGCATGCAGGCCCTTCGGCGGGTCGCGCTGCCGCTCGCGTCGCGCGGGCTCGCGGCAGGGTTGCTGCTCGGCTTCGCGCGCGCGCTGGGAGACTTCGGCGTGACCTTGATGGTCGCCGGCAACATTCCCGGTGAAACGCAGACCGCCGCGTTGGCGCTGTACGACGCCATGCTCTCGGGGCGTGAGCGCGACGCTGCGGCGCTCGCGGTGACGCTGACGTTGCTCGCGGTGGGGCTCATCGCCGGCGTGCAGTGGCTGGGGAGACGACACCATGCCCGCTGAGTTGAACGTGCACGTGGTGACGAAGGTCGACGACTTCTCAATCGACGTGCAGCTCAAGGCGAGCGTCGGCGTCACGGTGCTCTTCGGGCCGTCGGGCAGCGGCAAGAGCTCGGTGCTGCGCGCCATCGCCGGGCTGATTCCGTTGAAATCGGGGCATGTTCGCTTCGACGGCCACGACTGGTCGCGCCTGCCGCCTGAGCAACGTGAAGTGGGCTACGTGTTTCAGAATGCGGCGCTGTTTCCGCACCTGAGCGTCGAAGACAACATCGCCTTCGGAGCCCCGACCTGGGAAGACGCGCGGCGCTGGCTCGAGCGGCTGCAGTTGAAGCCGCTCGCCAACCGCAAGCCCGCCTCGCTCTCGGGAGGAGAAGCGCAGCGCGTGGCGCTCGCGCGGGCATTGGCGAGAAAGCCGCGCGTGCTGCTGCTCGACGAGCCGTTCTCGTCGCTCGACGATTCAATGCGCGAGCGCCTGCTGGAAGAAGTGAAGACGCTCGTCGTCGCAGAAGCGCTCGTCACGCTGCTCGTCACGCACGATCGCCACGAAGGCGAAGCGCTGGGTGGCCGGTTCCTCAACATCTTCGGAGGGAGACTTCATGACTGAACGATTCGAGAAGACGGTGCTCATCACCGGAGCCAACACCGGCATCGGCGCGGCCACGGCGACCGAGCTCGCGAAACGTGGCGCGCGCGTGTACTTCGCGTGCCGCAGCGAAGCGAAGACGCGCCCCGTGATGGACGCCATCTCAAAGCGCACCGGCAACCGCGACCTGCATTTCCTCGAGCTGGCGCTCGATGACCTCGCGAGCGTTCAGCGGTGCGCCGCCGCCTTTCGCGCGAAGAACGAGCCGCTGCACGTGCTGTTGCTCAACGCCGGCCTCGCGCGCGTGAAGGGCGTGACGAAGCAGGGCTTCGAGATGTCCTTCGGCGTGAACCACCTCGGGCACTTCCTGCTGACGCTGGAGCTCGAAGCGCAGCTACGCGCCGCGAAGGCCGCACGCGTGGTGGTCGTCGCCAGCCGCGCGCATGAGCGCACCTCGACGCCGCTCGACCTCAACGCGCTGCAGAAGTCGCTCACCGGCGTCGGCTGGAAGGCGTACCAGGCATCGAAGCTCGCCAACGTGCTCTTCGCCAAAGAGCTCGCGCGGCGCTGGGCGAACGCCGGCATCACGACGTACGCGCTGCACCCCGGCGTCATCGCCAGCGACATCTGGCGCACCACCGCGTGGCCGCTGCGCACCATCGCGATGTGGTTCATGCGCACGCCGGAACAGGGCTCGACGGCGAGCCTGCGGTGCGCGTGCGACCCGACACTCGAAAAAAGCTCCGGCGGTTACTACGGCGAGTATGGCGAAGAGCGCGCGTGCAACCCGTTGGCTGACGACGAAGCCGCGGCCAACGCGCTGTGGGAAAAGAGCCTCGAGTGGGTCGCGCCGTTCAGAGCAGCGAGCTGAGCCACTGCGCCGCTTCATCACGCGGCATGGGCGCGCCGTAGAGGTAGCCCTGCGCGCGTGTGCAGCCGAGCGCGAACAGCGCGTGGTGCTGCGCTTCGGTCTCGACGCCTTCGGCGACGACCTCGAGCTTGAGCGCCTGCGCGATGGCGAAGATGGCGCGAACGATTTCGGTGGTGCGGCCCGGCCCGTCGAGCCCCGACACGAAGCTGCGGTCGAGCTTGATGCCGCTGAAGGGGTACGTGTGCAGCATCGACAACGACGAGTACCCGACGCCGAAGTCGTCGACGTACAGCTGCACACCGAAAGAATGCAGCTGCTCGAGTTGCAGCTTCGCCGCCTGCGGCAAGTCCATCGTCACGCTCTCGGTGACCTCGACGCGCAGCGCCCTGGGAGGCAACCGCGCTTCGGCGATGGCGAGCTGCACCTGCGCCGCATATTCGGCGCGTGAAAAGTGTCGCCGCGACGCGTTGACGGAAATCGAGAGGTCCAACGCGAACTGCTCACGCCACTCGTGCAGTTGCAGCGCGGCGGTCTTCAGTACGTGCAGGTCGACGAGCACGATGAGGCTCGAGTCTTCAGCGACGGGAATGAACTCCGCCGGAGCCATGAGCCCGCGTTCAGGGTGGCGCCAGCGCACCAGCGCCTCGAAGCCGACGGGCTTGCGTGAGTCGAGCGCCACCACTGGCTGGTAGAAGACCTCGAGCTCATCGCGCTCGAGCGCCTGACGGAGGCCCGACTCCACCGACAGCACATGCATCGCGCGCGCGTGCATGGCCGCGTCGAAGATGACGAAGCGACTGCGCCCCTCGGCCTTGGCCCGGTACATCGCGGTGTCGGCGTCGCGCAGCAGCTCGCCGGGCGTCTTGTAGTGCGCGCTCGACATGGCGATGCCGACGCTGGCGCCGGTGAAGAGCTCGTGTTCGCCGATGACGAAGGGCCGCGCGAGCTCTTCGATGATGCGCGTCGCCACGCGCGTGGCGCCGTCGGGCTCGCGGCTCTCGTCGAGCAGCACCACGAACTCGTCGCCGCCCATGCGCGCCACGGTGTCGACCAGCCGCACGCAGCGCTCGAGGCGTCGGGCGATCGCCACCAGCAGCTCGTCGCCCGCGTCGTGGCCGAGTGAGTCGTTGATGTTCTTGAAGCGGTCGAGGTCGACGAAGAGCACGGAAAACCGGTACGTCGCGTCGCGCGCCGCGCGGTGAAACGAGTGCTCGAGGCGGTCGAGGAACAAGACGCGGTTGGGCAGCCCCGTCAGCGAGTCGCGGCTCTTCGCGAGCGTGATGTCGGTGAGCGAGCCCACCACCCGCGTCGCCCTGCCCTGCGCGTCACGCACCGCCTTGCCGCGCGCCAGCACGTGCCGCCAACTGCCGTCCCGGTGTTGCAGGCGATGCTCGTTCTCGAAGTGGGGCGACTGCGCGTCACGCACGTGGCGCTCGAAGTCGGTGACTACCTTCTCGCGGTCGTCCGGGTGCACGAGGCCGAACCAGGCGACGTCGGTGTCGGGCAGCTCGTCGGGCTCGAAGCCCAGAATGCGCTTCCACCGCGGCGAGAGGTGCAGCGTGCGGGTCGGCACACGCCAGTCCCACAAGCCGTCGTTGCTGCCCTCCATCGCCAGCGCGTAGCGCTCTTCAGAGTCGCGCAGCGCGGCCTCGGTGCGCGCGCGCTCGAGCAGGTAGCGAACGATGCGCTCCAGCGTGGCGGCGGTGAAGTCGCCCTTCACGAGGTAGTCGCTCGCGCCCGCGCGCAGCGCTTCGTGGTCGAGCTCCGCGCTCCCGTGGCCGGTGAGCACGATGATGGGGGTGCGCACGCCCTGCGCGCGCGCTTCACGGAGCAGCTCGAGCCCGCTGCGATCTCCGAGTTGGTAGTCGAGCAGGCACACATCGAACCGACCGCTCAGCAACGCCTCGAGGCCCGCCGCGTAGTCGCTGTGCCACGACAACGTCGCCTGAGACTTCGCGTCTTCGAGCAGCTGCGCCAACACGTCGCGCGCGAACTTCGTGTCGTCGATGAGGAGGATCTCGGGTGCCACGCCACCGTCACTCACGTCGCCGATTCTGCCGCGAGAGCCCTCGATGCCGCGAGTGTTGATTCAGAAGTCAATTTCCCCAATGGTTCGCGGCCATGCGCGTCAACGAGCAGCCGTACCCGGTGCTGTCGTCGCACCTCGAGCGACGCGGGCCGACGTTCGAAGGCAACCGCGAACAGAACCTCAAGTTGTTGGAGCCGGTGCAGCAGGCGCTGGAGAAGTCGCTCGAAGGTGGCGGGCCTCGCTACAACGACCGCCACCGCGGGCGCGGCAAGTTGCTGCCGCGTGAGCGCGTAGAGCTGCTGCTCGATCGCGACTCGCACTTTCTCGAGCTGTGCCCGTTGGCCGGCAACGGCATCGACGGGCACGCACCGGGCGCGTCGGTCATCGGCGGCATCGGCCGCGTGTCGGGCGTCGAGTGTCTCATCAGCGCCAATGAGTCGACGGTGAAGGGCGGCTCGATGAGCGAGTACTCGGTGCTCAAGTCGCACCGGCTCGCGCAGGTGGCCAACAGCAACCGGTTGCCGCTCATCTCGCTGACCGAGTCGGGCGGCGCTGACCTGCCGAACCAGGACAAGATCTTCGTGCCCGGCGGCGCAGGCTTTCGTGACCTGACGCGCAAGAGCGAAGCGAAGCTGCCGACCGTCACGGTGGTGTTCGGCTCGTCGACGGCGGGCGGTGCGTACATCCCCGGCATGAGCGACTACTCCATCTTCGTGAAGAAGCAGGCCACCGTGTACCTGGGTGGGCCGCCGCTGGTGAAGATGGCGACGGGCGAAGAGACCGACGACGAGTCGCTCGGCGGTGCAGAAATGCACAGCCGTATTTCGGGCGTGTCGGACTACCTCGCTGAAGACGAACGCGACGCGCTCCGGCTCGCGCGGGAGGTCGTCGCGCACCTCGACTGGCGCAAGCAGGCCGTCGCGCTGCCCCGCACGCCCGAAGCGCCGAAGTTCGACGCAGAAGAGCTGCTCGGCGTCGTCTCGCCCGACCCGCGCGTGCCCTTCGACCCTCGGGAGGTCATCGCGCGCATCGTCGACGGCTCGCGCTTCTCGGAGTTCAAGCCGCTGTACGGCAACACCCTGGTGTGCGGCTGGGCGCACCTCCACGGCTACCCGGTGGGCATTCTCGCCAACCACGGCATTCTGTTTTCTGAGTCGGCCAACAAGGGCGCGCAGTTCATCGCGCTCTGCAACCAGGCCAACGTGCCGCTGCTCTTCCTGCAGAACATCACCGGCTTCATGGTGGGCCGCGGCTACGAAGAGGGCGGCATCATCAAGAACGGCGCGAAGCTCATCAACGCGGTCTCGAACAGCACCGTGCCGGCCATCACCATCATGATGGGCGCGAGCTACGGCGCGGGGAACTACGCGATGTCGGGCCGCGCGTACGAGCCGCGCTTTCTGTTCACCTGGCCCTCGCATCGCATCGCGGTCATGGGCGGCAAGCAGGCGGCCGGCGTGCTCGAAATCATTCAGCGCAACGCGGCCATCAAGCGCAACGAGCCGGTCGACGAAGAGGCGCTGGGGGGCATGAAGCAGCTGGTCGAGTACCAGATCGACCAACAGTCGAGCGCGCTCTACGCCACCGCGCGCCTGTGGGACGACGGCGTCATCGACCCGCGTGACACGCGCACCGTCATCGCGCTTTCGCTCTCGGCTGCGTACTCGCGCGCCTTCGAGGGCACCACGAGCTGGGGCGTCTTCCGCCACTGAAGGCACGAACATGAAAACGCTCACCAGGCTGTTGGTCGCCAACCGCGGAGAGATTGCGCTGCGGGTGATGAAGACCGCGAAGAAGCTGGGGCTCGCGACGGTCGCCGTGTATTCCGACGCTGACGCGCACGCGCCGCACGTGAAGTTCGCCGACGAGGCGGTGCGACTCGGGCCCGCGCCTTCGAAAGAGTCATACCTGTCGACGGCTGCCGTCCTGCGCGCGGCGAAGCTGACGGGCGCCGACTGCGTGCACCCGGGCTATGGCTTTCTCTCCGAGAACCCCGACTTCGCGCAGGCGGTCATCGACGCGGGGCTCACGTTCATCGGCCCGTCGCCGGAGGCGATTCGCGCGATGGGGCTCAAGCGTGAAGCCAAGGCGCTGGTCGGGGTTCGCGGCGTGCCGCTCGTGCCCGGCTTCGACGGCGGAGATCAATCAACCACGCTGCTCGAGGAGAAAGCGCTCGAGGTCGGCCTGCCCGTCATCTTCAAGCCGTCGGCGGGTGGCGGCGGCAAAGGCATGAAGATCGCCCGCACTCCCGGCGAGCTCCGCGAGGCCATCGAGTCAGGGCGACGCGAAGCGCAGAGCGCGTTCGGCGACCCGACGCTCATCATCGAAAAGTACCTCGAGAGGCCGCGCCACCTCGAGGTGCAGGTTCTCGGCGACGCGCACGGCAACGTGGTGCACCTCTTCGAGCGCGAGTGCAGCATTCAGCGCCGTCACCAGAAGGTCGTCGAAGAGACGCCGTCACTCGCGCTCAACGACGAGACACGCGCGCAGATGGGCGCCGCCGCGGTCGAGGTGGCCAGGGCCATCGGCTACACGAACGCGGGCACGGTGGAGTTCATCATGGACTCCACGGGACGCTTCTACTTCTCGGAGATGAACACGCGGCTGCAGGTCGAACACCGCGTCACCGAGCAGGTGGTGGGGGTCGACCTCGTCGAGCTGCAGTTGCGCGTCGCGCGAGGTGAGTCGCTGCCTTTCACACAGGCGCAGCTCAAGCAGCGTGGGCACTCAGTGCAGGTGCGGCTCTATGCAGAAGACCCCGCGAAAGGGTTTCTGCCGAGCGTCGGGCCGGTGCATGACTTTCACGTGCACGACGTCGGCGGCGTGCTCGTCGATTCGGGGGTCGAGTCGGGCGGCGAAGTGTCGATGCACTACGACCCGATGATCGCCAAGCTCATCGCCTGGGGCGAAGACCGCGACGACGCGCACGCACGGCTGTTGCGCTCGCTCGAAGGCTTGTCGGTGCAGGGCGTGAAGACCAACCGCGGCTTTCTCGCGCGGCTGCTCCGTCACCCGGCGTATCGCGAAGGAGCGCTGCACACCGGCTTCATCGACGAGCACCTGAGTGATGCGCTGGCGGAGCCTGTCGATACCGCGCGTCGTTCACTCTGTGCGTTGGGCGCGACGCTGGCCAGTCACCTCACGCGGCGCGCGGCCGACCCGTTTCTGCCGGGCGTCGTCACCGGCTACCGAAACAACCGCTTCGCGGAGCAACACGTCGAGTACGTCGACGGCCCGCGCGTCGAGTACCGCGACCTGGGCGACGGCAGGTTTCTGCATGCGGGCGCGAGCTGGTCCGTCGTCAACTGGAGCGCGCCGGCGTTGGTGCTCGAGGCGCCCGATGGTCAACGTGAACGCCTGCGCGTGACGCAGGTCGACGACACCTTCTTCGTGCACTCGCGGCTGGGCAGCGAGGTGCTCACAGAGTCGCCTCGCTTCCCGCAGCCGCAAGACCCGGCGCTCAAGGGCGGCTTCATGGCGCCCATGCCCGGCAAGGTGGTGAAGGTGAACGTGAAGGCCGGCGATGTGGTGAAGGCCGGCCAGACGCTGCTCGTGCTCGAGGCGATGAAGATGGAACAGGCCACGCGCAGCCCGACCGACGGCGTCGTGAAAAGCGTGGCCGTGCGCGAGGGCGAGCAAGTCACCGCCGGGCAGATTCTCATTTCGCTGGAGGACGCCTGAGCTGGAAGCCGCCGCACGAAGAGCTGTTGGTCTCGTGCAACGTGGAGCCACGTGACGGCGTGCGCTTCGACCTCTCGGTGAGTGAAAAGCACGTCTGCTACGGCCGCGCGGTGCTCTCGTTCACCGACCCGCTCGAGACCGTCATCGTCGCGCGCAGCGACGTGTCGCGCGTGGAGGTGAAGAAGAAGTCGCCGTGGCTCTTCAGGTCGCTGGGCGCGGTGTTGCTGCTCGCGACCACCATCGGCGTCGTGGGGTTCCTCGTCGGAGACACCGACGAGTTCCCGCTCAAGGTGCTGTCGGGCTACCTGTTGGGAGGCGCGTGTTTTCTGGGCAGCAGCAACCGGTGGCAGCTCACGTTCTTCGACGGGAACAAGTCGCACAAGGTCGTTCAACCCGTCTGCTCGCACGCCGGGCTGCGAGACGCGATGGCCGCGATTCAAGAAGCCGGTCGGCTGCTGGCGCGCAACGGCGGCGCGGCCGTCACCACGAAGTAGGCCTCAGCGCGAGGCCGTCTCGATGTCGCCGGTGCGCGCGAGCACGAAGCACACCACGTAGCGAGTCTGCGCCCAGTCTTCGTCGCGGTATGTGCCGACGGCGAGGAACACGTTGATGTCGGAGCGCATCAACACCTCGGGAGGAAACTGGAAGTTGTCGAGGTCGTCGACGAGCTGCACGTAGCCGGTGACCTGACCCTTGGCGACGGCGGCCGTCTGCTCGAGCACGTGCCGCGACGCCTGCTGAGGTGTCCACGCGCGGGCCTTGAGCTTCGCCTCGACCACCGCGCCTTCGTCTGCAGGCCACAACGTCCACTGCGCGAGGCCGAGCTTGCGGTCGACGCGCAGCTCGTTGAGCCGCGTGATGATGGCGATCTCCGCCTCTTTGCGATCGAACGCGACCATCGGCACGTACGTCGCGAAGATGGCCGCGAGCGCGTTGGGCTCGGTGTCGATGGAGCCGATGGAGAACAACGTGGCGCGCGGGTCGGTGAGCGCCTTGCGCTGAAACGGGTCGTCGAGCGCAAAGTCCATGAACACCGAGAGATCTCTCGAGCCGAGCAGCACCGAGTTGCCGAAGCCCGAGCTCACGATGTCGGTACCCACGTCCCAACCGGCCATCATGCCCAGCGCGATTCGGTCGCTGTTCAACGGGTCGCCCTTGCCGAACTGCGTCTCGAAGTAGTGCGGAGCCAACTGCGCGGCCGTGGCGCTCTGCGCCTTCGCTTCAATCAGCAACGGCAGCGAAGCGCGCTGACGGAGTCGATTCACCGCGGCCAGGAACTGCGCGTTGAACTGCCCCTGCGGAACCTCGGTGCTGCCTTCAGCGCGCTGCCACGTATCGGCCGGCTTGCCCGACGGCCACAGCGTGAAGCTCGCGGCTTCGATGCCGAGAATGCGGCCGGCTTGAAACGCCGCGACGGTCAGCGTGGTGCGCACGTCGGCCGCGTCGAGCGGGCACGAGAACGCGAACTCCGGAGGCGTGACGGCGTCGAGCGTCTTGCAGCTCTCGACGCCGAGCGCGCCTTTGTTCACCAGCGCGCTGATGCGCTCTGCAGAGCCCGTCGACAGGCGGCCGCGAATTTCAACCGCGCCCGTGGTGCCGACCAACGGCAGCGGCCGCGCGAGCTGCGCGCGAGGAGCGCCCCAGGCCAGCAGCACCACCGCCTTGTTGCCCTCACGCGCCGTCGCCACGCCGCTGAGCGCGGGCGCCGTGGCCGGCATGTTCTTGACGACGTCGGCGCGCCACTGCGCGATCCACGTAGCCTCGTCGGCGCCTTCGGGAATTTCGCCGGAGAGGCTCGAGAGCGCGGTGCTGGTCGCCGTCGTGCCGCAGCGCCGCTCGATGAACTTGCGCAGCGAGTTGCCCGGGTACTCACCGCGCGCGACGACGTAGTGCGCCGACTCGCGCGCGATGCACTGCATGTCTTCGCTGAACGCGGCTGCGAACGTCGGCGCGTCTTGCGCGACGGCGAGCTCCCACGACGTCGTGGGCTTCGTGCGCGTCACCGCAGCCGTCGTCGGCAGCGGGCCTTTCAATTTCCAACTGTCGATGACCTTTGCGCTGCGGCCGGCGAGGTCGAGCTTCGGCTCGCGCAACGCCACCTTCTGCAGCTCTTCACGACCGGGGAAGCGCTCCTCGGCCAGCGACGACCCGCCCGCCCAATTCGACGTCGCACACCCCACACCGCCCACAGCAACCAACACCACCATCAAGCCACGCATCGCCAACCTCCAGACCACGAGACGGCGTGCGCTGTAGCAGAAGTCAGCTCACAACTTCGGCGCGACCTGCAACGCGGCCTCGACGAGCGGGTGCACGCCGCTGCTCTTGCGCCACGCCGCGAAGATGGGGAACGACGCGACGGGCCGCTCGAGTTTGCGCGTCAGCACGCCGCTCAGCTTCGGGCCGACGTCGGTGAGCCACGGCACGAGCGAGAAGCCGAGGCCCGCGGCGACGAAGCCGAGAATCGTGTCTGAAGAATCAGCGGCGAAGCCTTCACGCGGCGACACGTCGTGCTGCCGCAGCGCCTCCAGCTGCAGGCCCTTGAGCGCGCGGTCGGAGTGGTACGCAATGAACGGCACGTTCGCGAGCTTCGAGAGCGTGAGGTTGCCCTTCTGCGCGAACGGGCCGTGCGCGGGCGCGACGATCCACGCCTCGGTCTTGCCGACCTGCCGCGCCTCGATGTCGGTCGGCACTTCAGGCAACCAGTCGACGAGCAGGTCGGTTTCACCTGCGCGGAGCTGCGCGAGGTCGGCGGTCTGCACTTCGGTCAGCGCCACGGTGATGTCGGGCCGCGCGTCTTGAAGTCGGCGCAGCCATTCAGGCACGAGGTGTCGCAGCAGGTGCCCGGCGGCGTGCATCTTGAGCGTGCCGCCCACCACGCCACCGCGCACCTGCGCTTCGATGGAGGGTAGCTGCGCGATGAACGGAGAGACCGCGTCGAACAACACGCGCCCGCGCGCCGTGAGCACCACGCGATCTTTCCCCACGCGCTCGAACAACTTCACGCCGAGCTCTTCTTCCAACCGGCGCACCTGCTGATGCACGCCGGGTTGCGTGATGGGGTACGGAAACGCGCGCGCGGCGCGTGCGTAGCCTTCAGTTTTCGCGACCCAATAGAAGCCCTCGATGCGTTGCAGGTTGATCACGACGCCTCCTCTTTGTTCTTCGCGTCGAAGCGTTCGCCGACCACGAGCGGTCGGCCGAGCTGTTCAGAAGACATGGAGAGTCATTTACTGCGGCTTATTGATGTTTTCTCAACACGTACCTCACTCTTTTTGACGTTCAGGCGTTTCATGGCCACACCCGCTGCACTGGAGAGAACCCAAATGAACGCCATGAAGAACTTCGCGCACCTCGCCATTCTCGCCGTCTGGGTCGTCCTCGGCGTGCTGTTCAGCCTGAAGATGCTCTTCGCCGCCGTCTTCATTCCCGTGCTGCTCTTCTGGGCGTGGTTCGGAGGCTACGCAGGGCTGACGTCGTGGCTGGCGAGCCAGTTCAAGTCGCCCATCGGGGCCATCGCGAGCCACGGTGGTGTGCTGCTGGCGGTTTCGCTGCTGCCCAAGGTGATGCCGTTCTCGGTGCTGCGACTGGGCCTCGATTTGCTTCAGTAGGCAACCTGTCGTGGCAAAATTCCTCTCAACGGGCTCACGAGCGCGCGGTATCCGTCGAGCGTGAGCTTCTTTCTCGCCTCGTCGAGCGCCGCCGAGTTCGACGGCAAGGTGCCTCGCTACGTCGTGGGCCGTTGCTTCTGCTACTGGCAGGCGGGCGTGCGCGCAAATGGCACCATCATGTGGGGCAAGCCACAGGAAGACGACATCGCCGCGCTCGAGCCGTACTGGAGCATCGGCGCCGGTGCCGCCGCGTGGGACGGCCGCGCAGGCTTCATCGACGCGCGCGCGGTCGACAGCATCGATGCGCTCGGGTTTCGCCGGCTGCTCAGCTACCTGATGAGGACGCAGCAATCGCTGCGCGGCGTGGGCTCGTTGACCCTGGTGCATGACGGCGGCCTCGTCGGCGTCGTCACCGCTGGCCTGCTCAACGTGGTGCAGCCGGCCTACCCCTTTCGCGCGGTGAGCGCTGAGCAACTGCGCGAAGGCTTCGCGGCGGCGGGCGTTCAGGACCTCTATGAACACGCGGAAGCGTTGCGCGTTCGCGTCGGGCAGGTGCCGGAGGTCGTTCGCGCGGTGCAGGGCGTGCTGACCCGGCGCCCCGAAGCGACGGCTGACGAGGTCGCCGACGCGCTCGGGGTGTCGTCGCGCACGCTGCAGCGCCGCCTCGACGCTGCGGGCACCTCACTGCGGCAAGAGCGCCAGCAACACGTCATGCGTCACGCCGAGGAGCTGCTCGCGGCGACGTCACTCGATCTCGACGCCATCGCCGCGCAGCTGGGGCTCTCGTCGGCTTCACACCTCGTCACTCACTTTCGCCGCGTGCATTCGATGACGCCCGGCGAGTGGCGCGAACGCAACCGCCGCTGACGAATCAGCCAAAGCGTTGCACGAACACGCCAGCCTGGAGTCACGCCACCGAAGCGCGCGTACTTTCGCTCGCCATGAATCGAACCTGGTTGGTGGTGTCCGCGATGACGCTGTGCCTGAGCTGTGGAGGCGTCTCTCCTGAGGACGACGGAGGTACGCCGGGCGGTGGTGGGGGACGCACCGGCGGAGGCACAGGCGGCGGCAACGCGACGGGTGGCGGCAGCGCGACGGGCGGCGGCGCTGCGACCGGGGGTGGCACTGCGACTGAATGTACAGCAGGCGAAACGCGCGCCTGCTGTACGACGGGCGTGCAGCAGTGCAGCCCCGCTGGCACCTGGTACGACTGCTCCGTCGTCGGCACGACGGAGGTCTGCAACGGCCTCGACGACGACTGCGACGGCCAGGTCGACGAAGGCGTCAACTTCACGCCTGGTGAGCTCGCCGACGCCGGCGCGGCACCTGACGCCGGTTGCTCCGCCGGCCTCGGCGCGTGCGCCCGCACCGGTGGTGTGGTGTGCAGCGCTGCGGGCCGGGCGACCTGCGACGTCACCGCGGGCACGCCGACCACCGAGATCTGCAACGGCGTCGACGACGACTGCGACGGCGAGGTCGACGAGGCCGTGTTGATTGCGTGCCTCCCCGACGGCGACAACGACCACTACGCCACCGACACCACCAGCGTAACGATGGTGTGCCCCGACACGACGCGCGCCACGTTCGGCAACTGCCCGACAGGCTTCGTCGCGCCCGGCTCGTCGATGGGCGTCGACTGCGACGGCGCCGACGCCACGAAGTTCCGCATGCAGTCGGCGCGCACCGACGCCGATGGAGATACGGCCTGCGTGCAGCCTGCGTTCGACGCCTGCGGCGGCACCACGCTGGGCGCCGGGCTGCGAGACCCGACGACCTGCTCGGCCACCGACGACTGCGACGACGCCAACTCGGCAGTGTTCCGCAACGCGATGGTGCGCACCGACGACGACAACGACACCTACTGCATGGGCAACGCGCGCGAGGCCTGCATCGGGGCGAATGCCGGCACGGGCACGCAGCTCGTCGGCTCGTGTAAGCCCACCGCGGACTGCGACGACACGGCGTCGAGCAGGTACCAGAACCTCAGCGTGCGCGTCGACAGCGACAACGACACCTACTGCAGCTCGGTGGCAGCTACCATGCAGTGCACCGGCGCCACACCGCAGCCAGGGTATCGATTGGCGTCGTCGTGCAACGTCGAGAGTGACTGCGACGAAGCGTCAAGCGCGCGCTACCGCCTCGTGAACCTCGTGCCCGACGTCGACGGAGATCAGCACTGCGTCAACGCGCCTGCCCCCGCCTGCGTCGGCGCCGTCGCCATCGCGACGGGCAAGCTCCACCCGGACTTCTGTCTCGACCTCGCCGAGTGCGACGACAACGACGCCAGCATCTGGCGCATGTTCCCCCTGCGCCGCGACCAGGACAACGACGGCTACTGCGGCGGCACGCTGGTGACCAACACGTGCATCGGCACCAACGCGCCTTCGGGGTACCGGTTGAGCTGCCCCGCGACGCTCGACTGCCGCGACACCAACCCCAACGCCAACACGGCGTGCACCGTCACGGCCTCGAGCAACCAGCAGACGAAGAACTGCGGCGGAACCAACCCGGTCACCCAGGCCTTCAGCTTCACGTACGGTTGCCCGACCGGCTTCATCCCGACCAGCGCGACCATCGAGCGCCGAAGTTCGACCTGCGTCGACGAATCGTGCACGTGTCCGGGCGCCTCCTGCCCCGGCAACTACTCAATCCCCTCCGTCGGCTTCACCAGCCAGACGGCGTCGTTCACGTGCGAGTTCGCCGCCATCGGCTCCGACGTCTGGCGCTTGAACGTCACCTGCAACGCGACCTGACCGCGCGTCAGTTGTCGATGGCCAGGGTGTACGCGCCGATGCTGCCCTGGCTGATGCGCACGAAGTACGTGCCGGCCGCCGGCACCGAGAACGTCAACGTTCCCGGGCCGGTGCTGCTCGCCACCGAAGTGCCGCTGGAGTTCTCGACACGAATGGCCACGTTGCTGCCGGTGGTCACCGCGCGCAGCGCCAGCGGGCCGAAGACGGTGAACGAGAAGTAGTCGACGTCACCCGAGAACTGCAGCGCGCCATTCACCACGGGGCCGGCGACCAACACCGAGGTCGCGGCGGCGCGCGTGTCGCCGTGATCATCGAGCCCGTTGTCGGTGGCTCGCAAGGCCCAGCTCGCGAGCGACGAGCTCGTGCTGGCACGCGTGCAGAAGAAGAGCGTCTCGGTGTTCGGCGCCTTGAAGTGCAGCGCTTCGCTGTCGGTGCTCGAGATGAACGTCGCGGTCGACGTGAGCACGAAGAGCACCACGTCGGTCGTCGTCGTCTCTTCGAAGGTGTACGTGTGCATCGCCTGCACCGACACCGCGAGGCAGTCAGTGTCGCCCGCGTAGTCGAACGCGCCGCTGACGCTCGAGCCCACCGCCAGCGTCGCCGGGTTGCCGTCGCGAGAATCGGCGTGATCATCGACGCCCACGTCGGTGACGGTGAGCGTCCAGCTGGCGAGGTTGCTGCTGGTGTACGCGCTCGTGCAGAGGAACAACGTCTCTGCGGTGCTCGTCTCGAAGCGCAGCGATTCACTGTCGGTGCGTGAGATGAACGTGCCCGTCGCCGTGTAGACCGTGAGGTACACGTCAGTCGGCGTCGTCTCGGCGAAGGTGTAGATGCGGTCGGCCTGCACCGGCACCGCGACGCAGTCAGGGTCACCCGGGTACTGGAACGCGCCGCTCAGGCTCGCCGTGGGCGTCAGCGTGACGGGGTTGTCTGCACGTGAGTCAGCGTGATCATCGACGCCGAGGTCGGTGACGGTGAGCGCCCAGTTGGCGAGGTTGCTGCTGGTGTACGCGCTCGTGCAGAGGAACAACGTCTCTGTCGCGCTCGTCTCGAAGCGCAGCAGCTCGCTGTCGGTGCGCGAGATGAACGTGCCCGTCGCCGTGTAGACCGTGAGGTACACGTCGGTGCCCGTCGTCTCGGCGAAGGTGTAGATGCGGTTCTGCTGCACCGGCACCACCACGCACTCCGAGTCGCCCGGGTACTGGAACGCGCCGGTCACCGTCGCGCCGGGCGCCGCCACCGGCACCAACGTCACCGAGGCCTCGGCGCGTGAGTCGGCGTAGTCGTCGACGCCGTGGTCCGTCACGCGCAGCGTCCAGCTCGCGAGGTTGCTGCTCGTGTAGGCGCGCGTGCACAGGAACAACGTCTCGGCGGTCGAGGTCTCGAAGCGCAGCGACTCGCTGTCGGTGGTCGAGATGAACGTGCCCGTCGCCGTGAAGACCGTGAGGTACACGTCTGCCGTCGTCGTCTCTTCGAAGACGTAGATGTGGTTGGCCTGCACCGGCACCGCGAGGCAGTCGGTGTCACCCGGGAAATTGAAGGCGCCTGTCACGCTCGAGCCCGGCATCAACGTGGCGGGGTTCGCGCTGCGCGAGTCGGCGTGGTCGTCAGCCGACAACGTCACCGCGATGGTGGTCGCGCCCGTCGTGGCGGCGGTCGGCCCGCGCACCTGCAGGTAGTAAACGCCGGCGTTCGCCAGCTTCCGATGCACGCGGTTGACCTGATTCGTCGCCACCGCCGTCACGCCGTCGGCCTCGTACAGCGAGAGCAGCGCGTTGATGGGCCCCGACTCTTCGGCCAACAACACCGCGCCGGCGTCGGCCGTGAACGTCACCCAGTCGACGTCGCCCGCGGGCTCGAAGGTGTGCGACTGCGGCACGCCGCTGACGATGGGCTTGGCCAGCGCCGGGCACTCGTCGGGCTCGTAGCTGTCGCCCGTCGCGTGCTGCGTCGCGCAGGTCGGCGCGGGGATCAGCTCGCAGCCATTCGCGCCCTCCTGGTAGCCGGCGTTGCACCCGCAGCTTGCGCCTGCGTCCGCGCCGGCCAGACACACGTTGCGGTTGAGCTCCGTGCACGGGTTGGGGTCGCACACGTCGTTGGGCACGCACGCGCCGTTCTGCTCGTTGAAGCCCGCGTTGCACCCGCACACCGCGGCGCCGTTCACGTCACTGCACACGCCTCGGTTGGGCATCGTGCACGGGTTGGGGCTGCACGCGTCGTTGACGACACACGTGCCGCCCTGGTCACGGAAGCCCGAGTTGCAGCCGCACACCGCGACGCCGCTCTGCTCGGTGCACACGCCGCGGTTGGGCTGCGTACACGGGTTGGGGTTGCACGCCTGCTGCGGCACGCACTGCCCCGCGGCGTCGAGCCGGTAGCCGGTGTCGCACGTGCACACCACCAGCCCGCTCTGCACGCTGCACTGCGAGCGGTTCGTCTCCATGCACGGGTTCGGCGTGCACGACGCCGGCCGCACGCACGTGCCGGCGCCGTCATCGATGAAGCCCGACTCGCACTGGCAGATGGCCGTCGTGCCCGACGCTACGCACACGCCGCGGTTGGGTTGCGTGCATGGGTTGTTGGCGCACGGGTTCTCGCTCACGCAGCCGCCCATGCCGTCGTCACGCAACCCGACGTCGCACGCGCACTGCACCGCGCCGTTGACTGCCGAGCACACCGACTTGCCGGGCGTGGTGCACGGGTTGGGCGTACAGCTCTGCGCGCGAATGCAGCGGCCCGCGTTGTCTTCGACGAAGCCCGAGTCGCAGCGGCACACGGCGGTCTCTCCTGACGCCGAGCACACGGTGCGGTTGGTTTCAGTGCACGGGTTCGCAGCGCATGGGCCGGGCCGCACGCACACGCCGGCGACCTCGTTGAAGCCTTCGCGACATGAGCAACGCGCCAGCCCGTCGACCGCGGTGCACACCGAGCGGTCTCCGTCGCACAGGTTGGGCGAACACACGTCGACCGGCGGCGTCACCGGAGGGCACGCGGCGAGCAGGAACAACGGAGCAAGCAGTCGAAGCGTCTTCATTGGCAGTACCCCAGGAAGCCGGGCACGAGCTGCGTGCACGTGCCGCTCAGACACTGCGAGGCCTCCATGCACGGAGAGCCGAAGCTGCGCGCCGAGCACAGGCCCAGCACCTCCGTCGGGCTCGACTTCACGCACGCCCAGTCAGCGGGGCAGTTGCTGACGCCACGGCACAGGCCGATGAGGCAGATCTTCGCCTTGTTCGGAATCAGGCCGTCGTTGCACACCGCGCCCTGCGTCCCCGTGGGGCACGTCTTGTCGGCCGCGCACGCGGGGAACGTGTGGCACTCGGGGTCTTCCGCGCTGGTCTCGACGGGGTCGATGCACACCGACTTCGAGTCGCAGCCGTCATTGCCCGAGGGCACGTTGTCGGGGTTGCACTGCGTCTGCATCTGCGGTGGCGGCGTGCTGCAGAAGCCCGACGTGCAGATCTGCCGCTCGCCACACTGGGTCGCGACGGTGCACGTAAGAACGGTGGAGTTGTGACACAGGCCATCTCCGTCGGTGTCGCAGTACTGCTCAGCCGCGCAGTTCGCGTTCGACTGACAGCCCAGCGCGCACAACCCGTTGAAGCAGAACTGGCCCGACGGGCACGCGCGGCTCGCTGAACACCACAGCTCCAGCTGATTGCTGCCGCCGCCGGTGCCACCGCCCGTGGCAGTGCCTCCTCCAGTAGCAGTGCCTCCGCCGGTGCCTCCGTCATTCAGGTCGACGTGCACGTCACATGCAGCGAACAGCACCAGCGCTCCAAAACAAATGCCTCGAATGGTCTTCGTCATCGTGTCTCCTGCGTTGTCTTGGTTCGAGCGCATCGTTTTTATGAAGAATTTCTCGCGGCCCTGTCTGGTACGTGAACTCCGCGATGTTCGCAGCCGTTCTTCTCGCTCTGGCCGCAGCACCCGACGCGCGGCTCGAGTACCGCGTACAGCACGGCCTGGCGGGTTGCCCCGACGAGCGCTGGGTTCGCGCTGCGGTGAGCGCGCGCCTCGGGCGTGACCCCTTCGTGAGCGACGCCGCCACCTTCGTGCAGGTCGACATCACCTCGCGGCACCCGCCGGAGCTCGCCGCGGAGCTCGTCGTCACCCGGGAAAATGGCCGCGTCGGGCGCCGCCAGCTCGAGTCGCCGAGCGGTGATTGTCTGGAGCTCGCCTCGACAGTGGAGCTCGCCATTTCGCTCGCGCTCGACCCGTCGATGCGCGCCGAGAAAAAAGAAGCGCCTCCGCCGGTGGTGGTGACGCCGCCGAAGCAACCCGAACCTCCCGTCGCCCCGCCGCTGCCGCCGCCCGCCGTTTCCTTTCGTGCGCACGCCGCGTTGCTGGGGACCGCCGGCGCCGTGCCGGGCTTCACCGGCGGGCTCCTGCTCGGTGGCGGGCTGCAGCTCTCACGCTTCAGCCTCTCGCTCGAAGCGCGCGCACACCTGCCCAGCGGCGTCGTCGTCGGACAACGCCGCGTCAGCACCTTCCTCTTTCTCGGCAGCCTCGTGCCGTGCGTCGAGCTGGGCCTCTTTCAAGGGTGTCTCGTCGGCTCGCTCGGCGCGCTGCAGTTCGAAGAAGGCTCGCTGCGTTCGACCTCGTTGATGGCGCAGGCCGGGGCCCGCGTCGCGCTGCGTTTTTACCCGACGGAGCGCCTCGTCATCAGCCCGTGGTTCGAGGGCGCTGCGGTGCTCACGCGCACCACCCTCTCGCTGGAAGGCACGCAGCTCTGGGTGACCTGGCCGGTGTCGCTCGCTGGCGGCCTTACGTTCGAGCTGCAGATTTCTTCATGAACTCGCGCGCGCTCCGCCAATACACGGTGACGGAATGAGCGCCCGAGCAGCGCTCGACGCGCTGTACCGCGCAGAAGTGAAAGCCCTCTACGGCTTCCTCTGGAAGCTGGGAGCCATGGAGTCGGAGATGGAGGACCTGGTGCACGACGTCTTCGTCACCGCAGCGCGCCGCTGGTCTTCGTACGACGCGAGCCGCCCCGCGCGCCCGTGGCTCTTCGGCATCGCGTACCGCGTGTATTCAGACGTGCGTCGCGCGCGCCGACCAAACGACGAGCTGCCCGAGCTGCTCGACCACCGGCCCGGCCCTGACGACTCCGTCGCGCAGCAACAGGCACGACACATCTTGCGGGCTGCGCTGGCGACGCTACCCGAAGAGCGCCGCACGGCCTTCGTGCTGCACGAGCTCGAGGGGCTCTCGGTGAATGAAGTCACCGCGATGATGGAAGCGCCGTTGCCCACCACGTACTCGCGGCTCAAGCTGGCGCGGGAAGAAGTGGCGCGCGCCGTCGAGCGGTACAGGAAAGACGAAGCACGTCGCGGAGGTGAAGCATGAGCGAACAGCTGCCGCCGCTGCCCGACGACCTCGCGTTCCTGCGCGACGTCTCGCCGCCAGCGCCACCTCCAGGCTTCGAAGCTGCGGTCGCCGCGCGCCTCGTGAGCTCGCTGCCGCTGGCGACCGCCGCGTCGCTGACGACCGCGAAGCTCGTCGGTGGTGGGCTCGCGGTGTTGCTCACCGGCGTCGGCCTCGGCATCGGCGTCGATCGCTTTGTGTTCCCACCTGCGCCGCGTGAAGTGCGCGTCGAGGTGCCGGTGCGCGTCGAAGTGCCCGTGCGCGTCGAGGTGCCTGTCATCGTGCCGGCGCCGCTCGAACCAGCGCCCGCCCCCAAGCGCCCGACGACGAAGGTCGAAGAGAAGCAGAAAGAAGCAGCCAGAGATCTCTCCCTCGCGGCTGAACGCAAAGTGCTCGAGGTGGCGCGCTCCGCGCTCGCGCGTGGAGACCTGCCCGGTGCGTTCGCTGCGCTCGGTGAACATGAGCGCGACTTCACCAACGGCCGCCTCGTGGAAGAACGTGAGGCCCTCTTCATCAAGACGCTGCACACCGCAGGGCGCGACGACGAAGCGGCGACGCGCACCAGGCAATTCGAGGCACGTTTCCCCGACAGCCTGCTGTTGCCGTGAATGCACTCACGCGTGAGGCGCGGTATCCACCGGGCGTGAGCCTGTTTCTCCCAGCAACACAGCTCTCGGAGTTCAACGGCTCGAGTCGCCGCTACGTGTTGGGGCGCTCGTTTTGTTACTGGCAAGACGGCAAGCGCGCGAACGGCACGTTCATCTGGGGCAAGCCGCTCGAGCAGGACATCGCCGAGATGGAGCCGTACTGGAGCTGCTGCGCCGGAGATCGCACCTTCGATGGCCGCGCGGTGTTCATCGACGCCCGGGCTGTCGACAACATCGACGCGCTCGCGTTCAAGCGGCTGCTCTCGTACCTGCTGCGAATGCGACAATCGCTGCGCGGGGTCGGCACGACGACGATGGTGCACGGCGGCGGGCTCGCGGGCGTCGTCACCGCAGGGCTGCTGAACGTCGTTCGCCCCGCGTCTCCGTTTCGCGCGGTGGGCGCAGAGCAGCTCCGCGAGGCGTTTTCGAGCGCCAACCTCGCCGAGCTCTACGACGAGGTCGAAGCGCTGCGCTCGCGCGTGGGCAAGGCACCGGAGATCGTCTTCGCGGTGCGCGCCGTGTTGCAACGCCTGCCCGACGTGACGGTGGAAGAGCTCGCCGAGCAGCTCGGCTTGTCCTCACGCACGTTGCAACGGCGCCTCGACGCGGCCGGCACGTCGCTTCGGCAAGAGCGGCAGACACACGTCATGCGGCAAGCCGAAGAGCTGCTCGCGGCGACCACGCTCGATCTCGACGCCATCGCTGCGCAGGTCGGGCTTTCGTCGGCCTCGCACCTCGTCACGCACTTCCGACGCGTGCATTCGATGACACCCGGCGAGTGGCGCGAACGCAACCAGCGCTGACGACGCGACGCGGCAAACGTCGAGGTATCGACACGGGACTTCGCGACCTAGAAACCCGGCCGTGAGTCTCGTCATCGGTGTCCCGAAGGAGTCGCTGCCCGGCGAAAAGCGGGTAGCGGCCACGCCTGAATCCATCAAGAAATTCAAAGAGCGCGGGCTGGGAGTTCGCGTGGAGCGCGGCGCCGGGCTCGCGTCGGGAATCAGCGACGAGGCGTACGTCGCCGCTGGTGCAGAGCTGGTCGACTCTGCGTGGGACAACGACGCCGTCTTCAAGGTGCGGCCGCCGTCGATTGACGAGACCACGAAGCTCAAAGAAGGCGCGCTGCTCGTCTCGTTGATTCAGGTCGAACGGAACCCCGCGGTGCTGGGGGCGCTCGAAGCGCGCAAGGCCACGGTGCTGGCGCTCGAAAAAGTTCCGCGCGTGACGCGCGCCCAGAAGATGGACGTGTTGTCGTCGATGGCGAACCTCTCGGGGTATCGCGCCGTCATCGAAGCGGCCACGCACTACCAGGGCTTCTTCTCTCCGCAGATCACCGCCGCCGGCGCCATGCCGCCCGCCAAGGTGCTCATCATCGGCGCGGGTGTCGCGGGCCTCGCGGCCGTCGGTGCAGCCCGCGCGCTCGGCGCCGACGTTCGTGCCTTCGACACGCGCGCTGCGGCCCGTGAGCAGGTCGAGTCGCTCGGCGCGCGCTTCCTCGAGGTGACGCTGAAAGAAGCCGGTGAAGGCCAGGGCGGCTACGCGAAGGTGATGTCGCCCGAGTTCATCGCCGCCGAAATGGAGCTCTTCCGCGCGCAGGCGCGAGAGGTCGACGTCATCATCACCACCGCGCTGGTGCCCGGGGCCAAGGCGCCCACGTTGGTGCCGCGCGACGTCGTCGAGTGCCTCAAGCCCGGCTCCGTCATCGTCGACATGGCCGCTGAACAAGGCGGCAACTGCGAGCTGACGAAGCCTGGCGAAATCGTCGTGCACAACGGCGTGCAGATCCTCGGCTTCGTCGACCTCGCCAGCCGCATGGCGTCGACCTCGAGCCGCTTCTTCTCGATGAACCTGTTGCACCTGTCGGGCGAGCTCGGCAAAGGCGACACGCTCGAGGTGAACCTCGAGAACGACGTGGTGCGCCCGGCGCTGCTGCTGCACCACGGCGCGCAGCTGCCGCCGCCGCCCGTCAAAGAGCCAGCACCCGCGCCGAAGAAGGCCCCGCCGCCCGCCGCGAAGCCCGTGCAGCAGCACATTCAGTCTCCGACGCGCCGCGCGTGGGGCAGCACGGTGGGCGGCCTCGTCGTCATCGTCGCGTTGTTCCTGCTGGGTCGCTTCGCGCCACCGGAGTTCCTGCAGCACTCGACCGTCTTCGTGCTCGCGTGCTTCGTCGGCTGGCAGGTCATCTGGTCTGTCTCGCCTGCGCTGCACACGCCGCTCATGAGCGTCACCAACGCCATCTCGGGCATCATCATCATCGGCGGAATGCTGCAGGTCGGCGGCACGCTCGACGTGGCCTCAATTCTCGGCGCGGCGGCGGTGCTCTTCGCGGCCATCAACATCGCGGGCGGGTTCCTCGTCACGCAGCGCATGCTGAAAATGTTCCGGAGAGATGACGTCGCACCGGCCTCGTCTTCACACGGAGGTCACCGATGACTGGTCTTCTCGACGTCGCGTACCTCGCGGCAGGCGTGCTCTTCATTCGTTCACTCGGCGGGCTCTCGAAGCAGGAGACCGCGCAGCACGGCAACACCTTCGGCATCATCGGCATGGGGCTGGCCATCGCCGTGACGTCGGTGGCGTGGGCGCTGACTGACGACCTCTCGGCGCGCACGCACGGCCTCGCGTTGCTGGTGGGCGCAGCGGTCATCGGCGGCGTCATCGGTGGTGGGCTCGCGCGGCGCGTCGAAATGACGGGCATGCCGGAGCTGGTCGCGGTGCTGCACTCCTTCGTCGGCCTCGCGGCGGTGCTGGTCGGCTTCTCGTCGTACCTGCGGCCCGTCACCGTCGCGCCCGATGCGCTGCGCCACACGGTGCACCTCGTTGAAATCTGGGTGGGCATCGCGGTCGGCGCCATCACGCTGACGGGCTCCATCATCGCGTGGGCGAAGTTGAAGGGCGCGATGTCGGGCAAGCCGCTGCTGTTGCCTGGTCGTCATCTGCTCAACGCAATTGTCGGCGCGTCGATTGTCGGCCTCGCGGTGCCGTTCATTCAGGCCACCGGGCACGACGGCCTGCAGTACCTCGTCATCATGACGGTGCTGGCGTCGCTGCTCGGCGTGCACCTGGTGATGGCCATTGGTGGCGCCGACATGCCGGTCGTCGTCTCGTTGCTCAACAGCTACTCGGGCTGGGCGGCGGCGGCGGCGGGCTTCATGCTGGCCAATGACCTGCTCATCGTCACCGGTGCGCTCGTCGGTGCGTCGGGCACGATTCTGTCCATCATCATGTGTCGCGCGATGAATCGTTCGATTCTCAACGTGGTGTTCGGCGGCTTCGGTACGGGTGACGCGAAGCCCGCGGCGCCGGGTGCCGCGCCAACAGGCGAAGTGCAGGAAATGAAGGCCGATGAAGTGGCGAAGCGGCTCCTCGAGGCGCGCAACGTGGTCATCGTGCCGGGCTACGGCATGGCGGTTTCACGCGCGCAGGGCTCGGTGAAGGAGCTGACGCACACGCTCCGCGAGAAGGGCGTCAACGTGCGCTTCGCCATTCACCCCGTCGCGGGGCGGTTGCCGGGCCACATGAACGTGCTGCTCGCTGAGGCCGGCGTGCCGTACGACATCGTGCAGGAGATGGAGCACATCAACGGCGACTTCCCGAACACCGACGTGGTGCTGGTGATTGGCGCGAATGACATCGTGAACCCGGGCGCGCTCGATGACCCGAGCTCAAGCATCTACGGAATGCCGGTGCTCGAGGTGTGGAAGTCGAAGCTGACGGTGGTCTTCAAGCGCGGCATGGCGGCGGGCTACGCCGGCGTCGAGAACCCGCTGTTCTATCTGGACGGCACTCGCATGTTGTTCGGTGACGCGAAGAAGAGCGTCGACGCGTTGGTCACCGAGGTCCGCAAGTAGTCACACGCCGTCTGGAGCGAGCGCCTCGACGGAGCGATTCCGGCTCCGTCGATAGATGCGGAAGTCGCTGTCGCACGTGAGCACGACCGAGCGAGGAACCTCGTCGTGCAGCCAGACAAGGCACGCATCAGCCACCGACATCGGCACCGAGGCGTAGCGTTGGAGCAGCTTCACGACCGCAGCCGGGTGTTCAGACAGGACCGGTGCGACGCGAAGTGACTCGCCAGCCACCAGCGCATGGAGCGGCTTGGCGCTGAGCCGATTGCGCGCGCAAAGAAACGAAACCTCCGCCACGACGGCTTCACACGTCACGAGTGGGCCGCGCAGCTCCGAGAACACCCGCTGAGCCCAGGCGTGATGACGATCTGAACGATCGAACAAAGCAATGAGCGGCCCGGTATCAACGAGCGGGGTCAATGACCGAAGCCCGCGAAGTAGGCCTTGTTGGTCGAAAGGTCGCCCTTCCCCGAACCACGCCGCGAGAGCAGCGGCCTGACCTGATCCCAGATGCTGGGCCCGTCGACCGCGGCGACCGCTTCACGAATGACCGCCGACACCGTGGTCTTTCGTGCGCGCGCCAGCTTCGCGACGCGTGCAGCGGCCGACACGGGCAACCGAATCGAAATCAAGGTGGTCCGCTCTGTATGACGCATGAATCGAACTGTATGACAAATTGATGCCTGTCGTCGATGCCGTGCCCGCGCCATGGAACTCGGGAGATTCACTCCTCCAGCGCGCTGCTTTCGTTCATTCGCGTTCTCTGCGCGAATAGGCACCATGCACTCGCCCGCCATTCGCCTCGGCCTCCTCGGAACCCTCTGTCTGCTTGTGGCCTGCAGCCCCACGGGCCCGCAGCCTGACGCCGGAGCGTCCGACGCGAGCGTCATCACGCCGACCTGCGACGACGGAGAGAAGAACGGCGCCGAGATCGGAGCCGATTGTGGCGGTCCATGCGAGGCATGTCCCAACGGAGAGACCTGCGTGGAGGCGGCAGGCTGTCGAAGCGGAATCTGCCAGGCGGGAACCTGTGTGGCGCGCAGCTGCACCGACGGGCTGAAGAACGGCGACGAGCTCGCGGTGGACTGCGGCGGCACATGCGGGCCGTGCGGAGACGGTCTGGCCTGCGCGGTGGCGACGGGCTGCACCAGCGGGGTCTGCACGACGGGCGTTTGCGCGGTGCCGTCGTGCACGGACAACGTGAAGAACGGCGCCGAAATCGACCGCGACTGCGGCGGGATCTGCGGCGCTTGCGCTCCCGGGCGTGCGTGCACGACGGCAGCCGACTGCGCGAGCCTCGTGTGCGGAGCCAACAACGAGTGCGCCGCGCCGGTCTGTTTCGACAACGTGAAGAACGGCGTCGAGACCGACGTGGACTGCGGCAACCTCTGCGGCGTGTGCGCCGACGGCAAGGCCTGCGCTGCCGCAACAGACTGCGCGAACCGGAGCTGCATCGCGAACGTCTGCACGCCCGCGAGCTGCACCGACAACGTCAACAACGGCAACGAAACCGACGTCGACTGTGGCGGGAGCTGCGGCGGCTGCGCGAACGGCAAGATCTGCAATCAGGCGGCGGACTGCTCCAGCCTCGCGTGCGCAGCCGGGCGCTGCGTGCTGCCCACCTGCATGGACAACGTGAAGAACGGCGACGAGACCGGCACCGACTGCGGAGGCCCCGACTGCTCAGCGTGCGCGACCAACGGCGCGTGCATCAACGCGACCGACTGCATCGACGGCATCTGCACGCTCAACCTCTGCGCGCCTCCGTCGTGCACGGACACGGTGCGGAACGGCTCGGAGACGGCGACTGATTGCGGCGGCTCATGTGCCGCGTGCGTCAACGGACAGGCCTGCCTCGCGCCGACAGACTGCCAGAGCAACATCTGCCTCTCGTTGGTGTGCTCGCCGCCCGGCTGCACCGACGGCCTGACGAACCAGGACGAGACCGGCATCGACTGCGGCGGCAGCATCT
Source organism: Archangium sp. (assembly GCA_035910535.1). GTDB lineage: Bacteria > Myxococcota > Myxococcia > Myxococcales > Myxococcaceae > Archangium_A. The sequence goes on along the minus strand of JAMHXF010000111.1, from coordinate 205,589 downwards.
GCGGGCCGTGCGGCGGAGGCGCGACGTGCGCCACCAACAGCGACTGCCAGTCGATGCTGTGCGTCAACCTCATCTGCGTGCCGCCCACGTGCTCAGACGGCCTGCTCAATCAGAATGAGAGCGCCATCGACTGCGGCGGCGTGTGCACCGGGTGCGGCACCGGCCTGACCTGCAACGCGGCGACGGACTGTCAGAGTGGCGTCTGCACGACGGGCGGCGTGTGCCAGGCACCCGCGTGCGGCGACGGCGTGGTGCAGCAGGGCGAGCAGTGCGACGACGGCAACACCATGAGCGACGACGGCTGCTCGGCCACCTGCACGCTCGAGGCGACGTGCGAGCTCCTGGCCATCAGCAGCTCGCGGGTGATGTTCACCATCGACAAGCTGACGGGTCAGGTGACGACGGGCGCCACTGCAGGCAGCGCGGCAGGGACCACCGGCGCGCTCGCGCAGGACCCGGTGACGAGAACCATCTACGTGAGCTCCACCGGCAACGACGCGCTCTACACGCTCGACCGACAGACCGGCGCGGTGACGCTTGTGGGCTCGTACGGCAACTCGTCGGTGGTGATGCACGGACTGGAGTGGGACTCGAGCACCGGCACGCTCTACGGGCTCTCGGACAGCAACCTCTACGTCATCAACCACACGACGGGCCTCGCCACGCTCGTCGGTACCACCGGGCTCACCTCGTTCGGCAACCTCGGCTACGACAGCGTGAACGACGTCATGTACATGGTGAACTCGAACACCGACAGCTCGTACATCATCAACCGGCAGACTGCGGCGGTGACGCTGCTCGGGCCGCTGGGTGGAGGCATGACGAACCCCCATGCCATGGCGTTCGACCCTGCCTCGAACCAGATGTTCATCTGGGATACCGGCATCGACGGGCTCGGCGTGCTCAACCGCGTGACGGGCGCGGCCGCAATCGTGGGCACCACCAGCGTGTCTGCCGCGGGGAACCTGCTCGGGCTGGTGTGCCTCGTGCCGTGAGCGTCTTCACAGACTACGAGAACGACGCTTCATCTCGCCGTTCTCGTAGTTCCCGACGCCCGTCTCTGACGGGCCCTTGAATTCGGCGACGAAGGCGCGGCCGATGTCGTCTTGATGCACGGTGCCGAAGCGACCGGGAATGAGCCGCCCCAACCAGTCGACGACCTTCGGCGTGTGCACGTTGCCGCCGATGATGCCCGGCTGAAACAGCGCCAGCCGCTTGAAGCCAATGCCCTGCGCCATTTCTTCTTTCAGGCCCATCACGCGGAGGTACTTGATGCTGCTCTTCGAGTTGCTCCCCACCGCTGAGAGCAGCGCGAAGTGCTCGACACCGCCAGCGCGACACCCACGCGCGAACGCGCCGACGACGCCGACCTCGAGCGCCTTCAATTCATCTTCAGTCCACTTGTTGCTGCCCGCGCCGACGCCCACACACGACGCAGCGCAGACCCGGCCTTCAAGACTCTGCGCGAGCTTCGTGACCTCCGCTTCGAAGTCGCCGGAGGCCGTGTCGAGCACCACCTGACGCACGCGCGGGCCTGCCAACTCCGGGAGCGCCTTGCGGTTGATCATCACGACCTCGGAGCACGACGGCTCCGCAGCCAACGCGCGCACGACGGCAGAACCGACCTGACCCGTGCCGCCGAGGATCAACACCCGAAACGTCGATGACGTGGTTTGCACGGGCACTGCGTAACGCTGCGCTCAGCCGCCCACCATCAAAGCCGGCGGAGGCGATTCGTCTCGCCACCCAGCTGCGCTCAGCGACGTGATGCTGCCGCGCCCCAGAAAGTAGACGCGCTCGTCGGTGGCCGAGAGCCACACGCTCTTCGCGTCAACCGGCACCAACGACGGCGTACCGTCGAGCAGCAGCTCAAACACCCGCTCCGACGCCGTGCAGACGAAGCACCGGCCGGCCCACCGCTCGACGCAGAGAAACGTCTCGTCCTGGAAGTCGTGACGCACTTCCACCCATCGACCGGGCCTGCCGACCAGCAGCACGCCGGCGCCGCCGATGACGCACACGTCTTCAGCAACCCACCGCACCGCAGCGAGCCGCGCGGTCGTCGGCGAGGCGTCCTTCGTCCACACGGCATCGGAGCAAGACCAGATCTCCCCCTCGAGCCCCACGGCGACGAGCGCCTCCGACGACCACCCGTCAATCGAGCGCAGCCCCGCAATCGCAGGGTCCGAGCTCAGCTGCCGCAGGCCCGCATCGAAGCGAAGCCACTCGGTGTCTTCGAAGCCGCGGCGGTACACCATGCGCCGCATGCCAACGACGTAGAGCTGCTCGCCCACGACACGAATGCACGAGACGCTACGCAACGAGCTCGGCGCGTCGTCAGACGACTCGAGCACCTGCACGCGCAAGCCGTTGACCTGCCCTCGCACTTTCAACACACCGTCGAATGCCCAGGTACGCGGTGCTTGGTCGCCCGGCCTCCGGGTACGTGGCCAGCGCCAGACACCGGTTGCTCCATTAAAACTTCTTCCACTCACCCGCGATCCGCTCCCAAAGAATCACGTGATGAACGTCGTCGCTCTCCAACTGCTCGACGACGCCCATCACGTAGAGCGAGCCATCTGCGCTCGCGTCGCAGCGGGTGAAGCGGAAGGGGCTGACCATCAGTCGACGTCGACGAGCCAGCCGTGCTTGTCGGGCTTCGAGCCGCGCTGCACCGCGCCGACTTCAGCGTAGAGCGCCTGCGCGATGGGCCCGGGAGCTCCGCCGTTGATGACGAGCTTCTCGCCCACGAACGCGAGCTCCCCGACGGGTGAAATCACCGCGGCGGTACCGGTGCCGAACACCTCCGTCAACAACCCCGCCTGGTGCGCCGCGCGGATCTCCTTGAGGGAAATCGGCCGCTCTTCGACCGTCAGCCCCAGGTCGCGCGCGAGCGTCAGCACCGAGTCGCGCGTCACGCCGGCGAGAATCGAGTCGCTCAGCGGCGGCGTCACCAACGTCTTACCGATGAGGAAGCACACGTTCATCGTGCCCACCTCTTCGACGTACTCGTGGTCTTTGCCGTCGAGCCACAGCACCTGGTCGAAGCCTTCTTTCTTCGCCTTCATCGCCGACGACAGCGACGCCGCGTAGTTCGCGCCGGCCTTGGTCGACCCCAGACCACCACGCGGCGCGCGCACGTCATTGAGCTCGACCCAGATGCGCACCGACTTGAGGCCCTTGCCTCCGAAGTAGTTCCCGGCCGGTGAGCCGATGATGAAGTACATGTACTTGTTCGCCGGCCGCACGCCGAGGAACCCCTCCGACGCGATGAGCGTGGGGCGCAGGTAGAGCGAGGTGCCCTCCGACTTCGGAACCCAGTCAGCGTCGACCTTCACCAGCGCGCGCACCGCTTCGGTCATCTGCGCTTCCGACGGCACCTGCATGCACAACCGCGGCGCGCCGATGGCCATGCGCTTGGCGTGCATCTCGGGGCGGAACAGACGAATGCGACCATCGGCGCCACGAAACGCCTTGCTGCCTTCGAACATCGCCTGGCCGTAGTGAAACACACCGGCTGCAGGGTCCATCTGGAAGGGGCCGTAGGGCTGAATTCGCGCGTCGTGCCAGCCCTGCTCTGCCGAGTAGTCCATCACGAAGAGGTGATCAGAGAAGAACTTGCCGAAGCCCAGTTCATTCTCAGGGGGCTTCGTCCTCGGGGTGCTGGTCTTCGTGATGCGGATGTCCATGACTGCCTCTGATGCGGACCTGCGTTCGCCGGCGCAACTAACACCCGACCTCTGACAGACAAAGGGCGACTGACGCCGGTACAGACGCGCGCGACACCGCGCTGCGTCAGCACTCCACGATGTTCACGGCGAGGCCACCACGTGCGGTCTCTTTGTATTTCACCGACATGTCTTCGCCCGTCGAACGCATCGTGGCGATGACCTTGTCCAACGAGACCTTGTGCTTGCCGTCACCCGACAACGCGAGGCGCGCGGCGTTGATGGCCTTCACGCTGCCCATGGCGTTGCGCTCGATGCACGGCACTTGAACGAGCCCGCCGATGGGGTCGCACGTGAGCCCGAGGTTGTGCTCCATGCCGATTTCAGCGGCGTTCTCGACCTGCTCGGGCGTGCCGCCCATGACTTCAGCGAGCGCGCCTGCGGCCATCGAGCACGCCACGCCGACCTCGCCCTGACAGCCGACCTCAGCGCCCGAGATGCTCGCGTTCTTCTTGTAGAGCGCGCCGATGGCGGCGGCCGTCAGCAGAAACCGCAGCGAGCCTTCGTCGTCGGCGTTGGGCACGAAGCGTCGGTAGTACTGCAGCACTGCGGGAATGATGCCCGCCGCGCCGTTCGTCGGAGCCGTCACCACGCGCCCGCCCGCAGCGTTCTCTTCGTTCACCGCGAGCGCCCAGAGGTTCACCCAGTCGATGATGATCAACGGGTCTGCGTCGGGCTCACTGCGGAGCCGACGCGACAACGTGGCCGCGCGCCGCTTCACCTTGAGACCGCCGGGCAGAATGCCCTCGCGCTCACAGCCGCGACGAATGCACGCCGCCATGGCGTCGGAGATCTCCTTGAGGCCCGCGCGAATGTCACCTTCGGAGCGCAGCGCCTTTTCGTTCTCGAGCATCAACGTCGAGATGCACAGGCCCGTGCTGTTGCAGAGCGCGAGCAGCTCGTCGCCGGTGTGAAACGGGTACGGCACCGAGGACTCGAGCGTCACCGCGCCTTCGGGCACGCCCTCGTGGTTCACCACGAAGCCACCGCCCACCGAGTAGTAGACGCGCTGCACGAGCTGCGTCGCGCCTTCGAAGGCGGTGAAGCGCATGCCGTTGCTGTGCAGCGGCAGTTTTTCGCGGCGATGAAAGACGAGCGCGTCCGGCCGAAACGCGACCTCGTGTTCACCCAGCAGCTTGAGCTTCATTTCTCTCTGCACGCGCGCGATGCGAGCGGGCACAGCGTCGATGTCGACGGTGCGCGGCGATTCACCTTCGAAGCCCAGCATCACCGCGAGGTCGCTGCCATGGCCCTTGCCCGTGAAGCCCAGCGAACCGAAGAGCTCCGCTTTCACCGACGTGACGCGCGACAACACACCGTCTTCTTTGAGGCGCGTGGCGAAGCGCTGCGCAGCGTTCATCGGCCCGACGGTGTGGGAGCTCGACGGCCCGATACCGATCTTGAAGAGATCGAAGACGCTGATGTGCACGGCGCTTCAATAGCCGCCCCGCTCACCCAGCGACACCACACACGCATGACGCACTACGGCACGCGCAGCTTGAGCGCCCCGGTCGACCGGCTCATGCGCACGCCGCGCGACGGCGGGAACTTCTTGAGGCCCTCCGCGCGCAGCGGCGGCGCGTGTTGCTGCTCGTAGGTCTCGAATGCGGCGGCGTCGGCGAACGTGTAGCGGGCCTCGGCGCGCAATGGAGTCCACTGCACGGCTTCGGCAGCCAGCGCGCCAGCCTTCACGACGTCGGCGAGGTGGCCGTTGAGCAGCCACTCCAGCCACTCGGTGCAGACCTCAGGAGAATCGAACTCAGCGTTGACGGTGTAGGCGAATTTCATCGGGGAATGATGTCGACGACGGGGTGAACGAATGGGCTCGGACCTTCGCCCGGCTTTGACTTCACGAGGCCTTGAGGGCGAAAGCGCATGGCGCTCCACGTGTCGTCGAGAGAGATCTGCATCACCGGGCGCAGCCCCCTGGGCCACAGCGCGCGCCAGAGAATGTCGCGGTTCAAGTCGGTCTCCACGCCGGAGCCGCCCTTCGGGTAGCAGACCCACAGCAGTGGATCTCCGCGCAGCTTGCCTTCGATTTTGCCGAAGACCTTCCACAGCTCGGCAGCGTTCTTCGCGAAGAGCAGCGCGGCCTCGGGCACTTTCGGCGCGCGCGTCGTGTGCTCAAGGCCCTTGAGCAACGGCGTCACCTTCACCGGCACGTTGGGCGCGAACCACGTCACGCCGGGCTTGTACGAGAGCCGTTTGAGCAACGAAGACTTCGTGGCCATAGACGCCGCACCCTACGCGAAGCTGTGACAAGTTCGCCGCCATGCGCACTGCCCTGCTCGTCGCGTTGTGTGGAACCGTCGCGCTCGCTGCGCCCCGCGCTCCCGTCGTGGCCTTCTTTCCTCCGTCGTCGAACGACGTGCGCCTGCAACAGCTCGCCTTGTTGATGGAGGCCCGCGCCTCGGAGCTCGTCGAACAGACCAACAAGGTGAGCGAGCTCCACCTGAAGCAGACGCTGCGCGCCATGCAGGAAGAAGCGTTCACCGGCGACTTGAACCAGGCCGGTGACACCGAAGCGCTGCGCATCGCGGTGGGCGCAGATCGCGCGGTCGCGTTCTCGCTCACGGCCAACGGAGACGGGCTGCTGCTCTCGGGCGTGATGGTCGACGGCAAGAAGCCAAAGCCGTTCACCATGAAGTTGCCGAAGACGTGGAGCGGCGCACTCGACCAGGGCTCCGTGGCGCTCGCGAAGGCGCTGCTCAACGGCACGCCGCTCCCGAAGAAGCTGAACGCGCAACCGTCGTCGACGAATGACGAGGCGCTGCAGTTGCTCGGCGCCTGCTACCCCGTGGTGCTGCGTCAACCGCTCGCGGTCGACACGCCTGCGCTCATCGACGGTGGTGAATTGGAGCGCGCCATCGCCGCTTGTCAGAAGGCCATCGAGCTCGACCCGCAGCTGCGCTTCGCGCACGCCGTCAACGCGTTGGCGCTCGCGATTCTCGGCGGCGACGCGGCGGCCGCGAAGTCGCTCGCCGCCCTCGGAGACAACGACGACGTGCTCGAGATTTATTCGCTCGCGCGCTTCTGGTTGCTGACGCGCTACCAGTCGAACGAAGCGGGCGTGGCCTACTTGAGCGACGTCGTGAAGCGACACCCCGGGGAGCTCATCGCGCGCAGCTACATCGGCGACACGCAGTTTGCGCTCGGCGCGTGGGCCGACGCCGAGAAGACGTGGCAGGGCTACGTGGCGCTCGCGCCCGCCTCGCCGTGGGCGCTCGGGCGGTTGAGCAAAGCGCTCGCGCGGCAGGGCAAACACACCGAGGCCATCGCCGCGGCGAAGAAGGGCTTTCTGTTGTCGCCCACCAGCCCTGAAGCGCGCCTCGAGCTCGGCAGTCGGCTGCTCGACGCGGGCAACCTCGCTGAAGCCGAAGAGACGTTGGAGCCGCTCTCGCGGCTGGTGCCCGCGCGCGGCGAACATCTGCTGCGCCTGGGTTGGACGCACTGGCTGCAAGGCGAGCTCGACGCAGCCGAAGCGTACTTTCAGCGCGCGCTCGACACCGCGACGGCGCCCGGTGAATGGCGCACGCGGGGTCGCGCGGCGTACGACCTCGCGCTCGTCGAAGCGAAGACGGGTCGCAAGGCCGAAGCGAAGGCGCACCTCAAGGCCGCGTTCGCCACCGGCTACAGAGTCAAAGACCTCGACGCGTCGCTGGTCGACCTCGTCCGGGAGATGGACCGCGAAGAGGTCGCGAAGACCACGCCTCCGGCGGACAAGTCGCCCATCAAGCCGCGTGAATCGAGCCTCTTTCCCGTCGATGCCTTCGGCGATGTCGACGTGAAGGCCACGAAGCCCGCGCCCCCCGAGGGCCTCATTCTCTTCAGGTTCTGATGAAGCGCGCGACGTCGTTGTTGCTCCTCTTCTGTGCCTGCGCCACGACGCGCTTCGAAGCGCGCGACCCGGCGTATGAGCCACGGCGAAGCACGAAGGACCCGCTGTTCTTTGCGCCGCGCGACGTGCCGGTAGGCGCAAAGACCATCGGCCGGCTCGAGGTCTTTCACGCCAACCTCACCTCGAAGGAGGCCATCTTTCGTGCAGCGCTTCGTGAGGGGCGTGAGCAGGGCTGCACGTGGCTCGTGCACGAGAACCCGAAGGGCAACGCCGCCGTGCAAACCGAAGGCGTGGAGCTCTCCTTCAGCGCCGGCGTGCTCGGTCCTCCGCAGGCGGAGGGCGAGAACCGCGCGGTGTTCCGGTGCCTGGGCCCGTAGCGCTCAGCGCTTGCGCGTGTAGCGAACCCACAACAGGTCTGCGGCGCGCGGCTCGAACGACTTCAACTTGAAGTGCCGCGCGGCCTGCTTGCCGTCGGGTGTCGAAGAGCGTCGGCGTGGCGCGCGAGCCGTCTGCAATCGGAGCGATGAGCACGCTCAGCTCGTCGACGAGATCTTCCGCGAGGAACGAGCCGTTGATGCCACCGCCACCTTCGAGCAGCAGCGTCTTGATGCCGAACGTCGCGCGGAGCTTCGTCAGCACCCGCGCGAGGTCGACCTTCTTCTTTCCGCCGAACACGTACGACACGCCCTGCGCGCGGAGAAACGAGAGGTAGTCGTCGGAGACCTGCTCGGTGAGCACCGTGATGACGTGCTCGTCGTCGATGAAGCCCGACTCCCACTTCAGCTTCCCCGACGGGTCGAGCGCGATGGCGTACGAGTCGGCGCCGGTGGTGGCCACGAAGTCGGTACGAGGAACCGGCTCCGAGTTGCGCCGCGTAGTCACCTTCGCCCTGCCGGCATACGGCTCCATCGAGACGCGGCCAATCATCCACGCGTCGGCGCCGAAGGTCTGCGCGGTCTTCTCGTATTCGCGGTGGACGGCGTTCGAGCTGTTCCAGCCGTCGATGACGATGCGCCCGTCGACGGAAGGAACCATGTGGCAGATGACGCGGGGTCGGCTCATGCCCGACTTTCTACGACTCACGGGCAAGCGAGAGAACGCGCATGAACTGAACGAACCGTGAGGAAAAACTTCACGCCTCAGCTCGCGCGCAGGCGAGCTCGCCACGCTTCGACGGCGTCCTTTGCTTCCTTCAAGCCCACGCCGTTCTTCTCGCGGTACAGCTTGATGGCGTCGATGAGCGCGCCTCGGCGAATGCTCGCTTCGATTTCAGAGTCGTGCACTTCGCGCAGCAACGCCTTGGGCGGCAGCACGTGCGGTTGCCCGGCCATCATCGCCTCGACGGCCTCTTTCGCTTCCTTCAGGCCCACGCCGTGCTGCTCACGGTAGAGCTTGATGGCGTGGAGCTTCTTGCCCGCGCGCAGCAGGTCCTGCAGCGACTCGGGCGGTGACGACGGCGATGGCGGCTTGAGTGCAACGACTTCGACATCACGGCGAGCCATGACGGTCAGCACGAAGCCGATGCCGGCGATCAACACAGCGATGCCCAGGAGCGCGAGCAGCATGCGCGCACTCTACAGCCGCGCCACTGGAGCCCGGCTCAAATGAAAGAGGCCAGGCTCCGTGAAGAGCCTGGCCCCGGGTGCTGGAAACCGCGACGAATCAGGCCACTTCGAAGAGCGCGGCCGCGCCCATGCCGCCACCGATGCACATGGTGACGACGCCGTACTTGCCGCCGCGGCGCTTCAGCTCGCGCAGCAGCGTGCCCGTCATGCGCGTGCCCGAAACGCCGAGCGGGTGACCCATGGCGATGGCACCGCCGTTGGGGTTCACCTTCGACGCGTCGATGCCGAGCTCTCGCATGCAGTACAGCGACTGCGCCGCGAAGGCCTCGTTCAGCTCGAAGACGTCGATGTCTTTGACGGTGAGCTTGTTCTTCGCGAGCAGCTTGCGCACCGCCGGCACCGGGCCGATGCCCATGATGTCGGGCGGCACACCGGCCACCGCGAAGTCGATGAAGTAGCCGAGCGGCTTGACGCCCAGCTCCTTCGCCTTCTTCTCGCTCATCACCACCGCCGCGGCCGCGCCGTCGGTCAGCGGAGACGCGTTACCGGCCGTCACCGTGCCCTTGGCATCGAACGCCGGCTTCAACTTCTGCAGGCCCTCGAGCGTGGTCTCGGCGCGGATGATGGTGTCGTCGCTGACGGTGACCTTCGAGCTCTTGCCCTTGTCGTCGAACAACGTGACCGTGATGGGCGCGATCTCGTCTTTGAAGACGCCCGTCTCGCGCGCCTTCGTCGCCTTCTTCTGCGACTCGGCGGCGAACACGTCCTGGTCTTCACGCTTCACGCCGAACTTCGCGGCCACCTTCTCGGCCGTGGCGCCCATGGTCGTGTAGACGCCGGGGTTGTTCTCCATCAGCTCGGGGTTCGCGGAGATCTTGTTTCCGCCCATCGGCACCATGGTCATGGTCTCGGTGCCGCCGGCGATGCCCACCTCGTACTGGCCGGCCAGAATGGCCTGCGCCACCTGCGCGATGGACTGAACGCCCGACGCACAGAAGCGGTTGACGGTCATCGCCGAGACGGTGTCGGGGAGACCGGCGAGGAGCGCCGCGGGGCGCGCCACGTTCATGCCCTGTTCACCTTCAGGCATGGCGCAGCCGAGCACCACGTCTTCGATGTCTTCCTTCTTCAGACCGGGGACACGGTTGATGGCCTCGGTGATGACGTGCGCCGCGAGCGTGTCGGGGCGCGTGTCTTTCAATTCGCCCTTGTGAGCGCGGGTGAAAGGGGTGCGAGCGGTGCTGGCAATGACGACTCGGTTGCTCATGTGAGTTCTCCTTGAAGAGTTGGAAAGTCAGTTGCGGAGCGGCTTGCCCTTTTCGAGCATGAACTGGAGCCGGTCTTGCGTCTTTGCCTCGCCGCACAGCGAGAGGAACGCCTCGAGCTCGAGGTCGAGCAGCTGCTGCTCGGTCACGGGCACGCTCGGCGACGTGTCGCCGCCGCTGAGCACGTGGCCCAGCTTCTTGCCGATGAGGCGATCGTGGTCGCTGATCTGGTGGTTCTGAACCATGTCGTAGAGCGACATGTCGACCGTCGCCGCGCCGCTGCGGCCCGGCAGCAGGAACGTCGACTGACGCGGAGGACGGAAGCCCGCTTCGGCCATGCCCAGCGCGCGCGCCTTCGCGTCGGCCAGGAGGTGGTCGCGGTTCATCGAGATGAACGCGTCGGGCGCGAGGAAGCCCGCCTCTTTGCCCTCTTCGGCCGACGTGGCGACCTTCGCCATGCCGATGGAGAGGAACGCCTTCTTCATGAAGTTGAACGCGTCGATGTCTTTGCCGCCCGCGTAGATGCCCGAGAGGTTGCGCAGCAGCTGCAGGTTGCCGCCGCCGCCGGGAATCAGGCCCACGCCGAACTCCACGAGCCCGATGTACGTCTCGGCCGCCGCGACCTGCGTGTTGCCGCCCATGGTGACTTCACAACCGCCGCCCAGCGCGAGCTGGAAGGGCGCCGTGACCACGGGGATCGACGAGTAGCGCATGCGCTGGTTGGCCTGCTGGAAGTCGGCGATGGACTTCCTGATGCCTTCCCACTGGCTCTCTTTCGCGGCCCACAGCACCGCGGCGATGTTGGCGCCCGCCGAGAAGTTGCCGCCGTCGTTGCCGATGACGAGGCCGCGACCGTGGCGCTCGGCCCAGTCGATGGACTCGTGCATGAGCGCGATGATGTCGGCGTCGATGCTGTTCATCTTCGAGTGGAAGGCGAGCAGGCCGATGCCGTCGCCCGCGTCGAACAAGGTCGCCGAGTCGTTGCCCTTGATCAGCTTGCCAGCGCGGCGCAGGCCGTCGACGGTGATCTGCCGCGCGACCTCAGGCACGTACTGCACCGACTTGCTGCCGATGTTCCAGAAGGTGTCGAACTGCTTTTCGGCGCCGTAGAACGACGTGCGGCCGCTCGCGAGCATCGTCTCGACCCACGGAGCCACGGGAATGCCGAGCTCCTTCATGCGCTTGACGCCCTTCTCGACGCCGTACACGTCCCACGTCTGGAAGGGGCCCTGCTCCCACGCGAAGCCCCAGCGCATGGCGCGGTCGACGTTCACGACGTCGTCGGCGATTTCGCCCATCAGCCGCGCCGCGTAGGCCAGCGTGTCGAGCGTCACGACTTCAGCGAAGGTCGCGGCCTTGTCGCTGCCGCCGAGCACCGCGCGAATCTTGCCCTCGAGCGTCTCTTCGTCACGCGCCGCGCCCAACGAGTCGAAGCGCACCTTGTTCTGCGCGCGGTACTCGAAGGTCTTCAGGTCGAGGACGAGGATCTCCTTGCCGCCGTTGCTCTTGTCTTTTTTGTAGAAGCCGCCGCCCGACTTGTCGCCGAGCATCTTCTTCTCGACCATCTGCTCGAGCCAGACCGGCGCCTTGAAGACTTCGCGCGCGGGGTCATTGGGCAGCGAGTCGTAGCAGTTCTTCGTCACGTGCAAGAACGTGTCGAGGCCGACGATGTCGGCGGTGCGGAACACGGCCGACTTGGGGCGGCCCATCGACGGCCCGAAGATCTTGTCGACCTCTTCGATGGTGACGCCGTGCTTCTCCATCAAATTGATGGTGCGCATCATTCCGTACGTGCCGATGCGGTTGGCGATGAAGTTGGTCGTGTCTTTGCCGTACACGATGCCCTTGCCCAACGTGCGCTCACCGAACTCGGCGAGCGCCTCCATCACGGCGGGGTTCGTCTTCTTGCCCGGCACCAGCTCGAGCAGCTTCATGTAGCGAACGGGGTTGAAGAAGTGCGTGACGAGGAAGCGCGACTTGAAGTCGTCGCTGCGGCCCTCGGTCATGCCTTCGATGCTCATGCCCGACGTGTTGGAGCTGACGATGCACGTCTTGCTGACGATGCCCTCGAGCTTCGCGAACAGCCCATTCTTGAGCTTGAGGTCTTCCTTGATGACCTCCACCACCCAGTCGCACTCGGCGACGCGCTTCAAGTCGTCGTCGAAGTTGCCGATCTCGATCAACGAGAGCGCCTTCTCGGTCATCAACGGCGCCGGCTTCTGCTTGCGCAGGTTCGCCACCGCGCTCGCCGCGAGCTTGTTGCGCTCATTCGGGCCTGAGTTCGGCAACACGATGTCGAGGAGAAGGACGGGAATGCCGGCGTTCGCGAGGTGCGCAGCGATGCCGCTGCCCATCACGCCAGCGCCCAACACGGCGGCCTTGCGGATGCGGAAGCTCATTGATTGGTGCTCCAGAACGAAAGTGAGGGTGAGAACTGCGGGTGAAAAACGGGGCGTTTCTAGCCCAGCGGTTCTGGAGATAACGACGAATTCGCCGAAAGTCTCCGCTGGAGACATGTGAACGAAGAATCGTTGTAACTCTTTGATTTTTCGACGACTTCGCGACGCAATACAGTGGTGACGCAACTCGGGTGGGCCGATGTGCGACAATTCGGCACCCGCCCGATTTACGAAGGAGTTTTCGCGATGCCGACCATCTCCGACCGCAAGCTGGCCACGCTCTACGCGACGTTCGAGCGCCAGCAGCGCAGCAACCCTTCGCTGAAGCTGGGCGACGCGCAGGCGATGCAAATTCTGGCTGAAATCGGAGATCGCTCCGGGTGGTCGGCGAGCAAGACGCTGGCCGAATTGAACAAGCCGGGCGTCTCGCGCGAGGCGAAGATCGAGCTCGCGAAGAAGGGCCTGACGGCGGGAGAAAAGAAAGACCTCGAGCAGATCCTCGATGCGGGCACGGTGCCGCTCGAGGCGTCGGCGAAGAAGTTCCTCGAAGCGGTGCTGGGCCGCGAAGCGCCGTCGACGGGCGTGTCGGTGACGGCTGATCAGACCAACGGGCTGACGGGCACGACGAAGGCCGGCGCCACCATCGAGGCCATCAACCTCTCGGCGGCGCCCACCGGCCGCTACCACACCGACGACACGTTCACGGTCGGCAAGGCCGACGCGCAAGGCCGCTTCACCGGCGCGAAGCTGACCGGCGACATGGCGATGAAAGAAGGCGACATCATTCGTCTGCGCGCGCGCTACGCCGACGGCACCACGTCTGACTGGGTCGACTTGAAGGCCAACACCGCCGAGACGAAAGACACGCGCAACGCCGAGGTCGCGCTGTTCCGCATCGGCATCAAGGCCGGCAGCAACGGCACGGTCGACGTCGAGAACATCAACGCCAGCCGTCAGATTTCAGAGCCCGGCGCGAAGCTGCAGTTCACCAACGTGCGCACCGGCGAAAAGCAGGTCGTCACGCTCGACAAAGACGGCAACTTCCCCGCGAGCGTGAAGCTGAAGGGCAAGGCCGGTGACTCGTTCTCGGTCGCGGCGAGCGACGGCGTGAACAACAAAGACTTCCGCACGGCGGTCGGCAACGTGGCGGTGCCAGGTGGCGCGCCGGTGGGTGACCTCATCAAAGACCCCGCGCTCCACAAAGATGAGCTGAACGCCGACGGCACGCCGAAGTTCGGCAAGAAGACCTTCACCGGCCCATTGTTCGTCGACGGGGTGAAGGCCAGCGACGCGCAGCAGGGGCAAATCGGCGACTGCTACTTCCCCGCCGCCGTCGCCGCGATGGCGCACATGGACCCCGAGCTCATTCAACGAATGATCAAGGCCAACGGCGACGGCACGTACACCGTCACCTTCAAAGACCGCGACTGGGGCAGCGGCCGCGTGAAGGACGTGAACATCAAGGTCGACGGCGACTTGTACGCGCGCTCGTACGGCGGGCCGCTCTACGGCAGCAGCAGCAACAGCGGCGAGACCGACAAGATGGAGCTCTGGTTCCCGCTCATCGAGAAGGCCTACGCGCAGTGGAAGGGCAGCTACGACACCATCGGCAACGGTGGCCACGCGGGTGACGTGTTCGAAGAGTTCACCGGCGGAACGTCGCGTTCGGTCGACACCAGCGCGGGCGCAGAGCGCGTGTGGAAGGCCATCACCACCGCCATCGACGCGAAGAAGCCCGTCGCGGCCGGCACGCACGAAGACGGCGGCCCGGTGAACTACACGAATACCGGCGTGTACGGAGATCACGCGTACTCCGTGCTCGGCTACGAAACGCAGGGCACCGAGAAGTACGTCGTGCTCCGCAACCCGTGGGGCGAATCAGAGCCGTCGGGCAACGGCGCCAACGACGGCGTCTTCAAGCTGAAGCTCGAGGAGTTCCGCAAGCTGTACGACAACGTCATGTACCTGAGCTGATCCGCCGTGAAGACGGCAGCGCTCTGGGTCTGCATCGCAGCCTGCTCGCTCGCCGTCTGGTTGCACGTCGCCTCTGACAACGGAGACGTGTGGGGCCGGTGGACGGATCACCGCCGCCACGTCGGTGAAGCCATCGCGTTTCAACACCGCGGCTTCGCGCTCTACACGCAGACCTACGACGACTCGACGCGCGGCCTCACGCTGCCCTGCCCTGCGCACGAACATCTGTGGGGTTCGACTGGCGTTCCCTACCCGCCGCTCGGCGTGCTGATGCATTGGCCGATGGCGCAGCTCGAACTGCACGGCGTGGTGTCGCCGCCAGTCGCGCACAAGTTCATCGTGTGGCTCTTCGGGTTTGTCGGGGTGCTGACCACGTGGCTCGCAGCGCGCGTGTTGAGCGGTTGGCGACGCTGGCTCTTCGTCGTGATGTTCGGCCCGTTGCTCGTCGGCACCGGCTTCTCGGGCTTCTACGACACGCTATATGCGCTCGCTGCGGTGCTGGCCGTGACGCACGGGCGAAACTGGGCGGTGCTCGCGTACCTGCTGCACTTTCGAGGCGCGGTGGTGCTGACGCTGCATTCATGGCGGCGCGCGTGGGGCGCGCTGGTGTTGCTGAGCTTGAACTCCGTGGTCGCCGTCGTGGCCTCGCAGCACCTGGGCGTGTTCAAGGTCACCAATCGCCTGCACGGCAGCTGGTGGTTTCCCGCGCTGACGGCGCTCGTGTGCTGGCTGGTTCGGAAAGAAGGCCTCGCGCTGCCGCTCGCGGTGACGGGCGCGCTGGTGTTCTTCGATGCCCAACGTGCCTTCTGGCACATGCTGTTGCTGCTGCCGGTGGTGCTGCAGGCGCTGAGAACCGCGAGCACACGCACAGCGCTGTTGATTACGGCGTGGGCCGTCATGGCGGCGCAGCGCGTGCTCGACGCCGAGGTGCCCTTCAACGTGCTGTGGTTCTGGCTGCGAGCGCCGTGATACGCGCGCCGCTTCATGTCTGCCCGAAGTCGCATCGCACACGTTCTGCTTGGAGCCGGAGCCGTCACGCTCGTCGCGTGGTTGGTGGGGACGTGGCTCGGTGGGCTGACGCTCGCCGACCGCCCAGGCCTGCAGATCGTTCTGGGGCACGGCAGCAACGTTCGCCTCGCGGCCTGGCTCGCGCTCGCTGCATTTCTGGTGAGCCCCGAGCGCTTGCAGTGGGTCGACCACGCGGAGCGCTGGCTGTCGGGCCGCGCGCGCTGGGCGATTCCTGCGGCCTTCACGGCGTGGCTGGTGGTGTGGAAAGTCGCGCAGCACCTGGCCTTCGAGACCACGTCGCTCGACCTCTCCATCTTCCACTACGCAGTTCGCTACGCGTGGGCCGACGGGCCGGGCTTCGTCTGGAGCTTCTCGCTGGGTCGCAGCCTCTTCAGCGAACACTTCGAGCCCATCGTGCTCGCCGCCGTGCCGCTCGACATGCTCACGCGCAGCCCTTTCTCGCTGCTCATTCCTGAAGCGTTGGCGTGCGGCGCCGGGCTGGCGCTCGCCGTCGGCTGTGCGCGCGCCTTCGGGCTGAGGCCAGCGCTCGCGTGGCTCATGGGCCTCGCGTACGCCACCAACCTCACCTGGTGGGACGCCTTCCGCTACGACTTCCACCCCGAGTCGATGTTGCCCGCGGGCGTCTTCGCCACGCTCTGGGCGCTCAAGGCGCGCAAGCCGGTGCTGCTCGCGCTCGCGGTGTTCTTCACGCTGTGTCTCAAAGAAGACATGGCCATCGTCCTCGTCCCCGCCGTCGCGCTCGGCTGGTGGGACGAGAAGAGGCGCTGGCAGGCCCCGGCCCTCGTGGCGCTGGTGTCGCTCGCGTGGTGCGTCATCTCGCTCAAGTTCATCATCCCCGCAGCGCGTGGCCCCGGAGGCCAATGGAGCCTGTTCGCGGAGCGCTACGCCGCGTGGGGCGCGACGCCAGCCGAAGCCGTGGTCTCGATGCTGACGCGGCCCGGAGATCTCGCGGCCGTCATCTTCGGCGGCCCCGTGAGCGGCTTGATGGCTCAGCTGGGCTACGTCGCGCTGCTCGACCCCATCGGACTCCTGGCGTCGGTGCCCGCGCTGCTCGAGCAACGCCTCACCAACTACGAAACGCAGAACACGCTCAAGCTCTACTACGGCATCGGCCCGCTCACGGTGTGACTGGTGGCCGCGCAACGCGCCGTGCGTGGTGTCGCCAAACATCTGGGGCTGGTCGCAGCCGTCGTCGCCGCGTCGCTGCCGCTGCTCTTCAAGCCGCAACCGCTGCCGTTGCCTCAACCACAGGCCAGTCACTTCGAAAGTCGGCGGCTGCTGACCGAGGCCATTCCACCCGACGCGGTGGTGGCGGCACAGACCATCATCGTGCCGCACCTGCCCATCGTGCCGACGACGAGCCTCTTCCCGTACAACGCGGCTACGGCTGACTACGTCGCGCTGATGCCAGACGAGAACCCCTGGCCGCTCGAAGCCGCCGACTACCGCAACGAAGTCGAGCAGTTGCTGAGCAGCGGCAACTTCGGCGTCATCGCGAACAACGGAAAGCTCGTGGTGCTCAAGCGCGGCGCGCCGTCGGGTGACGTCGACGGCGTGCGCGCGTTGCTGCCGAAGTGACGCTTACGGCTGCGTCGCAGCCAACGTACGAATCGCCTGCTCGATGTCGGCCGGCTGCGGCACCGACGCCGACTCGAGCGGGTCTGCCAGGCCGATGCCCGGCAGGAACTTGCCGGCCAGCAGCTTCGGCGGCGCCAGCAGCTTGAAGAACAGCTCTTCGACCACGCGGCGCACGAGGTGCTCGCCGAAGTTCGTGACCTCCGTGTCTTCATTCACGAACAACACGCGGCCCGTCTTCTCGACCGAGGTCTTGATGGCGTCCCAGTCGTACGGCCAGAGCGTGCGCAGGTCGATGACCTCCGCGTCGATGCCCTCGCTGCTCAGCTTCTGCGCGGCCGCCGCGCACATGGGCAACGTGCGGCCGTAGCTCACCACCGTCAGCTGCGAGCCTTCGCGCACGACCTTCGCCTGCCCGAGCGGAATCGACGCGTCCTGAAGTTCAGGCCACTGCGCCGACCACTTCGTGCGATCGCCCAACGGCGCGTCGATGAGCTTCGAGAGCGCCTTGTCGTCGCCCGGCTCGCCGGGAATCAGCTCGTCACCCCTGATGCGCATGAGCGCCTTGGGAATGAGGAACATCACCGGGTTCGTCTCTTTGCACGCCGACAACAGCAGGCCGTACGCGTCGCGCGGCGTCGACGGAATGACGATCTTCCAGCCGGCGAGGTGCGTCACCGTCGCGTCGATGGAATGCGAATGGTAGATGCTGCCGCGAATGCCGGAGCCCACCGGCGTCATCACCACCATCGGCAGGTTCCACTGACCGTTGCTCGACCAGTGCGTGTTGCCGGCGAGCTTGAGCAGATCGATGGTGTTGTAGATGTAGTCGCAGAACTGGATCTCGGCGATCGGCTTGCCACCGGCCATGGCGATGCCCATCGCCGCGCCGATGATGCCGCGCTCGTCGAGCGGCGAGTTCCACGTCGTCTTCAGGCCCTGGGTGCACGTGAAGACGCCGCCCAGCGGCATGCCCACGTCTTCACCAAAAATGTCAGTCACGCCGAGGTGCTCTTCGGCGAAGTGCAGCGCCATGCGGACCGCTTGAGCCATGTTGGCCATGAGTCGTGTCTCCGAAACTTTCCGAAATGATCAGCGCGGGAACGGGTCGCGACCCGGCTCGCCGTGGAACACGTGGTCCCAGACCGTTGACCCCTCGGGGAACGGTTCTTCTTTCACCGCGCGCGCCAGCTCGGCGAACTCGGTCGTGTAGCGATCGCGCAGCGCCTGTGCCTCGCCCTTCGCCAACACGCCGTGCTTCTCGAGCCGCGCTTCGAACTGCGCGATGCAGTCGGCTTCGTTGGTGGCGAAGTTCGCGCCCGACGCCGAGCTATGCCCATAGAGCCGCGAGACGCGCGCCTCGACGAGGTACGGCTTGCGCTCGGTGCGCACGTACTCGAAGGCCTCTTTGAGCTCGAGGTACGCCGAGATGGGATCGTTGCCGTCGATGGTCTTGGTCTTCATGCCGAAGGCCACGCCGCGATCGCTGATGCGCTCCACGCCCTGCACCTGGTCGTACGAAGTCGAGATGCCCCAACGGTTGTTGGTGACGATGATCAACACCGGCAGCTCTTCACCCGGCCGCGAGCTCCACACCAGGCAGCTGGCGAAATCGCCTTCGGCCGTACCCGCGTCGCCGCCAGTGACGATGCTGATGCCGTCGCCGCCGTGGCGCTTCTGCACGAGCGCCGTCCCCGGAGCCATCGCGTACTGCACCTCGATGGGCGAGCTGACCGGCGCGATGTTCCACTCGCGCTTCGAGAAGTGCCCCGCGAAGTTGCGGCCGCCCGAGTACGGGTCAGACGAGGTGTTCTTCATCTGCCGCAGCGCGCCCACCGGGTCTTCGCCCATGGCCAGCAACGTGGCCGACTGCCGGTAGTGGAAGTGGCAGTAGTCGAAGGCCGGGCCCTGGCCCTTCTTGATCAGCATGCCCAGCGGCACGTTGAACGCTTCTTCACCGGGGCCACCAATCCAGAAATAGCCGTGGCCGGTTTTGTACATGGCGATGAGGCGCTCCTCGAGCACGCGCGACTTCACCATCGAGTCGTGCATCGAACGGAGCACCGCCGCGTCGAGCGGCAGCGCGTCAGAGTGCGTCACCATCGGCTTGAACGCCGACGGCGCAGACGGTTTCGCAGCCTTCGCCGCAGGGCTTAACTTCTTCGCGTCGCGAGCCATGGCCGCGCTCTATCAGATGTTCTTGAGATAGCGGTTGTACTGCTTGGTGACTTCGTCATCGCAGTCGTAGAAGTCGCCCAACGTACGCGCCGCGTCACAGCGCTCGCGCGTGCGCTTCACCAGCTCGCCCAGCATCTGCCGCAGCTCTTCGTTGTTCTTCATGGACGCGACGATTTCATCGAGGCGCTCGTCGACACGCTTGCCCCGCTTGAGCTCGCCCAGACGAACGTCATCGATGGTGGTGTTCGGGTCTTCTTGAACGACCTGCGGTTCTTCACCCGAATCGACCCCCTCGACCGCCTGCTCGACCCCCACCGGCACGGGAGTCGGATCGACCACCGTGGGCACCTTCGGCGTGGGGTCAACCTGCGGCTGCGGGTCGACGCGTACAACCGGCGGCGGGTCGCGCACCACGTCGGGGGGCTTCACGGGGCGCTTCGCGACTGGAGGCACCTCGGCCGGCTTCGAGGGCCACAGCACGAACGCACCGACCGCGAGGAACCACACGCCCAGCACACCGGCCAACACCCACGGCCACCGACGCGTCACCTTGCGCTTGAGATCTGCGACCTGCGCTTCGACGGCGAGCTCTCGCGCGCGCTTCTTTTCCTGCCCTTTGGGAGCCCCTTCGACCACCGGGTCGATCTGCATCAGGCTCATCATCGTGGCGGCGTTGCGCATCTGCTTCGTCGCGGCGCGCAGGTCGGCCTTCACGTGCGCCGCGTCGGGGCGCTCGCCGGGCTCCTTGGCGAGCAACTTGAGGATCAGCTCCGACAGCGCCTTGGGAATCTCTTTGTTGAGCTCGTGCGGCACCGGCGGCGGCGAATGCACGTGCTTCTCCATGACCTCCATCGGCGTGGTGCCGATGAAGGGCAGCTGCCCGGTGAGCATGTGAAAACACAAGACGCCGAATGCGTAGAGGTCCGCCGGCGGGCCTGCAGGGCGCCCGCGCGCGTGCTCCGGCGAGATGTAGTCCGGCGTACCGGCGATGCGCGTGACGTTCTGCTGGTTGCGTCGCGCGAGGCCGAAGTCGAGCAGCTTCACGTACGTGAGGTTGCCCTCCGTCACGAGGAAGACGTTCGCGGGCTTCAAGTCGCGGTGCACCACGCCGGCGTCGTGCGCGGCAGAGAGCGCCGAGAGCACCTGCTCGAGAATGACGACCGCGTCGCCAGCGGGCACCTTGCCTTCGCGCTGCATCAACTGCTCGAGGGCCTCGCCTTCGAGCAGCTCCATGATCAAGTAGTGGCGACCGTCGTCGGTCGTGCCCGCCCCGAAAATGTTGATGATGCCGCGGTTCTTGATGCTGCTGATGATCCGCGCCTCGTCGAGGAGCCGGTCCATGTCGCGCGGATCTTGAACGATGTCGGGCCGCAACACCTTGATGGCGACGGACTTGCCGATGAGCTTGTGCGTCGCCTTGTAGACGACGCCCATGCCGCCGACGCCGAGCTTCTTCTCGATGACGTATTCCTGCAGCGCCTTGCCGAGGAGGCCGTCACGCGACGCGCCGTGCGAGCTCTCGGTGGCGCCTGAAGGAATGCCGCGCTGAGGTGCGCTGCGGCGTGGCGCGCCGGTGGCTTGCGGCACCGGGCCACCTGCCGGGCGAACGGGCCTGGCGCGCGGCGCGGGCTCGTCGTTCTCGGGCAACGTGTTCACCGGCGATTCTGCAGCGGCGGCGGCGACCGGCTTCCGGATGATGGCGGGCTTGCGCGGCTGCAGCGACTTGCTCTTCGAGGTCGCGTCACCGCCGGCTCCCAATGGCGTCGCGCACTTCGGGCAGACGCGCGTCAGCGTCGGGGAGGTTGTTCCGCATGTCGGACAGATCACTTCACCGGCCATGAGCTGTGGCATTCAACCACAGGTCTCCGCGACGACTCCGACGGAATTTCCGGGGGTAAACCCGGCCCCATCTTTCGACAAAACGAGCTGGCCACACGCCGCCGCGATCTCCCGACCGCGCGGCCAGCGAACCAGCGTCAACAACCCCTGCTTCACCGCGCGCTCGTGGAACTTCTGCACGCGCTCTTCTGACGGCGTCTGCAGGTTGGTGCCCGGGTACGGGTTGTATGGAATCAGGTTCACGCGCGATGGAATGCCGTCGAGCAACTTCACGAGGCGATCTGCGTCTTCATCGCTGTCGTTGAGCCCGCCGAAGAGCACGTACTCGATGAAGTAGTCGCGCTTGTTGTTGCGGCGCGCCGCGTCTTCACGGAGCGCGTCGAGCAACGACGCGATGGGCCAGGTCTTCGTCTGCGGCATCACCTGCGCGCGCACGTCGTCAGTGGTGGCGTTCAGCGACAGCGCGAGCGAGGCCTTCGACTCGGCGAGGAACCGCTTGAGCCCCGGCAACACGCCCGACGTGCTGACCGTGACGGCGACGTGCCGCAGCTGCGGCGCCGGGCTCTGCGTCAAACATTCGACGGCGCGCAGCACCTCGTCGAGGTTGTCCATCGGCTCGCCCATGCCCATGAAGACGACGTTGCTCGCGGGCTGGTGCTCCGGCGCTTCGTTGCGCGCAAGAATGTACTGGCCCACCATCTCTTCAGCCTTCAGCTGCCGAATGAAGCCGAGCTCTTTGGTCGCGCAGAAGGTACAGCGCCGCGTGCACCCGGCCTGGCTCGACACGCAGATGGTGCTGCGGCCCTTCGCGGGAATGCGCACCGTCTCGACGTTGGTGCCGTCGAAGTCGAGCGCGTACTTGGTGGTGCCGTCAGCGCTCTGCTGTCGCTCGGTGACCTTCGGCAACGCCCACTTGCGCGCGTCGATGAAGGGCCGCCACGCGCGGTGACTCACGCCGGGCACCGTGCCGGGCAACGCCTCAGGCAGCGGGCGCTGCGCGTACAACCACTTGAGCGCCTCGATGGCGCGCGTGCGGCTCCCCAATTCGCGGGTGAGCTCGTCGACGGTCATCGCGGGGAGGTGACGCACGGCGCCTTCCCTCGCAGACCCGCCGCCCGGGTGTCAACGCGTCGGCTTGAAGGCCCAGGTCCAATCGCGCTCGACGACGGTCAGCGGCGTACCGGGCGCCGGCCACGACAGGCTCTTCACCAGCGCCTCGACACACGCACGCGTATTCGGCGCGTCTGCGCTCTCGGGCTCGAGCTCCACGTTGTTCTCCAGCACCGCGCCGTTGACGTCCAACGTCACCTTCACGCGCACGGTCTGCTTCCACTCGCCTTTCCGCTCGGCTTCGTTGTCCACCACGCAGAGGCGCACGTCGCGCGCAATGCTCGAGAGCGTCGTCTTCACGGCCTCCTGCTTTGCGGGGTCGATGGCGACGGTGGGCGCCTTGCTTTTCGGAGCCGCTTTCTTTGGCCCCGCGAAGGCCGTCAGCGAGCACAGCACGATGAACGCTCGGAACATTCACGCACGCTACGTGGAACGGAGCCCCTCAGGAACAACGCTTCCCCGAGAGGTGTCCACGGGTACGATGCCGCGACCTTTGAGGGGGAAACACATGCGTACTCAACCGCGGGGCGTCACCGTGAAGCGAGCGCTCTTCGTCGGCGCCGGTCTGCTGCTCGTCGGCCTCGGCTTCGCCAGCACGCAGACCTGTCTGCGACTCGGCTTGCGCACCGGCGTGTGGGTGAACCACTGCCCCGACGGAGACCTGCGCCAGACCATCACCCTCGAAGCGCCGTCGCTCAAGCGCGGCGAGGCGGGCCCCGTCACCGTCGCGGTCAACGCCACGTACCTCGTCGCGCCCACCGACTCGCGCCGCCACGAGCGCATCACCCACTTCACGCCCACGCTTTCACTCGTGAGCGGCGCGCAGGAAACGGCGCTCTCGCCCAAAGAGGGCTGGAAGAAGGCAGGCGAGGCGTTGAGCGCCGCCATCGAGCTGCCGAAGGTGAACGACGGTGACTACGTGCTGCGCGCGCGCGTCACCTCACCGCTGGGCGAAGAGCAGCTCGACCTGCCGTTGCCGCTCTACACGCCGGCGCGCATTCACGTCATCACCGACCGGCCCCTGTACGAGCCGGGGAATACGGTGAAGTTCAGAGCCGTGGTGCTGCGCGCCAATGATCTCTCGCCGCTCGAAGAGCGCCCCGGCACGTGGGTGGTGACCAACGCGCAGGGCGAAGTATTGCTCGAAGAGAAAGCGCCGACCGGCCCGTGGGGCGTCGCGTCGGGCAGCTTCCCCATCGATCGCGGCGCCGTGAGCGGCGAGTGGACGGTGACGTGGCGCTCGGGCGCCAACAACCAGTCGCGCACCTTCACCGTGAAGCCCTTCACGTTGCCGCGCTTCCGCGTCGAAGCCGCGCCTGCGAAGCCGTTCTACCGACGCGGCGAGCGGCCGGTGCTCAAGGGCTCGGTGAAGTACAGCTCCGGCGCGCCGGTCGCCAACGCGAAGCTCGAGCTGCGCTGGAACGTGTCGGGCGCGTGGCCCGCACCCGCGAGTTGGACGGGTGGTAGCGCGCTGCCGAAGACGGCGAGCACCAACGCCGCCGGCGCCTTCACCGTCGACCTGCCGCAGGTGCCTGAAGATCTCCAGGGCCAGTCGACGTTGAGCGCGGCCATCGGCGCGGTCGACGCATCGGGAGACCGCGTCGAAGGCGGCGCTTCAGTGCTGCTCTCGCAAGACCTCATCGCGGTCACCGGCGTCACCGAGCTCGCGGGCGGGCTGGTCGAAGGGTTCAACAACCGCCTCTTCCTCCGCGCGACGACGGCCGACGGCCGCCTGCTCGAAGGCGTGACGCTGAACGTGAAGCGCCTGTGGGAGCCGACTGACAAGGGCACCAACGCCGAGGTCGATGAAGACGGCGTGGCCTTCGTTCAGGTCGACCCGGGCCCGGCGGTGAACATCGTGATTCCCGCGATGCCTTTCCGCCCGCCGCCTCCGACGAAGCTCGTGCGCCGCGTGCAGCTCGGCGAACGGCTTGGGCTCGACGACGACGGCGACGTGTCGCTGGCAGATCGCATGGCCTTCGACCGGCTCGACGTGAAGCTCGAAAAATGCGCGCGCTACGTGCTCGACGGCGGCGCGCAGGTGAGCGTCGGCCTGCTCGTGCACGCCAGCGGAAAGCTCGCGTCACTCGCGGCGCCGCGCAGCAAGCTCGGTCGCTGCGTCGAAGACGTGGTGACCTCACTTTCGCTGGGCGCAGGCAAAGAGCGCTTCTTCGACGTCGCGTGGACGTTCGACGACAGCGACCTGCCCAACCTCACCGCCGAGGTCGACGGCATGCCCGGCGTGCCTGACGACTTTGAAGCCGCGCTCGCCAACGCGCTGCTCGACGCGCGCGATTGTCTGCCGGCCACCGTCAAGTCCGGCACGCTGCCGCAACTGCTCCAGTGGAAGGTCAAAGAGAACCGCGACGTCGAGCTCACGTGGGCGACCGTGCGCGGTGACAGCTACGCGCAGAGCGCGCTCTCGTGCATCACCTCACGCGTGAAGGGCTTCTCGCTCCGCAAGCGCCTCCCCGAAGAAGCCGAAGAGCAGGAAGACGGCGCGCCCAACCCCATCGGCGTCGCGCACATCAGCGTGTACGGCCCCGAGAAATACGAAGCGATGAAGCCGCAAGACACGGTGATGGTCGGCTACGAGTTCCTCGTCACCGCGAAGAAGGGCAACGAAGTCTTCGGCACCACCAGGCTGCGCATGACGCCTGGCGCGGTGCCGCAGCTGCGGCTGCGCGCGAGCTCGCAGTTGGTGAAGCCGGGCGACACCGTGAAGGTCGAGGTGCTGCGCGGGCCCGACTACACCGGCGAGCTGCCCGAGAAGCTGACGCTGCGGCAGGCCTACTCGACGCAAGAAGTGAACGTCGACGAGGCGACGCGCACGGCGCAGTTCGTGATTCCCGCCGACTGGCACGGCTGGGCCGGCGTGACGTTCAGCGGCGCGCAGGTGTTCTTGTTCGTGCAGCCCTCGGCGGTGCTCTCGGTGAAGGTGACGCCCGAGAAAGATCGCTACACGCCGGGGCAGGTCGCGCAGCTCGGCATCGAGACGCTCATCGGCAAGAACGGTGGGCCCGCTGCAGTCGGCTTGTTCGGCGTCGACGACTCGCTCTCACAGCTGGCGACGTTGCCGGGCGCCGATGAGCTGGCGGGGCTGCGCCCTCAGGCCACGGGTGAAGCGGCGTTCGGCTCGCTCGACGCGCAGGCCCTCTCACTCGGTCGCATTCGTGGCGCGAACGCGGCGGCGGCGACGTTGGTGCGCGTCTCGTCTCTTCCGGCTCCGCCCGAATTGGAGGCGACCGTCGCCGCGTCGGGCAGCACGGTCTTCGACCCGAACGAGACGCAGGTCGACCGCTTCTACGTGGTGCTCGGTGAGCTCTACACGCAGGTGCGCACGTGGGAGTCGAGCGCCCCTTCGACCGAGAAGATGACGCCAGCGGTGATGGCGCGGCTGTGGAACACCTCGCTCGACACGCTGAGCGCGAAGAAAGAAGCCGTGAATGACGCGTGGGGCAGGCGCCTGCGCTTGCATCGACTGCCAGCTGACCTGCTCGCGCTCACGGAGCCGCGCGCGGTGGTCATCGACGGTACGCGGTTGCCCGAAGACACCCAGAACTGGTCGCAGTGGGTCGCGAAGGAGAAGCCATGAAGAAGTTCCTCGTCTTCGCCCTCACCGGGCTCGCGATTCTCTTCGTGTTGCTCGTCGGCGTGGCGGTGTTCGGCGACAACATGAAGGCGCTCTACGGCATGTCAGCAGACGCGCTCGCTGGCGACAGCCGCATGTACAAGAGCGAAGAAGCGGCGCCCTACCCTTCGGCCGCGGCGCCCTCACCCCCGCCGATGATGGACGAGGGCAGCATGGGCAAGCTCGAGAAGAAGAAGATGGCCCTCGGCGGCCTCGGCTTGTCGGGCACGGGCCGCGGCGGCGGCGGTTATGGCGCGGGCATCGGCGGCATCGGCACCAAGGGTCGCGGCGATTTCGCGATGCCACAAGCCCGCGCGGCGGCCGATGAAATGGAAGCCGGCGAGAGCACCGGTGGCTTCGACGCGCCGGCGACACGCGCGTGGTTCCCCGAGACATTCATCTTCGAGCCGCTCATCGTCACCGACGAGAACGGTCGCGCCAACGTGCCGGTGAAGGTGCCTGACCGCCTCACCACGTGGCGCGTGTTGGCGCTCGCGCACTCGAGGCAGGGCAGCCAGGCCGGCTCCGTGGCGAGCTTCCTTGGCACCCTGCCGACGTACGTCGAGCCGGTGACGCCCCCGTTTCTCTACGCCGGCGACGTGGTGAAACTGCCGGTGCAGGTGGTGAACACCACGGAAGCCGACGTGAACACGACGCTCGCGTGGTCCGCGCAGGGCGGCTCGCTGTCGAGCAACGGTGGCGCGGTGAAGGTGCCCGCTGGTGGCAACGCGCTGCAGTACGTGACGCTGACGACGAGCAAGCCGGGCACCGCCACGTTCCGCGCGACGCTGGGCGGCACTGACGCCGTCGAGAAGAGCATCGAGCTCAAGCCCATGGGGCGTCGTGAAGTTCAGTCGAAGGCCGGCACGCTCGCGGCGCCACGCACCTTCACGCTCGAGGGGCCGGCGAATGCACTCCCGGGCACCGAAGCGGTGCGCGTGCGCGTGTACCCGGGCGCGCTCGGGTTGGTGCGCAACGAGCTGTCTGCGGCGCCTGGCCGCGGCGGGCTGGCTGAAGACGCGTACCTGCTGCAGCTGTTGGGGCAGTCGCCGCAGCTGCTGACCTCGCTCGGCGCGACGCCCGACCTGCCGACGATTCGCTCGCTCTCGATTCTCGCCACGCAGCGCGTGATGCAGCACGCCCGGGCTCCGAGCGTCGACGCGGCGACGTTGCTGACAGAAGCCGCGCTCGCGCACCCCGAGAACCCCGTGCTGCAGCGCCTGGGTGAGCGCCTCGCGCTGCAGGTCGCCTCGTCGCAGCGCGCTGACGGGACGTGCCAGGGCGCCACCGGGTGGACCTTGCAGCGCTTGCTGGTGACGACCGCAGATTGCGTGCGGGCCGCGAACGCGTCGACGTCGACTCCGGCCGCGAAGCAGCGCGCGACGGCGGTGACGCTGAAGGCCAGCGGCGCCTTCGAACGAAACGCGGCGCGCGTGGCCGACGGCTACACGGCAGCGGCGATTCTCGCGTCAGGCGCGCTCGCAGGTGGCGGCGTCGAGGCGTACCGGAAGCTGGTGCTCGAAGCGCTCGCCGACGACACCAACGGAGGGAAGTACCTGCGCGTCGAGAGCGGCGTGGTGCGCCCCGACGGTGTCGCGCCTTCGACGTTCGAGGCCACGGCGCTGGCGATTCTCGCGCTCGACGGCGTGAAGGAAGCGCCGACGGCCGACCTCGGCACCTACCTGCTGTCGGGCTACTCGGCGTACTCGGGCTGGGGTGATGGCCGCGCCAACCTCGTCGCGCTGCGCGCCGCGGTGAAGCTCTTCAAAGAGCCGGTGCCGTCGGGCGTGAAGGTCACCGTCGAACGCGACGGCAAGCCCATCGCGTCAGGCACGTTCGACGCGGCCGCGCTGCAAGACGTGCTCACGCTCGACGCCGACGCCGATGGCAGCGGCGGCGCGCACGAGTGGACGGTGCGCGCAGAGCCCGCCGTGCCGGGCCTCGGGTACTCGCTGCAGTTGGTGTCGTACGCGCCGTGGAAAGACGAGCCGGGCGGCGGCCTCGAGCTGACGACCGAGCTGCCGACAGCGCTCAAGGTGGGCCTTCCTTCAGACGTGAAGCTCGTCGCCGCGATGCCCGGCGGCGTGCCCATGAAGCTCGAGCTCTCGCTGCCAGCGGGCGTGCAGGCCGACTCGACGTCGCTGCAGCGCCTGGTGACGACCGGCGCGGTGACCCGCTACGAAACCGAAGACGGGCTCATCACCCTGCACGTGCCGCCGCAGGCCAACGGCGCGCTGTGGCAGCAGACCGTGTCAGTCACCGCGACGCTCGCGGGCACGCTGCACTCCGGCGCTTCGTCGCTCTCGACCGAAGGGTACGCCACGCGAAAGAAGGAGTTCGCGCCGCTCACCTGGAGGGTCGACTGACCGTCACGCCCCTTCGATGAGGAGCTTCAGCTCCTTCACGCGACGATTCACGAAGTCGCGCTCGAGCTTCTGGAACACCTCGGGCAGCAGCTCGCGCGAGGTGCACTCCTGCACGGCGACGAGGTTCTGCAGCTCGATTTCAAGCGGGTAGCTCGGGGGCACGAAGTCTTTCACCACCGCCTCGACGTCGGCCGTGGTGACCTCTTCGCGGCCGTCCATCACCGCGCGGAACTTGGAGCGCACCAGAATCGCCTCGATGTCGGCGCCTGAGTACGGGTGGCTGTTGGTCAGCTTCGCGAAGTCGGGGAAGTCGACCTTCACCTTCGTCTTCTTCTGCATCGCGGTGAACAGCTCGACGCGCTCGGCGTCGGTCTGCGGGTAGAACAACGCGAGGTGCTCTTCGGCGCGGCCCTGTCGCTTCAAGTCAATGGGCAACAGGTCAGGCCGACACGTGAGCAGGAACCAGACGATTTTTCCGCGGTACGCGGTGTTGCCCATGAAGCTGGCGATCGACGCGAAGATGCGGCTCGACGTGCCCGAGTCGCCGCCCGCATCGCGATCTCCCAGGAACGCGTCGGCCTCGTCGATCATCACCGCCACCGGCCACAGCGCCTTGAGCAGGTTGAAGATCTTCTCGAGGTTCGCCTCCGTCACGCCCTGCCACTGGCTGCGGAAGTTGAGAAACTTCACGCACGGCACGCCGATTTCGCCGGCGAAACAGGTGACCATGAAGGTCTTGCCGGTGCCGACGGGCCCGCTGACGAGGTAGCCCATGGGCATCACCTCGATGCGGCCCTTCTTCAGCATGCTCGACGCGTCACGCAGCATCTTCTTGGCGCGCGCGTGACCTGCGACCACGTCGAGGTTGTGCTCGGGCTCGATGAACTCGAGCAGCCCATGACACTCGGCCTGAATGATCTCCTTCTTCTTGTCTTTGAGCGTCTCCGAGGTGATGCGCTGACCCGACTCCATCGCCTCGGTGAGCAGACGGTCGAGGTTGATGCGCGACAAGCCGGCCGTCATCTTCGCGAGCGCGGCCATCGGCACCTCGCTGACCGACTGCAGCTTGTGACCTTCGAGCTTCCACTTCACGAACTCCAACCGCTCTTCTTCGGTCGGCAGCGTCAGCTCGATGTTCGCGACGTACGGGTTGCGCGAAATGCGCGGCGTCAGATCAGCCAGGTTCTCGCTGATCAGCACCACCGACAGATCTCCGCCCAGGAACTGCGGGTCAGACGCCCACTTCACGAGCGTCGCCAGCACGAACCTGTCTTCAGCCTGCAGGTGCGACATGTCGCCCGCAGGCGCGATGGTCTCCGCGAAGTCGATGACGAGCGCGAGTGACTTGCCGTCAGACAGCTTCATGCGCAGGTAGTTCTCGAGCACCTGCAGCGCGCGACCCGGGTCTCGCGGCATCACCTTCGCGAAGTCGGTGCCGTAGAGCGTGTCGTAGCCCTGCAGCACGCGCACGAGGTCTTTCTGCGTCTCGGGCTGCGACGCGCGAATGCCGGAGCTGCGGTCGTAGAAGACGACGTGATCCCGCCCGCCAAACAATTCGTCAGCAAAGAATTGGCGGAGGTTCTGAAAGTCTCTCCCGCCGTCTTCGCGCGTCACCGGCTGGAGGTCGCGAACTGCGCCGTACACCACGAAGGTGCTGACAGTGCGCGTGTAGTACCGCTGCGCGAGCTTCTGCGCCCACGACGGCAACGCCGCCAACGGGTCATCGGTCTTCTTGCGGGCCATGTGGGGTCTCTATGGTTTCTTCTTCAGCTCGTTCTTGAGCTGAGCGGGTTCGTTGCCTTCACGAACATCGAGCGTCTCGACGAGCGCCTCGTAGCCCGGTGACTTGAGCATCACCGTCACCTTGCCGACCGGCACCGCACGAATCTGCGGCCACTCGGTAATGGGCTTGCCGTTCTCGTCGGTGATGACCTTGCCGTTGATGTTCAACGTGACGCTCTTCGCCGCGCCATCGGGCACGTTGATCATCACCAACCCCGTCGCCGGGGGCTTGAAGGCCATCACGGCCACCACGGCGATGATCAACACCGCGATGATGCCGACCAGCACGACGATCAACTTCATGTTGCCGTTCGACGCCGCAGCCAACGGCGCGAGGTCAGCCTGCGTCGACGCGGGCTGCGCCACCCGCGCCTGCGAAGACACCCCAGCCAGCGTCGGAGAGGTGTCATTCGAAGGAGGTGCGACCGCCGCAAGCCCGCGTGTGTTGCGCCGCTCGGGGACCGCCGTCACCACCGGCGGCTGCCGCACGGGCGGCGCAACCGAAGGCCGGCCAGGGTCGGTCGCGAGCTCTTCGGCGACGTTGCCCTGACGATTGCGAATGTTGAACGCGCGCGTCGGGTCGGGCCGCTGCTGAGGTTGATTGCCGGGGTTGGTCGCCGGGTCATCGAACGGAGGCCCGCCACCGCCGATGCCGTCGGCCAGCACCGTCGACTCGTGCTCTTCCTTGCCGTTGGTCAACATCGGCGCGACGGCGGTCAGCCGCGGCATGCTGGTGAGGCTCGGCGGGCGCGTGACCGGCGCCCCCGACGGCGTCAACGTGGGCGGCATCGGCCGCACCACCGGCGGCAACCCCGTCGCCGTCGCAGCCACACCAGGAGCCGCGTTGATGGGCACCGAGGTCGGCACCGACGTGACGGCGCTCGGGCTCTGCGCTGAACCGCCGAGCTGCGGCACGCTGCCGACGCCGTAGCCCATCTCAATGGCCGCCATCATGCCTTCGGGGGCCTTCACCTCGACGTACTCGGAGATGCGCGCTTTTTCCTTCTCGTAGTCTTCCGCGAAGGTGGCCTTCATGAAGGCCGCGAGGTCTTTGCGCGAGAACGCGTTGCCCGTCGAATACATGAACGCGCGCAGGTCTTCGCCCAGCTCGCCTGCGTGCTGGTAGCGATCGTCGACGTCTTTCGCGAGCGCCTTCATGACGATCTTCTCGAGCGCTTCGGGGATCTTCCGGTTGAAGTGCGAGGGCGGCAGCACCTCGACCTTGCGCACCTTCTCGAGCACCGAGAAGTCAGAGTCACCGACGAACAACCGCTCGCCGGTGAGCATCTCGTACAGACACACACCGATGGCGAAGATGTCGCTGCGGCCGTCGAGCGGGAGCCCACGAATCTGCTCCGGGCTCATGTAGCCGAACTTGCCCTTGAGAATGCCGGCCTGCGTCTTGGTCGCCTTGCCTGCCGCCTTGGCGATGCCGAAGTCGATGACCTTCACTTCACCGTCGTACGAGACGAGCGCGTTCTGCGGTGAGACGTCGCGGTGCACGATGCTCATGTCGCGCCCCTGCTTGTCTTTGGCGCGATGCGCGTAGTCGAGCCCTTCGCAGCTCTGCGCGATGACGTAACAGGTCAACGGAATGGGAGCCGGCTCGCCGCGCTTGCGACAGCGATCGAAGACCGCGCGCATGTCTTTGCCCGACACGTACTCCATGGCGATGAAGTACGAGTTCGAGAGGTTCGCCAGCTCGTAGATCTGCGCGATGTTCGCGTGGTTCAGCTGAACGGTGATCTTCGCTTCATCGATGAACATCGTGATGAACTCTTCATCCTCCGCGATGTTGGGGAGAATGCGTTTGATCGCCACGATGCGTTCGAAGCCGTTTGCGCCGAACGTCTTGGCGCGCCAGACCTCCGCCATGCCGCCGATGTTGACGCGGTCGAGCAGCAGGTACTTTCCGAACGGAATCGGTTGTCGTTTGGGAGCGGTCGACAAAGCGACGCGAGCGTAACGCGGTCAAAAACGCGCGATGCGAGGAAAATCACGGCTCGTCATCGGGTGTAGGCGCTTGCCACACTGGCGGTCCGGGTTGCTCGGCGCGCGGGCGGGCGACGCCGACGGTGCCCACCCACACACCGTCAGTGCCTGCGATGCCTGGAGCTCCAAACGTCGCGCCATTCACGGTCGCCACCAACGTCACCCACGCGCGCTGGCGATCGCTCGACACGCAGTAGATCAACGTGCCCGGCGTTGCCGTCTGCAGCTCCGTCGCGGGCCCGCTGCACGACTCACGCAGCTGCACTTTCCAACCTGAAACACGCTCACCCTTCACGAAGAGCGGCACGTCGCGAAACGGCGCGAGGGCCTCTTCGAGAATCGAGGGGTCTCGCGCAACGCTCTGCGTGCTCGAGGCTTGACCCGCCGCTTCTGCGACGGTGTTGATGCTCGCGATGAGCACCTCGACCGGCGGCACCATCGGGCGGCGCGACGAGAGCACCAGAAAGTCGAAGAACAACAACGAGACGGCGGCGATGGTGGCGATGCGACGCGGGCGCCAGTTCGCCGGCTGCGCCGTGAACGCCGAGGCCAACACCACGTAGCCGAAGCCCATGGCGACGAACGAGCCCACCAGCGCGAGCGGCAGCGACGGCAGGTGGTTCATCACCGTCACGTCTGCGACCTGCGCCCGAAGCCAGCGCACGAGATCTCCGCCGTAGAGCCACAGCAGGAACGCAGCGAAGAGCAGCTTCGCGATGAGCGCGCCCGGCCGGGTCTTCATGCGCCCTGCCCCGCCAACACGCGCGCCGGGTCGACGCGTGAGGCGCGCCGCGCGGGCAACCACGCACCGCACACCGCAGCGACGACGCCGAGGCCGACGCCGAGCGCAGGCAACCACGCGGGCACGATGAAGAAGGTGTCGGGCTTGAAAGGGAAGTCGGGGAGCACGCGGGCCGCCAGCATATCTACCCCGGCCGCTCCGCCGAGCGCGATGAGTGTGCCTGCGACGCCTCCGAACAGCCCGAGCACCAGCGCTTCGGTAAGCACGAGGCGGAAAATGTCGCTGCGGCGGGCGCCGACGGCGCGCATCACGCCCAGCTCTTTTTCTCGAGCGCGCACCGACGCCGACAGCGCATGCGCGATGTTGAACGCCGCGAGCAGACAGATGAGCGCCGACAACAACGCCATGGCCGAGGTGGTGATGGTGACGGCAGCGCCCGCATTCTCGGCGAGGCGACGCTCTTGATCATCGACGCGCAGCCCCATGTCTTTGATGGCCGCGACGAGCGCTGGCACTTCATCGGGCGAGCGCGCCTCGAGCGTCACCGCGGTGAACGTTTCAGCATCAGCGTTGTATTCGTGGTTCAGCCGCTTCGCGGCGCCGAGCGGAATGGTGATGCCCGCCAGCAACCCGCGGTCGGAGACCCCGACGACCTCAGCGCCGTTCGCGCCGCTCACTCCCTTCACGGGGGCGATGAAGCTGCGGTTCCAGTCGATGGGGAAGCGGAAGCCGATGAGCATCGCCGCAGAGAGCTGCGGCAGCGAGCGGGCCGGGGCAAACGTCTTGTTGTAGATCTCGAAGAGGCGCGACGCGACCACGGCGGGAATCGGGTTGCCGGGGCCTGCGTCGGTGAAGTCGCCCTGCTGCACGTCGGCCTTCACCAACTCCGCGTCGACGCCGACGGCCAGCACTTCGATGCCCATGCGCACGCGGCGCCCGAAGAAGTCGCCGTCGTAGAAGCTCACGGCGGGTACGCGCACGTTCATCTTCCGGTAGGCGTGCGTGACGCCGGGCAACGCCGCGAGACGGTCGACGGCTGCCTGGTCCAACTTGCCGCCGAAGAGCCCGATGGCCAGCTGTGAAGGCACGACCTCCACCAGCTTCGCGTCGACGGGGAACACCTTTTCCCGCACGACCCGCCCCACGCCGAGGCCCAGCGCGACGAAGAACACCAACGCGCCAATGCCCATGGCGATGCCGAAGCTCGACGACGCCGACGCACGCACGTTGTGCGAGAGCTGCAGCCCGACCAGCTTGCGAAAGCCGCTGAAACGTCGCCGCGCCGGTGGAGTCGAGACAGCGCGCTCGGTCGCTGGCGCCGCGAGCTGCGTTGACGGAACCTGAATGGTGCGCGTCGCCGCGTCACGAAGGCGCTCTTCATGCGTGACCGCGACGATGGTCAGCCCGCCAGCGTTGAGCGACTTGAACAGCGCGATGATCTCGTCAGCCGTCTGCGCGTCGAGGTTGCCGGTGGGCTCGTCGCACAGCAGCACCCTGGGCTTGTTGAACAGCGCGCGCGCAATCGCCACGCGTTGCCGTTCACCGCCCGATAACTGGCTGGGCAACCGCGCGCCTTTTTCACCGAGGCCCACGCGCTCGAGCGCCTCACGCGCCCGCTGTGCATCGGCCGGAGCTCCACCGAACGCGGCGGGCAACATCACGTTCTCGAGCGCGGTGAGCCCGTTCACGAGGTGAAAGAACTGAAAGACGAAGCCCACGGTCTCGTTGCGAAACGCAGAGAGCGCGGCGTCGCTCATGCCACGCAGCGACGCGCCGGCCACCACGACGTCGCCGGTGAAGCCGCTGTCGAGCCCACCGAGCACGTGCAGCAACGTCGACTTGCCTGCGCCGCTGCGCCCGACGATGGCGACGAACTCTCCCTCTTTCACCGAGAGCTGCACGTCGTCGAGCACGCGAACCTGGCCGCGCGCGCCGTCATCGTAGCTGCGGCTCAACCCCGAGACGGAGATCACGGCGCCTTCGCGGCTCCGAGCTTCAAGGTGGCGTTCACGCGCACCACCTTGTCTTTCACCGACGCAGAGACCGCGATGGCCTTGAGATCATCGGTCGCCTGCAACCAGCGCACGGTCGTGGCCTTCATGGCGAAACCGCCGAGGCCCCACGCGCTGTCGGGCAATTCACGAACCGACGCCGCGAGCCTCGTGAGGTCGATGACCATCGAGAACGCGTCGTCGGTGAGGCCCGCGACCGGCGCGCCTGCCTTGCCGTCACTTTTGACCAACGCGTCGAGCCGCTGCACCGGAGACGCGAAGAACACCACGTCACCCTTCGGCGCGAAGTGCACGCCTTCGCCCTGCGCGTAGGTGGTGATGACCGCCTTCTGGCCGTCGTCACGCGTGCGCAGCTCCATCTGCGCTCCGAACTTCGGCGCGACGGCGATGAGCTTCTCGAGCGTCGGCACGGCGACGTCACCTGACTTCAACGGCGCGACCCCCGAGAGGTGCGCGTACGAGAACGGGTTGGTCTGCCGAAGGTCGAGCGACGGCATGCCGCTGCCCATCGGCGGTCTGTCGCTCAGCGAGAGCGCCAACGCGACGCCCGGTTTCAGTTGCTCGAGCACTTCAGCCTTGAGGTCGAAGCCGCCGTCACGAAACGCGCGCTCCAGAAACGGGCCGAACAGCCGCGTCGCCCACGGGCCGATCTTCGACGGGTCACCGTTCAAGCGCGCCACGAGGAACGCATCGCGCGGCAAGAAGCCGAGCTCGTCGACGCCCTTCTCGGGGTGCAGCGCGGCGAACGTCGAGCCGTCGTCTTTCCACGCGGCGTCGGCCACCACCGAGAGCCCCGCCGGCGTGAGCGAGGCCGCCGCGATCACCGTCGACACCGGGCCACGGAAGAGCGCCGGAGAGCCAGTGGGGATCCACGCGAGCACGTCCCGCTCTGCGGGCATGGCGCGGAGGCGCGTCACGTAGTCACGGTCTCCGCTGAGCGCGTCGCTCTCGGTCAACGCGGCGAGCCCCGGGAGCTGACCGATGCCCGACGCGTCGGTGATGAGCGCGAAGCCGTGCGCCAACACGTAGCCCACCCGCGCCGGCTCGCCCTGACGCACGCTCAACGTCTTGACGGTGATGTCACCGAACTTCTGCTCACCCGACGCGCCCGCGCCGAGCCGACGGTGCGCGAGCGTCTCGACCGCGGCGTGAAACTTCGCGGCGTCACTCACCGGCAGCGCCAGATACACGTGACCCGTCACCAACACCGCGACCGCCGCAGCGCGCGCGCCGTCAACGCCCGCCTTCGCGAGTTCGTCACCGCTGCGCACGTCGATGCCGAGCTCGCCGACCAGCGCATCACCGAAGGCCTTGCCGTCAGTGAACCCCTGCAGCTGCGCTACGAAGCCAGAGACCTTCAACGCCTCAACGAGCTTCAGCTTCTGCCCCGCCGTCGCCAACGAGGGCACCATCACCACCGCGACCGCGCCCCGAGGCACCACACGTTCAACCGGCGTCGCCCGCGAGACCTTCGCTGACTCGCCACACTTCGAGCACCCCGCGACGAAGGAGAGCAGCGCCAGCGCCAGCCCGAGGCGCTTCATCGCACGCGCTCGTGTGAAGGCAGCGACGACGTCGACGAGAACTCCTCGGTGACTTGCATGAACTGCTCCATTTCTTTCACCGTTTCTTCAGTCGCCGTGACCTCGGCCGTGAGCGCCTCGAGCTGGCGGCTCACGACCTCCGGGTCACGAATGGCGATGGACTGCTCGTGCGTCAACCTCAAGACGTCCTCGATGCTGGCGAGCTGGTGACTCACCAATTCCCGGCTCTCTTCGGCTTGTACGAAGCGGGCCACGCGCTTCTTCAAGATGTCGACGCGGCGGGCTTTCACGTCACGGAGGCGCTCGTTCTTTTCGCCCGCGACTTCGGCCTCGAGCGCGCGCTGCTCTTCTTCGATGCCGCGACGGTCGGTGGCGTTGAGGAACTTCCGGTAGCTGTTGAGCGTCCCCACCAGGCGCAGAAAGCTCGTGAGCAGCGCGTCGAGGCGCCGCTCGCTCGAGGCGACCAGCACGCGACCTCCGGGCATGCGGCCGTAGCTCTCGAGAATGCGATCTCTCAACTCGCGCAGCACGTCGTAGTGCTGGCGCTGCGACGGCGCCAACTCAGCCAGCAGCGTCTCGCGCTCTTCAGGCGACGCCACGTCACCTTGCACCTGGGCTTCGAGGTTCGCGCGCACCGCTCGTCGAAACGACGGCAGCATCGAGAGCAGCACCGAATAGGCGAGCGAACCGCCGGCGGCGGCGGCGAGTGGAATCCAATCGCCCATCGCGGCCGAAGCCAGCCCACCCGCGGCGAGCGCGAAGGCGTTGGCGGGCATGGCGAGGGCGGCCCTGAGGCTGCTGCGCTTCTTGACGGGAGTGCTCACGGGGTTTGCGGCTGGGCAACGTACTTGAGGGGCCCCAATTCCGCAGTGTCTTCGGCTTCGGGCCCGGGCGGCGCCGCAAAGAGCTTGCGGTTCAACGCTTCGGCGCTCGCAAAGAGCTCCCAGTAGGTAACGGGCGCTTCGTCTGCGATGCCGAAGAACGCGAGGTTCTCTTTCAACGTCGCGGGCGGCGCTTCGGTGATGGCCTCCATCGGGTCACCGAGCTGCGGCGCCAGGGTGCCCAGCGCGCGCGCCGTCTCGGTGCGATCTTTGATGGTCTGCGCGTTGGCGTCGAGCACTCCACGAATCACGCGGCGCACGGCGTCGGGGTAGCGCGCCGCGAAGTCACCACGCGTCACCAGCACCGTCGCGGTGAGGTGCGGCGCGTCGGCCGTCGAGGCGAGCGCCGTGGCGCCGGTCTCGCGCGCGGCGGCGTCGATTTCACCTTTGAAACCGGCGACGGCGTCGACGTCTGAGCGCCGCAGGGCAGCGCCGGCGCTGTACGCGTCGTCGAGCGAGACGAGCTTCACGTCGCGCAGCGAGAGCCCCACGCGGGAAAGAGACCACAGCAACAGGTACCAGGCCGACGAGCGGTCTTCGACGGCGATGCGCTTGCCCGCGAGCGCCTGCAGCGCGCCGATGTTCTTACCCATCACCACCTCGTGACCGCGGCTGCGCCCCAGCAACATCACCACGCGCGGCGCCGCGTCACGGAGCAGCGACGCGCTCATCGCCACCGACGAGACCGGCAACGCCGCCATGTCGACTCCGCCGTTGTCGCCGCCACGAATGAGCGCCTTGCGGAGATCGTCTTCACGCAGAAAGCGCTCGACCTTCACCTCGATGGCGTAGCCCGCGCGAAAGAGCCCCACGCGCTCACCGTCGCCCGCGGCCCACAGCACCGGCGCGGAGCTCCCGCGCGGCACGAGCCCGATGGTCAACGCGCGCGTGGGGATTCGCACCACGTCGTCGATGGGCGCCATCACGCCAGCGGGAAAGTCGCCGACGGTCAGCCGCGGCGCGCGCGGGTAGAGCCGCTCACGCACCCGGTCGACCCAGCCCAGCTGCGAGGCAGCGACGGCGCTCAACGCCAACAGCACGAAAAACGAGCCGAGCAGCCACCGGCCGACGGGACGACGTCGCTTCCGGGGACTGCTCGAACTCTCACTCACGTTGTCACCACACAGCGGGCGTTACTTGACCTCGACCTTCTTGCCGATGGTCTTTTCACCACCGCTGGCCACGTCGGAGACCGGCGCGGGGCTCTGCAGGCCCATCTCCATCTTGAACTGCTTCACCAGCTCGGCGGCCTGGAGCGCTTCGGCTTCTTCTTCGATCTTCATCGACTGCGTGTCGACCGACTCGAGCGCCATCTGCATGCGCGCTTCGTTCACGGCGGTCTGCTCTTCGACCTTGCGGAGCATTTCGTCGTGCGTGGCGTCGATGCCAGCGACCTCGAAGCTCTCCATGGCGTCGGCGACCTTCGACTGCCACTTGGCGCGGCGCGCGTCGCGAATGGCGGCCATCGCCTCGTTGGTCTTCTTGTCTTTCTCGCGCATGAACGCCTTCTTCACGTTCAGCGCTTTTTCGTAGGCCGACTTCGCGGTCGAGAGCTGCGCTTCGTTGCGGCTCAGCGCGCCTTTTTCCATCTGCAGGCGCGTGGCGTACTGCGCCGCGAGGTCGTCGCGACCGCCCTGAATCGCCGCCTTCACCTTGGCGGTGAGATCACGAACCTCGGCCGTGTACTTCGCGTTCTCTTTTTCGAGCAACGTGACGTTCGCGCGCACCATCGCGATCGACTCGTTCATCTTGGGGACCTGATCGTTCAGGTCACGGATGTTCTGCTCGAGGATCAGCTCCGGGTCCTCGATGGTGCTGACGAAGAAGCCGACGAAGCTGCGCATCGCGCGCCGAAACCGTTGCCACATGAGGTGGGGTTCTCCCGGGGTTACGAGGTGTGCTCGTGAAACGTACGAAGAGTCTACACGGGTTTAGAGGGCGACGATTGCGTTCCGGTTCCCTTGCCGCCGAAGCGGAAAACCTCACTGTTGAAGGCACTTGCAGCCAGCTTCAGCGCGAGGCCGGCGAACGCCAGCACCGAACCTGCCGTCAACAACACCTGCAGCGTCGTCGCGCTCCCGAGCACCACAGCCTTGATCAACAACGCCACGTTGAGCAGGGGTATCAACGCCGTCACGTTCGTCAACTCGATGCCGGGCATCTGGCTCAGCAAGGCTGGCGCCAACCCCACCAACATGACGGGCGTCATCAGCGACTGACCTTCTTTGAAGGTGCGCGCCGTCGCCGCCACCGCGAGCGAGACGCCGGCGAACAACAGCGCCGCGGGAATGAGGCAGGCCAGCATCAAGAGCACCTGGGCAGGCCCGAGGCGGAAGCTGGTGTTCACCGGGCCGAGCGACAAGCCGACGCCGAAGGTCAGGCCCATGGCGGCGAGGTTCGCGACCGCCGAGGCCACTGCCACGATGGCGACGGTGAGGTACTTGGCGGCCATCACGTCGACGGGGCGAACCGCGGCGACGAGCAACGTCTCCAGGGTGCCGCGCTCTTTTTCTCCGGCCGTCAGGTCGACCGCCGGGTACAGCGCGCCGACCATCAACATCATCAACAGCACAATGGGCAACAACCTCGAGGCCAGCAGCGGCCCGAGATCTTTCTGAAAGTCGAGGTCGAGCGGCTCCAGCTTCACCGGCTGCACGAACCCCGGCGCGAGCTCCCGTGCGTCGAGCCGCACCTTGAGCGTCTGGGCGTTGAGCGTCTCCAGCACCGGCTTGAGGCGTTCGAGCGCCTCGACCGAGCGATCGAAGCGGCGCGTGTAGAGCACCTGCACCACGGCCTGGCCACCTTCGTCGAGCGAACGCTGCGTGTCGTCGGGCGCCTGCACCGCGGCGGCGATCTTCTGCGCGCGCAGCTGCGCCTCGGCTTCTTCCCTCGGCAGTGAGAGCAACGTCACCTTCGACGGCGCCGGGCCGCGCGCGAGCAACTGCTGCGTCGCTGAACCGACCACCGCGATCGTCAGCGTCTCGTTCTTCAGGCGATGACTACCCGCGGCGATGATGCCGCTCATCACCGCCAACAGCCCCGGGTAGAGCAGCACCGGCAGCAGCACCGTGAGCACCAGCGTGCGGCGATCTCGCACCACGTCGAGCAGCTCCTTGCCGAGCAGCAGTCGCCAGGCGCTCATGGCGTCGCTCCGGCAAAGTACAGAAACGCGTCGGTGAGGCTCCCGCGACCGCTCTGCGCGAGCAGCTCGTCGGCGGTGCCGCGCGCCACCACTCTGCCGCTGCGCATGAAGACCAGCCGCGTGCACAGGTACTGCGCTTCTTCCATGCGATGCGTCGAGAACAACACGGCCTTGCCCCGGGCCTTCGCGCGCTGCACGAGCGAGAGAATGTCACGCGAGGCCACCGGGTCGAGCGTCGCCGTCGGCTCGTCGAGCACGTAGGCGAGCGGGTCGTGCACCACCGCGCGGGCGATGGAGATGCGTTGCTTCTGGCCGCTCGAGAGCGCGCCGCAGCGCTTGTCGAGAAACGGCGTCAGCTCGAGTT
The DNA here is from genome assembly GCA_035910535.1 of Archangium sp. GTDB lineage: Bacteria > Myxococcota > Myxococcia > Myxococcales > Myxococcaceae > Archangium_A. Next base: position 164,633 of record JAMHXF010000111.1, on the reverse strand, counting down.
CACCTGCGACTTCGTCGATGCGCCGCGACAACGTCGCCTCGTCGAGGCCCTGCAGGCGCCCGAAGGTGCGCAGCAGCTCGCGGCCCGTCAGGCGCTCATAGAGCCCGGTGCTCGCCGTGAGAAACCCCAGGTGGCGCCGCGCAACCAGCGGAGTCGTCGACACGTCGAAGCCCGCGATTCGCGCCCGGCCCGAGAGCGGCGTCAGCAGGCCCGCGAGCACGCGCAACGTCGTCGTCTTTCCGGCGCCGTTGGGGCCGAGCAGCCCGACGACCTCGCCTGCCGAGACCTCGAATGAGACGCCGTCGACCGCGCGCGCAGCGCCGAAGTCTCTGACGATGGAGTCGACTTCGATGACCGGCGCCATGCTCGAGCGTCAGCGCATGAATTTCATGAACGGCTCACCCTGCTGAGCGACGTTCAGTTTGACGCCCATGGGCGCGTTGCCCCACGCGACGCCGTCGATGGCGTTCTCGCGAATGACGAAATCGACCTCGTAGGAGCCTTCAGGCACGCGCACCGAGTAGTTCTCGGCGCCGCCGTTGAAGCCCCACTCGAAGACTTGAAAGTCCTGTTGGCGCTGCATGCGCAGGCCGACCTCAGGCCCGCCGATGGTGTCCCGCACCACTTCCCCTGCGACGCGCAGCGGGCCGGAGATTTCCGTCGTGTTGTAGCGGAGCTCCATCGAGTAGTCGGACATCAACGGCACGCGCGCCGCCATGCGCTGTCGACCCGTCGCGTAGTTCGGGTACGTGTCGCGATCGATTGTGAAGAACACTTCGTAGTCGCCTTTGGGCAGCCGCACTTCGAAGGCGCCGTCTTCTGCGGGGACAATCGTCGAGGTGAACCAGCTCCACTGGCCCTCGAGCGCGCGGTTGCGGAACGTCAACACGCCGACCCTGCGATTGGGCACCGGCGTCTGGTCGTCGATGGAGATGCGCCCGCTGAAGCGCACCGTCTCGATGGCGATGGGCATCGAGGAGTCGTCGTTGTGCTCGTAGAAACGATCGACGACCCAGAAGCCCGACGCGAGGTTCGGTGAGAGCCCTTCGTCGATGCTCAGCGCCACGAAGTAGAGCCCGGGGAACGCCTTGATGTTGAACGCCGCCGTGTCCATCGGAACTTCGTAGACGACGAACGCACCGGTCTGCGTCTGGTTCGCCACCGAGTACATGAAGAGCTGAAAGTTGTACGCGGGGTTCGAAGGCGGAGACACGCCGTCGACCAGAATGCCGCCTTCGATGTTCTTGGTCGTGAAGTCAGCGACGAGCGACGTGTCGTGCGTGAGGTCGACGCCGCCGCGAATCTGCTTGCTGAAAATGCGCGAAGGGTACGTGCGGTTGGGCGCCCCCTGAAAGTCGAAGGTGATGCCGTAGGTCGCGCGCGGCACCAGCGAGGTGATGGTCGGCACGCCACCTTCGTGGTGCGAGAACACCGTGGCTGTCGAGTCACCCGGCCGCGCGTAGGTCAGCGAGAAGTCGGTGCCGGGGCGGGCGTCAGGCAATGGCATGCCATCGATGGTGAGCCGCGCTTCGAGCACCGAGGTCGGAATGTCGACGTCGAACTCCTGGTCTTGGTCGAACGCGACGCCACGGCCCGGCGTCACCGGGAACTTGCGCAGCTCGGTGCCGTACAACGAGAGCGCCGGCGTCGAGAGGTAGAGCGCGAACACGCCCTCGAGCAGGCGCAGCTCGTAGCTGCCGCCGTTGCTGGTCACCATCGACTGTTGCCAGTCGGGCGTGCCGTAGGCTTCGAACCAGACGTCTTGCGGGAAGCCGTTGGGCACGAAGGGCAGCCCGCCGAAGCGCACCGCGCCGCGCAACAGGTGCGAGGTCGCCGCGAAGCTGCGCGCCTGGTCACTCGTCATGTCGGTGAAGCCGTGGTCGATGAAGCCTTCGAAGTACGGCCACACACCGCCCGGCTGGTGCCGCAGAATGTCGTAGCGGCTGCGCATGACCTTCACCTGCAGCTGCCCCTGCGAGCTCGGCGTGCGCGTCAGCTCAGACTGGTAGTTGCTGCCCTGGAAGCGCGTGAGCACCGGCTTGGTGTCGGGCATGCCGTCGAGCTGTGCGTCGGCCGAAAGCGTGTGCAACACGATGCAGATGCCCAGACGGAACCCGCCGTCGTACGCGCCCGCGCCGCTGCCGCCGTCGGGGTTGCCGTACGTCTCGGGTGGGCACTCTTCGCCGGCGAAGTGTTTGGCCCACCCCGCGTCGAAGACCTCCGGCGGAATGACGACGTGCCCGCCGTCTCTGGGGCGCACGCCCGCGTCGACGATGCCGGCGTCTTCATCGGGCGGAGGGAGATCGATGCCGCACTGGCAGCCCGAGAGCACGAGCGTCATCGCCAAAGCGGCTGTCCCGACGCTGCGCACGCTCAAAAACTCTCCCGGCAAGAGCCGTCGGGAAACCCCGACGTGTGTGACTCCTCGCTGCCTTAAGCAAAGGCGACACCATTTGACAAGGTGCCGACCTTGCTCGGGAATTTCTCCCGACCAACCGACGGAATGCTGACACTGGCAGCGCGACTGCCAGTGAAGTGTCAGTCCATCTTCGCGAGCAATCGCGCGGAGTTGGAGCGCCCAGCGTCCAGAATGGCGGCCTCGTCCAGCGTCAACAGGCGGCGATCACGCATCAGCACCTGACCGTCGACGATGACGTCGCGCACGTCGCTGCTCTGCGCCGAGTAGACCAACGTCGAAACCGGGTCTTCAGAGCGCGGCGTGCTGTGCACCGACGACAGGTCGACGGTGATGACGTCGGCCTTGGCGCCTTCTTGCAACACGCCGATTTCGCCTTCGAGGCCCAGTGCTTTGGCGCCGTTGAGCGTGGCCATCTCGAGCGCCTGCATCGCCGAGAGCGACGTGGGGCCCGTGCGCGGCAGGTGAATGAGCGCCGCGAGCCGGAGCTCCACGAAGATGTCGAGGTTGTTGTTACACGGCGCACCGTCGCCGCCCAGGCCCACGGTGATACCCTGCTTGAGCATCTCGGGCACCTTCGCGGTACCCGACGCCAGCTTGAAGTTCGCGCTCGGGCAGTGGGCCACGCGCGTCTGCGTTTCGCGCAGCAGCTTCTGCTCTTCGGCCGTCAGCCACACACAGTGCGCCAGCGTGGTCTGCGTACCGAGCAGCCCGAGGTGGTTGAAGTAGGCCACGTTGTCCATGCCGGTTTTCTGGCGAACCACGTCGCACTCCGTGGCGTTCTCGGAGGCGTGCGTGTGAATGCGCACCCCGCGCTCTTTGGCCATCGCCGCGACCTTCTTGAGCAGCTCTTCGGTGCACGAGAGCACGAAGCGCGGCGCCAGCGCGTAGCGGAGCCGACCGTTTTCCTGCCCGTGCCACGTCTCGATGAGGCGCAGCGAGTCGGCGAGCGAACCCGCGGTGGTCTCGCGCAAGCCGACGGGCACGCCCTGCCCTGCGTCCATCATGCATTTGCCGCCGACGAGGCGAATGCCCGCGTCGCGCGCCGACTCGAAGACCGAGTCGTAGTGGCGCACGGTGCCCATATCGAGCACCGAGGTCGCGCCCGAGCGAATGCACTCGAGAAACGTGACGTCGGCCGAAGCCCGGAGCGACTGCGCGTCGTGCGCGGCCTCGAAGGGCCAGATGCGCTCACGCAACCACTCGAGCAGCTCGAGCCCGTCGGCGTGGTTGCGACAGAGCGTCTGGCACGCGTGGAGATGGCTGTGAATGAGGCCAGGCAACACGACCTGCCCGCGCGCGTCGATGAAGCGGCGAACACCCGACTTGCGACCCTTGCGAGCGGGCCCCACGCGGGCGATGCGGTTGCCTTGAATGACCACCTCAGCGTCGCGCAGCACTTCGCGCGAAGCGTTCATGGTGATGACGGTGGCGTTACCAATGACGAGATCCACTTGGCCTCAAACCTTCTCTCGACCGCAGGGCCGGGTACACTTTTCGGCCGTGACTCCTGTACTGCTGGCACGGCTCCTCTTGTTGCTCCCCGAGATTCCCGGCGAAGCGCCGCGGTACGTGAAGCCTGTCGGCTCGGCGTACGTGCGGTACTTCGAGTGGCTCGAGAACAACACCCACGTCGTCTACCCCATCATCGCCGTCAGCGTCGTGGCGCTCATCGCGTTCGGCGTCATCTCGGCGTGGCGTACGGAAGACGTCGACGGGCTCAAGAAGGCCGAGACCAAGCGCGAAATCATTCGCCTGCTGCGCCGCGAGGTGTACGGCATGACGGCCGACCGCCTCGCCAAGTCGCTCGAGATTCCCGGTGGGCGCATGCTCAAGCTCCTCGAAGAAATGGCCGACGCGAACATCGTCGAGTCGCGCACCGACACCTCGCGCGTGACCACCTGGCGCATGAAGGGCCTCACCGCGTGAAGCCCCGCGCGGTCACTGCATACGGCCGATGATGGGCACGGTGACCGTCGGCTCGTAGGGGTCGCTGGTCTCCACGATGGCCCAGATGCGCTGCTCCTGAGACGGCGGCTGGTAGAAGCCCGCGTCGGTCGAAGGGTCGATGGTCCACGTGCCGTAGGCGATGCGGCCGAGCACCTTGTCCACCGGGTCACCCGGCACGTTCGTGCCTTCGAGCAGCGTGGGCACCGCGGGCCCCGACAACCACTGGAAGTACTGACACGGGCCGGACGTCACCGTCGCGCAGTCGGTGTCGGGCGTGGTGCCGCCGTCTGACGACTGGCGCAGCGACACGGCGAGCAACCGCACCGGCCCGTCGCCGGTATTCGAGGCCAGCCGCGCGTCAGCCGGGAGCGGCCGGTTGCCCGTGAAGGTGAGCGGGAACGGCTCCGGGTTCGAGAGCATGGAGCCGCCAGTCATGGTGGCGAGCATCGTGCTGGGCCGGCGCATGGTGCCCAGCGGCTCGCCCTGGCGCGTCCACACGATGGTCGAGAGGTCTGAGTCGTCACCGCCACGGCACGCCGAGCGCGCGCGGTAGGTGACGGCGACAGGCGCGGTTTCCCACGGCGTCGGGTCGGTGACCGCCATGGGCAACTTGAAGCTGGGCACCATGAAGCTCGGCTGCGCGCCGCCGTCGGCGAGCGTCGGGGCGTTGGCGTACTCGAAGTCGATGGTGGCGCCGCCGTCGCAGCGCTGCGGCTGCCCGGCGGTGATGCCCAACGTGTAGGCCACCGGCGTGTTGCCTTCGTTGCGCACGTAGAAGCTGCCGCGTCGCTCGTAGGGCACCGCGCCACCGTCGAGCTCACAGTTCAGCCCGGCGTCGGGCGGGTACACGCGCGCGTCGCACAGCGTGCCGAAGGCCACGTTCAAGTTCATGCCCTGGCTGCCGTCGGTGCACGACTCGAGCGGCGAGCCCTCGAAGCGGAAGCAGAGCTTCGGCGCTGCGGCGATGCCCTTGCCCGCAATAGGGAGGCTGAGGTTACCGACGCCGTCTGGCAGCACGATGTCGAGCGAGCCACCGAGCGTGGTGGCCACCGTGGGCGCAAAGCGCAGGCTGACCATCACCGACTCGCCGCCTGCGAGCGTCTTCACCAGCGGCGTGAGGTCGGCGGTCACCGTCGGGTCTGACGCCATGCTGAACTTCGCGCTCGTCACCGGCAGCTCGTTCGAACCCGAGTTGGTGAGCGAGAACGTCAGCGTCTTCATTTCACCGACGTAGACGTCGCCGAAGTCGAACGCGCGCGGCGAGGCGATGGCGGTGGCGGCGACGCCGGTGCCCGCGAGCGACAGCGACACCATGCCGGTGCTCGGGTCGTTGGTGGTCAACGTCGCCTGGCCGAGCTCGCGTTGATCAGCGGTGTCGGGCGTGAACGTGAAGCCGAGCATGAGCTCGTCGCCCGGGGCAATCGACGTGGGCAATGCCAGCGTCGACGCGAAGCGTGGGTTCGAGAGCGCGACGGCCGAGATTTCAAGCGTGCCGCTGCCGCCGTTGCGCACGCGCACGGGCTTGGTGGCCGTGAGGTTGAGCTGCACCTGCCCGAACTCGACCATCTGCCGCGCGTTGCCGTCGGCGTCGATGACCTCGACTTTCGGAATGCGCCGGTTGATGTCGTTGCCGCAAGTGCAGCCCGCGAGCGCGAGCAGCGTGAACGCCGTCAAATGAATCGTCCGCATCATGGTCTCCGTTACACCAGCTCGCTCTTGTGCGACCGGCCCATCAACGCTGCGACCGCGGTCTTCGGCGGCGTGCCTTCCCAGGCAATCCGGTACACCTGCTCGCAGATGGGCAACTCCACGCCCACCTTGAGCGCCAGATCTCTCGCGCTCTTCGCCGTCTTCACCCCCTCAGCGACCTGCTTCATTTCTTTCAAGATGTCGTCGAGCGAACGACCACGGCCCAGCTCCATGCCGACCTTGCGGTTGCGCGAGAGCTCGCCGGTACACGTCAACACCAGGTCGCCCATGCCCGCGAGGCCCGCGAGCGTGAGCGGGTTGCCGCCCATCTTCACGGCGATGCGCGAAATCTCGGCGAGGCCCCGCGTGATGATGGCCGCGCGCGTGTTGTGCCCGAGCCCGAGCCCGTCACCCATGCCCGCAGCGATGGCGATGACATTCTTGAGCGCCCCGCCGACCTGCACGCCCACCACGTCGCTCGAGCTGTAGGTGCGGAACCACTCGCTGGCCAACATGGGCTGCACGACCCGCGCGGTCTCTTCGTGCCGCGCCGCGATGGTGACGACGGTGGGCATGCGCAGCACCATCTCGCGCGCGAACGACGGGCCCGAGAGCACCGCGACATGCGGGTGGCAGCGCTCGGGCAACGACTGCTCGAGCACTTCGGTCATGGTGCACAGCGTGCCGTTCTCGATGCCCTTGGCGACCGTGACGATGGGCACGCCCGTGGGAATCAGCTCGTGCGCGCGGCCCAACAAATCGCGCGTGGCCTGCGACGGCGTCCCGACGATGACGAGCTCCGAGCCGCTCAGCGCCTCGTCGAGCTGCGTGTGCCCGACGATGCGCTCCGAGAGCGCGAGCCCGGGCAGGTAGTTCTGGTTCTGATGCGTGGCGTTGAGCGTGTCGACGAGCGCAGCATCACGCCCCCACAACGCGACGTGTTCAAAGTTGGCAGAGAGCACCTGCGCCATCGCCGTGCCGAAGCTGCCTGCACCTAAGACCGTGGCCTTCTTCATGGGGCCAGCGTTGTAGCGCGCTTTGGTCAGAGTGAAGTCACGAGACCGACGCCACCGGTCGGCATCACGATGGAGTCGACGTCGCGCCCGTGAACGTCGAGCCCGAAGCGAAAGACGAACGCCGTGCGCGACGACAACGGCAGCTCAGCGCCACCCATCACTCCACCGTTGTGCCCGACGATGACCGCAGGCGGCAGCCCCCCCAGCGGCGACGACGCGTAGCCTTCAAAGTCGAGCGTGAGCAGGTAGTGCGCCGAGAAGAACACCCGCGGCGCGCGCGGCGACGGCCCTTGAATCGAGAGCACCAGCGACGGGTTGATGTTCACGTTGCGACGGCCCGAGAGCCACCGCGAGCCACGTGACTCGAGCGTCGCGCGCTGCGTGAAGAACGCGTAGCCACCCTCGAGCTGTGCCCCGAGCGACACCGCGGGCGTGCGCACGAAGTTCACGCGCACCACGGCCTTGGGCTGATTCATCATGAAGAAATACGTGTCGAAGCCGATGCCGAGGTCGACGCGCTCCCCCACGCCGAACAGCGCGCGTACGTCGACGAGCGGGAAGCCCAGCAAGACAGACTGACCCCGGTTGCCGCTCCCCAGCGGCGTGGCTCCGAAGGTCGAGACTTCATTGCGTTGCTGAGCCGGCCGCACGCGCGCCAGCACTTCGGGCCGCGCTTGAAGTGGCGCCTGTGGTGCCCACGCTGGCTCAGGCTGAACGACAGGCTCCGGCTCAGGCGCGACGGTGGGAAGAGACGGCTGGCTTGAAACGGGAGGCGGCGCCCACTCTTCTTCAGGCGCCTGCGCGAAGGCGGCCCCTGAGAGGAGCACGCCCAGCGACGCGAACAGGGTGACGAGCTTCATGCGCGCCACAGCCTGCCACGACTCACAGCGACTTCAGGTACGCAACGAGATCGACTTTTTCCTGCGCGTTCAACACCGCGGCCTTGCCGTGCAGCGAATCGCCGGAGGTCACGCGCGCGTCGAGCGTGAGCGACGAGCCGTCGTGGAGGTACGGAGCCGTACGGCCAATGCCCAGCAGCGACGGCACGTTGAAGCCCAGGCGCTCGACGACACCGTTGTCGGGGTTCGCGCCCAGCGTGCGGAGCGTACCGACGTCGGCGTTGGTGTTGTTGGTCAGCGCGTCACCCGAGTGGCACGTGCCGCACTCGGCCTTCTGGAAGGCTGCCTGGCCGCGCGCCTCGAGGTCGGTGTTCGCCATGGCGACGCGCAGCGGGTTCTCGGGCAGCGGCATGGTGTCGATGAAGGCGTCGAGCTTCGCAGCCGCCGAGTTGTCGAGGCCGCTGCCGCCCATGCGCTCGATGATGGTGTGCGCGTTGAACTCGTCGATGGAGCCGAACTCGCCGCTCCAGTGGAAGGGCGCTGTCGAGAGCAGCTTGCGGCCCGCGAGCGAAGGCGTCTGGCGCGCGCCGTCGGGGAAGTTCCACACGTGACCGTCTTCACGACCTTCGAGGTGGCAGGTGCTGCACGCCACCGTCGTTTGCGTGGAGCTCATGCGCGTGTCCTTCGCGTCGAAGAAGAGCTTGCGGCCCTCAATCTGCGCGGGCGTCATGCCGGCCACGTCTTGCGCGACGACGATGGTGTCGATGGGCACGATGACCGCGTTGGCGCCCGTACCCTTGCTCTCGAAGATCTCCAGCTTGTGGTCGAACTGGCTGTAGACGTACGCGCGCAGGAAGTCGGCCGAGACGGCGATGCCGTCGGCGCCAGCGCCTTCGATCTTCTGCACCGTACGAATCGACGTGCCGGTGGTCTCGAAGTCAATGTTCGTGCCCGAGCGCTTCCACGCCGGCATGAACGAGAGGTTCTTCGACTCACGCGAGAGCACCATCAGCCACTCACCCGACGGGTCGAGCACGCCGGCAGTCGGGCCCTGAATGGCCGCGTCAGCGCCCGCCGACGCAGACGCCAGCGTGCTGGAAGGGAAGTTCTTCGAAGACGAGTTGGTGCCGGTGGTGAAGCACGAAGTCAGGTCGTCGACCTGCGGCTGCGGCGAGCCACCGGTGTCGACGGTCACGATGCCGGCCGTGGCGACCGCGCCGATGTTGCAGGGGCCGCCGGCCGCGTAATACCCGCCGAAGCGGCTCGGGCTGCGACCGATGGCGTCTTCACGCGCCCAGACGACCGGAGCGAAGACGCGCTTGCCGTCGTCGGTGACGATGAGGTCGTTCATCGCGCGCGGGCGGAAGCTCGAGATGCCCACCGTGCCCACGTTGTTGCCCGCCGAGTCGAGGCGCGTAGCGTTGGCGGCTTCGTAGATGCCCGTCTTGGCGCTGATGGTCTTGCCCGACGCGAGGTCGACTTCGACCAGTTCGCCCTGCTTGTAGAGCGAGACGAGCGCGCGGTTGCCAGCGACGACCGCGACGGCGCGGGGCTCTTCGCCGACCTCGACGTCCCACTTCTTTTCGAGGGTGCCGATGTCGATGGCGGTCAACGTGCCGAGGTCCACGCGATCGAGCGAGGTCGCCGAGACGACGAGCAGCGTCTTGCCGTCGGGCGTAATCGCCATGCCCGTGGGCTCGACGCCGACGGGAATGCGGGCCGATTCGACGGTGTCGCCAGCGCGGATGACGGACACGCTGCGACTGCCGCGGTTGCTGACGAACACGGTGTCGTTGGCGTCGACGATGACGCGCGCCGGCTGCTCGCCGACCTTCACGGCGCGCGCTTCTTTCGTCTTGGGGTTGATGACGGCGAGCACACCGTTGTCGGTGTCGACCGCGTACACCGTCGAGTCGTCATTCGAGAGGGCCAACGAGCCCGAGGCACGCGCAGCCGCCGAGTTGCCCGCCGGCGTGCAGCCCGAGAACGCCATCGCCGCCGCCACTGCGCCCACCACCATCGATCGCTTGAACCAGTTCATGTGACCCCCGCCTCGAAGAACTTCGAGAGCGCCTAGACGAGAAAGAACCGCAACATCTTGCCCCGCCTGCTGCCTGACAGCCATGCCCTGCCATCGATGTCAGGCTCTGCGAGCGACTTTTTCCGATACGGCGTGCAAACCCCTCAAATTCAACTGAGCGCCGAAACGCGAGGCCCAGTGTGCAGATCGTGTGCCCGCCGAGGCCAGCGCCCAGACACGAACCTTTGTTGCCGGTTGGAACCCGCGTCGCTCCGCCACTGCGCAGGAAAGTGCAGGAGCGGTGTGCAAGAAGCTGCGCATGGCCGGGCCCGCCAGCGCCGATTTCCTTTCATTTCGGCGCACGTTCACGCTGCTGATTCTGCTCGTCGTGCTGCCGTCGGCCGGGCTCTCGGGCTTCGGCGTGGTGGCCATCGTCAACGAGCGTGCCGCCGTCGAAAAGCGGCTCGAGGCGGTGTGGTCGGGGCGGCTGGCGAGCGTGCAGGCGGACCTGCTCGAGGCCTTCGCCAACGCTGCGGTGACCTCGACCAACCCGACCCTGGTGCTCGAGCGCAACGGGGAGCGACTCACCGACGTCGGCTTCAGCGTTCGGGCCGGAGAAGTCGAGTCGACAGACGCGCGCATTGCCACGGCCGTCAAAGCGCTGGGCCCGGAGCTCGCGGTGATTCCACGCAAGCCGCTCATCTTTTCTGTCACCTCGCCGCAGGGCACGTTTCTGCTCGCGGCAGCGCGTGACGACGAGCACGTCGCCGGTGCGCAGCTGTCTTCACCTGCAGTGGCGAAGCTGGTCGAACACATCGGCGCGCAGGTGACACCGCCGGGTGAAGAGGCGCGCTTCGTGCTGTTACCGGTGAAACGGGAAGCACCGCCCGAGGGCGTGGTGGCGCGCTTCATTTCAGGCGTCACCGAAGCGCGCGAGGCGGCCCTCGGGCCTCCGGAGCTCTCGAGCTCGCTGCTGCCAGCACCGCTGCAGGACTTCCGACTCGTGGTGCAGGCGACCGGTGAAGACCCCGTCGCCGCAGCGTCGACCCGAAACCGCGTCGTCTACAGCGTGTTGCTCGCGCTCTTCTACGTGACGCTCGCGATGGGCGTCATCTACACGGGCCGCACGCTGTACCGCGAAGCCAAACTCTCGCGGCTCAAGACCGACTTCGTGTCGCTGGTCAGCCACGAGCTGCGCACGCCGCTCACCTCGATTCGCATGTTCATCGAGATGCTGGCGCTGGGCCGCGTGAAAGATCAGCAAGAAATGCAGACCGTGCTGGACCTGCTCTCGAAAGAGACGGCGCGGCTCTCGGGAATGATTGAGTCGGTGCTCGACTGGTCGCGCATCGAGAGCGGCAAGAAGCAGTACCGGAAAGAGAAGCTCCCGGCGCAGGCGCTCGTCGACTCAGCGGTCTCTGCCTTTCAGGCGCAGCGCATCGGCTCGCCGCCGAACCTCGTCATCACCGTCGCGCCGGCACTCGGTGACATCGAGGTCGACAAAGACGCGCTCGCCGGCGCGCTGCTGAACCTGCTGCAGAACGCGTACAAATATTCGAAGGCCGACGACCAGCGCATCGAGCTGCGCGGCCTGCGCGACGACGACTTCGTGGTGCTGGAGGTCGAAGATCACGGCGTCGGAATTCCGCGCGCGGAACAGAAACGAATCTTCGACCGTTTCTACCGCGTCGACACGTTGCTCTCTCGCGCGACGGAAGGGTCGGGGCTCGGCTTGTCCATCGCGCAGCGCATCGTGCAGGCCCACGACGGGTGGATTTCGGTCGACAGCACGCCGGGCGAGGGCTCTACCTTCCGCATTCACCTGCCGGTGGCGACATGAGCGACGAGAAGCTTCGAATTCTGGTGGTGGAAGACGACCTCTCGATTCTGACGGGGTTGTCCATGAGCCTTCGCTTCGAGGGCTACGAAGTGCTCCAGGCGCAGGACGGTCGCACGGGCCTGCAGAAGGTGCTCGACGAGCGCCCTGACCTGCTGGTGCTCGACGTCATGCTGCCGCAGATGAACGGCTTCGAGGTGCTCGAGGAGCTCAAGCGGCGCGGCAACGCGGTGCCCGTGGTGGTGCTGACTGCCAAAGGGGTCGAGACCGATCGCGTGATGGGCCTCAACCTCGGCGCCGATGACTACGTCGTCAAGCCGTTCGGCCTGCAGGAGCTGCTCGCGCGCATTCGGGCGGTGCTGCGCCGACGCACGCGCGATGAAGCGAGCGTTCGGTTCTCTGACACCGTCGTCGACTTGAACGCCAAGACGGTCGCGCGCGCAGGCACGGCCATCGAGCTCACGGCGCAGGAGTTCAAGCTGCTCGAGCTCTTCGTGCGCAACCCGGGGCACACGTACAACCGCGACGAGCTGCTCTCGGGCGCGTGGGGCTACGGCTACGAAGGCACGGCGCGCACGGTCGACAACTTCGTCAGTCAGCTGCGCACCAAGTTCGAGCCCGACCCCGATGCGCCGAAACACTTCCGCACGGTGCGAGGGCTGGGTTACCGGTTCGACTTGTAACGCTCGCCGATGAACGCCTTGAGCGCGTCGGCGAGAAAGAACTGCATCACCACGTCGCCGAACTTGAGCTGTGCGCCGTCACGCAGCACCACGCGCTGCTTCGCCGCGAGCTGCGCGCCGTCGACCCACGTGCCGTTCTTGCTCTCGGCGTCGGTGAGGCTCCAGTCGCCGCTGCGCTCGTCTTGCTGCAGCCACGCGTGAAAGCGGCTGACCGAAGCGTCGTCGACGACCACGTCGTTGCTCTCGACGCGGCCCACGGTGATGCCCATGGCGAACGGGTTGTTGGCGCTGGTGCCCTTCTCGACGAAGAAGACCAGCGGCTCGGCAGCGGTCGGCCGCGCCTGCGCCTGACCGGCGCCCGTCGTTTCCCAGTGACCTGACTCTGACGAGCCGCTCGGCGGGGCTTCCCACACGAGGCCGGGCACGGTGGGCGCGGCGCCGGGCAGCGGTTTGACGAAGAACTTCATCGCGAGCTGCGAGAGCGGAACAGGCACGACGAGCAGCGTAGGCCAGCTGGTGCTGCTATGAGGGTTTCATGCACCGCCGCTATTCAATCCACCGTGACGGAGACCTGCTCGTCGAAGAGCTCGGCCCCGATGGCAAGCCGCTCGAAGCGGAGCCGGTGAAGCCTGAAGACCGCTTGCCGGTCGAGCTGGTGGTGCTCTCGGCCGACGACACCGACTCGCGCGCGCAGCTCATCGACCTGCTGGAAATGGCGCTGGGCCTCGAGACCGAAGGGCCCGAGTCAGTCGGGCTCAAGAAGCGCGAAGGGTCGCCGTTGAAGGTCTTGAGCTGATCAGCCGAGCAGGCTGGCCACGTCATCAAGAGAAGCGATGAAGCCGTTGCTCGCGTCCACCGCCGGTGCGGGCGCCTGCTCGGTCACCTGAAACTGGGGCTTCACGCCACCCGAGAGATCGACCGGCGCGCGGCCTCCGCGCTCGAAGCCGTCTCGCTGAAGCTGCGCAGACGTGAAGGCCGGGCGAAACGCGCGTTCTGAAGCGAGCGCGCGCAACGTGCCCGTCGCGCCCTGAGGGAATTGCTCGAAGCCGTCACGAAACCGCGAGAGCCCCAGCACGCTGGGCACGGCCTTCTGCCGAACCGCGTCGAGCGTCTTCGCGCCGGCCTCAGGCCGCGACGCCTTGCCCACGTCGAGCACGTTCCAGAGATCTCGGGCGAGGCTGCGAAGAACGTTCATGACTTCCAGTTGTCGGCGCAGGTGCGTGTCAGGTTGCCTGACACGCAACCACCTTTATTGACTGAGGATTCGGCGCGCTTCTTCAGAACTCGCGAACGGTTCACGCCCGGCCTCCCAGGGCAGCGAGGCGAGCGCACGACGCTGCTGGCTCTCGTTCTTGCGCGTGTCGGAGGGCAGCTCGCGCATGGCCGCACGAAGCGCGCGGTAGCTCTTGTCGTCGCTCTTGTCGGCGTCGGTGAGGCGCGCGGTGATGGCCTCGGCGAGCACGCTGTCTTTCATGAGCAGCGGGTACGCGTCGGCGCGACCGGTGACGGCCTGCTGCACCACGGCCACCGAGTCGTTGCACACGCCGGTGACGCCGTACCCGTCGGCGTAGAGGTTCTTCGCCTTCGCGGTGGTGTTGACGACATCGGTGAACGCACCGGCGAGCGAGATGGCCTTGAGCGCGTCGTCGCCCTTCAGTTGCGCCTGGGTGGAGCGGCCGCACCACGACGGGTCAGCGTGCACGCCGCGCCCGAAGAAGCCGGTGCCGCTGGTGCCCTGGTAGTACTTGAGGTCGGCGTTGAACTTCGGGCCCTTGATGGACACCAGCATTTCCGAGTGCACGGCGGGCACGACGGCTTCTTTACCGAGGCCGTCTTTGATGCCCGTCTTGATCATCAACGGCGCGGGCACGTCGAGGAACTTCGGAGGGTTCGAGCCCGGCACTGCGGTCTTCAGGTTCGAGAAGTTCGCTACGCGTTGCTCGAAGCTGACGTTGACCTCGTAGCCGTCGGCCTTCAACGCGCCGACGAAGTCATCGAGCTTCGTGAACGACTGGCCGTTGTGCGTGACAGAGAACTTCTCGCCGTCAGCGAGGCCGGGGTTGTTCGAGAGCCGGCCGAAGACCTCGGCGAGCACGCGGTTGCGCTTGACCTGCGCGTCAGAAGTGGCGCTCGGCAGGTCGCCCTGAAAGAGGCCCGGCGCGAGCTCCTTGAGCGTCGACGGCGGGCGCGGCGCGTCGACTGAATCGAGGTTCGAGAGGTCGAACTGCTGCGGCAGCAACAGCTTCACGGGCTCCGAGGGCTTCAACGTGCCGGCCTGATGCGCGGCGTTGAGCGCGGCGATGCCTCCGCTGAGCTGGCCGGGCGTCAGCTCGAGCACGTTGGTCAACGCCGCCGGGTTCGAGAGCACTTCGGCGCGGAGCTCAGGCGGAATCGCGATGCCCGTCTTCGCCTTCACCTCGTCGAGGATCTTGTTGATGGCGGCCTGCCCTTGCGGCGACGCAGAGACGGCCGACAGCACGGCAGTCAGCGGCACCGCGTCGGGGTAGCGACCGGGCACCAGCTCGTAGTTCGACGGGCCCGCATTCTTGAGCCCACCGGCGACGGTCTTGAACGCGTCACGTACGGCAGGGCCCGCAGGCCCCGTCCACGAATTCGTACGCGCAGGCGCGACCGGAGCCGCAGGCGTGCTCGGCGTGGTGGGGCTGACGACGGAAGGGCCGGTAGTGGAGCGAATGGGCATGGTGTTCCTTCAGAGGTTCACGTCGTAGGGGAAACGGAAGTGCAACTGCAAGAAGGCGAAGGCGGTGACGAAGATGGCTTCGTTCAACGGCCCGAACTCAATGAAGGTACCGAGGCGTTGAGGCACGTAGATCTGCGCGCCTCCGCCGATGCCGAGCAGCACGTCTTCGCTCAGGTTGATCAACGTCTGCACCTTGAGCTGCGCGCCGGGTCGAAGAAAGAACGTGGTGGGGATACCCGCGAGGCCCTGCGTATTGAAGATGACGAGGGCGGTGAGCAGCAGCTCGGCGTCGACCAGAAAGCGCACGGGGGTCTGCTTCCACAACCGCGCGCTCTTCTGCCCGACGTTGAGCAGCGTGAGGCCGAGCGGCGTCCACGACGCGCCGAAGAGGCCGACGCTGCCGAGCGGATCAATCGGAGGTGAAACGTAGAGCGTGGACGGAATGAAGATCGACGGCCCGACGCGCAGCTGCGTGACCTTGTCGGCCATGCCCCGGTACTGAGGGGGAATCGACTGCGGGTGGTCGAGGATCCAATCGCGGTCGATGACGGCGGCGAGGTCGAACGCGAGCGCGAAGTGCGGCACGCCGCCGCGATTCTCAGTCAGCGGGCCGAAGAACCAGAACGCCGACGGGCCAATGCCGAGGTCCGCAGGCACCACCACCGCGAACGACGGCAGCGCCCAGAGGCTGATCAACACGAGCAGTCGGCGCACGGTGGACATCACACCCCGCAGCCTGCACGTGCGCAACGACTCACCGCTTCAACGAGAAGCCCACGCGTGCGCCGCCACCTTCACGCGCCTGCGCCCACACCGTGCCGCCGTGCGCGAGCGCGATGCGTTTGACGAGCGCCAGGCCCAGGCCCAGCCCGTCGGCGCCTTCACCGTTCTGGCCGCGGTTGAACTTCTCGAAGAGCGCCGCGCCATCACCCGTGATGCCGGGGCCGCGGTCGAGCACGTCGAAGCGCACCTCGTTCGCGGCGACGTTCACCTCGAGCGCGTCAGCCCCCTGCCCGTGTTTCTTCGCGTTGTCGAAGAGGTTCGCGAGAGCGCGCTGCAGCAGCGTGGGGTCACCTTGCAGAACGTCACCTTCTCCGCTGACCGACAACGCGGTCGCCGCGATACCCGCACGTTCAATCGCGCGCGCAGAGATGTCGCGCACCGAGAGTTCGCGCTTGTTCACCTGGCCGAACTCGAGGCGAGAGCTCGCGAGTAACTCGCCGACGAGCGCGTCCATCTCCACGACTTCGCGATCGAGTTCGTCGAAGGTGCGCGCCGTGGCGCCGGTGTCGCGCGCGATCTCCGAGATGATTCGCAGCCGAGCCAGCGGCGTGCGGAGCTCGTGCGAGACGGTCGCCAGCAGCTCGCGTTGATCAGCCAGCTGCTTTTCGATGCGCGCCGCCATGTCGTTGACCGCGTCGGCCACCACGCCGATTTCGTCAGGTTCATGTGACGCGCGCACCGCGCGTGCAGAGAGCTCACCTTTGCCAATGCGCCGCACGACCTCGGCCAGCTCGTCGAGCGGGCTGGCGAGACGGCGCGCCACCTTGCCCGACAGCTTCCACACCGCGAGCAGGAACACGACGGCGGTGATCAACCAGCGCCAACCATTGTTGTGGTTGTGCATGAGGCAGATCTTCACCGCCCCGACGATGGCGCCGTCGTCGACGATGGGCGCTTCAATCATCGCGCGGCGACACGGCTCGCCAGTCGAGAAGAAGCGCGCGCCGCCTGCGTCGTGAAGGTCGACGTTCGCCCCGAGATCAGTCGCCGCTTCACGCGCGAACCGCTCCCGCGCCGCGGGGTCTTTCCAGCTGGTGGCGAACTGCTTGCCGACCCAGCCCTGCGTGCCGTCCCACGTGCGCGCCCACTCGGGGTCTTGCACGCGCGCGACGAGCAGCATCACCAACGACACCGCGATGCCCGTGAGCACCACGCCGCCGAGGAACCACGCAAAAATGCGACGCCGCAACTTCGCGCGCACAAAGGTGCCGATGGGCCCCATGCGCCGGCGGTGATGGTGGTGACTCGGGTGTCGGAACATCTTCAGTCCTTGGTCAGCACGTAGCCGACGCCACGGACCGTCTTGATCAACTTCGGAGGGTCGTCGCCCAGCTTCTGACGCAGGTGGCTGATGTGCACGTCGACCGTGCGCTCGCCCACCACCACGTCGCTGCGCCCGGCTTCAGACAACAACGCATCACGCGGCACCACGCGGCCAGCGCGGCGCACCAACGCCACGAGAATGTCGAACTCGATGCCCGTGAGGTCCACCGCCGCGCCCTTGTTGGTGGCGATGCGCGCCGGCACGTCGACGGTGATGTCGCCGACGGCGATCTGCTCGCTCATCACTTCAGGGCGTGAACGCCGCAGCACCGCGCGCAGCCGCGCCAACAACTCACGCGGGCTGAACGGCTTGCCGATGTAGTCGTCGGCGCCCAACTCGAGGCCCACCACGCGATCTGTTTCATCACCGCGCGCCGTGAGCATGATGACGGGCACGTTGCTCTTGCCGCGAATGCGGCGGCAGACCTCGAGCCCGTCCATGCCCGGCATCATCACGTCGAGGAGCACGGCGTCGTAAGCGCCCTGCTCCAGCATCGACAGCCCTCGCGCCCCGTCGACTGCGTGGCTGAGCGCGACTCCGTTCTGCTCCATGTACTCACGGAGCAAATCGGGGAGGCGGGCGTCGTCATCGATGAGGAGTACGCGTGATGCCATCGTGTCCATGGACCTTACCTCCTGGTCCCCGCGCGAAGCGGGTTACTGCGCGGCCGCCGGAGCAGGTGCAGCGGTGGGCATCGGCACCACGATGGGCGCCTGCTGCGCTCCCGACGGCACGGTGATGACGAAGATCTGCGGAGCCGGCGCGGCGTACGGAGCCGGCGCGGGCGCAGGTGCGGCCTGAGGTACGACGACGGTCGGCGCGACGAGCGGCGTCACGTTGGTGCTCTGCCGCTCGAAGCGCGCCTGGCGATCTTCACAACCGCCGCCGTGATGCCGCGCGTGCCAACGAGCGCTCGCGAAGGCCGAACCGAAACCGGCGAAGACACCGAAACCGAGAATGACGAGGAGAATGCGACGCATGGTGTGTGACCTTTCTGATCAGAGGTTGACGGCAGACGGGCGGTAGCTGTGGTTGTGGTGGCCGAAGCGGCCGCGACCGCCGCAGCCGTGCATGCGCGCCGGGCCGAACTCGATGAGGTCGGCCAGACGGTTGCGCTGCTCGGGGCTCAACGCCTCGTGGACCGACTGGAAGCCCTCACGCAGCGCCTTCTTCATTTCGTCGAGCGAGAGCTGCTGCGCTTCGAAGCGCTCGTTCACCGCAGCCGAGTCGAACTGCTCGCCGCGCATGGCTTTGGCGAAGTCAGCGCGTGAATTGAAGACCTGGTCTCGCGCCTGCCACGCCGCGCGCTCGACAGTTTCAGCTGCTGAAGCGATGACCTTCTCCTGACCCGGCGTGGTGTCGAGGTGCTGGAAGAGGCGGCGGAACATCCACCGACGGCGGCCGCCTCCGAAGCCGTGACGGCCCCCGCGCCAGACCTTCACGAAGCCGATGAGGCTCAACGTGCCAATGAGAATTCCAAACATGCTGGTGATCTCCGTATTCGCAGGCGCCGGAATGGCGTCTCGCGAGCAGAAGGTAGGAACCGTGTGTGAAGGCACCGCCGCGATTCCGGTGAAGAAGTTTGAAGACCCGAGTTAGGAGCCGCTCCATGGCCAAAAAGCCCAGTCCTCACATGTGCTTCGTGTTGCTCTCGAAGAACGCGCTGCCCACGAAGAAGTCGCTCGAATCGGCGCTCAAGACCTTCCCTGACCTCGGCAAGGTGACGCTCGAGTTCAACGACGACAAAGACGCGGTGACGCTCACCTGCGGCGACGTGCAGGCCATGGCGATGTTGATGTGGGCGCCCGTACCGAACGGGGAGGCCGACGGCGCCACCGAGCACAGCTTGAGCGCGCTCAACGGCAGCTGGACGCTCCCCGAGCACCGCGCACACCTGGCCGTCGTCGAAGGTGGGCTGGCGCCGTCGCTCGAGAACTTCATCGTCTTCACGCGGCTCGTCGCAGTGCTGGTGCGCGCGACCGCTGCCGTCGGCGTGTACTGGGGTGAGGCCCGCGCCACGCACCACCCCGACTTCGTCGTCGACATCGCGCAGAGCGAACTGCCTTTGCCCATCTGGGTCGGCGTCTCCATCGCGAGCAGCAAGACGGGCTACGAGTTGTTGTCGCTGGGCATGCGGCAGCTCGGGTTGCCTGACCTGCTGCTCAAGTCGAAGCGCGTGAACGGCGGCGAGCTCGAGTTCTTCTACGATCTGCTCGCGTACGTCGCGCAGCGCGGCAAGAAGCTGCCCGAAGGCAACACCGTGGGTCGCGACGAAGGCGAAAAGCTCAAGGTGAAGTACGTGAAGTCACCGGTCGACGCGAAGCAGCAGGTGTGGAGCGTCACCTTGCCGTCGGGGAAGTGAATGCGCGCCGTTCTTCAACGCGTGAAAGAAGCGTCGGTCACTGTCGACGGGCGCGTCACCGGGCAAATCGGGGCGGGGTTGTTGGTGCTGCTCGGCGTCGGCAAGCACGACACCGAGGCCGACCTCGACTTCATGCTCGACAAGATTCCTCAGCTGCGAATCTTCGAAGACGACGCCGGCAAGATGAACAAGTCGCTGCTCGAGACTTCGAAGGCGATGCTCGCGGTCAGCCAGTTCACGCTCTACGCCGACACGAAGAAGGGTCGCCGGCCGAGCTTCATCGACGCCATGGCGCCGGACGAAGCGAAGCGGCTCTACGCGCTGTTCTGCGAGAAGGCGCGCGCGCTGGGGCTCACGGTAGAAGAAGGCGTGTTCGCCGCCGACATGAAGGTCGCGTTGATCAACGACGGGCCGGTGACGATCTGCCTCGACTCAGCCGATCGCGCGCCGCGCTGAGCACCTGCTCGACGCTCAACTTCTGCAGACAGTCGTGGTGACCCAGCGGGCAGCGACGCGTGCCGTGGTTGCTGCACGGTGAACACGACAAGCCCAACGACACCGCGATGCCCGGCTCGCTCGGGCCCCAGCGCTTGACCGACGTCGGCCCGAAGAGCGCGACCGCTGGCGTACCCTGCGCCGTCGCGACGTGAACGAGGCCCGAGTCGTTGCCGACGAGCAGCGCCACGCGCGCCAACACGGCGGCCAGGACGGGGAGTGACTCAGCAGAGAGATCGACGTCGGCGTGAGGCCGCAGCACGTCGAGCAGCGCGCCGTCCATCGGGCCGCCGACGAGCGCAATCTTGTAGCCATCGGCACACAGGGAACTCGCGACCTGCGCGAGCCGCTCCGCAGGCCAACGCTTCGTTTCCCACGCGGCGCCGGGCGCGACGGCGACCCACTTTTCGCCATCGGGGATCAGCTCGGCGGCGCGCGCTTGTGGCAGCGCAGAGAGCCGAAGCGCGCCGGGCGCTTCAACCTGCGCGGCCTTCGCGTACAGCGCGGTCGCGTGTTCACCGTCGAGCACCGTGTCTTGACCCAGCAACGACGCCAGCGCCTGCACGGCCGTACGTCGCACGAAGCGGAGCCGCGCAGGAGCGGCCGCGCGCGCCACGCGCCCCGACCACAGCTTGTTCTGCAGATCGATGGCGAGGTCGAAGCGGCCCTTCACCTCGGCGAGCACCGCCGCGCGCTGGTCACGCGAAAAGGGAATGACACGCTCGACGACCCCCTCGAGGAGCCCGGCGTAGGCCTTCGACGTCACCCACTCAATGCGAACGCCGGGGAACTTCGCGCGCAGCGGCTCCACCACGCTGGTCGCGAGCACCACGTCACCCAGCGCGCTGTAGCGAATGAGGAGGATGGACTTCACGGGGCGCCGACTCCCTATTGGGAAGCCGGGCTGGTGTCACCGCGTACTCGCCCGAGCCCGCAGACCCACGGAGCGAACCTGAGCTCCGCTCGGAGACTGGCTTGGCGCGAGGGCTGCAATCGAACGTGACCATGTCGATTGTTCGCCGCCACCTGGTTCCCGCCTTCAATGAAATCTCCGCCATGTTCGATGGCTCGAATGAGCAGTTCGAGAGCTTCGAGCCCTGGGCCACGGCGCAGACGCTTCGCCTGACGCGCGCGGCCGCGTCGAGCACGACCTTGCTGGCCTTCGAGGCCGAAGCAGTGCGCAGCGAGCTCGAAGAACTCGCGGAGCCTGACGAGGTCGCCGAGAGCCGGCGCGCCGAGCGCATGCGTCACGCGCAGGAGCACTGGCTCGCGGCGCTGCTGACGCTGGTCGATGAGCTGCTGGCCGACAGCGTCACGCAGCTGGCGCCGGCGCACGCTTGATCAACAGCTTCCCGGGACGTCGAAGGCGCCGCCAACGACGATCTGCAGCCCTGAAGTCGGCGTGAAAGGAGCTTCACTGAAGTCCGCATAGCGCTCGCGCGGCTCGAGCCCCACCGAAGCCAACGCGTCATCGAGCGTCTGCGGCGACAACCGCAGCGGCGAGAGCGGGTGAATGGCGTCAGCGCGATCTCTCAAGTGAGGAATCGGGCGCGCGCGGTGCTCGTCGGCGTTCGCGCCTTCGGTGAGCGCGTCCAACGCGAACACGCCCGCGCGCGCGAGGTGCCGCGCCATGACCTCGAGCATCGCGTACAGCTCGTCGGGCGAGCGCGTGATGCCCAGCGCCTGGTGCGGCGCAATGACCAGCCCGAACCGTCTCTGGAGCTCCAACGTGCGCGGGTCGTCTCCGAGCACCTCGAGGCGCTCGCTCCACGGGAGCTGCAACTGGCGCTCAGCGAGCATGGCGCGCAGCGACGACGAAGGCTCCACCGCCACCACGTGATGACCGCGCGACGCGAGCGCCGAGGCGACCAGCCCGTCGCCTGCGCCGAGCACGAGCACCTGCCCGGGCGTCGGCAGCAACTTGCCGTAGAAACGAGACGGGCCGTCGAGTGCGAGTACGGGAGCCACACACAGGCTTTACGCAAAGAGTGATTTCACCGCCACGCGTACGTTTCGCCTAAACTGGAACCACTTCATGTCCACGGGAACCAGCATTCCGCAGCGCACGGTCCTCGGTGTGCGCGCGGCGAGCGGCAACGATCGCTTCGCCTCACAAGAGTTCAGCCTCGTTCTGGTGAGCGGCCCACAGAGCGGGCAGGCCTTCCCCATTGGCCAGTCGCTGCGCATCGGCAAGGCGCCGGACAACGACGTGGTGCTCGACCACCCGACGGTCAGCCGCAACCACCTCACCGTCCGCCGTCATGGCGACACGTTCGTAGTGCAAGACCAGGGCAGCACCAACGGCACGTTCATCGACGGCGCGCAGATCAAAGAAGGCTTTCTGCGCGCGGGCGCGTTGCTCGAAGTGGGCGACGTGCAGCTCCGCTTTCAGCCCATGCTCAAGTCGCTCGACGTCTCACCGACGGCGACCGACCGCCTGGGAGACCTCGTCGGCAAGTCACTGCCGATGCGGCAGATCTTCGCGCTCATTCAGCGCATCGCGCCGACCGACTCGACGCTGCTGCTCATCGGCGAGACGGGCTGCGGCAAGGGCGCGGCGGCGCGCACCATTCACAAGCTCTCGCCGCGCGCGACGGGCCCGTTCGTCACCTTCGACTGCGCGTCGGTCTCCGAGAACCTCATCGAGAGCGAGCTCTTCGGTCACGAGAAAGGCGCGTTCACCGGCGCCGTCGCGCAGCGAGTCGGGTGTCTCGAGCGCGCCGATGGCGGCACGTTGTTCCTCGACGAAATTGACGACCTCCCGCTCGACCTGCAGCCCAAGCTGCTGCGCGCGTTGGAAGACCGCGAGTTCCGTCGCCTGGGTCAGTCGGGCTCGGCGCACAAGTTCGACACGCGCGTCATCGCCGCGTCGAAGAAAGATCTCTGGGGCGAAACCCAGGCCGGCCGCTTCCGCGAAGACCTCTACTTTCGCCTGTCGGTCTTCACGCTGACGCTGCCCACGCTGCGAGACCGAAAAGAAGACCTGCCGCTGCTCGTCGACGCGCTCTCGGGCGGCAACCTCTGGGGCCGCCTCGCAGAAAAACAGCGCGACCAGTTCGTCAGCCACACCTGGCCCGGCAACGTGCGCGAGCTGCGCAACGCCGTCGAGCGCCTCAAGCACGTCGCCGACATTCCCGAGCTCGCGAGCGAGAACTTCCTCCGCGAATATTCAGGCCCCGAGAAGCAAGACGGAGAGAACCTGCCTGTCAGCTACGCGGGCCCGTTCAAAGACGTCAAAGACGACCTCATTCGCGCGTTCGAACGTGAGTACCTGACGCGGTTGCTGTCGAAGACGCGCAACAACATCGCGAAGGCCGCGCGCGATGCGGGGCTCGACCGCAAGCACCTCTATTCGCTGCTGCACAAGTACGGCCTCGTGCAGACCAACGAAGAGTAGTCAGCGCTTCGGCAGGTTGCGGTTTCGCAGCTGCAGGTAGCGCTCGCTCGCCGCGAAGCGGACCAGCTCAATCATCTCGCTGGGCAACGCGCGCTTCGCCCGCAGGCTGGCGATGGCCGGCGCGATGCCGCCACACACCACCAGGCCCGCACGGTTCGCCGAGTGCCGCGCGCCTTCGGTGAGCGCCGCGAGGTCGAGCTTCGTCCCCACCGCGCGAACGAGCAGCCGCAGCCGGTCCCACGCGCGCGGCGGAATCACGTCGCGCATCAACTTCGTTTCGCCGGGTGACGCGCGGTTCTCGGCGACCTGAGAGACGAGCACCAACCCACGCAGCAGCTGCTCACGCCGCAGGCTCCGCAGCGCCATCAACTCCGGCTGCAGCGTGAAGAGCGCGCGGCCGGCGAAGAAGCGCAGCTCGGCGTCGGAGACTTCTTTTCGGAGCGCCTGGCGACCCACGAGCAGGCGCGCCTCGCCCGTGTACACGAGCGCCAACGGAGGCCCGGGCTCGGCCGTCAGGTACACGTCGGGTGAACGCACACCCAGAATCCGCACCGCGGCCAGCAACGCGTCGGCGACCGAACGAGCGCCCTTCCCCGCATCGAGGTGGAACTCTTCGTCGCTGCCCGCGTCTTTGCCGCGAACCGGGTTGAGTCGGCACAGCGCGACGCCCGCAAGGCTCAGCAGCTCGCCCCCTTCACCGCGCAGCGACGGGTGCTTCAGGCCACCACGATCTGCAGCGTTGAGAATGAGCCGCGGTGAGCGCGGCGCCGCGTGCGGGTCGCCCTCGAGCGCGCGCGCGATCTCCAGCATCAGCGACGAGCGGCCTGCGTCGTTGGCGGTGTCGAAGTGCTCAGCGAGCAGCTTGTACCCGTCGGGCTCCAACGGGCTGGAGCGCACGCGCTCGAACAGCGCCTGACGTTCTTCATTCAACGCGCGCGCAGGCGACGGCCCGAATGACGACGGCATGCCGACTTCAGGGTCACCGAGCTCCACGGGAACTTCGGCCGTGCGCCGCTCTTCGTCGACGGGTCGCGGCCGAGGCACAGGGCCCCGTTGACGCTCTCGCTCGTCGGGAATCTCCACTTCGTCGGAGCGGACTTCTTCAGCAGGCGGAGGCGTCACGTCAGCCGACTCGACCCACGGGGTCTCGGGCACGACGGGCTCCGGCGTGGCGCCGACCGGCGTGTCTTCTTCTTCTTCGACGACCGACGAGCGCACCGGAGGCAGGCTCTTCACCGACGCGGCGCCGCCACGAATCGGCTCTGCGAGCGGCGCGTCTTTCCTCACGGGTCGCGGCACGAGCAGCGACTCCGACGCGAGCTGCTTCGCGACGTGCGGCGCCACGCGCACATGTTCCCGAGAAGGCACGTGCGGCTCGACGCGGGCGCCGAGCTTCGACGCCAGCGCTTCGAACGCGCGCTGTTGCTCGTCGGTCAGCTGCGCACCCGACGGGCGCCGCTTCACCGTGCGGCGCGAGGGGATCACCAACGGGCCACCGGGCAACGCGACGCCCAACACGGGGGAAGGCTCCGTCGACGGTGGCGGCGCGTTCTGCATCAACTCGCGCTGCATCTTTTCAACGCGCTTCTCGTAGGTCTCGGCGCGCGTCACGTCTTGCAAACGTTCACGCGAGAAGCGCGCCAGGCGCTGCCACAGCCGAAGCCGCTGCGCCGGGTCATCGGTCGCCGTCGCCGCGTGCTCCAGCGCCCACGCCGCTTCGCCGTCACGCGTTCCGTCGGCGATGAGGCGCTCGGCGTACGAGAGCCACGCTTCACGATGCCCCGGCTCCGCGCGCACGGCCTGCTTCAAGGCCTCGAGCGCCTCAACGGGTCGACCGGAGCGCTCGAGCAACGTGACGAGCTCCATGCGCTGCATGCGCGCGCGCGGCCCACGCGGCTCACGGGCGAGGTCGCCGAGCAACAGCTGCTCGAGCCCGACGTCGTCACCAGCCGCGCGCGTCAACGCCGCCAGTCGCGCAGAGGCCTCTTCGTCGCCCGGCAGCTCAGCGACGACCTCCGTCCACGCCGTCCTCGAGAGCTTCGCGTCACGCGCGGTGTCAGCGAGGCGCGCGAGGCGACGAAAGAGGTCGCCGCGACCAGGCGTGCGCTTGTGGCTTTTGGCCAGCGACTGCTCGAGCACGCGCATGGGCGCGAAGTCGCCCTCCATCGCCGAGAGCTCGGCGAGCCCGGCCGCCGCCTCGACGTGCCCGGGCACCGACTTGAGCGCGGCTTCGAAGTCACCGCGCGCAGCCGCGACCTCACGACGGCTCAACGATTCTTCCGCGCGCAGCACGTGCGCCCGCGCGCGCTCTGCTGGTGCCTGCGCCTGCTTCACGCCGGCGTCGAGCGCTTCACGAACGCCGGTCGCGTCTTTCTTCTGCGCCAGCAGCCGCACCTGCTCAGAAACCGCTCGAGAGTCGCCGGTCGCTGCGGCCACTTCAGCCCACGCGCGCGCCGCGCCGTCGACGTCGTCGAGCTCGCTCTCGAGCAGCTCCGCCAGCTTCTCGCCCCAGCGCGCGCGGTCGGGCTTCTGCGTCGAGCGCTGGAGCGCGTCGCGGTAGAAGTTGGCCAGCTCGCGCCACGCGCCGCGTTGAATGAAGTGCGCTTCGAGTTTCTGCGCGGCCTGCGGGTCAGGGCCTTCACGGACCGCCGCCGCCAGGATCGCCGCCGCTTCGGGTTTGCTCCCCGCTGACTGGGCGACGGCGACGAGCTCCAGCTGCGTGCTGCGGCGCCGCGGCGCAGGCGTTTCGCCCGACTGAGAATCGACGATGCCCACCACCGGCGTGGTCTCGACGCTGTTGACGGTGCGCTCCGTCGCCCACGGGCCGATGTCGAGCTCTTCGACGAGCGCCCGCGCCGACGCGCTCTGGCCGACACGTTCACCGAGCGAGAGCACGAGGCGCGCGGCTTCTTCCAACGCGCGGCCGGGCGCCGTCGCGCGGTGGAGGTTTCGCAGCCACAGCAAGCGCAGCAGAAACGCGCTGGGCAGGTCTTTGGCCTGTTCGGCGTACTGCGCGGCCTGCATCGCCCGGAGCGCCGCGCGTGCCGGGTCGTCGAGCGTCTCGGCCCACAAGCGCGCGCGCCGCAGCGCCGAACGTGACGCGGCCTTGAGCTGCTTGCGACGCAGCAGCTCCTTCGTTTCTTTCTCGAGCGACGCGTCGAGTTCCTCCCACCGCTGGCGCCGCGCGAGCAACGCGTTGAGCACCGCGCGCGCGCGGCGATCGTCGGCCTTCTCGGCGAGAATGGTGCTGAGCACCTCCTGCGCGGTCTCGAGGTTGTCGGTGCGCCGCGCGAGCCGGGCCAACTGGCGCATCACGTCGAGGCGCTCGTCACCTTCAGAGTCGTCGACGCCTTCAGAAATCAGCCGCTGCGCTGCGGGCTGCGTCCTGGCCACCAGCGACGACGTCACCAGCGCGGCGGCGAGGCGCGCGTTCATCGGCACCGCGCGGCTGGCGCGCACCAACTCCTGAAAGCCCTGCAGCGGCGACCCTTCACGCGCGAGCCGCGAGGCGATGAGCAGGTGCATCGAGACGACGCCGCGCACTTCGCCCAGGTACGCGTCGGTGCGCACGGTCTCGAGGCGGCTCTCGCCCGAGAGGTCGAGCAACGTGGTGGCGCCCTGGTCTTCCGTCGACATCAGGCGGCGCAATCTACCTTCAGCAGTTCCGCGCTGCGGTGAAGATCGCGCGTGCTAGCTGTGAGGCGTGCGAATCAGCGTGCTGCTCCCGGCGAGAGACGCGGCGGCCACCATCGACGCCGCAGTGCACAGCGTGCTCGCGCAGACCTTCACCGACTTCGAGCTGCTGGTCATCGACGATGGCTCCACCGACGACACGCGCGCGCGCGTCAACGCTCTGCACGACGCGCGACTTCGCGTGCTCTCGACTGGCGGCGTCGGCCTCGTCGGCGCGCTGAACCTCGGCCTGCGTGAAGCGCGCGCGCCACTCATCGCCCGAATGGACGCAGACGACGAGAGCCTGCCGGAGCGCTTCGCCACCAGCCTCGCGACGCTCGAGGCGAACCCACAGCTCGCGGGCGTCGGCACCGGCGTCGAGATCTTCCGAGACGACCGACCGCCGAGCCCGAACCTGCAAGCCTACGGGCGCTGGCTGTCTTCACTCACCACACCAGCGCTGCTCTTCCGCGACCGCTTCATCGAGTCGCCGCTCTGCCACCCGTCTGTCCTGCTGCGACGTGAGCCGCTCGAGGCGCTGGGCGGTTGGCGCGACGGCGACTTCCCCGAAGACTGGGAGCTCTGGCTGCGAATGCTCGAGGCAGGTCACCGCTTGAGCTGCGTGCCGCACCTGCTGCATCGCTGGAGAGATCACGATCGCCGCCTCACCCGCTCCGACGCGCGCTACGCCATCGAACGCCACCTCGCGCTCAAGGCCGACTTCCTCGCGCGACACTTCAGCGACACACCGCTCTCGTTGTGGGGAGCCACCGACACCGGCCGCGCGCTCTCGAGGTTGCTCACCCAGCGCGGCGCACGCGTGCTGCGCTTCGTCGAACTCAACCCGCGAAAACTCGGCCAGACGATTCACGGCGTGCCCGTCATTCACCCCGACGCGCTGCCCGACGACAGCCACGTGCTCTCGTGCGTCGCCGCGAAGGGCGCTCGCGAAGAGATTCGCGCGTGGTTCACCGCGAGGGGCCAACGCGAACTCGAGCACTTCACCTGCGTGGCCTGATGACGCGGCGCGACGTGAGAAAGACGGACGCGCGCTCGTGAATTGAGGCGAAACTCCCCGCCATGCGCCTGCTTAAACGGGGAGTCCTCAGTCTCGCGGTTTTGCTCTCAACGGTCGCGTCAGCGCAGATGCTGAACGACGCAGCGCCGCCGCAACATCGTCTGGTGCACAAGAACCTGGTCGCGGTGCGCGTCAACCCGCTCGGCCTGCTCTACGACGGGCGCTTCTCGTACCGCTTCCGCCTGTACAACAGCGACTCGAAGGTGCTGCGCGACAACTTCCTCGGCGTGGGCGTCGCGCCGACGGCGAGCCCCGCCTTCGTCCGCATTGGCCCGTACGTCGAGTTCAACCCGCTCACGGTGCTCGGGTTCTGGTCGACGATTCAATACGTGCAGTACTTCGGCTCTTTCGACCTGCTGCAGAGCTACCCCGGCGCGCAGGCCGACTTCCGCGACTCACAGATTCGCGCCAGCACGGCGAGCCGCCAGGTCACCAACGGCTGGGAGCTCACCATTGGCGCGAACTTCCAGGTGAAGGTCGGCCCGGTCGTCATTCGCAGCTTCGCGCGCCTCATTCACGGCAACATGACGCTGCGCGCTGGCGACCGCGTCTACTACGACCAGTTCTACGACGTGCTCGCGCCCAACGGCGGGTGGACCTTCACCGCCGACGCCGACGTGCTGTGGCAGGGCTTCGAGAACAAGCTCGTCGTCGGCGCGCGCTACACCGGCACGGCGCCGCTCTACGACCCGGCGCGACACCTCGACCCCAACGACCCGATTCAGGCCGCCGACAACTCCATGCACCGCCTCGGGCCCCTCGTCGGCTACACGTTCAGCTCGCTCGACGGCGCGGGCTTCAACAACCCGACGGTCTTCGTGCTCGTGCAGTGGTGGATGAAGCACCGCTTCCGCACCGGCTCTGACACGCCGGCGGCGCTGCCGCTCTTCGGTGTCGGCTTCTCGATTACCGGCGACTTCCTCAGCATCAAGTGAGCTCGGGAGGCACCGGCGCCTCCCACTTGAGCTCGTCGATTTCGAGGCGCCGCGCGTGCAGCAGGCACCGCGGCCCCGGAGCCCCTCCGTACAACTTGTCACCGACAATCGGGAACCCGATGCCGGTGAGGTGCGCGCGGAGCTGATGCGTTCGCCCCGTCTGCGGAAACAACGCGACGAGGGCGCGCGCGCCGTTGTCGTCGAGCACCTGGAAGTGCGTGACCGCCTCGATGCCGTTGGCCTTGTCGCTCGCGCGCCAGCGACCGGGGCGTGACGGGTCTTTCGACAACGGCAGCTCGATGACGCCCTCGCGAGGCAACCCGCTGGCCGTCATCGCCAGGTACTCCTTCTTCGCGCGGCCCTCACGAAACGCCGCCGCCAGCGCCGACGTCGCGCGCGGGTTCTTGCCGAACACCGTCACGCCCGACGTCTCGCGGTCGAGCCGATGCACGAGGCCTGCTTCGCGCTTCAAATACGTCGACGCGAGGTCGAGCAGGCTGTCACCGACGCGCCCCGGCGTCGGCTGCGCGGTGACGCCCCACGGCTTGTTCACCGCGAGCACGTCGCTGTCTTCGTAGATGACGACGAGCTCGGGCCTCGGCGGCGGCGCGTCAGTCACGGCGACGCCCGACTCTTCGAGCACCACCATCACCTTCTGGCCGGGCCCCACGCGCGTGGCTGAATCTCTGGCGCGCTTGCCGTCGAGGTACACCGCGCCGCGCTCGACGAGCTCGAGCACCGCGTCTCGGGTCAACGAGAGCTCGCCGCGCAACACGGCCTCCAACCGACTCGCCTTCTCGACGTGCAGCACCCGCCGCTTCATGCGGCGTCGCGTACCCCAACCCCCGCCGGCAAGCGACGAGCGCGACGCGCGTCGCGCTCACCTTCGAGCTCCAGCCGCCGCAGCCACTTCGCGCGCTTCTCCGCCTTCATGCTGCGCACGTCGAAGAGCAACGTGCGCTCGATGGGCTTGAAGCCGACGAAGCTCAACGTGCCCCGGCCAAAGCTCCCGGCGAGCGCGTCGTGGTGCGCGATTCGGTACCAGAGGCTCGGGCTGTCCATCGTCGTCACGTAGCGGGTCGAGCGCCCGGCGAGCAGCCCGACGGGAATCAACTGGCCGGGCTCGTAGCGGAAGCTCCACCGAGGCAGCAGCAGCCGGTCGACGAGCCCCTTGAGCACCGCAGGCAACCCCGCCCACCACATCGGGAAGACCCAGGTGACGTGCGCCGAAGCCTCGAAGGCCGCGCGCACCATCGCGAGGTCAGGCTCGTCTGGCTGCGCGGCGGCGTACCCGGCGCGCAGCACGGGGTCGAACGTCAGCGCGGTGACGTCGAAGCGGTGAACGTGTGCGCCGCCGCGTTCTGCGCCCCGCTGCCAGGCATCGGCGAGCGCGTTGTTGAAGGAGCCTTGCAGCGGGTGCGCGGTCAGCAGGGTCATGGTGGTCATGCGAAGGAAGTAGTCACCTCATGCACCTGTTGGCTCTGTCGACGAATGCATGAGACACATGCACTCATGCATGAGCACTTCGACTGGGACGACGTGAAATACTTCCTCGCCGCGGCGCAGCACGGCGGCTTCGGCGCGGCGGCCCGGGCGTTGAGCGCGCAGCAGTCGACCGTGAGCCGGCGCGTCGCGGGCCTCGAAGCGAAGCTCGGCGGTGCGCTGTTCGACCGCAACGCAGCGGGGCTCACCTTGACGCGGCTCGGGGCACAGGTTCGCGCGGAAGCCGAGACGATGGCGCAGGCGCTGACCCGCGTGAGCGACGCCGCGACGACAGGCGAGCGCGAGGTCGAAGGGCTGGTGCGCATCGCGATGACGGAGACGCTGGCCGACGTCTTCGTGATTCCCCACGTGCTGCCGCAATTGCTGGCGCGCTACCCGAAGCTGCGCGTCGACCTCGTCATCAGCAGCACCTCGGCCGACCTCGCGCGCCGTGAAGCCGAAATCGCGCTCCGCTTCTTTTTGACGCCCAGCGGCGACCTCATCACGCGTCGCATCGCACGCATGCGCACGGCGGTGCTGGCGCGCCCGGCGCTCGCGAAGAAGCTGCGGAGCGCCCCCATCGCGGCGTGGCCCTTCGTCTCGGTGTGGCTGCCGGGCGCGAGGATTCCCGAGGAGGCGTGGCGCGAGCAGTACACGCCGCGTGATGTTCGGCTCTCGACAAACTCGTTTCACGCGCAGGTCGAAGCCGTGCGCGCAGGGCTCGGCGTCGCGGTGCTCCCCGACCGCCTGACGAAAGAGCTCAAGCTCGCCGAGGTTGCGTTGCCCCGGGGCGTCCCGGAGCCGCCGCCGCTCGACCTCTACCTGGTGACGCCGCGCAGCCTTCGTCGTGTGCCCCGCGTCGCTGCCGTCTATGCCGCGCTCGAAGAGGCCTTCACCGGCGCCGCGCGCTGACTCACGGAGACTCGGTACAGCTCGCCGTGCCTGCGCGGTACTTGAGCGGCGTCTTCGACGCGCTGAGGTCGACCTCGGCGGGCAGGGAAATGAGCGTGGTGCCCGCCATGGGGCCCTTGCCTTTGAAGACCGCGTCGCAGGGCGGAGGCTTGATGTCGAGCGCCTCGGGCACGTGCGCAGATTCACGCAGCTGCTTCCAACACGTCGCCGCGTCTTCGCCCTTCGGCTCGCACGTCGCGGCGATGGCGACGTGAAAGCGCAACACGAGCGACTTGCCTTCACCGACAAGCGTCGCCGGTTCGCCCATGCTGAACTCCGTCTCGTAGACCTGGTTGCCGTCGCGCAGCGAATACACGCGGAGGCCCAGGCGATCTCCGAAGCCGTCAGCGCTGGTGATGAAGACGAACTCGCCGCGCGTGCCTGCGAAGTAGCCAAAGCCCTCGGCGCCGGCGAGGTGCGTGACGCCCTCGTCGTTGCCGTCACACGGAATCGCGTCGCCCGTCTTGCGCTTGAGCCACACCGCCACCGCGCCTTTGTGACCGGGGTCATCAATCTCCGTGAGCCACCAGTTGCCGACGTCGACGCAGAGCACCTTCACTTTTCCCTGCGTGAACTGGCTGTCACCGAGCACGCCGCGCTGCTCTTTCTTCGGCTTGTCGAGCCCCTTGATGTGCGCGGAGATCGGCGTAGCGGCGATGAGCAGCGGAAGCAGGAGCAGCATGCGCACAGTGTAGCGCTGCAGCTTTGACCAGTTGACGGGTTCTCCGACTTACGCGCGAATCAGCGCCGTGGAGCTCTCTCTCAACGCCCTCGTCGAACGCCTCGATGAACTGCACTTTGCGCGAGCGACGCGCGCCTGGCGCATCGCCTCCGGCACGCAGCGCGACATGCCGCCGGTGCCTGAGTTGCCTGAAGTCGCGCGCCTCGACGCGTGGCAGGCCGTCAACGAGGTGCTCGACAGCCCGCGCGTCGACGAAGCCAAGCGGGCGCGGCTCGTGTTGCTGAGGCGGCACCTCGCGCGCGCGTACGTCGAGGCGTTCCGCAGCGACGCCACCACACGTCGCGACACGTTCCTCGACACGCACACCTTCTTCGCCGCCGCCAGGACGTGGACACCAGCAGAAGCGCGCCGCGAGGTGCCGAAGCTCGCCGCCCGCGAGTCGCGCGTCGCGGTCTCGAATGAGCTCGGGCTTCAACTGCTCGCGCACACGTCCCACGCGCAGCGCCACCTCGACCTCGGGCTCGAGGCCATCGGCGCGCTCAAGCTGACGCCCGAGTCGTACCTCGAAGCGCTTCAGGGCCGGGCGCTGCCTGTGCGGCTCGAGGCGGCGAAGAGCATGTTGGCGGCCACCGAAGCAGCGCACCTCGACCTGCTGACGTACGCGCTCAAGAAGCTCGACCTGCAGCTCGCGCCACGAAACGCAGCCGCGCACGACGCGGAGCGCGCGGCCCTGGCGCCGTGGCTCTTCGAGTCATTCCGGCGTGAAGACCTCCAGCACGCCGTCAGCCGAACGCTCACCGACTTGAACCTGAGCCCCAACGCCGACGGGCGGCTCACCATCGACACCGACGTGAAGCCAGGCCGAGACGCGTCGCCGCGCGTCTTCGAGCTGCGCGTGCCGGACCAGCTCCGCCTGCTGCTCACGCCAGACCTCGGCATCGACACGTATGCAGGTTGGCTCTCGAGCTGGGGCGTGGCGCTGCACCGCGCGAACGTCGCCCGCACGTTGCCCTTCGTCGAACGTCGCCTCGGAGACCCGACGTTGTTCGACGCGGTGGGGCTGCTCTTCGAGTCGTTCTTGCTCGATGAAGGGTGGCTCAAGCGCTACCTGCGGCTCACGGCGAGTCAGGCGCGTGAAGCCGCGCGGTGCGCAGCGTTTCGTCAGCTCGCCTCGCTGCGACGCGCGGCGGCGCTCAGCGGGTTCTCATTCGAAGCCGCGCGACGTGGAGCGAGCGCAGGGCTCGACGACGAGTACCTCTCGCGACTCTCGGCAGCGATGGGAGTGGAAGCCCAGCGTGGGGTCGGCCCCTTCGACGCCGACGTGCACTGCGACTCGGCGCTGCGTCTCGACGCCTTCGCGCTCGAGCACACGTTGCGCGCCGAGCTGCGGGAGCGCTTCAACGAAGACTTCTGGCGCAACCCGGCGACGGGCCGTTGGTTGCTCGACTTCGCCAGCACCGGTCAGCGTGACGACGCGCAGACGGTGGCGAAGAACCTGGGCGTCGAGAAGCTCGACGTGCTGGCGGCGGCCAACGAGCGCGTCGCCATCATGGGCGCGTAGCGGCGCCCCGGTTCTCCGGGGCACGCCACACCGCGCGCTGCTGCTTCACTTCTTGGCGAGCTTCGCGGCGATCTTCGACTTCACGTCGCTGCGCGTCGCCACACCAGCGCGCGCCTTCACCGAGCGCAGCAGCTGCATTTCGATGAGGAGCAGCTCGTCGGCCAGCGCTTCGTTGCCGCCATGCGCCTGCGGAAGTTCGGCCTTCTTGCTGACCGCCGCGCCGTACCGCATGCGAAGCGCCTGCTCTTCACGGGCTGTCGTGTTCGCCGTCTCGAGACCTGTCGTGACAAGTTCCTTCGTCACCACCGTCGTGCTGTTGCCCTTGCGCTCCATGTTCCTGTCCCTTTCGAGGTACTGAACAACCGGCCATGTACGATGCGGCAAAGCCGCAACTGTTGGGCAGTGTAGCGATCGACCTCGACCCCGCAAATTTTCGACCAGAGATTTCGGGAGCTAAAAACCGAACTGAATTCAGACACTTAAGAGGTGCGAAGAGCACCTACTCGGCGTCGTCGGCGGGCTCACCAGCGGCGGCAGGGGCAGGAACCCCGGCGTCACCCGATTTTCGGTCGATTCCGAAGCGGGTCAAGGCGCCGGCGATGCCCTCGGGCTTGTCTTCGTCGGGCAGGAACTCTTTGGGCGCCTCGATGGAGGGCGCGCGACCGATGCCAGTCAAGGCAGAGTCGAGCACCAGGTGCAGCTCAGCGTCGCCCTCTTCGCTCTTCACGCCGATGCGGCCGTCGAGGCGGGCCTTGAGGACGACGCTGGTCTCGGCGTCGACGTAGACCTCGCCCTGCAGCGCGCGCGGCTCACGGGCGTCGTAGAACTTCTGGCGCAGCTGCGTGGTGGCGTCGACCTTGCCGCTCCTGGGTTTGACGAGCGGCGGCAGCTTCGCGTCGAGCTCTTTGCCTGGCTCGCCCAGCGACACGACGTACTTCCACGCGGTGCGGCCCTCGAGCGTCGAGGTGCCCTGCGCGGCGAGCTTGAGGCGGCCGTGGAAGAGCTGGTCGAAGTCGCGCAGCGCGCCCGACGCTTCTTCACGCACGCGCTCGGCCATGCCGCGATCTCGCAGCCGCTGGCGGAACTTGCCGGCGCCGTCGCGGCCGAACGTCGAGCGCGCGAAGACCTTGCCGGCCACGCGGAGCACCTCGAGGCCCTGGTCGTTGGTGTTCGACATGCGGGCGATGAAGTCACCCGACACGCCGCCGGGGCCCGAGAGCAGCTCGCGCGCCTCTTTGAGCCGCACGGGCTTGCCGGTGCCGCTCCATTCCCACGTCACGGTGGCGTTGTAGCTGTGCGGGCCGATGCGCTCGGTGGTCTCGGCGGCGCCCATCTCGAGAATGCGCCGCGAGATGGTGAAGTCGTCGGCGGCCTCTTCAGGCGGCAGCTTCTGGCTCGCGGAGGCGACGGCCTGCGGCGGATCTTCCGGAGAGAAGATGCGCTTCTTCGCGGCCTGATCGACCGGGTCAGTGCAGCCAGCAACGACGAAAAACGCGATGAGAACCGACCGCTTCACGAGGCTGGGCACCCTACATGTGCAGTTGTGGTGCCGCCAGTGTGGATTGGTGCCCGCGCGCTGCTATACGCCCGCGCGCATGCAGAGCCTCCGCGACAAATTGATGAAGGCCGGTCTCGTCACTGAAGAAGCCGCCAAGAAAGCGGAGGCTGACAAGTCGGCCAGGCCGCCTCCCCGCCCGCCCAGGAGCGACGCGCCTCCGCGCCCGCCGCGCAGTGACGCGCGACCTCCGCCGCCACGCCGTGACGATCGCCGCCGCGACGAGCCCGTGGCGTTGCGCGTGCCCAAGCTGCCGCCGATGCAGGGCAGCAAAGAGGCCAACCGTCAGGCCGCGCGCAAGCAGCTCGAGCTCGACAAGGCGCTGCGCGACCTGGTGCACGCCAACACGGTGCCCACCGACATCGGCGCCACGCCGTTCTATTTCGTGACGCGCAAGAACAAGCTGCGCCGCCTCGAGTTGACCGAAGCGCAGGCCAAACAGCTCGAAGGTGGCGAGCTCGCCGTCGTCGAGCGGCCCGACCCCGACAAAATCGAGCACGCGCTGGTGCCCGCGGCCATCGCCGAGCAGATGAAGGCCATGTCGGAGCGCGCGGTGCGCTTCCTCAACAAGGAAGGCGCGAAGGTGGGCTTCTTGAGCGACGACGAAATCAACGCGCGCGCGAAAGAAGCCGACGAGCCCGCGACGCCCGACGCGGTGGAAGCGCCGAAGAGCGACGCCGACACGTTCATCACCATCAAGCGATCGCCGTTGTCATGAACCTCCCGCTCAAAGACCGGAAGATCGACCTCTTCTTCGCGGTGGTCTTCGTCACCTTCTCGGTGACCTCGGGCATCGCCGACGCGATCCCCACGCTGGGCATCGAGATGACGCCCGACTCGCCCAACTTCCTGGCGCGCGCCAACTACTGGTACGCCGTCGACGCCGACCCGTTGTTCATGCACCCGCCGGTGTGGATGCGCATCGTCACCGGGCTCTCGACGTTCGTGTACGGGCCCTTCTACCTGCTGCTCGCGTGGGCCCTCATCAAGGGCAAGAACTGGATTCAGCTCCCCGCCGTCATCTACGCGACGATGATTTCCAGCATCACCGGCTTCATCGTCTTCGGCGTGGAGTTCTTCGGCGAGCCGCACCTGCAGACGCAGAACGCGGCCAAGTTCCTCGCCTTCAATTCGCCGTACGTGCTGCTGCCCATTCTGCTGCTGGTGCGCATGCGCAAGCCGATGCCCTTCGAACGAAAGTTCTGAAGCGACTGGCGCCGGGCCGTGCGTTGTCGTTAACCGCAACGCATGGCTCGCAGCGACGTCGACAGCTCCGCTGAAAATCGTCCCCTCATCGAAGACATCCGCCTCCTCGGTCGCCTGCTCGGTGACGTGGTGCGTGAAAACGAAGGCCGCGAGGTCTTCGAGACCGTCGAAGCCATTCGCCAGCTCTCCGTCGCGGTGCGCGTGGGGCAAGACCACGCCGCCGGCAAGCGCCTCGACGCGCTGCTCGCCCGCCTGAGCGACGACACCGCCGCGAACGTGATTCGCGCGTTCAGCTACTTTTCGTTTCTGGCGAACATCGCCGAAGACCGGCAGACCGCGCGGCGCCGTGAAGCGCGTGAATTGAGCGGCGTGCAGGAGCCCGCGACGCTGGCCGGCACCCTCCCCCGGCTCACGGCGCGCGGTGTTTCGACGAAGAAGGTCGCGGCGCTGTTGGAGCACGCGTTCGTGTCACCGGTGCTCACCGCCCACCCGACTGAAGTGCAGCGCCGC
This sequence comes from Archangium sp., assembly GCA_035910535.1. Lineage (GTDB taxonomy): Bacteria > Myxococcota > Myxococcia > Myxococcales > Myxococcaceae > Archangium_A. Next base: position 127,489 of record JAMHXF010000111.1, on the reverse strand, counting down.
AGCATTCTCGACGCCGCGCGCGCCATCGCCGAGCTCGTCGCGCTGCGCGAAACGCGCCTCACGCCGCGCCAGCTGGAGCTGAACACCGCGCAGCTCAAGGGCCGCATCGCCCAGCTGTGGCAGACGCGGATGATCCGCACCACGAAGCTCAGCGTCGCCGACGAAATCGAGAACGCGCTCTCGTACTACCAGTCGACGTTCCTCCAGCAGGTGCCGCGGCTCTACGCCGAATTGGAGACGTTGCTGCCGGGCGTCGCCATCGCGCCTTTCCTGCGCATGGGGAGCTGGATTGGCGGCGACCGCGACGGCAACCCCAACGTGAACGCCGGCACCATGCACCGCGCGTTCTCACGGCAGACCGAGGTGGCGTTGCAGCACTACCTCGACCAGCTGCACCAGCTGGGCGCCGAGCTGTCGATGTCGCTCACGTTGACGCGCGTGTCTGGGGCGTTGGCGAAGCTGGCGAAGATCTCGCCCGACCATTCAGACCACCGCAACGACGAGCCCTACCGCCGCGCGCTCTCGACCATCTACGCGCGGCTCGCGGGGTCGCTGCGGCAGCTCACCGGCGCCGCGCCGCTGCGCGCCGAGCTGCCAGGCATGACGCCGTACGCCGGCGCAGACGAGTTCATGGCCGACCTGCGCGTGGTCGAGCAGTCGCTGCTCGCGCGGCACGGCAAGGCGCTCGTCGACACGCGGCTGCACGGGCTCATTCGCGCCGTGGAGGTCTTCGGCTTTCACCTCGCGACGCTCGACCTGCGCCAGAGCAGCGACAAGCACGAAGCGGTGGTGGCCGAGCTGCTCGCCGTCGCGGGCCTCGAGAAGAACTACTCGAAGCTGAACGAGACGAAGCGACGGGCGTTGCTGGTCTCGTTGCTCAACGACGCGCGGAGCCTGCGGGTGCGCGGCGCTGAATACTCGGCGCTGGCGCAAGGTGAGCTCGCCATCTTCGAAGCGGCGCAGTTCCACTCGGCGCGGCTGGGCGCGCGGGCGCTGCGGCACTGCATCATCTCGCACGCCGAAGACGTCAGCGACCTGCTCGAGGTGCTGCTGCTGCAGAAAGAGACGGGCCTCTTCACCGGCACGCTCGACGGCGCGGCGCACACGGCGCTCATCGTGGTGCCGCTCTTCGAGACCATCGGCGACCTCCGCAACGCCGCGCGCGTAATGAAGGAGTTCTTCGCGCTGCCCGGCGTCTTGCCGTTGCTGACGCGCTCGGGCGGCGAGCAGGAGGTGATGCTCGGGTATTCAGACAGCAACAAAGACGGCGGGGTCTTCACCAGCAACTGGGAGCTGTACCGCGCGGAAATCGCGCTCCGCGAGCTGTTCTCTTCGCTCAAGACGCCGCTGCGCATGCGGCTGTTTCACGGGCGCGGTGGCACCGTGGGGCGCGGCGGCGGGCCGAGCCACGACGCGATCCTCGCGCAGCCTCCGGGCACCGTCGGCGGTCAGTTCCGGCTCACCGAGCAGGGCGAGGTCATCGCCTCCAAGTACGCGCACCCCGAGAACGGGCGTCGCAACCTCGAGGTGCTCGTCTCCGGTGTGTTGGACGCGAGCCTCCGCCCGGCCGTCACCGACGCACCGAGGGCGTTCCTCGAAGCGGCCGAGCAGCTCTCGCGCGCGGGCATGAAGGCCTACCGCGCGCTCGTCTACGAGACGCCCGGGTTCGTCGACACGTTCTACGAAGCCACGCCCATTCAGGAGATTTCAGAGCTGAACATCGGCTCGCGCCCGGCCTCGCGAAAGAGCACGCGCGCCATCGAAGATCTGCGCGCGATTCCGTGGTCCTTCAGCTGGGGCCAGACGCGCGCGAGCCTGCCCGGCTGGTACGGCTTCGGCTCGGCGGTCTCGACGTTCCTCGAAGGGCACGCGCTCAAGGGCCAGGCCAAGGTCGAGCTGCTGCAGCGCATGTGGCGCGAATGGCCCTTCTTCCGCGCGCTGCTCTCGAACCTCGACATGGTGCTGGCCAAGAGCGACCTCGGCATCGCGCGGCGCTACGCCACGCTGGTGCGCAACAAGAAGCAGGGCCGCGCCGTCTTCGCGCGCATCGAAGAAGAGTGGCGTCGCACCACCGACGCGCTCGCGCTCATCACCGGCGAGACGACGCGGCTGGCGAACAACCCTGCGCTCGCGCTCTCGCTCAAGCACCGCTTCCCGTACATCGACCCGCTCAACTACCTGCAGGTCGAGCTGCTGCGCCGCCTGCGCCACGCCGACAAGAAGCCGGTCAGCGAGCGCGTACGGCGCGGCGTGCACATCACCATCAACGGCGTGGCGGCTGGCCTGCGCAACAGCGGGTAGCCGTCATGGCGCAGCGGCCACGAGGTGCGCCTCAAAGAGCGCGAACACGTCGTCGGGAAACTCGATGCCGGTGAACTTCGCGGTGTCGATGGCCGCCTGCTTGAGCGTGATGACGGCCGACTTCTCGTCGCTGTCACCGCGGTAGAGCGTGAAGCGCGAGGTCACCGAGCGCCGTGAGAGCCGGACCACGTCCATCACGATGCGCACTGAATCTCCGAGGCGCAGCGGTGCGAAGTGTTGCCCTTCGGAGTGGACGATGGGGAACCCGAGGTTCTTGTCCTGCAGCACGCTCAGGTACGAGACCTTCGCGTTGATGTTGAAGAAGTCTTCGAAGCAGCGGTGCGCGAAGTCGAAGTACCGCGCGAAGTAGACGACGCGCGCCCAATCGACCTCGGCGAAGCGAACCGGAAACTGAACTGAGAACGACATCGGGCCATCACCTCGTGCGACGGAAGACGCGCGGAGCACCCGTCGCGTCGAGGCCACCCACGTAGACGTGCGGGCCTTCGAGCGCCAGCGCGTCGTAGCTGACCAACTGCGGCGGGCCGGCGCCTTCGTCGTGCCAGCGAGCGCCGTCCCAACGTGAGAGGCCGAGGCCCGTGCCGACGACCCACGCCGCGCCCTGCGGCTCGACGGCGAGCGCGGTGATTTCACCTTGAAGCACCTGCCGCACTGCCCACACGCCGGCGCCGTCGCGCACGGCCACCGCGCCACGCACGCTCGCCGCGAAGACGCGCGTGCCGTCGGTGCCGAGCTTCGTCCACGCTTCGAGGGCGGAGTCGCGAGACAACGGCGCCACGTCAGGGACCTCGGGCGCGTTCGCCGCAGCGTTGAAGATGGCGCCCAGGCCCGCCGCGAAGACCGTGTCGTCGGCGATGCGCGTGCACGCTTCGATGGAGCGCAGGTTGAAGCGACGAACCTCGGGCCAGCCGCCGTCGCGCGCTTCGCCGTAGAGCACCGCGCCCGCATCGCTCGCGGTCGTCAGCAGGCCGAGCAGGTCGGCGCCGGAGCAGACCGCGATGGGCGTGCGCGGGACCTGGCGTTCGTCGTAGGCGTTCGCTTCGTCGCAGGCGGCGCCGCACGAGAAGAGCGTCTGAAACACGGTGTAGGCCACGCGCCCGGTGTGCGACGCGTTCAGGTGGCTGAGCGCCGACCCACCGAAGATGGTGACCGCCGAGAACTGACCGCCGCGGCTGTGCAGCACGTACTCGCGGCCGACCGCCGCGTAGAGCTCGCCCGGCGCGGCGACGAGGTGCTGCATCGGGCCCGTCGTGCCGGGGTCGACCTGCAGCTGGAGTTGCTGCCAGCTCACGACGCCTGCATCGGCGCCGCCACCGGTCGCCGCGCCGCCGCCGGTCGCAGACCCGCCGCCGGAGGAGCCCGCATCGTCCACGCCGCTGTCAGGCCGTGGAGGCGTCAACGCGCCACAGGCGCAGCACAACAACCCTGCAACGACCGCAGCTCGGGAGCTCATCGGGCCCGCTCTTAGCTCGGGTTTCAACGGCGAGGCTGATCACCCGAAGACAATTGGTCTATGACTCGCGGCTCCATGTCGCTTCGACTCCTGGCACCAGTGCTCGTCGCTTCATCGCTCTGCGTGGCACAGCCCATCGAGTTCCCGAAGCTGACCGACGCCGAGAAGAAGAAGCTCGACGCGAACGAGGTCATCGTCAAAGAGCGCAAGCCCACCGACAACCGCGGTGTTTCTGGCGAGGCGATGGCCGTCGTCGACGCGCCGACCACCGAGGTGTGGCCGGTGGTGCGCGACTGCGAGCACTATTCGAAGTTCCTCCCGAGCACGAAGAACAGCGCGCGCACCGACGAGAACGGCGACACCATCTGTCACGACGAAATCGAGCTGCCCTTCCCGCTCACGAACCTGAAGGCAGACACCAAGTCGGTCGCGCGTGAAGACCCGCCGGGCACGTTCAAGCGCGAGTGGTCTTTCGTGCGCGGCACCTACCGTCGCAATCGCGGCTCGTGGACGGTGCTGCCCTGGGGCGACGACAACAAGAAGACGCTCGTCATCTACTTCGTCGACTCGGACCCTTCGATGCTGGTGCCCGACTTCATTCTCCGCTCGGCGCAGGTGGGCACGCTGCCCAACGTCTTCGTGGGCGTGCGCAAGCGCGTGCTGGCGCTGCGCAACGGCGGCGCGAAGTAGTCAGTCGCCCTGCGCGCTGCGACCCCGATTCGCCGGCGGCCTGCGAAAGAAGACGTCTGAAGGTTTGAAGCCCAGGCGCGCGAGCGTCTCGTAGTCGGGCATGCCCGTTTCAGGCAGCCGTTCAGACTTCTGAAACGCCCCCAGCGCGCGCTGCGTCTCCTCGTCGAGCATCGCGGTGATCTCGAGCTCGTCAGGCGGCTCGTTCTTCAACGCCGAACCGCCCGCGTCAGCCATGCCGTCATCGAGCTTCTCTTTGACCTTCGAGAGCCGCTGATTGAGCCGTTGCTGCAGCAGCGCCAGGCCTTCGCGCTTGAACATCTCCTTCGTCGTCTCCGAAACACCGAAGGTCTCGAGCGACGGCGCGGTCTTCGGCTCGACGATTTCAGGGGCCTTCGCTTCGGGCTGCGCGTGACAGGCCGCCAACACCAGACACAGAAAGATGAGCGCGCGCTTCACTTCGCACCTCCCGGCTGGGCCTTGGGGCCCGGCTGTTTCTTGTCGAGCCCTTCGACCGCCTGTTCGATGAAGTTCTGCTTCTTCTTCGCGGTGGACACCGGGAGATTGCCGAAGCCCCAGCCCAGCGAGTCGACGAAGGCGTTGCGCAGCACCCCGAGCACCGTGGGCCAGACTTGAGGGTCGGGCTCCTCGAGTGAACCGCGCAGCGGCAACGTGGTACCGACGGCCTCGCCCTTCCGCTCGTCCTTCAAGAGGTTGAAGGCGGCGTTCGCGCCTGCGGCCTTCACGGCGTTGCTGAACTTGCCCTCCAGCGGGTCGACGTGAACGTTCTTCGCCAGCACCTTCACGTCACCGCCGAGGCCGCCCTTCGCAGAGTTGAAGTTCACGAACACGTCGACGCTGCCGTGCGGCGAGAGCCCCGCCTTCGAAGCCGCCCACGCGTAGAGCGACTCGAGGTTGAGGCCGACGAGCTGCGCTTGACCGGTGAACGCAGGCTTCTCGTCGAGGAGGTCGGCGACGACGAGCACCTTGAGTACGCCGGTCTTCTGCACGGTCGCGCGGCCGGTCACCATCAACGGCGCGCGTTGGTCGAGCGACGGCCGACTGACGATGTTCTCGACGACGAACTCGATGTCGTTGAGCCAGATGCGCGGCTTCGCGGGGTCGGTGACGTCGATCAACGTGACCTCTGAATCAACGAGCTCGATGCGGTCGACGCGGAAGGGGATCACCGCCTCGAGCGTCTTCGAGAGGTTGAAGTCGTTGCGCTTGAGCTCTTCGGCGCCCTCCTTCGCGGCCTGCTCGACCTCTGGTGGCGCTTTCGTTTCACCGAGCCGCACCTTGAAGTGCGCGTGCTCGGCGTGGGCGTCGGCGAAGAGCCGCCCACGGAGCAGGTTGGTCCACCGCGCGCGCGCGCTCAGCTGCTTCACGTAGAGCACCGCGTCTTCGACGGGCGTGCCGTCCTGCACGAGCCGGAGGTCGTCGATGGTGACGCGCAGCGGAATGATGGACACGTCAACCTTCGAGAACGTGCCGGTGAAGCCGGTGAGCCCGTCGAGGCCCTGCTGCGTGAAGTGCTCGGCGATGGGGTTGAGCGCGACGCGCACGGCGAGCGCCACCACCAACGAGACGCCGAGGATCCACACCCACGGGCGACGCCAGCCCTTGCGGTGCACCGGGCCATGCACCTCGGGCAGCGGCTTCGGCGCGTCGAGCTGCTTGAGCTCGACCACCGCCGGTGACGGAGCAGGCAGCGAGTTGCGCGCGCGCGCGGCGACGGGCCCGGCGCCGAGCGCCACACCCGCACCTCCCACGGTCGCAGAGAGCGCCAGCAGCGCCTTCGACGGCCGCTTGCCGGTGAGGAGCGCGGTGATGGCGCCGATGACGCCCAGCCCGGTAAGCGTCGCCGCCGCGATGGTGCGCGGAGACGGGCCCTTCGAGTCACGCCGTGGGTGACGCCACGCATCGACGGCGTCGACCAGCTTCATCACACGCTTGCGCTGCTCGTTGGCGCGCAGCTCGAGGAACTCGCGATTCTCCACGGCGCTCATGACGCACGCTCCGTAATGAGCCGCCAGTCACGCTCGAGGCGATGCCGGGTGCGCGCCATCAGCTCCTTCGGCAGCCCGACGTACGTGGTGACGATGACGATGACCGCCACCAGCGCCAACACGCCGGCGACGGCCAGCGCGGCGACGAAGGACTTCTCGAGCGCCATCACCATGGCGACGCCACCCAGCCCGATGGCAGCGCCCGCGAGCGCGATGGCCGAAGCGAAGGCCACGACTGAGCGGCTCGCGCCGGCGACGAGCTCCTCGGCTTCGACCTTCGCCAGCGACGCCTCGAGCTTCACCAGCTCCCGGGTCTCTTCGGCGAGTGCGCGCACCAGCGACGCGGGGCGCGCTGTTGGCTGCACCTCGTTCGCCGACAGCTCGTCGATGAGGCTGGTCTGCCCGGTCAGCTCGGCCTCGAGGCGCCGCGCGATGCGGTCGAGCGTGAGCCACTCGTCGAAGGTGAGCTTCTTCGTCTTCCACGCCGCGCGCACCACGCTGGCGATTCGTGCACGCACTGCAGCGCGCGCATCGGCCGCGCGCTCGTGCACGGCCAGCACGTCCCACAGGCGACAGAGGTCGTCTTGAAGCTCCTGCGCTTCGGGGTCACGCACCAACCACGCGTCGCGCTCGAGCAACGTCGAGGTGAGGCGCGCGCGAACCTGCGCGACCTTTCGTGGCTCGCCACGAATCAAGAGGTCGGCCGGGTAGAGGTAGAGCTGCAGGCCTTCACACGCCACGCGCCGCGGGTCTTCCGCGACGAAGGTGTCGACGGCGCCGCGACTGAAGAGCCGCAGCACCCGAATCGAGAGCGACAGCTGCTTCGGCACCGGCTCGACGCGCGGCGCGAGCCCCGCCGCTTCACACGCCACCACGAGGTGTCGCAGCACGGCGTCGTAGCGACGCGCGCGCGGCTGCACGTAGATGTGCTGCTCTTCCCAGCGGCGCGCCATCGACACGAGGCGCGTGAGCGGCACGGTGATGAGCGTCACCAGAAACGAGAGCGCGAGGCCCAGCGCCAGCGGGTACCCGTTGAGCAACGTGATGGGAATCGGCCGGCGCGCGTTGAGCGGCAGCGCCGCCCGCACCAACAGCGCCACGATGACGGGCGCGACGATGGCGAGCACCGTCCACACCACGCGGAGCACGGCGCGCACCGTGGCGTCTTCAATGGGCACGAACGCGAGGAGGAACGTCGCCGCCGCCGGGTAGAAGACGCCCACCACGAAGACGGGCCAGCACAGCGACAACACCAGCGCGATGGTCACCAGCACCTGCGTGCGCCCGCTGAGGCGGCCAAACAACGCGGCCACCGACCAGCCGAAGAGCGCCTGCAGCAGGTCTCCCAACTTCCTCGAGAGCGCCGTCAGAATCGTCGAGAAGAGTGCCATGCACCGCGACGTTGCATTCACAGTGCCGGGAGGCCCTCCGCGCGCTGTGACGAACAGGAGTGGTGCTTCCTGCCTCAGCGTGTGGCGGTTTTGCGCAGGCGCTTCTCGAACCAGTGCGCGGCGTAGGGGTTGTCGTTGTACGCGGGAATTTCGCGGTAGCCCGCAGCGCGGTACAGCCGCAGCGCGTCGGGCAGGTGCGAGCTCGTGTCGAGGCGCACGCGGGACACGCCGAGCTCCCGCGCGCTGTCTTCGAGCGCCTCGAGCAGGCGCCGGCCGACGCCGCGCCCGCGCAGCTCCGGGTGCAACCACATGCGCTTGATTTCACCGACGCCGTCGTCGAGCACCTTCACCGCCCCACACCCACGCGGGCGCCCAGCGCAACGCACCAGCAGAAACTGCCCACGCGGAGGCGCCACTTCGTGCGGGTCGGCCGTCACGCTCGCCGCCGGGTCGAAGCCTGCGGGGAAGGTGCGCCCCAGCTCCGAAAAGTACGCGTTGAGGCACGCACGCGCGCTCGCTGAGTCTGCCGGCTCGGGCTTAAGGTCGAAGTCGTCGTCGAGCAGCCGCTGGAGCTCGGCCATCGCGTCGACGAGGCGTCGTTGTTGCTCACCGCTGAGGTGCGCCACGAGCCGCTCTGCCGCGACGTCTGACTGCGCTTCGATCTGCGCGAGCTTCTTGCGGCCCTTCGCCGTGGGCGTGATGCGCTTGCGCCGCGCGTCGACCCCTGACGCCGCGCGCCGAATCAACCCGGCCTTCTCGAGCGCCGCGAGCTGCTTGCTCAGGTACCCGGCGTCGAGCCCCAGGTGCGCCTCGAGGGCCTGCGCTTCGACGGGCTCGAGCTGACCGACTTCGAACAGCACGCGCACCTGCCCCAGCGGCAAGCCGAGCGAGAGGTGCTGCTCGCTGAGCACGCCCACCAGCCGCGTGTAGAAGCGATTGAAGACCCGAACACCCGTCGCCGCGCGTGACGTCACGGGAGCGGCAAGTAGTTGACCTCAGTCAACCATTCAACCCTGAAGAGTCAGCACTTGACCTGACGCCCAGACCGTTGGAGACGCAAACAATGCCGTTGACCCGCGAAGGTAAAGAGCGCTCGTTCAAAGAGAACCTCACGCTTGCTGCGACGCTGCCGGCCGTCGCGGGCATGGTGAACGTCATCGGCTACGTGCACCTCGGCAACTACACGTCACACCTGACGGGGCGCCTCAGCGGCTTCGGCAGCAACCTCGCCAAGGGCAAGGTCATCGAGGCGATGTACCTGCTGGGCATCGTGGTGTGCTTCATCATGGGCTCCATGCTGGCCTCGACGTTCATCGAGCTGGCCAAGAAGCGACACTGGCCGCGCTTTCAGTTGCCGCTGCTCATGGAGGCGTTGCTGCTCTCCATCATTCTCTTGTTCGAGGTGCTCGAGCCGCTGCCGGTCGCCGACATGCCGGCCACGCACAAGATCCTCTTCGCGATGTCCATCAGCATGAGCATGGGTTTGCAGAACGCGCTGGTGGCCCGGCTCTCGGGCGCCGTGGTTCGCACCACGCACGTCACCGGCGTGTCGACGGACCTGGGCATCGCGCTGGTGGGCGTGCTCCGCTGGCACCTCGAGATCTCGAAGGACAAGACGCTCGACGAGACCGCGCGCCACGCCGCCGAAGCGACCAAAGACGCGCAGTGGTACCGCGTGCGGCTCTACACCACGATTCTGGCCAGCTTCCTGTCGGGCGCGATCGCCGGCGGCTTCCTGGCCATCTACGTCGGCGTGCTGGGCATGGCGGCGCCGATTCTCATGGTCGTCTCGCTCGTCATCTACGACCGCGTGCTCGGCGTGTCTGAAGAAGACCTCGACGAAAACTACAACCCCAAGCTCGAGGCGAAAGAAGCCGCGCACGCGGCCAGCATCGCTGCACAGAAGACCGAGCCCGAGGCCGCGCCGAAGGCCTGAGTCAGTTGCCGAACGCGTTGATGCCGGTGATGGCCTTGCCGAGAATCAACGTGTGCACCTCGTGCGTGCCTTCGTACGTGTAGACACTCTCGAGGTTCAGCATGTGGCGCACCGGCGGGTACTCGTCGGTGATGCCGTTGGCGCCGTAGATGCTGCGCGCGACGCGAGCGATGTTGAGCGCGACCTGCACGTTGTTGCGCTTGCACAGCGAGACCTGCTCGGGCGACGGCTTGCCGCCGGTCTCGTCGGCGATGCGCGCGAGGCGCAACGCCAGCAGCTGCCCTTTGACGATTTCCTGCAGCATGTCGGCGAGCTTCTCCTGCGTGAGCTGAAACCCGGCGATGGGCTTGTTGAAGGTCTTGCGCTCGAGCGAGTACTCGCGCGCGCCTTCGAAGCACGCGACCGCCGCGCCCATGACGGCGAAGGCGATGCCCATGCGCGCCTTGTTCAGACACGACAGCGGCCCGCGCAGGCCCTGAACGCCGGGCAGCATGTTCGAGGCCGGCACGCGCACATCGGCGAACGACAGCTCGGCGGTGAACGAGGCCCGCAGCGAGAACTTGCCTTCGATTTCTTTCGCGACGTAGCCGGGCATGCCCTTCTCGACGAGGAACCCGCGAATCGACTCGGAGCCGCCGTCGTCGACCTTGGCCCACACGATGGCCACGTCGGCGATGGTGCCGTTGGTGATCCACATCTTCGAGCCGTTGAGGACGTACGAGTCGCCGTCTTTGCGCGCGCGCGTCACCATGCCGCCGGGGTCGCTGCCATAGTCGGGCTCGGTCAACCCGAAGCAGCCGATGAGCTTTCCCTGCGCCATGCCGGGCAACCAGCGCTGCTTCTGCGCTTCGCTGCCGAAGCTCCAGATGGGGAACATGCACAGCGAGCTCTGCACCGACGCGAACGAGCGCAGGCCTGAATCGCCGCGCTCGAGCTCCTGAAGAATGAGCCCGTAGGCGACGTTCGAGAGCCCCGCGCAGCCGTAGCCGGTCAACGTCGCGCCGAAGACGCCCATGTCGGCGAGCTTGGGGATCACTTCGCTGGGGAACGTGTGGTTGCGGAAGTGCTTCCCGACGATGGGGAGGTATTCCTTGTCGATGAAGCGGGCCACGGTGTCACGAATCGCGCGCTCCTCTGGCGAGAGGAGATCGTCGATGCGGTAGAGGTCGGTGACGGCGGCTCGGCTCATGGCGAGCGCTGTACCACCGGCCCCGGCGCTCTCGCTACCGCAGCACCGCGCGGCCCAGGGCCACCTGAAACGACGTCGATTCGCCGCCGAAATAGATGCTGCCGTCAGAGGCCCGGAACGCGGTGTGGAGTTGGTAGAAGCCGCTCAAGTCGGGCGTGTACGCAGCCCACGTCGTGCCGTTGAAGCGCCACAGCTTCTGCGACGACGACGACGACGAGCCGCCGAAGCCCCACGTCAGCGTGGGCGAGACGCCGACGACCGCGCGAATGGTGTCGATGCCCGAGGCCGGCGTGAGCACGTCGGCCCACCGGGGCGTCGTCGTGAAGTCTGCGACGCGAGGGCCCGAAGCGAAGACCCAGTCGTGCCCGTCGACGGAGGCGCCTGAAGTCCACGCGGCCATGGAGACCGTCGGCTCGACGGTGAACGACTGAAACATGGGGTCGTAGCGCACGACCGCGTTGGCAGCGGCGATGAGGTAGTCGTTGGTGTTCGCCGACTTCCAGCACTTCACGGGGCGCTGCACGTTCAGCGAAGTGGTCGACATGTTCAGCGACGTGCCATTCCAGAGGTACGAGACGCCGTCGCTGCTGCCGCCGGTGTCGCCCACCGCGAGCACGTGCGTGTCGTCGATGACGCACAATGTGGAGAGCACCGTGGTGCCGGAGTTGATGCGCTCGAAGGACCAGCTCGCCTGGCTCTCGCAGCCGCTGGCGCACGTCGCGAACCACACGGTGGTGACGAAGAACATTCGCCCCGATGCAGAGATGACGAAGGCGCGCGGTTGGTACGCGCTGGGCTGCGCGTCTTGCAGCGCGACGACCTCCGAGAACGGGCCGCCCTGCGAGCGGTAGAGCCGACCGGAGCTGCTCATGGCCCACACGCCCGCGTCGGTTTCCCCGAGGCCGATGATGGAGCCTGTCGCGCTGGAGGTGGTGTTGATGCCCAGTGAGGAAAACGACCAGCTCAGGCCTGCGTCAGGCGCACCGCCGCCGGTGTTGCCGCCACCTGTATTGCCGCCGCCCGTCGCGCCACCGCCCATGCCGCCACCCGTCGCGCCGCCACCTGTTCCGCCGCCAGTCGCGGCGCCGCCGCCCTGCCCTGCGTCCATTCTCGGAGGCGACAGCGGACCACACGCTGCGAACGCCACCACTGCCAGCCACGCGTGCTTCATCGACGACCTCTGAGAATCACGGGCCCGGTCCCATCAGTGCCCGCGAGGTAGAGCTCGGTGGCACTCGCGGGGTGAATCACACGCACCGCCGACTGCGGGCCGAACGGCGAAATCGAATTGCCGAGCGCTCGAAGCTGCGCGCCGTCCCACCGGTAGCCGCTGCCGACGCCATTGGTCGGGTTGTAGGCGCCGAGCAGGAAGACCTCGTCAGCGCGCAGACCGCCGGCCGCGTACAGCGCGCCGCCGCCGGTCGTCAGCGCCGTGAGCGTCGCGCCGGTGCCTGACGCGACGAAGCCGTACTGACCGGTGACCCAGTTGGTGCCGTTGACGTTCGCGCCTCCGAAGTAGAGGGAGAAGTTCGCGCTCAGGGGAATGGTCGTCACCGCGCCGTTGTCTTCGAAGGCCACCGCGTCTTCGCCCGAGATGAAGAGTCGACCTTGCACGTCGAACCAGCAGGCGCGCGGGTCGTCGATGCCGAAGTTCGAGATGGTGCGCGCCCAGCTCGTGCCGTTCCACTCGAAGAGCTGCGTGCGATCGTTGGTGTCACTCACCGCGGCGATGACGTGCGACGGGCCCTGAGCGCACAGCGCGCCACCGAACAGGTTCCAGTTCAGGCCGCTGTTGAGGAGGTCGAGCGTCGCGAAGTCACTGTCTTGCGTGCAGCCCGACGTACACGTGCGGATCCTGCGTGTCTGCAGCACCACCACGGTGTTGCCCGACGCGTAGATCGCCTTCGCGCCGCCGGTGAACGCGAACTGGCGAACGAACTCACCGCCGGTCGAACGAAAGAGGTGCCCGGTGTCTTGCAGCGCCCAGAGGTTGCCGGGCTCACCGCTCAACCCGATGACGTACGAGGTGCTGGTCACGTCGCGCATCGCCATGTTCGACCACGTCAGCGGCGCTCCGGCGTCTTGACCACCACCGCCCGTCGCTGAACCGCCACCCGTCGTCGCGACACCGCCGCCCGTCGCTGAGCCACCGCCCGTCGTCGCGACACCACCGCCGGTGGGAAACACGAAGCCACCGCCGTCATGCTGCGGAGTCATGGGCGAACCGCACGCCACCAACACGAAGCAACAGCACGGCAACAACCGCGTCATCGACGCCCTCGAAGCACCAGCGGCCCGGCCGTGGTGCTCCCTGCGATGAAGAGCTCGTTCGGCGCCGTGGGCAGAATCACGCGCACGTTCGACTGCGCGACGAAGCCCGGCAGCGTGTTGCCCATGGGCTTGAACTGCGTGCCGTCCCACTTGAAGCCGGGGCCGACTGCGTTGGTCGTGGTGTGGAAGCCGAGCGCGAACACTTCGTCACCGCGCAGCCCTCCGACGGCCTGCAGCGTCGGCGACGAGGCGCCGCCATTCACTTTGGGAATCGTCGCGCCGGTGCCCTTCGCGATGAAGTGCTGCTCACCGACGACCCACTGCGTGCCGTCGACCTCGGCGCCGCCGCGGTAGATCTTGAAGTCGTCGCCGTACTCGATGGGCGTGCCCGCGCTGTCTTCGAAGAAGATCACGCGGTTTTCGCCTGCCACGTAGAGATTGCCGGTGGCGTCGAACCAGCAGGCGCGAGGGTAACGCAGCCCGAGGGTGGTGTAGGTGCGCGTCCACGTCGAGCCATTCCACTCGAGCAGTTGGCCTTGATTGTTGACGTCGGTGACGAGCAACACGATGTGCGACGGCCCTTCGCCACAGAGCGCCTCTGCGTAGAGGTCCCAGTTCGAGCTCGGGTTGTAGAGCGCGGTGGTGGCGAACTCGCTGTCCTGCGTGCAACCCGATGTACACGTACGAATGCTGCGCGAGAGCGCGACGACCACGGTGCCGCTCGACGCATAGAGCGCCTTGGCCGACGAGAACACCACCTGTCGTGAGAACGCCGCGCCCGTCGAGCGGAAGAGATCTCCCGAGCCCTGCAACGCCCAGAGGTTGTTCTGTTCCCCGCTGAAGCCGACGAGGCCCTGACTGTTCGTCACGTCGATGAAGGCCATCGACGCCCACGTCAACGGAGCGAGGCCTGCGTCGGGTGTTCCTGCGTCGAGCGCACCGCCACCACCGGTCGCGGCGCCGCCGCCCGTCGCTGTGCCGCCGCCGGTCGCCACACCTCCACCCGTCGCCACGCCGCCGCCCGTCGCGTCACCACCGCCGGTCGCGATGCCACCGCCCGTGGCCGTACCGCCGCCGGTGAAGAACCCGCCACCTGTCGCGCCGCCGCCGAGTGGAAGAAAGCCGCCACCGCCGCCCGTGCCACCATCAACCCGGGGGGGCCCAAGCGGGCCACACGCGACGAAGCACACGAGCGAAAACACCGCGAATGAGAGACGCATGGGAGCCGCCAGTCGTACCACGGCGAGGCCCGAAGTTTCGCCGTGGGGCAACCAGAGTGCGCGCGTATGGTGCGCGCCATGACCGTGAAACAAATCGCCGTGACGGGAGCGGGCCGAGGCATCGGCCGAGCCATCACCGCGCGCTTCCTCGCCGAGGGCTGGCGGGTGTGGGCGCTGGCACGACAAGCCTCCAGCCTCGAAGGGCTCAAGGGTGACCTGCACTTCGTGCCCTTCGACGCGACCGACGAAAAGTCGGTGCTCGCCGCTGCGCATCGCCTCACGACCGACGCCGGTCACCTCACCGCGTTGGTGAACAACGCCGGCATCGCGCTCTCGGCGCCGCTGCACCGCACGTCGAGCGAAGAGTTCTCGCGCATCATGCACGTCAACGTCACCGCGCCCTTCCTGCTCATTCGCGAGCTCTCGGGAGCGATGGTGAAGGCCGGCCACGGGCGCATCGTCAACATCGCCAGCACCGCCGGCACGCGCGGCTTCAAGTACACGACGGCCTACTGCGCTTCGAAGCACGCGCTCATCGGGCTCACGCGCGCTGCGGCCATCGAGCTGGCAACCAAAGGCGTCACCGTCAACGCCGTCAGCCCGGGGTGGACTGACACCGACATGCTCGCGAGCAGCGTGCAGAAAATCTCCGAGACCACGGGCCGCAGCAAAGACGAGGCGCGCGACACGCTCGACAAGATGAACCCCATGCACCGCGCGGTGAAACCCGAAGAGGTCGCCGACGTGGTGCACTTCCTCTGCGCGTCGACCGGCGGCGCCGCCATCACCGGCGCGAACTACTCCGTCGACGGAGGCGAGACCGTATGAGCACCGTGATTCAGCCCGACGGCTGGGTGCCGCCGAAGGGCTATTCGAACGGCGTCGTCGCCACCGGCAAGGTGCTCTTCATCGGCGGGCAGATCGGCTGGAACCCGAAGAGCGCCACCCCCGAGTTTCCCGCCACGTTCGCCGAGCAGTTCGAGCAGGCGTTGGCCAACGTGTGCGAAGTGCTGCGCGCGGCCGGCGGCACGCCCGAGCAGCTGACGCGCCTGACCGTCTACGTCGTCGACAAGAAGGAATACCTCGCGTCGCTCAAGGCCCTCGGCGCGGGTTGGAAGAAGCACCTGGGCCGCCACTACCCTGCGATGGCGCTCGTTCAGGTCGTCGCGCTCGTCGAAGACCTCGCGAAGGTCGAGATCGAAGCCACCGCAGTGCTCGAGAGCTGACCCATGCAGACGCCCACGTCTTTCAAGTTCGAAGTCAAAGAGAAGGTCGGCCTCATCACGTTGAACCGACCCGACACGCTCAACTCGCTCACCTTCGCCGTGTACCGCGAGCTGACCGACCTCTTCGCGTCGCTGGAGCGCGAGCCGAGCGTGCGCGCCGTCGTCATCACCGGTGAAGGCCGCGGCTTCTGCTCGGGCGGCGACCAGCACGACATCATCAAGGAGCTCTTCTCGCGCGACATGCCCGGCCTCGTGGAGTTCACGCGCATGACGTGCGACCTCATCAAGAACATCCGCGCGCTGCGCAAGCCGGTCATCGCGGCGCTCAATGGCACCGCGGCAGGCGCCGGCGCCGTCATCGCGCTCGCCTCCGACCTCCGCGTCGCCAGCGACAAAGCGAAGCTCGCGTTTCTCTTCACCAAGGTCGGCCTCGCCGGCGCCGACATGGGCGCGGCGTACCTGCTGCCGAAGGTCGTGGGGCTCTCGCGCGCGACGGAGCTGCTGATGTTCGGCGACGCCATCGACGCGGCGACGGCCGAGAAGTACGGCCTCTACAACAAGGTCGTGCCCACCGAGCAGGTGCTGCCGGAGGCGCTGGCCTGGGCCACGCGGCTGGCCAACGGGCCGACGTTCGCGCTGGGCATGACGAAAGAGCTGCTGAACGCAGAAATGTCGCTCGACCTGTGGAACGCGTTGGAAAACGAAGCGCGCGCGCAAGCGGTCTGCATGCAGACGCAAGACTTCCGCGAGGCCTACGACGCGTTCTCGAACAAGCGGCCGCCGAACTTCCAGGGGAAGTGATTCATGTCTGCTTCGTTTCTCACGCCGTCACACCTCGAGCTGCGTGCACGGGCGCGCGCGGCCTTCGTGCCGTTGGAGCCGCAAGGCCACATCAGCGACGCGCAGCTGCGAGATGAGGTCGCGCGCCTCGGCTTCTACCCGTACCTCGTGCCTTCAGAGTTCGGCGGCGTGCTGCGGCACGTCGACGTGCTCTCGCTGTGCGTGCTGCGCGAAGAGCTGAGCTACCGCAACGCCGCCGCCGACTCGCTCTACGCAGTTCAAGGCCTCGGCAGTCACCCGGTGCTGCTCGCCGGCAATGACGAACAAAAGAAGCAGTACCTGCCGCGCGTGGCCAAAGGTGAGGTGCTCTTCGCGTTCGCGTTGACCGAACCTGAAGCCGGCAGCGACGTCGGCAACCTGCAGACGCGCGCGGTGAAGCACGGCGAGGGTTGGCGCATCACCGGCAGCAAGCGCTTCATCAGCAACGCGGGCGTGGCCTCGCACTACACGGTGTTCGCGCGCACGGGCGACGGGCCCAAAGGCATCTCGGCCTTCGTGGTGCCGGCCGACGCGAAGGGCTTCCGCGTCAGCAAGCAGCTGGAGCTGCTCGGTGAGCACCCGATTGGTGAGCTCGTGCTCGACGGCGCTGAAGGCGAGCTGCTCGGAGAAGAAGGCCAGGGCATGAAGCTCGCGCTCGGCACGCTCGACATTTTCCGCAGCACGGTGGGCGCCGCGGCCGTCGGCATGGCGCGGCGCGCGCTCGACGAGGCGCTCTCGTACTCACGCAAGCGCAAGCAGTTCGGCGCGCCGTTGTCGGAGCTGTCAGCCGTACAGGCCCTGCTCGCCGACAGCGCCGTCGAGCTCGAAGCCTCTCGCCTGCTCGTGCACCAGGCCGCGTTGACGAAAGACCAGGGCCAGGCGCGCGTCACCTACGAGGCCGCCGTGGCCAAGTTGTTCAGCACCGAAGCCGCGCAGCGCATCGTCGACCGCTGCCTGCAGATTCACGGCGGCAACGGCGTGGTGAAGGGCGCCGTCGTCGAGCGCCTGTACCGTGACGTGCGCGCGCTCCGTATTTACGAGGGCGCCAGTGAGGTGCAGCGGTTGGTCATCGCGCGCCACCTCCTGGGGTGAACGATGGAGCGCTACGAGCCGTACGTCTCTCTCGGGCTGGCGTTGCTCGCGGGGCTGTTGGTGGGCCTCGAGCGTGAGCAGTCGCGCCCACCCGAAGAAGAAGACAACGGCTTCTTCGGCGGCATTCGCACCTACCCGCTCATCGCGTTGATTGGCGGCGTGAGCGCGCTGCTGCACAAAGCCGTCGGCCCGGTGCCCATGGCCATCGGCGGGCTCTGCGTGGTGGTGCTCACGGGCGTCAGCTACTTCCGCGACTCCGCCAAAGGGCGCACCGGCATCACCAGCGAAGCGAGCGCGATGCTCACGTTTCTGCTCGGGGCGTTCGCCGTGGCCGACGGCGTCATCGACTCCCTCAACACGCGCGCATTCGTAGTGGCGGCGGTCGCCGTCGCCTCCACGTTGTTGTTGTCTGCGCGCACCGAGCTGCGCGCGCTCACCTCCAAGCTCTCGCGCGAAGACGTGCTGGCGACGCTCAAGTTCATGGTGGTGGCGGTGGTGGTGCTGCCGTTGTTGCCCAACGAAGACCTCGGCCCCTACGGCGCGCTCAACCCGTTCCGCGTGGGCGTGATGGTCACGATGATCGCCGGCGTGAACTTCGTCGGCTACGGCGCCATGCGCCTGCTGGGCGCGAACCGCGGCATGTTGTTGACCGGCGCTGTGGGAGGTGTGGCCTCGAGCACCGCCGTCACCCTCGCCGCTTCGGCGCGCGCGAAAGAGACGCCCGAGCTCGCGAAGGTGAGCGCGCTGTCGGTCATCGTCGCGTCGACGGTGATGTTCGTGCGGCTGCTCGCGTTGCTGTGGGTGACCGAAGCGAGCCTCGGTCGCGCGCTCGTGGTGCCGATGCTGGTGATGGCCGGCGTGTCGTCGGGCTTCGTCGTCTTCTTCTACCTGCGTGAGCGCAACGGCAAGAGCGCCACCGCCGGCGTGAAGTTGTCGAACCCGTTCGAGCTGTCGTCGGCCTTCAAGTTCGGTGCGTTCTTCGTGGTGGTGCTCATCGTCGCGCGCTGGGCACAGGAGACCTTCGGCGCCAGCGGCTCGTACGTCACCGGTGTGCTCGCGGGCTCCACCGACGTCGACGCGATTTCGTTGTCGATGGCCAACCAGCTCAAGAACGGCACGGTGCAGTTGCCCGTCGCCAGCCTCACCGTCGTCATCGCCACCGTCAGCAACACCGTGGTGAAGGCCGGCATGTCGCTGGTGCTCGGAGGCCGCGTCATGGGGCTGCGCGTCATGCTCACGTTCGCGGTGACGTTGATCGCCGGCGTGGTCGCCGCGCTGCTCGTGCGCTGAGGGAGCACTCGAAATTCCTTCTCCTCCGTCACCGGGCGCTCCGTATTCACCTCAGGTGCTTTCGCTCGATACGTCTTTCGCGCGGGCGCTGCGTCAGAGAGACGCGGCTGCTTTCGAGGCACTCGTGCGGGCGTTCATGCCGCGAGTGAGGCGTATGGCGATGCAGTACTTCCGCAGCCCCTTCGAGCAAGAAGACGCGGTGCAGGAGGTCTTCGCGCACCTGTACGTACACCTCGACGCCGTCGACCCGCTGCGCGTCGAGTCGCTGCCGGGCTGGGTCGTCACGAGCGCGCGCAACAAGCTGCTCGACCTCGCGCGGCAGCGGCGGCCTGAGGTGCACATCGAGGTCAATGAGCGCGTCGGCGGTGAAGAAGACGCCAAAGGCCCCGAGCTGGTCGCCAGTGGAGAGCTGAAGACTGTGCTCGCGCGCTTCGAAGAAAAGCTGTCGGCCAAGCACCGCTCGTATTTTCACGCCGTGTTCGTCGAAGGCCGCGACTGGGAAGAAGCGCGCGGAGCGCTGGGGCTCTCGCGGCTGCGCGCCAAGTACCTCAAGTCGGTGTTGATCAAACGACTGCAGAAGCACCCGCCGCTGCTGGAGCTGCTGGGCAAGGGGAAGCCGTCATGAGCCACGTCTCGTCGACCATCACGCGCGTGCTCGGCGGAGACGTGTTGTCGGCCGACGACGACGCCGTCTTTCGCCAGCACCTGAGGACCTGCGAGCGCTGTCGCGGCGAGTATGACGAAGCGGCCTCGGTGTTGCGGCTGGCGCGCGGCCACGTCGACGCGGCGGCGCCCGGCGAGCTCGAGCGCATGACGAAGCGCGCGACGCGCCTGGCGAAGCCGGAGGTCGCCCAGCGCTTCGCGTGGAGGTACGCGTTCGTCGGCGCGGCCCTCGCGATGGCGCTCGTGTTGACGGTGATGTGGTGGCCGAAGCGCCCGGTGGGCACGGTGCTGGTCGCCAGCAGGGGCCTGTTGCTCGACGGCGTGGCGGTCGGCAAAGACGCGGTCATCTACGAAGACACCGTCATCACCACCGGGAAGGAAGACGCGGCGATTCTGCTCGAAGGCGCGAAGGGCCGACGCGGGCTGCTGCTGCGACCGAACACGCGGGTGCGCGCGGCTTCGAGCGACGAAGTCAGCCTCGTCGGCGGTCGCGTGCGCGTGCAGATCACGAAGAGCACCGCGCCGTTCATGGTGCGCGTCGATGGCGCGCGCGTCGTGCAGTCACAGCCCGGCGTGTTCGCGGTCGAGACGAGGCCGACCGGCGCGCTCGTCGCCGTGCATCATGGCAGCGTGCAGGTGAGCGCGCGCGGCGGTTCGGTCGAAGTCAAAGAAGGCCAGCAGACTGACGTCGTCGACGGCACCCCGTCGGCGTCGAAGGGGGCCACCGCGAGCGCGCTCATCGAAGATCGCGGCAACGGCTCGGTGTGGGACGCGATTCTGCGATTCCTCAAGCAGCTCGTCGACGCCATCGCCCGCGCGCTCGAATGAAGGGCGTCAGCCCATCGTCACTTCGTCCCACTTGCCGCGCGCCTTCGCCTCCAACAACAGCGCGTCGAGCTTGCTGAGCAGCGCCTTGTTGCCGTCTTGCGAGTAGCCCTCGAGTGACTTCGCGCAGCCGTCGACCTTCTCGAGAAACTCGCCGAGCACCTGACCGTCGAGCGCCTTCGCGTGCACGCCGTAGTTGAGCTGCTGCAGATACAGCGCGTTCATCACCTGTTCGAACTGGCCACCAATCGGCACCGAGAGCATCGGCTTGCGCAGGTACACCGCTTCGCTCATCAACGTGTAGCCGCCACCGCCCACCACGCCGCGCGCGGTGCGCAGGTCGTCGATGAAGCCCGCTTCGCTGAACGGCTTGAACACGAGATTGCCTTCGCGCACGTCACTCGTGATGTCGCGCTTGAAGCCGTAGATGCGGCACTCGATGCCCGAGCGGCGCAGCTCCTCGATGAGCGCCGTGTTGCTCGTCATCGTCTGGTACACGAGCAGGTGCTCACCCGGCTCGCTCTTCGCGTTCAGAATTTCAGGGCGGAGAATCGAAGGCACCAGCGTCGTGCGCTCTTTGCGGATCGGTGGGTAGAAGAACGTGGTGACGAGGTAGTGGAACGAGCCCGGCACCTTCGACTTCACGATGCCCTTGGTGAGCTCAAATTGGTCTTCATGCCCCGCGAGCAACGACGGCTCGTGCTTGCAGCGGTTGATGATCTGCATGTTGTCGACGCTGATGCACGGCAGGAAGTGGTTGCGCGCGTACAGGTAGCTGAACGACTCGAAGTCGCTGATGACGACGTCGGGTTTGAAGTCGTCGGCGATCTCGAAGTACTTCTTCACGTTCTGCGGCCAGCCCGTGACGGCGCCCTTCAGGTTCTGCAAAACGGTCTGCCACTTCTTCACCGAGTTGCCTTCGTACTGAATGGTGAAGCCCCAGATGTTGTGCACGTTCTCGAAGCGCTTCGCGAGGTAGTCCCGCGCGCGGCCCGACACGACGATGTGCACGTCGTGGTGCTTGGTGAGGTGCTCCAACACCACGCGCGACCGGGTGGCGTGCCCCATGCCTTCACCGACGACTCCGTAGAGGATTCGCATTGCCGCGAAGCTAGGTAGTGTCACCGCCCATGTCACGTCAGGTCGGCGGGCTCGGTCGCTCTGCGTTCTTCGGGTTGTTCGCGGGGCTCGTCGGCTCGGCGTTGCTCCTCACCTTCTTCGCGTGGCGCAGCGCGCACTTCGAGTGTGAGAGCCCCGGCACCGAAGAGTGCATGTTCGAAGAGACGACGCACGCCGACATCGCGCGGCTCCAGAGCTACGCGTCGATTGGTACGGCGCTCATCGCGGTGGGCCTGTTTCTGATGATTCGGCGAAAGCCGACCGACTGACGCGCACGTACTTGCCGGCGCCCTGCTGAAACATCGCGACGGCCGCGGCGGCCCACGTTTGATTCACGAACTGCGCTTCGGCGTGCAGCTCGACGACGGTGATGAGGCGCCCCGCAGCGCGAGCTGACGCTGCTTCACTTCAACAAGCCCGCCGATCGCTCACGGCGCACCAGCCACGTCGCCTGTGCGTGCGCACCCACGTCAACGACGTCCACCCGATGAGCGCGACGCCGAGCACCGGCAAACGCGGCCCGAGCCCTCCGCCCACGAGCAACAACACCAACCACACCGCGAACAAGTTCCGTAGGCTCGCGCCCGCGATGCGCCTCGACCCCTTCAAGCTCCCCGAGCGGCTCAACCTCGCGCACGTCTTTCTGCACGCGCAGGCCTCGCAGCACCCCACGCGCCCGGCGATCTTCTTCGAAGATCAAACCATCACCTACGCCCAGCTGGCCGACGCCACGCACCGCGCCTCGGCGGTCTTCCGCGGCCTGGGCCTCGAGTGGGAACAGCGCGTCATCCTCATGCTGCCCGACGTGCCGCAGTTCGCGTCGGCGTGGTTCGGCACCGTCGAAGCCGGCGGCGTTGTCAGCGCCGTCAACCCCGGCCTCAAGCCCGACGAGGTCAGCTACTACCTGAACTACACGCGCGCGAAGTTGGTGGTCACCGACTCCGAGACCGCAACCATCATCGACTCGGTTCGCGCGCAGTGCCCGCACCTCGACCACGTGCTCGTCGCCGGCGGCAACGTCGGTGCACACCTCGACTACGACGCAGAGCTCGCGCGCACGCACCCTGACGCCGTCGTCGCCGACACGCTCCGCGAAGACACCGCCGTGTGGCTCTACACGTCTGGCTCCACGGGCTTCCCCAAGGGCGCGGTGCACCAGCAGCAAGACTTCGTCTTCAACGCGCTGACGTACGGCCTGCCGATTCTCGGGTACTCCGAGAAAGACGTGTGCCTGTCGGTGCCGCGCCTCGCGTTCGGCTACGCGCTCGGCAGCAACCTGCTCTTTCCGTTGCTCGCGGGCGGCGCGACGGCGCTCTTCAAAGACAAGCCGACGCCCGAGAAGTTCTTCGAGATGCTGAAACGCCACCGGCCCACGTTCTTCACGGCCGTGCCGACCGCGCTCAACGGCATCTTGAATTCGCCGGGCATCAAAGGCGCCGACTTCTCGTCACTTCGAGTGGCCATCAGCGCCGGCGAAGCGCTGCCCGCCGAGCTGTACCAACGCTGGAAGCAGCGCACCGGCGTGGAGATCCTCGACGGCATCGGCAGCGCCGAGATGTTCCACATCTTCATCACCAACCGAATCGGCGACGTGAAGCTCGGCTCGCTGGGCCGCGCGGTCGAAGGCTACGACGCGAAGGTCTGCGACGAGCACGGCGCCGAGCTCCCGCGCGGAGACGTGGGCACCTTGTGGGTGCGCGGCGAGTCGATGGCGCTCGAGTACTGGCAGCAGCGCGCGAAATCGAAGGCCACCTTCCGCGGCGAGTGGTGCGTGTCGGCCGACAAGTTCCAGCAGAGCGACGACGGCTACTTCTATTTCTGCGGCCGCGGCGACGACATGCTCAAGGTCAGCGGCAAGTGGCTCTCACCGGTCGAGGTCGAGAACGTGCTGCTGCAACACCCGGCCGTGCGTGAAGCCGCGGTGGTCGCCTTCAAAGACGCCGACGGGCTCGACAAGCCCCGCGCGTTCGTCGCGCTCAACCCAGGCCACGCCGCGAACGACGCGCTCGCGGAAACCATCAAGGCGCACGTGCGCACGAAGCTCGAGCCATTCAAGGCACCACGACAGGTGAAGTTCATCGACGCGCTGCCCCGCAGTGATCGCGGCAAGGTGCTCAAGACGGAGCTGCGCGACTAGATGTCTCTCTTCGAAGCACGAGTTCTCTCCTGGCCGCGCGTGAAGTCACTGGCACAGTCTGGCGCGGTGGCGCTCCTGCCCATCGGCAGCACCGAAGCCCATGGCCCGCATCTCCCGCTGTCGGTCGACGTCGTCATCGCCGAAGAGGTCTGTCGCCGCGTCGCGAAGCGGCTGAGCGGCGACGTCGTCATGTTCCCCGCCGTCACCTACGCGCTCACCGACTTCGCCGCGCCCTTCGCAGGCACGGTGACGCTCAACGCTGACGTCGCACGTCAACTCATTACGGGCGTACTGAACGGCATCGTGTCGAGCGGCTTCGGCACCATCGCGGTCGTCAACCACCACCTCGAGCCCGCGCATTTTCGCGTGGTCCACGAGGCCGCGAAGAGCGTCACCGGCGCGCGCGTGGTGGTGCCAGACCACCGCCGCCCACCGACGGGCCCACAGCTCGGTCACGAGTTCATGCACGGCGGCGCGCACGCCGGTCAGTACGAGACGTCGTTGATGCTCGCGGCCGCGCCCCAGCTCGTCGACGAAGCCGCGCGCATGGCGCTGCCCGACCTCGAGGTCAGCCTCGTCGACGCCATCAAGGCCGGCGCGAAAGACTTCCTTCAGGCTGGTGGCCCCGACGCGTATTTCGGCGCACCTGCGCGCGCGACCGCGCAAGAAGGCCACCGACTCTTCGAACTGCTCGCCGACGCCGCCGCGCACCTCATCGAGAACCCAGCGAAATGAACGAGACGACCAAGCCCGAAGACCTCCTCGCAGCCGGTGTCATCGGCGCGTGCTGTTTCCTCATCGGCCTCGTTGGCGTCATCGGCGTCATCATCTGGATGCTGCGGAGCCGCAGCGCACCGCCGCCCGGGCTCCAGGGCGTCACGTCGACACCGCAACAGCCGCAGAGCTACGCGCCGCCGGCCGCAGACTTCCACCTCAGCATCATCGCGCTGGCGTTCGACGCGTACTTCCGCCCACAAGTCGAGGCGGCGCTGCAGACCGTCGCCGGCATCACCGACCCGGTGCAGCTGCGCGTGGCGTTGGTGCAGAGCGCGGCGAAGGCGCTGCTGGGCGTGGCACCGCAGTGGCGTCACTTCGGCTACGGAGAAAAAGACCTGGCTGACGTGACCGCCGCGCAGCAGAGCTACCAGAGCGCGCTGGCCGATTTCCGAGCGCGGAGTGAGCAACCCGGAGACGGCGGCGCGCTCTCGGTGCTCACCGTGATTCTCTGCACACGAGGTCGACGCGTAGGCGTCAGTCGGCTCGACACGCGCCAGCAGATTCACGAACTGCTCAGCGACCGACTGTTGCTCTCGCCCGGCTCGTTGCTGGGCGCTGAAGTTCTGTGGGCGCCGTCAACCGGTACGATCTCAGAGCCTGTGGCACGACAGCGTTTCCCTGAGATGCATGTCGTCGCGCTCTGACCTCCCGTCTGCTCAAATGCGCGCACTCATGCGTTTCTGGTTCTTGTCGTGCCTGTTGGCAGCGTCGGCCGTGGTCGCTGCCCCGAAGAAGCCGAGCAAACCGAACGTCGTGGTGAGCGGCCCTCCGGCCATCACCAAGCTGGTAACGAAGTCGATTGCTCAACGCTACGTCGCCAAGCCGCTCAAGAAGCCGGTGGCCGCGCTGCCGACCGCCAAAGAGGTGCGTGACGTGACCACGCCACAGCAGGCCGTCGCGCTCGTCATCGGCTCCGCGTCAGGCAAGTTCATCACGCTGCAGGTGCTCAACGGCGCCGACGGCACGCCGCTCGACACCGTCACCATTCCCGGGACGCTCAAGAAGCCACCCAAAACGCTGAGCAAACCGCAGCTCGCCGCGCTGCTCTTCGCGCTCGGCTCGGGCAAGGCGCCTGGCAAAGAAGAGCCGGTCGTCGAAGCGAAGCCGGAGCCCACGCCTGAACCCGTCGCTGAGCCCGCGAAGCCCGAGCCCAAGGCGGAACCCGTGGCGGTCGCCAGGAAGCCCGAACCGAAGCCGGAGCCCGTCACCAAAGCCGAGCCCGAGCCCGAGCCTGAGCCTGAACCCGTCAAGGTCGACGACTCGAAAGACGTGCCTTCACCGCACGGCGCGTTTCGCGCGTACGTCGGCGGCGGCATCTTCAATCGAAACCTGAATTGGATTGGTCAGCAGACCAACGCGCTCTCGACCGTCTCGCACCCGGGCTCGGGCACGGTGACCGCACAGTTGAGCGTGTACCCGGCCGCGGCCTTCACCTCGGGCGTCCTCGCGCACTTCGGCGCCTTCATCTCGGCCGACGTCGGCATCAACCTGCGCTCGCGCTACGGCAACACCAGCTCCATCTTCGCGCACGACAGCAGCCGCCTCCGCGTCGGCGCGCTGGCGCGACTACCAATCGCCGAGCGGTTCAACGTCTTCGCGCACGTCGGCTATTCGCGGCACGAGCTCGGCAGCTCGGCGACGTCGCTCGACGGCATGTTCCAGAAGCCGTCGTACCCCGACGTGCTCTTCAACGGCTTCCGCGCCGGCATCGGCTTTCGGCTGCGCATCGTCGGCACGCTCGAGCTCGAGGGCCTCGGCGGCTTTCAGGTCGTCGTCGGCAAGGGCGAGCTCGCCAGCGAGCGCTACTTCCCCGCCGCGACCGCGCTCGCCGTCGACGCCGGTGGCGCGTTGTCGATTGAGCTGGTGCCCAACATCCGCCTGCGCGCGGGCGCCGAGTGGCAGCGCTACTTCGTGACGCTCAACCCCGGCGAGAACGCGATGTACGTCGCGCGCGCCGCCGGAGACCAATACATCTGGGTCAACGGTGGTTTGCAGTGGGCGATGTGAGCAGCACCTTGCGAATGCGCGCGTTGATCTCGACCGCGAGTTCGCGATCTCTGCGCACCGACGCCAGCACCGCCTCCAACGAGAGCAGCTTCTCACCCATTTTCCGCGCGACGTCGGGCGTGCCGCCCTTGCTCACGGCGTTCAGGTTCTCTCGCGTGCGCGTGAGGTCAGTCTCGATTTCACGCAGCCGCGCGTCGAGCTGTACGACCTTGTGTTGAGCGGCCTCAGCGCGTTCGATTTCAGTGCGCAGCGAGAGCAGCAGCGCCTTCGCCTCGTCGGGCAGTGGGCGCGCCAGCAACGAGCCGAGGCGGAACGACGTGAGGCTGGCGGCGGTGATGCGCTCCACCACCGCGCCCTCTTCGATGAGCTCGACGGTCGCCGCCGCGCGCGGCCCGATGTTGATGCGGCCGTAGCGCGGCTGGCCGGGTGAACGAACGTCTTCATCGCCGCCCGACACGACGCGGTACTTCTGCTCGGTCAGCTCGACCAGCACGGTGCGCGGCGCGTCAGTGCGCGACGTGAATTCGACCTGATGCACGAGGCGGTCGACGCGGGTGAGCTCCAGCAACCGATTGCCTTCACCGCCGACGATGCGCACCTTGCGCGGGTCGCCTTCTTCACGGCGCTCGTCGCGGGCCACCTGCAGGTCGAGATCTTCTCCGTGGCGCAGCACGCGCACCTCACCGGGCTTCACGCGATCGATCTGCGTTTCACCGGAATACGCGCCGTCACTGAAGACCGACAACGTGCCGCCCTCGAGCGTGAGCGCCGTGGTGTTCTCGAGCCGCACGCCGGTGGCCACGCGACCTTCGCCATCGAGCACCGTCACGCGCTCCGCCTTCGTCGCCCCGTCGATGATGGGCAACAGCGCGCTCTTGCGCGCGCCCAACACCACGGGCTCCTTCACCGAATAGAGGAACAGGTCGCCGGCCTCACTGACGGCAGCGGGCTCGAGCGGCGTCGGCCCGTCTTCGAGCACCGTTGAGCTGATGCCGCTGCCCAGCGAGATGCCGCCAACCCCAGCGCTGTAGCCGCGTGTGCCCAACGAGCCGCTGCCGACGCCGGAGCCGCTGCCGCCCGAGCCCATGCCCGACATGCCGAGGCCACCCCACTCACCTTCACCTCGGAGATGTTCACGCGCCTCTTTCGTCGCCAGCTGCGGCGCGGTGTCGAGGCCGTCTTGCGGCGCCAACAATTCGCGGCGGCCGTAGCGCGGGCCGGCGAGCGGAAAGAGAAACGACGTCGGGCGACCCGACGCGAGCGACACCTTCACGCCGTCCCACGCTTCGTCGCTGTCGTTGTGCACCAACGCGAAGCCCTGCAGCCGCTGCGCCTTCTTGCCCAGCACCAGGCGGTACGTCGTGCGCCACACCGGCGCTTCGGTCGTGTAGCCGACGGCCACGGGCCCGCTCACCGACGCGCCACGCACCACGAGGCGCTCACGCTCGGGCTGCAGCGCCGTCGCGCCCACCGCACGATTCCACGCGAGGCCCACGGCGCTGCCCGTGGGGCGAACGGCTTCAATGAGCCGCAGCGGCACCTTCGCCAGGCCCGCGTCTCCGAAGAGCAACAACGTGGGCTCGGCGACCGGCTTGCCGTCTTTGTCGACGCGCTCGAGCGACTCTTCAGACACCTCGATGACGCGGCCCCTCACCGCTGGGCCCGAAGGCCGAAGCACTTCAACCTCCACGCCGGTGAGGCTGCGACACAGGTTGCTGAGCGACGCCTGGCTCGAGCGCTCTGGCAACCCCGCCATCGCGCGGGCCGCCTCCGCCGAGAGCGGCGGCGCGAACTCCACCGACGCCACGCCCTGCGCCGAGACGATGACCAACGACTTGAGCGCGTCGTCGAGCTGTCCGGGCTCGAGCGGAATTTCTGCGACGGAGCCCGACGGCACCGGCCCGCGACGCTCGAAGTAGCCGACGCCGTTCTCGTAGAGCACCAACGTCTTGAGCGGCAGGCGTGACTGGGCAGGGGCGGCCGCGACCACGAGCGCGAGAAGTGCGTGCATGGCCTTCCCTGACAACAGGCAGTTGCATCAAGTTTCACTTCACTTGCGCTAATACCTCAGCGTCGCTAATGATTCGCGTCATCGGGAGGAGCACAACTCATGCAGCTCGAATCGCTGAAAATGTTCGTCGACGTGGTGGAGACCGGTTCGTTCTCACGCGCGGCACAACTGAACCACGTGACCCAATCGGCGGTCAGCCAGCAGATTCGGGCGCTGGAGACGCGCTACGAGCAGCGGCTGCTCTCACGCAGCGCGCGACAGGTGACGCCGACGCCGGCGGGTGAACGGCTGTTTCGCGGCTGCAAAGAGATCCTCGCGAGGTTCGCCGAGGTCGAGCAGGAGATCCGCGAGCAGGCCACCGAGGTGTCGGGCAGCTGCAGCATCTCGTCGATCTACACGGTGGGCCTGCACGAGCTGCACACCATTCAGAAAGAGCTGCTGCGCACGCACCCGCGCGTGAACCTGCGCCTGAACTACCGCCGGAGCGATCAGGTGTACGACGACGTGATTCTCGGCGCCGCTGACCTGGGCCTCGTCGCGTACCCGCAGCCGCGCGCGGGCGTCGACCTCGTGCCGTTCCGCGAAGACAAGCTCGCGCTGGTGATGCCGCCGGGCCACGCGCTCGCCGGCAAGGGCAAGATCGCGATGACCGCCATCGCCGGTCAGCCCTTCATCGCCTTCGACCGCGAAGCGCCGTCACGCAAGGGCATCGACAAGCTGTTCCGCGACAAGGGCATCGAGATCACGCCCACCATGGAGATGGACAACGTCGAGACCATCAAGCGCGCCGTCGAGCTCGGCCTCGGCATTTCGGTGTTGCCGTTGCCCACCGTGCAGCAGGAGCTGAACACCGGCACGCTGGTCGCCAAGGCCTTCAACGAGCCGGGCTTCACGCGGCCCATCGGCATTCTGGTGCGCAAGGGCAAGTACCTCTCGCGCGCCTCACAAGCCGTGCTCGACGCTTTCAAGAGCAGCAAGAGCGAAGACTGACTACTCGGGGTCTGCGGGCTCCGGTTCAACCGGGGTCTGCAGGCGCTCCAACGCGCGGCGAAAGAGCTCGAGCAGCTTCTTCTCGGCTTCTCCGTCGGCGGTGCGCGCGCCGGGTTGGCATTCGCACGACAGGCGCCCGGTGAGCGCGTCTTGCGCGAAGCCACACACGCCGGGGCACTCGGGCATCGGGCTCTCTTCCAACACGCCGGGCTCGACGGCCGTCACGCCGATGAACGCGTCAGCGCAGCCGGCGACCGACTCGCGCAGCTTCGCCCACGGAAAGCGGTGATGCGTGCTGCGCCCGCGATCTCCCGGTGAGAACGTGACCCCGACGCGGCAGCCGCCGCTGCCACCGA
The DNA here is from genome assembly GCA_035910535.1 of Archangium sp. Lineage (GTDB taxonomy): Bacteria > Myxococcota > Myxococcia > Myxococcales > Myxococcaceae > Archangium_A. The sequence continues at coordinate 97,699 of JAMHXF010000111.1, read as the reverse complement.
CGAGGTCGAGCGAGAGCCGCGCGCCGTCGGGCAACGGGCTCCACACCGTGGTCGTCACCGACAGCGAGCCATCTGACACTTCGGAGTGCAGCTCGAAGCACGCCTCGCCACTCGTCACGCCGTTGCGCTCACACTTCGAGCGCGAGCCCGACGTGAAGACCCGCGGTCGTCGCAGCGACAACACGCCTTCACGCACGTCGTAGGTCATCACGAAGCGACCCCACACATCGGCGCCGACGAGGCCCTGCGCGGTGTGCGGCGGCGCGCCCTTCTCGACCTCCAGCGAGCCATCGACCAGCCCGAAGCCACTGGCGAACTCGAGCGCGTCGAACGCAAAGCCCTTGAGCTGCGAGAGCTCGCGCGGCAGCTCGACGCCGTCAGGTAACGGAAGACCTTTGAGCAGCTCGAGGCCCGGCCGCAGCCCCGAAGCGCGCGCTGCGTCTTCAAAGAGCAGACTTCGCGACTCGCGCAGCGAGAACAACATCGTCGCGTCGAAGGTGTTGCTGCCCTGCCGAACGCGCACGGTGAGCAGCGGCCAGTCAGTGCGGGGCTCTTTCGTCACCGTCAGCACCTGCGCGTCTTCACCGCTGTCGGCTGCTTCTTTCACCCAGGCGTCGCGACGCTGCGTCGCCCGAAAGCGAACAGTGCGCAGCGCGGGGTTCACCTCGATGGCGACGTCGCGCAGCTCACGCTCGCCCAGCACCACGACGCACGACTTGCCCGACGCCAGCGCCGCTTCGAACGGCCGAAAGCGAACGCCGCCCAACGTGAGCCCCGTGACGCGCGCGAGCGGGTACGTCTCGTCGGGGCCGAACGCGTCGGGCACCGTGACCGCGGCGATGACGGGCGCGCTCGCTGAACAACTCGCGCTGATGAAGCTCACCGGCTGTGACGGGTCGAGCGTCAACTCCGCAGGTGCGCCGTCGACTTCAGCGGGAATGACGACGCGCAACGCCGGCGAAGGCGCGAGCGGCAACGTCAGCCCGACGAGCGAGTCGACCGGGGCTCCAGCCATCACGCGATGACAACCAGCGAGAATCAGAACCGAGATGACGAGCAGGCGCGGCACGCGCGGCATCATGTCGTCCCTTCAAGACGCGAGTGACAGCTTTTCTGCGCCCGTCGTCATCGCAGTCACGCTGTGCCAGGACGCGCGCGATGATCTCCGCGTTCTGGCTCGCGCTCGTCTCCGGCCTCGCGCATGCGTCGTGGAACGCGCTCGCCAAAGCCCCCGGGAAAGAGCGCGCCGCCGCCCTCGCTGCGCTGTTGCTCTCGTTCTTCGCGGCGATGCTTCGCCTCGCCTTCATGTCGAACGTCACGCTCGAGCTCCGACACCTGCCGTGGGTCGCGCTCGCCGGCGTTGGTGAAGCGGCCTACGTCTATTCACTCGGCATGGCCTACGCGCGCGGCGAGCTCGGCCTCACGTACGCGGTCTCGCGCGCAGCCGCGTTGATCTTCATCTGGCCACTCGGCCTGCTGGCTTCGCACGCGTCACCGACGTGGCTCGCGCTCGGCGCCACGGTGCTCGTGGGGGTCGGCATTCTGCTCACGCGACCCGCTGCAGGAGGCCCCGCGAAGTGGCACCTCGGGTGGACACTGGCGACCGCAGCGGCCGTCGCCGCGTACCACACGGGCTACAAAGGCGCGGTCAGCGGAGGCGCGACGCAGGCGCTCGCGTTCATCGGCGCGCTCTGTATTGCGCTGCCTCTGCTCTTCTTTCTTGTCGGCGCCGACGTGCGACGTCAGGTGCCGCCGCTGCTGAAGACGCCGCGCATGTGGCTCACCGGAGTGCTGTGCGCCGCGTCGTTTCTCTTGCTGCTCGAGGCGCTCGTCACCGCAGACTCCGGTCGCATTCTCGGCGTGCGCAACGCGTCGGTGGGCTTCGCGATGTTGTTCGCGCTCGCGCGTGGTGAACGTTTCTCGCCGCGGCAGTGGGCTGGCTTCGCGTTGCTCTTCGTCGGCGTCGCGGGCTTCGGCGCCGAGCAGTACCTCATGACTGGGGCGCAGTGACCTTTGGTGCGCGCCGCGGCCTCGCGGGGAACGTCGCGACGACTTCACCGCCCACGACGAACGCGATGGCCGTCAGCCACGTCCACAACAACAGCACCACGCCGCCGGTGAGCGCGCCGTACGTGGGCCCGAAGTCAGAGACGTGCGTCGCGTACCAGGTGAAGATCCAGCTCGCGGCAAAGAAGATGAGCGTCGTCACGGCCGCGCCGGCGAACACCGGCCCGGGGCTCGCTCTGGCGTCTGGTAGCGCTCTGAACGCGAGCGCCGCGAGCAACATCAGGCACACGAAGATGACGGGCCACCGCACCAGCAGCCACACCGCCGTGCGCGCACCGGTGGGAATCTGCAGCGCGTCGCTGAACCACTCGATGGCAGAGCTGCTCAACAGCAACGCGCCCGCAGACCCCAGCAACAGAATCGCCCCGAAGATGGTGATGATGATCGCCAACGCCTGCTGACGGAGCCACGGTCGCCCTTCCTTCAGACCAAACTGCGCGTTGAGCGTGACGCGCAGCGAGTTGGCCGCGCGCGACGCGCTCCACACGGCGGCGGCGAGGCCGAAGGTCAGAAACGTACCGCTGCGGCGACCGATGAGATCCGTGATGACGGCCTCGATGAGCTCGAACGCGGCTGGAGGCAGAAAAGCGCGCGCGCGGCCCAGCATGCGAAAGACGGTGGTGGCTTCCGGAATGATGGTCGCCAGCGACGTCACCACGAGCAGGAACGGCGCGAGCGCCAGCACTGCGTAGAACGCCAGCTGCGCGGCCTGGTCGAGCGAAGGGCCCAACAACACCTGCTCGTACAGCCGCCGAAGTACACGACGCAGCACGGAAAGCATGCACCCTGCGTAAGGGCACCCGCGCTGCGACGCAACGTTTCAGCTGCCGCCGTCGACGCCCGCGCCCGTCAAGAAGTCCTGCACCTGCGTGCCCGGCGGAGGCGCAATGCGGAAGTGCGTCTCGTTGATGCCCGCGTCGGTGCCCACGCCGATGTTGGTGGTCAACCCGATGAAGGTGATGGCGTTCTCGCTGCCGTCGGGGTCGATGACGGTGCTCTTGAGCACCGCCGCCGTCTTCTCGTCGACCTCCAGCAAGATGCGCTTGAAGCGCGTGTCGGGGATCAACGGCGTCAGCTCGAGCTGCGTGCCGGTGCACTTCGCGCACGCCTTCTTCACGATGGAGAACTCTTTATCGAGCTTGCCGATGCCGAAGAGAAACGTGACCGAGGCGCTCAGCTTGCTGGTGTCGACCGACGCGCGCGTCAGCAGCTTCGCGTCGGGGTCGTGCATGAAGACGCGATCTTTCGCGAGCACGAAGGTCTTCGGCGCGGGCTTCTCGTATTCCCAACGCATCAACGCCGGCTTGAGGAAGATGACCTTCCCCGAGCTGACCTGCGTGCGCTTGAAGAGCTTGTAGGTGTACTCCTGCTTGAAGTCGGCGCTGAAGTTCTGCGTCTTCTCGTAGAAGGTCTGCACGCGATCGACGAGCGCCTTCACCTCGGGCGTCATCGGCGCGGCCTTCACGGTTTCGGGTTTCGGCGGCGGTGCAGACACGCCCGCATCGACTGCCGACAAGGTCATCGCCACGGCTGCCAGCGCTCGGAGAATCATGATGTCACCTTGGACGGGGGCCCTTCGCGGGCCTTCAACTACTTGTTCCGGTAGACCTTTCCGCGCTGCTTCACGGAGAGGAACGAGAACTGCTCGGTGAGCGTCGAGCGCTCTTCGGCAGAGAGATCGCCTTCGGGGCCCAGGTGCTCGAGGCGCCACGAGATGGCCCGCGTCACGCAGGCCGAAGCCGCCGCAGAAATGTTCATGCTCTGCGAGAAGCCACGCATCGGAATCCAGAACGTGCCGTCGGAGTGCTCGAGCACTTCGTCGCTCACGCCGAAGCGCTCGTTGCCCAGCACGATGGCGATTTTTTGATCGAAGCGCAGCTCGAAGAGACTGGTGGCGCCGGGCTGAATCGCCGACGCGAGCACGCGGTAGCCGCGCTCCTTGAGCAGCTTCGCGCAGCTCTTGAAGTCGCGGTGCACGTGCAGGTCGAGCCACTTGTCGCAGCCCTGCGTGACCTTCGAGTTGGGCGCGAACTTCGCGTCGGGGTTGCGGATGACGTGAACGTCTTGCAGCCCCATGCCCTCGCAGGTGCGCAGCACGGCGGCCATGTTGAACTGATCTTCGAGGCGGTCGAGCACCACCGTCACGTTGCGGGTGCGCAGCGAGAGAATCTTCTCGATGCGCTCCTTGCGTGGCGCGAGCAACAGGTCGGCCGGCAGCGGCTTGCCGTCGGCGGCCTCGTACTTCGGTCCCCCGCCGCCCATTACTTCCTCGACTTCTTCTTCGCGGGCGCGGGCTTCTTCTTCGGCGCTGCGGCTTTTTTCACCGCCGGCTTCTTCGCGGGCGCCGCCTTGGCCTTCTTCACCTTGCCCGCGATGAGCGCCTCGGCCGCGGTGACGACCTCCGCCATGCCGTGACGCGACTTGAGCCGCATCTTCTTCTCGCCGTCGTTGAAGAGCAGCCGACCGCACGCATCGAGCACCTTCTGCGCGCCTTCGCCCGTCGCACCCGACAACTCGAAGACCTGCACACCGCGCTTCGCCATGGCCTCGACGAACTTCGGCAACGCCTCACGGGCGTGCGGCAGGTCGAGCTTGTTGGCGACGACCAGTTGCGGCTTCTCGGCCAGCACCGCGCTGTACTTGCCCAGCTCGCGGTTGATGGTGTCGAAGTCTTTGACCGGGTCGCGGCCTTCTTCGCCGTTCGAGAGGTCGACCAGGTGCACCAGCACGCGGCAGCGCTCGACGTGGCGCAAGAACTGGAGCCCCAGGCCGTGCCCTTCGCTCGCGCCTTCGATGAGGCCGGGGATGTCGGCCATCACGAAGCTCTTGCGCTCGCGGAACTCGACGACGCCGAGGTTCGGCACCAGCGTGGTGAACGGGTAGTCAGCGACCTTCGGGCGCGCGCGTGAAATGCGCGAGATGAAGGTGCTCTTGCCCGCGTTGGGGAAGCCGAGCAGGCCCACGTCGGCGAGCAGTTTGAGCTCCAACGTCAGGTGTCGCTCTTCGCCGGGCGTGCCGTCTTTCGCGAAGCGCGGCGTCTGCCGCGTCGACGTGGCGAAGTGCATGTTGCCCCAGCCGCCGCTGCCACCCCTGGCCACGACCCACTGCTCGCCGGGCACCGACATGTCCTTGAGCAGCTCACCGGTCGCCTCGTCGATGACGAGCGTGCCGAGCGGCGCCTTGAGAATCAGGTCTTCGCCCGCGCGGCCGTACATGTCGCTGCCCATGCCGTGCTGGCCGGAGCGCGCCTTGTGGTGTTGCTGAAAACGGAAGTCGAGGAGCGTGGTGGCCTGAGGGTCGGCCTCGAAGATGACCGAGCCGCCGTTGCCCCCATCGCCGCCGGAGGGGCCGCCTTTGTCGACGTACTTCTCTCGGCGGAAGGCGACAGCACCATTCCCGCCGTCACCGGCCTTCACGTAGATACGGACCTGATCGACGAATTTCATGGGGTCTAAAATGAAACGGCGCCATGGAACACGAACGGTCCCACGGCGCCAGTTTCGTCAGAAGTGTGACCGACTCAGCTCGCGGCTGAGACCGGGTAGACCGACACTTTCGTGCGGTCCTTCGTGTGACGTTCGTACTTCACGACGCCGTCGACAACGGCGAAGAGCGTGAAGTCGCGACCCAACTTGACGTTGGTGCCGGGGTGAATCTTCGTGCCGACCTGGCGAACGAGGATGGTGCCGGCCCGAATCGTCTGGCCGCCAAACACCTTCGTGCCGCGGTACTGCGCATTCGAGTCACGCCCGTTGCGCGATGAGCCTTGTCCTTTTTTGTGTGCCATGGCTGCTTGCTCTCTTTCTTCAGGCCGAGATCGAGGTGATCTTCACCTCGGTGAAGGGCTGGCGGTGGCCGCGCAGGCGCGTCCAACCTTCCTTCTCTTTACGGAAGTGCAACACGCGGCGCGCTTTGGCCTGGCGGAGGATCTTCCCCACCACCTTGGCGCCCGAGACGGTCGGCTTGCCGACCTTCACGGCTTCCACGCCACCGATCATGAGCACTTCGTCAAACTTCACCTCAGCGCCTGAGTCTCCCCCCACCTTTTCGATGCGGAGAACATCGCCTTCGGCGACTCGGTACTGCTTGCCACCTGTTCGGATGACGGCGTACATCGTTGTAACCTCACGGTTTCGTTCAAGAATCGTTCGCAATCCCGGAAAGGAGATTGGAAAGGACGGCCGCCATAAGCCATGTGCGCGGCGACGTCAAGCAACCCGTGCCAGTGGATCAGGTTTGATCCATCCATTCACGGAGCGCAGGCACCGTCTTCGCGGGCCAGCTCTTCGAGCCGCGCTCCTTGATGAAGGCCTGCACGATGGCGTCGAGCATGGCGGAAGCGCGCGTCACCAGCTCCAGCCGCTCGGTGAGCTTGTCGTCTTCCTCTTCTTGCAGCAGCGCCGGGAGCTTCACGGAGCGCAGGTCGAAGAACTCCGCGTCGACGGTGACGTCGTAGACCTGATCTCCGCGCGTGAGCTGCAGCTTGGCGGTGTGCACCAACAAGCCGCGTTGCAGCGCCTGCTTCACCAGCTTCGAATACGGCGCCGTCACGCCCTTCACCACCGCCTCGGTGACGTCGCCCGCACCGGCGCGCACCGTCAGCTTGCCGTTGAAGACCGCGGTGACGGGTTGGTCATCGACCGTCACCACCGGCTCCGTCGACTCGCTCTTCCACAGCAGCCACGTCAGGCACTCGCGACCGAGCCACGTGCGACCGCGCAGCAACGCCTCTTGCGCCTTCGACTGCTCGACCTGCGCTTCGTCTTGCGTCTCTTCGGTGGCCTGCCCGTCGACCCCGACCTCACCGCGCAGAAACGCGCGTTCTTCTTTCTTGCTGGCCATCAGCGTGTCTCCACGAAGAGCTCAGGGGTCGGCGTCATCGCCTCGATGGCGCCAGGCGCGAGGAACGCGGCGGGCACGCGAGGCAGCAACTTCACCTCGAGCGAGCTCTCGAGCACGGCCTGCACTTCGTCGACGACGTTGCGCGAGGTGGCCCACACAAAGACGTCTTTGCTCGCCAAGTCGACGCTGACTTCAAACGTCTTGGTGGTGGGGTCTTGCCTGGCGCGCAGCATCTTCTTGATGCCTTCCTTCTGTTCGGCGCGCTCACGGCGACCCGGCGCGCGCCCGTTCTTCTGCTCGAAGGCCGTGGCCCACTGCAGCAGCGAAACGCGCAGCGCGTTGGTCGGCACCTTCAACTTGTCGACGCGCCACGAGAACAACGCGTGCTGGCTGAAGAAGAGCGCGGCCGACGAGAACTCGGTGACGTCGGGGCGCTCCAGCTCGACGAAGCCGGCGGTGCGCTCGTCTTCACCTTTGGGGTCGATGGGCTCGAAGGCTGCCTTGCTCAGGCCCTTCTGCAACCAGCGTTTGACGTCTTTGGGCACGTCTCCGTCGATTCGGAAACGCGCCAGGTTCACAGCACCACGACGAATCGGCATGAACGCCTCTTCGTCGTGGTGCGCGAACCGGTCAAGCGTGAGTTTACGTACCCGGCTGTTCGACCTTCAGCTGGTTCTCGATGCCACGAACTCCGTTGACGCCGCGCGTGAGGCGCAGGGTGTTCAGCTCGGCCCAGCCCGACGTGACGGTGCCCGTCAGCCGCACAGTTCCGTTCTTCACCGCCGTCGTCACCTTCCTCTGCTCGGGGCGATCTTTGAAGGTCAGCGCGAGGTCACGCGTGATGTCATCGTCTTTCGCGTCGACGACCTTCTTGTTCGCCGGCGCGACGACCTCGAGCTGATTGTCGACACGCTTCACGCCGTCGACCTTGCCCGCTTCGTTGCCGGCGGCCGTACGAATGGCAGCTGTCGGTACGATGCCGAACAACGTCACCACGGCGCGCTCGGTGTCGACGTTGATTTCAGTCGAAGGCACGTCGGCGGCGGTGAACAGCCGCAGCTTCACGGCCGTCGAGATGCGCGCGTCGTTCATGCCGTTCTGCGCTGCGGGCTTCTTCGCGTCGGTGGCGAGGAAGATGAGGCGCTCGTCGGCGCGGTAGTCTCCGGGCGACTTCACCTCGGTGGCGATGCGGCGCACGCCGGCGACCGTGTCGACGAGGCTGATGGCGTGCAGGTGGTCTGCGTACGACGCCGCCGTCCCCGTCAGCAGCACAACGCCCTTGTCGACGGACTTGAGCGAGATGCGGCTGTCTTTGAGCGAGCCGTCGCTGCGCAGCTCCATCTCGATGGCCTCCTTGATTTCTTTGTCAGTGCGCGCGGTGGCCGGCTCGTCTTTCACCGCCACGACTTGAAGGAGGTTCTTCACCGAGCGAACGCCGTCGATGCCCGCAGCGGTCTTCTCGGCGAGCACGCGTTGCTCGGCCGTGGGCACCTTGCCGTAGAGCGTGATGACGCCGTCATTCGTGTCGACGTGCACCGTGGTGCTGCGAACGCCAGCGGTGGTCCACAGCGAAAGCTTGGTCTTCGAAGTGATGAAACCGTCGGGGCTCTGAGAATCAGCAGCCAGCGACGGCAGTGCGAACAACGCGCCTGAAAGCAGTGCAGCCTTGAGCAGCGAACGCATGGTGGTGCTCCCTTGAGAGTTGGTGGAACTCGACTGACTGTTTTGATCAGGACGAGCTGCACGGTGGCCAACACGGGTCTCCAAACGGTGACGCAGCCGAAGCGAGTACCGTGGCCACGATGCGAGTGCTCATCGCTCCACAGGAATTCAAAGGCACCCTGACGGCGCTCGAAGCAGCGCGCACGTTGGCCAGGCGCTTCGAAGGTCACGACGTCGAGCTGTTTCCACTCGCTGACGGCGGGCCGGGGACGTTGGACCTCGTGCTCTCGCGTGTGCCGGGCGCGACCCAACGCGTGACCGACGTGCTCGACCCGCTCGGCCGCGTGGTGCGCGCGCGCTGGTGCGAGCTGGAACATGGCGAGGTCGCCCTCATCGAGATGGCGGAAGCCGCCGGCCTGTGGCGCGTGCACGCCAGCGAGCGCGACGCGGTGCGGGCGAGCTCCTTCGGCGTGGGCCAGTTGATTCGAGCCGCCTTCGAGGCCGGCTGCGCACGCGTCGTGGTGACGGCCGGTGGAAGCGCGACGACGGACGGTGGCGCAGGGGCCGCTTCGGCGCTCGGCGTGGAGTTTCGCGACGAAGATGGCAACCAGTTGTCATTGCCTGAGCTCGCGCGGTGTACGGCGATTGATGTTCGCCGACGCGCGCATCGCCTCGAGCGGGTGCAGCTCGAGGTGTGGACCGACGTTCGCAACCCGTTGCTCGGCAACACGGGCGCCGCGCGGGTGTACGGCCCGCAGAAAGGCGCGGCACCCGACGACGTCGAGCAGCTCGAGCACGTGCTGGCGACGCTCGCGCGCGTCCATGGCGGCGACGCTGCGACGAAGCCGGGCGCGGGTGCAGCCGGCGGCCTCGCGTGGGGCCTCGAGGCGCTGTGCGGCGCGCAGCTCTTCCCCGGGTTCTTGAAGCTCGCGGAGCTCACGTCGCTCGAAGCGTCGATTCAGCGCGCAGACCTGGTGGTGACCGGCGAAGGCTGTCTCGACGCGCAGTCGACGTGGGAAAAGGGGCCGTGGGCGCTCGCGCACCTGGCGCGCAAACACGGCAAGCGCGTCGTCGCCGTGGTCGGCAGAAACGAGCTCGATGAAGCGACGTGGCGAGCGCGCTTCGACGACGTGACGCTGCTCGGGTAACTACGGCTTCTTCAGCTCGGCCCAGAAGACCCCGCGGAACGAGCCCGGCTCGAAGCCCCGCGCGGCGTCCTTCGGGTACTGCGCCTTGAGCTTTGCGTCGAGCCCGGGCGCGAGCGTCTGGCCGTGGCACGTCAGGCACATGGGCGCCGTCCAGATGGCTTCGGCGTAGCCCACGGTGCCATCGGGCAGCGTGACGGTGCGCGACGCGTCGCTTCCGCTCTTTTCCTGCGCGAGCTCCTTCATCACCGCCGCGAGCCAGGGCTTCGGCGCGTTCGCGGCGTTGCGCAACTTGAAGCCGCTGCGCCCCACGGTGACGCGCTCGTTCGACGCGCGGCGCGCCAACTCCGGAGCCTTCACGCTGCACACGTCAATGGCCGCTTCAGGCGAGGTCTCGAGCGCTTTGACGAGCGCCTCTTTGAGCTCTCGTTTGAACGGCGCGAGCGCCGAGCGGGCGTCGTCTGTGGGGGCTGCGGCCAACCAAAGCGCGAGGGCGAGCGAGGTCATGACGTCCTCTTAACGAGCGAGCACCGAGAAGCGAATGGTCATGCCCGCGCTGGTGGGAATGTCCCACAGCTGATCTTTCCGTGACGCCAGCGGCCGCGCGTCGACGGCCTCTCCGTGCACCAGCTGACGGTCGACGCGAGAGAGCACGCTGCAGCTGCCTTCACACCCACCGAAGGCGAAGACGTCGTTCGAGTCGAACACCGAAATCGACACGTTCGACAATTCGAGCGTGGTGAAGACCGTCGAGAACTCGCGCGAGAACGTCACGTCGACGCCGCTCTGCTCTTCGCTGCACAGCGTGACGTCGCCCACGCCGAGACACACGAAGTCGTCGGGCTCGGTGAGCTCGTTGGGGCGGCCCGTCGCGTTGAACAGCGCGTCGACCCGCAGCCCCCAGCGCTCGTCTGCCTCGGGCGGCGGCAGGCACAACGCGGTCGATGAATCGTCGCGCCAGCACACGCGGCCCACCTCGCAGGTGTCGTTCGCGCTGCAGAGGTCGCGGCAGAACCCGTTGACGCATTGACCGCGACAATCGAACCCCGAGCGACAGCTCTCGCCGTCGGGCCCGTCGCACTGTCCTTCGCCGCAGCAGCCGCTCAGCCACACCGTCATCGCCGTCAGAAGAATGGCTGCTCGCATGGGCGGCCACCGTAGCGGTTCTCTTCGACGCGCAGCAGGAGGATAAGGCGCGCATGGACCGACGACTCACGTACCTCACCGCGTTTCTCGGCTTCTTCGGCGTGGGCTTCGGGGCCTTCGGTGCGCACGGGCTCAAGGGCCTGGTCGCCGGCCTGCCCGACGCTGCAGATCGCCTCGGCTGGTGGGAAACAGCGGCGCGCTACCACCTGCTGCACGCGCTCGCGGTGGGCCTCGTCGCCGTGCTGGCCGCGCACGTGTCGGGCAACTTCCCCCGCTATGCGGCGTGGGCCTTCACCGCGGGCATCGTGTTGTTCTCGGGCAGCCTGTACGTGATGGCGTTCACCGGCGTGCGCACGTTGGGCATCGTCACGCCCATCGGCGGGCTGTGCTTTCTCGGCGGGTGGCTCGCCGTCGGCTTCGGCGCGCGCAAGCTGGGCACCACCGGGCCGCGCCCCGGCGAGCTGTGAAGCACCGAGATACGTCGTCGTGACATTCGCGCGATTCGCCACCCGCGTCGGGAATGGTATTCACGTCGGCCTATGTCTCGACGCATTCCCCTCCTCGATCTCTCGCACTACAGCCAGGGCACCGCACAGGAGCGCGACTCCTTCGTGAAAGCCTGGGGCGACGGCCTCAAGGAATTCGGCTTCGTTTCCATCATCAATCACGGCGTCGACGCCGACCTCATCGCCCGCACGTACGCCGACGCGGCGCGCCTCTTCGCGCTCTCTCGTGAAGTGAAAGACAAGTACGAGGTTCCGAACGGCGGCGGCCAGCGCGGCTACACGGCGTTCGGCAAAGAGCACGCGAAGAACCGCAAGGTCGGCGACCTCAAGGAGTTCTGGCACGTCGGCAACGACACCTACGGCGGCAACGTGTGGCCGAGCGAGCTCGAGACGTTCAAGGCGAACACGCTGGGGCTGTTCAAGGCGCTCGAAGGCGCAGCGGAGGTCATGCTGCACGCGCTGTCGGACTACTTCCGTTTGCCGCGCGAGACGTTCGCGGGCATCGCGCACGCCGGCAACTCCATCCTCCGAATCATTCACTACCCGCCGCTCAAGGACCGCTTCATTCCCGGCGGCGTGCGCGCGGCAGAGCACGAAGACATCAACCTCATCACGCTGCTGTGTGAGAGCACCGCGTCGGGCCTCGAGATCTTCACGCGCCAGAAAGAGTGGCTCGCGGTCGATGCGCTCAAGGGGCAGATCGTCGTCGACTCGGGCGACATGCTCTCGCGCATGACGAATGAAGTGATTCCGTCGACGACTCACCGCGTGGTGAACCCGCCTGACAACCGCGACGACGTCGAGCGCTACTCGATGCCCTTCTTCGTGCACCCGCGCCCGGAGTGCTCGCTGGCCATCACCGACTCGTTCGTGACGCCCGAGAACCCCAAGCGCTACCCCGACATCACCGCCGACGGTTTTCTGCAGCAGCGCCTGCGCGAAATCGGCCTCATCAAGTGACTGGCGTCAGGTTCGCCCCATTCGCGACGACGCTCGGACCATGAGCGTCAGCCCACAAGAAGCGAAGCGCGCGCTGGCGCTCAGTGAAGAAGCCCTGCGCCTCGAGTGCGTAGAGCAGTTCTTCATCGCCTCGGGGCCCGGCGGCCAACACCGCAACACCACAGAATCGGGCGTGCGGTTGATTCACAAACCGACCGGCCTGACGGTGACGGCGACCGAGCGCCGGAGCCAACTGCAGAACCGCAGCGAGGCGATGGAGCGCCTCCGCGCGATGTTCGTGAAGTTCTCGTACGTGCCCGAGAAACGAATCGCGACGAAGCCGAGCCGTGGCTCGAAGCGACGAAGGTTGGAGTCGAAGAAGCGCACGTCAGTCATCAAGGCTGGCCGTCGCGGCGATTGGTGAGATGACGTCGTCATGGACTTGGCGTCGTTGCCGAGCTCGCAGCCTTCGTGAAGCGGGTGATGGAGAAACACGCCGCCTCGCCTGAGAAGGCCCACGCGTTGTTGGCTGAGCTCGTGACGCCGAACCTGCTCGCAAGGGCCTCCGCTGCGCTCAGTGTCGGCCTGCCGGTGCTGGGCATGGCGGCGCTGCTCTACAGCAACCACCAGACGCAGCAGGAGCTCTCCAACGAGCTGGCTCTTCGAGAGCCAAGAGAGCGGTGCTTCGAGCTGGAGCTCCGCGTGCTTCCGACAGGCGCGGCGCCGTACGACAGCATGCGCACCCTCGAGTGGAGGCTGCGCGTGCAGCCCGGTTCGTGGCTCACCGTCGCCCAGGCGGCGTTTGAGCGAGTCGCACCAGCCGCCGTCGAGTGATCAACCGTTGAGCTTCTTCACCAGCAGCTCATTGATGAGCTTCGGGTTGCCCTTGCCCTTCATGGCCTTCATGACCTGCCCCACGAAGGCGCCGAGGAGCTGCACTTTCCCTGCGCGGTACGACGCGACGTTCTCCGGGCTCGCGGCGAGCGCTTCATCGACCGCTTTCTCGAGCGCGCCGGCGTCAGAGACCTGCGCGAGGCCCTTCTTCGCGATGACGTCTGCGGGCTCGGCTCCGCTCGCGAACATCTCACCGAACACTTCCTTCGCGGCGTTGAGCGAAATGGCCCCGCTGTCGACGGCGGCGAGCAACGAGGCGAACTGTAGCGGCGAGAACTTCACGTTGCCCGGAGCGGTGCCCGATTCGTTCAACGCACGCGCGACCTCACCGATGAACCAGTTGGCGACCTTCTTGGGCTCGCTCGTGCCAGCTGAGAGGCACGCCTCGAAGAGCTTCGAGAACGCCGCGTCGGCGGTGAGCACCCCTGCGTCGTATTCAGAGAGCTTCAACGCCGACACGTAGCGCACGCGCTTCGCCTCCGGCAGCTCGGGCAACGCACCACGCACCCGCTCGATGTCTTCCGCGCTCACCAGCAGCGGCGGCAAATCGGGCTCGGGGAAATAGCGGTAGTCCTGCGCGTCTTCTTTGCTGCGCATGGACCGCGTCTCGTTGCGGGCCACGTCGTAGAGCCGGGTCTCCTGCTCAATCGAACCGCCCGCTTCGAGGATCTCGACGTGCCGTGAAATCTCCACGCCGATCGCCGCCTTGATGTTGGTGAACGAGTTGAGGTTCTTCAGCTCGCAGCGCGTGCCGTACACCGTCGCGCCCTTCTTCATCACCGAGACGTTGGCGTCGCACCGAAACGAGCCCTCTTCGAGGTTGCCGTCGTTCACCCCGACCGCGACGAGAATCTCGCGCAGCTTCTTCAGGTACTCGACGGCCTCGTCTGCGCTTCGCAGGTCTGGCTCGGAGACGATCTCCAGCAACGGCGTGCCGGCACGATTCAAGTCGACCAGCGTCAGCCCATCGGCCGCGTCGTGCACCGACTTGCCGGCGTCTTCTTCGATGTGAATGCGGCGAATCTGAATGCGCTTCTCACCGAGCGAGATGCCGCCCCACTCGCAGATGGGGAACTCCCACTGGGTGATTTGGTAACCCTTGGGGCTGTCCGGGTAGAAGTAGTGCTTTCGCGACCACTCGCTGCGTTCATTCACGCGGCACCCGAGCGCCAACCCGGCCCGCATCGCCAGCTCGACGACGCGCTCGTTGAGCACCGGCAACGCGCCTGGAAAACCGAGGCACACCGGGGTGGTGTGCGTGTTGGGTTCGTCACCGAACGCCGTGCCCGCCGTCGAGAACAACTTCGAGTCGGTCAACAACTGCGCGTGCACTTCGAGGCCGATGACGGGCTGAAAGTCGGAGACGGCCATGGCTACTCCTTGATGAGTCGGAGCGTCAGCGGGTAGCGGAACAGCTCTCCCTGCCACGCCTTCACGCCCGCAACGATGGCGAGAATCGGCATGCCGAACGCGATGGCGACGATGCCGCAGAGGCCCACGGCGACGAACGCGAGCGCCACGCTGATCAACGTGAGCACCAGCATGCCGATTTGAAAGTTGAGCGCCTCGATGGCGTGGCGACGAACCCATTCAGACTCGCGGCCCTTCACCACCAACACCACGATGGGCACGAAGATGCTGACGAACACCGCCCCCAGGTGCGTACCGAGCGCCCAGAGCCGCTCTTCTTCCGTCGGCTGCACGTTCACCGGCTTCACGTCTGTATCGAGCACGGGCGTCACAGCGACGGTCTCCAGTTCACGAGGTCGCGCGACGCTTCGATGACGCGCGCAGCGCGCAACAGCGTGCCTTCATCGAACGGTCGACCGATGAGCTGCGCGCCAATGGGCAGCCCGGCGCTCGACTTCGCCGCAGGCACTGACAACCCCGGCAACCCCGCGAGGCTGCACGGCAGCGTGAGCACGTCCATCAGGTACATCGCCAGCGGGTCTTCTGACTTCTCGCCCAGCTTCCACGCGCACGTCGGCGAAGCCGCGCTCAAGACGACGTCGACGTCGGCAAAAACAGCCTCGAAGTCGCGGCGGATGAGCGTACGAACCTGCTGCGCCTTCACGTAGTACGCGTCGTGGTAACCGGCCGACAGCGCGAACGTGCCGAGCATGATGCGGCGCTTCACTTCAGGCCCGAAGCCTTCGGCGCGAGAGCGCTCGTACAAGTCACGCAGCTGCTTCACGTCTTTCGCGCGGTGACCGAAGCGCACCCCGTCGTAGCGCGCCAGGTTCGACGACGCCTCGGCGGGCGCGATGACGTAGTACGCCGCGAGCGCGTGCTTCGTGTGCGGCAGCGAAATGTCTCGCACTACCGCACCCGCGGCTTCGAGCGCCTTCGCCACATCACGAATCGCGGCAGCGACCTCGGGGTCCATCCCTTCGATGAAGTACTCGCGCGGCAACCCGACCCGCAGGCCCTCCACGCCACCGTCGACCGAGAACGTCGGCACGGCGTGCGCTGACGACGTCGCGTCGTCGACGTCGCGCCCGGCGATGGCCTGCAGCAACAACGCGCAGTCTTCGACCGAGCGCGCCAGCGGGCCCACCTGGTCCAGCGAGCTGGCGAACGCCACCACCCCCGAGCGCGACACGCGGCCCCACGTCGGCTTCAACCCGACGACGTTGCACAGCGCCGCTGGCTGGCGAATCGAACCGCCGGTGTCACTGCCGAGCGCGCCGTACACCTGCCCCGCCGCCACCGCCGCCGCCGAGCCCCCGCTGCTGCCGCCTGGAATGTGCGCCAACGCATAGGGGTTGTGCGTTTTTCGAAAGGCGCTCGACTCGGTCGAGCTGCCCATGGCGAACTCGTCGAGGTTCGTCTTGCCGACGATGACCGCGCCCGCCGCCTTGAGCCGCGCCGTCACCGTCGCGTCGCGCAGCGGCACGAAGCCCGAGAGCATTTTGCTGCCCGCCGTCGTCTCGACGCCCGCGGTGAGGATGTTGTCCTTGAGCGCCACCGGCACGCCGTCGAGCGGGCCGAGACGCACCGCGCGCGCATCGGCCGCGCGGGCCGCAGCCAGCGCCCCTGCTTCGTCGACGCGCAGAAACGCGCCTACGCGCTCGTCGGTCTCACGAATGCGCGCGAGGCTCGCTTCGGTCGCGGCGACTGACGTGAGCGCCTTGCGCGCGAGCGCCTGCGAGAGCTCGGCCAGCGTCACTCGATGACCTTCGGTATCGCGAAGCTGGTGCCGACCTTCAGCGGTGCGTTGGCCAGCGCTTCTTCGACCTTCAATTCACCACGCGCCTCGTCGGGCCGCGTCTGCGCGACGCTCGAGACCGCGAAGACCGTGGGAGCAACGCCCGTGGTGTCGACGGCCGACAGCTGCTCGACCGCCTCCAGCACCTGCGAGAGCTGCGCGCCGTACTGCGCTTCTTCAGCGGGGCTCAGCGCCAGCCGCGCCAACTTCGCGACGTGCCGCACCTGCGCTGCGTCCAGCTTCATCGCTTGAGCCGCTCGATGCTGTTGCGCGCGACAGGGGCCTCCGCGCCGTTCGGTAGCACGTCGAGGTAGCGCTGGTAGAACTCGATGGCCTTCTCGGTGTTGCCGGCCATGCGCTGGGCTTCAGCCATGCCCATGATGGCGGGCCCGTAGCGACCGTTGACCTTGAGCGCCTGCGCGAAGACGGAGATGGCGCCCGTGGGGTTGGCCATGTCGAGCAACGCGAGGCCGCGACCAGCCAGCGGCTCCACGCGCTCGGGCTTCAAGTCGCTGGCCTTGTCGTAGAAGTCGAGCGACTGCTCGGGCTTCTCGCGGTTGCGCAGCCGGTCAGCCTGGCCGAGGTACCACTCGTAGGTCTTCTTCACTTCACCGGCATCGGGCGCGCCGGCGTCGGGAACTCCCGCATCGGGAACCCCTGCGTCTTCGACACCCGCATCGACTTCGAGACCCGCATCTTCGGCGAGCCCCGCGTCGACCCCTTCTTCTTCGACACCCGCATCGACGACTTCAGGGATCACGGGCGTCGGCACCGGAGGCGGGGTCAGCGCTCGGACGCGATTCTCTTCTTCGAGGCGCGCGAGTTCACGCTGCTCAGGCTCGTAGATGCCGAAGTAGTAGCCAACGCCACCACCCACGCCGAGCCCGATGACGATGAGCGCGAGCCACTTGCCGCTGCCGCCGCTCTTGCCGACGGCGCGACGAAGCTCTTCTTCGCTCGGCTCCGGGCGCTTGACGGCCGGCGCTGGCACTGCGGGAAAACTGCCGCCCTGCAGCGTCTCGGTGACGGCGGCGGGCCGCGCAGCGTTCGCAGCCGCTTCTGAAAACTGCGCGCCGCGATTGGTCTCTTTCTTCTTCGGCGCGGGCGGCGCTGAAATCTCGGGCTCGAGCGTTTCGCGCGGCACCAGGGGCTCGGGCGCTGGCGTGGTGAACGTGCCGCCCTTCCACGTCTCGGTGATTTTCCCCTGCACCGGCGCGGGGCCCGACGACGGCGGCGGCGTGTTGCGCGCAGCGGCCTCGAGCGCGCGGCCTTTGCTCGCCTCTTCGACGACCTGGAAGAAGCTCGAGAGCTCGGGGATGTCGCCGAGGCGCTTCCACGTTTCGCCGGACAAGGAGATCTCGTCGGCGCGGTGCACCTTGCCCTCGATGATCCACTTCTGGAGCATCGTCAGGTCGCGGCAGGGCACCACGTTGCCCTTCGCGGTGCGCAGCTTCCACTCGCGGCTCGGCGGCGGCGGCGGCAACTCAGAAGAATGGGTGATGGGCGCTTCGCCGAGCGGCGCGGCTGGCGTGTCGCCCTTCGCAGGCAGCGTCACCACCAGCTGCTTCCTCTTCACGCGAAAGACGTGCGCGCACGTCGTGCACTTCACGGTCACTCCGTCTTCAGTGACCCGCGCATCATCGAGCTCGTACTCGGTCTGGCACTTCGGACAACCGACGTCCATGTCGCGGGCACCGTAGACCACCGGTGCCTCGCCGTCGTCGCCTTTGAACGCGCCAACCCCGCGTCACAGCAAAGAAACACGGCCGAAAAATTGCGGGTTGAGATCCCGCACCTACAGTGCCCGGTGGTTCAGCCTTCTACAGGGGTGTTACGGCATGTCGGTCAAGCGCAAGGGCGAGAAGTCCGTGCTGTCGAAGCAAGAGATTGCGACGCGGCGCAAGGCGCTCACGCAGAAGAAGATGCAGCACTCGAACACCGGGCGGCGCGCCATCGGCGGCGTCTTCGTGCTCGCGGTCTCGGTGCTCTCGCTCCTCTCTGTGGCGAGCTTCGACGCGCGTGACCGCGTCGGCCCCGGGTTCAAGAACGCCGTCGGCCCCGTGGGTCACGCCATCGCCGAAGGGCTGCGCGGGCTGCTCGGCATCTGCGCCTTCGTGTTGCCGATGGTCGGGCTCTACGTCGCGGGCCTGCTCTTCGTCGGCGAGAAAGACCGACGCCGTTGGCCGCAGATCGTCGCGCTCACGCTGCTGCTGATTTCAGGAGCGGTGCTCAGCCAACTCATGTTCAAGGAAGACGCGTCGTGGGCGCACGCGCCGGGCGGCCTCATCGGGCGTGAGCTCGGGGGTGTGCTGACCGCGCTGTTCTCGACGGTGGGCACCGTGGTGCTCGTCGGCGCCATCGCGTCGGTGGCCTTCATCGTCGGCACGCAGTTCGCGTTCTTGAAGCTGTGCGCCTGGGCGTGGGCCAAAGCGTTGGTCGGCGCCGAGCGCGCGAAGCTGTGGGCGCTGGCGTTCATCGAAAAACAGAAGCTGAGCCACGCAGAGCGCAAGCTCGCCGCCGACAAGGCCGCCGAAGAAGAGGCCGCGTTCCTCGACCAGCTCGAGCAGGAAGAAGCAGAGCTCGCAGAACTCGAAGCCGACGCAGCAGAAGCTGAAGCCGCTGCTGACGAAGCCGATCGCGCCGTGGCTGAAAAAGAGAACGTGCGCCTCGCCGACCTCGCCGAGAAGGAGCGACTCAAGGCCGAACGAGAGAAGGCGCTCGTCGAGCGAGAAGCGGCCCGAATGGCCCGCGAAGCCCTCAAGACCGCCCGCGCGAATCAGAAAGAGACGCGCCGCGACGCGGCAGCCGCCATCGCGCCCAGCCTGCTCGCCGACACGCAGCCGCCGGTACCCGCCGCAGCCGCGCAAGCCTCGCCGCTCAACGGAGACCCGGCGTGGGCCGCGGCCTTCAACAACTTCGGCCCGGGGCCCGTCGCCGCGCAGCCGTCACAGCCGCCGATTCCCGCCGAGTTCGTTCACTCTGCGCCGCCGCCGCGCCGCGTACCCACCATCGTCGAGCCGCCCGCGCAGAACCCGCTGCCGCCGCCGCCGCCCGCCGAGGCGTTCATGTCGTCGCCGAAGCTGGCGCCGCTCAACACCGCGCCCATCGCCGCGTTGGTGGACACGTCGAGCGCCCTCGCGCCTGTCGGGGCCACGGCGCTCGCGCGCATGCCGCTCATCGTCGAGCCCAAGGCGCCGCCGAAGCCCACGAAGAAGGAGCCGAAGGAAGACTTCCTCTTCAGTGACGGGCGTGAAGCCTTCGACGTGCCGCCGCTCGACCTGCTCGAGGTGCACCGCAAAGAGCGCGCCGCCATCGACAAAGACGCGTACCTGCAGACGGCGGAGCGCCTCACCTCGAAGCTCAAAGACTTCGGCATCGACGGTGAAGTGGTGGAGATCCGCCCGGGCCCGGTCGTCACCATGTACGAGTTCAAGCCCGCGCCCGGCGTGAAGATCAGCCGCATCGCGTCGCTCTCAGACGACCTCGCCATGGCGATGGAGGCCATGCGCGTGCGCATCGTGGCGCCCATTCCCGGCAAGGGCGTGGTCGGCGTCGAGGTGCCGAACAAAGACCGCGAGATGGTCTTCCTCAAAGAGGTCGCCGAGCAGGACGCGTTCCAGAAGTCGCAGTCGCGCGTGACGATGTGCCTCGGCAAAGACATCGAGGGCATGCCGTACATCCTCGACCTCGCGAAGGCGCCTCACCTGCTGATGGCAGGTACGACGGGCTCCGGTAAGTCGGTCAGCGTCAACGCGATGATCATGTCGATTCTGTTGAAGAGCACTCCGGAAGAAGTGCGCTTCATCATGGTCGACCCGAAGATGCTGGAGCTCTCGGTGTACGAGGGCATTCCGCACCTGCTGCTGCCCGTCGTCACCGACCCGCGCAAAGCCGCCATCGCGCTGCAGTGGGCCGTCGACGAGATGACGCGCCGCTACAAGCTCCTGTCGGAAGCCGGCGTGCGCAACATCACCGGCTACAACGCCATGGTCGCTGAAGAGCACGCGAAGAAGCGCGCCTCGCAGAAGACGGTCGACGCGAAGCCGACCAGCATCAAGCCTCCGAAGCCGGTCATTGAATCGAAGGTCGTCGAGGCACCGATTCCCGACGCAGCGCCCGAGGCGCCGGTCGCCGACGAGCCGAAGAAGAAGAAGCGCCGCATGCTCATCGTCGACGTCGCCGGCGAGTCAGGCGAACACCCGGCCGTCGAAGCCGCTGCCGAGTCGTCGCAGGTGCCGGCTGGCCTGGAGCTCGGCGTCGCCGCGCCGCGTGAGGCCGCTGAAGACCCGCGTGAAGACGTCGTCACGCAGGCCGCGTTGGAGGCTGAAGCAGCGGCCACCGCTGCTGAGATCCGCGTCGACCCGGAGCTGAGCGAATCGGAGCAGCAGGCGCTCGAGCAGGCCGCCCACGCCGCCGCGCCGACCGAAGAAGACGCGAACGCGCCCGACGAGAAGAAGAAGCTCCCCTTCATCGTGGTCATCATCGACGAGCTCGCCGACCTGATGATGGTCGCCAGCAAAGAGGTCGAGACGTCCATCGCCCGCCTCGCGCAGATGGCGCGCGCCGCCGGCATTCACCTCATGGTCGCCACGCAGCGCCCGTCGACCGACGTCGTCACCGGCATCATCAAGGCGAACTTCCCCACGCGCATCAGCTTCATGCTGCGCAGCAAGCCCGACTCGATGACCATTCTCGGCACCGTCGGCGCTGAAGCGCTGCTCGGCATGGGCGACATGCTCATCATGCCGCCCACCAGCGCGCACCTGCAGCGCGTGCACGGCTGCTTCGTCTCGGAGCACGAGATCAAGAAGGTCGTCGACCACCTCAAGGCGCAGGGCAAGCCCGTCTACGACGAGAGCATCTTGAAGCCGCGCGAAGAAGAAGGCGGCGGCGAAGGCGAAGAAGACGAGCTGCACGACGAGCTCTACGACCAGGCCATCGCCATCGTCTCGGAGATGCGCACCGTCTCCATCTCGATTCTGCAGCGCAAGATGCGCATCGGGTACAACCGCTCGGCGCGAATGATTGAGCGCATGGAACGTGAAGGGCTCGTCAGCGCGGCCGACGGCGCCAAGCCGCGTGAAGTGCTGGTCAGGCCTGTCGGGCAGATGCCCGGCGCGGCGATGATGTGACGAGCCGCGTGAAGTCGCTCACCGTCACGCGCTACGTGCGCCCGCTCCGTGAAGGCGGCTCGCTGCCGGCCATCGTCGAGGCGTCAGACGACGGCCTCTACGTCGCCAAGTTTCGCGGCGCAGGTCAGGGCCGGAAGGCGCTGCTCGCCGAGCTCGTCGCGGGCGGCGTGGGGCGCGCGCTCGGCCTGCCGGTGCCGGAGCTGGTGCTGCTCGAGCTCGACCCGAAGTTCGGGCGCAACGAGCCGCACGACGAGATTCGTGACCTGCTCAACGCGAGCGCCGGGCTCAACGTGGGCCTCGACTACCTGCCCGGCAGCATCACCTTCGACCCGCTCGTGCCCGGCGCGCTGACCGCCGAGCTCGCCGCGCAAATCGTCGCCTTCGACGCGTTGACGCTGAACGTCGACCGCACGGCGAAAAACCCCAACCTGCTCTCGTGGCACAAGCAGGTCTGGCTCATCGACCACGGCGCGGCGCTCTATTTTCACCACGGCTGGGGCAACCCCGAAGAGGCCGCGCGCAGCCCCTTCGCGCCCATTCGCCAGCACGTGTTGTTGCCCTTCGCGAAGAACCTCGAGGCGGTGCGCTTCAAGCTGAGCGCCGAGCAGCTCGACGCGGTGCTGGCCGAGCTGCCCGACGCGTGGCTCGAGAACGAGCCGGGCTTCGCGAGCGCGGCCGACGTGCGCGCGGCGTACAAGCGCTTTTTCGAAGTGCGCCTGGCCAACCAGCCCCTCTTCCTCGAGGAGGCCGCCCGTGCCCGCGCCCAGCTCGTTTGACTACGCCGTCATTCGCGTGGTGCCGCGCGTCGAGCGCGACGAGTTCATCAACGCCGGCGTCATCGTGCATTCGCCGTCGCTCGACTTTCTCGAGGCGCGCGTGGAGCTCGACGAGCAACGACTCTCGTCATGGTGGCCTGACGTCGACGTCGACGAAGTGCGCGAACACCTCAGCGTCTTTCCACGCATCGCAGCGGGCGACGTGACTGCGGGCCCCATCGCGCAGTTGCCACGCTCGCAGCGCTTTCACTGGCTCGTCGCGCCACGCAGCACGGTGCTGCAGATTTCGCCAGTGCACGCGGGCATGTGCGAGTCGGCGCAGGGCATGGTCGAGCGCTTGCTCAAGCGCTTCGTGCGGCGGTGAGTCGTGTCGGCACCATGCGCTCGCCTTTCAACGTGAACACGCGACCGTCACGCACGAAGGCCGCCGCCGTACCCGACGCGAACAGGGAATGGTTGTGAGGCACTTCGCCCTTCGTCGCAGCGAGCACCGTCTTCGTGCGCCCCGTCGTCACGTCGATGGCCTCGACGGCGTCGAGTGTACCGACGAGCAGTCGATCTCCGACCCACGCCGCTGACCAGTGGTCGCGCTCGTCGTCACCGGGGTTCGGTACCCGCTTCGACTTTCCTTTCGCGTCGACCGCGAAGATGTCGTCGCCCACGGTGAAGACCGTGTTCGTGCGGGGCGCCCACGCGATGGCGTTAACGCGAACATCGAGCGTCGCACGTCGGCGCCACTTCTTGCCGTCGTGCTCCATCAACAGGTTCTTTCGGGAGTCGTCGAGTCGCACCGCAACGATGGGCCCACGCGCTCCGGAGACCACGGAGTGCACGTGGCCCACCGACTCGTCGTACTTCTTCAGCAACACCTTCAGCGCGTCGTCGAGCCCGGTATCGAACCAGCGCGAGTCATGCCACTCCGCGAGTGTGCGCCAGTTGCAGCCTGCGTAGATGCCGCCGTGACAGACCACGATGTCGAACACGTATTGCTCGAGATCGCCGTGAACCGTCTCCCCTTCAGCGGTGACCAGCTTCGTCTTGCCATCGACGTTGGCGGTCAACACCGAGCCATCGGCCAGCACCACGAGGCGATTCGCCTTCGGTACAGCCAGGTTCACGTCGACGGTGCGCCCGTCACGCACCACCGCGGTCTTTCGAACGGCGCCGCGAGCCAGCAGCACATGCAGCGTCTCGTCGACCCCCCACGCAGCGGCGATCACTTTCTGTTTCAGCAGACCACCCCGACGCGCGTTCACGGGCGTCGTTTGCTAGAGGTGCTCGGCGACGTCAACGTGCAGAAGAATCACGCTTGCTCCACGCGAGACACCGCCAACGCCATGGGGGGCCCGCGGGTGATTGGTACCGCGGGCGCTGTGGTTGCCGTCGGGGCCGATTACCTGTAGCCGCCTCGCCCATGGCCGTTCGTCTTCCCCTTTTCGCGACCTGTACCCGAGGCACCGAGCCCTACCTCGCGACCGAGCTCGAAGCGCTGGGCTGCAAACGCATTCGTCAAGACCGCGGCGGCGTGCGCTTCATGGCGGCGCTCGACGAAATTCTTCGCGTCTGCCTGCACTCGCGCATCGCGATGCGCGTGCTCTACCCGCTCGGTGAGTTCGAAGCGCCGGGCGCCGACGGCCTGTACGAAGCCTCGCGGCAGGTCGCCTGGGAGGACTGGATTTCGCCCAGCATGACCTTCGCCGTCGAGGCGACGCTCAAAGACTCGGAGCACACGCACACCGGCTTCGTGGCGCTCAAGTTGAAAGACGGCATCGTCGACCGGCTGCGCGAGAAGTTCGGCAGCCGCCCCAACGTCGACAGCCACAACCCGCAGGTCAGCGTCGTCGCGCACCTCGCCAAGACGAAGCTCTCGCTCTCGCTCGACCTGTGCGGAGATCCGCTCTTCAAGCGTGGCTACCGAATCAAGACCACGGTCGCGCCGCTCAAAGAGACGCTCGCCGCCGCGCTGTTGATGGCCGCCGGCTACACCGGTGAAGAGCCGCTCGCCGACCCCATGTGTGGCTCGGGAACGCTCATCATCGAAGGCGCGTGGATGGCGATGCGTCGCGCGCCGGGGCTCAAGCGCCGCTTCGCGCTCGAAGACTGGCCTCAGTTCTCGAAGAACGCGTCACCGCTGCTCGAAGACCTGCGCCGTGAAGCGGTCTCGCAGCAGCGCACGCTGCCCTTCCAGCTCATCGCGCGTGACTACGACGAAGACGCGCTGGTCGCGGTGCGGCGCAACATCGTCGCGGCGGGCCTGTCGACGGTGGTGAAAATCGAAGAGGCCGACGTGCTGCGCAGCGAGCCGCCGCAAGGGCCTCCGGGGTTGCTCATCAGCAACCCGCCGTACGGAGAGCGCATCGGCGAAGGCGGGCAAAAGGGCATGAAGTCGTTCTTCCACGCGCTGGGCACGTCGCTGGGCAAGTGGCACGGCTGGAAGCTGGCGCTGCTGGCCGGCAACCCGGCCTTCGAGAGCGCCTTCGGCAAACGCCCGAGCAAGCGCTTCGACGTGTGGAACGGGCCCATTGCCTGTCAGTTGCTGCAGTACCCGGCGGTCACGCCGCGCGAGTGAGGTCAGCGCGCCGTCACCGTCAGCTGCTTCACCGCGCCAGAGCTCGGCGCGTCGCAGCCGGCCTGATTCGAGAACCCCGAGACAGGCATGTTCACCGAGCCGGTGTTCGCGCCTTCGGCCAGCTCGCCGCACGCGTGCGCGGTCATCACGCCGCCGTTGGTGCAGGTGATGTCGAGGTCCCAACAGGCCTCGAGGCCACCGGTGCCGGCCGTGCGCTTGATGGCGCAGTCGACGCCTTCGGGGCCGGGCGCGCCACAGTCGACGCGCGCGGCAGGCAGCTCACCGACGCGCACCACGGGGGCGTTGGCTTGACTGGCGCCGTCGTCGAGCAGCAGCGAGAGCACCACGCCGCTCATGCAGCACACCACGGGCACCACGCAGCCCAGACCCACGAGCCACTTCCAGTTCTTGCTGAACCAGCTCTGCTGCGGCGAACCGACCTGTTCTTGTGGCGTCATGCGCGGGTTGTATTGCGGCAGTATCTGCCGGTCACGCGTGTGGTTAGGATCTGGGTCCGCACATGAGCGTCATCACCCACTCCGGTGAGAACGATGAGCCGAAGACGGCAGAGGTCGCCGCCGACGCGCTCGACCCGTTGGTCGGCCAGACCCTCGACGGTCGTTTTCGGGTCGTCGACGTCATCGGCAAAGGCGCGATGGGCAAGGTCTACCGCGCGGTGCAGGTGCCGCTGAATCGCGCGGTGGCGCTCAAGGTGCTCGACTCGACGTACGGCGCGGGCCGCGAAGAGAGCTTCAAGCAGCGCTTTCTGGTCGAAGCGGCGCTGACGGCGAAGTTGAACCACCCGAACACAGTGCGCGTCGTCGACTACGGCAGCACCAAAGACGGGCTGTTCTTTCTCGCCATGGAGTACCTCGACGGCGAGACGCTCGAGAAGCTGCTGAGCGGCGGCGCGTTGCCGTGGCACCGCGCGTTGAACATCGGGCTGCAGATGGCGCGCGCGCTGCGAGAGGCGCACGAGCTGGGCGTGGTGCACCGCGACCTGAAGCCGGCGAACGTGTTGATGCTGCACGCCGACGACGACACCGACTTCGTCAAGGTGCTCGACTTCGGGCTCGTGAAGTCTTTCGTCGACGGGCACGAGCTCGAAGGCCGCGCCATCACGCAGCAGGGCATGTTGATGGGCAGCCCACCGTACATGGCGCCCGAGCAGGGCGAGAAGAACCGCGCCGACCCGCGCAGCGACATCTATTCGCTGGGCACGATGCTCTTCGAGATGTTGACCGGAAAGCCGCCGTACACGGGCACCGGCGCGCTCGACATCATCTTGAAGCACGTCAACGAGCCCATCCCCGCGATGGTGACGCCGGGCAAGTTCGAGACGCTGCCCGAGGCCTTCAAGGCCATCGTCGTGAAGTGCCTGGCGAAGTCGCCGATGGATCGCTTTCAGTCGATGGACGAGCTGATCCTCGCGCTGCAGGACGTCTCGGTGCTGGCGCGCTCGTCGACGCAAGACATGCCCGCGACCGAAGCCGCGGTGCCCGTCGTCGCGCCGCCGACCCTCGACGAGCCGACGCCGATGCTCGAGACCGCGCCGCCCCAGCGCAGCAACGCGCCGCTGTTGGTGGGCTTCTTCGTCGCCGTCGTCGCTGGCGTGCTGGGCACGTGGACCATCGTGAAGCCCGCCGCGCCGGCGACGCGCATGACCTTTCGCGTCGAGTCGACGCCCGCAGGAGCCAACGTCATCGTCGACGGCAAGACGCTGGGCGTGACGCCCATCGAGCTCGAGCAGTCCGTCGGCGCGGCGCTGTCACTGCGGCTCGAGCTCGACGGCTACGCCCCGATGGATGTGAAGCTCACGGGGCGCGGTGGCGCGGTCGACTTCGCGCCCACGCTGACGCCGCTGCCTGCGCCCGTCGCCGCTCCGCCGCCCGAGCCGGTGAAGGTCGAAGAAAAGAAGGTCGAGCCGCCGTCGATTGAGCCGGTGAAGAAAGACGTGAAGGTCGACAAGCGAAAGCGCGGAGCGAGCCTCGGGCCACGCCCTGCTTCGAAGCTCGACGACGAAGACGCTGCGCCCGCCCCACCGTCGAAGAGCGAGCTCAAGCGGCCCGACACGCAGTAGCGAAAATCAGCCCGGGCCCAGGTGCACCCAGCTGACGAACTTGCCGCCGTACGAGTCGTACGCGTCGAGGCCCGCACCTTCTCCGCAGTGAATCGCGTGCCCGCCGGAGCCCTCTGAGAGCGTGCAGTTCGGCAGCTTCTTCGCGAAGTCAGCCGCTGAGATCTTCGCGGGCACGACGAGCTTCCCCACGCGCAGGCCGCCGGTCTTCTGCAGCTCGAGGCTGACCAGCACCACCTCGTCTTGCGGGTTGAAGAGGAACAGCAGCGGCCCGCTCACGTAGCCGGTGCGCCCAGAGCGCTCGATGCCTTCGGGTTTGAGCTTGTGCAGCTTGCTCACCTCGGCGCGCGTCATGCCGATGCGCACCCCGGCGATGGACTGGCCGACTTCAACGGGAATGGGCGCGGCGTTCATCGAGAGCATCAGCAAGGCGGTGAGCATCAGACCTTGTTCTCCGTGCGCTTGAGGATCCGCTCGATGTTGCCCCGGTGCGTCCACACCATGGCGAGCAACAGCGCGACGGCGAGCAGCGAGTACGCCAGCGGGCTGCCGAGCAGAAACGCGCTGACGATGGCGAAGAGCGCGCCGAGCAGCGAGCCCATGGAGCTGACGCGCGTGACGAGCAACACCAGCACCCACGTCGCGAAGCCGATGAGCGCCGAGTACGGCAACAACAGCAGCAACACGCCCAGCGCCGTCGCCACGCCCTTGCCGCCCTTGAACTTGAGCCACACGGGGAAGACGTGGCCCAGAAAAGCAGCCGCCCCAACGGCGACGTGGAGCAGCGGTTCGCCCGGCGCGAACACCATCGAGCCCCACACCGGCAGCGAGCCCTTCGCCGCGTCGAGCAACAACACCACCGCGCCCAGCTTCTTGCCGGCGACGCGCGCCACGTTGGTCGCGCCGATGTTGCCGCTGCCTTCTGCGCGCACGTCTTTCTTCGCGATGAGCGACGTCACCAGCACGCCGAACGGAATCGAACCACTCACGTACCCGAGCGCGACGAAGAGCCAGAACATGTCAGCGCCAGTGCAGCGTGGTGTGCGCGAAGATGACCCACGCGTAGTTGACGGCGAACAGCGCGACGACGGCCCAGCGCGCGCGCTTCCATTCGCGGTCGGTCATCACCACTTCAGGCACGGGTACCCGGAAGGCGAGGTGCGCGAAGCTCAAGACGATGGCGCCAGCGAAGAGCGCTGCGGCGAACGTGCCCAGCGGGTTCGCCTTGAACGCGCCGATGAAATGAAAGTGCGCGAAGCGGTCTGCCACGCGCGTCAGCCCACAACCCGGGCACGGAATGCCGGTGAGCTTTCGAAAGCCGCAACCCCAGAACGGAATCAACGTGGCGATGGGCACCCAGCGCGCGATGGCAAACCCCACCACGCCAATCAGCGCGAACGCGTCGACCGGGCCGAAGCTCCGGTTCTTGTGGGGAATCACCAGTTGCACGTTCAACCCACCCTACCCGGTTTGAAGCACGTCGGAGTTTCGACTACGTGAGGTGAATGATCTCGCTCCTCATCACGCTGATGCTCACCGCTGCTCCGGCTTCAGAGCCCTCGCTCGTTCGTGGCTCCAAGCTGTCAGGCGCGCAGCCGGTGGAGCTCTCGAAGCTCATGGCGTCACCGGCCGACTTCGAAGGCAAGACGGTCACCGTCGAAGCGAAGGTGCGCAAGGCCTGTGAAAAGAAGGGCTGCTGGATGGAGCTCACCGGCGTTGACCCGAAGGGCCCCGGCATTCGCGTGACGTTCAAAGACTACGGCTTCTTCGTGCCGCTCGATTCTGCCGGCAGCACCGCGAAGGTCGAAGGCCTGGTGAAGGTCGCCGAGCTGCCTGACGCGCGCGCCAAGCACTACGAAGAAGAAGGCGCGACGATTCCCAAAGGCAAAGACGGCAAGTACCGCGAGGTGCAGCTGGTCGCCGTCGGTGTCGAGCTCCGCAAATAATTGCGCGCGTATTCGATGCGCGGCGTGCAGGGCGCCGCCGACCGCGCTGTCTCACTCGCGCGCGACGTCTTGCTGCGAGAGCAGCCGGGGTCCCTGATTCACGACGTTCAGAATGACCCCCGCTTTCAACACCGCGGCGTCGACCTGCTGTGGCAACACGCTGACGGCAAGGTCGTCGGCATCGAAGTGAAGGGCGACCGGCAGGGGTTTCGCCGCGGCACGTACTTCTTCGAGCTCGTCAGCAACGCCGAGAAAGACTCGCCGGGCTGCTTTCTCTATTCGATGGCCGACCTGTTCGTTTACGTCTTCGTCGACGCGCGCCACGTGCACGTCATCGACCTGAAGCTCGTGCGCGAATGGTTCGTGCCGCGCGCGAAAGAGTACGTGCTCAAGACCACGAAGACGCGCACCGGCGCGGCGCTCTACACGACCGTCGGCGCCATCGTGCCCATTCGTGACGTGCGCGACGGCGTGCCCGAAGGCGTACGCGTGCACACACCGTCGGCCTGAGCGACTACCACTGGCAGACCGCCGCGACGCACCGGCCGTCGTCGCACGCGCTGGTCTCGCAGTCGGTGTCACGCACGCAGCTCGCGCCGATTGCTGCTTTCGCTTCGCACACCGAGCTCACGCAGCGCGCGCCGTCGACACACGAGCGGAAGTGGTAACTCGTGCACGCGCCGCCGACGGCTCCGGGCTGCTGGCACTCGAAGCCGCCGTCTTGCTGCGGGAAGCACGCGAGCTCATCGAAGCAGCGCTCGAAGGTGCACGGCTCGCCGACGCCCGAGACCTTCGTGCAGACGCGCCCCGAGGCGCCGGGAACACAGCGCAGGCCCACCTCGCACTCGTCGCGCTCGGTGCACGCGGTGCCTGCACCTTTCGCGATGCCGCAGCGGCCCACCGTCAGCGACGACGCCATCGGCTGGCAGGTGAAGCCCGCCTGGCACGCTGCAGCGCCGAAGTATGAATCACCGCTGACGGTGCCGAAGCGCAACGGGCATTCAGCGCCCAGCGGTCGCGAATACGGAGCGGCCGTCACGCACTCACCGTCGAGACACGCGAGACCATCAGCGCACACGAAGCCTTCCGGGCCCCACGCGCGATGACATGCATCGCCACGAGCGGCCTGCGCCGTGCACAGGCCCGGGTCGCGCACCCCGCCGTCGGGCTCGAGGCGCAGGCCTTTGCAGATGCCCATCGGCGCGTACGCCGGGTTGCCGCACGCCTCGACCGACCTGCACCCCGCGCCGAGCGGCGTGAAGCCGCAGCGGTTGTCGCTTCGTCGACAGTGGCCGACGAGACACTCGAAGTCAGCCACGCAGCTCTCGCCGTCGGCCAGCCGCGCCACGCAACCGCCGTCGACGCGGCAGTCACTGCCCGGCGAACAGAGCCCCGGAAAGCACGCTTCACCCTGGCCCAAGAACGCCACGCAGGTGTTCGCGTCACCGCAGAAGCCCGTCGCCGGGTCGCACTGCTCGCGCAGGCCGCATGACTGCCCTGGCTGGCGATACGGCAAGCACGTCGGCGTGTCGCAATCGCGGTCGCAGAACTCCTGCTCGCCGCAGGTCGCAGCGCCGCACGCGTTGAAGGTCGACACGAAGACCACACCGCGCACGCCGGGCGACGTCACACCGCAGGTCACGAAGTCGCGAAGGCAGTGCGCATCGGTGCGCGAGAGGTCTCCAAGGCACGCAGCCGCAGCGGCCTCGTCGAACTGCAACGTGCCGGCGTCGGCGCGACGACAAGCCTCGCGCAGCCGCGCTCCCTCTCGCGAGAGACACACGGTCAACCCTGCGTCGCTGTAGTCGCCACAGCGCACGCGATGCGCGCAGGCCACCGCAGGCAACGCGTCGCAGAACGCATTGAGCGAGAGCCCTGCGTCGACACCAGCGTCGAAGGTGGTGACGCCGGCGTCGAAGCCCGCGTCGACCTCCGCAACGACTTCGCAGACACACTCGCCGGCTTCGCGCGCCTCGGAGCAGCTTGACGTGCCTTGAGCGCCATCGCTGCACGCGCACGGAGAGGCGACACCCGCGACACAGCGCTCATCGCAGCCAGCGAGCACGAGCAACGACACGACGAGCAGGCAACACCGCATGGGCTGCATCATGCGCCTGCTCAACGCCAGGTCACGCGGAACACGGCGGCGTCTCCCTGGTGCTCGAGCACGCTCAACTTCACGTCGCGACGAAACACCTGAAAGCCGCGCTCCAGCATCCCGACCATGTACCGCGGCGAATCGGCGAACACGTCGTTCACGTCGAGCCGCACCGCGTTCGGGCCTTCGTCAGTCGCGGTGACGACGCTGAACGAGTTCCCCGAGCGGAAAACGCGCTCGAGTCGCCCGATGATGCGCCGTGTACTCAGCAACGACAGCAGCACGCTCACCGCGCGCCCCATGGTGGTGTCGAGGTAGTTCGCCGAGTACTGCAGGCCCGACTGCTCGCACCCGTCTTCCACCGACAGGTCGGGAAAGAAGTGCGTGCGCTGAAGCGTGAAGCAGCGCCTCCAGATGCCGTACTCGTAGGCGGGCAGCAGCTTCTTCACGTCGAAGCCGGCGTCTCGATACGCGGCCACGAGCTCCGGAGCCTCCGCGGGAAACGCCTTGAGGAACTGCGCCTCCATCGTCTGGGTGAAGAAGTAGCGCTCAGCGCTCATCGGTCGGGTCCTTTCGATGCATGGCCGCGAGCACGCGCTTCGTGTGCGGCGTCAGGGCGTCGCCGTCGGGCCACTTCACGTCGGCGACGAGCGACTTTGTGTACAGCGCCTCCATCACGCGCACCGCGCTGCCGTCTTCCTGGAGGTCGATGTCGAAGCCCGGCACCAGCCCCGACAACACGAAGCCACGACGTTCGGCCATCAACTGTTGGCCCTTCGAGGCGAGCGTCACCCAGACCTGCAACGACTCGGCACCAACGAGACGACCGAGCGCTTCGAAGAGCGGAAACCCGAACGCCCCGAGAAAGCCGGCGCGCGCGTGTGGCGCCAACACCCCGAGCCGCCCGTGCAACGTGCGCGACGCGGGCTGGCGCTCGAAGGCCTGAAAGCCCACCACGTCACCGCGCTGACAAATCGCGAAGACGAAGAGGTCGCTGTCTTTCACGAAGACGCGCGTCGCCAGAAAGTTCATGTCCAGAAAAACCGACTCCGCGCCGAGCGTCACCGTCGGGTACCAGGCGCGCAGCAGCTCAGGCAGCGCCGCGATTTCGTCGACGGCCCAGGCGCGCAACGTCACGTCGGGAGGCAGCGCAGCAGCAACACCCAGCGCCTCGAATGAAGGCCACGGCGTCACTTCACGTCGCCCGCAATGCTGAAGACCGGCAGGTACATGGCGATGAGAAACGCGACGAAGCCCAACACCGTCAACGTGCTGGCCACGAAGAGTCGAATCGTCTTCCCCGCGAACGCCACGTCGCGAACGAGCCCTTCGATGGTGACGAACAACGGCAGCGCACCAATCAACAACAACACCCAGCCGTGCATCATCACGCGCGTGAGCCACGGCAGCGCGGCGTCGAAGTCTTCGAACATGCGCGCGTAGGTGGGCCGCACGTAGCCAGCGAGCACCATCGCGACCAGCAACGAGAACCCGGCAATGGTGAAGCCGACGCCGTCGACGCGCTTCACTTGCCCGCCGTCACTTTCGTCATCGCCTTCTTCGCCTGCGCGAGGAACGCGGTGAGCCCCTTGGGCGCCTTCTTCGCGCCGGCCTTCAATTCGTAGCGCCCGCCCGCGAGCGGCTCCCCATTCGTGGCGCGCATCATGGTGACGACGACCTTGCTCTTCGTCTCCGATAGCTCTTCAGCGTCGAGCGTCACCACCGTAAGCGCCCCCTTCGCGCGCGCCGCGACCCCCAGGCACGGCCCGAGCCGACAGCCCTGCGGCGGCAGCTCTGCTTCATCGACCCGCACCGCCGTCACGCCGTCTTTGACGAGCGCCTCGACGAGCGACTGCGTGAAGCGCCGCGAGACGTCTTCGTAGATCGCGTCTTCCGCCGAGATGTCGATGACCGCGACCTGCACCGGCGCCTGCGACAACACGGTGAGCGCGAGCGTCAAGAGCATCGAACGCGTGAGCCTACGCGCGCAAAACCCGGGTCAACAGACATGTTTCACCCCGCCCGATCAGCGACACGCTCTGCGCTTGGGCAGGTGAAAGCGACGTGGCGGCTGTGTACCTTCGCGACCGCCATGGCAACGAAGCATCGTCCCAGCCAGGACGACGGGGACACAGGAGTAGCGACCGAGACGAAGAAGAAGGAGCAGCTCAAAAAGCCGCCCCTCTTCAAAGTGCTGTTCCACAACGACAACTACACGACCATGGAGTTCGTCGTGTTGGTTCTCCAGACGGTCTTCAACAAGACCGAGAGCGACTCGATGTTGATCATGCTCAACGTGCACCGCACCGGCATCGGGGTCGCTGGCGTGTACACGAAAGACGTAGCCGAAACGAAAGTGTCGAAGACGCACGCCATGGCCAAAGAACACGAGTACCCGCTGAAACTTTCCATCGAGCCCGAGGAGCTCTGAAAATCGATGGCCTCTCCGATCATCGCCAAGGAACTGCAGGCCTCCATTCGCTTCGCGCTCTCTGAAGCCAAGCGCATGCGTCACGAGTACCTGACGCTCGAGCACCTGTTGCTCGGCCTGCTTCGAGACCCACGCACGTTGGAGGTCATCAAGGCCTGCGGCGGCAAGCCCGAGCGCCTCAAGAAGAGCCTCGACAAGTTCCTCGAAGAGACCGTCGAGCGCCTGCCCGACGACTCCGAGGCCGACCCGCAGCAGACCATCGGGGTCGAGCGCGTGTTGCAGCGCGCCGCGTACCACGCGCTCTCCGCCGAGCAGAAGGTGATGGACTCGGCCGACGTGCTCATCGCCTTGTTCCGCGAAGCCGACAGCCAGGCGCTGTTCTTCCTCAAGGAAGAAGGCATCAGCCGCTACGACTTGCTCAACTACGTCTCGCACGGCATCAAGAAAGAGGCCGAAGGCGCAGACGCCGGTCACGGCAGCTCCGAAGAACGTGAAGGCGCCGGAGGCATGAGCGGCGACGACGAAGAAGGCGCGCCGGCGTCGAAGAACCCGCTCGAGGCGTACTGCACCGAGCTGACCGCAGAGGCGTCGAAGGGTCACATCGACCCGCTCATCGGCCGCAAGACCGAGCTCGAGCGCACGGTTCAGGTGCTGTGCCGCCGCCGCAAGAACAACCCGCTGTACGTTGGTGACGCGGGCGTCGGGAAGACGGCCATCGCCGAAGGCCTGGCGCTGGCCATCTTCGAAAAGAAGGTGCCCTCGGTGCTGGCCAACGCGAAGGTCTTCTCGCTCGACATGGGCGCGCTGCTCGCGGGCACCAAGTTCCGCGGCCAGTTCGAAGAGCGCTTGAAGGCCGTGCTCAAGGCGCTGCAGAGCCACGAAGACGCGATTCTCTTCATCGACGAGATTCACACCATCGTCGGCGCGGGCGCGACCAGCGGCGGCTCGATGGACGCGTCGAACCTGCTCAAGCCTGCGCTCGCGTCGGGCAAGCTGCGTTGCATCGGCTCGACCACGTACCAGGAATACAAGAGCGCCTTCGAGCGTGACCGCGCGTTGTCTCGCCGCTTTCAGCGCATCGACGTCGCCGAGCCGAGCGTCGAAGACACCATCGCCATCTTGAAGGGCCTGGCGCCCAAGTACGAAGAGCACCACAAGGTGAAGTACGACGACGACGCGCTCCGGTCGGCCGCGGAGATGTCGCACAAGTACGTCAACGAGAAGTTCCTCCCCGACAAGGCCATCGACGTCATCGACGAGTCGGGCGCCATCGACAGGCTGCGCGAGAAGCCGACCAACAAGGTGACGGTGGCCGACGTCGAAGCCGTGGTCGCCAAGATGGCGCGCATTCCGCCCAAGACCGTCGCGAAAGATGAACGCGAGCAGCTCAAGAACCTCGAGAGCGAGCTCAAGGCCGTCATCTTCGGGCAAGACCAGGCCATCGTGGAGCTGTCGGCGGCCATCAAGCTCTCGCGTTCAGGGCTGCGTTCGCCCGAGAAGCCCATCGGCAACTTCTTGTTCGCGGGCCCCACCGGCGTCGGCAAGACCGAGCTGGCCAAGCAGCTGGCGCGCGTGCTGGGCGTCGACTTCCTGCGCTTCGACATGTCGGAGTACTCCGAGCGTCACACCGTCTCGCGGCTCATCGGCGCGCCTCCGGGCTACGTGGGCTTCGACCAGGGTGGCCTGCTGACCGACGCCGTTCGCAAGGCGCCGCACGCAGTGGTGTTGCTCGACGAAATCGAAAAGGCGCACCCCGAGCTCTTCAACATTCTGCTCCAGGTGATGGACCACGCGACGTTGACCGACAACAACGGTCGCAAGGCCGACTTCCGCAACATCATTCTCATCATGACGACCAACGCCGGCGCTCGAGACATGCGCGCCAAGACGTTGGGCTTCGGAGACCGGCCTACGGTCGACTTCACCAAGGCCAAAGAGGCCATGGAGCGCACGTTCAGCCCCGAGTTCCGCAACCGCCTCGACGCGACGGTGCCGTTCGGTGGCCTGACGAAAGACATCATTCTTCAGGTCGTCGACAAGGAGCTCAAGGCGCTCAACGCGCTGCTCGTCGACAAGAAGGTGACGGTCGCGCTGTCTGACGCGGCTCGTAACTGGCTCGGTGAAAAGGGCTACGACGCCGAGTTCGGTGCCCGCCCCATGGCGCGCGCGGTCGACCAGAACCTGAAGAAGTCGATGGCCGAGGCGCTGCTGTTCGGCGCGCTGAAGAACGGCGGCAAGGCCTACGCAGACGTCAAGGCCGACGGCTCCGGGTTGGAGCTGACGTTCACCACCGCAGACGCCTGAAGTTCAGCTGCGCGCGGGCCGAGGAGCTGGTGCGCGCCCAGCCACCACAGCGCAGGCACGAGCCACACGCAGGCCCACCCTGCGTTCTGCACGGTGCTGTGGTCGAAGGCTCGCACGGTGAGCGACGTCGTCACGGCCAACGCAACGGCGGCGAAGGTCCACACGGCGAACCCGACCGGGCCGCGCAACCGCACGACGAGCTCGCGCGCGAGCAGCGGAAGCACGACCCAGCACGGCACGACGCCGAGCACGATGTCGGAATGCGCCGAATCGTACGGCGCCATGCTCACCGCGAAGAGCGCCTGGTACTCGAACGAATACGGCAGCAGCACCGCCGCCACGAGCTGTGACCCGAAGCGCGCCACGAGCGCGGCCATGAACGCCAGCGCCACTTGCGCAGTGAAGGGCACGCGAGCCCGCAGCGTCACCCCGGCGAACCAGACAGCCACTGCGGCCGGCACCACCACGTCTGACAGGAACCTCGGCCCCCACAAATTCATCAGGCGCGGCAACGCAAAGGAGCTCATCCAGTCAGACCGAAAGAGTGCGCCCAACAACCACACGAGGCCGCCCACAGAGAGCGCCAGCTCGACGCTCCAGACGAATGTGCCGACGTCGTCTCTGCGCACCGTCAACGCCGTCAGCAGCGCCCAGCTCGCGAGCAATGAAATGCAGAGGTAGCTCCACGCGGGGAGCGCCGAGTCGACGTGCGCCGTCAACGGCTTGACGATGCCCGCCGCGAGGAGCGTCGCCACGAGCACACCCAGCGACGACCACACCAGGCCGCGCCAGGGCAGCACCTCGCCGCGACGAGAGAACAACCACTGCACGCACCACCACCAGGCGACGGGTAACACCAGCGTGCTGGCTCTCCAGGAAGCCGCGAGTGACGTCCACGGTTGCTGGCGGGTCGCGCCCGCGACGAACCACGCGGCGACCAGCACCGCAGTGAAAACGGCGATGGCGACCACCCGGCGCGACAGGCTCCCGCACACCCGAGCGGCCAACAGCGCCACTCCCGCCAGGCCGACCCACGCGAGCTCGGGCCGCAAGCCAGCGATGCTGTCTTCCTGCGGCTCGAGCACGAAGCGTTGAAAGTACGACTGCCCCTCGGTGGCCGTGAAGGCTGCGATCGCGACGCGCAACATCGTCGGCGGCACGTGCACCTCTTCATCGAGCAAGCAGCTCCCGAAGAGCCACGTCAGCGAGATGAGGCCGAACCACGCCTCAGCCAGGAAGTCCTCGTGTTCGAGCCAGGCCATGCGCCGCGCAACAACGAAGAGCGCGAGGGCAACGAGCCCGAGCGCCGACCAGAGCACCTGCTTGAGCCCGGCGGAACGCAACCGACGCAGACGAAGCCACACCGCAAACCCGAGCCCGCCAACAACCACGAAGGACACCCTGCGTTGCGCGATTGACGACGCATCGAGGCCCAGCGACACACTGACAGCCAACATCACCACGCCGGTGACGCACGCGAAGACCCACTGCGCCAAGACGCGCTTCATGGCTCGAACTCCCGCTTGAGAAATTGGCTGAAGTTCGCGCCTGTACGCACGCGGTCGGCGACGTACAGCTGCCGAACTTCTTCTGTGACGAAGCCGCGTACGCGCTCGCCGTCGTAGACGAAGGCGCCAACCTTCGGCAGCGCGTGGGCTTCATACGAGTCCAGCGGCTCGGAGGCCGACTGCAGTCGTGAAATCAGAAACACGTCGTAGGTGTTGCGGCACAGTTGGCGGCCCACCGCAGCCGCGCGCTCCTCTGGAGAATCTCCGTACGTCGGCGGCGTTGTCGTCGCGTTGTCGACGAAGAAGAGCGCGTCACCTTCGCCTCGCTCGCGGACCACCGCAATCACGTGCCCGGGGCGCGTGGCGTAGCTGACGTCGAACTGAGCTCCGTCGAGCAGTCGGTCGGTCAACATCGCGAAGCCCTCACAGTCGACGAGCGTGCGCCCGGCTTCGTCTCTGGGTTGCGCGTCGAGCAACGAGCCAAGCTTCGCGGGGCGTTCGTCCATCGGCACCGCCGACGTCCACTCCACCCCCTCGCCGCTGTGCACGTAGGCCGCACGCAAGTAGAGCCCCAGCTCACGAGAAACATGTTCCGGCCCCTGCGGCGCGACCCTCGAGAAATATTCGCGCGCGGCGTCGAGGTCTCGAAGGTCGACCTTGCGACCGAGCACGTCTTCCATGCGCTGTCGTTGGTCGAGTTGCAGCAGCTTCATCTCGGCGAAGCCCGCCTGAGACAGCTTGAAGCCGCGCTCGACAATGGAGGTCTTGTTGACACCCCTGTCGGACAGCACGTGACGGTTCGCGTCGTAAGTCGCGTCGCCCGCCTTCAAGTTCGAGAAGCGCGTGTGCAGTGCGTTGCGTTCAAGCTCGGCGAACGGCGCCTTCTGCATCGCCCGGTACAGCACGCAAGCCTGGTCGAGCTTGCCGCGCCGCTCGAGGTCTGCGGCGTGGTGCTCGAGGTGGCGGGCTCCTGACTTCGGGCCCATCGAGCGCGCTTCTTCAATGACGGAGCCACATTCCTGCTCGGGCGTTGGCGGCACGCGCACTTCACCGAGGCGTGACGCAGGCACGTCGCCCGGCTGTGCTTCACACTGCTGCAGGCCCAGCGTCGCGGGGTGTGGGTGGCACTCAACCTGAGTGGAGTCGGCCTTCGAAGGCGGCGGCCCGCCCACCGGTACGGCATCTTGGAACGACTCAACTTCGCAGCGGGGGCCGTGATTCGTGACACGCGTCGACATGCCGGCCGGTGAAGCAACCCCCGTGCTCGCGCCAACGCGCCGGCATTGCTCCCGACGTCGCGACAAGGCGTCTCAGCGGCGCACTGTGAAGTCTCAGCAACAAGACACCGCGCCACTCGACGCCATGGGAGATCACACGGTTGCGTGGGCACCGATGCTGCACAGACGCCGGACTCCTCTTCACCGGAGCCGTCATGAAGCCTGTCAACCGCAGCTCAACCGACGATCTCGTCTGCTCGATGCCGGACGACCTACTGACTCCCACGCCCACCGGCGGCGCCACAAGGACAGACCGGGCTCCGTCGTCGTCCGTCGAATCGTTCAGGCGGCCGGCGAACGAAGACCAGCCCGTCGGTGACGATTCCCGGCTCGAAGCCCTGCTCCGCGAGAAGTTCTCTGCGTTGTCGCCACGCGAGAGCTACGAACTGAGCGGCAAAGGCGAAGCGAGCAACGGAATTTCTGGCGAACTCAGCGGCAAGGTGCGCGTCGAACGACTCGAAGACGGTCGCTTCAAGGTTCAAGTCGAAGCGAACGCAGAGGGCGGCGGCGGCGCGCGTGTCCTGGGCAACGCTCGCTTCAACATCGGGAGCGGCACCACGTTCATCATCAACAACGCTGCCGAAGCCGCCGACCTCGTCGACGCCCTAGCCAAGCACACCGCCGTTGCGCAGACGAACGCGCTCCTCGCTGCGGGTGTCAACGCGCTGCACACGGTCGCCGGAATGGAAGGCGACGTGGTCGATGCCGCCGCGCGCATCCGCGGCTACGGCCCCAGGCTGGGAGAAGCGAAGCTTGAACTCGGCGGCAAGGTGCAGCTCGGCGACGAGTTCAAAGAGTCGCTCGCGGGCTTCGAAGCCGAGCTCAAAGCGAAGGTGACCCTCGGAGGAAAAGCGTCAGTCACCATCGACCCCGAGAAAGGCGAGGTGCGCTTCACCTCGACCATCACGGTGGACGGCGCAGCGAAAGCAAAGCTCCCGCTGGGAATGAAGCTGGGCGCCGACGCGAAGGTCTCCGTCAGCATTGTGCAGACCTCGAAAATTCCGCCTCGAGCCATCGACGACTTCAGAGCGGGCCGCATCAGCGCGGCAGACGCAGCGCTCCAGGCCGGCCCCATCAGCAAGGTCACGGCGCAAGGTGAAATCGAAATGAAGGGACAGGGCGCCCAGCTCGGCAGCGCTGACATCAAGGTGAAGCTCAAGACCGAGCTCTCGGTCGACAACACCGGTATCGCGACCGACCCGATGCGTCTCGCAGAGTTCCTCGCCAGCGCCAAGTTCTCGCTCGAAGCCGACGTTGGCTACGGCGGAAAAGTCAGCGTCGACGCGGGAGCCGGGAAGTTCGAGCTGACGGCGATGCAGCGAACGAAGAGCGAACCCTACAGCAAGAAGTTGTTCTCGCTCGGCGAGGCCGCGAACAAAGCCGCGCAGTTCATCGACGACGGAAGCACGCAGTGCATCGAAGCGCGGCGTGCTTCGTACAACCTTCTCTGAATTGGAGCCGACTCATGAACCTCTTCGTCATCGTCCCGCTGATCATCCTCACTCTCGTCGTCACTGGATTCACGACACTCTGGTTCCTCGCTCGCTACGAACTCCCCAAACACGCGAGATACATCGGCGCGCTTCCTGTCGGTGCTGTGCTCCTCGCGCTGGCCTGGTTCGGTGGTGACGAGACAGGCTCCTTTCGAGAATTCCTGCTGCTGGGCGGGGCCGTAGAAGTCGTGCTCGGCGTCGGAGGCCTGCTGTTGACGATGAAAGCGATCGATCAAACCGGGCTGGTACGTCGGAGCACTCCCCTGAAGTGGGAACGACACTGAGCAAGGTGCAGGTCACGTGCTATGGGCGCTCCTCGTGAAGCCGCACGCCCACGAGACGCCCAAGGCCCCCGCAGGCAAGGCCGCTTTCTTCGACATCGACGGCACGCTCATCAGCACCAACGTGGTGCACGCGTACGGCTACTACGCGATGAATGAAGGCAGCGTGCGCGGCATTCTCAAGCGCACGCTGTCGACGGCCGCGCAGATTCCGCTCTTCAGCGCGCTCAACATCGTCGACCGCAAAATCTTCAACGAGTACTTCTACCGCCAGTACGAAGGCCTGACCGAAGACCGCCTGCTCACGTTGGCCGAAGACCTCTTCGAAGACGTCATCAAGGGCGCCATCTTCGCGAAGGCGCAAGACCTGCTCGACGAAGCGCGCCGCGCGGGCTGCAAGGTGGTGCTCGTCACCGGGGCGCTCGACTTCACGATGCGCCCGCTCGCGCGGCATTTCGGCGTCGACGACATGATCGCCAACCGCATGCAGTTCGTCGGCGGCAAGGCGAGCGGCAAGGTCATCCCTCCCATCATCGAGGGCGCCAACAAGGCCAACGTCATTCGCGAGTACTGCGAGACGCACGGCATCTCGTTGATGAAGAGCTACGCGTACACCGACTCGGCGTCTGACTACGCGATGCTCACCGTCGTCGGCCGCCCCACGGCGGTGAACCCCGACATTCGCCTGCGCGCCCTGGCCCGCTCGTACAACTGGCCCATTCTCGACGTGCGCTGACGCTTGCTTCTGCGCGCGTTGGCGGCGAGAAGAACGCCCCCGATGCGCCCTCTCAAGACGCTCAAGAAGCTGTACGACGAAGAGTCTCACATCATCATCACCGAGAAGGGCTCGCCTCCTCGCGTGATGTTCTACGGCGAAGACTTTCTCGTCGAAGACCTGCCCGTCGGTACGCGCGTCATCTGCCCGCGGCCTCCGCTCGAAGGCGTGCCCAACGTCAAGGCGGCCATTCGCTACGCCATCAACAACCCCGACGGTATGGACCCGCTGCACGCGCTGCTCAAGCCGGGCATGAAGGTCACCATCGCGCTCGACGACATCTCGTTGCCGCTGCCGCCGATGAAGACGCCCGACATCCGCCAGACCGTCGCGGAGATCGTGCTCGAGCTGCTCGCTGATTCCGGCGTCGACGACGTGCACATCATCATCGCCAACGCGCTGCAC
Organism: Archangium sp.; assembly: GCA_035910535.1. Lineage (GTDB taxonomy): Bacteria > Myxococcota > Myxococcia > Myxococcales > Myxococcaceae > Archangium_A. Next base: position 56,218 of record JAMHXF010000111.1, on the reverse strand, counting down.
CGTCGCATGACGGAGCCGGAGATGCGCCGCATGGTGGGCGACAAGATCCACGAGTCGTTCTACCCAGACCGCTACTACAACCACGACGCCGAAGACCCCGAAGGCATCGTGGAGATGGAGCGCACGAACCACAACGAGGTCGTCGCCATCAACCGCCGCGCGGCCGAGTCGGACCTGCTCATCTACATCAACATCAACCTCGTGCCGATGGACGGCGGCCACAAGTCGGTCGGCACCGGCCTGACCAACTACGAGTCGCTCCGCGCGCACCACAACCCGCAGACCATTCGCGACACCGCGTCGTACATGGAGCCGAAAACCTCCAAGCTGCACAGCTCGACGGAGCGCATCGGCCGCGTCATCGACAAGAACCTCAAGGTCTTCCACATTGAGACCACCATCAACAACCGCATGTTCGAAGAGCCCGTCGGCTTCCTCATGAAGAAAGAGGAGGACTTCACGGAGTTCGATCGCCTGAAGCTGCAGGCCTTCAAGTACGGGCTCTCGAAGCTGCCGCGCCCGATGAAGCGCAAGATGTTCTTCAACATCTTCGCGCCGTACGACGTGACCGGTGTGTTCGCCGGCGCGACTGAACCGACGCACGAGAAGACGCTCGAGATGAGCTGGAAGCAGTACTCGGTGCCGGTTCAGGGCCAGAGCGACATCGTCATCTTCGGCATGCCGTACGTCTCGCCGTACAACGTGAATTCAACGTTGAACCCGCTGCTCGTGCACGTGATGGCGCTCGGCTACCTGTTCAACCTGAACCGCGGTGTGCCGTTGGTGAAGAAGGGCGGCGTCATCATCTTCACGCACCCCTGCTACGACGAGTTCGACCCCGACCATCACGCGCCGTACATCGAGTTCTTCAACCGCTGCCTGACCGAGACGCGCGACTCACACGTGCTGAGCCACAAGTACGAGCGCGAGTTCGCGAAGAACCCCAGCTACGTGCACCTGTACCGCAAGGGCAACAGCTACCACGGCGCTCACCCCTTCTACATGTGGTACTGGGGCGAGAACGGTCGCAACCACGTCGGCAAGGTCATCGCCGCGGGCGCCGAGAACAACCACGTGCCGGCCATCATGGGTTGGGACCGCACCGACACGCTGTCTGAAGCCATCGAAGAAGCGCGTGGCTTCATGGGCCGCAGCGCGAGCATTTCATTCGTGAAGATTCCGCCCATCTTCCAGACCGACGTGAAGCTCTGACGAGAAGTCAGACCTCGACGGCGCGCACGAGCCGCACCAGCTCGTCGATGTGGGCCGGCTTGGAAACGAGCTGGTGTGCGGTGCCGTCATCGAGCAGCGCGTCGACCAGGTGTCGCGCAGCGGCCGTCATCAACACGCGGCGTGCAGCAGGCTGCGTCTTCGCGACGTGGCGCAGCAGCACGTCGCCCGTCTCACCCGGCATCATGAAGTCGGTGAGCAGCAGGTCGATGCTGTGACCTGTGAGGACTTCACGCGCTTCTGCCACTGAGTATGCGGTGAGCACGTCCGCGTCACGCGAGACCACGCGCGCATAGCTGCGGACGATCAACGGATCATCATCAACGACAAGCACGACAGGAAGGCGACGCATCACAAGAGACCAATCACGTTGGGCTCTGAGGTATCGCCCGCAATGTGGGTGCTGTTGCGCGTCACGATGTTCTTACCGTGCGGCGCAAAGTCTCACCTGCCCAGCAGCTGCAACGTGACTGTTACGACGCCTGTCAGCCGAGTCTTCTCAGGCGTTTGAGCGCCGACTGTGCTGCCCAATAGCCACACATGCCGTGCACAGCCGGGCCCGGAGGCGTCGAGCTCGAGCAGATGAAAACCCGTGAATTGGGCGTCGCGTGCGAAGGAAACGGCGTCGGGCGAAGCAATGACTGCACCCCATCGACAGAACCTCCAGAAATGTCGCCGCCCACGTACGCCGCGTTCATCGCCTCGAAGTGTGATGTGCGCTTCGCCGTGCGGTGCAGCACCAGCGACTGAAACCCCGGCGCCGCGCGCTCGAGCTGCGCTTCGAGGGCTTCGGTCGCGTCGAGGTCGCTGCCATTGGGCACGTGGCAATACGCCCAGAGCGTGTGTTGGCCTGCGGGCGCGCGCGTGTCGTCGAAGAGCGACTGCTGCGCGACGAGCACGTAGGGATTCACCGGCGCTTCGCCGCGAGACAACCGCGCCTCCGACTCGGCGAGCTCCGGCAAACGACCGCCGAGGTGCAGCGTCGCCGCGTGGCGCGCTTCGGGTGCGAGCCACGGCATCGGGCCCGAGAGCGCGTAGTCGATTTTGAAGACGCCGGGCCCCTTCGCAAAGCTGCGCAGCAACGCGCGGTACCAGGCAGGCAACGCGTCGGAGCAGATGCGCTCGACCACGTGCGCGTGCGTGTCAAAGAGCACGACCTTCGCGTCATCGAGCTCGTTGAGCGACGTGATGGGCCGCGAACGTTCGACCTGGCCACCGTTGCGCAGCAGCAACGCCAACATCGCGTCGATGAGCTTCTGCGAGCCACCCTTGATGAGCGGCCAGCCGACGACCTGCGCGCAGAGCGCGAGCCACAGGCCGACGCCATTGGTGAGCGGCGCGGTCAGCGGGCTGAAGCTGTGCGCAGCGCAGCCACCGAGCAGCGCCTTGGCCTCGTCGGTCTCGAAGCGCTCTTCGGCGAACCAGAACGCGCTGTGCAGCGACTCGAGGGCGAAGCGCGCCGCGCGCACCGGCGGTGGCCTCGTCACCGGGCTCAAGATGAGCTGGCGAATCGCCTCGAAGTTGTCTGCGAAGGGCTGCATCAACTCGCGCCACGCCCGCTCGTCGGGGCCGAGGCGCGCCGCCGTCGCGTCGACGCTCCGCTCCATCACCGCCGCACGACCGTCGCGCAGCGGCGAGACCACCGGAAAGCGCGAGTGAAGGAGCTCGACGCCGTGCTTCTCGAGCTCGAGCTCTTTGAAGAACGGTGACGTCGCCGCCATGGGGTGAATCGCCGAACACAGGTCGTGCTGAAAGCCCGGCAACGTCAGCGGCAACGTGCGCGCGCCGCCGCCGAAGGTGTCTTGCCCTTCGATGACCTTCACCGAGTGGCCGGCCTTCGCGAGACAGACCGCAGCGGCGAGCCCGTTGGGGCCGCTCCCGACGACGATGGCATCCCACTTCATGGCGTGACTCCGGCTTTCATGGCTTCGCTCCAGAAGTTGGGAAAGCTCTTGGCGACGCACTCGTGATTGGTGACGACGCCGCGTACATCGTGAAGGCGCGCGAGCACTGCGGCCGACATCGCCAGGCGGTGGTCGTCGTGAGGGTCGAACGTGAAGCGACGCGCAGCACCGGGCGTGACGGTGAGCGTGTCGCCGCGCAGCTTCGTGGTGAGGCCGGCGGCGCGCAGCAGCTCGATGATGCCCGCGACGCGGTCGCTCTCTTTGTGCCGGAGAACGCCGACGCGCTTGAACGTCGAGGGCTTCGGCAACTTCGTCGCGATGACCGCGAGGGTTGGAATCGCGTCGGGGCACGCCTCTGCGTCGACGACGAAGCCGCGCGTGGCGGTGCCTTCGAGCCGGTCGGTGACGCGCAGCCCGACTGCTTCCAGGTGCGTCGCGATGGCTTCGTCGGGGTGGCCCGTACCTCGCGCGATTCGCTCGACGCGCAGGCCCGAGACCCACGAGAGCGCCAACAGGTAGCCCAGCGACGACCAGTCACCGGGGATTGAAGGGAAGGCCGGCGCGCGCTTCGGCGCGACGACCGACGGAGAGACCGTGAAGCCGCAGCGCTCGAGCCACGACTTGGTCAGCGTGAAGTAGCCCTCGCTCGTGAGCGCGCCTGTGACGTTGACGGGCACAGGCACACCGGTGACGTGCGCGAGCCTCGCAGCGGCGAGCAACAGGCTCGAGGCGAACTGACTGCTCTCGACGCCGGTGACGGAGAACTTCACGCCGCGCGGGCGCGACCTCGTGGTGACGGTGACTGGCCACGGCGTCTTGATGTCAACGCCGAGCCCTTCACGCAGCGCCTGAAACAGCGGCTCGTGCGGCCGCTCACCGAGCCGCTGCGTGCCCGTGAAGACGACGCGGCGCTCCTCGAGCGTCGCGGCCTGACCGACGAGAAAGCGGAACGGCGCGCCGCCGTCGCGACAGTCGATGGTCGGGTTCTTCTTGCGCAGCGCCAGCAGACCATCACGCAGCACCTCGACGTCACGCGGGAGCGCCTCGTGCTTCGGCAAGAGCTGCGCGAAGGGAACGCCGAGAATGTCTGCGAGGACGAGCGCACGCTGCGCGTCAGACTTTGAAAGAGGAGGAGCGAGGCACTCTCTCCCTGCTTGCGGGGAGAGGGGCGAGCGAATCCACCGTCCTGGCTGCTCAAGAAGAATCCACGCGCCCTTCTTGTCGGCCTCCAACAGGCGCTGGGTCTGCTTCGAGTACTTCGCCGCCGTCCACCTCGTCAGCTGCGCGCGCGCCTTTGGAGGCAGCGGCAAGACCGCCTCGAGCTGCGCACGAAGCGCGGGCGACGTGACGCCGCGACGCACTCCTTCATCGAGCGCGTAGAGCATGCCGAGCCCCACTGCCTCGCCGTGACGCACGCGATAGTCCGACAGCGACTCGATGACGTGACCCATCGTGTGGCCGAAGTTCAGCGCGACGCGCAGGCCCTTCGTCTCGTACGGGTCTTTCACCACCAACGAGTGCTTCAGCTCACGAGACACGCGAATGAGCGCCTCGTCATCGGGCGGGCGCTTCGACCACTTCGCGAACGTGCGCGCGTCGAGCGTGACGACCATCTTCCACGCTTCGATTCGCCCTTCCCTGCGCTGCGCTTCGGACAACGTCTCGAACAGCTCGGCACACAGCCACGCTTCTTCCGCTGCGTGAAACACGCCGAGCACGTTCTTCGTGCCGGCGACATTCACCGCACCTTTGCCACCGACGCTCGAGTCGACGGCCGCGAGCAACGTCGTCGGCACCTGAATGAAGCGCTTCACGCCGCGCTTGAACGTGTGCGCGAAGACGGTGGCGACATCACCGATGGTGCCGCCGCCAATGGCGAGCAACGTCAGCGAACGCGACAGGCCCACCGACTGCTCCGTAATGCGCTCCACCACCCGCAGTGACTTCGCGCCTTCGCCTGCGCGCAGCGGCAACACTTTTACGCCGCGCGCCGCCAACGCCTTGCCCACGTGGGGGTGGAGTCGCAACACGCGCTCATCGGCGATGGCGAGCACGGGGCCAGGCGCGAGTCGAGCGAGCACCGCCTCGAAGCGGCCGTACGCGTCGCGGCACTTCACGTACGAGCCGGGCGTCATGCGCGGTGCGGCCTCGCGAGCACGTGCAGCCACAAGTCAGCGAGCACCATCGAGACCATGGCTTCAACGACGGGCACCGCGCGCGGAAGAATGCACGGGTCGTGGCGGCCGGCCTTCGCGTGGTCAGTCAACGTCGCGGGCGGCTTGAACAACACGCGCAGCACCACCGGCTCACCATTCGAAAGGCCCCCCTGAATGCCGCCGTACACGTCGCTCGGGCGGCCGTCGGCGCGAGGGGCGTGAAACGCAGTGCCGGGGAGCTTGAGGCGCTGCTCGAGATCTTCCGGGCCCCAGACGACGCCCGTCACCGCGCCGATGCCGGCGATGGCGTGCGCGAGCTGCGCCTTCAACTTGCCGAACACCGGCTCACCAACACCAACCGGGAGGCCGTCGACACGCACCGTGATGACGCCGCCGAGGCTGTCGCCGGTGCGCTTCGCGTCGAGGATCAACGCCTCCATCTGCGCTGCGAGCGCGGCGTCGGGGCAACGCGTCGTCTGGGCGTCGACCTGCGCGCGCGTGACGACGGCTTCAGGCAGCGGCAACACGAGCGGGCCGACCTGCGAGACCCACCCCACCGTGCGCAGCGCAGGCACTTCACGCGTGAGGAGCGCCTCGGCGACCGCGCCACCGATGACGCGACAGAGCGTCTCTCGACCGCTGGTGCGGCCGCCGCCCCGCGGGTCGCGATGCACGAAGCGCTCGCGCCACACTTTGTCGGCGTGGCCGGGGCGATCTTCTTTGGCGAGCTTCGCGTAGTCGCCGCTCCGCGCGTCGGTGTTGCGCACGATGGCCGCGATGGGCGTGCCCAGCGTCTTGTCTTCGTAGACACCCGAGAGCAGCTCGACGCGATCTGCCTCGGCGCGCGCGGTCGTCACGGCCGACTGCCCCGGGCGACGTCGATCGAGCGCGGCCTGAATGTGCGCCGTCGGCAGCGCCACGCCCGCAGGGCACCCGTCGATGACCGCGCCCATGGCCGGGCCATGGCTCTCACCGAACGTGGTGACACAGAAGAGTTCGCCGATGGTGTTCACGTCGCTGACTCCCAGAGCTGTCGTTGTTGCCGGGCCTGCGCGACGAACCACCGCGCGCCCAGCAATAACGGAGCGCCGCCCAGTTCACGAATCTTCGTCGCGATGACGCGCGCCGGAGCGCCGTACGCGACCACCGCCACCCGCGCGCCGTCAAAGCGCAGCCCTGGCGGCGCCTCGAGCGTTGCGGGCCACGTCCACACCGCGGCGCCCGAGATGACGGCGCTCTGCGCTGTGAACGCGCGGCGCGGCATCACGTGCAGGCGACTGCCCTGCGCCGTGGCGGCTTCACGCAGCGCCACCGTCACACCACCGTCTCCGAGCACCACGACCTCTCGCGCTGCGAGCTTCTCGAGCACCACGCGCGCGCCTTCGACGTCGGTGTTGTCCGAGTCCCACTCGCGTTGATTGCGCACCAGCGTGTTCACTGCCGACAACGCAGCACCCACGTCGTGCGCCACACGCTTCTTGAACGGGTTCGTCACCGCGAAGCCGCGGTAGTGCGGCGCGAGCGCGTACAGCAGCTCCGCGAGCTCGGTATTTTCCGGCAGCTCGATGCGGTCGAACGGCTGCGTGTGAATGCGTGGGCTGCGTGAATGCGCGAGCGCGCTGCCGAGAATTCCAAGTCGACGCGTGGTGCCGTCCATCTGCGAGCGGCGCGCTTCACGCACGGCATCGGCGAGCAGCCGCTGACCGACCGCCGCCGCCCACGCGCCGTCGAGCGCGAGGTAGTCGAGCGCATTCCGCTGCGCGAGCACCGCCCGAAACGGCAACGCCTCGTGCCCCGTCGCCAACACCGTCACGTGCTCAGCACCGAAGCGCTCGATGAGCGCGCGCTGCGTCTCGAGCAGCCGAGCGAAGTCGGACGGGCGGCCGAGCGGCTCGACGTGTTTGACGCGTGAGCCGGCGACGACGCCGTCCCACCGCGCGAGGACTTCCGCCGTCGACAACGGGCGCTCTGCGTGCAGTGAGCGCAGCACCGACGGGTCGAGCTCCGCGCACTGCGGCTCGTCGAGCAACGACGCGCGCGCGCGCCACGCATCAGGCAGCGGCGCGTCGGTGCGGCGCGCGAGCAACAGCGGCAACGCGCGTGACGCCGGCAACAGGTCGAGCTCGGGAGGATGAAGGTCGCTGCGCACCTCGAGCAGGTCTGCGCCCGCGTGGCGCGCGGCCCACGCGAACGGCTCGATGGGCGTCTCAGGTGGCAGCGTCACCACGCGCCGCGGCCGACGACCGCGCACCAGCATCAACATGAAGTCGATGAGCGACGACGGGCGCGCCGCCGCGTGGCGGTACTCACGCTCCATGTAGATTTCGCGGAGCTCGTCTTCCAACGACAGCTCGGGGCGCAAGCGGGGCCGCGTGGTATCGGCGCGCAGCCGCTCGGCGTACGTCTCGAAGGTGATGGGGATCTCGACGACCAGACAACCGCGCAGCGCTTCCGTGTGATGCGAGAGAAAACCACCGCCCACCGCCACGACGAGCCCCGAAGGCAACGTGCGGAACGTGTCGCGCTCGGCGATGCGGAAGCCGCGCTCATCACTCTCGACCCACGCGCGGAGCGGGCCGCCGCTGCGCCGCTCGAGCTCCGCGTCGAGGTCGACCGCCGAGCGCCCGAGCGCCTTCGCCACGAGCGGCAGAATGCGCGTCTTGCCTGCCGCGCGATGGCCCGCGAGCACCACCGTCACGTCGCACGGCACACCTTCGGCGAGCTCGCTGCGGCGACGGGCCCACTCCGCGCGCAGCACGGGTTGGAGCCTGGGGTCGACCTCGTCGAGCAACGTCACGCGGCGGTGTTTACTTGAAGCGCCCGGCCCCGCGCCGCGCTTTTGCTAGCGTTCGCACACGATGCGTTGGCTCTGGATTCTTGTCGTGTTGTCCGCGTGCTCTGCGCCCATGCCGCCCGTCGCCGGAGGGCCCTGCTTCGGCGACAACATCGGCCGCTGTGACCCGTCGACGCCAAGGCTGCTCGAGTGTGTCAACGAAACATGGACCATCTACGCCGACTGTCACGGCGCGAAGGGCTGCGTGCTGAACAACGAGACGGCCGACTGCGACACCACGGGCAACTCCATCGGCTCACGCTGCCCGCCGTCGTCGGAAGGCAAAGTGCGCTGTGACCCGGACGGCGGCGTGAACATTCTTCGGTGCGTGAACGGAACGCTGACGACGATTCACGAGTGCGCCACGCCGACGCGCTGTGGCATCGACGACGGCGGGCTCACCTGCATCGACTGAAGTCACTCTCCTGCCGCAATCTTGTCGATGAGCTCCCTGGTCTTGTTGCCGGTCGTCGAGCCGTCGGCTTCCTGCACCAGCCAGTCGAAGAGCTGCGCCTCTTTCACCACCACCTCGGCGCCAGTCTCGAGCTCGGGCACGTCGTCGGGCTCATTGGCGAGCAGGCCGGTGATGTTGCCGTTGGCGCTGATGCGCGAGACCTCGACCCACATCCACTCGGTGCTGCCGCCGCTCGTCGTGAAGGGCGCCTTCACCATCAACACCTCGCCGTCCTTCAAGCCCTTCTGAAAGCGCGGCTTCACCGTGGTGCGGAACAACTCCATCTGGGCCTTCGAGAGCTGCTCGAGCTCGACGTTGTGCTTGACCTGTTTGACGCCATCTTGAGCGCCGAAGAACGTCCCGAGGCCGCGCTCGGTGCGCACGGTCTTCGCGCCGTCACCGGGGAAGGTGATTTCGAGCCGCGGAATCTCGCCGTCGCCGATGGGCCGGAGCTCGATGACGACCTTCTTCTTCGCGCCGTCGCTGAAGCCGTCGTTGGCCGACTTCACGGCGCTGGTGTGTTTGATCTTCGCGAGGTCGACGGTGAAGCGGCCCGGCTCGATGTCTTCGCCTGATTCGGCGAGCGCCTGCGCTACGAGGTTCACGAAGCGGTTGGCGGCCACGCGTGAGTTGCGCGACACGCCGCGCAGCTCGAGCTCCGGCAGACCGAAGCGACGAAGCCCCCCCGTCGCGAACTCGAGCCCGCCCTTGTCAGGCGCGTCGACGAACACCGAGAAATGCAGCGCAGCCCAGGGCACGCCCTTTTCCCAACCATCGACGCGGCGCTCACGAAACGCGCCGGCCGAGAAATACTCCTGGGTCTGCTCGTCCCACAGCACGCCGCCGGTGAGCTCGGTGAGCGCGACCATCACCCTCGCGACCTCGAGCTGCTCGGCGAGCGAGACCGGCGTCAGCACGTTGAAGACCGCGACCGTCTTCGCGGCGGGCAGCGCGTCTTTGTCGTCGTCAGAGACGCCGCGCGCCTTGTCCAGCGAGTCACCTTCGACGACCGCGTAGTCGAGCGTGCTCTCTTCTTTCAGCTCGATGACGGGCAGCTTGGCGCTGGTGGGCGCCGGGCTCTTGAAGGGCTTGAGCTTCGTGCCCTTCGTCACCTTCTGCAGCGCGGCCCACGGCGCCAGCTTCGGCTTCTTCGGGAAGAAGATGGCGAACTGCGAATAGCCGAGCACCGGCGCGTCGTAGGTGGCGGCGAACTCCGGCCTCGCCGAGTCTTCAATCGTCTCGATGATTTCGTCATCGTCAGGTGAGTCGTCGGTGGTGGCTTCGGGAGCGGGCTCGACGGCAGACGCTCTCGGCGTGCCGTCTTTGACCTTCGACTCGGGCAGAATTTTTTCCCCCGTGGCGAGGCGCTCGACGAAGACCAGGGCCATGACCGCCCCGGAGCCGACGAAACACAGCGCGAACAGAGCCACGATGGCGATGACGACGGCGCGAGAGTTCATGAGCGGGCGCATCGTCGCACGGTGACATTCGTCTTCAACGGTCTAGAGTCGCGCCGCCATGCCCCGAGCCGCAGCGAAGCGCGCCATCAAACAAGACCGCGCGGTCAAGACCCGACAAGACATCCTCAACTCCGCCATCACCCTGTTCGCGCGCAGAGGCATTCTCGCGACGACGATGGCCGAGCTCGCCCGCGCCATTCACATGACGCCGGGCGCGCTCTACTGGCACTTCCCCACCAAGGAAGACCTGCTGCTCGCCGCCATCGAAGAGCTGCACCAGCGCTTCGTGGGGAGCTTCGAGCCGCTGTTGCAGCAGGCCGCGAAGATGACGGCGGCCAAGCAGTTCGAAGCGTTCTGCGCGCACGTGGCGCAGTACCTCCAGGACAACCGCGAGCACGGAATCTTCTACGGAATGGTCGGCGCTGAGGCGGCCGAGAACACCGAAGACGTCGCCACGGCGTTGCGCCAGGCGCTGGAGGTGTACGTCACGGCCATCGCCGACATCGTTCGCTATGGCCAGGAGAAGACGAAGGAGTTCCGCGGCGACGTCGACGCGCGCACCATCGCGAACACCGTCATCTTCGGGAACATCGGCCTCGTGGTGCAGCACAACCTGTTCCGCGAGACGCTCTCGTACGCGCCCATCGTGCAGTCGATGCACCAGGTCATGCTCAAGGGCTTGTTGAAGTCATCGTGACGCGCGTACCTCCGACGTCGGGTCGCACGCAGGCGGTGCTGGCTGCGGTCAGCGCGTTGCAACAGCGCTTCGTGCGCGGCCTCGAGTCGCTCGACGCGCCGTTCACGCCCATCGAGTGGTTTCGAGACGAAGGTCGACATGGGGGCGGCATCCGCTTCGCCGCCGCCGAGACGCCGCGCTTCAATCGTGCATCGGTGAACGTGTCGTGCGTGCACCACGAAGACGAGCCGGCGCGCCCCCTTCGTTCAGCCACGGCGCTCTCGACCATCATTCACCCGCAGCACCCGCTGTTGCCGTCGCTGCACCTGCACGTGAGCTTCACCGAGCCGCGTGAAGGCGAAGGCACGTGGCGGTTGATGGCCGACTTGAACCCGTCGCACGAGAACGTGGCGCAGACGACGCGGTTCGCTTCAGCGCTGGAGCGGGTGGTGCCGCAGCTCGCCGCGGAGGCGCGCGCAGAAGGTGACCGCTACTTCTTCATTCCCGCATTGGGGCGCACGCGCGGCGTCACGCATTTCTACGTCGAGGCCTTTTCGACCGGCGACTTCGACGCCGACCTCGCGCTCGTCGAGGGCTTCGCGCGCGCCGGCATCGACACGTACCTCTCGTTCTTGAACGACGCGCCCTCGCCGGGGCCCGACGCGGCGCAGCGCGCGTACCACACGCTCTATTTCTTTCAGGTGCTGACGCTCGACCGGGGCACGACGTCGGGGCTGCTCGCGCACGATCAAAATGACGTCGGCGTGATGGGCTCGCTGCCCGCCTTCATCGACGTCGCGCTGCTCGCGAGCTGGGCCGAGCGCGCTCCGAAACCACAAGACGCGTTGGTGCGCGCGCTGTGCGCCGTCGTGCCGGGCGACGGCCACGTCACCGACGTCGTGCGCGCAGCGCTGGCGAAGACCGTACGCGCGCACTACCGGGCCTACCCCGAAGCGCTGGCGCTCCAGGCGGCCACACCACGGTAGGGTTCGCGACATGAAGCGGTTGCTCCTCGCGATGTTGATGACGTTGGCCTGCACCTCCTTCGCGCGCGCGAAGAAGACGCCCAAACCGAAGAAAGAAAAGCACGACGCGCTCGGCGCCGTGGTGCTCAACGGCAAACGCCTCGAGGTGCGGTGGACCGATGGTGACTCGTTCAACGTGCGCGACGGCGACCTCAAGGGCACCAGCACGCGCCTGACCGGCTACAACACGCTCGAGGCCTACGGGCCGGTGCACCAATGGGGCACGTGGACGGCGAAGGAGCTCTTCGAGCTCTCGAAGAAGTCGAGCGCCGTCGCCGCGACACAAGAATGGGAGTGCACCACCGACTTCAAACGCGACGGCTACAAGCGGCTGCTCGTGCACTGCCCGCAGCTGGCCGTTGAAATGGCGCGCGCAGGGCACGGCCTCGCCTACGCCGTCGACGGTGAGAAGCCCGACCCCGCAGTCGTCGCCGCGCAGGCTGAAGCGATGAAGTCGAAGCAGGGCATGTGGGAAAAAGGCACGACCAACGGCGTCATCACCAGCCTGCATTCAGTGGGTGAAGACGGCAGCGACAAGCCCGAGGCCTACAACCGCATCGTCGACACGCGCACCGGCGCGGCGCTCAAGCGCAAACACAGCGACACCTACGCGAGCTGTCAGAACGTGTGCGTCGAGACCGACGGCACGCAGTCGTGCATGGTCTACGTGCCGTTCAAGCACCGGTACCGCGGCCAGCCCGACTGCCTCAAGTGACTACTCGCGGGGCAATTCGGCGAAGCGCGTACTGACGACACGATTCTTCGCGAGCGTCACCACGCAGCCGGCGCGGTAGCTGAAGAACTCGTGCACGAACATCCACTCCTCGGGCTGCGCGCCTTCACGTGAATGCCGCGAAGGCAACCAGTCGTGCAACACGCCACGCTCCTTCACGTGCTCCCACGTCTCGCCCGGGTGTGTGGCGGAGCAGAAGCCCTTGAAGGCGCGGTAGTCATTCATCACCTCGCCGCGAAGCCACGCCGCGGCGAGGAGGCCCGACGACAGCACCGCCGCCGCGATGAAAGGAACGCGGCGGCGTGCTGCCTCATCACTCACGGCGTGATGGCGTGGACACCCATCGTGTTGTTCGCCGTGACGTTGGCCAACGTCGCCGCCGTCGAGAGGATCCACTGGCAGTCGGTGGTGTTGGTGCCCGCCGACGTCGCCCACACGTTGGTGGGCGAGGCCACCTGCGGCTTGCGGTTCATCACGTGGTCGAGCGTACCGGTGGCCACACCACAGACGGCCCACGACGTGCCCGGGTCCATACCGATGGTGCCGATGACGTCGATGCGCGCGGTGCCCTTCTCGAGCGAGACCGCGTCGTCGCCGTTGAAGTTCATGGCGCCGCTGGTGAGGTCGCACTTGTTGAGCAACGAAGCGTCGATGCTCGGGTTGCAGACCACCAACGTCTCTCCGTCAGGCAGCATACCGGTCAACGCGAAGGTCGCGTTGGCACCCGCCGTCGACGCGCCGTTTGCGTAGTTCTTCAGCGTGTACTGGGCGAGGTTGATGGTGGCGCCCGTGCCGTTGAAGAGCTCGATGTACTTGTTGTTGCCCACACCGGCCTCGCAGTACTCGGAGATGAAGAGCTCGCTGGCCGTGACGCGCGTGCGCACCGTCAGCGTCGAGGTGAGCGTCGTGGGCCCGAGCGTCGCGGTCAGCGTGCCCATGCCCATGGCCGCGGGGGCAATCTGCGCGTTGAACGAGACGCTGCTGGCGTCGACCGGCACGGTGACCGTCATCGGCGCCATACCCACCGTGTTCGGCACCAGCGAAATGGTGACGGCAGTCGGCGCCGAGACGGGCGCGTCGAGCGTGACGGTGAACTGCTGCATCGCGCCGATGTTCACGTCGACCATCGCCGGCGTGAGGCCGGTGAGCACCGGCACGTCATTGACGCCGAGCACACGAACCTGCGCGGTGCGGGTGACGGCGCCGAGCGTCGCGGTCAACGTGACGAAGCCACCGTCGGTGCTGGAGACGCCGGTGACAGGCACCGCCGCCGACTGGAGCGAGTCAGCCACCACGATGAGCCCGCCGTCGCCCACAGTCACCTCAGGGCCCGACGAGGTCACCGTCACGCCCGTGTCGCCAATGGCCAGCCCCGAGAGCTGAACCAGCAACGGAGACGGCAGCGGCGCGCTCGAGCCTTCACGCAGGAAGACGGTCGCCGGGTTGAGCGCCGCCAGCGACGGCGGCCCCGTGACGAGGTCGTTCGCCGAGCGAATCTCGAGCTTGTAGCGATTGTTGCGGTAGTCGACGACGCCGCGCACCGACTGGAACGTGGTGCCGACGACAGGCAACGGGTTGGCGAGGAACACGTAGTCATTCACGTGCAGCCCACCAGTGACGACGAACTCGTTGGTAGGCGAGGTGTCGCCGGGGCCCGCGTCGGGGTTGAGCTGCAGCACCGTGACGTTGTCGACGCGCACCAGCACACCTTCGAGGCGCTGCGCGAGACCACCATCGAGCCCGCCGGTGGCGATGTCGGCCGGGTCGACGAGCACGGGCGCCGGGAGCGCGTTGCCCTGCGAGATGAGGCTCATGCCGCCGTCAGCGCCGAGCGTACCGACACTGGCGAGCTGCATCTGACCGAAGAAGTTCGCCGGCATGCCGCTGGGAATCGCGATGCGGTCGCCCTGCGTCACGCCGCTGCCGGGTGCGTAGACGAAGAGGCCCGAGTAGTCGGCGTCGACGAAGCCGGGGTCGCCAGCGACGGCCTGGAGGAAGAAGCCGTTGGGGCCCGACGCCGTGACCAGCGCGTTGGAGAGCGCGACCGCGGTGCCAGCCGGCGCAGCGCCCGTCTTGATGGCGAAGATGCTCGAGGGGCACGCCGCGTTGCCGGGGTTCGCGACCGTCGGGCAGGCGTCACAGACGTCACCCTTGCCGTCCATGTCGACGTCTTCCTGGCCGGGGTTCGCGATCGACGGGCAGTTGTCCATGTCGTTGGGGTGGCCGTCGCCGTCGCGGTCATTCAGGTCGAAGGGCGCGCAGGTGGTGACGTTGGCCGTGAGCGGGCACACGTCGCAGGCATCACCGACGAGGTCGGCGTCGACGTCGCTCTGGAAGCCGTTGTCCATCGGGCGCACGGGGTTGAAGACCGTGGGGCAGTTGTCCATCGCGTCGGGGATGCCGTCCTTGTCGGCGTCGGTCGAGGCGTCGGTGTAGAGCGTCGAGCCGTTGTGGCTGTTGCCGCCGGCGGGCACCGCCGACACGCCACGCTCGGGAATGCACGAAGGCTCGCCGGCCGGCGCCGCGCACGCGAAGAGCGGGTACGTCGACGCGTTGGCCTGCTGCAGGAGCGCCAGCGTGTTGGCCGCGTTGCCGGTGGCCAGCGCGGTGAGCTCGGTCTGCACGCACACCGACTTCAAGGTGCCGCACACGTCGATGGTCTCGCACATGGGCGCGCCCGAGCCGCCGACGATGTTCGCGTCGCCGAAGAGCAGCTTGCCGGCGCGCATCGTCATCACCACGTCTTGCGGCGCGGCTTCGATGATGGAGCGGTAGAAGCTGACGCCCTGCTTGCGCTTGTAGATGGCGATGTCGCCGAGCAGGCCCGGCGCGATTTTACCGATGGACGCGGTGGTCGCCGTCGCCCTGGCACCGTTGACGGTGACGACCTTCCACATCTGCTCGTCGGTGAGCGCGTTGTTGAAGCGCGTGCGGTTGAGGCCGTCGGCGCACTTGAGCTCGCGCAGCAGGTTCATTGAGCCGGAGATGGTCCAGTCAGTGCCCATGGCGATGTTCACGCCGAGCCGGTCGTAGAGCGGGATCGACGCTGTGTCGCCGTAGAGCGAGACGTTCGAGCGCGGGCTCCAGATGAGCGAGGTGCCGGTGGCTCCCATGAGCGCGACGTCGCGCGCGTTGACGCCGATGCTGTGCACGAAGCCGGTGCGCTGCGAGAGAATGCCGACGCCGTTGCTCGCCGTGAGGCAGACGAACTCGTTGCGGGCCGACGCCTCGATGCCTTCAGAGACGTGCGGGAGGAACGCCGCGGTGCCCGGAGGCGTAAGCGGGAGCGACTGGTAGTTGCAGCCCGAGGTGAGCTCCAGACCGCCGGTGTCGTCGAGCGGGAAGGTGTCGGAGTTGATGCCCTGCGCGCCGGTGAGGTTGCCGAGCTGGCCCACGGGCGTGGTGTCGAGGTTGCGCAGCATGCCGACGTTGCCGTTGTTGCTGTAGGTCGCGCCGACGATGGAGGTCGTGCCGGACATCACCTGGCGAAGCTCCGCCCAGCGGATCTGCGCGTTGGTCGCGTTGCCGCCGTTGTTGACGCGGGTGTGACCGTTCTGGCCGATGCGCCAGTCGTGGCGGTGCTCGTAGCGCTCCGCCGTGCCCATGGCGGGGTTCGCCTGGTAGCTGATGTGGTCGTGCGCGTTGATGAGGCCGGGCGTCACCACGCCCTGCGGGCAGGTGATTCTGGTGGCCGCCGCCGCGCTCGCCGAGCAATCACAGGCCGCGCAGGTGATGGAGCCCGCCGCGTCGATGAGCACCTGACCGCCGACGTAGGTGACGCCGTCGGTCAGCACGATGCCGGTGATGAGGCGGCTCGCGTCGCCCGCGGTCACGGAGCAGGTCTCGCCCTGCTGCACGCGCTCGTTGATGCCCGCACAGCCCTGCACCGTGGGCGTCATGGTGAAGGCCGAGCAGTCGGCCTCGCAGCCGTCGCCTGCGACGGTGTTGCCGTCGTCGCACACCTCGCCGCCTTCACGCTTCCCGTTGCCGCAGGCCGGCGTGAACGTGCAGTCGTTCTCGCAGCCGTCGCCCGCGATGGTGTTCATGTCGTCGCAGTCTTCGGTGCCTTCGGGCACGCCGTTGCCGCAGACGGGAATCACGGTGCCGCCACCGCCGGTGCCCGTGCCGCCGCCCGTCGCCGTACCGCCGCCAGTGGCCGTACCGCCGCCCGTCGCCGTGCCGCCGCCTGTCGCCGTGCCGCCGCCCGTCGCCGTGCCGCCGCCGGTGCCAGTGCCGCCACCGGTCGCCGTGCCGCCGCCCACGCCGTCGGGGAGCTTGCAGTCAGCCTCGCAGCCATCGCCTGACGTCGTGTTGCCGTCGTCGCAGGTTTCGCCAGCTTCGATCTTGCCGTTGCCACAGACAGACGGAGCGGGACAGCCAAGGAACACGGCGCCGCAGAGCGCACCGAGCAGGAGGATACGAAGAGGTCGAGTCATGTGAGGGATTCCGGGTGAAGCGGGTGCCGGCCGAACGGGTCGCCTTGTATCGACAAGCGGCGAAAAAAACAGCGCCCCGACTTCAACGAAGTCGGGGCGCCGGTGTCACGGCAGAGTGCCACAGGCTTCAGTGGCTCAGCACGGTGAACTCCACGCGACGGTTCGCGTCGCGGCCCTTCGCCGTGGCGTTGTCGGCAGACGGGCGATCGGGGCCGAACCCCACCGCTTTGAGCCGACTCGCCTCGGTGCCCTTCTTCACGAGGTAGTCGACCACGGCCTGCGCGCGGCTCGCCGACAACGCGCGGTTCGTATCGGCGCTGCCGGTGTTGTCGGTGTGACCTTCCACCTGCACCAGCGTCAGCTCGCGGTGGCTGTCGAGCACGCGGGAGATCTGGTCGAGCAGCGCATTGGAGCGCGCCTGAATGGTGGCCTTGCCGGTGTCGAAGTACACCTTGTCTTTGAGCTCGATCTTCCCGGCGGTGATGGCGATCAGCTGCTTCTGGCTGGCGGGGCAGCCCTGGTTCTCGGCCGTGCCCGGCTCGTTGACGCAGTTGTCGAAGGCGTCGACCACGCCGTCTTTGTCGGTGTCAGCGTAGGGGCAGCCTTTGTTCTCGACCGGCCCCGCCACGTCGACACAGGCATCGAGGCGATCGACGACCGAGTCGCCGTCTTTGTCGGTGTCGGGGCAACCCTTGTTGGCCACCTCGCCCTTCACCTGCGGGCACGCGTCGATGCTGTCGGGCACCGTGTCGCCATCGGAGTCTCCGTCGACGCAGCCGCCCGCCACCGCCGAGCCCTTCACTTCAGGGCACTTGTCGTCGGCGTCGAGCACCCCGTCACCATCGGCGTCGGTCTCCGGGCAACCGTCGGTGTCGGCGACGCCGTCTTTGTCTTCAGCCTGGTCGCGGCACGCGTCCTCGTCGTCGGGGATCTCGTCCTTGTCGTTGTCTTTGTCGGGGCAACCATCGCCGTCTTCGAAGCCGTCCATGTCTTCGGGCTCATCGACGCACTTGTCGTTGTCGCCCTTGACGCCGTCGTTGTCGTAGTCGACGTCGGCGGGCGTGGTCTGCGGCGCGCCGATGGTGAAGCTCAGGCCGAACATCAACAGCATGTGCGGCGTCAACTCGTCAGCGCGCTTGCCGACGTACATGAACTTCGCCAGCGGGCCGACGCTCAGGCCTTCAACCAGCGAGAACTCCGCACCAACCCCGACGTCGAAGCCCACGCCGTAGCCACCCGAATTGAGCGTGGCGTGCGCGTCGACCCAGAGGTTGCCCCAGAGGTTGCCGTTGTGTGTGGTGCCCGGGTTGAAGAAGTAACCCTTCTCGTCATTGAGCAGCCGCAGGCGAAGGCCGAGGCCGCCGCCGAAGAGCGAGCCGCTGTTGAGGTAGGTGTTGTCGCTCGCGCCGATGCCGAAGAGCTCGACCTGCGGAGAGACGGGGCCCAGCGCCTTGATGAGCGTGGTGTCGATTTTCAGCGCGGCGCCGGTGACGAGGCGCGCCTTGTCCAGACCCGTGCCGACCATGGGGTCGAGGTGAAAGTTCACGGCGGCCTGTTCGGCCAGAGAAGGCGTCGCGACACACAAGGCCGCAACGAGCAGGACACGCACGCGCATAGTGACTCCGGAAAAAAAAACCGCGGCGCACCGTATGCGTAGAGGTGCGACACGGCCAGCGGTATTTCCTCGGGGAGATCAGCCCCGTCGTCGACGGATCAACGCGAGCACGAGCAACGCCGCGACGCCTTCCACGTTTCCGCAACCGCAGCCGCCACGGACGCCGCCCGGCCCGAAGCCGTCGTCACCAGCGTCGCGTTGGCTGCCACCGCCGACCGAACCCGCGTCGAAGTCGACCGCGCCACCGCCGCTGCCGCCCCCCGTCGGAGGGCCGGCGTCCTCCACCGCCACGCCGCCGCCGCCGGGGCCTGCGTCGATGACGGCGGTTCCGCCACCACCGCCGCTGCCAGCGTCGACGGGAACTGAAGGCAGGCACGCGGTGCGGTGCACCTGGCGCGTCGTCGCGCAGCTCGCCGGGGTGGCACACGTCGGCTCAGGCAACGTACCGGGCGTGCCACCGCTCGACGGCAGGTCGCTCAAGCGCGGGTAAGCGAGCGCCACGCCGGCCCAGTGCTGCGACGACGGCGCGAACTCGACCCAGCCGAAGACCTTCTCTTGATACGGCGCAGCGCCGCCGACCGACGAGCGCCACACGCCCCGCGTCGACGAATAGTTGGGGTTGTTGGGGTTGTTCGAAAACGCGAGCCCGTTGTACGCCCACGTCGCGCTGTACCAGTGCTCGATGACGGCCGGCTGGTTGTCACCCACGCAGCTCGTCGCGCGCCACTTGCCGGCGAGAATGCTGGCGCCGGTGGCGAGGTTGTACGTGGCGTCGGAGGCCACGCGGGCGCGATCGAACCCCGGGCTCTCGCCAACGTGCATGCCGCTGGTGACCTGGCCCACGCCGTAGCCGCAGTCGAATGAGATGATGGTGCGCGACGCACCTCCGGTTTGATCAGCCGGCGTCGTCGGCACGCAGAACTGTCGCCACCCGCTCTCTTGCATGGCGATGGCGCGCAGCAGCTCACACGGGAACGTCGCCGGCACCTGCGTGGTAGGGGTTGGCTTGCCGCAGCCGCTGCCGATGTTCGCCACGCCCGGGCCGTCGCTGCCCCACGCGGCAGGGCCTTCGCTGATGCGCTGAAAGCGCGGCTGCCACTGCGTGAGCGTCGGGTTGGTGCCGTTGACGGCCTCGACGCCGCAGTCGTTGTTGTTGCTGCTGCTCGAGAGCGTGTAGCTCGGGCAGAACTGCGCGGCGACGAGCGTGAAGAGCAGCGCGCTCACGGCGTGACCCCCGCAAGGTCGAGGCGACTGTTCGGCGGCGTGGCGATGACCTCAGCGCCCCCGTACGCGGTCGGAAAATCGCCCGGCACTTCATGCAGCGCGAAGGCGAGCTCTCGCGTCACGTGCTGCACGCGCGCATAGCCGCTGCGGCCGAAACGAACGCGCGGCCCGTCGTTGAAGGTGAGCCGCCCGTCGCCCAACACCGCAGGCAACAACGCCATGTCGGCCGAGCGCGCCACGACGGTGCGCTCGAGCGTGTCGAGCGACAGCGCCTCGACGAACCACGCGTCTTCGTGCGGCGTGCCTTGCGTGAAGAGCACGCGACGTCGCGGCGCGTCGACCACGAAGTCTCGCGCGAGCGCCACCAGCTGCGGAATCAACACGCGCACCGCCAGCGTGTCGACGTGCACCGCAATCAGCCGCGCGCCGCCGGTAGCCACCTCGTAAATGAGCAGCTCGCGACCGAGGGAGCCCGCGAGGAACGTGACGAAGCCGCGCAGCGAATACACGGTGCGCGTCTTCGCGGTCACCGGGTTCACTTCATCCACCACGAGCGCGTCGACGCGGCCCATGGGCCCGACCTCCCCGGCCACGCCCCGCGCCACGAAGACGCGGCCTTCGCTGCTGACGTGCGGCCTCGAACCATAGACCACGCCCTCGGCGAGCACGCGCGCGCCCTTGCCTGCTTCGAGCCGCAGCAGCGACGACGCGAACGAAACGTCGCCCTGCGCTTTCATCACCGCCGTGGCCACCACCACGCGCGAAGCGGGCAACAGCGAACCCAGCACGGGGCTGCCTTCCGCGTGCGTGAAGCGGGCGACCGGGGCGCTCAGCTCCGCGCCGTGGAGCGGTTGAAAGCGCAGCTCTCCGGTGGAGCCGCTCGAGCTCAACACCGCGACCGACGGTTCAGCAGCGACGAGCAACGCGACGACGAGCGACAGCATCGGGCCCGAGACTTACTCCAGCGGCGGCGCGACGAGGCGACGACCGTCGGGGCTGCGCGCGACCGTGGCGTCGTCGGCGTGGCCTCTTTCACGGTCCCACAGCTGGCAGGTGACGGCCTCGTGCGACTGGTCGAGGCCCTCGCAGTAGTTCGTGAAGAGGCAGCGGCGAATGTCGGCGCCGCGCCCGCTGCGCAGCTTCAAGAACCAGTCGGGGTCGGCGAGCGACTGGCGCGCGCTGGCCACGGCGTCGGCGGCGCCAGCGGAGAGCACGGCCTCGGCCTGCGCGAACGTCGCGATGCCACCGCAGGTGATGACGGGCGTCTCGAGGCCGGCGTCACGCACGGCGCGGCGCACCTGCGCGACGGCCTCCACGTTGCGACCCCAGGGCTGCGCGAGCTTCGTGGTGCTGGGCATGCACTCGTGCCCCGACACGCCGGTGTACGGGTACGCCGCCGCGCCGACCTTCGGGGCCTTCGCGTCTTCGAACTTTCCGCCGCGCGAGAGCGACAGGAAGTCCATGCCGGCGCGCGCGAACTGCACGCCGTAGAACGCGGCGTCGTCGGGGCGGCCGCCGCCTTCGATGATCTCATCGGCGAGGAAGCGACAGCCGACGGCGGTGCTCGCGGGCACCGCGGCGCGAACGGCGTCGAACACCTCGAGCGGCAACCGCACGCGCGCCTCACGACTGCCGCCGTAGCCGTCGGTGCGCGTGTTCAGCGGCGAGAGGAACGAGGCCATGGTGTACGCGTGCGCGTAGTGCAGCTCGATGCCGTCGAAGCCCGCGCGGGCACAGCGCTGCGCGGCTTCGGCGAAGAGCGCAGGCAAGACAGCCGGCAGCGACGCGAGGTGCGGGTCGGTGACGCGCTCGCGGAGCCCGAACTGCAGCGCCTCCCAGTCGCGCGCGTCGAGCACCTGCTTCAGCTCGTCGTCGTTCAGCTCGGTGAGGGGGCGGGGAAGCCGGGCCTTCAACTCCGGCGTCAGCTTCAGGAAGCGCGTGAGGAACGCCTCCTTCGTGGGCCGACGTTTGATGGCGAGGAAGTCAATGAGCTGCACGAAGAGCTTCGTCTCGCCGTCGCTCGCGGCCTTCACCGCGTCGACCAGCCGCTTCAAGCCCTCGACGAAGCGCTCGTCACCCGCACGCAGCAGCGGGCCTGAAGGCACGTCACGAATACCGGTGGCCTCGATGACGATGACGCCGGGCTTGCCGCGCGCGAAGCGCTCGTACCAGGCGATGACGTCGGGCGTGACGAGGCCCTCGGCGTTGCTGCGCCACGGCACCATGGCGGGCACCCACGTGCGCGTCTTCGCGTGCACGGGGCCGAGTTGCAGCGGCTGAAACCAGCGCGCGGCGGCGGCCTCTTCACGCGTCGGCCACGCAGACACAGGCAACAACTTCTCGCGGCGGCGGTCAGTCACACGCTGCGTCTACCGCAGCTCGCCGCCAGCCGCGCCGGAGCTCTGCCCGCCCAGCGCCAGTCAGTTCGTGTCGGCGGCGACGCCCGCCGTGCCGCCAGTGCCGCTCGACGTGCCGCCGGCGCCGCCGCTGCCGTGCGCGTAGGTGACGTTGACGACCACGGGCACCGTGCTCGCCTTGAAGAGCGCATACGAGACGCCGCCGGCACCACCACCACCATGACCGCCGCGCCCACCGGAGCCACCAGCCGCGCCGGCGCCGCCGACACCAATTTCTCCAGTGTCGGCGTTGCCGCCCGGCGCTCCACCACCGCCGCTGCCACCCGCACCACCGACGCCTCCGGCACCTCCGGCGCCCGCGTTGCTGCTGGTCAGGTCACAGTTCTCGATACGAATGCCCGTCGACGCCGAGAGGAAGACGGCGAATGACGAACCGCCTCCGTCGCCGCCTGTCGCTGGCGAACCGCCACAACCACCGCCGCCACCACCACCACCACCATTGCCTTTGCCGCTGGTGCCGGTGTTGTTGTTGCAGATGTCCTGGCCACCGGCGCCGCCGCCGCCGCCGCCGCCGCGGCCGTTTCCACCGAGGCCACCGACACCGCCCGCGCTGGTGACGAAGAAGCCGAGAGACACGGCGCCACCGCTGCCACCGCCACCATTCATGCCCGCAGCTCCGGTACCACCCGCCGTGCCACCGACGCCGTCAGACGAGCGGCAGCTCGAGAAGGGCACGCAGCGGCTGCACCCGGCGCCACCCGCGCCGGCGCCACCACCCGAAACGCCACCGATGCCCGCGCTGCCGCCGCTGCCCGTCGCGCCGTTCCACCCGCCCGCGCCACCCGAGCCGCCCGTGCTGCCGCAGTTCGAGCTGCCGCCGGGGCCGCCGGTGCCACCCGCGTTGTTGTCGTTGTCTCCGTTGGCGCCGGGGTTGCCGTTGAAGCCGACGAGGCCGACGTCGCCACCGGTGCCCATCGCGCCCGCTCCCGCAGCGCCGCCGACGACGACGAGCTGCTTCATGGTGAGCGCCGTGCAGCCCACGCAGTGCACGCCGTAGGTGCTGACCGACGCAGTGCTGGTGTCGAGCGCGCGAATCGTCAGGTAGCCCAGCGTGGCGGCGATGTTGATGGCCGACCCCTGCACCGCGATGACGCGGCCGCTGTTGACGGTGTTGTTGCGCAGCGTGGTGGTGAACGCGCCGATGCGCGACCACGTCGTCGGCGAGAAGCCGCCGTACACCGAGATGCCGTTCTTCAGCACCACGGGCTCGGTGTAGACGCCCGCCGCCACGTAGACGTGCGGCTTGGTGGAGGTGTTTGCAGCGCCGATGGCCGCCTGCACCGAACGCTTGGGCGCAGTGCGGGTGCCCGGCGCGCCGTCGTCACCGTTGAGCGAGACGAAGATGGCGCGCGACACGTCGCCGTCGATGCCGTCGCAGTTGGAGTCGGTGTACGAGTCATCGGGGTCGTCGACGCCGGTGGGAATACACGCGTACTCGCAGCCATTGCTGGCGAGGCCGTCGACGTCGGTGAAGCCCGGCAAACACGTGAAGCCACACGAGCCGTTGCACGTGGTGACGGTGTTGGGGCGCTGCGGGCACGCGTTGTTGCACGCGCCGCAGTGGCTCACGTTGGTGTCGGTGTTCGCCTCGCAGCCGTTGGCCAACACGCCGTCGCAGTTCGCGAACGGGGCGTTGCACGAGCCGATGCCACAGACGCCGGCGGTGCACGAAGGCGTGCCGTTCGCCGCGAGGCAGCGGGTGTTGCAGTCGCCGCAGTTGTTCACGTCGGTGGTGATGTTCTGCTCGCAGCCCGAGCCGTAGCTCTGGTCGCAGTCTTTGAAGCCGGCGTTGCAGGTGTTGATGCCGCACGTCGAGGCGACACAGGCGTAGGTGTTGATGTTGCCGTTGTTGACGCTGCACACCCGGCCGCACTGGCCGCAGTTCGTCGGGTCGCTCGCGAGCAGGAAGCCTTCGTCAACCTGGCCGTTGCAGTCGTTGTCGACGCCGTCGCACACCTCGGCGCCGGTCGGCGTGCACGGGTATTCGCAGCCGTTGATGTCGATGCCGTCGGCGTTGGTCCACCCGGGGTTGCAGGTGCCGATGCTGCACATGCCCGCCGCGCACACCGGCATCGCGTTGGCGCGCGCGCACGCCAGGTTGCACGCGCCGCAGTGCAGCAGCGACGTCATCTTGTCGAAGCCTTCGTCGGTGACGCCGTCGCAGTTGTTGTCTTTGTCGTCGCAGACCTCGATGTTGGCCGCGCCGGCCACGCACGTCTGCGGCGCGCCGTTGGCGCAGTTGGCCACCGTGCGACGGCACTCACCGACGCCGCAGGTGGTGTCTCCGAGGTTCTCGTCAGTCTGGCCGTTGCAGTCGTCGTCGCGGCCGTTGCAGACCTCGGTGGTGGGCAC
This sequence comes from Archangium sp., assembly GCA_035910535.1. GTDB lineage: Bacteria > Myxococcota > Myxococcia > Myxococcales > Myxococcaceae > Archangium_A. Next base: position 31,703 of record JAMHXF010000111.1, on the reverse strand, counting down.
GTGCGCGCTGCACGCGTCGTAGCCGTTGGGCGGGCGACAGGTCTGCGTGCCCATGCAGGTGCCGATGGCGTTGGTCTCGCCGCACGGCTTGGTCTGGCCCGCGTTGGCCGCGACGCACTCACACGTGCCGGAAATGGGCTGGCACTGCCTGGTCACGTATTCGTCGTTGCTGGCGGTGCCGTCGGCGCAGCGGTAGCTCGAAGGGCACTGACCGTCGAAGCTGCAGTCGCGACCGCAGATCTTCGTACCGCCGATTTCGAGGCAGCGGTCGCCGGGGTACGGGCAGTCGACGTTGAGCGCGCACTGCTGACACAGACCCGGGCGCTCGGGCACACACGCGAAGCGATCGTTCACCGCGAGCGCGCTGCAGATGTCGCCCGGCTTGCAGCCGATGGAGCAGCGCCGGTAGCAGATGGACGACTTGCCCGGCACCTTGTCGCAGAGCGACGTCTCACACTCTTCGTCGAACTCGCAGGCTTCGCCTTCGGCCTTCAGCGTCTTCTCGGAGGGCGAGCGGTTACAACCACTACAGCCACTCGCGAACACACTCATCGCGAGGGCAAGCAAAGACAAACGGAGCAACGTCATCTGGGAACTCCTGCGCGGGCCGGGCAGACGGGAGAGAGTGTTCCGCATCGTACACGGCCTGCGCGCACCCGCCGCATCGGCGACACGTGGCGCGACGCGTCAGCGAGGAGAAATCATGTCCTCGGCGCGGACCCAGGCGTCGAACTGCTCGGCGGTGACGGCGCCCGAGGCCACGGCGGCGGCCTTGAGCGTGGTGCCGTCGTGGTGCGCCTGATGTGCGATGCCCGCGGCCTTCTCGTACCCGATGTGCGGCGTGAGCGCGGTCACCAGCATGAGCGAGTGCTCGAGGTGCTGCGCAATGCGAGCGCGATTCGGCTCGAGGCCTTCGACGCAGTGGAGCCGGAACGAGTCCATGCCCTCGGCGAGCAGGCGACACGACTGCAGCAGGTTGTGCGCCACCAGCGGGCGGAAGACGTTGAGCTGCAGGTGCCCCTGCGTGCCGCCCATGGACACGGCGACGTCGTTGGCGAGCACCTGCGCGCAGACCATCGTCAGCATCTCGGCCTGCGTGGGGTTCACCTTGCCCGGCATGATGGACGAGCCCGGTTCATTTTCAGGCAGCAGCAGCTCACCGAGGCCCGCGCGCGGGCCGCTGCCCAGCAGGCGCACATCGGAGGCGAACTTGAAGAGGCTGACCGCGAGCCCCTTGAGCGCCGCGTGCGCGTGCACGAGGCCATCGCACGAGCCGAGCGCTTCGAACTTGTTGCTCGCGGTGCGCACCGGCAGCCCGGAGAGCTCACGCAGCTTCGCGGCGACGGCCTCGGCGTAACCGGCTGGCGCGTTGAGCCCGGTGCCGACGGCGGTGCCGCCCAGCGCCAGCTCTTCGAGGTGCGGCAGCGAGCGCTCGACGTGCTGCGCCGCGTGCTCGAGCTGCGAGGCCCAACCCGAGAACTCCTGGCCCAGCGTGAGCGGCGTGGCGTCTTGCAGGTGCGTGCGGCCGAGCTTCACGATGCCGTCGAAGGCGTGGCCCTTCTTGCGCGTCGCGTCGGCGAGCGCGCGCAACGCAGGCAACACGCGGCGGCTGATGGCCTCGAGCGCAGCCAGGTGCATGGCGGTGGGGAACGCGTCGTTGCTCGACTGGCTGCGGTTGACGTCGTCGTTGGGGTGCACCAACCGCTCGCTGCCACGTTCACCGCCGAGCAACTCTGAGGCGCGGTTCGCCAGCACCTCGTTGACGTTCATGTTGCTCTGGGTGCCGCTGCCCGTCTGCCAGACCGAGAGCGGAAATTCGTCGGGGTGCTGACCTGCGAGGACTTCTTCTGCGGCGCGCGCGATGGCGTCGGCCTTCTTCGCGTCGAGCCCCGCGAGCTGCACGTTGGTCAACGCGGCGGCCTTCTTCACCAGCACCAGCGCCTCGATGAGCTCGCGCGGCATCCGCTCGTGAGAGACGTGAAAGAAGTGCAGCGAGCGCTGCGTCTGCGCGCCCCACAGGTGTTCAACAGGCACTTCGATGGGGCCGAAGGAGTCTTTTTCGGTGCGGGTCGTCATGGCGCTCACCGTAGCGCGCGCGGCGTCACGGAGGCGTGGGGCGAAACGGCAAGCCCTCGAGCGGGTAGACGAACGAGACGACCGCGCCGGGGCCCGCGTGCAGGTAGATGCTCGTCGAGAGCGGGCGCAGCAGCGTGTATTCGACGCGGTACTTTTCTTTGAGTCGCCGCACGACGTGCTCGGCGACCTGCGGCGCGTTGCCGTGAGCGACCGCGAGCCACACCGCGGCGCCGGGGTCGACGCGTGAGGTGAGGTACTCCTCGTGCTTCGTCGCGGCGTCGAGCTTCGCGCTCATGCGGCCGACAGAAGTGGTGACTCCGTCGATCATGCTGATGACGGGGCGCACGTTGAGGAAGTTGGCGACGAAGCCCTGCAGCGTGCTCGCGCGGCCACCTTTGATGAGGTTCTCGAGCGTGGAGACGGTGATGACGTTGCGACCGCGCTCAGCGAAGGCGCGAACCGCTCGCGCGACTTCTTTGAGTGGCAACCCCGCCTTTCGCGCCTGCGCGGCGACGAGCGTGCAGAGCCCGGCGCCGACGTCGGTGACGAGCGTGTCGACGACCTCGATTCGGGAGCCCTCGTCTTTCATCAGCTTCGTGCTCGCGGCGAGCGCAGCGTCATGCGAGCCGATGATCTTTCGTGACGTCATCACACAGAGCATCTCGGGGTCGCTCTTGCCGAGGCGGCTCATCATCTCGGTGAACTCAGCTTCGGTGGTGCCCTGCACCGTCGGGTGGCGCTGCGCCGTCTTCACCCAGCGATCAATCTGCTCGAGCCCCGACAGGTTTCGCGTGTCGTGCGAGATGCCGTCGACGACGATCTTCTGCGGCATCACGTCGATGTCGTGGCGGTGCACTTCATCGTCGTCGAGGTTGCTGCCCGGGTTCGTGATGATGCGCATGCGCGATGCTACGTCGACTTCCTCACGTGACGAGCGTCAGGGAGAAATCTCCGAGCTTCTCGAGGCGCACATCACCGTCGAGGCCCAGGCCGACGAAGCGCACCTTCGCTGCGTGCGCGGCCTGCCGGTCGTACTTCGAGTCACCCACCATGCACGCGTGGCGGGCGTCCACGGCGAGCTCCTTCAACGCGAGCAGCAACAGGTCAGGCGCGGGCTTCGCGAAGGCCACGCGATCTGCCGTGGCGTAGGCGTCGAAGAGCCCCGTGAGCTGCGCCTGCTCGAGGATGCGCTGCGCGAGCGGGCCCACGGTGTTGGTGACGAGCGCGGTCTTCACGCCGTTTCTTCTCAAGTCACTGAGCAGCGGGAGCGCGTCAGGGTTCACCCACATGGCCTCGAGGTGCTTGACGAACTCGGTGACGTAGAACGCGTCGAGCTGCGCGACGGTACAGGTCAGCCCGAACACCGGCACGTCGGCGGCGGTGCCCTGCCCGAAGGTCGGGAAGAACTCTTCTCGCGTGATGGCGCGGCCGCGAAACCGAACGCCGGCTTCTTCCACCACGCGAAACCAGACCTCTTCGCTTTTGACGAGGACCCCATCCATGTCGAACAACACTGCGCGCGGCTGCATCACGCGCGTGCTTGTGCCGGTGGCGCCGCGCGAACTCAAGGTACGGTTTGCGCCATGGCTCATGAGTTCCGTTTCTGCCCGACGTGTGGCGCTGCGCTGACGAGCCGCGTGCACCACGGCCGGGAACGCCCGGTGTGCAGCTGTGGCTTCGTGCATTGGGGCAACCCGACGCCAGTCGTCGCGGCCATCATCGAACACGAAGGGCAGGTGCTGCTCGCGCGCGGCAGAGACTGGCCCGAGAAGGTCTTCGCCCTGGTGACGGGCTTCCTCGAAGCGGGCGAATCAGCAGAAGCCGGGGTGCTGCGCGAAGTGAAAGAAGAGACGAACCTCGAGGGCGAAGTGGTCTCGCTGGTCGGCGTGTACCCGTTCGAGGTGCGCAACGAGCTCATCATCGCGTTTCACGTGAAGACCTCGGGCGAGGTGCGGCTGAGCGAAGAGCTCGCGGCGTACAAGCTCATCGCCAAAGAGAAGTTGAAGGCGTGGCCCTTCGGCACCGGGCTCGCCGTGCAGGCGTGGCTCGACCGCCTGCCGAGGTGAGCTGGCAAGTCTGCCAGCTGGCAAAGTTGCCAGCAGTCACCCGGCGTCGAGCCACGCGAGCACGTTGTCGAGCTCATGCGCGGCCGACAGCGACACGGGCGCTCCGTCGCGCACCTTGGCGGGGTCGAAGAAGTGCACTTTGCCTTCGGGCGTGACGGCCGCCACCAGCCAGCGCCACGCGAGCCTCCGGGCGTCGCTGTCGAGCCGCGCCCACGCCGATGGGCTGAAGCGCACCGGCAACTTCGAGCGCTTCACCTGAATGCCCACCGGCCTGCCATTGCGAATGGCGAGGAGGTCGAACGCGCCCCGTGACGCGCGCGATTGGTAGACGAGCTCGAAGCCCAGCTCCGCGAGACGTCGCGCGATTTCTTTTTCAGCGTCGTCGCCCAGCACCGACATCGGCACGACGGCACCACCGGGCTGGCGCCATTGCAGCCAGAGCCCGAAGACCGGGTCGCTCAAGCGCCAGTGTTGGTCATCGGCCCGCACCACCGCGTCACCCAGGCGCTCGAGGTAGCGCACCGTGGCGCCCGAGTTGGAGCGCGTCTGCTTCGCGATGTCGTTGGTGCGCGCGGGCCCACGCGCGACGGCATCGAGCGTCGCCGCCAGCGTCGCGGCGTTGCCGACCAGCCGGTGAAACTGCTGCTCGAAGTAGAGCGAGAGGCGCCCGGTGCGACTGAAGAGCAGCTCCGAGAACACCTGACGAACGAGCCCCTCGTCGTAGGGCGGGTCGCGCGACGTGAGCACCTCACCGAAGAGCTGCAGATAGAACGGGTGCCCACCCAGCACCTCGACGGCCCGCGCGGCGACGGCGACGGGAATGCTGCGACCCGGCGGCGCCGATTCACGCAACATCGTCTTCGCATCTTCAGGGCCCATGGGGTTCAGCTCCATGACCTCGAAGTGTTGAAAGAACGGTGAGTCGTGGCTGGTGACGAGCTTGCGCAGCAACGTGCGCTCGGAGCCGCAGACGACGTAGGTGCTGCGTCGGTGCTTCTGCCAGACCGCGCGCGCCAGCGAGAGCACCCCGCCCCGTGACGCCGGCAGCTTCGCGAGCTCCTGAAATTCGTCCCACGCGACGACGCAGTAGAGGCCCAGCGCCTGCGCGAGTCGCTCGTGGAGCCCCAGCGCAAGCTCGGCGTACCTCGCGTCGGCCGGGCGCTCTGCGAGGCCCTGCAGGTCGGCACGCAACGCGCGGTCGAGGCCGCGATACGACTTCGCGTCGTCGAGCGCGACACGGTATTCGTCAGGGCGGCTCTGCAGCGCTTCGAAGGACACCTTTGCTTCGCGCGCGAAGAACGCGTCGACGGTGCGCAGCGCGAGGCGACGGAAGATCTCGAAGCCCAGCGGTTCTTCTTCGAAACAGTCGAGCACCACGAAGCGCACGTCGCGATGGCGGTTTCGGCGCACCAGCTCGAGCAGCATGCTGGTCTTCCCCACGCGCCGTTCGCCGAGCACCGCGAGCCAACGAGGCGCGCCTGCTCGCAGCGCGGTGATGCGTTGGCTCAACTGCTTCAGCTCGTCGACGCGATCATGAAAGGCGGCATCGGTCACGGGCGTGCTGGAGCGGAACACGCGGCGACCGTACGCCCTGTGCGCTGCTGCTGGCAAGGTTGCCAGCTGGCAGAGTTGCCAGCACTTCGTGCTACACCTCCGCCCATGAACTTCGAGCCGAGCGCGAAGAGTCGTGAAGTCCTCGAGCGGGTGCAGCAGTTCATGCGCGACGAGCTCGTACCCATCGAGGCGCGGCATTGGGCCGAGGTGCGCGCCGCCAACCCCGACGGCGACTGGGCGAAGTGGAAGGTGCACCCACGCGTCGAGGCGCTCAAGGGCAAGGCGCGCGCCGCGGGGTTGTGGAACCTGTTTCTCCCCGAGCTGAGTGGCCTCTCGACGCTCGAGTACGCGCCGATCGCCGAGGCGACGGGCCGCAGCGTGATGGCTCCGGAGATCTTCAACTGCAACGCGCCCGACAGCGGAAACATGGAGGTGCTCTTCCGCTACGGGTCTGCCGCGCAGAAGCAGCGGTGGCTCGAGCCGCTGTTGAGCGGAGACATTCGCTCGGTGTTCTGCATGACGGAGCCCGACGTCGCCTCGTCAGACGCCACCAACATGCGCGCGACGGCCGTGGTCGACGGCGATGAAGTCGTGCTCAACGGCACCAAGTGGTGGACCTCGGGGCTCGGTGACCCGCGCGCGAAGGTGGCCATCTTCATGGCGCACACGCCCAACGCGACGGCGGGCCGGCACGCGCAGCATTCGATGGTGCTGGTGCCGCTCGACGCGCCGGGCGTGAAGGTGCAGCGCATGTTGCCGGTGTTCGGCGACTACGACGCGCCGCACGGCCACGGCGAGGTCACGTTCGAGAACGTGCGCCTGCCGCTCGACGCGGTCATCGCCGGGCCGGGGCGCGGGTTTGAAATCGCGCAAGGTCGGCTGGGGCCGGGCCGCATTCACCACTGCATGCGCTGCATCGGCGCGGCGGAAGTCGCGTTGGAGTTGATGGTCGACCGCAGCGCGACGCGCACGGCGTTCGGAAAACCGCTCGCGAACCTCGGCGGCAATCGCGAGCGCATCGCCGAGGCGCGCGTGGCGATTGATCAAGCGCGTTTGTTGACGTTGCACGCCGCGTGGAAGCTCGACCAGGTCGGCGCGCTCGGCGCGATGACGGAAATCGCCGCCATCAAGGTCGTCGCGCCGTCGATGCTGCAGAAGGTCGTCGACGACGCCATTCAACTCCACGGCGGTGCGGGGCTCTCACACGACACGCCGCTCACCGCGTTCTACGCGCAGGCCCGCGCGCTGCGCCTGGCCGACGGCCCCGACGAAGTGCACAAGGGCCTCATCGCAAAGCTGGAGCTCGGCAAGCGCGGCCACGGCGGGCGCTGATTCACGGCACGACGACGCGCACACCCTGTGACTCGCCGCCGCCGCGACCCAGCGCGCTGACGGCCCACGTGCCGCTCGTCACCACGAAAGAGACCTGCGCCCCGCCCTTCACGGCGCGCAGCTCCCACTGACCGGGGTTGAGCATTTCGTAGAGCAGAAATGAGCGCACCGCCTGCGGCTGCGGGCTCGTCACCGAGAGCGCGCCGCTCGAGACCGACACGAAGGGCACCGCCGGCGCGACGACCGCAGCGGCACGCGGCAACGGCGGAGGCACCGCGGGCTTCGTGTAGAGCGTGTTCTTGAACAACGTGCGCAGCTGCTTGGTGCTGTTCTTCACGTCTTCCGCGCGGAAGTGGACGTTGCCCATCGCGTTCTGGCTGCGCAGCGTGCGCGTGAACTCGACCTGGTCTTCAATCTCGGAGAGCGGCCAGTTCCCGTCGCCGGGGCGCATTCGGTACACGGCGAGGCCGGGGAAGAGGTGACGCCCGTTGAGCCGCGCCGCCCACCACGTCGCCAGCGTCGAGTACGACTGCGCCGACGACTCGCGCCAGTAGAGCTGCGGCGTGAGGTAGTCGATCCACTGGTTCGACAGCCACGCGACGGCGTCACACGAAATCGCGTTGTACGCGTCGAGCCCGGGCACCGGCACGCCGGCCTTCCAGATGCCGAACGGCGAGATGCCGAAGCGCGCGTGCGGGTGCTCGCTCTCGACGACCTCCATCACCTCGCGCACCAGCAGGTTCACGTTGTCGCGGCGCCAGTCGGCGCGATTCATCACCCCGCCGTCGGCGCTCAAGCGTGTGCCGGCGTCGAGCGTGTAGGCCGTGTACGCCGCGTTGTCGGGGAACGGCGTGCCCGACGAGTCGGGGTACGGGTAGAAATAGTCGTCGAAGTGAATGCCGTCGACGTCGTAGCGATCGAGCACGTCACGCACCACCGTCACCACGTGCTCGCGCACCGCGTCGACGCCGGGGTTCATCACCACCGTGTTGTTGTAGGTGACGGCCTGCGTCGCCAGCGATGACACGAGCCCCCGGTACGGGTTCATCCACGCGTGCACTTCGATGCCGCGCGCGTGCGCCATCACGAGCAATTCTTCGAGCGGGTCCCACCCCGGGCTGCGGCCCCGTTGGCCCGACACCGACACGCTCCACGGCTCAATCGACGATTCGTAGAGCGCGTCGGCGCTGGGGCGCACCTGAAAGAAGAGCGTGTTGAGGCCCGCGTCGGCCATCGACTCCACGAGGCCCTCGAGCTCCGCGCGGCCAGCGTCGGCGCTCAGCGTCTGTGACGACGGCCAGTCGAGGTTCTGCACCGTGGCGATCCACACGCCGCGCAGCTCCCGTTGATGCCCCACGGTGACCAGCGTGAGCGGAGCGCCCGCGTCGGGGCTCCCCGCATCGGGGCTGCCGGCGTCACCAGCACCGCCGCCCGTCGAGCCGCCGCCCGTCGCAGCTCCACCTCCACCTCCGCCGCCACCGCCGCTCCCTCCACCGGCGCCGCCGTCTTCGACTTCACCGGCGTCTTCTTCGAGGACCGCGCCGTCGGGCGCGCTGGGCACGGGCCCACACGCGAAGAGCAGAGAAGTACAGACGAGAGCGACGTGAACGGAGCGCACGCGCGACCCCTTAGTGCAAAGGGGCCCCGCGGCCCAAACTGCGACGCTACGCCTTGAGCCCGTCGAGGATGAGCGTCGTCAACGCGGCAGGCACCTCGAGCGGGTTGCCGATGTCTTCGTCGTGCAGCACGGCGAGCAACAACCGCTCCGCGGCGCCCACCACCGTGAGCGCGCTCACCGCGACGGGAATGGGCTTCAAGATGCCGTGCTTCTGCGCGATGCGCGTCATCTCGATGGCGTAGTGCGCGACGGTGCCCGAAATGTCGATGATGGGCTTGCGCGCGCCCTGCGCCGGAGCGCGTGACTCCTGCAGGTACAGGCGCACCGGGCCGGGGTGCTCCATCAACAACACCGCGAGCACGTCACCGATGCGCGCGTAGGCCTTGAACATCATGTCGCGCGACGACGCGGTCTCGAGCTCGTCGCAGCAGGCCACCAACGCCGCCGTCAGCAGCTCACGCGTGGGCGCCAACACGTCGTCGACCAGCGCCGTTTGATCAACGTAGTACCGGTAGAAGCTCCCCTTGGCCATGCGGGCCGCGCTCATGATGTCGTCGACTGACACCGCTTCGATGCCGCGCTCGAGAAACAGCAACAGCGCCGCGTCGCGAATGGCCTGCGCTTTCTTCTGACGGTTCAGGTCGCGAACGCCACCCACCGGGCCGGGCCGCTTCAAGGTCTTCGACGACATCACTTCACGCTTCACTCGTGCGCTCACTTCTTCTTCTTTGCGTTCTCTTCAGCGCGCGCCGTGCGTTCGACCCGCGCGAGAGGGTCTTCGTGACCGACGAAGCTCGCCGCCCGCGCCGCCACCTCCACCGCCTTCCGCTTCAAGGCGCCGCCGTCGTAGTGGAATTCGGGCGCGTGTGAAGCGCCGAAGGCCGCCAGAAAGCTGCGCGCCAATTCACGTTCTTCATCTTCCGCATGAGGAGAAAGCAGCCGCGCCACCTCGAGGTGCCCGTTCGCGGCGGCCTTCAACAGCGCGGTCTCGTCGCTGTCGTCGCGCCAACGCGGCTCGGCGCCGGCGTCGAGCAGCAGCTTCACCAGCTCCAGCGAGCCCAGGCCCGCGGCGATGATCAACGGCGTCGCGCGGCCTGGCCCGAGCTGGTTCACGTCAGGCGTGCCGGCCAGCGCCGCCTTCACTTCGGCCACGTTTCCCGTCTCAACGGCGTCGAAGAGCGTCATCGTCGTTGATCAATCTACAGGAAGAGTCTCAGCGCTTGAGAAATCACCGTCGCCCGGTCGCCCCTGTCACGGGTCGGTGAAGTGACAGAGACCCGCGGGCTGTGGCAGACGGCCCGCCCATGTTGCGACTCCGCTTCGCCGTCTCGCTGCTGGTGCTCTCGTTCACGGTCGGCTGTAACTGTGGCGAAGACCGACTCCGCCCGGTGCCGCCGCCGGAGGAGATCATCGACGCGGGCCCGCCGCCGAACCCCGAGGCCTGCAACGGCCTCGACGACGACAACGACGGCGAAATCGACGAGGGCTTCGGCACGGTCACCTGCGGCGTGGGCGCGTGCGTGCGTGAAATGCCGGCGTGCACCAACGGCGCCGAGACCGTGTGCGTGCCGCTGCAGCCCAGCGCCGAGACGTGCAACGGCATCGACGACGACTGCAACGGCGCCACCGACGAGAACCTCATGCCGCAGACCTGTGGCGTCGGTGAGTGCGCAGCGGTCGGCCCTTCGTGCGCGGACGGCGCGCCGGTGACCTGCCAGCCCACGCAGGGCAGCGCTGAGGTCTGCAACGGCCTCGACGACGACTGCGACGGCACGGTCGACGAAGACCTCATCACCAACACCACCGGCGATCTCCGCATCACCAACAACAACGCGTCGAGCGACTTCGTCTACATCGGCCGCAGCAACACCGGCTTCGGCACCGTCTGGCAAGACAAGCGCGACGGCGCCGACGGGCAGATCTACTTCGCCGCATTGACCGCGCAGGGCGCGCGCGTGAATGCCAACGACACGCGCGTCTCGAACACCAGCGGCAGCTCGCTGCACCCCGCAGTGGCGTGGAACGGCACGTCGTGGGGCCTCGTGTACGCCGACGACAGCGCCGGCAACTACGAGCTCTATTTCCGCAAGCTCTCGGCGTCGGGAACGCCGTCGGCCGCGGCGGTGCGCATCACCAACGCCAACGGCCGCACCGACTGGCCCGACCTCGTGTGGACGGGCTCCAACTACGCGCTCGCGTACGACGATGATCGCTCGGCGGCCGGCAAGCACGACCTCTACTTTCAGCGCCTCGACACCAACGGCACACGCATCGGCGGAGAGGTGCGCGTCACCACCGACCCCGCGCGCCAGTCGAGCCCGATTCTGAAGTGGAACGGCACCAGCTTCGGCCTCGCGTGGACGGACTACCGCGTGAGCGGCAACCGGGAGATCTACTTCCGCCGTTTGAACGCCGACGGTTCGCCGCTGGGCGGAGAGCTGCGCGTGACCAACGACGGCGCCGACAGCGCGTGGCCCGACCTCTCGTGGAACGACGTCGACCACGAGTGGGCGTTGGTCTGGCACGACACGCGCGACGGCAACTCTGAAATCTATTTCGGCCGCGTCAGCGAAGCCGGTGCGCGCATCGGCAGCGACACGCGGTTGACCAGCGCCAACGGCGACTCGAGCTACGCGTCTATCGACTGGAACGGCTTTCAGTACGGCGTGTCGTGGCAAGACGAGCGCAGCGGCAACCCCGCCATCTACTTCGCGCAGGTCTCGGCGGTGGGCGTGAAGAACGGCAACGAGCTGCGGCTCTCGACGGGCAACGCCAAAGCCGAGTTCACCACCGCGCTGTGGAACGGCTCGACCTTCGCGTTCTGCTGGCGCGACTCGCGCAACACGCCGGCCGCGAACACCGAAATCTACTTCGCGCTCGTCGGGTGCCCTCCCTGACGGCGCGAAAGAAAGCAGGCCAGGCGCTGATCATCGCCGGCCTCGTCGTGTGGTGCACCGGCGCGGTCCTCACCGTCGGCAACCTGACGGGCCTCTTCGGCACGGTGCCCTTCGCGGGCTTCGTGACGACCACCGTCGGCGCCTTCGCAGAAGCCATCGGGCTCTCGCTCTACCGGGGCGAACCGGTGCTCGGCGGCCTCGAGAAACGGCCCACGAGCCTCGTCATCGTGATTCCGGCGATGGTGCTCTTCGGCGGCCTGCTCGTCGGCGCCGCGGCGTTGTTCTCGGCGAACTTCGAGCAGCCCACGAGCACCGAGCGGTGGGTGCTCTCCACCGTGGGCCTCGGCGTCGCGCTCTTCATCTTTTCAGCGCTCGTCCGCGACGTGCTCCAACGCTTCACGCCGAGACAACCAATACAAGAATGACCGTCAACGACGCAGAGCTGAAATTGACGCGAAACCAAAGACCCTCCCGATTGCTCGGAGAGGGTCTTCGTATTTTCAGCGGCAGTACTTACAGAATGAATCGCACTTGTTGGTGGTGCACGACGAGTCGCTCGGGCTGCAGCAGCTGCTGCCCTTGTTGGGGCCGTCGTCACAGGTGCACGCGCCGTTGACGCAGGTGTTCGCGTAGGTGCAGGTCTGCGAGCCGTTCATTTCTTCCGTGCCGCCACAGGCGAGGAAACCGAGCATCGAGACCGCGAGGAGAATTCGCTTCAAGGTGTGACTCCAGGGTGAGGGTTGACCTGCGCGCCCACTGATACGACCCGCGCAACGATGTCGCAAGAAACGACACCAACGATTGCGCGGCCTTACGGCCCAGCGCGTCAACATGTCAGGGGTGCCCGGTACACGTCTCGGCATGCGCACGCCCTGCCCTTCGACCGTGAACAACCGCCGCGACGCCCAGCAGCTGTGGTCGCACCTGTTCGAGCGGCGCGTCGACTTTCGCCTCGAAGAGGACCCGTCGGAGTGGGTCGACGCGCAGGGCCGGTTCGCGTTCGCGCCCAAAGACATCGCCCTGTTCCGACGGCTGGTGGCCGAGGTCGACCGCCTCGGAGGCGAGGCCTTCGATTGCTACGACGACGTCGAGCGCATGCGGCAGCTCACCATGCTCAGTGATTCAGGGACCTTCGCGGGGCTCCGCGCGGCCTGACCGGAGGAGCGGCTTGAGCACCGCACGCAGCTTCTTGCGCCGTTTCGTGGCGTCAGGTTCGAACGGCACCGGGCCGAGGAACGTCACGTTGGGAAACCGGCGCTCGAGCTCTTGCCGGTTGAGCGTGATGGCCACGTCGCGGCCCGGCGTCGACTGCGACAACACGACGGCGGCGACGTTGAGTTTCCGCTCCGCGAGCGCGCGCAGGGACAACGTCGTGTGGTTCACCGTGCCGAGGCCTGCACGCGCCACGAGCACCACCGGCAACTTCACCGCCGCGATGAGGTCGATGACGTCGTGCGTCTCCGTCAACGGCACGAAGAGCCCGCCGGCACCTTCGACGACGCCGGGGCCGGGCCCGAGCGCCTGAAAGCCGCGCACCAGCTTCGTGAAGTCGATGCGCCGTCGGTCTCGCTTCGCAGCGGCGAACGGCGAGAGCGGCTCGCGCAGCTTGTACAGACAGATGGAGTCGAGCGACTGCCACCCGCCGCCCGCCGCCTGCAGCGCTTCGCTGTCGCCGGTGCCGCCGCTCTCACACGGCTTGTAGGCCCAGGGCTTCGCCATCGACGCGAGCAGCGCGCACGAGACCTCGGTCTTGCCCACGCCGGTGTCGGTGCCGGTGACGAAGAACCTCATGGCGTCGCGACCGTCCGCGTCCGCAGCGCCATCACGCCGATGCACACGAGCAGCACCACGGCGGAGCCGACCACCAACTCCGGTCGCCCGTCGAGCTCGTCGGAGTTGGTCATGAAGCGGCTCAACAGAAACGCGCTCGCGTTGTTGAGCCCATGCCCGAACGCCACGTTGACGATGGTGCCTTCACGCCACGCAAACCAACCAATCCACACGCCCATCGTCATGGCGCCGAGGCCCTGCCGAAGGTCTGCGTGGTACACGCCAAACAACAACGCGCTCAGGCCAATACCAACCATCGGGCCCCAGCGTGAAATGAGGCGCGACTGCAGCAGCCCACGAAACATCATCTCTTCTGCCAACCCGGGCGCCACCGCCCCGAAGAGCAGCAGCAGCGCGAACGTCGACGCGTCGGCCGTGCGCGCGACCTCGCCGAAGCGCGTGAGAATGTCTGATTTGCTTTGCAGCGGCGCGAGCACCACCGACGCCAACGAGCCCACCGCCATGGTGCCCAGCCACGCCATCAACACGTGCAGCGGCTTGAAGCGCTCGGGCCGCCACTGCACGCGCGCGTACCAACCGGCCGCGTCGACGTCTTTGAAGAGCCCCGGCAGAACCCGCACCGAAAAGAGCAACGAGAGCTGCGTCGCCGCCGCCGCCAGCACGATGGCGCCGGGCCGCAGCATCAGGTCGACCGGCGAGACGCCCTTTTCACCGCGCCACGCCGCCAGCCCCATCACCACGACCGCGACGATGACCGCGCTCCCCAACACGGCGAGCAACGACAGCAGCAGCGTCACGAACGACGGCCAAACGAACGGCTTCGCAGGCGGAGCCTCCGGTACGACGTCGACGCGCTCGCCCTGTTCTTCCACGTTCATGGGCCTGTCTTTCACCGAGCTGACGGAGGCTGAGTCACCGCAGGAATAGCGTCGAGCAGCGCTGTGATGATCAACCGCGCTTCGGCGTCGGTCAGCGACAACGGCGGCATCACCACGATGACGTTGCCCAGCGGTCGCAGCAACACGCCGTGCCTGCGCGCCGCGAGGCACACCTTGAAGCCCATGCGCTCGCCGTACTCGTACGGCGTCGCGCCATCGCGCGCGAGCTCGACGCCAATCATCAACCCGCGGCGCCGCACCTCTTTCACGTGCGGCAGCTTCGCGATTTTCACCAGCCCGTCGGCGAGCACGCCTTCTGCGGGAATCATGCGCTCCAGCGTATTTTCAGTTTCGAACAACGACAGGTTCGCCAGCGCCACCGCACACGCGAGTGGGTTCCCCGTGTACGTGTGGCCGTGGAAGAACGTCTTCGCCTCCTCGAAGCGGCCGAGAAACGCAGCGTAGACGCGCTCGGTGGCCAGCGTGGCGGCGAGCGGCAGGTAACCGCCGCTCAGCCCCTTCGCGACGCACATCAGGTCGGGCGTCACCGCCTCCTGCTCGCACGCGAACATGGTGCCGGTGCGGCCGAAGCCCGTCGCCACCTCGTCGCAAATGAGCAGCACGTCGTACTTTCGACACAGCGCCGCCACCGCCGACAACCAACCTTCGGGCTGCACCAACATGCCCGCCGCGCCCTGCACCAACGGCTCGACCACGAAGCCCGCGAGCTGGTGCGCCTTCGCCTTGAAGAGTGTCTCGATTTCTTCGAGCGACGACTTGAGCGACGTCGGTGAAGCGACGCGCTCCACCGGGAAGAGCAGGTCGCGGAAGCGCTCGTGGAAGAGGTCGACGCCGCCCACTGAAACCGAGCCGATGGTGTCGCCGTGGTACGCCTCCTGGAGCGCCACGAAGCGCCGCTTCTCGGTGCGGCCCGACAGCTGCCAGAACTGGTACGCCATCTTCACGGCGATCTCGACCGAGGTGCTCCCCGAGTCTGAATAGAAGACGCGCGTCAGCCCGCTGGGCGCGATGGCCACGAGCTTCGCCGCCAGCTCGATGGAGGGCACCGAGGCCTGACCGAGCAAGGTGCAGTGCGCGACCTTCTCGAGCTGCGCTCTGATGGCGTCGTCGAGCTGCTTCTTCTTGTGCCCGTGCACCGTCACCCACAGCGACGAGATGGCGTCGAGGTAGCGATTGCCGTCGGTGTCGATGAGCCAGTTGCCGTCGGCCGCTTCGATGACGAGGGGCGAGTCGTCGAGCCAGCCCTGCATCTGCGTGAACGGGTGCCAGACGTGCGCGGCGTCGAGCGCGAGGTAGTCGCGGGTCTTCATGGCTGGCCCCTCACCCTGCGCCGCTCGCCGCCGGGCAGCTGCAGCTGCGCTTCGAACTTCGCCAACGACGACAGCAGCAGCGTCACGTCTTCTTCTGAATGTGCGGCGCTCACGGAAATGCGCAGCCGGCTCGTACCTTCGGGGACCGTCGGCGGGCGAATGGCCTTCACCAGCAGGCCTTGCTCGCGCAGCCGCGCGCTGACGGCCATCGCGACCTCGGGCGCGCCCAGCACCACCGAGAACACCGCTGAGTCAGCCGCGAGCCCGAGGCCCGTCGCGACCTGTTCGATGCGCGCGTGCAGCCGCGCACGGCGCGAAGCGTCTTTCAGTTTCTGCAGCGCCACCAACGCTGAAGCACACACCGCCGGAGGCAACGCCGTGCTGAACACCAACGAGCGCGCGCGGTTGAAGAGCAGCTCGCGCACCGCCGCCGTGCAGCACACGTACGCGCCGAACCCGCCGAGCGCCTTCGACATGGTGCCCACGTGCAAGTCCGCCTCGACGCCCTCGAGCTCACACAGCCCGCGCCCCGTCGCGCCCAGCACACCCGTGCCGTGCGCTTCGTCGACCATCAACGCCGCGCCGTGCTGCTCACACAACGCTGCAATCGCCTTGAGCGGCGCGCGGTCACCGTCCATCGAAAAGACGGAGTCAGTCACCACCGCGCGACGACGACCGGGGTGCGCGCGCAGTAGCGCCTCGAGGTGCTCGACGTCGCGGTGCCGGTACACGACGACCTGCGCACGGCAGAGCCGGCACCCATCAATCAAGCTCGCGTGGTTGAGCGCGTCAGAGAACACGACGTCGCCGGGCCCGAAGAGCGCCGTCAACACGCCGACGTTTGCCGCGTAGCCGCTGTTGAACAGCAACGCCGCTTCGGTGCCTTCGAAGTCGGCCAGCGCTGCTTCCAACGCGTGGTGCGCCTCTGAATCTCCGACCACCAACCGCGACGCGCCGGCGCCGACACCGTGCCGCGACAACGCCGCGCGACCGGCTTCGACCACCTCGGGGTCATTCGCCAGCCCGAGGTAGTCGTTCGACGAGAAGTTCACGTACGCACGCCCGGCCACGCACACGCGCGGCCCCTGCGGCGACTGCAATGGCTCGAGCTGGCGCCGCAGCTGCTGCACCTCGAGCACCGCGAGCGCCTCCTTCGCCCAGCTGTCGGCGAGGCGCGGCATTACTGCGTCACGGGCTTGTCGACGTTCGGCTCGAGCGGCTTCACGCCGGCCTTCTCGAACAACGCCATGTCCTGCTGGAACTCGGGGTTGCCCGTCGTCAGCAGCTTCTCGCCGAAGAACACCGAGTTCGCGCCGGCCATCATGCACAGCAGCTGCGCCTCTTCGTTCATCTGCGAGCGCCCGGCCGACAGGCGCACCATCGACGCCGGCATCATGATGCGCGCCAGCGCGATGGTGCGAATCATGTCGATGCTCTCGACCTTCTGGTTCGCGGCGAGCGGCGTCCCTTCGACGGGCACCAGCGCGTTGACCGGCACCGATTCAGGGTGGTGCTCCTGATTCGCCAACTGCATCAGCAGCCCGCAGCGCTCTTCGACTGATTCACCGAGGCCGATGATGCCGCCGCAGCACACGCCGATGCCGGCCTCACGCACGCGCTTGAGCGTCTTCAAGCGGTCGTCGTAGGTGCGCGTCGAAATGATGTCGCCGTAGTGCTCGCGGCTGGTGTCGAGGTTGTGGTTGTACGCGTCGAGCCCCGCAGCCTTGAGCCGCGCCGCCTGCGTCTCGGTCAGCATGCCCAGCGTGGCGCACGCCTCCATGCCCATGGACTTCACGCCGCGCACCATGTCGAGCACCGAGTCGAACTGCGGGCCGTCTTTGATTTCGCGCCACGCAGCGCCCATGCAGAAACGCGTCGCGCCGGCGTCGCGCGCGGTCTTCGCGGCGTCGAGCACCTGCGGCACCGACATCAACTTGTCGGCCTTCACGCCCGTCTTGTAGCGCGCGGCCTGCGGGCAATACGCGCAGTCTTCAGAGCAACCGCCGGTCTTGATGGACAGCAGGCTGCACAGCTGAACCTTGTTCTCTTTCCACACCGCGCGATGCACCGTCTGCGCGCGGTACACCAGGTCGAGCAACGGCAGCTCGTACAGCGCCTTCACTTCGTCCAGCTTCCAGTCGTGGCGCAGCGGAACTTCAACCTGCGTAGGCGCGTGGCTGTGGGCTGTGTGGGCGTGGCCTGAGAACGTGGGTGACATGGCGGCTCCTGAAACAACGAGGAATTCCGCCGTCTTGCCGCCTTACGGGCGCCTCGTCAACCTTCTGAGTCAGACTGGTTGACGACGCCCCAGGTGCGCAGCGCAACGCGGGCGCGGGCCTTCGCGTCATGCTCCGGGAGCCCCAGCAACAACGCGCGCGCCGTCAGCGCCCGCTGAAACCGCGAGCGCGCGTACAGCGCGAGCGTCAACGCGCCGAAGAAGCAGCCCAGCGCGATGCTCGCCGGCAAGGCCTCGAAGTTGGGCAGCGCCCACTCGACGGCGACGCCGGAGCCGATGAGCAACGCCGCAGCGAACATCATGATGACTGAGAAGCCCGGGCCCAGCGCGCTCGCGCAGCGCTGCATTTCCTGGTTGATGGTGGTCTCGTCGAGCACCGGCGCGGGCATGGCGATGGCGCCCGACACGAGGATCGGCGCGGTGGCCGTGCGCTGCACGACTTGAGGGCGCGCTTCGTCGCTCATGCGGCCCCCAGCACTGGCGCCGACGGCGGAGCGACTTGCTGCTTCTTCTGCGGCGAGCTCTCGTGCGCGGCCTGCATCGCCGCGTCGATGGTCTCGAAGATGCGCTTGCCGCACAACAGCGGCAGCACGCCGAGCTCACGGAGCAGCTCCGAGACCTCGGGGTTCGAACCGACGAGCAGCACACGGCCACCCTTGGCGTTCATGTTCTCGACCAGCGAGCGCAGCGCCCCGGCACCCGTGAGGTCCATCAACGGCACGCGGCGCAGGTCGAGCACCAGCGCGTGCCGCGGGTCCTGCTCGGCGAGCTCGTCCAACTGCCCGTGCGAGGCGAAGAAGATGGAGCCCTGCACCTCGACGATGGTGGTGGCCTCGAGCGACGAGCCGACCGGCGCGCCCATCTTCGAGCGCAGGCCGAGCTGGCGGTGCTGCACCACGAAGTGCACCAGCGCCACGGCCATGCCCGTCGCCACACCGCTGACGAAGTCACCCACCAGAATCGAGACCGCGGTGACGACGAAGGCCAGCGCTTCGACGCGCGAGAGCCGCCAGACGAAGAGCAGCTCGCGCCAGTTGATGAGCCGGTAGCCGACCACCACCAGAATGCCGGCCAGGCCCGTCAACGGCAGCGCCGCCACGAGCGGGCCCGCGACGAGCAACAACGCCAACAACGCCGCCGCGTGCGCGATGGACGTCAAACGCGTCGTCGCGCCGGCCTGCACTGCGGCCATCGAGCGCACCACGGCGCCCGCCACCGGCATGCCGCCCACGAGGCTGCTGACGACGTTGGCCAGGCCCTGCGCCATCAGCTCCTGCTCGGAGCGGTGCCTGGGCTGCTTGGTGACCGCGTCGAGGCTCACCGCGCTCATCAACGAATCGATGGAGGCGAGCAACGCCAACGCCAGCGCTTCAGGCACCAGCGCGCGCAGGTCGACGTCGTTGAACGACGGCAGGGCGATGCGGAAGTCGGCGAGCTCCACCGAGCCGACGGTGGGCATGTTCGCGCCAGTCACGAAGATGGCGCCACTGACGAGAATCAGGCCGATGAGCGCCCCGGGCACGCGCGCGCTGAGCTTCGGCAGAAAGATGAAGCACACCATCACCACCAGCCCCAGCACCACCGAGGTGCCCTCGAAGCTCTGCAGCGCCGCGTGCGGAGAAATGTCGGAGAGCAGCCGCACGTCAGACGCCAGGCCCATGAGGCGCGGCAGCTGCGCGTCGAGCACCAGAATGCCGACCGCCGCGAGGAAGCCACCCACCACCGGCCGCGGCAGCGCGTGCACGAGCCGCCCCAGGCGCAGCGCGCCGAAGACGAATTGAAAAACACCCGCGAGGAACGTGGCGACGAACAGGCCCTTGAGCCCGAAGCGCGAGACGATTTCGAAGGTGAGCGGCGCGAGCGCGACTTCAGGCCCGCTGATCTGCAGCTTCGAGCCACCCACCAGCCCGCAGAGCACGCCCGCGATGATGCCCGTCATCAGACCCGCCGCCGGCGGCAGCCCACACGCCATCGCCAACGCCACGTTCAACGGCAGCGCGACGAACGCCACCGTCACGCCGGCGAGCACGTTGTTCATCACGCCCTTGCTGAACATCTCGCGCCATGACGTGAGCGTGTCGCTCACCGCCTCGCGCATCGGACTCATCGAAGTCGTAACAGCCATGCAGGCCCACTCTTCAAGCGCCGCACCAACCCGCGCGCAGAGAGGAGCAGTTGCGAACCTGTCTGCCAGTCCCTACAGATGCAGTCTGGAATTACCGACAGGTGTTCGGAATCACCGACGCCGCTCCCTCTATGTGACGCATGCGACTGCTGACTCGGCTGGTGTTGTCCCACTCGATGCCCATTCTCGTGATGGGCGCCGCGCTCGGCGTGATGCTGGTGTCGCTGCTGCGCATGACGGTGCTGCTGGGTGAGCTGCGCGAAGAAGAGCTCGGTGCGCTGAACGTGGGTGAAGAGCTGCACCGCGCCGGCTGGGGCATTGAAGTGGCCATGCGCCACGGCCTCGCGGCCTGCAACGACGGTGGAGCGCCCGCCGATGTCGCCATGAAGTTGAAGATGAAGGCCGACGCCCTCGACGGCCTGCTGGCGCTGCATGAGCGCACGGCGAACGCGGCGATGTCGACGACCGCGCGCGGCTACGTGGACCTCGCGCGCGAAGCGCTGGCCGGGGGCGACGCGTGCGGCGGGCTGCGCTCGACCGAGAACCTGCACCGCCGCTGGCAGCTCGACGAGCAGCTCACCGACGCGTGGGTGGCGAGCACCTCGGAGCTGCACGACGCCGTAGCGCGCAAAGACGACGAGGCTCGGCGCGTGGGTGCAGCGGCGCTGTCTGCCGGGCTCGCGAGCGCGGTGGGCGCGTTGTTGCTGGGCCTGCTCGTGGCGCAGCGGCTCTCGCGGCTGGTGACCGAGCCGCTGGGAGCGCTCGCGCGCGTCGCCAACCGCGTCGGGGGTGGTGACTTCTCGGCGCCGCCGGCGGTGCGCGGGCCCATCGAAGTGCAGACGCTCGGCGCGGAGCTCGACCGCATGCGTGAACGCCTCGCGGAGCTCGACGCGCTCAAACAGGGGTTCCTCGCGTCCGTCTCTCATGAGATGCGCACGCCGCTCTCGACGATGCGTGAGGCGCTGGCGCAGCTGGGCGACGGCCTCGGCGGGCCGCTCAACGACAAGCAGCGGCGCCTGGTGGCGTTGTCGCGGCGCGCATGTGAGCGGGAGATTCGCACCGTCAGCACGTTGCTCGACCTCTCGCGCCTGCGCGCCGGCGGCACGTTGAAGTTTCAGGCCGGCAGCTCGGTGGACGAGGCGGTGCGCGAGGCCATCGCGAGTGAAATCGAGACGGCTGAACAGGCCGGCGTGACGCTCGACGTGGAGCTCGAAGGCGAAGCGCCGCTGAGCATGATGGACGCCACCATGGTCGAGCGCGCGGTGGCCAACGTGGTGCGCAACGCCGTGGGCGTCTCGCGCGCGGGCCAGAAGGTGCGCGTGCGCCGCGCGTTGAAGACGATGCGCGGCGGTCGCGCCGGCTCGTGGGTCGTGGTGACCGTGCAAGACGAAGGGCCCGGCGTGCCGGCCGAAATTCGCAAGACGGTGTTCGACCCTTTCGTCACCCGCGCCGTGGCGAGCAGCCCGAAAGACGTCGGCGTGGGGCTCGGGCTCGCGCTCGCTCGCGAAGTGGCGCGCGCCCACGGCGGTGAGCTGGAGCTCGACACCTCAACCGTCGGCGGCGCGACGTTTCATCTGTGGTTGTCATTGAGCGCCTCGGCGCCATCGCTGGAGGCGCTGTCATGAGTGCAGAGCAACCGTTGGTGCTGGTCGTCGACGACGAGGCCGACCTCTGCGAGCTGCTGGAGATGCGCCTCGAGTTTCACGGCTACCAGGTGCGCACCGAGCGCACGGTCGAAGGTGGGCTGCAGGCGCTGGGTCGTGAGCCCTTCGACGCGATGATTGTCGACCTGCGTCTGGGCACCGGTTCGGGCCTCGACATTCTGGCCGACGCGCAGCGGCGTTCGCTCGACGCGCCGGTCATCATCCTCACCGCGCACGGCAGCATCGAGACGGCCGTCGAGGCCACGCGAAAAGGCGCGTACGGGTTTCTGACCAAGCCGTTTCACGACCACGAGCTGCTGCAGAAGGTGGCCAACGCCGTCGAGAGCGTGCGCCTCAAGCGGGAGCTGGCCGGGCTGCGCCGCATGATGGGCGGCGCGAGCATCGAGCATCAGCTGCTCGGCACCAGCGAGGCCATCACGCGCGTGCGTGAGATCATCGCGCGGCTGGCGCCGACCGACGCCACGGTGCTGGTGCTGGGTGATTCAGGCACGGGCAAGGAGCTCGCCGCGCGCATGCTGCATGCGGGCTCGGCGCGCAGCAACGGGCCCTTCGTCGCGGTGAATTGCGCCGCCATGCCCGCCGAGCTGCTCGAGAGCGAGCTCTTCGGGCACGTGCGCGGGGCCTTCACCGGCGCCGCGAAAGATCGCGAAGGAGTGTTCGCGGCGGCGGCCGGCGGCACGTTGTTTCTCGACGAAGTGGGCGACGCGCCGATGGCCGTGCAGGTGAAGCTGCTGCGCGTGTTGCAAGAGCAGCGCTTCACGCCCGTGGGTTCGACGAAGGAGCTCGCCGCCGACGTGCGCCTGGTGACGGCGACGAACAAAGATCTCCGGCAAGAAGTCGCCGCGGGCCGCTTCCGTGAAGACCTCTTCTACCGCCTGCACGTGGTGCCGGTGAACATGCCCGCGCTCGTCGAGCGCCCCGCCGACATTCCCCTGCTGGCGCGCCACTTCTTGCGACGCGCAGCCGCACGGCACGAACGCGCCGTCGCCGAGCTCGCGCCCGACACGCTGCGCCTGCTGCTGAGCCACCGCTGGCCCGGCAACGTGCGTGAACTGGCCAACGTGATGGAAGCCGCAGCGCTGCTCGCGCAAGGAGAGCGGCTCGAGCCCGAAGACGTGCGCTCGATGCTGCCTTCCACGGCCGTCGCCGACACACCCCGCCCTGAAGCAGCGACGTCGGCGCTGCCCACCGACGGGCCCCTGGCGCCGTTGAAGGAGGCGCGTGAAGGGTTCGAGCGCGCGTACCTCGTCGAGGCGCTGCGCCGCTCCGATGGAAACGTGTCGGCGGCGGCGCGGCTCGCCGGGCGAAACCGCACTGACTTTCACGATCTGCTGCGCAAACACGGCCTGTCGTCGGCCGACTTCCGCGACAACGGCTGAATCAGCCTGATCAGTTGCAGGCGCCGGAGCTGCACGTACCGGCGACGCCGCCGTCTTGCATGCAGGTCGCACCCGCGACGCAGTCAGGGTCGGCGCAGTCGACGAGCATGTCGCCGTCGTCGTCGACGAGGTTGGCGCAGTTCGTTTCCCGCTTGGCGCCCATAAAGCACTCGCACGCCAGCCCGCCGTCGGTCAGGCAGCTCGCGCCGGTGCAGCTCTCTTCCTGACAGTCGCGCTTGCCGTTGCAGTCGTTGTCGACGTTGTCGGCGCAACGAATCGAACCGACCTCGGCGATCTGCACGCCGCCGTTGCACTTGCACTGCTGCATCGACGTGCACTGGAAATAGATTTCAGGGGGCGTACAGAACTGGCCCACGCAATCGGTATCGAGACAGTCTTTGAGCCCGTCCAAATCATTGTCGACGCCGTCGGTGCAGTCCTGCTCGAACTGGCCACCGTCGGGCTGACACAGACACCCGGCGCGGCACGAACGGCCCGAGCAATCAGGGTCGGCGCAGTCGGTCTTGCCGTCAGCCTCGTTGTCGATGCCGTCATGACAGATGCTCTCGGCGCGCGCGCCGCTCAGGCAGACGCAGCCCGCGCCGCACTGCTGCGCCTCACATGACGGGTCGTCACAGTCGGTCAGCCCGTTGTCGTCGTTGTCGAAGTTGTCGAAGCACACCGTCTCGATGCGGTTGACGCAGTTGCCGCTCATGCACGTCTGGTTCTGAAGGCAGGCGCGCTTGCACTCACCGCAGTTGTTGACGTCGTTGTTGAGGTTGAAGACCTCGTCGATGCGACCATCACAGTTGTCGTCTTCGCCGTTGCAGGTCTCGACGAGGTTGCGATTGTCGACAATGCCGTCGCAATTATTGTCAATGCCGTCGCAAATCTCATCACCCGTGGGCTTGCAACAGGCGGTCCTCGTGGGGCCCATGGCGCAGACGAAGTCGTCGCCTCCACAGTCAGAATCTTTCGTGCAGCTGTACGAAATTGAATCAGAGAAGGTGACGCTGCACGCAAACCCGCCAACCATCGAGAGCAGGGCGACGAAGAGCGGGGAGCCGAGGAGCGGAAGGCGCGCGCGCATGAAGGCCGCAAAAGTCGTGGATGTGCGCTCAAAACACAAGCTCCGAAGTAGGTACGTGAAGTGCATCGCGCTGCGCTGGGCCGCCGCGCTAGGCTCGCGAGACGTTTCGCCCCTCGGGAGTGTGCATGCGGATTGATCTTCGAAGTGCCGTGCTTGTGCTCGGCGTGCTGGCCGGCTGTCAGTGTCCCAACCCCGTGGTGGTCGACGACGGCGGAACCGATGGCGGCACGCTGGGTGGCGGCGCCGGTGGCGGCGGAGGCGATGGCGGCACGGGTGGCGGCACCGGCGGCGGCTTCGCGCCCGGAGACGGTGGCTGCACGGTCAACATCACCTGCGCGTCGGCCGGCAAGAACTGTGGCCCCATCAGCAACGGCTGCGGAGAGCTGATCAACTGCGGCACCTGCACGCTGCCCGAGACGTGCGGCGGTGGCGGCACCCCGTCAGTGTGCGGCGGCTCACAGGGCTGCGTGCCCAAGACCTGCGCCGAGCTCGGCGCTGACTGTGGCCCCATGGCTGATCAATGCGGTGGGCTGATCAACTGCGGCTCGTGCGCGTTGCCTGAAATCTGCGGCGGCGCCGGCGTGCCCGGCGAGTGCGGAAACCTCGGCAGCAACCTCAACGACGCCGGCATGTGCGTGCCCACCACGTGCGCCATCGCCGGCGCGACGTGCGGCACCATCGGCGATGGCTGCATGGGCACCTTGAACTGTGGCGGCTGCTCCATGGGTCAGGTCTGCGGCGGCGGCGGCGTGCCGTACCAGTGCGGTGGCGGCAACTTCTGCACGCCGCTCACGTGCGCGCTGGTCGGCGCGACGTGCGGCAGCATCGGCGACGGCTGCGGTGGCTCCATCACCTGCGGCGCGGCCTGCACCGCGCCCCAGACGTGCGGCGGTGGCGGCGCGCCCAACACCTGCGGCGGCGGCGTGACGTGCGTGCCGAAGAGCTGCGCGCAGCTCAACGCCGAGTGCGGCCAGATCAACGACGGCTGCGGCACCATTCTCAACTGCGGCAACCCCTGCACCGGCGGCGAAGCGTGCGGCGCCGGCGGCGTGCCCAACCAGTGCGGCGGTCAGGTCAACTGCGTGGCCAAGACCTGCGCCGAGCTCGGCGTGAACTGCGGCCAGGTCAGCAACGGCTGCGGCACGTTGATCCCCTGCGGCACCTGCACCGGCGCGAACTCCTGCGGTGGCGGCGGCACGGCCAACGTGTGCGGCGCGCCGCCGGCGTGCGTGCCCAAAACCTGCGCAGACCTCGGCGCCAACTGCGGCCAGGTCGGCGACGGCTGCGGCGGGCTGACGGCCAACTGCGGCACGTGCACGGCGCCCGACATCTGCGGTGGCGCCGGTACGCCGTCGGTCTGCGGCTCGGTTCGCCCTGACGCGGGCCCCTGCGTGAACCTCTGCCCCGCGCAGCAGGCCTGCTCAGGCGTCGACGGAGGCACCACGCTCACCGGCTTCGTCGTCGCGCCCACCCAGGCTGACGCCGGCTACGGCCAGCCCGACCCCATTCCCAACGCGCTCATCTACGTGCCCAACACGGCGCTCGCGAGCCTCGACGGCGACGGCGGCGTGACGTGCGACCAGTGCACCGACGGCGTGTCGGGGACGCCCATCACCTCGACCACCTCTGGCACGAACGGCGCGTTCCGCCTCACCAACGTGCCCTGCGGCGTCAACGTGCCGGTCGTCATTCAGCTCGGTAAGTGGCGCCGCGTCGTCACCGTGCCTTCGCCCTCGTGCTGCCAGAACACCGAACTGACGCTCGAGCAGACGCGCCTCCCGCGCAAGCAGGCCGAGTTCCACCCCAGCGACAACCTGCCGCGCATCGCCGTCGTCACCGGCAGCGTCGACACCATCGAGTGCGTGCTCCCGAAAATCGGCATCGCCAGAGATCAGTTCTCGCTGCCGTCGGGCAACGGGCGCGTGAAGTTCTACAAAGACAACGGCTCGAACTTCACCGGCGGCTCCAACACCACCGCCGCGACGCTCTTCGACAGCCTCAACGAAATGCGGAAGTACGACATGATCATTCTCGACTGCGTGGGCAGCGAGCAGATCAAGTCGGCCACCCGCCGCGCCAACATGGAGTCCTTCGCCAACGCCGGCGGCCGCATTTTCGCCTCGCACTACGCCTACGTCTGGCTCTACGGCCGCGCCACCGACCCCAACGGCAACGCCATTCCCAGCAACATCTCTTTCACCGGCACCGCCAACTGGCAGGCCAACCAGAGCAGCCCGCCGAACCAGGACGCGCGCATCGACACCAGCTTCCCCAAGGGTCAGACCTTCGCCGACTGGATTCAGCTCGTGAACGCACAGGCCTCGAGCTCCACGCCTGCCGACCCGCGCATTCGCATCAACGTCGTGCGGCGTGACATGAACTCCGTCGTGGCCCCTTCGCAGCGCTGGGTGCACGGCGCGTCGAGCAACAACACGAACGCCACCCTGGGCATCCCCTTCCAGTACACGTTCAACACGCCGACCGCCGCGGCACCGCAGAACCAGTGCGGCCGCGTGCTCTTCAGCGACTTCCACGTCATCGACGCCAGCGCCGCGAACGCGACGTGGCCGGACTACTGCAGCGTGTCGGCCATGACGCCGCAGGAAAAGGTCTTCGAGTACCTCATCTTCGACCTCTCTTCGTGCATTCAGCCCGACGTGCCTCCGCCGCAAATGTGCACGCCTCGCAGCTGCGCGCAGCAGGGCCTCTCGTGCGGGCTGGCCTCTGACGGCTGCGGCGCGACGCTCAACTGCGGCGGCTGCACCGCGCCTGCGACGTGCGGCGGCGCGGGTGTGTCGGGTCAGTGCGGAGTGCCCTGTGTGGCGCGCACCTGCCAGCAGCTCGGCGCCAACTGCGGCCAGCAGGGCAACGGCTGCGGCGGCACCATCAACTGCGGCACCTGCACCGGCGCCGGCCAGAGCTGCGGTGGCGGCGGTACGCCCAATGTCTGCGGCGGCGGCGCGTGCGTGCCGTTGACCTGCGCGAACCTCGGCTACGCCTGCGGCGTGTGGGGTGACGGCTGCGGCGGCGTCACGCCGTCGTGCGGCCCCTGCTCCATTCCCGGCCAGACGTGCGGCGGCGGCGGCGTCACCGGCCAGTGCGGCGGCGGCATGTGTACGCCCATCTCGTGCGCGGCGCAGGGCTTCAACTGCGGCACCCAGGGCAACGGCTGCGGCGACACGCAGAACTGCGGCACCTGTGCTTCGCCTCAGACCTGCGGCGGCGGCGGCACCCCGGGCGTCTGCGGCGGTGGCGGTATGTGCACGCCCACCACGTGTCTCGCGCAGGGCTTCAACTGCGGCATGCAGGGCAACGGCTGCGGCACGCAGATCGACTGCGGCACCTGCCCCCCGAATCAGGTGTGCGGCGCTTCAGGCCCGGGTCGCTGCGGCGCGGCGCAGTGCACGCCGCTGACGTGCCCGGCCCAGAACATCCAGTGTGGTCCGGCTGGCGATGGCTGCGGCAACATCATTCAGTGTGGTGCCTGTGACGCGCCGCAGACGTGTGGTGGTGGCGGCACGCCGGGGGTCTGCGGCACGCCGTCGTGTATGCCGCGCAGCTGCGCCGACCAGAACTTCAACTGTGGCCAGGCCGGCAATGGTTGTGGTGGCACCATCGACTGCGGCGTCTGCCCGCCGTCGCAGACGTGTGGCGGCTCGGGTGAACCGAACCGCTGCGGCTCCATCGGCTGAAGCAGCTTCCGGCCCCTGCCCTTTCGTTATGAAAGGTTCAGGGGCCGTGTTGTTTTCAGTGCGCTGACGCCGCTCGGGAGCGCCAGGCGGCTCGCCATTGCGCGGCTTCGTCGGTCGTGAGGCCGGCCCGCAGCATCGGCACGAGCAGCTCGTTCACCAGGCCGCGATTCGCGCCGCCGTTGAACGCACCTTCAGAACGCAGCGCAGACACCATCGCATCCTTGAGTGACTGCAGCGCTTCCTCACCCGCAAGAATGGGCCCGTCGAGCGGGCCGAGCGCACGCGCCGCCGCGAGCTCGTGGGCGTACACCACGACGGCCTGAGAAAGGTTGAGCGACGGTTGGTCTTCCGATGACGGAATGAACGAGACCGCGTCGCAGTGCTCGAGGTCACTGTCCTGCAAGCCGTTGCTCTCGGTGCCGAACACGAGCGCCCAGCGGGCGTCACGTCGACGTCTGGTCTCGGTCGCCAGCTCACGCGTCGACAGCCGGGGACGCGCGCCGAGCGTGCGCATGGTGGTGCCCACCGCCCAATCACAATCACGCAACGCCTCGGCGAGGGTGTCGACCCGCCGAAGCGACTCGAGCACCGGGTTGGACGGTCCACCGGAGCGATGCCGCTTCAGCACGTCGAGCATTCCACCCAGACGTTCATTCGCAGACACCGCAACCCAGTCAGTCAGACCAAACCCCTGCATCGCATTGGCAATCGAAACCAGATTGTCTGCGTTGCGAGGCCGGACCAGCACCACTCGCGGAGCACTCACTGCTTGCCGCCGTCGAAGGGCGACGAGAACGTCGTCCACGCGCTGTTTCCAGAGCACCTGCAGGCGCCGTCAGCTCCGCGAACCTCGCCGCTCTTTCCGTCGATGCCCTGCCGGCACGTTGAAGCCAGTGGACTCCCAAGCGCCGACGGGCAATCGGAGTTGGCCAAACAGGGCACGAAGCAGGCGCCGCTCCGGCACTTCACCTTCGATTGTGCACCGACCGTCACCTGCCCGCCGTCAGCGGCGGTCGACGCCATGGAGTCCAGCGACAGCGCATTACAACCAACCCAATCACCGGGCCTGATGAGCACGGAAATACACTCGTCATTGCTCGTGCGTCGATGAGTTGTACAAACAAAGCCACAAACCACGCCGTTCTCTTCACGCTCGGCGGTCGTCACCGGTGTACCGCTGCAGCCAGCGCCGACCAACGAGGCACGAAGCACCATCGCGGACGGGAACGTCGTACGTCGCATCAGCGGCAGGTACTGGAATCAGCGCGCGGCGACAACCGCACATGTCGGACCCGCGCGGTAGAAGCCGCGCATGGCGAAATCAAAGACGCACTTCACGTGTCAG
This sequence comes from Archangium sp., assembly GCA_035910535.1. Lineage (GTDB taxonomy): Bacteria > Myxococcota > Myxococcia > Myxococcales > Myxococcaceae > Archangium_A. The sequence continues at coordinate 2,629 of JAMHXF010000111.1, read as the reverse complement.
AGCTGCGGCTACCAGTCGGCGAAGTGGCTGGGGCGCTGCACGGAGTGCGGCACGTGGGGCTCGCTGGTCGAAGAGGTCGAGCTGTCGTCGGCCAGTCAGTCGCGACCAGCGTGGGGAACGGGCGGCGGGCAAGGCAAGCCGGTGCTGCTCAAAGAAGTCGAGTCAGGCACCGAGGCGCGGCGGCTCACCGGCATCGCCGAGCTCGACCGCGTGCTGGGCGGCGGCGTCACGCTGGGCAGCCTGGTGCTCATCGGCGGTGACCCCGGCATCGGCAAGTCGACGTTGCTGTTGATGGCCGTCGACCGTCTCGCGAAAGACCGCCCGGCGCTCTACGTGTCGGGCGAAGAGTCGCTGCGGCAGACGCGCATGCGCGCCGAGCGCCTGGGCGTGACGAGCGAGCAACTGCACGTGTTCGCCGAGACCGACCTCGAGAAGGTGCTCGCCGCCGCCGAGAAGCTGGCGCCGGGTTGTCTCATCATCGACTCCATTCAGACCATGTTCCTGGCGGAGCTCGGCAGCGCGCCGGGCAGCGTCGGGCAGGTTCGTGAGTGCGCCGGTCGCCTGATGGCCTACGCCAAGAAGACGGGCGTGCCGACGTTCATGGTCGGTCACGTGACGAAGGAGGGCTCCATCGCCGGGCCGCGCGTGCTGGAGCACATGGTCGACACGGTGCTGTATTTCGAAGGCGAGCGCGGGCATCCGTTCCGCATTCTGCGCGCGCACAAGAATCGCTTCGGTTCGACGAACGAAATCGGCGTGTTCGAAATGAAGGGCTCGGGGCTCGCTGAGGTGCCTGACCCGTCGGCGCTGTTTCTCTCGGAGCGGCCGAAGAACGCGTCGGGCAGCGTGGTGACGTCGACGCTCAACGGCACGCGGCCGATTCTGGTGGAGGTGCAGGCGCTGGTGGCTCCGACCGGGTATGGCACGGCGCGGCGCACGGCCATCGGAGTGGACTCCAACCGCGTGGCGCTGCTCGCTGCGGTGCTCGAGAAGAAGGAAGGCGTGCAGCTCATCGGCTGCGACATCTTCGTGAACGTCGCGGGAGGCATGTCGCTGACCGAGCCGGCGAGCGACCTGGCGGTGTGCGCGGCGTTGGTGTCTTCACTGCAGAATCGCGCCATCGACGCGCAGACCTTGATTCTCGGCGAGGTCGGGCTCGCCGGTGAGGTTCGGGCAGTCGCGCAGGTCGAGCCGCGGCTCGCCGAGGCCGCGAAGATGGGGTTCCGCCGCGTGATTCTTCCCAAAGGGAGCGCCCGCAGGCTCGAAGCGGTGAAACTCGAGGTGCTGGGCGTCGAGTCGCTGACCGAAGCGCTCAGCCTCCTGCAGGGCTCGTGAGGCCGAGGCTCAACGCTTCGCGGCAGCCAGCGAGGCCGACGACTTTTCCCAGCCCTGCACTTCAGTGACCCGTCGCGGAAACCGCTGCTGCATCAAGGTCGCCAGCTCGTGGTCTTTCATGGGAGGCGCCGCTTCACGCAGCGCCTCGGCCATCTCCAGCGCGTTGCGAAAACGATCTGCCGGGTTCTTCTGCAGCGCCTTCTCGATGACCTCCCACAGCGGCGTGGGCAGGCCTTCGGGTCGGGGCAGCTCGTCGTTGACGATCGACTCCATCGTCTTCGTGTCGTCGCGCTGGTCGAACGCGCGCCGCGTCAGCAACGCCTCGAACAGAATCAACCCCATCGAGAACAGGTCGCTGCGGCGATCGATGCGCTCGGCGGTGGCCTGCTCGGGCGACATGTAGAGCGGCTTGCCCTTCACGATGCCCGGCAACGTGACCGTGCGCTGGTCGCGCATCTTCGCCACGCCGAAGTCGAGCACCTTCACGCGCCCGTCGAAGCCCACCATCATGTTGTGCGGCGAGAGGTCGCGGTGCACCAGCTGCAACGACACGTCGTCTTCCGTCTTCAGCTCGTGCGCGAAGTGCAGGCCCTCGAGCGCCTGGCACACCACCGCGCTCACCAACGACGGAGTCAGCGGACCATGGCGCCAGTACACGACGTTGTCGAAGTCGACGCCGCGCACCAGCTCCATCGCCATGAACCACGCGCCGGCTGCGTTCCCGAAGTCGTAGAACGTCACCAGGTTCGTGTGGTTGAGCCGCATGCCCAGCTTCGCCTCGTCGAGGAACTGCTCGACGATGACTTGATCATCAGCCAGACGCGGCAGAATGCGCTTGAGCGCCACCAGCCTCGAGATGCCGCCGGGGTTCACCGTGCGCGCCACCATCACCTGCGCCATACCGCCCGTGCCCAGCGGCTGCAGCAGCTCGTACTTGCCGAAGCGCGCGCGCGGCCCGAGCCCACCGACCTCCGACAAGGTGTCGAGGCGATCCAACGGAGTCTGCCCGTCAGAGAGCGAGAGAAACGACAACACCGCCGAGTCGAGGATCTCCGCGATGGCCTCGACGAGCGCCAGCACGTGCTGGCCACCGTCGCCGAACACGCCCGGCAACAGAAAGCCGATGCTGCCCAGCGTGATGCGACCCAGCGTGAGCGCCGAGACGAACACCGTGCGTTGATCACCCAGCGGCACCGCCCCGCGGTGATCAGCCCAGCTCGAGGCGTCGAAGTACTCGTTGCCCCACACGCGCGTGACCACCGGGCCGTGCGCACCGAGCACCTGCACGAAGCCG
>JAMHXF010000110.1:0-2765 GCA_035910535.1 Archangium sp. | reverse complement strand
TGATGGTCTGGTTGGTGGTGATGAGCATGCTGCCGCGCTCGTAGCGTCGGCTGACGAGCTGGAAGAACAGGTTGGCGGTGTGCTTCTCGAGCGGCAGGTAGCCCAGCTCGTCGACGACGAGCAGCTTGGGTTTGGCGTAGAAGGCGATCTGGTCGGCGAGCTTCCCTTCCTGCTGGGCCTTGGCCAGCGTGGCGAGCAACGAGGTGGCGGTGACGAACAGGGCGGAGTGGCCGGCCTCGACGACGGCACGGCCGAGGGCAACGGCGAGGTGGGTTTTGCCGACGCCAGGCGGGCCGAAGAGCAGCACGTTCTCGGCGCCGGCGACGAAGCGGCCGGTGGCGAGCTCGCGCACGAGCTTCTGGTCGATGGACGGCTGGAACTTGAAGTCGAACTCCTCGAGAGTCTTGACGGCGGGGAAGTGGGCGATCTGGATGCCCATCGCGACGCGCTTCTTCTGCTTCGCATCGGTCTCCTCGGCGAGCAGTTGATCGAGGAAGTCGAGATAGGTCGGCTCGGCGCGCGCGGCGGCGGACAGGATCCCGTCGAGGCGTTGCGCGACCGCGCCGAGGCGCAGCTTGACGAGCCGCTCCTCGACGCGCGCACGCACCAGCTCGCTCATGGCGCACCTCCGACGGCCTCGGCGTAGACGTCGAGGCTGCGAGCCAGCGGCGAACGCTCGGTCGGCGCGTCGTCGTGACGGCGCCGATAGAGGCCGTCGAGATGGCGCGGGTTCACGATGCGCTGGTGCGGCTCGGTGCCGCGTCGGTGGCGGGCGACCTCGACGCGACCGTCGTAGATCACGACGTCGGCGTCGCCGACGACGACCTCGACGTGCCGCCGCACGAGCGCATGCGGAACGCTGTAGCGCACGGTGTCGATGTCGACGAAACAGTCGGTCGCGACCCGGCGCTGCAGACGCCGCTCGCGGACGCGCAATGGCGCTGCCGGCAGCGGCTGCAGCGCGGCGCGCTCGGCACGCTCGAAGAGCACGCAGGGCTGCTCGTGCGTCGTGCCGTGGACGCGGCGGTCGGCCTCGCTCATCCACTGCGCGAGGTGCGCCTCGAGCGCGGCGAAGCTGTCGAAGGCGCGCCCGGCGATCCCGTTGCGCTTCACGTAGCCGACGCCCGACTCGGTCTTGCCCTTGGTGCGTGCGCGATACGGCCGGCACGCCGTCACCTCGACGCCCCAGTCTTTGCAGAAGGCCGCGAACGCGGGATGAATGCGGGCGGTGCCGGTCTCACGTTCCTGGCCGATCACGAGGGCGCCGGCGCGATCGATCAGGATCTTCGCCGTGACGCCGCCGAACGTCCGGAAGGCAGCAGCCAGGCCCTCGCGCCAGTCGTCCTGCCGCTGGCTCAACGACGCGCGCACGAAGATCCGGCGCGAGTAGCCGAGCACCGCGACGAACAGGTGCACCTTCGTGCGCTCGCCGCCGATCACGATCCACTTCTCGCCGAAGTCGATCTGGAGCTGCGCGCCCGGCGGCGTCTCGTACCGCACCGTCGCGAGTTGCGCTGCGCGTCGCGCCTGGCGGTGCGGCTCGAGCGTGCGCTGCAGCGTGCGCAGCGGCACGTCGACCTCGCGCTCAGCGAGCAGCTGTTGCACGACGACGGCGTTGCCGGCGGCGGCGCCATCCAGGAGCTCGCGCGCCAGCGCCTCCTGGTCGGCATCGAGCGTCCGCGCGTTCGGCCGCGCCTGAACTTCGGCAGCGGCGCCTCCACGCAGGTACCGGCGCACGCTGTTGCGCGCGATGCCCAGCTCACGCGCGATCCGCTTGCTGCCCCAGCGAAGCTGCTGCAGTAGGCGGATCCGCACCACGATCTCGGGATCCAGCATCGGGACGACCATCGTCCCGGTCTCGTTTTCGTGCGTCTTTCTCATCGCTTACCCTCCCAGGGGGAGGGGTCAGTTTTAGTGGCGCGCGGGGGTCATTTTACGTGGCGCCTGACACCTGGGAGGAGGAAGCATGAACTGAGAAGCCAAGCGAAAGCCCTCAACGGAACCCACCGGGTAACCAATCCCGGCGAGCGGGAGGCAACCGCTCGTAAGCGAGTCTTGCGTGGTGTCGGGGCGACCCGGCCTGCGAAGCGTGGACAGCGAGCCTGTGGGCCGTGTGATCCAGCCCCGAAAGAGAGAGATGGGAGGCCGACGTGGTCTTCTGAGCGGAAGGCAACACGACGACGCCGCGTACCAGGCGTCGTCGCTCCCCGGGGTCCAAGAGCACGGCACGCCGGCATCGGGGTTCCCCAGGAACCTGAGAGACCTGTGTGTTTCCTCGTCGAACAACGGAAGGCACCCCGTCGATGGTGCCAGGCCCCGGAGCGTCGCCCCCGCGCCCGAGGGAGCGAACAGCGGGTGCAATCGAGGTAGCGCCGAATGAAGGCAACGAAATGAAGCGCGACGAACACGCAGGAGTCGGAGTCGCCCGTAGTACCGACGAAGCCGGGGAACCGTTGCCCACGGGACTCGGCGGAGGGAAGGGGCGATCGAGCTACAGATCGAAGAAGGGACCGACGTCCGAGACGCTGTGCTCGGGGAACGTCACAACGAAACTTCGACGAATCGCAGAGCTGGCGAACACGGACCGACAGCGAGCGCTCACCAGCGTCGCGCACGTGATCGACCTCGACTGGTTGCGGGAGGCGTATCGCCGAACCCGCAAAGACGGTGCGCCTGGGGTCGATGGGAAAACGGCAACGGAGTTTGCGGCGGACCTAGAGCAGAACCTTGGTGCTCTGGCGACGCGGCTTCGCGCCGGTACCTAT
>JAMHXF010000109.1:0-9780 GCA_035910535.1 Archangium sp. | reverse complement strand
ATGCCCGCGTCGGCGCCGCGCACCAGCGGGTGCACGTGGTCGCGGTAGCCCGTCATCACGTAGTCGGTGGGCTCGATGGCTTCATTGATGCCGACGACGACGGCTTCCTGGCCGATGTAGAGGTGGCAGAAGCCCTGAATCTTCTTCAGGCCGTACGCCTGCCCCGCTTTCTCTTCGAAGCGACGGGCGAGCAGCATCTTCCGGTACATCGTCAGCAACACTTCAGTGCTGGGCACGGTACTGACTCCTTGGTTTCAGTAAGCGAAGTGGGGAATCGAAATGCAGCGCTCGTGCAGCTTCACGTCGCGGCCAGAATGATCGGTCGCGAGGTGCACGGGGATCGCCTGCTCGAACTTGATGGCGTAGTCGTTGATGTGCGTGGGCTCGTTGTCGAACGCGGCGAGCACGGTGCCCATCTGCTTGAGGTGATCGTGAACGGCGCGCTTGTAGTCGTCGTCGCTGTCGGGGAGCAGCGGCTTCATCAACAGCTGAACGTGGCCGTTCTTCCGCGGCATCGGCATCTGGCAGCGCTCGATGCACGCCTCGGTGCCTTCACGCATCGCCTCGTGGCGGCCGGTGACGTAGATCACCCGCGCCTTCACGTAGTCGAGCGCGTGCAGAAAGCGCGGCGCCCCGACGATCTCGATGTCGTCGCGCGCGTAGTCGCTGGTGAAGAAGCGGTCTTGCCAGAAGGCCTTGAGCGCCGGGTACATGGCGTCGGCCTCTTCTTTTGAATGGCCGCACGCGATGACGGAGCCGCGCAGGTCCCAACCGCTGGTGAAGTGCCAGGGCTGGCAGGCCAACAACTTGTCGAACTTCTTCGCGTGGCCGAACTCACGCACGATGCGCGCCTGACGCGGGCGGTTGTCGAACACCGTCGAGTCGAGGTCGAACACCAACAAACCCTGCGGGCCCGACTTCGTGGCGACAGTCAGGATCTGCTCGAGCGTCTTGTGCCAATCGACGGCGACGCGATGGAGGTAGTCACTCATGGCGCGTGCGCCTCTACCAACATCAGCGCTCGCGCGCCTACCAAACCAACCGACTCAATGCGTCACTGCAGCGGCGGCGGCCAGGCGGTTGCGCTCGGGCACCGACTGCTTCACCACGGTCTCGGGCGCCAGCTCGCTCATGCGCTTGATGCCGTTGCGATCGAGCACCAGCCGCACGAGGCGCACGGAGGTGCGTTGGTGGCGCCCGTCGTCGAGCGAGAAGCGGAAGGCCACGTCCACGCGGTAGCTCTTGGCCATCTGCAACTTGCCGACCGAGAAGTCCTCGAGGTCGACGTAGTCGAGCGCGTACTCGGGGTCGTCCATGTCGTGCAGCAGTCGACCGATGTTGAGCCGGATGATGTCGGTGACGCCGGTGACAAGCCCGTCACCGATGCGCGGCAACATTTCTGACTCGAGGATGATCTTCTTCCGGTAGCGGATGACGGTCTCGGCGAGCTCGCCCTGCGCCACGGTCACGAGGTCGTCTTTGGCGCGCAGCCTGGCGATGTCTTCAGGCACGTGCACCGCAGCGCCGTAGTCGATTTTTTCGCGGCACACGCCCACGTCGTCTTGCGTGACCGGGTCGGTGATGCGCGTGGTGCGCTCGTAGAGAAACTTGCCGGCGTACGACGCGAGCACGCGGCGCAGGCCTTCTTTCAAGCGGTCTTTGAACATGTAGCCGACCACGGCCAGCATGAAGAAGTTGAAGCTCGCCTGCGGGTAGCGCGACTGGGCGAAGAGGCCCACGCCGAGCGCGAACGCCATGGAGCTGCCGGCGGCGAGCGCGAAGAGCAGCTCCTCCCAGGCCTTGCGCGGGCTCGAGCGCTGCACCTTCAAGAAGAGGATGTTCATGCAGAACTTCTTCAAGAACCCGACGCGGTGCGAGTACTCCTCGTTGTCACCTTCAGGCGCGAGCACCGACGGCAAGCGGTTCGCGCGGCGGTAGCTCTCGTCGGCGATCACCACGTCCATCAGCTCGCGGCGCAGGTCGATGTACGCGCCGGAGCGCGGCATCTGGTCCATCTGCACGACGATGCGGCGGAAGTACTGCTCGACCAGCAGCGACAAGTACTCGTCGACCAGTCGCAGCGCGGCCTCGACCTTGTCACCCAGCGGGTACTTCTCGGCCAGCTGCGCCGACGTGCTGCGGAAGCGCCTCAGGATTTCCTGCGTGGCGTTGATCGATCTCCGCGCGAGCGAGAGCAGGTGCGCCGGAGAATCGGGCGGCGCGCACTGGTCGGCTTGCGCGCCGCGCAGCAGGTGCGCGCACTCTTTCTTCATGCCGCGCGCGAAGCGCCGCAGCGCGCCGCGCATCGTGCACGCCAACATCTTCGCGTCGTAGACGACCTCGCCCACGGTGCCGAGCAGGCCCAGCGGAATGCGCTCCTCGAGTTGCTTGAGCGGCGAGTGCGTACCGCTGAGCAGCTCTTCGAACGAGAGCACTGGCGTCTTGAGGCGAACGTAGTTGTGGAGGTCTCGGTAGAACTGCTCGCGGCTCCACGTACCCTCGTCGATGTTGAGGCTGCGCGGCACGAAGAGCAGCGTCTCGACGAGGTACTCCGACTCGGGGTCCGTGCCGGAGGGCTGGTACTCCAGCTTCAGCTCGAACTGCTTCCGGTCGTGAACTTCGACCTTGGTGTCGAAGAGCTCCGGCGAACCCGTGTCTGCCACGCGGCGAACCTTATGTGACAACGACGTGACATGCCATGGCCGAGCCCCCGAATTCCGGGGGGATGTCGCGTCACAGCAGTTTGCGTTGACCGCCCGCGGGCCGTGTGGGACTTGCCCGACCCCATGCCGGTCTGGCTGTCGAACCTGCTGCCGATCTTGCTGCTGCTCGGAGCCATCGCGCTCGTGCTGTGGCGATTGCCTTCCGTTGATCTCGGCCACAGTGAGGCCTTCAAGCGGCGCCGGTTCTGGAACTGGTTCCCGCTGGGCATGGTGTACGCGTTTCTGTACTTCGGCCGGTACAACGTGAACGCGCTCACCAGCGCGCTGGGCAGCAACAACAAAGAGTTCGGCACCATCTTCGCGGTCGGCACCTTCGTGTATGGCCTGTCGTTTCTGATCAACGGCCCGCTCACCGACAAGCTGGGCGGCCGGAAGACGATCCTCATTTCGGCGTTCGGCGCGGCCATCGCCAACCTGTTGATGGCGGCCGTGGTGTACGCGCACAAAGCGCAGGGCGTGGTGCTGCCGGGCGGGCTCGTGCCGTGGCTGGCGGTGCTCTACGGGCTCGACATGTATTTTCAGAGCTTCGGCGCGGTCTCGATCGTCAAGGTCAACGCGGCCTGGTTCCACGTGCGCGAGCGCGGCGTGCAGGGCGGCGTGTTCGGCATCTTGATCTCGCTGGGCATCTACTTCGGGTACGACTGGAGCGAAGCCATCGCCAAGGGCCTGCCCAGCTCACCGTGGATGGTGGCGCTCATTCCCGCCGTCGTGTTGCTCGGCGCCTTCGCGGCGGCGTTCTTCCTGGTGCGCGACACGCCCAGCGACACCGGCCACCCCGACTTCGAGGTCGGCGACGACAGCGGCGCCATCGACTCCAAGGCGAGCGTGGTTCAGGTCTTCACGAAGATGCTGACCAACCGGGTCATTCTGTTCATCGTCGGCATCGAGTTCTGCACAGGCTTCCTGCGCAACGGCGTCATGAGCTGGTACCCGAAGTTCAGCAAAGCCGTGCTCTGGCAAGACGACTTCGTCAGCAAGAACTGGGGGCTGTTGCTGTGTGTGTTTGGAATCGTCGGCGGCATCATGGCCGGTGTCATTTCTGACAAAGTTTTCAATTCGCGCCGCGGGCCGGTGGCGTCTGTTTTGTACGGCGGCATCACCGTGGGCGCGATCGCCATGTACTTCGGGCTCACGTACCACTGGGTCGGCTGGGTGCTGATCTTCATGGCGCTCAACTACGTGGGCGTGCACGGCATGCTCTCGGGCACCGCTTCCGCAGACTTCGGAGGCAAGAAGAACGCTGGCGTGGCCGTGGGCATCATCGACGGCTTCGTCTACCTGGGCACCGGGCTGCAATCGTTGGTGGTGAGCAGACTGCTCCCCGAAGGCGTCGCTGCACAGGAACCCGCGAATTGGAGCAACTGGCCGCTCGCGATGGTGCCGATGGCGATCCTCGGGTTGTTCCTGTGTACGCGGGTGTGGAACGCGAAGCCGCAGAGCAAGTCAGCCGCCGCTCACTGACGTCGGGTGAATCGGAACAGGTTCCGGACCGCGTTGAACGTGAGTCAGGCCGCTTCAACTTCTGGGAAGCAACTGCCCGCGATGAATCGCGTCGATTGCGTGGTGAGCCCGCATGTGACCCGCCTTCGCAGCCAACCGGTACCATTTGAGGGCCTCTCGCAGAGAGCGTCGAACTCCGTCACCGCGCTCAAGCAAATCCGCCAAGTTAAACATCGCAGATGACGCCCCCATTTCCGCTGCTTTTCGGTACCACGAGACAGCGAGCCGCGACCGGCGAGGAAGCTCGAAGTCATACAGAGAGCCAATCCAGTACGCCGCCTCCGGCGAGCCATGAATGCGATAGCCGCGCTTCAAGAGCGCCAAAGCCTTGCGCCGGTCGTGACTTACGCCGCGCCCGCGACCATAGAGCTTTCCGAGTTCAACAAGTGCTTCCGTTCGACCTTCAAGCAGCGCTTTCGTAAGGGCACGAACAGCGTCCGCATATCGCCCCTTCTCCACGAGCCAGACACCGACAGTGTACAGAGCAGCCGGCTCACCCAGTTTGACTGCCGCCGCCTCAAGCCGCTCGACCTCAACCGTGCGTCCACGCACGACTGCGAGCAGAAAGGCCAACATCGACATCATCCATGCACGTCGGCGGTCGGCCATCGGCGTCCTCAGCGCGCCCCTCAACTTGGAAATCTCAGCAAGCACCGTGGGACGTCGATCGACAACCCAGACCACACGGCCATCCGGACAGCACCGATCCGACTGCCGGACGCCTACCCGCGCCAGCCAAGCGACTAATTTTGCTTGTTCGGATCCGGAAGGGGCGGCAGCGGTTGTTGTGGTTTGTTTCTGCGCTTGTCCTCGAACTCCTTCTCCTTTTGCCATTTTCGACGATCTCCAGTTTGACTGTCTCTGGTCTCATCCAGGCCTTCGTCCGCCCAAGCCGCACCTCACAACACCCCGTTACCGGTCCTCCACCAACCGATACTCACCAAGCTCGACATTACGAAGACCCGAACGACACACATCAACATTCAAACTCGCGTCAGACTCCCGCCTTCGAGTGCGCACGCATTCGTCGCACAACTCTCGCTCCGAGCAATTAAATACACAAATCCACTCTGCCTGACGCGTGATACATTCCAGCGCACCACCCTCGCAGCCGCCTGCCTTGCACGCCAAGAGGCAATCTGCGTCAAGACATGGACCGTGTCGAGGCTTCACACATAATGACCTAGACGAATCCCATAGGCCCCCCTCATGGCAACTGGCAATTCGCAAGTCCCTAAGAAGACACGAAATACCTAGCACAAACATCACCAAAGCGCTTACTGCTCCAAGTGTCTTGAGCATGATGAGCTACACGAAAAAGCATGGCTCGCCTTGAAAAGGTTCGCATCAAAGTCCCATGCACTCGATTGTGGGCCCTGGTCCTTCTTGCCTTCGACTCCACATACATACGAGGCCAGGTCGGCCGCATCATTGACATCCACTAACATTACAGTGTCCACCTCCCCAATACTGGCTGACCATCAATTTGCCATGCAGTGGGCGAACTTATCATTCCACTTGTCCGGGAGTTCCGCGCGATTCGGATGGTTTTTAGGCCATCTATACCAGTAGACAAAGGAGGAGAGCGCGCCCGGAGGAGCGCAGTGGCGGCATGTACGGAGTCGCACCAGCCTCGTAGCGCCGGTACTTGAACTCGCGGACATAGAAGCCTTGGTAGGGCCACTATCGTGTCTACCGTTGGTGGTGAGCCGACTGCGCCCCGAAGGCGTCGCTGCACAGGAACCCGCGAACTGGAGCAACTGGCCGCTCGCGATGGTGCCGATGGCGATCCTCGGGTTGTTCCTGTGTACGTGTGTGTGGAACGCGAAGCCACAGAGCAAACCGCCAGCGCACTGAGCTGCGCCGCTCCATCAGGAATTACCTGACGGGTCCATTCGGCCCTGCGCGCCGAGAGCTTGCGATTTATGTGATCTGAGCGCTGTAATTCCCACCTACGGGGGCGGTCAGTTCAACATGCAAGACAGAGTAGCCACGGACGTGAACGTCGCGGAGGTGCGCCTCGGCTCGTACCGGATCGTGCGGCGCATCGCCTCGGGCGGCATGGGTACGGTGTACCTGGCGCAGCGAGACAGCTGGACGAAGGACTTCTCGAAGCCGGTGGCGCTGAAGGTCATGCACCCGCATCTCGCGAGGGAAGCGTCGTTCGTGCGCATGTTCCTCGACGAAGCGCGCGTAGCGATTCAGATCGAGCACCCGCACGTGTGCAACGTCATCGAAGTGGGAGTCGCGAACGGCTCGCACTTCCTTGTCATGGAATACCTGAACGGGAAAACGCTCGGGCAGATCGTCAAAGAGGTCGAGGCCACGGGGCCGTCGAAGGAGACCTCGCGGTACTTCTACGAGACGTACCAGCACTACGTCGCGCGCATCATCGCCGACGCGGCTGACGGGCTTCACGCGGCGCACGAGGCGAAGTCGGCGGAAGGCGTGCCGCTCGAGATCGTTCATCGCGACGTGTCGCCGCACAACATCATGGTGACGTACTCGGGCGCGGTGAAGGTGGTCGACTTCGGCATCGCGCACGCGAAGGAGCGCCTCGAGCAGACCGCGTCGGGGCTCGTGAAGGGCAAGCTCAAGTACGCCTCGCCCGAGCAGATTTCAGGGCGCGGCGTCGACAAGCGCACCGACGTCTGGTCGCTGGGCGTGTGCTTGTGGGAGGCGGCCACGCTCCAGCACCCGTTCAATCATTCTGATCAGGCAGAGATCGTCGCGTCGATCACCTCGCGACGGCTGCCCTCGCCCACTGAAACCGCGCCGTGGCTGCAGCCCGAGCTCGAGACCATTCTGTTGCGGGCGCTCTCGGCCGATCCATCGGCGCGCTACGCGACGGCCAAAGAAATGAGCAGCGCGCTCCGGGCCTTTCTCTTCTCGGCGAAGACGATGGTCGAGGCCTCGGAGCTCGGTGACTGGCTGCAGGAGCTCTCGCCTGCGTCGGCGGCTGGAGCCCCGGGCGCGCCCACTGACGAGGCCTTCGCGCTCAAAGAGCCAGGCCTCGTTTCGGAAGAGGTGCCGACCAGCGAGCTGAAGCCAGCCGACATCATCACCAACAACGAGCGTCACGCGCACACGCCGTCGCTCGTGAACAGGGTGCGCCAACCGGTGGCGTGGATCGCCGCCAGCGCAGCAACCCTCGCGTTGCTCTTCGGCGTGTTGGTGGTGACGCGCTCCGACGCGCGGTCGACGCTCGACGTGCCGGCACCTGCGCCCGTCAGCACCGACGAGAAGACCCCTTCGTGGGATCAGTGGCCCGACACCGCCGCTGCAGCGCCGCCAATCGTCGAAGCCCAATTCGACGCGCTCGAGTTCGACCCTCCGGACGTCGTCAAGACACCGGCGCCCATTCGGGAGCGCCCGACGCCAGCGCCGAAACCTGCGCCCGTTGCGAAGCTGCCGTCGGTCGCCGAGCTCAACGTCATCGCGGTGGGCGGCACCGTACAGGTGTGGATCGACGGCGCGCTCAAGGGCACCTCGCCGCTCAGGCTCGACATCGCCGCGGGGCAACACACCGTGCGCCTGGTCGACTTGAGCTCCGGTGAATCGAGCGATCAGTCGATCTCTTTCATCGGTGGCGTCGAGCGCACGATGCGCGTCGAGCTCGGCGGCAACTGATCAACGCCGCGCGAGGAACCGCGCCAGCGCGAGCTCGGTCTTCGCGTCTTGAATGGTGCCGTCGGAGAGCGCGCGTTCCAGCGACGCCTGGCTGCGCCACTCGATGACCCCGCCCTCTTCCAACGGGCTGCCGTCACCGGGAGCGACCAGCGCGTCGAGCCCGGTGACGTCAACCGCCGTAAGGAAGATCTTCTCGCTCAGGATGCCCGGCGCGACGAAGAACGGAGGGCCCAACAACACCACGCGCGACGGTTCGACGCGGTAGCCCGCTTCTTCGTAGACCTCTTCTGCAGCGCGGTGCCGCAGCCCCGCTTCGCCGCGATCGACGTCTTCGAGCAGCCCCGCGACGATCTCTTCGCAGAACAGGTGTGAACGCTCGTCAGGCACGGTCGGCACCTTGTCGTGACGAAAGTACGCAGCGGGCCGCAGGTTCTGCCTCGTGAGGAATTCGAACCCTCCCGGGGTGCTTCGCCAGACCAGCGCGGCCACGGCGTCGAGCCGCGGGCGATCGATGACGTCGACGCGGTACACGGGTGAATGAGAGCCGTCGACGCGCTCGTTTCGTACGCGCAACCGACGCACGTGGAGAAACCCTTCGTCGCAGCGCCCGGTGGAGGTGAAGTCTTCGACGACGTCGAGGCGGGTCACAGGGGCGTGTCGCATCGAGTCGAGGCTTTACCAGAGGCGCGTGGGCGCGTATGTGCCCGGGCGTTTTTCACGCACGGCCGAATCGCCCTCCGACGAGCACGACCCATGACGCTTCGCCGTTCCTCGCTCCACTCGCTGGCGCACCGGCTCCTCAAGCCTGTGTTGCTGTCGGCACTCCTCGCCGCGTCGATGGTTCAGACGTCGTGCCTGCCAACGCTCGAAGGCTACGAGCTCGACCTCTCGGGTCAGCACGTTCGCCTCACGTTCCTGCACACCTCTGACCTGCACTCGCGCTTGCTTCCGTACGACTTCAACCCGCTCAAGACCGACACCGACCTCGGGCTCATTCCCGAAGCGGGCCCGTTCGGTGGCGCGGTGCGCATCGCGTCGTTGGTCGCCCGTGAGCGCGCGCGCGCCGATCGCGTGGTGCACCTCGACTCCGGTGACTCGTTTCAGGGCGCGCCGATCTTCAACCTGAACCTGGGCGAAGCCGAGTACCGCTTTCTCTCGCTCATCGGCCTCGACGCGGCGGTCGTCGGCAACCACGAGTTCGACGCCGGCTCGGCCAACTTCACCAAGCAGGCGCGCGACGCGGCGCGCTTCCCCGTGCTGGTCGCCAACTACCAGTGGGAAGACATGAACCAGTCGGGGAGCAACGCGACGCAGCTCTTCACCTCGCCCTACACGATCAAGAACGTGAAGGGCCTGCGCGTGGCCATCATCGGGCTGGGCAACTTCGGCTCGCTCAACTCCATCGTCGAGCAGGGCAACTCGCTGCAGGCCATTCCGCTCGAGCAGAACGAGATCACCCGCAGCTACGTCGACTTCCTGCGCCCCGCCGTCGACCTGATCCTCATCACCAGCCACGCCGGCCTCACCGAAGATCAGGATCTCATTCAGGGCTACGACGCGTTCTACGAGTGGAGCCTCGCCAGGCCCTTCGTCGAGCGCGCGCACAACCCGTGGAAGGTGCTCGATACGTTCGGCACTCCGGGCGACCCGGCCTCGGTGGTGCACGTCGAAATTCCCGGCGTGCGTGGCGTCGACGCGATCCTCGGCGGCCACCTGCACATCGTGCTCAACCCGCCGCAGATCCTCACCGACCCCGATGGCCGTCAGGTGATCTTGAGCCACGGCGGCGCGTTCGCGAAGTACCTCAACCGCATCGACGCGGTGGTCGAAGTGCCGCTCAAAGATCAGCGCACCATCGACGGCGCAGAGATCCGCTCGTTCGACTTCAAGGTCTTCCCCGTCGACTCGTTGTGGTGCAGCGAGCCGC
>JAMHXF010000108.1:0-86538 GCA_035910535.1 Archangium sp. | reverse complement strand
CTCGCGATGGAGCGCCGTGGCTTCATGGAAACGAACGAAAACGCCCCCGAGATTTCTCTCGGAGGCGCTGGTTACTTCAACTGGGGAACTAGGATTCGAACCTAGATAGCCAGAGTCAGAGTCTGGAGTCCTGCCGTTGGACGATTCCCCAATATTCGGGACTACTTTTTTTTCGGGCTCTTACCACTACTGCTGCCCGGCACCACATAGATGCGAACTTCATCGTTCGCTTCGTAAATGTTGAGACCTTCCCAACCACCTTTTCCTGACGTGTTGACGATGTGCATCGCCTTCACACCCGGCTGATTCACCACGTCTTTGCGTGGGTACGACGACGCTGGGTACACGTTCTTGTAGTACTTCCACGTGCCTTCCCAGTCGGTCGACGACTTGTAGCGATGCTCCGCCACCTTTCGTGCGCCGTCCGGGAGTTGCGCTCCCAACTCCGTCTCCGCCCACGCGCTCACCGCCAACAACGACAACCCGGTGATGAGTGCTCGCCCCATTCGCGGCGCGCAAGTATCGATCGGGCGAAACGCTGTCAAGCGCCGAGCAACTTCGAATGCACTGACAGCCAGTCCATCCACACCGCCACGGCGCCGTGCAGCAACACGCCGTAATAAAAACTGCGCGTTCTCACCGACAGAATGCCGAGCGCCACACCGGCGATGATCGACCCGATGGCCTCGAGCTCGGCCTTGCCCAGGTGCATCACGGCGAAGGGCACCACCTGCACCAGTATCGCCTGCGCGCGACCCCACTTCGGCACCAGGCCGTGCACCATCCACCCGCGGAAGAGAAACTCCCACGCGAAGAAATAGGCGACGTAGCCCGCCTCGTACGTGAGGAAGAGCGGCCAGCTGATGGCCGACTTTCCACCGCCGAGGTTCTCCATGTACGAAGACTGCCCGGCGAGCGGGTAGATGCCCTTGAACGACGACAAGGTGGAGGCGAACCACGTCGCCGGCAGCATCACCGCGAGGAACAAGGCGCTGATCTTCAGCCCTGCCCGCCAGTCGCCGAGCTGAAACCCGTAGCGCTCGTGAAAGCTGCCGCGCGTGGCGAACGCGATGATGATCGGCATCACGAGGTACAGCACGAAGCTCGTCCCGAACCACCAGAAGTAGCCGTGCACGCCGGCCCACGGGTGATCGTCAAAGCGCGCACCGACCAGCGATCTGAAATACCCGGCCGAGCCCTGGTAGTGCGAGACGATGAGCAGCACGCTCGCCGCGTAGACGATGATCGCCGGTTCGCCGCCGAGCCCCTCGAGGAGCTCACGAACCTGAGCCTTCAAGCTCCGCTGCGGTGTCGGTTCAGCTTCCAAGCGCAGCGTCGATGCGGAGCATCGTCTCGTCACGACCAAGGAGCGCGAGCGTGTCGCCGATGCCGGGGCTGGTGGTGCCGCCGGTGGCCGCGACCCGAAGCGGCTGCGCGATGGCGCCCTTCTTCGCGCCCGTCTCGGTGGCGATCACGTCGACGATGGGGTCGATGACGGGCGCCGTCCACTCCGGCAGCGCCGCGAGCTTCGCGCGGGCCCTGGTGAGCATGTCTTTGCCTGTGGCGTCGAGGTGCTTGGCCGCGGCGGCCGCGTCCAACGTTACCCCGCGCGCGTAGTACGGCTTGATCGACTGAGCCATGTCGACCAGCGTCTTGGCGCGCGGCGCAAACGCCTTCACCGCGCTCTCGAGCTTCGCGTCGGCCGCAGCGTCGACCTCGAGCGCCTTGAGGTACGGCACGAGCGTGGCGGCGATCTCCGTAGGCGGCGTCGTCTTGATCCAGTGCTCGTTGATCGACAACAACTTCTGCGCGTTCCACACGCCGTTGGTCTTGCCGACGTCTGCGAAGTCGAAGAACTCGACCAGCTGCGCGCGCGTGAAGAGCTCGTCGTTGCCATGGCTCCAGCCGAGCCGGCAGATGAAGTTGAGCAGCGCGTGCGGCAACACGCCGGCGCGCTGGTGCGCCATCACGTCTGCCTCGGGGTGCTTGCGCTTGCTGAGCTTCTCGTTGTTCTGCCCGAGGATCAGCGGGAAGTGCGCGAAGACCGGCTGTTGCCAACCCAGCGCCAGGTAGAGCGCCACCTGTGAATACGTCGAGTTGATGTGCTCCTGGCCACGGCCCACGTGGGTGATGGCCATGTCGTGGTCGTCGACCACGCAGCTGAAGTTGTAGAGCGGAATGCCATCGGTGCGGAGCAACACGAAGTCATCGAGATCGTCGTCGGGCTTCTCGAGGCGCCCCAGCACGAGATCATCGAAGCCGATGCGCTCACCTTTGGGCTGCAGCTTGAAGCGCACGACGAAGGGCTTCTCGAGCTTCTCGGTCTTCTCGCGCCACGGGCTCGAGTACTTGAAGCCGGCTTTGCGCAGATCGTCTTTGTCCGTGAGGCCCTTCGACGCGGCGAAGTCTCTCCGCAGCTGCGCGGTCTCTTCTTCGGTCGTGTAGTCGCGGTACGCCTTGCCCTCGGCGATGAGCTGCTCGGCGACGTCGTGGTAGCGCTTGAGCTTCTCCATCTGAAAGTACGGCGGGTACGGGCCGCCCTTCCCCGGGCCTTCGTCCCAGTCGATGCCGAGCCAGTTGAGCCCGTCGAGGATCGCCTTCACTGACTCTGGCGTGCTGCGCTCTTGATCGGTGTCTTCGATGCGGAGCACGAACGTGCCGCCGAGCCGCCGCGCGTACAGCCAGTTCCAGAGCGCGGTGCGGGCGCCGCCGATGTGCAGATAGCCAGTGGGAGACGGAGCGAATCGAACGCGGGGCTTCATGGCGGGCGCGCTGTAGCAGAAGCGCTATGGTGCCCGCCATGCATCGTCTCTTTCGATTCTTCGTGCCCGGCGCGTTGCTGCTCGCCGCGATCGCGCACGGCACCACGCTGCTCGCGCTCGACGTTGCGGGCCTGACGCGCGGCTCGGGGTCAGTGGTGCGTGGCACCGTGAAGTCTACCGTCGCGCGGTGGACACGTGATGGCGCGCGCATCATGACGGACACCGTTCTCGAGGTGCGCGAGACGTGGAAAGGCGCGCCGCAGAAGACCGTCACCGTCATGCAGCAAGGCGGCGTGATCGGCGAGGTCGGCCAGCTGGTGCACGGCACGATTCCGTTTCGTGTGGGCGACGACGTGGTGCTGTTTCTCGAGCCGCGCGGCGAGCGCTTTCTGCTCACCGGCATGATGCAGGGCGTCTTCCGCGTCGACGGCGACGACGCACGCCAGGCCATCGAAGGCGACGCGCTCTTCCTCGACCCGGCGACGCGGCAGCCCGTGCAGCCGGCTTCGTTGACGCTCTCGCTCACGTCGCTGCGCGCGCAGGTGCTCGCCGCGAGCGGCGTGACGGTGCCGACGACCAACGGCCCGGTGAAGGTCACGCCATGATCGTTCAACTGGGCCTGGCGATCGTGCTCGCGCAGTCGGGCTACGTGCGCAGCCGCGTCAATTCGAACGACAACATGTCGCAGTGCCTGTGGTGGCCCGAGAACACCGCGATCACGCTTCACCAGAACGTCGACGGCAACCCCGAGAACGCGGGCGAGAGCTCGTTCACGGCGTTCAAGGCGTCCGTCACCACGTGGAGTCAGCAGCTCAACTCGTGCTCGAGCCTGACGTTGACCGACGGCGAGCGCACCACGTCGCGGCAGACCGGCTTGTTCCGCGGTGAAGAGAACCAGAACGTCGTGCTCTTCCGCTTCAGGAAGTGCACCGACGTCGTCGCGGCCACCGACGCGTGCTGGCACCCCGACAACGACGACTGCGGCACGAAGTTCGATTGCTGGCAGCATCAAGAGGCGGCGATCGCCATCACCACCACGTCGTACAACCCCGACACTGGCCGCATTCTCGACTCCGACATCGAGTTCAATAAGCCCAGCTTCGTCTTCACGACGGTCGACGCGCCTCCGTGTATCCCTCCGGCCATCAACCAGGGCTGCGTCGCGACCGACATTCAGAACACCGCGACGCACGAACTGGGGCACCTGCTCGGCTTGAGTCACATCGGGCAGGCCGCGAGCACCATGGCGCCCACCGCGCAGCTCGGAGAGCTCAAGAAGCGCGCGCTCGACAGTGGCACCGCGCGCTTCGTGTGTGAGGCCTACCCGGCGGGACTGCCGTCGAAGACCTGCCTGTTGAAGACCGTCTCGCCAGAGCTCGGAAAGCCGGTGGGCTGCAGCGCAACGCCGGGGGCGTTCGCGGCGCTGTTGCTCGTCGGCCTGCTGCGGAGACGCCGGCGCGAATGAGCTTCGCTCGCGTCACGCTGTTGCTGGTGACCTGCTCCGCGACCGGCGCGTCTGCACAGGAATACCTGCGCACCGTCGCCGGCGTGTCGAAGAACACCACCATCTGCGTGACGTGGTCGCAGCGCGAGTACGTGTACCGGGTCGACGATCAAGGCAGCGCGCGCACGCCGGGAGACAGCGAGTTCACCGCGATCGACGCGGCGTTCTCGACGTGGCAGGCCGTCTCTGACACGTGCTCCGACTTCCGCTTCATTCGGGGCGCGCGCATGTCGGGCACGCGCGTCGGCAAGGGCAGCGAGACCGAGAACGCGCTCGTCTTTCGCGAAGAGAGCTGCCGCGACACCGTCGAGCTGAGCGACCCGTGTCTGTCTGACGGCTCGTGCGGCAACGAGCACCGCTGCTGGGATCACAGCGACGGCACCATCGGGCTGACCACCGTCACGTACAGCACTCGCACCGGCGTCGCCGTCGACGCCGACATCGAGTTCAACGGCAGCCGCTTTCTCTTCACCACCATCAGCGCGCCGCCGTGTGAAGCGGGGCGCGAAGCAGTCACCTGCGTCGCGAATGACGTCCAGAACACCGCCACACACGAGATCGGTCACGCGGTGGGCTTCGATCACGTCGAAGACATGACCTCGACGATGGCGCCCACGGCACCAGTCGGGGAAACCGCCAAGCGCGTCATCGACCTCGGCACCTCGACGGGCTTCTGCCAGACGTACCCGCGCGGCCAGCCGCCGACGTCGTGCGACGAGCTGGGCGTGCTGCGCAGCCGCATCATCGCGCGCAACACGGGCTCCTTCGGCGTGAGCTGCGTGAACTCGGCTTCGCTCGGTGCGCCTGCGTTGTTGCTCGCGCTGGCGTGGCTCACGCGACGCCGACGTCGGTGAGGCCGTTTTCTTGCGACCTGTCGCAGGTGCTTCAGGCTCGTAGCCATGAACAAGCCAGAACGACGCACCCGCCGCAGCGAACAGGCCCACCAGGCGCTCAACCTCTTCCTCGAGTCGCTGCGCGAACGCGAAGGCATCGGCGCGATGGCGGTGACGACCGAAGACGGCTTCCTCGTCGCGGGCGCCGGCAACGCCGACGTGGAGTGGATGGGCGCCTTGGGCGCGTCTTCCAAGCGCGCCACGCTCGCGTGGGAGCAGGAGACGCTCCACGTGCAGAAGGTCGAAGTGAATCGCGTGCCGATGTTCCTCACGTCCATGGGCCGTCGCGCGAGCGCCGCCAGCGTGCAGCTGGGCTTCGAGCGCATTCTCGCGGCTTGACCTGAACGCTCGTTCAGCCTCAATCTTGCGGAGGAATGAAGCCGCAAGCCATCGCCAACCCGCCCAACCCGTGGGCGAGCTCCGAGGTCGAGTACCTCGAAGAAGTGCCGCTCGCGAAGGTCGAGCTCTACGACGACGCGAGCCAGAGCATCCTGGCGAAGAACGACTCGCCAGATCTCGGCTTCGGCTACTCGGTCAACCCGTACCGAGGCTGCAACCACGCGTGTGCGTACTGCTTCGCGCGCCCGTCACACGAATACCTGTCGTGGGGCGCGGGCACTGATTTCGACACGAAGATCGTCGTGAAGCGCGAAGCGGCCCGCTTGCTGCGCGCCCAGTTCGATCGCCCGTCGTGGAAGGGCGACCTGGTGATGTTCTCGGGTGTCACCGATTGCTACCAGCCGACCGAAGCGGCGTTGAAGCTGACGCGCTCGTGCCTGGAGGTGTGCGCCGAGTACCGCAACCCGGTGGCGATCATCACCAAGGCGCCGTTGATCGAGCGCGACCTCGACGTGCTGTTGAAGCTCCACCACGAGGCCAGCGTGCGCGTGGCGATCTCCATTCCCATCTGGGACGTCGAATTGGCGCGCGCCATCGAGCCCGGCGTCGCGACTCCAAAGCGGCGAATTCAAACCATCGAGCGGCTGGCGAAGGCGGGGCTGCCGGTGAGCGTGATGGTCGCGCCGATCATTCCCGGCGTGTCTGACGAAGGCATGGCGTACGTGCTCGAAGCGGCGCGTGACGCGGGCGCGGTGTCTGCCGGCTACGTGCTGTTGCGCCTGCCGGGCTCGGTGAAAGACGTCTTCGAGACGCGCATTCGTGCCGCCCTGCCCCTCCGCGCCGAGAAGATCCTCCACCGCGTGCGAGAGACGCGCGGCGGCAAGTTGTACGACTCGCGCTTCGGAGTGCGGGGGTGCGGCGAAGGCCAATACGCCGACGCCATCGCGCAGGTCTTCAACAGCTGCGTGCGCCGCCTGGGCCTCGACGCACCTCGTTGGCCGTCGGCGCCGAACACCTTCCGGCGACCGCCCCGGGTAGAGCCACAACTCGCGCTCTTCTGAAATCGACCCGGCGCGAGTACGTAAGCCTCCTACCGGAGGTCACACCATGGGCATCTGCAGCTGGATCATTCTGGGCGGGCTCGCGGGCTGGGTCGCGAGCATGTTCGCGGGCACCAACGCACGTCAGGGCATCATCGGGAACATCGTCGTCGGCATCGTCGGCGCCTTCCTCGGCGGCTACATCTTCAGCTTCTTCGGAGGCACTGGCGTGACGGGCTTCAACCTCTACAGCTTCGGCGTCGCGGCGGTCGGCGGCGTGGTCCTGCTCGCCATCAAGCAGGCCTTGTTCGGAAGGAAGTAGCGGCGAACGCCGTGCCGAGCACGAGGTGAAGCACCGAGTTGGGCACGATGCCGCTCAACTCGGTGATGGTGCCGTCGAACCACGCCGCGAGTTCGATGGGGAACAGGCCGAACTGCACCACCGCATTGCCGACGAGAAACGCGCGCAGGGTCGGTGACGCAGGTTGGTTGCGCATCAACAGCGACATCACGCCGAGCGCGAAGATGCTGACGCCGACCTCCCGAACCCAGACGACCGCCGCCGGCGACACCGCAGCGCCCTTGCTTCGAAGCAACGCAACAGGCGCCAGCAGCGCGAAGGTACCGACGGCAAGAGCGATGAAACCGGCGACCGTGAGCAGTGTTTTCATGACGCCACAGTCGAGGTGATGACCTCGATGCAGCAATGACGTGGCGAGGTAAGTGCCGCGTCACGCGCGGCTGACTACGTTGCCGTGAATGAAGAGCCGCCTCTTTCCCGCCCTGCTCAAGTACTGGCGCGGTCGACGTGGCCTCTCGCAACTCGCGCTCTCTCTGGAAGCCGACGTGTCATCGCGGCACCTGAGCTTTCTCGAGTCAGGCCGCGCGCAGCCGAGCGAAGCCTACGCACGCGGAGCTCTTCGCGTCGGCTTTCTGGTGACGGTGACGACGTTCCTCGCGGCGAAGCACCTGAACCTCGACGAGCTGCGCATCGAGAGCTGCTTCCCGTTGGACGATGAGACCAGAGAGCTCTGCGCGCGCTTCAGCCGCGAAGCGACTTGAGCGACTCGCGAAAGAGCACTTCGAAGGCCGCTTCCGAACCAGCGCGCTCTTCAGCCAACTGCGCCGCCTGCTCGGCCTGCGCTTCTTTGTAGCCGAGGTTCACCAGCGCGCTGACGAGGTCAGACTTCGGCGACGCCTTCGTGCTCTTGCTGATCTTCGGACCGCCGGAGGACCCCAGCAGCTTCGCCTTGTCCTTCAACTCCAGCACCAGGCGCTCGGCCGTCTTCTTGCCCACGCCGTGGATCTTTGTGAGGCGCGCCACGTCGCCCTTCGCGATGGCGGCGATCAGCTCTTCGACCTCCAGGCCCGACAGCACGTTGATCGCCAGCTTCGGGCCGACGTGACTCACCGTGGTCAGCTGCAGAAACACGTCTTCTTCGAGCGCGCTCGAGAACCCGTAGAGGTCGAGCGCGTCTTCACGAACGACGGTGCGAATGCGCAACGACACCGGCTCACCTTTCTCGGGCAGGCGCGCCAGCGAGAGCAGCGACATCGCGACGCGGTAGCCGACGCCATTCACGTCGACGATCGCCTCGGTCGCGCCCTTCTCGAGAATCAAGCCCTTGAGGTGCGCGATCACAGCGAGGCCCTCACCACCGACGGCTTGAGCCGCGCCAGAAACGTGTCTGACGAAGCGCCCCGTCGCGTGCTCGCCACCTTCGGAACGTGCAGCTGGTGCACATGACAGAGCGCCACGGCCAGCGCGTCGGAAGCGTCGGTGCGATCGAAGTCGTTCGGCAGCTTCAGCAACCGCGAGACCATGCGCGCCACCGAGTCTTTCGAGTCACCACCGCCTGCGCCCACCGACTTCTTCACGCGTGACGGCGCGTACTCGTGAACCTCGAGCCCCGACTGCGCCGCCAACAACAACGCCACGCCGCGCGCGTGCCCGAGGATCAACGCGCTGCGGGCATTCTTGTGGGTGAAGACGCCTTCAACGGCCACCGCATCGGGCCGGAAGACCTCCAGCACCGCCTTGAGCTCCGTGAAGAGGGTCGAGAGGCGAACGTGCAGCGGCGCTTTGCCGTCAGCCTTCACCACGCCGCTCGAAACATGAACCGCCGTACGACCTTGCCAATCGACGAGTCCGTAACCGAGATAGCGACTTCCGGGGTCGATGCCGAGCACGCGCATTGGGTGAACAGATGTTTACCCCACGACCCAAAAACCCGCGAGAAATCAGCGCTTAAGCAGGGCCTTCGCCTCGTCGACGTGCGCGCCGTTGGGCTCGAGCTCGAGGTACTTCTCGAGGGCCGCGCGACCGAGCTCTTTCTCGTTCGCGTCGAAGTGCAGCGTCGCCAGGAGGATCTGCACGCGACCATTCTTCGGGTCGAGGCTCAGCACCTGTTCGGCCGCCGTGCGCGCGCCCTTCGAGTCGCCGAAGTCGTAGCGAGCCAGCGCCAGCAGGTTCCACGCGTTGATGGCCTTCGGGTCGTCGACGACGATCTGCTCGAGCACGCTGACTGACTTCTTGTAGTGGCCCGCTTCGTAGAGCTTCGTCGCCTCCGCGAGGTTCTCGGTGATGTCGACGACCGGCGCCGCATCAACCGCGAGCTCTTCTTCAGCGAAGAAATATGGCTCTTCAACTTCAGGCAGCGCGGGAGGCGGCGTCACGCTCGCAGGCGCGACCTCAGGCGTCGGCTCGGCGACGGGCGCTTCACGCGCTTCGAACATCACCGCGATCGCGCCGATCAACAGCGCGCCGGCGATGTACGGCCACACGTCGCGGCGCTCGCGTGCGGGGACAGGCAGCGGCTCCGCGTCAACCGGGGCTTCGAAGAACCCGGCGGTGAGCTCATCGGTGACGACAGACGGAGCAGCCACGACGGCGGCGACGGGCTCCGGCTTCGCCTCCACCTGCGGCATCTCGACGTACGGCGTGTCGATGCGCGCCTGGCGATCGCTCGGGTGCGCGTCGACCTGCATCAAGCGCTCGTTCAGGTCGTCTTCGATCGCGGCGATCGACGCCGACTCAGTGGCGCGCATGAGCGCCAGCTCCATCGCGGTGTCGGCGCCCATCGAAGGCTCGCGACGCGCGAAGTCTTGCGCGGCAGACACCGGCGCGGGCTCGACGTGCATCGACGTCTGGAAGGCGTTGAGCTGTTGCAACACCTCGGGAGCCAACCCTTCGGACAACACCGACGGCACCGGAGCGCTCGTCCAACCGCCGTCGGGCTCCGCGACGTCGAGGCCGGTGCCCTTCGCCGCCTGCGGGTACCAGTCTTCCGGCGCGTCGTTGGCGTTCTCTTCGGCGCGAATCTCGGCGGTGCCGGCGAAGAGCTTCTCCATCAGCTCCTGCGCTTCGCTCGCGCGGGGCTCGAACAGGCGCGGCATCGGGCGCAACACCACGAGCTCGTCGTCAGCTCCGCGCGCCGCCGTCAACACGCCCATCAGGTACAGCCGCGTGGCCACCTCGAGCGTCAACGTCTCGGTCAGCGGGCTGTCGAGGAGCACCTTCTCGACAGGGCGGTACCCGTCGAACAACTGCACGACGTGGTTGATCTCATCAGGCATCGCCTTGAGGCCCGTCGCGAGGCGCGAAAAATCGACCGTCAGCTTCGCGTCGAGCGGCAGCGAACGCGCCAACACCCGCGCCCACTTCTGCAAGCGCGGCAGCACGAGCTCGACCACTTCACGAAGACCGCACTGCAGCTCGGCGAAGCCGTTCACCGGCTCCAGCAACAGCTCGTAGCGCCCCGCCGTCAACGCCAGCGCGCGCACCACGGTGTCGACGTTGCCGCCGCGACCATCGAAGCGTGCGTCGACGATCTTCCCCGCGCGGAAACGGATCTCGGCGCGCCCGTTGACCAGCAACAGCCGACCCGAGCGCGGGCACGACAACAGCGCGCGCAGCAACTGCACCGGAGGCAGCTGCGCGGTCTCGAACCACATCGGGCCACCGGCACGCCGCGCAAGGTCCACCCGCACCAGCGCCGCGACGTCGCGCGCGTACGCCGGCTTCTGAATGAAATCGTCGACGCCCACCACGTCGGCCATCGCCTCGACGTTCTCGTCGTCAGCGCGCGCGAGCAGCAGCACCGGCACCTTCATCAAGCGATCTTCGCCGCGCAGCTGCGCCACGAAGGTGAAGCCCTCTTCGCCGCCGAGATCAGACTCGAGGACGATGACGTCAGGCAGGCGCCCCGTCAGCAGCAGCAAGGCCTGCGCCGCCGAACCCGCGCTCCACACCTCGAAGCCGTCACGCGAGAGCGCGACCTCCAGCACCGATCTCGTCGACTCGTCGGGGTCGACCACCAGCACCAGCGGCCTCTGCTTCGCCGCCACCACTTCGGGCTGCTTGACGTCTGAAGAGGAGAAAGTCTGGGGGAACGCCATGTGGACCTCCGTGTGACAGAGGCGCACGTCTTACAGCGGAGCCACACCTCGACTCAAATCGACAACCAGCTGAATTCAGGGCAGTTGAACAGTCTCATCGAGCCGTCGCTCGAGGTTCGGCAGCGCCTCGACGCCAAACTCGCGAAGCAACGTGTGGCCGAGCAGCTGAAGATCGTCCGGAGCGATCTCCGCGAACTGCAGCACCCACCCGCGCCCGGCGTGGTGCTTCGCAGAGCACTTCGCTTTGAACATGCGCTCGCGCGCCGGCAGCGAAAGGTAGAGCGTCACCGAGCCGAGAAACGGGCTGCTGCAGGTCAGCGGCAGCAACGCGCTCCGCGTCGACAGCTCGAGCCCGCGACCCAGCGTCGAACACCCGCGCGACTCGACGAACCAGTCGACGTCGAGTTGAAACCGCGGGTACCGCCTCCCCTGCACTGCCGCTGCTTTCCGCGTCGCATGGGCCATGGCAACAAGGCTGTAGCGGGAACGCGGGCGGGTCAAAAAATCTGCGGGGTTCAAAACTTGGCGAGCGCGCTGCCACAGGTACGTTGCACCGATGCTCTCGACAATGCTCGTGCTGCTGATCTCCGGCGCCGAAGGTGAGCCGCGGGTGATGGGCGGCGTCACCGCTCCGGCGTCGCTGCCTGCTGGAACCAACGCGCTCTACGGCTTCGTGGGTGCGCCGGAGGTCGGCGCCGGCTACCGCCAGGGCTTCGGCCTCGTGGAGCTCGACGCACGCGCGTCGTTCAACATCTTCAAGGCCTCGGCGCTCGCTGAGGTCGGCGTGAAGTTCGGCGTGTTCGAGAAAGACGCCTTTCGCCTCGCGCCCGTCGTCGCGCTGGGCCTCGAGTTCAACGCCGGCGCCACGTACATCGACGTGCACAACTTCGCCTTCATCGGGCTGCGACCGAAGCTGGGCCTCAACACCAGCTACGCCTTCAGCGACACCATCTCCGGCATCGCGCAGCTCGAAGTGCCCTGGTCGATCGCGTTGACGGTGCAGGGCTTTCAGCTCACGCCGATGGTTGGCGCAGGCGCGGAGTTCCACCTCGGCGGCGGCTTTTCATTGCTGATCTCAGGGCACGTCGGCATCGACGCGACGAAGGAGCCGCTGGGCGTCACGCAGGTTCGCCCGGCCTGGGCCGCACGGCTCGGCGTCGGTTACCGCTTGTTCTGAAGCGTCACCACGTGCCGCGAAGCACGTGCAGCTGCGCACCGACGGCGATGCCCGACGACGTCTGCGAGATCACCGGCGCAGGCGTAGGCAGACCAAGCGAGAAGCCGTTCTTGTCGGGTGGCCCGCCGAGCCGACCGAACGGGCTCTGCTTGGGCTGCTTGAAGAGGTTGATGGCCGTCATCTGGAGAATCGGAACCACGCCGATGGTGCCGATGAAGAGCCACACGATGCCACCGACGTCCGGAGGCGCTGCGCCCGTCGACACGAGGAACGGCGGCGGCACGAAGGAGTTGCCGTTGGCGAAGTAGTACGTGGTCAACACCAGCGCCTGGCCCACGAGGCCGACCAGCAACGGGATCCACGCCTCCGACTTGTAATAGGCGCTGCCGTTGGCGATGCCATTCATGGTCTGCGCGACGACGACGGGCGCCAACGCGAACAGGCCAATGGTGAGAATCGAGCTCAGCGTTTGATCGAGCGGGCCGTTCAGGTTCAACAAGATGAAGGGCAGCACCGTGGGGCCGGCGGCGCTCAGCATGCCGAAGAGCAGCTCGCTGACCATCAACCCCACCTCTGGCGGAGGCGGCGTGTTCTTCGCGGCCGCGCGGCCCTGACCGTACGGAGAATACGAGTAGCCCGAGCCCGGTGACTGGCCCGGCACGTACGCCCCCGGAGGCAACGGCGTGCCCGGCTGAGTCGGCTGCGTCATCGGCTCCGGCGCGGGCATGGGAGGCGGCGTCGCCGGCACCATGGGCGGCGGCGTGTAGTCGTCGCTGGGCGTCGTGGTCTGCGCGACCGCGGCGAGCGGCGCGAGGAGCAGCACGATCATCAAGCTCTTGCGTGACATCTTCATTTCTCCAGCTCTCGGCCTCACTGCACGGCGATGCAGTCGATCTCTACCTTCGCGCCTCTCGGCAATGCAGACACCTGTACGGTCGCCCGAGCAGGTGGGTTCACCGGGAAGTAACGCCCGTAGACTTCATTGACCTTCGCGAAGTCGCTGAGGTCGGTGAGAAAAATGCCGCAGCGAGCAACGTCTGCAAACGAACAACCAGCGGCCTTCAAGACCGCCTCGAGGTTCTTCATCACCTGCTCGGTCTGCGCGACGACGTCATCGCCGCCGACCATGGTCATCGACACGGGGTCGAGCGGAATCTGGCCCGACAGGTAGACGGTGCGCGCGCCCGCCGCGGCGATGGCCTGCGAGTACGGGCCGATGGCTTTGGGTGCAGCTTCGGTGTGGATCACAGCTCGCGACATGGCGGCGACCGTATCAGATGCCACGCGGCACCCGAGGCGATCAGACCCGCTCGACCGAGAACACACCCGTCAGTTTTTCGATGCTGCGCATCAGCTCTGTGAGCTGCTTCAAGTCGGCGATCGTCACCTCGAAGGTGTTCACCGCGCGATCGTCACCGGTGGCGCGACAGTTCGCCTGGCTGATGTTGACGCCCTTCTTGCTGAAGATCTGCGACATGTCCGCGAGCAGGCCGGGGCGGTCGGCCGTCAGCACGCGCAACGTCACCGGGCGGCGGTAGTCGCTGCGCACGTCCCACGCGACGTCGACCTTTCGCTCGGGGTCGGTGGCTTTGGCTTTTTCACAGCCCTGCGTGTGCACGGTGACGCCGCGGCCACGCGTGATGAAGCCGACGATCGCGTCGCCGGGCACGGGGTTGCAGCAGCGGCCAAAGCGCACGAGCACGTCGTCGATGCCACCGATGGTGACGCCACCTGCGGGCTTGCGACCGACGAGCTTCTTCGCCGCGTCGGTGACGGTCTGAAACAACCCCGACGGTGACGACTCGGTGGGCGGGCGCTCTTTCTCTTTCTCGCGAACCTCTTCGGCCTTCTCTTTGGGCACGAGGAGATCGACGAGCTGGCTGGGCTGAATTTTGCCGTAGCCGACGCCGACGAGCAGATCGTCTTCGTTGCGGTAGCCGTAGCCCTCGGCGTGCTTCTTGAGCTCGCCGGCCTTGATGAGCTTGTTGAGGTTCAGCCCGAAGCGCTTGAACTCGCGCTCGGCGAGCTCGCGACCGAGCACCAGGCTCTTCTCTCGCTGCTGCTCTTTGATGAAGGCGCGGATCTTCTGCTGCGCGCGGCTGGTCTTCGCGAACGTGAGCCAGTCTTTGCTGGGGTGCGCCTGGGGGCTGGTCAACACCTCGAGCTGATCGCCGTTCTTCAGCTTGTACCGGAGCGGGACGATCTTCCCGTTCACCTTCGCGCCGACGGTCTTCTCTCCCACGCCGGAGTGAATCGCGTACGCGAAGTCGACGGGCGTCGCGCCGCGCGGCAGCGACTTCACGTCACCCTTGGGCGTGAAGACGAAGACCTCGTCGGTGAAGAGGTCGACCTTCACCGTGTCGAGGAACTCCTTGGGGTCTTTCAGGTCCTGCTGCCACTCGAGCAACTGCCGGAGCCACGCGAACTTCTCGTCGTCGCCCTTCATGGCCGCTTTGCCTTCTTTGTAGGCCCAGTGCGCGGCGATGCCTTCTTCAGCGATGCGGTGCATCTCTTCGGTGCGGATCTGAATCTCGATTCGCTCCGAGAGCGGCCCAATCACCGTGGTGTGCAGTGACTGGTACATGTTCGCCTTGGGAATGGCGATGAAGTCCTTGAAGCGGCCAGGCACCGGCTTCCACATCTGGTGCACGAGGCCCAGCGCGCCGTAACAGTGCGCGAGCTCCGGCGTGACGATGCGGAACGCGATCACGTCAGGCACCTGCTCGAAGTCGATGCCCTGCGATCTCATCTTTTTGTAGATGGAATAGAAGTGCTTGAAGCGACCGCTGACGCGCGCGGGCACGCCCTGCTCTTTCAGCTTCGCCTCGATGATCGCGGTGACGTCGTCGATGTACTTCTCGCGCTCCTTCTTCTTGCGCGCGATGCGCGTCTCGAGATCGAAGTAGTCCCTGGGGCGCGTGTAGCGAAACGAGAGATCCTCGAGCTCGGTCTTGATCCACGAGATGCCGAGGCGGTTGGCCAGCGGCGCATAGATGTCGAGCGTCTCTTGCGCGATGCGCGCCTGCTTCTCTTCGCTCATGTGATCGAGCGTGCGCATGTTGTGCGTACGATCGGCGAGCTTCACGAGAATGACGCGAATGTCCTGCGCCATGGCGACGAGCATCTTGCGGAAGTTCTCGGCCTGCTTCTCTTCCTGCGAGAGCTGATGCGAGGCGCTGAACTTCCCGAGCTTGGTGACGCCGTCGACGATCAACGCGACTTCGTCGCCGAAGAGTTCGCGGATCTCCTCGATGGTGGCGAGCGTGTCTTCGACGGTGTCGTGCAGCAGACCGGCGACGATTGACGCCTCGTCGAGACGGAGCTGCGCGAGCAGCCCCGCCACTTCGAGAGGGTGAATGAGGTAGGGCTCGCCGCTCTTCCGAACCTGCCCCTGGTGGACCTTCGCGGAATACACGTAGGCCTTCTTGATGATGTCCAGGTCAGGGTCTGGGTGGTATCCGGCGACGCGCTGAAGAATGTCGTTGAGGCGGATCAAACTGCTTCGAGCGTAACACCCGCTCAACCTGCTGCAACGCGTCGGGCGGCAGGCTGATTGATGAGGGTTTCAACGCCATTGTTGCGGAACGACTCGGCTTGTCTGACTATCTGCCCCCTCCCATGCCCGCGTTGTTGACCAAAAGCCTCGGGGTCATTTGCCCGTCTTGCGACTTCCTGAACGTCGTCGCCGCGGTGCGGTGCATGGCCTGTGGTACCGCCACCGACGGGAGCGCACCTGCAGCGCCCCGCCCTGACGCACCACGTGTCGCGCCTGCTCCCGTCGCGGTCATCGCCAGCGATCACGAAGCGACGACTCCCGGTTCGCCCATTCCGCAGCCGCCGAACGACACGCCGCCCGGCCTCAAGCGCACGCAAACCGGCCCTACCCCGATTCCACAGGTCGCTCCGCGTGGCGTGCCTCCGCGCCCGACCTTCGAATCGTCGACGCCCAGGACACCGGTCGCTGCACCTGCGGGCCCGAAGCTGGGGCTGACGGTGCTCGCCGGCCCTGCGCGTGGTCAGCGCTTCCGCCTCGCCGCCACTGGTGCGCAGCTCGGTCGCGCGAAGGGAGCGATTCTGTTCCCCGACGACCCCTTCATCTCTCCGCTGCACGCGACGATCAGCATTCGTGACGGCAAGTTGTTCGTGCGCGACGAAGCGTCGACGTCAGGTGTGTACGTGAGCATCACCAACACCGAGACGATTCCCGCAGGCGGCACGTTCAGCACCGGGCTTCGGCTCTTCCGCTTCATCGGCGCAGTCGAGCCGGCACCGCCGTGGAATCGCACCGACGTGCTCGTCTACGGCTCGGCCGTGCCCAATGGCGTCGTGCACTACGCGGTTGAAGAAGTGCTGCTCGGAGATCGCGGCGGCCGTTGTCTGCTCAGCCCCGGCCCGGTGCTCACCGTCGGGCAAGGTCGCTGCGACTTCAGCTTCCCGAATGATGAAGGCCTCGCGCCGCGGCACTGCGAGATCGCCCCGCTGCCTGACGGCGCCATGATTCGTGACTTGTCGGGCGGGTTGGGCACCTTCGTTCGCGTCAGCGGCGAGCGGCCCATCAAGCCGGGCGATCGACTGCGCGTCGGTCAGCAGACGCTGCAGGTCGAGACGCTCTGAGTCACTGAGCGAGCATCTTCTCGACGTACTGCACAGCCTTCCCGCCAGGCGCGTCTTTCCGGTACCGGCCCCACCAGGCGCGCGCGTCGGAGTCCATGTCCTTCTGGAAGTAGAGTTCGCCGATCTTCAGCGCGAGCTCTGGCTGCGGGTCTGCTTCCCACGCGGCGATGTAGCGCGAGAGCGCGAAGTCCATCGCGCCCTTGTGCCACGCGTCGTCACCTTCGAGCGAGATGCGCGCGGCGTCTTTCGGACGGCGCGCTTCACGTGGCGGGTCGTATTCGTGCAACTTGCCCGAGCCGACGAGCGGCGCGTTGGGCGGCGGCACGTAGACGTCTTTGGGCTTCTGCATCACGTTCCACGCGTAGAGCCCAGCGAGGAACACCGCGAGCGACACCAACGCCGCCGTCGCCACCTTGAAAATGAACGAGCTGGTCGAACCGCCATCACGCCCGGGCCGCGTGTCACGACCCGTGGCCGTCACGAGCGTCTCGTCGAGATCGGGCACCGGCCCCTTGTTCAACGCGACGGCGTTCTTCACCGTGTTCTCGTTCGAGCCCCACGGAGACGGTGGGTTCACGCGCGTCTCCTGCTGGTCGATCGGCGTCACCTTGCGCTGCACCGGCGCGAGCCCGGGCGCCGAAGCCTGCCCGGGTCGCCGCGACGGGCCCACACCTGCGCGACGCTCTTTCTCAATCGCCAACAACTCCGCGCGGAACTGCTCCGCGGTCTGCGGGCGATCATCAGGGCTCTTCGCGAGCGCCTTCATGATCAGGCGCTCCATCGCAGGGCTCACGCGCGCATCAGGGCGACGACGCGTGGGCGGAGGCGGCACCTCGGTGAGGTGCTTGGTCGCGAAGCCCACCGCTGAATCAGAGTCGAACGGGAGCATTCCCGACGTCAGCTGATAGAGGATCACCCCGACGGCGTAGAGGTCGCTGCGGTGATCCAACTGGGCGCCGCGGGCCTGCTCGGGCGACATGTACTCGGGCGTGCCGCACACGAAGCCAGCACGCGTGAGCGCAGGGCCGTCGTCATTCGTACCGTCGACGATCTTCGCGATGCCGAAGTCGAGCACCTTGACGAAGTCGGCCTCGCCGCGGCGCTGCTCCACCATGATGTTCTCAGGCTTGAGATCGCGGTGAATGACGCCGGCAGAGTGCGCATCAGCGAGCGCCGAGAGCACCTGACTGACGAGCCGAATCACACGCGCTTCGGGCAGCGGCCACTCGCGCGAGAGAATGTGGTGCAGGTCTTTGCCCTGCACGTACTCCATGGCGATGTACATCGCGCCGTCGTCGGCCTGACCAAAGTCGAGCACGCTGATGGAGTTGGGGTGGTTGAGGCGACTCGCCGCCTTCGCTTCACGCTGAAAACGGGCCACCGTGCGTTCGTCTGAAAGCAGCGCCTGACGCAAGACTTTCAGAACGACAGGCTTGTCGAGGGCGAGCTGTGTCGCCTTGTAGACCTTGCCCATGCCTCCCTCGCCGATCATCTGCTCGACGCGGTACTTGTTGGCGACGGTCTTGCCGATGTGTTCGTCCGGAGCGGGCACGGTGTCGACGTCACTGTTCCACGCCCGGCGCGTTCTCGCCACACCAAGATTCCCGAAGAAGACACGCGCAGGAGCCGTGCTACACAGAGCGCCGCATGCCCGCTGCCAATCGTCCCCGCGTCGCCGTTCGCGTCGTCCGCGCCGATGGAGGTCCGGAGTCGGTGATTCCGATGCGCGGCGACGTGATGCTCTGCGGTCGTCAGGGTGATCTCACGATCGCCGACGACCCCTTCGTTGCCGACACGCAGATGCGGCTCTTCTTTTCCGGTGCCCGCCTCGCGGTCGAAGACGTCGGCGGCGGCAACGGGGTCTTCACCCGCCTGCGTTCAGATCGCGAAGTCATCGCCGGCGGAGAAATTCGCGTCGGTCGTCAACGCCTGGTGGTGGAGCCGATTCTTCCGCTCACTGCAGCTGATGATGGCGCCACGGCCTGGGGTTCGCCCGACGCCGGTCACCGCTTCCGGCTCATTCAGCTGCTCGAAGGCGGCGTTCGAGGCGGCGCGTACCCGCTCAAAGACGGCGAGAACAACATCGGCCGCGAGAACGGCGACATCACCTTCCCGTCTGACGGCTTTGTGTCAGGTCGCCATGCCGTGCTGCAGGTGACCGCCGATCGCCTGGTGCTGCGAGATCTCGGCTCCTCGAACGGCACGTTCTTGCGCCTCGGCGCGCCGTCTTTCGTCGACAACGGAGATCAGTTCCTGATCGGCCGTCAGCTCGTTCGCGTCGAGCTGAGCTGAGCTGAAAAAACGACGGGCTGCGACTCCGCTGAGGAGCCGCAACCCGTTCACGTCACTGAAGCCTGAGAAACCGGCTCAGCCGTAGGACTTTTCTTTCTTCTCCTGCTCTTCCTTGCAGCGAATGCAGAGCGTCGTCACGGGGCGCGCCTCGAGCCTCTTGATGCTGATCGGCTCTTCGCAGCGCTCACACATGCCGAACGTGCCGTCTTCGATGCGCTGAAGCGCCTTCTCAATTTTTTTGAGCAGGAACTTTTCGCGGTCACGAAGGCGGAACGCCATCGACTGGGCGTACTCGCTCGACGCCTGATCGATTTCATCAGGCAAGTCGTCGGTGTCGAAGTTCGACTCCTCCTCCATGGTCTTGCGCGCGTTGTCGATGATGGCCTTGCGGCTGTCCTCGAGCGACTTCTTGAAACGCTTGAGGTCCTTCTGAGAAAGATGACCCTTTTCTGACATTGGCTCCTCGAGGGCTGGAAAACGAAGGCGCGGCACTATGGAGACGAGGCCTTCACAAGTCAAGGCCTAGATAAATAAACCTTTGAAATCACTCGGAACAATTTACACTCCGCGCGCATGTCGGACACGAATCGCCTCGACCGTGAATTTCTCAAGAGCGCGTTGGCGCTCGCGAGTCAGCCCGAGGTCGATCACCTGCTGGTGATCGGCGACTCACCCATCGCGCCGACCGATCTCCGCGGGCGCAAGTGTCGAAAGAAGCTCATCTACGCGGTGACGAGTCAGGCGCTGGGCACCGAGATGATGGTGCGAAAAGAACGCGCCATCGTGATCCCCGCGTACGACTACTCGCGCACCGAGCGCGTGAAGATGGCGATCGTCTCCGCGCTCGCGCAGGGGCAGTTCAAGGAAGGCGACGCGGTCTTGTGCCTCACTGGCCGCATCGGGCGGCACCTCGACACCATGATGACGATGCGTATCGGCGGCTCGCTCGACGATCGGGTGGCCATCGAAGGCGTGAAGCTCGGCGACGAGTTCAATTCACAGGTCGTCGACGCGCTCATTCAACTCGCGCTGCAAATTGGGCAGGAGGGCTTCGAAGGCCACCCCATCGGCACGATTCTCACCATCGGCGATCACAACGCCGTGATGGAAACCAGCCGCCAGTTGACCATCAACCCATTTCAGGGAATCTCAGAGAGCGAGCGCAACGTGCTCGACCCGAGAATCCGCGAGGCGATCAAGAATTTCTCGGTGCTCGACGGCGCCTTTGTCATTCGTGAAGACGGGGTCGTGCTCGCAGCCGGCCGGTACTTGTCGGCGAGCGACGAGAACGTGAAGATTCCGCTGGGGCTCGGCGCGCGCCACGCCGCTGCCGCCAGCATCACCGCCACCACGCGCTGTATCGCGCTGGTGGTGAGTCAGACCTCGGGTGCGGTGCGCCTCTTCAAGGAGGGCAACATCGTGCTCGAGCTCCACCAGACGGCGCGGAGGACTTAAGCCATGGGTCTCATCAAGTTCGAAGTTCCCAACTCGTTGCCGGTGGAAGAAGCCAAGAAGCGCGTCGAAGCCCTGCTCGGCTACTGGAACCGCAAGTACGGCGTTTCGTCGGCCTGGGACGGCATCGCCGCCAGCATGAAGGGCAAGGCCATGGGCATCTCCATCGACGGCAAGCTGGCTGTCGAGGGCGCGCGCATCGCCGGGGAAGCCAGCGACCCGGGCATGCTGTTGCGCGGTCAGGCCACCAAGTACCTGACCCGAAAGTTCGCCGAGTACCTCGACCCGGCCAAAACGCTCGAGCAGATCACCAAAGCCGAGGACTAGAGGGGTGGCGCGGAACACCACATCTCAAGTAGTCCGCTGCGGTTGAAAGCCGCTACACTCTGCCCGCAACCCGCGAAACGCAGCGCCCGCTGACGTGAGGACCTTTTGAGCCAAGCCAAACCGAACGACGCGGAAGCGGATCTCCACACGGTCATCAAGACTGATCACGCCAACGGTTCGGACGCGAGCGAGGCGACGATGGCGCCGAACCTGCCGGGCATGGCGACTCCGTTGCCGCCGGCGCGCAACGTGATGCCGCTGACGAACCCGGTGCCGCTGTCGGTCGTGGCGACGAAGCCGGCGGTGCCTGCCGTGCGCTCGTCGGCGTCGTCGCAGTCGTTGACCCCGGTGGCCAAGGAGTTCACGAGCCCCGATCAAAAGGTCGAAGAGCCCGACGTCGGCACGCGCATTCATCACTACGAGGTGATTCGACTCCTCGGGCGCGGCGGCATGGGCTCGGTGTACCTGGCCCGCGACACGCGGCTGGGTCGTCGAGTGGCGATCAAGTTTCTCCGCACGCACTCGCCGGATCTCACCAAGCGCTTCATTCTCGAGGCTCGCACCACGGCCGCAGTGCAGCACGAGAACATCGTCATCATCTTCGAAGTGGACGCCTGGCAGGGCATGCCCTTCATGGTGTTCGAGTTCATCACCGGCAACACGCTGACCAAGGTCGCGCCCGAAGCGAAGCCGTTGCCTGCCCCGCGCGTCGTCGAGTTGATCGTGCCGGTCGTGCGCGCGCTCGCGTACGCCCACAGCCAGGGCATCGTTCACCGCGATCTCAAGCCCGACAACATCATGATCACCGAGTCGGGCACGACGAAGGTGCTCGACTTCGGCATCGCCAAAGTGCTGCAGGGCGACGACCAGGCCTCACCGACGGCCATCAACCGCCCTCGCGCCCCGAAGACCAACCTCGAAGACGAGGACGATTCGGAGCTCACGCAACAGGGCGCGATGATGGGCACGCTCTCGTACATGGCCCCGGAGCAATGGGGTATCGGCGTGCCGATCGACCACCGTGCCGACATCTGGGCGGTGGGCATCATGATGTTCAAGATGCTGAGCGGAAAACACCCGCTCGACCCGCTCAAAGGCCATCAGCTGATGGTCACCGGCATGCTCGACACGCCGATGCCTTCACTCAAGAGCAAGTCGAGTGACGTGCCGGCCGAGCTGATCGCCATCGTCGATCGCTGCCTGCTCAAGCGCAAAGAGCAGCGGTTCCCCGACGCGGTGACGCTGCTGCGCGCGCTCGAGCCGTTCCTGCCGGGCCGCTACACCCGCGAGCTGAAGATCGACGAGAGCCCGTACGCGGGGCTGTCTGCGTTTCAAGAGAGCGACGCCAACCGCTTCTTCGGCCGTGGTCAGGAGATCGCGGCCACGGTGAACCGCGTGCGCGAGCGCCCGTTGCTGGCGGTGGTCGGCCCGTCGGGCGCCGGTAAGTCTTCATTCGTGCGCGCCGGCCTCGTGCCTGCGCTCAAGCGCTCCGGCGAAAACTGGGAAGCGCTGGTGCTGCGCCCGGGCCGAAACCCCATCGCCGGGCTGGCGGCGCTCATTTCCCCCATGCTCAGCACGTCGGTGTCGATCGCCGACGAGCTCGCCGAGCAGAAGAAGCTCGAGCAGCGACTGATCAAAGAACCCGGCTTCGTGGGCGCCGTGCTCCGGGGCCGCGCGCGCCGTGAAAAGAAGAACATTCTGCTCTTCGTCGACCAGTTCGAAGAGCTCTACACGCTCGTGCCCGATGTCGCCGAGCGCAAGGCCTTCACGGCATCGCTCGCCGCCGTCGCAGACGACCCGACCTCCCCCATTCGTCTGATTCTCTCGATTCGCAGCGACTTCCTCGATCGCGTGCCGGAAGACGCGCGCTTCATGGCCGAGCTGAGCCAGGGCCTCGTGTTCTTGAACTCGCCGGGCACCGACGGGCTGCGCGAAGCCATCGTCTCGCCGGCAGAGATGGCCGGCTACAAGTTCGAGACGAGCGAGATCGTCGACGACATGATCAAGCACCTCGCGACGACGCAGGGTGCCTTGCCGCTGCTCCAGTTTGCCGCCTCGAAGCTGTGGGACGCGCGCGACGCCGCCAATCACGTGCTGACGCGCGCCGCCTACGATGCCATCGGCGGTGTGGCCGGCGCGCTCGCCTCTCACGCCAACGCCGTCGTCGAGCAGCTGCCGCCGGCCTCGCAGCCGTTGGTGAAGTCGATCTTCATGCGGCTGGTCACGCCCGAGCGCACGCGCGCCATCGTCGGCGTGGACGAGCTTCGTGAGCTCGCCGGCAACCCTGCCGAGATTCAGGGCCTCGTCGACGAGTTGGTGCAGGCGCGCTTGCTCGTGGTGCAGACCGGCAACGGTGCGGCGACGGTCGAGATCGTCCACGAGTCGCTCGTGCACAGCTGGCCGATGCTCAAGCGCTGGCTCGAAGAGAGCGGTGAAGACGCAGCGTTCCTCGAGCAGCTCCGCACGGCGACCCGGCAGTGGACGCAAAAAGGAAAGAACGAAGACCTGCTCTGGCGCGGCGAGCTCGCTGACGAGGCGATTCGTTTTCAGCGTCGTTTCCGCGGAGAGCTGCCGGCGGCGCAGAAGAGCTTCCTCGACGCGACGGTGGGCCTGTCTGCCCGGCAGGCGCGCCGCAAGCGCAGCCTCACCGTCGCGGCGATCGTCTTCCTCGGGTTGCTGGCCGCCGCAGCGTCAGTCGCGCTCGTGGTGATCGCCGGCGCGCGAACGCACGCGCAAGAGCAGGCAGAAGCCGCCCGCTCGGCAGAAGCTGAAGCCCGGCAGAACCTGGTCAAAGCGCAGCAGAAAGAAAAAGAACGCGCAGAGGCCGCAGCCAAGGCTGAAAAAGCCGCAGCCGATCTCATCGTCGCGCTCGAGGCCTCGAAGCAGGCCGCCAAAGACGCAGAAGAGGCCGCTGAGGTCGCCCGCAAGGCCGAGCTGAGCGCCGTGCGCAACGCGAAGAACGCAACCGAGGCCAAGCTCGCAGCTGAGACCGCGCGCAAGACGGCCGAGCGTGAACGCCAGAAGGCAGGCCGACTCGCTGCTGAAGCGGAAGCGCGTGCCCGGCGCATCGAAGAGCAGCTCGGCAGCGCCGTAATCGACGATCTGAAGTGACATCGAGGGGAATCATGACGAACGGACGTTGGGCCGCGCTCGCGGTCGCACTTGCAGTGAGCACTGCATTCGCCGCTGAAGAACCTGAGCGCCCGTGGGCCAAAGGTGTCTCGAAAGACAAGCAGACCCAGGCCATCGCGCTGTTCCGCGAAGGCAACGCCGCGCTCAAGGAGTCGCTCTTTCCCAAGGCGGCCGTCTCGTACCGTGAAGCCCTTCAAGTGTGGGATCACCCCGCCATTCACTACAACCTCGCGCTGGCGCTGGTGAACCTCGACCAGCCCGTCGAAGTTCACGAGCACCTGACCTCGGCGTTGAAGTTCGGCGCGTCGCCGCTCGACGACGACAAGTTTCAGCAAGCCCAGCGCTACCTGGCGCTCATCGAACGGCAGCTGACCAAGATGAAGGTCAACTGCAGCTTCGAGGGCGCCACGGTGCGGCTCGACGGCAAGACGATCTTCACCGGCCCCGGCACGTGGGACGGGCTCATTCGCGCGGGCCAACACACCTTGAGCGCCTCGAAAGAAGGCCTGCTCCCCGACGAACGTTCGCTCACGCTTGCGGGCGGCGACTCACAGACCTTCGACATGCGCGTGTACCGCACCGAAGAGCTCACCGAGTACAGGCGCGCCTTCAGCCCCGTCATTCCGTGGGCGGTGCTCGGGGCGGGTGTCGCGGCAGCGGGAGTCGGCTTCGGCATGCACATGGCGGCCAAGGGCGAGCTCGATCAATACGACCAGGGCATCTCTGGCTGCGCCGACGTCATCAACCACACGCCCTGTCAGGTCACTCCGGCGCTCGACGATCGCCGCACGAGCGCCACCAGCCTGCAGACCGGCGCCGTGGCGATGTACGCCGTCGGTGGTGCTGCCGTCGCCGCGAGTCTCGTTCTCTTTTACGTCGGACGGCCCGTCGGTTACCGCAAGACGGTGAACGTCGAGGCCACGCCGCAAGTCACGATCGTGCCGCTCCTTTCCCCTTTTGGAGCCGGCGCCATGGCGTCGCTCAAGTTCTAAAACATGACGCTCTTTCAACGACTGTGTCTGTGTTCCGTCGCGATCTTCACCGCGTCATGTTTCGAGCCCGCAAGTCAGCGCTGCACGTCGGGTGTGGTGTGCCCCGCTGGCTTTGAATGCACCGCCGACGGCCGCCAGTGCGTTCGCACCGGTGACTCGTGCGGCAACGGCATCAAAGAAGCCGGCGAGGCCTGCGACGACGGCAACCGCAACAACTACGACGGGTGCCGCTCTGACTGCCGCGGCGCCGGCGTGTGCGGTGATGCCCTGGTCGACAGCGATCTGAACGACGAGAACGGTCAGCCGCTCGAGACCTGCGACGACGGCAACACGGTCGGCGGCGACGGCTGCTCGGCCGACTGCAAGTCGCGCGAAGGCTGCGGCAACGGCATCACCGATGAAGGCGAAGACTGCGACGACTTCAAAGACGGCGGTCACGACTGCAACGTCGAGTGCCAGTTCAAGCGCTGCGGAGACCGTCGCCTCGACGCGCGGTTCGACGGCGGCAACGAGGTCTGCGACGTCGGCGACACCGTCGACGGAGACGGCTGCTCGGCGGACTGCAAGTCGAACGAGACGTGCGGCAACAACATCACCGACACCGCCGTCGGCGAGCAGTGCGACGGCGAAGAAGACTGCGCCAGTTCCTGCCGGTGGAAGCGCTGCGGCGATCGCGTGCGAGACACCTTCACCGACGGCGGCGCGGAGGCCTGTGACGACGGCGATGCAGACGGCGGGCTCCTCGCGAACGGCGGCCAGTGGTGCTCCGAGACCTGCGTGCTCAAGCTCTGCGGCAACGGCATCACCGACATGCGCGCCGCGTGGGACGGCGGCGTGCGCAACGAGGAGTGCGACGACGGCAACCAGATCGAAGGCGACGACTGTGGCAACACCTGCCTCATTCCCCGCTGCGGCAACGGCCACCGGGACCCGGGCGAGCTGTGCGACGACGGCAACAACGTGTCAGGTGACGGCTGTGCCAGCGACTGTCGCGGCCTCGAGGTGTGCGGCGACAACCGCCGTGACATCGCGCTTCGAGACGGCGGCAGCGAGCAGTGCGACGACGGCAACCGTGACGGCGGCGATGGCTGCCGCGCCGACTGTCAGGGCATCGAAGTGTGCGGCGACACGCACCTCGACCCGCTGCTCCTCGATGGCGGCAGTGAGGCCTGCGACGACGGCAACCGCGTTGGCGGTGACGGCTGCCGCGCGGACTGCGTCGGCTTCGAGGTGTGTGGCGACAACCTCGTCGACCCGGTGCTTCTTGACGGTGGCTTCGAGCAATGTGACGACGGCAACCGCGACGGTGGCGATGGCTGCCGCGCCGACTGCCGTGGCAGCGAAGTGTGTGGCGACTTCCAGCTCGACCCAGTGCTCGTCGACGGCGGCTTCGAGCTCTGCGACGACGGCAACACTGTCGGTGGCGACACCTGCGCTGAAGATTGTCGTTCAACCGGTCAGTGCGGCAACGGCTTCGTCGAAGCCCCACTGGGCGAAGAGTGCGACGACGGCAACGGGCTCGACAACGACGGCTGCACGTCGCTGTGCAAGCTGACGTTCTGTGGCGACACGTTGGTGCGCACCGTCGGCCCTCCGACGGAGCAGTGCGACACTGGCGGCGAGTCGCTGACCTGCAACATCAACTGCACCACGCGCATTTGCGGCGACGGCGTCGTCAACGCGAGCGCCGGTGAGCAGTGCGACGTGCCTGGCGGGTTGACGGCTGACGCCGGCGCCGAGACGGCGACCTGCGACACCGACTGCACGGCGGCCTTCTGCGGCGACTCGAAGCGCAACGCGACGCGCGGCGAGGCGTGTGACACGGGCGGCAACAGCGCCACCTGCAACGCCGACTGTACTGTCGCCGCGTGTGGCGACAGCAAACTGAACCCGAACACCGTTCCTCCGGAGCAGTGCGACACGGGCGGAGAGACGGTTTCGTGCAACGCCAACTGCTCGTTCTCACGCTGCGGCGATGCCATCAGAAACGCGACGGCGGGCGAGCAGTGCGACGACGGCAACTCGGCCAACGACGACCCTTGTGTGGCCGGCTGCAAGAACAACGTGTGTGGCGATGGCTTCCGCAACATTCGCGACGCGGGCTTCGAGGCCTGCGACGACGGCAACGTCATCACCGAAATGCGCTGCGACTACGGCACCCCGGTGTGCACTGGTTGCGCGGCAGACTGTGGGGCCGTGCTGAACCTCGTGGGCTCGCGCTGCGGCGACAACGTGCGCGACCTCTACATGCCCGACGGCGGCGGCGAAGCGTGCGACGACGGCAACATCATCACCGAGACGAGCTGCGCGTACGGCACCGCGACGTGCGTGGCGTGCACCGCAAACTGCATGGCGCAGTTCTCGCTGACCGGCGGCGTGTGCGGCGACAACGTTCGCAACACGCAGGGTGATGGTGGCCTCGAGCCGTGCGACGACGGCAACGTCACCACCGAGCCGAATTGTCCGTACGGACAGGGCACCTGCAACGTCTGCAGCGCGAACTGTCAGAACGTCATCGCGCGCACCGGCGTGTTCTGCGGCGACAACGTGATCAACGGCCCCACGCTCGACGGAGGCACCGAGGTCTGTGACGACGGGAACGCCATCACCGAGACCTCATGCGCGTACGGCACAGCGTCGTGCACCGGCTGCGCGGGTAACTGCCAGGCGCAGTATTCGCTCATCGGCCCGAGGTGTGGTGACGGCATCACCAACGGCCCCACCGCCGACGGTGGCGTGGAGGCGTGCGATGACGGCAACACCACCACGGAGACGACCTGCAACTACGGCACGACCACCTGCAGCGCCTGCAACGACACGTGTACTGCGTCCCTGTCGTTGACTGGGAATGTCTGCGGGGATGGCGTCGTCGCGGTGGGCAACGAGCAGTGTGACGATCGCAACATCAGCGCGTGCGGTACGTGCAACTCGAGCTGCTCCGTCGCACAACCCCCTGTCGAAGCGACCGGGCTCATCACCACCACGGCCAGCCTGTTCGACGGAGAGACGTTCACGCTCAACGACGGCACCAACTCGGCGACGGTGTTCTGCTTCTCGAAGCCGGCGCCGGCGGCTGACGGGGGTGTTGGCACGAGCGTGTGCACGCCCTCGAGCGTTGCGGTCGACGTCTCTGCGGCCGCGACAGCAGAGACGGTCGCCGACGCGATCGTCGCCGCGGTCAACGGGGCGCCGACGCTGGGCATCACCGCCAGCAAGCGCATCGGAAACCCGTGGGTCCGCCTGGTCAACGACGTCATCGGCGGCGGGCGCAACAACGCCATCACCGAGACCGTGGCCGCGACAGGCTTCATCGTGAACGGAATGAGCGGCGGTGGTGGGCGTGACTGCGCCATCGGCGTGGGTTGCTCGTCGGGCAATGACTGCGCCTCAGGCAACTGCGTCAGCAACGCCTGCGCGCCGTGAGCGCACCTGCAGCGCCGGGCCGAAGCGGTTCGACGCTCTACCTCCAGGTGCTGGTGGGCGTGGCGCTGGGCATCGTGCTCGGCGTGGTGAAGCCCGGTTGGGGCGCTGCGCTCGAGCCCCTCGGCTCGGGCTTCGTGAAGCTGATCAAGATGCTGATCGCCCCCATCGTCTTCACGACGGTGACGGTCGGCATCGCCGGCATGGGCGACTTGAAGAAGGTCGGCCGCGTCGGCGCGAAGGCGCTGATCTGGTTCGAGCTGATGACGACGGTGGCGCTGGCGCTCGGGTTGCTCGTCGTCAACGTCGTGGGGCCCGGTCGAGGCATTCACGCGCGCGTCGAAGATCTCGACACCAGCAAGCTCGACAAGACGCTCTCGGGCCCGCGGCCCCATGGCGTCGTCGAGCACCTGCAAGCGCTGATTCCCGAGAGCTTCGTCGGCGCGTTCGTCGGCGGTGAAGTGCTGCAGGTGTTGTTGCTCGCGGTGATGACGGGCATCGCGGTGGCCGGCCTCGGAGACCGCGGCAAGCCCATCGTGCGTGGCCTCGAGCACGTCTCGACGGCGTTCTTCGCGCTGGTCGGCGTGGTGATGCGGCTCGCGCCCGTCGGCGCGTTCGGCGCGATGGCCTTCACCATCGGCAAGTTCGGCTT
Source organism: Archangium sp. (assembly GCA_035910535.1). Taxonomy (GTDB): domain Bacteria; phylum Myxococcota; class Myxococcia; order Myxococcales; family Myxococcaceae; genus Archangium_A. Next base: position 57,544 of record JAMHXF010000108.1, on the reverse strand, counting down.
CGAGACGCTGGGCAACCTGCTGCAGCTGATTCTGTCTTTCTATGCGACCGCCCTGCTCTTCGTGTTTGGTGTGCTGGGGCTCGGGCTGCGCGCCGTCGGCCTGTCGATCTTCAAGTTGGTGCGGCACCTCAAGGACGAACTGGTGTTGGTGCTGGGCACCTCGTCGTCTGAGTCGGCGCTGCCAGACTTGATGACCAAGCTCGAGAACCTGGGCTGCGCGGGGCCGGTGGTTCGGCTCGTGGTGCCGACGGGCTACTCGTTCAACCTCGATGGCACGTGCATCTACCTGACCATGGCGAGCGTCTTCGTCGCGCAGGCGCTCGATCAACCGTTCACGTTGACGGAGCAGCTCGCGTTGCTCGGCGTTCTGCTGCTGACCTCCAAGGGCGCCGCGAGCGTGACGGGCAGCGGCTTCGTGACACTGGCGGCGACGTTGACGTCGGTGGGCACCGTGCCGGTTGCAGGTCTCGCGTTGCTCATCGGCATCGACCGCTTCATGTCTGAAGCGCGGGCGCTGACGAACCTCGTCGGCAACGCCGTGGCGACGATCGTCGTCTCGAGGTGGGAAGGCGCGCTGAACCTCGAGCAGGCGCGCGCAGCGCTCGAACGAAAGCAGAGCTGACGTGGGGCTCGACGTCGTCGAGTTCGTCACCGCGCTCGAAGCGCAGTTTCAGATCACCATTCCCGACGAGCAGGCCCGGACCATTCTCACGTTGGGCGAGGCACACCGGTACGTCGTCACGCACTACGGAGTTCCGGCCAACGATCCTGCGGCGGCATGGGCGCGAATCGTCGACCTGGCGAGCGAGCACAGCGGCCTCGAGCGAAGCGCGCTCACCCCCTCGACGAGAATTCTCGAGCTCTTCCCCGACGGCTGAAAACACGAAAGCCGCGCGCTCGACGAATCGAACGCACGGCTCGTGGGTCCTGCGGTGAAGCGCTTACTCCGCCTTGACGGAGTTCGTCGTCCACGCGCCGCCACCCTGGTCGGTGTACGTGGCCTTCTTGCCGCAGCCGGTGACGTTGACCTCGGTCTTGCTGACTTCCTTCATCGAGACCTTGTCTTCTTCACAGCCGAGATCGAAGGCGGCCTTCTTCATGCCGTCGGTCTTGAAGTTGGTGAGCGTGGCGCAACCCGCGAGCGCGGAGAGAACGAATGCAAGAGCAGTCAAACGACGCATGTGTGTGTGACCTCCGTAGTGAGGGAAACCCTGCGTAGCACTTTCACATCGAGCGCTCTGCAAGTTTGCGCCGTCGATGGAAAACACCACATGTCTCACATGCTCTTGCAGGCGCGGTGCAGCGCCCAGAGCGCGTCGATGGCGTGCGTGCCCCAGTGTGAATCGAACGAGAAGCGCCACTCCCAGATCGCCGCGGCATCCTGCGCGGTGTCCCACAGGCTCAAGCCGCGGCAGACGTCGAGGTACACGTCGAGGAGATCTTCCGTGAGCGAGCCCGCGACGGGCTCGTCACCCGCGTAGGGATCGAAGATCTCCCAGTAGTGCTCGAACTGCTCGAAGGCCGTCCAACTGCTTGGAGCCGTCGGCAACGGCGCAGCATCGATGCCATCGGGCGCTTCGCTCTGTGGCAGGGCAACCGCAGCGACGTAGAGATCGAGCAGCAGAAACCGCGCAGCCGAAACCCGCTCCGACAACGACGCGAGTCCGGCCTCTTGGATGAAGTCACAGTACCGGCGAGCCGCGCTCACGAAGCGCACCACCTCCGGAGGCACCGACGCGCCAATCACCAGATCGGTGATGGTGGCCTGCCCCACCACGCGCGCACCGTCGTGCATCGAGATGACGGCGCCGATGCTCAGGTGCTCCCACGCGTCACCAAAGAGCGGCCGCAACGTGCCGTCACATGAAGCGCCCGGCGAGAGCTCACCGGCGAAATACAGGCGGGCGTCGTTGGTGGTGGGGTTGCCGATGGCCCAGCTGACGCGCGTGTCGCTGCGCAGTGGCGTCTTCCGGCCTCCCGCTTCTGCGGTGAGCAGCCGCACTCGAACCTTGAACGCCAACCGCTGCATCACGCCCCCACGGCAGAACAGCACCCAAATTCGGCTTCGCAGACCGCGTGGAAAAGAAGAAGGCCCTGAAACCTGTTGGCTTTCGCCTCGGGAATCAGGGCCTTCAAAATGGTCGGGGCGACAGGATTTGAACCTGCGACCACTTGCACCCCAAGCAAGTGCGCTACCAGGCTGCGCTACGCCCCGGAACTGCGGTTGAGACGGCGCGCCTTATGCCCGCCTGACCGCAACGGGTCAACTCAATCTTCGCCGTCGTCGTCGCTCTCAGGAGCGACGTGACCTTCGTCTTCATCTTCGGCCGAGAGCTCGTCTTCCGCGACGTAGCCGTCGTTGAGATCAGCCTTCAACACCTGGCTCGGTACGAACTTCACCACGCGTCGCGCAGTGATCTCGATGGGCTGGCCGCTCTGAGGATTCCGGCCCGGGCGCGCGCGCTTGTACCGAGGCTGAAAGTTCCCGAAACCCGAGATCTTCACCTTGTCGCCGCGCTCGAGCGTCTCCTTGAGCGTGTCAAAGACCAGCTCCACGAGTTCAGCTGACTCCTTCTTCGAGAAGCCCACCTTTTCGTAGACGCTCTCGATGATGTCCGCTTTCGTCATAGGTCGCGAAGCGTAGCCCGCCGAGTTGACATGTCAACATGCCGACATTGCTACGCTTTTTCGCAACCTCGCAGACTTGAGTCTGAGGCCGGAAAATCGGGCCTTTACGCGCGTAGCGCACCGCCGACGCGGGTGGTCACCTCGGCGACGATCTTCGTGTGCGCGTCGACGATTTCGGCGTCGGTGAGCGTCTTCTCGGCCGAGCGGTACTCGAGCGCGAACGCGAGGTTCTTTCGCCCCGCCCCCACCTGCGCGCCGGTGAAGACGTCGAACACGCGCGCCTCGACCACCAGCGGCCGACCAACCTCGAGAATGACGGCGCGCACCTGCTCGGCCGGCACCTCCGCCGACACCACGACGGCGAGATCGCGCAGCACCGAAGGGAAACGCGAGAGCGGCGCCGACTGCGGCACCAGCTTCGCCAGGGACAAGAGCGCGTCGGCTTCGAGCTGAAAGAGGAACACGCCCGTCGGGGCGTCCAACCGCTTCTGCGCACGCGGGTGCAGTTCGCCCAGCGTACCGACCATCGTCTTCCCGACCCGCACCGTCGCTGCGGCGCGCGGGTGGTACCAGGGCGACTCGAGCGGCTCAAAGACCGCACCTTCGATGTGCAACGAAGCCAACACGGCTTCGACGGCCGCGCGCGCATCGTAGAAATCGACCGCCTCGTCTTTCCCGGTCCACACGCGTGAGCGCTGCCGCAGGCCCCAGAGCGCGCCGGCGACCTGCAGGGTCTCCTTCGCGACTGGCGTGGCACCTTCACCGCCATTCGCGTTGGGCACGTAGCTGCGCGCGAGCTCGTAGAAACGAACGCCGCCAGCCTGATGCCGCGCCGACCGCGCGACGTTGGGCACGAGGCTCGCGAACAACGTGGTGCGCATCGTCGACTGTTCGACCGACAGCGGGTTCGCCACCGAGATCGCGCCGACGTCAGCCTGAAACGCAGCGAGCTCCGCAGGCGCGACGAACGAGTAGTTCACGACCTCATCGAGCCCTTCACCAGCGAGCGCCGTACGAATGCGACGCTCGGCGGTCACCCACGGCCGCTCCGGTTCGAGCGACGAGAGCCCACGCGGCAACGCAGCGGGGATCGCGTCGAAGCCACGGATGCGGGCGATCTCTTCGATGAGATCTTCTTCGATCGACACGTCGACCCGCGCAAACGGCACTTCCCACTGGCCGTTGCCCTTCGAGACGAAGCCCAGCGACGCCAACACGCGCGCGCACTCGTCGGCGGCGACAGGCACCCCCAATACTTCGCCCACGCGCTCGGGCCGCAGCGACACCACGCGCGGTGCTTTCGGCGATGGGTACACGTCGACACGCCCTTCGAGCACCGTGCCGCCGGCCAGTTCGGCGATCAACGCCGCCGCGCGATCGATGACCTCGGGAATGCTCGACACGTCGGTGCCGCGCTCGAAGCGATGCGACGACTCGGTGTGCAAGGCGTGACGCTTCGAAGAGCGCCGCACGGTGGTCGGCTGAAAGGTCGCGCACTCCAACATCACGCGCGTGGTCTTTTCGGTGACCTCGCTCGACTCGCCGCCCATCACGCCGGCGATCACCAGCGGCGCCGACTCGTCGCAGATCAGCAGATCTTCGGCGTGCAGCACGCGCTCTTTGCCGTCGAGCGTCTTGAGCTTCTCGCCGGCCTTCGCGGTGCGCACGACGATCTGCCCACCAGCGATGCGATCGAGATCGAACGCGTGCAGCGGCTGGCCGTACTCGAGCATCACGTAGTTCGTGATGTCGACGAGGTTGTTGATGGCGCGCATGCCAGCCGCCTTGAGCCGCTCCTGCATCCACGCGGGTGACGGCTTCACGGTGACGCCTTCGATGACGCGACCGGCGTAACGCCAGCAGCGCTCGACGTCGTCGATGCGAATCTTCACCTTGCTGGACGCGGCGGGCGAGGTCTCGGCGAGCTTCGCTTCGGGCTTGCGCAGCGGCACCCCGAGCAGCGTGGAGATCTCCCGCGCGATGCCCAGGTGCGAGAGCGCGTCGCTCCGGTTCGGCGTGACGTTGACCTCGAAGATCACGTCGTCGAGCCCCAGCGCCTCGGCGATGGGCGTACCGACCTTCAACGATGGCTCGAGAATCAACAAGCCGGCGCTCTCTTCGGCGAGCCCGAGCTCCTTGCTGCTGCAGAGCATTCCGAAGCTCTCGACGTCGCGCATCTTCGCTTTGCCGATCTTCATGCCGCCGGGCAGCACCGCGCCCACGGTCGCGAGCGGGATCTTGTCACCCACCTGAAAGTTCTTCGCGCCACACACCACCTGCAGCGGCGTGCCGGAGCCGTCGTCGATCTTCGTCACCGACAACTTGTCGGCGTTGGGGTGCTTCTCTGACGCGAGGATCTGCGCGACCACCACGCCACGGAGCCCATCACCTGGCCGCGCGATGCCTTCGATCTCGAGGCCCGCCATCGTCAATCGCTTCGCCAGCTCCTCGACCGAGTCGGGGAGCTGCACGGAGTCCTTCAACCACTTGAGCGAGATCTTCATGACGTCGAACCCTCAGAACTGCGCGACGAAGCGGTAATCGTTCTCGAACATGGTGCGCAGATCGTCGATGCCGTAGCGGAGCATCGCCAGGCGCTCCACGCCCATGCCGAAGGCAAAGCCGGTGACCTGCGTCGAGTCGTAGCCCGCGTGCTTGAAGACGTTGGGGTGCACCATGCCGCTGCCCAACACCTCGAGCCAACCGGTCTGCTTGCACACGCGGCAACCCTTGCCCGCGCAGAACACGCACGACACGTCGACCTCGGCCGAAGGCTCGGTGAATGGGAAGAACGACGGGCGGAACCGCGTCTTCGTCTTCGGGCCGAAGAACGCGGTCGCGAACGCGGCCAACGTGCCCTTCAACTCAGCGAACGTGACCTTCGAGTCGACGAGCAACCCTTCGACCTGGTGGAACATGGGCGTGTGCGTCTGATCGCTGTCTTTGCGGTACACGCGGCCCGGCATCACCGCGCGCACGGGCGGCTTCTGCGAGAGCATGGTGCGAATCTGCACCGGCGAGGTATGCGTGCGCAGCACCACCGGCTTCTTCGCGGCGATGGTGTTGGCGTCGACGTAGAACGTGTCCTGCATGTCGCGCGCGGAGTGATCCGGCGGCATGTTGAGCGCCTCGAAGTTGTACCAGTCGAGCTCGATCTCAGGCCCTTGCTCCACCACGAAGCCCAGGCGCGCGAACGTGCTGCAGATGTCTTCGAGCGTCTGCGAGACAGGGTGTCGACGTCCCTGCGGCCGCGCACGCCCCGGCAACGTCACGTCGAGTCTCGGGCCCTTGAGCTCCGCCTCGAGCGCGAGCTCCTGCACGCGCGTGATGGCGGCGGAGATCTTCGTCTCCAGCTCGGCCTTTACGGCGTTGGCTTTTTCACCGAGCGCGCGTCGCTCATCGGGCGCGAGCTTGCCCATGCCGCCCAGAATCGCGGCGAGCTCACCCTTCTTGCCGAGGAACTTCACGCGCAGCTGCTCGACGGCTTCGGGCGTCACCGCCGTCTCGAGCTCTTGCTGCGCCGCCGCTGCCAATGCCGCCAGTCTGTCGTTCATGGCTGAATCAACCGATGCTTCGGAAAAAAGAAAACGGGGCCGCCCTTTCCAGAGCGACCCCGCGTGTTCGAGCCGTTGAGGGCTCTTGAACTTCTCAGGCCGCCTTGGCGATCTGGGCGACCGCGCCAAAACCAACCAGGTCGTGCACCGCGAGATCCGCGAGGATCTTGCGATCGATGGCAACCTTCGCCTTCGTGAGACCGCCAATCAACTTCGAGTACGACAGACCGACCGTGCGAGCCGCCGCGTTGATGCGGACGATCCACAGCGAGCGGAAGTCGCGCTTACGACGCTGACGATCGCGCGAGGCGTAGTCGAGCGCACGCTCGACGGCCTGATTCGCACGCTTGTAGCAGTTCTTGCGACGGCCACGGAAACCCTTGGCCAACTTGAGGATTGAATTACGACGACGACGAGCTTTGACGCCCTTCTTTACGCGCATGGGTCAACAGCTCCTTTCTCAGTTCGCCCCGTAGGGGAACATCTCTTTGACGACCTTCTTCGCATCCATCTTGTCGAGGTGCGAAGTGCCGCGATTGCGGCGACGGCTATCCATCGATTTGGCGTGGGTGAAGAGGTGCTTGGCGAAAGCCTTACCGTGCTTCACCTTGCCGTTCTTCTTCACCTGGAAGCGCTTTTTGGCGCTGCTCCGAGTTTTCAGCTTGGGCATGACTTGAGTCCTGGAAACCTGCGAAAGGGCGGCGCTCATACGGCGTCGGTCCCGGTATGTCAACCCGCGTGTCAGGCCTTCGGCGCTTCGGCAACTGCAGGGGCCGCCGGAGGAACGGGCGCTGACGGGGGAGGAGTCGCCGGGGCCGCTTCGGCGGCCTCGCCGTCACCCTTGCGCTCGGCCTTCTCTTTTTCGTGCGCGAGGAGCGAGTTGCGATGCGCGTCACGCGCACGCTGAGCGACCTTGTTGTTCGGCCCGAGGATCATGAACATCTGCTTGCCTTCGAGGCGAGGCGTCTGCTCGACGACGGCGATGTCCTTCAGATCTCCGACCACGTCGTCGAGGATCTGGGTACCGAGGTTGCGGTGGGTGATCTCACGACCACGGAACATGATCGTGATCTTGGCCTTGTTGCCCTCTTCGAGGAACTCACGCACGTGACGAACCTTTGTCTCGTAGTCGTGCTCTTCGGTCTTCGGGCGAAGCTTGACCTCTTTGATCTTCACGACGACCTGCTTCTTCTTGGCGTCGTTGGCCTTCTTCTTTTCTTCGTACTTGAAACGCCCGTAGTCCATGATCTTGCAGACGGGGGGCTTCGACATGGGGTTGACCTCAACGAGGTTCAAACCCTCGGCCTGGGCTTTCGCCAGAGCCACTTCGGTGGGCATGACGCCGAGTTGCTCACCGGCGGACCCGACGACGCGGACCTCGCGAGCTTTGATTCGACGATCGGTTCGCTGATCACGTGCGAGAGCCAGGGCACTACTCCTTTGAAAACGTTGGGTGAAAGAAGCGGCGCACCCTTAGCGAATCGTTCTCCCAAGTCAAGGCGCGCCAGAGCGCTTGCACCAGTAGGTTGGAACACGGGATCCTGCTGGTGCCTTGCCGGGGGGCCCCATGCAGATCTCTGACGTCAAAGTCTTCATCGTCGACGAAGACAAACTGCGCGCGTACGTCACCATCACGCTCGACGCGTGCTTCGTGGTGCGTGACCTCAAGGTGATTCAAGGCACCGCCGGGCTCTTCGTCGCCATGCCTGCGAAGAAGCGCAAAGACGGCAGCTACAAAGACATCGCGCACCCGCTCAACGCAGAAATGCGGGAGCGCCTCGAGAAACGCGTACTCGAGGAGTACCGACAAGCCGTGAAGAGCCCGAACCCGTTGCGCCCTCGTGACTCGCTCGTCGAAGCCGAATGATCGGGCGAGGCGTACATTGAACGGGTTCTGACGTTGCGGTACTGACCGCGCGCCCATGCCCGTCAGCCACGACTTCAAGGTCTTCGCCGGAAACTCGAACCGCGCCCTCACCGAGCGCATCTGCGAATACCTCAAGCGCCCGGTGTCGAAGGCCGAGGTGGGCCGCTTCAGCGACGGCGAGATTCAGGTCGAAATCGGAGAGAACGTTCGTGGCTTCGACTGCTTCGTCATTCAGTCGACCTGCCCTCCGGTCAACGATCACCTGATGGAGCTGTTGATCATGACCGACGCGCTCAAGCGCGCGAGCGCAGCGTCGATCACCGCCGTGATCCCCTACTACGGCTACGCACGACAAGACCGGAAGGTCGCGGCGCGCACGCCCATCACCGCCAAGCTGATCGCCGATCTCCTCGCGAACGCTGGGGTCACCCGCGTGGTGTCGATGGACATGCACGCAGGGCAGATTCAGGGGTTCTTCAACATTCCCACTGATCATCTCTACGCCTCACCGGTGTTCCTCGACGATCTCCGCAAGAAGTTCCCCAGCACCGACGACCTGGTGATCGTCTCGCCTGACGCTGGCGGCGTCGAGCGCGCGCGTGCGTACAGCAAGCGCCTCAACTGCCCACTGGCGATCATCGACAAACGCCGCCCTCGCGCCAACGCCTCGGAGGTCATGAACCTCATCGGCGACGTCGACGGCAAAGACGCGGTCATCGTCGACGACATCATCGACACCGGCGGCACGCTCACGCAGGGCGCCGCGGCGCTCAAAGCCAAGGGCGCCCGCTCGGTCTACGCGTACATCGTGCACCCCATTCTCTCGGGCCCGGCGATCACCCGCGTGTCTGAGTCGCAGCTCGAAGAGCTCGTGGTCGCCGACACCGTGCCGCTCTCAAAGTCAGCCCAGGGCTGCGCGAAGATCCGTCAGGTGGGCACCGAGCGGCTGTTCGGCGAAGCCCTCGCGCGCATCTACCGCGCGGAGTCGCTCTCGAGCCTCTTCGTCTGATCAGACGTCGCGCGGCGCACAGCGCCCGCAGACCACTACCTCGCTGCGGCGTCCTTTCGGTGCCTCGACGTCATCGCGGCGCGACGAAGAACCAGCCGATCACCTCGAAGAAGGAGCGAACCTCGAGCGTCACCGTGCTTCGCCCCGCCGGAACGAGCACGCGCGTGTCACCGATCGCGTTCGTCTCGACGCGCTCGGCCCCCAGCACTTCGATGAGCGGAGTCCGGTACTGACCGATGTCGACGGTGCACGGGCCTGTCGCGTCGATGGAAAGCGTCAACTTCGTAAAGAATGCAGGGCGCTCAGCGGGCTCCACCGTGCACCCCGTGCTGATGATGAACGGAGCCTTCTGCACTCCGACTCCACGCGGCAGGTATTCACCGCCGCCGCCAGCGTCGGGCTCGGCGATGACCTTCGCAATGAAGCTCGCCGGCAGCTGCTCGTAGTTGAGGCGCTGCGCGTCGAGCAGTCGGCTCAGTTGCAACGCCAACGCAGCCCCGAGCACCACGGACACGACTGCGCGCAGCGTCGGCACCTGCCGAGTCAACGCCAGTGGCGCTGAGGCTGCGACGGCCAGCACCATCGTCAGCAACGTATTCATGCGCCACGGGAACATCAGAAAGCCCGCCCAGTGCGACTGCTCGTACAGCGGCCGCGAGGCTTCGCTCTGCAGCCACACCGCCCACGCTGCCGACAGCGCGAGCGTGCACCACAGCCGCCACTGCCGCCGCAGGAAGGCCGCGCACGCAAGACCTGCGGCGCCGGTGACGACGAGCGCCCTGCCCAGCTCAACGGAATAGCCGCGCCACTGCGCACCCCACGCAAACGCGTCGTCGCGCCACAACAACAGCAGCGGCTTGTATTCACGGAGCGGATGCCCGTTGCGTTGGGTGATCTCGAGATCGAAGTACGGGTGCAGCGCACGAATCGCGAGGGCCCAGGGCACCGTCAACGGCAACAACACCGCGAAGAACACGCCCAGCTGCCGCGCCGCCTCACGCCACCCCGAACGCGCGTGCTGCCATGTGCCGAGCAACCCCAGCGGAGCCAGCGGCAACAGGCAGAACAGCGCCACCACCTGGTGCGCGTGAAACAACGCGGCGATCGTCAACGCCCAGCGCCCTGCGACGCGATCGCCTTGCGAAAAGCGGGCACCGTAGAACGTCGCCCACGGCAGCATCGCCATCGCGAAGGTCTCGGCCTCGGCGCCGCGGATCAACCAGTCGGTGGTGTAGTACTGCGACGTCACGAGGAGCGCCGCGCTCAGCGCCCCGCCCAGCCGGCCCGCCCCTGACCACCACGCCAGCCGCCACGCGCCGAGCGCGCCCAGCGCGGTGACCAGCACCATTCCCAGCACCGACGCCTGGTAGGCCCCGAGCGGCAACGCCAGCCAACCGGCCAGCCAGTAGAAGCCACGGTGGTAGAGCAACGGCACCGGGCCACCGTGCCCCTGGTACGCCGTCGACGCCCAGACAGGCAGCAACTCCCCCTCGAGGAAGGCCCGGCGAAACTGCTCGGTGCGCTCGAAGACGGCGCCGTACTCGTGGTTGTAGGGCCACCCGTCGCCACCCAACACCGGGCGGTGCACCACCCACCCCAGCGCGAGACAACACACGATCGCCCACCGCAGTTCTCGCCGTGGCATGTCCACGCGCGTGCTTTTAGAGCATCTGCGGCGACGACGATGACGAAAGCCGGTGTAGACCTGCCCCGTGCAACGCGTCGTCACCGTCGTGCCGTGCTTCAACGAAGCGAAGCGCCTGCAGCCCGACACGCTGCTCGGCCTCGTCGACGCGCCGGAGCACTCCGTGCTCTTCGTCAACGACGGGTCGCGTGACGAGACCGGCGCGATGCTCGACGCGCTCGCCTCGCGCGACGCGACGAAGGTGCAGGTGCTGCACCTCGCGAAGAACGTCGGCAAAGCCGAAGCGGTCCGCACCGGGCTCCGTCATGCGCTCGAAAATGGCGCCGACCTCGTGGGCTACTTCGACGCCGATCTCGCGACACCGCCCTCCGAGATGCTCAGGCTCATCGCTTTGTTGCGCGACTCGAACGCACAGTTCGCGATGGCCTCGCGCGTAGCGCTGCTGGGTCGACACATCACGCGAACCGCGACTCGGCACTACCTCGGGCGCATCTTCGCGTCGGCGGCGTCGCTCGCGCTGGCGCTGCCCGTCTACGACACCCAGTGCGGCGCCAAGGCGCTCCGCGCCAGTGACGTGCTTCGTCGCGCACTCGAGCAGCCCTTCACTTCGCGTTGGGTCTTCGACGTGGAGCTGATGATGCGACTGCTCGACGCCGGGCTCGCGCAAACCGACTTCGTCGAGATGCCGCTGCGCAGTTGGGAAGACGTCAAGGGCAGCAAGCTGTCGACCTCGGGCATGGTCGGCGCGGCGAAAGATCTCGCGCGGCTCGCGTGGCAGCACCGGCGTCGCTGATACGGTGCGCGCCATGCGTCAGCTCTGGTTTGCAGCAATCGTGCTCTGTGGATGCGAGCAGGCTTTCCCCGAAAAGTTCCTCTTCGGCGCGGCGACGGCAGGTTTTCAGATCGACCCCGGCTGCCCCACGCTCCCCGCCAGCGAGTGCGTCGACACGCGCTCTGACTGGTACCAGTGGGTCACCAGCCCCACCGAGCTCGACGATCTCAAGGAGCAGATCACCTTCGAGCCGCTCGCGAATGGCCCCGGCTTCTGGGAGCTCTACGAGCAGGACTTCGATCGCGCGAAGAACGAGCTGGGCCTCAATTCAGTGCGCGTATCGATCGAATGGAGCCGCGTGTTCCCCAACCCGACCGATGGCCTCGAAGGTGAGGCGCTCGCGGCCGTGGCCGACCCGAAGGCACTCGCCGGGTACCACGCGCAGCTCGCCGCCATGAAGAAGCGCGGGCTGACGCCGATGGTCACGCTCAACCACTACACCTTGCCGATCTGGATTCACGACGGCGTGGCCTGTCACAAAGACGTCAAGAACTGCACGAACCGCGGCTGGCTCGATCGTGAACGCACGGTGCGCGAGATCGCGAAGTACGCCGGCTTCGTCGCGAAGGAGTTCAGCGGCGAGGTCGAGCTCTGGGCCACCGAGAACGAGCCCTTCGCGCTGGTGCTCCCGGGCTTCCTGTTGCCGTCGAAAGATCGCGTGAACCCGCCCGGGCTCTCGCTGCGCTTCGAAGAGGCGAAGTACGTCATCGGCTCGCTCATCGAAGCGCACGCGCGCATGTACGACGCGGTGAAGGCCAACGACCCGACGTCATCGGTCGGGCTCGTCTACGCGACCGCGCCGGTGAAGCCGGCCGACCCCGCCAACCGCCTCGACGTGAAGGCGGCAGAGAACACGTTCTACTTGTTCAACACGCTCTTCCTCGACGCGGTGACCCAGGGCCTGCTCGACGCAGATCTCGACGGCAAACCCGACGCTGCCGAGCCAGTGCCGACGCTCGTGGGCCGAATGGATTGGCTGGGCATGAACTACTACACGCGCATCACCGTCTCGGGTTCACCGCAGGCCAACTTCCCGCAGCTCTCACCGCTGACCACCTTCGACCCGTTCACGCTGGTGCCGTGGGAGGACTACTCGAAGGGCATCTACGACATGCAGCTGCACCTGCACGAGCGCTACGGCAAGCCGATCTACGTCACCGAGACCGGCACCGACGCGGCGCCCGATGACGAGCGCGTCGCCAGCTGGCTGGTGCGCCACCTGGAGTGGACCAAGCGCGCGATCAAAGACGGCGCCGACATTCGCGGCTTCTTCTACTGGTCACTCATGGACAACTACGAGTGGAACCAGGGCATGCACATGCGCTTCGGGCTCTACGCCGTGGGTGAAGACAAGGGGCGCACGCCGCGCAGCGCGGTGAAGATCTACAAAGAGATCATTCAGAAGCGCGACGTCAGCGATGCGCTGGTGAAGCAGTACCCACCGGAGTGACTTCTCAAAGTTCGTCTTCGCGCTTCGAGAGCAGCTTCGTGTCGGCCTTCGACAACGGTTGCTGCTTTTCGAACAGCTCAGGCCGGCGCGCCTGCGTCAGCTTGAGCGCGTGCCAGCGACGCCACCGCGCGATGCGGGCGTGATCTCCGCTCTGCAGCACTTCGGGCACGGCCTGCCCGTTCCACTCCGGCGGGCGAGTGTAGTGCGGGTGCTCCAGCAACCCCGACTCGAAGCTCTCGGTCTGCGCTGACTCGGCGTTGCCCAACACGCCGGGCACCAGGCGCGCCACGGCGTCGACGACGATCAACGCGCCCAGCTCTCCACCGGTCAGCACGAAGTCACCCAGCGACAGCTCTTCGTCGATGACGGCCATCGCGCGCTCATCGATGCCCTCGTAGCGACCACACACGAGGATCACCGATTCGTGCGCGGCGAGCTCGCGCGCCTTCGCCTGCGTGAACGTCGCGCCGCGAGGGCTGAGCAGCACGACCTTCGCCGTCGGCAGCCGGGTCTTCGCCGCAGCGATCGCGCCGACGAGCGGCTCGACCTTCATCACCATGCCGGCGCCGCCGCCATACGGCGTGTCGTCGGTGTTGCGGTGCTTGCCGCTCGCAAGGTCGCGAATGTCGGTGGCGACCACCTCGAGCAGCTGCTTCTCGATGGCCTTCCCGAGGATCGACTCGGCCGTGTAGCCGGTGATCATTCGAGGGAAGAGCGTCAGCACCTCGGCGCGGAAGGCCATCGGCTCACTCGTCGAACGACAGAGGGATCACCGTGACGCGCTTCGCTTCGAGGTCGACCTTCGTCACGAACTCGTCGGCGAAGGGCACCATCAGCTCTTCAGCGCCTTCGCGAATGACGAGGTTCGGCACGGGGCCGGAGCTCCAGATCTCCTCCACCACGCCGAGCCGCTTGCCTTCGGGCGTCACCGCCTCGAGGCCCACGAGATCGCCCTGGAAGAACTCGCCTTCTTCTGGCGCTTCGAGATCTTCACGACGCACGAAGACCGCCGACGCCTTGAGCGGGTCGGCCTCTTCGCGCCGCGAGACGCCCTTGAACTTGATCAGCAGATCGCTGCCGGGTGACTCACCGATGCGCTCGATCGTCATCTCCTTCGTCTCGCCACCACGCGTGACGAGCACCAACACGTCGACCTCGTCGGCCGCGGTAGAGGTGGGATCGAAGGTCTTGAGGATCAACTCACCTCGCAGGCCATGCACCCGCGAGATGTAGCCAATCTGCAGGAGAGGCTTCACGGCGAAGCCGGAGCACTCGGCTGCGGAGGAACTGCCGCACCAGGCTTGCGATCGTCGATGATCTCCAGCCGGGCCTTCTCACCCTTCTTCAGGGCCGCGTGCTGGAGCACGGTACGAAGCGCATTCACGGTGCGACCATCACGCCCGATGACCTTACCGACGTCACCAGGCGCGACCTTGAGCTCGTAAAGCATGGCGCCATCTTGTGGCGTCACGATGAGCTCGACCGCCTCGGGCTGATCCACCAGCGCACGGGCGAGATACTCGACGAGCTGCTTCAAACTTACGCCTTGGGAGCGGTCTTCTTCGACGCCTTGTAGAGGCAGCCGACAGTCTCGGAGGGCTGCGCGCCGACCTTCGTCCAGTGCGCCCAACGCTCTTCCTTCACCTCGAACTTCGCGGGCGAGTGGTTCGGGTCGTAGGTGCCGATGTTCTCGATGAAGCGACCGTCGCGGGGCATGCGCGAGTCAGCGGCAACGACGTGGTAAAACGGGCGCTTCGTGGCACCAGCGCGGGCAAGACGGAGAACGACGGCCATGGTGTTGAACCTCTGAAAAAGAAGGTGAGGGGCCAGCCTCTACAGCCAAAGTGTGCGGAATGTCAAGGATCCGCGACGACCGGCCGGAGCGGGCGAAGAGGAACGAAAGTTCTCTCTTTTTCAGTGTTTGCGAGCTGACCACAGGCCGCAGCGATGTCCCTGCCCCGGTTCGCGCGAATGAAGGCTGCCACGCCAGCGCGGTCGAGGAGGTCACGAAACCGCTCGGCGCGGTTGTCGACGGTGGAGTGAAACCCCAGCCCCGGGTTTTCGTTGTACTGAATGAGGTTCACCTTCGCCGGCACGCCCACCAGCAGCTTCGCCAGGCGCGCCGCGTCTTCGTCGGCGTCGTTGATGCCGGCCATCAGCACGTACTCGAAGGTGATGCGGCGCCCCTGCTTGAGCGGGAACTTGCGGCACGCCTCCATCAGGTCGGCGATCTTCCACTTCTTGTTGATCGGCATGATGCCGTCGCGCGTCTCGTCACTCGAGGCGTTGAGCGAGATGGCGAGCTTCACGTCGGTCTCCAGACCGAAGCGTTCGATCATCGGCACGAGGCCGACGGTGCTCACGGTGATGTGCCGGCTCGAGAAGTTGGGCCCGTCTTCCGATTGCAGAATGCCGAGCGCGGTCTTGACGTTCTCGAAGTTGTGCAGCGGCTCGCCCATGCCCATGAACACCAGGTTGGTGAGCGGTCGCAGCGTCTGCAGGCTCTCGTTGGCGCGCACCTCGCGGTTGACGGCGTGCACCTGCGCGACGATCTCCGCGGGCGTCAGGTTTCGCATCAACCCCAGCGTCGCGGTCGCACAGAAACGGCAGCCCATGGCGCAGCCGACCTGCGTCGAAACACACAGCGTCTTGCGCTCAGGAGAAGGCATGTAGACCGACTCGATGAGCTTCCCGTCGAAGGTCTTGAAGCGGTACTTGATGGTGCCGTCGATCGAGCGCTGCTCGAGATCTTTGGTGACGATGGAGATGTGCGTCGTCGCGGCCAGCTTGGCGCGCAGATCTTTCGAGAGATCGGTCATCTCGTCGAAGGAGGTCGCCCCGCGCTGGTGCAGCCACTTGTAGAGCTGCTTCGCGCGAAACGCTTTTTCACCCAGCGTGGTGGTGACGAACTGGGTCAACGCCTCCTGAGAAAAGGAAGCGAGGTCGACCTTCGAGGGCTTCTGGGAGGCGGGTTCTGACGACACGGCGCCGCTGCCTCTAACAGCATTCTCGCGCTGGCGTCGAACCGGCCACGACGCTCAGCGAGGTCTTCGCGGCGTACGACGCGTCGGGGCGCGCCCCTTGTGCTTCTTGTCGGCCTCCTGCTCGTGCGGAGGCAGCGTCTGCGCCTCCTTCTTCGTGCGCGGCTGGTGCTCCGGCGAGGTGGGCTTCTTCGGCGCTTTCCGGGTCGTTGCCATACGCACTCGCAATTGCACTCAAGGTGCCAGCAGCCACACGACTGAACGCCCCGCGCGACTGTGGCGTTCGTGTACGCACGACGCAAAACGGCCGCACCGGAGACGAGCTCCAGCACGGCCGCTTCAGCTCGAACGTCGCTCGATTACTTGTGCGAGTACGAGAACAGCTCGGTGCTGCGGAAGAAATACGCGACTTCGTTCTTCGCGTTCTCGACCGAGTCCGAACCGTGCACCGTGTTCGCGTCGATCGACTTCGCGAAGTCAGCGCGGATGGTGCCCGCCGCCGCCTTCTTGGGGTCCGTCGCGCCCATGAGGTCGCGGTTCTTCTGCATCGCGTTCTCACCCTCGAGGCACATCAGGACGACGGGGCCCGAGATCATGAAAGAAACGAGGTCCTTGAAGAAGGGGCGCTCCTTGTGGACGGCGTAGAAGCCTTCGGCCTCACGCTGCGAGAGGTGCTGCAGGCGAATCGCGACCGGCGTCAGGCCGTTCTCTTCGAAGCGCGAGATGATCTTGCCGATGACGCCCTTCTCGAGCGCGTCGGGCTTCAGGATGGACAGCGTACGTTCAATGGTCATGCGCGGCGGCTACACGACGCACCGCGTGAACGCAAATGGCTTTTGAGCGCCTCCACGGCGGTGCTACGCGCGCGCCCATGAATCGCAGCTTCCTCACGCACCTGCAGGGTCAGCTCGACGGCATTCGTGAGCAGGGCCTCTTCAAAGGCGAGCGCGTCATCACCTCACCCCAGCGCGCGAACATCACGGTGAAGGGCACGGAGGTCTTGAACCTCTGCGCCAACAACTACCTGGGGCTGGGCGATTCAAGAGAGCTCGTCGCGGCGGCGAAGCAGGGACTCGACCAGAGCGGCTTCGGCATGGCCTCGGTACGCTTCATCTGTGGCACGCACCAGATCCACAAAGAGCTCGAAGCGCGGCTGACGAAATTCCTCGGCACCGAAGACACGATTCTCTTCGGGTCCTGCTGGGACGCGAACGGCGGCGTCTTCGAAGTGGTGCTGGGCGAAGAAGACGCGGTGATCTCCGACGCGCTCAACCACGCGTCGATCATCGACGGCGTGCGGCTCTGCAAGGCCAGGCGCTTCCGCTACGCGAACAACGACATGAAGGAGCTCGAGCAACGCCTGCTCGAGGCCAAAGACGCGCGCTTCAAGTTGGTCGTCACCGACGGCGTGTTCTCGATGGACGGCGTGATCGCTGATCTGAAAACGCTCTGTGAACTCGCCGAGAAGCACGACGCCATCGTGATGGTCGACGACTCTCACGCCGTCGGGTTCACGGGCGAAAACGGGCGCGGCAGCCACGAGCTTCGCGGCGTGCTGGGTCGCATCGACATTCTCACCGGCACGCTGGGCAAGGCGCTCGGCGGCGCGTCGGGCGGCTACGTGTCGGGTCGCAAAGAAGTCGTGGAACTGCTGCGCCAGCGCGCGCGCCCGTACCTGTTTTCAAACACGCTGATGCCGGCCATCGCACACGCGACGTTGAAGGCGCTCGATCTGCTCGAGAGCGGCGACGGGCTCCGCAAACACCTCGTCGAGAACGCGGCGTACTTCCGCGCAGAAATGACGAAGGCCGGCTTCACGTTGGCCGGTGAAGGCCACCCCATCATCCCGGTGATGCTGGGCGACGCGAAGCTCGCGAGCCAGTTCGCCGACGAGATGCTGAACGAAGGCGTCTACGTGGTGGGCTTCAGCTTCCCCGTCGTGCCGCAAGGCAAGGCGCGCATTCGTACGCAAATGTCGGCGGCGCACACGCGGGCAGATCTCGACCGCGCCATCGCCGCGTTCACCAAAGTCGGAAAGAAGCTGGGAGTGATTTCATGAGAGCGCTGGTCAAAGCCAAACGTGAGCCGGGCCTGTGGATGGAAGACGTCGCCAAGCCTGAAATCGGCCACAACGACGTGCTGATCAAGGTGCAGAAGACCGGCATCTGCGGCACCGACATTCACATCTACAACTGGGACGAGTGGAGCCAGCGCACCATCAAGACGCCGATGCACATCGGCCACGAGTTCATGGGCGTCGTCGCTGAAGTAGGCAGCGAAGTGACCGGCTTCAAGATCGGTGATCGCGTCTCGGGCGAAGGCCACATCACCTGCGGCAACTGCCGCAACTGTCGCGCCGGCAAGCGGCACCTGTGCCGCAACACCGTTGGCCTCGGCGTGAACCGCATTGGCTGCTTCGCCGAATACGTCGCCCTGCCCGCGTTCAACGTGTTCCCTGTGCCCGCCAGCATCCCCGATGAGATCGCCTCGTTCTTCGACCCGCTCGGCAACGCGGTGCACACGGCGCTCTCGTTCGACCTCGTCGGCGAAGACGTCTTGATCACCGGCGCGGGCCCCATTGGTGTCATGGCTGCGGCCATCGCCCGCCACGTCGGCGCGCGCCACGTGGTGCTCACCGACGTGAACGAGTACCGCCTCGACCTCGGCAAGAAGCTCGGCGCCACGCGCGTGGTGAACGTCGCGAAGGAAGATCTCAAAGACGTGATGAAAGACCTCGGCATGACCGAGGGCTTCGACGTCGGCCTTGAGATGAGCGGCAACGGCGCCGCGTTCAAGCAGATGTTCGCCACCATGAATCACGGCGGCCGCGTCGCGATCCTCGGCATTCCCGCCACGGAGATCGCCGTCGACTGGAACCAGGTCATCTTCAAAGGCCTCGTGCTCAAGGGCGTGTACGGCCGCGAGATGTTCGAGACCTGGTACAAAATGCGCTCGATGCTGCAGAGCGGCCTCGACATCAGCGCCGCCGTCACGCACCGCTACCCTGCCGCGCAGTTCAAAGAGGCCTTCGAGGTCATGCGCACCGGCCAGAGCGGGAAGGTGGTGCTCGATTGGGCGTCGTGAAGAAGAAGTTCGAAGCCGTGCCGGCGAAGTCGCCCACGAAGAAGGCCAGCAAGGCCGTGCGCGCGGTGAAGGCGATCGAGTCGCTGCGCGCGCCTCCGAAGCTGTCGCGAAAGTTGTTCATCGCGATGGCCGGCAACATCGGCGCCGGCAAGACGACGGCCGCCAAGATGGTGAGCCAGAAGTTCGGCTTCGAACTCTTCGACGAGCCGGTGATCGATAACCGGTTCCTCGCGCCGTACTACGGCGACATGAAGCGCTGGAGCTTCACGCTGCAGCTCGAGTTCCTCATTCGTCGCGTCGAGCACCACGAGCTGATTCACAAGGTCGCCAAGAGCTGCATTCAAGATCGCACGCTCTATGAAGACCCGGAGATCTTCGCGAAGTACCTCCACGGCCTGGGCAACATGACCGACAAGGAGCTCGAGCTGTACTTCGAGTACTTCAAGCGGCTCACCAAGCACGTCGCGCAGCCCGAGAAGGTCATCTGCTTCGATGTACCGAAGATCGACGTGCTGCTCTCGCGCATCAAGGTGCGCGGCCGCGAAGAAGAGAAAGGCATTCAGTCGGCCTTCTTGCGCGGTTTGAACGGGTACTACGCGACGTTCCCCATGGTGCTGCAGGGCAAGTACGGCGTCGACGTGCTGACGATCGACGTGACCTCGCTCGACATTCGCAACGGCCGCGGCCAGGCCGAGTTCCTCGACAAAGTCAGCGACTTCCTCGCGCGCTGAGTTCAGGATCACCGAAGTCACACGTCGCGACGATGCCTTCGACGGCACACCTGAAGCATCGCGCGCCCCGCACGGTGGTGTTCGGCATCACCAACGCGTGCAACCTCGACTGTTCGTTCTGCAGTCGCGATCACGCAGCCTCGAGCTCGTGGACGGCGAGCTCGGCGGTTGTGGAACGAGACGCCGCTGGCACTGAACGTGACGACGAACGGAACGCTGCTCACGAAAGAACGTGTCGCGCCAATCGCGCCGTGGGTCAGTGAGGTTCGCGCCTCGATCTACGGAGACAATCGCTGGGACGACGCGTTGAGGCATCTCGCGGCTCTGCGTCGAACGTCGGCCTCACCAGCCGTCGGGTCAACGAACACGCGCCCGAGCGACTCACGCTCGTGGCCGCAAGTGGAGTAGTTCTTCAGTCGGGGGCTGAACGACATGCGGATCACGAAGGCGCTGCTCGCGGTGCTGCTCTTTGGCGTGACCGGCTGTCAAGACGGCCTCACGCAGTTGGAGCTCACCGCCCCGTCAGAAGTTCCGTTGCTGCGCGGCTCACGCAGCTCCTTCGAGATCCTCGTGCACGGAGGAACAGGAGACGCCACCGCGCGCATCGTCGGCCTGCCGTCGAGTGTGACGAGCCATGCCACGCCCAACCCCGCCGGGCTGGTGATCGAGTTCATCTCTGACGGCAGCGCGAGCGCGTCGTCGACGTACCTGCTGGAGATCGCCGTGGCGCGTGGCGCCGCGACCGCCCAGCTCCACGTCGCCCTGGTGATCAGCGAGGTGTCGATCTCCGCACCATCGACCGTTCAATTGCTTCGTGACGGCTCGACGGAGGTGACCATCGAGGTGAAGAACCTCGACGGCTTCGTCATCTCCGTCGACGGGCGCCCCGCTGGTGTCGTTGCCGAGCAGCGCGGCGCCACCATTCACTTCACCGTCACCGACACGCCGATCGCCACCTACCCGGTGACGATCAACGTCTCGAAGGGAGCCATTCAAGCCTCCACCACGCTGGAGCTCGAGATCGTCGACTTCTCGATCGACGTGGTCAACGAGCTCGAGGTCCTCGCCAACGCGACTGCGCGCCTCACGGTGCACGTGACCGCCTTCGGCTATTCGGCGCCCATCACCGTGCGCGCGACGCCGGTGATGAGCGCCTCCGCGACGATCTCCGGCAGCGGCGCCGTGGAGCTGACGCTTCCTGGAGTCGGAATTCCCGCAGACGATTTCACGCTGTTCGTCACCGCGACGGCAGGCGGCGTCGTGCGAACGCGCGAAGTGCACGTGCAGGTCAGGCGGCTCACGCTGACGAGCGCCTCGCAATGGAGCGTGGTGCGCGGCGGCACGACGCGCGTGCCCGTTACCTTCGAACCGCAGCGACAACCGTCGGGGCCGATCACG
This sequence comes from Archangium sp., assembly GCA_035910535.1. Classification (GTDB taxonomy): domain Bacteria; phylum Myxococcota; class Myxococcia; order Myxococcales; family Myxococcaceae; genus Archangium_A. The sequence goes on along the minus strand of JAMHXF010000108.1, from coordinate 36,365 downwards.
CTCGAGGTGCTCGGCCCTCCGCTGAACGTGACCGCTGACGCTTCACCGACGACGGCCGAGGTGGTGCTGACCGCCGAAGACGCCGCGACGGTCGAGACCACCAACGTGACGCTGGTCGCGCACACCGCTCTCGGCGACGTCGACTTTCCCGTCGCGCTGCGCATCACCGATCTCTCGCTGAATGTGCCATCGACGATCGTCGTTCCGCGAGGAGGTCGCCGCGCGCTGCCGATCACCGTCGATCGACAAAACGGCTTCGAGGGCCCCATCGAGCTGACTTTGCTGTGCGCGCTGCCGAGCTGCTCGGTGATCTCCGCGCCGCCCATCGCCGCCGATGCGTCGGCACAGCAGGTCATCGTCGCCGTCGACACCTCGACGAGTGTGGGGCAGGCGCAGCCGCTGACCATCGTCGCCGGCTTTGGCGGCGCGACGCGCACCGCGACGATCTCACTGCTCGTCGGAGACTTCGCGATCGCGCCGCGCGAAAGCGTCAACGTCGCGAGCGGCACCACGCAGCTCTCGGTGAGCCTCGCGCGCCAACAGGGCTACGACGACGACGTGGTGCTGACGCTCAGCCAGCTCCCGGCCGGCGTCACGGCCATGCCGATCACCATCGCCGGAACACAGGGCACCGACACCTTCACGCTCGACGTCGACCCGTCGGCGAACTGCACGCAGCAGGCGGTCACGATCACCGGCGCCGCCGGTGGACTGACGCGCACCGCGCAGCTGCTGCTGACCGTGCTCCCTCACGTCACCGGCGGCACCCCGGTGCGCCTCGCCGCGCGCTCAGGCCGGCCCGCGCTCGCCGCCGTCGAAGACACCTGCCCCGGCATCTTCGCGCCCGTGCCCGTCGGTGATGGCGGCGTCGTCGAGTTCACCGTCGGCGCGGCGAACGGTCGCTACGTGCTGCTCACCCATTGCAACGGAGCCACCCTGCACTACGCGACGGTCGCCGAGCGGAGCAGCGGCGCCTTCGACTGCGGCGTGCTGCTGCCTCAGAGCCACCCGTCATTCATCGCGCACGTCACCGGCGCGACGCCCGGCCAGCGAATCGAGGTCGCGACACCGCTCTTCGCACGCAGCGCCAACGCGCCGACGGGCTCCGCAACGGTGCAGCCGCTCTTTGCGCACAGCTCGAGCGTGACTGATCTCGCGGCGACGAGCCTGACGACCGCCGGGCAGACCGAGCGCGCGACGCGCGTCTTCATCGGTCGCGACGTCTCCATCGACGGGGGCGTGGCGGCCGTCGACCTGACCACCGGCGTCGGGCCGATCAACGATCCCGTCACCATCACCTGGCCCGCTGGCGGGTCGTACTTCATCGGCGAATACCTCGACCTCGGAGCTCGCGCCGTCACGCTCGCGACCGAATACGACTCGGCGCCGCCCTCGAGTTCGTGGGTGGGCCTCGCGCCGCCACGCGCAGCGCTCCGCAGCGGAGAACATCTGGTGATCTCCGCGTCGACCATCGCGCCGAACGGCGATGTCCGGAGCGCGTCGGCGTCTTCACGACAACAACCGCTGCCTGCGTTGACCTTCGGCGCGGCGGTCGGAGACGGTGGCGTCGCGCTCGCGCCCGGCGGTGTGTTCGACGTGACGTTGCCCGACATCGGCGACGAGCGCAGCGCGACCATTCAGGTGCCAGGTCAGATGACGCTCACCATCGTCGCCACGCCGGGCGCCGTTCCGCTGGGCACGACGTTGCGCACGCCGCCGCTCGGGCTGCTCGTGCCTGAGTTCACACCGAAGTGGGCACCCGATTCTGGCGTCGTGCAGTGGTCGGTCACCCAGACCGAAGCGCCGCAGTTCTACACGTCGCCCATCGACGGCAAGCTCTTCAAGAGCGCCACGAAGAACGGCACGTCGCAGCCCTGATCGCCCGGTGTAAGAGGCCGCATGACGCTCGCGCCGCGCAAAGGTTCTGACTCCCACGTCGAGATGACGCAGTTGCTGTTGCCCGGTGACGCCAACGCGCTCGGAGCAGCGTTCGGTGGCTCCGTCATGGGGTGGATCGACATCGCTGCGGCCGTGTCTGCGCAGCGCCATGCGCGGCAGCAGGTCGTCACCGCGTCGATGGACGATCTCCACTTTCACGCGCCCATCAAGATCGGCTTCCAGGTCATCTTGAAGGCGCGCGTGGTCGCGGCGTTCAAGTCTTCGATGGAGATCGGCGTCACCGTGCACGCCGAAAACCCGCTCACTGGTGAACGGCAACTCACCACCAGCGCGCTGCTGACCTTCGTGGCGCTCGACAAAGACGGGAAAAAGCTGCCCGTGCCGCCGCTCGCCTGCGAGTCCGAGAACGAGCGCCTCGCCGCAGAAGAAGCGACGACGCGCCGTGCAGAGCGCCTCGCCCAGAAAGACAAACCCGCAACGACGTGGATGAAGCTGCTCGACCGCTGACCCTCACACGCAAGGAGCACTCGAAAGAGGGAGGCTCCTCTTCAGCTCAGGCCGGCGCCTGCATCGACGGAACGCTCGCGAAGGTGGGCGCGACCGGCTGCATGGAGGTCGCCGGCAACGTGGTGCGGGACGTCGGGGCACCGTGCGCGAGCTCCGACTGCTCGACCGACGGCAAGAGAGCAGTTCGATCAAGCCGTCTGCTCTACTGGTGTGCGACGGCGAGAAGTTCTTCGCGGGCAGAACGACTGCCGCGCGGTGGGCAAGAAGATCGAATGCGACACGTCCACGGCGGAGCTGGACGACCCCTGCGAAGAGGAATGCGAGCCGTCGTGCGACACCGCAAAGAAGGCGATGCCCACGTGCGTCGGCAAACGTTCGTGCAGGAGCGCCGCTGCAACAACGCCTTCAAGAAGCTCTCGTGTGCCTGAGCGGCGCGAGCGTCTGAGCGAAACGTGCCGGCGCCTTGATGCCCTGCGCGCGCATCCACTCGGTGGCCGCGCGCACGTTCGCGTCATCGCCCTCGAGCTCACCGAGTCGCAACCGCGTCACCGCGGCGAACAACGTCATCTCGGCTGACTCGAACGCCGTCAACGCGGCGCGCAGCCGCTCTGGTGACTCCACCGCGAGGCCCTCGAGCAACAACGACTGCGCCGTCGCCCAGTCCGCTCCTTCGTTCGCCAGCAGCCGCGCATGTCGAAGCGCCTCGTCACGCCGGCCGAGCGCGAGCAGCGTGCGCGCCAGCAGCGATCTCGCCTCGACGCGCACGTTCTGAATTCGAAGCAGCTGTGACGACGAGAGCGATCTCCAACACGCCTCGAAGCGCTCGAGCGTCCGCGGCGTCGCGCCTTCATAGAGGTCTGCCATCACCTCCGAGAGCGCGGCCCAGTAGTGCTGAAAATGAAACGTGTGCGACGACCACGACGCCAGCGCCGCCGACATCGACGCGCGCGCCCCCACGACGTCGTCGGCCGCCAGCAACACCACGTTCGAAAGCCCGAGGCGCAGCCCGGTGACGGCGTAGCGATCTCCACGCTGCTCGGCTTCACGCGTGAGGGCCGGAATCCGCACCGACAACCCGGCGATGTCACCGAGGTAGAAATGAGCCCACACCGAGAACAGCCGCGAGTTCGCCGCTTCCCAGCTCACGGCGGCGCCGACCTCACTGAAGCGTCTTTCAGCGTCAGCGGTGAGCCGCGCAGCGTCACGCCAACGCCCCACGAGGAACTTCGTCAGCCCGGCACAGAAGTCGACGAGCCCGCTCAGTGACGGGTCGCCGAGCCGGTCTGCGAGCTGCCGCGACTCGGCGATGAGCTGCGCCGCGCGTCGCTCACTCGAGACGCCGCCGGTCGCGACGAACGCCGCCTCTGCCGACAACGCGCGCGCCACGCGGTGCGGCTCGCCCGCTTCGAGCGCGAACAACAGCTGCCGCGACTGGAAGCCCGCGCCACGAATCGTGTCGACCATCGCCAAGCCCATCGACACCGCCCAGCACGCGTCGATTCGCTGCAGCAACTCCGGCGCGATTCGAGACGCCGGCGTCTCGACGAACGAGCGCCCCCGAAACCAGAGATGAAACCGACGAAACGCCAACGCAAACAACGCGCGCGTCGGCGTCTTCGCGAGCGTCATGTCGAGTTGGTCGAGCACCTCACGAACCGCAGCCAGCCCCGCGTCGATGTGCCCGCTGCGAAGCAGCTGCTCGGCCGCGCGGCGCCGGAGCTCGAGCGTCTGCTCCGGAGGCAGCGCGAGCTCTGAACGTTCGGCCATCGCCGCGGCGTACGAGCGCGCTGACTCCGCGCCCCGCCCCGCCTGCGCCCAGACCTGCGCGAGCTCCAGCAACACGTCGCGGCGGTGGCTGTCATCTCGGGGCATCAACTCCAGCGCGCGTTCGAACAGCACGCCCGCGCGCTCGAAGGCGAGCTGCTTCGCCGCACGTCGCGCCGCAGCGACCGTCTCGTCTGCCGCCCGCTCGACGAGCCCCGCCGCGCCGAGGTGCCACGCGACGGCGTCGAGCTCACCGGCATTCTTCAAGGCCTCTGCGAGCCGCGCATGAAGCTCGCGGGCGCGATCGGCGTCGAGCGCGTTCACCACCGCTTCACGGGTTCGGTTGTGCCAGGGCTCGATTCGATCTTCCCAGGTGCCCCGCAACAACCGCGCCGACTTGAGCACCGGCACCGTGTCGAAATCAGACGCACGCACGCCCGAAACCACTTGTGCCACGCGCTCAGACAACGGCGAGACCGCGAGCGAGACCACCTCGAGCAGCCGACGTTCGGCCGGCGACAACGCGTCGACGCGCGCGCGCATGACGTCTTCGAGCGGCACCTCGCCTCCGACTTCGGCGAGCTGCTGCAGAAGAAACGGATTTCCGCGAGATTCTTTCGCGATCGCCGCAGCGCGAGACGCGTCGCTCACCTGCACCGCCAGCGCGTGCGCCTCTTCGCGGCTCAGCTCCGAGAGGTGCAGGCTCCCCGCCCGCGCTTCGCCCGTCGAGACGAGCACGATGAGCCCCGAGGGCGCGTCGACACCTGTGACCAGTTCATCGAGCACCTGCGCGCTGTCACCGTCGCTCCACTGCGCGTCGTCGATGACGGCGACCAACGCAGCGCGATCTCCGATGCGACCCAGCAGTTCGCGCAACGCCTGCACCGCGCGCCGGCGCAGCTCGGCGGCTTCTTTCACCTCACGCAACGGCGCGTCGCGGAACGCCCTCAACCGCCCCAGTGCCGGGAACATGCGCAGCAGCGCAGCAGCGTCGCGCGGCAACAGCGCGTCGAGTTTTTCGGCGCTCAGCGTATGGAGGTGACGAACCAGCGCGTCGACGACCGAGTCGAGCGCCTTGAACGGCACCGACTCTCGCTCGTAACAGCGCCCGAGCAACACCACGCCGTCGACTTCACTGACGAAGCGCCGCAGCAACGCCGACTTCCCGACGCCAGAGACGCCCGTGAGCTGCACGACGACCGGTGCACCGGCGCGGCTCCTCGCGAGCGCTTCTCGGAGCACCGCCAGCTCGGCGTCACGCCCCACGAAGGTCGCGTCGACGCGCGGTATGGGCACACGCGTGTCGCCACCGAAGTGACGCGTCAACTCGGCCGCGCCGCTGCGCTCTGCAGGATCGCGACGCAGCAGGCCGACACACAGCGTGTCCAGCTCAGGTGGCACGCTGGCGACAAACTCGCGAGGCGCTGGCGCGGGCCTTCGTTGCTTGTCGAGCAACACCTGCACCGCGAGCCCGTCGAACGGAACGCGCCCGGTCAGCGCCTGAAACAACATCACGCCGACGGCGTACCAATCGGTCGCCGCGCCCACGGCCCCAGCGCCGGTCTGCTCGGGCGCCATGTACGCCGCCGTCCCGACGATGGAGCCGTCGTCTGCGTCGGGCGCAGCTTCGAGCTCGAGCACCAGCCCGAAGTCGAGAATCACCACGCGACCTTCCTTCGTCACCAACACGTTGGAGGGCTTGAGATCGCGATGCAGGCGGCCCTGCGAATGCAGAAATGAAACGCCGGCGGTCAACTGCTTGAACGAAGCCGCCAGGCGCGTCGCGTCGAACTGCGCGCCTGAAGCGCCCGCGCGCACGGTGACGTTCAACTCGGCCGTCGGCGCGTCACGCTGCGCGGCCTGCTCGGGTCGAACCCACGACAAGAAATCGACGCCGTCGACCAACTCGAGCGTGAAGAACCAGACGTCACCTTCCACCGACAGCTCGTACAGCGCCGCCAGGTTCGGGTGCCGCAGGCCCGCGAGCGCGCGGAACTCGCGCTTCAAGCGACTGAGCGATTCGGCGTCTTGTCGCTGCAGCACCTTGAGCGCCACGCGACGTCCGTCACGCGCGCGATCGATCGCCTCGTAGACGACGCCCATGCCGCCGGCGCCCAGCTCGCGAACCAGCTCGTAGCGCGCGGTGCCCCGAAAGGGCGTCACCCTCAGTCTCTCTTCCGGGGCTTCGTCAGGCCGTATTGCTGAAGGCGGCTCACCAGCGTGCGGCGGCTGACGCCGAGCAGCTCAGCCGCCTTCGTCTGGTTGCCGCCCGTCTTGTCGAGCGCGTCGATCACCGCGCGCTTTTCTGCAGCCTCACGCTCATCGCGGAGGTTCGACGACGACACCGAGGAGGTGACTTCGCGACGTGGAGCGACGGCGCCGCCCAACCCCAGCGCTTCTGATGAGAGCGTCTCGTCGCCCGCCAGCAACACCGCGCGATCGATCACGTTCTTGAGCTCGCGAATGTTGCCGGGCCACGGCCACGCGCGCAGCACATCGAGCGCGTCGAGCGTGAACTCCGGCACGGTGCGCTTTTCGCGCTGCGCGGCATCAGCCAGAAACTGCCGCGCGAGCGGCTCGAGCTCCGCCGGGCGGTCTCGCAGCGGAGGGATCACCACCGAGATGCCATTCACGCGGAAATAGAGATCGGCGCGGAACGCCGCGCGCGCGACCTCGGCTTCGAGATCGCGGTTGGTCGCAAACACGAAGCGCACGTCAAGGTCCTCCGGCGACGTGGCGCCAACGCGCAGCACCTTCCGCTCTTCGAGCACGCGCAACAACTTCGCCTGAATCGACGCCGGCATTTCACCGACCTCGTCGAGAAACACGGTGCCGCCGCGCGCCGCCTCGAGCAGCCCCTGCTTCTGTTTGATGGCGCCGGTGAACGCGCCCTTCTCGTGGCCGAACAGCTCGCTCTCGAGGAGCGACTCCGTCAGCGCCGCGCAGTTGAGCTTGAGAAACGGCCCGCTCGAACGCCTGCTGCGGCGATGAATCTCGGCGGCCAACACTTCTTTGCCGACGCCGGTCTCACCCAGGAGCAGCACGTTGATCTGCGACGGCGCCACGCGATCGACGAGCCGGTAGATCGCCGCCATCGCGTCGTCACGAACCACGAAGCCCGGCGCCGGCGCGCTCGCAGGGCGTGCACACGCGGCCACCAACGCGTCGGGATCGGTGCCGTCGCGCGGAGACGAAGCGACACCCGCCCGAACGCGCGCGCCCTTCGTCACCAGCTTCGAGGCCAGCTTGTCCATCAACTGCCGAGCCGTTTCTGGAGAGCGCCCGGGCGCGAGCACCTCGAACTGACCGGGCCCGAAAGACGCGACCATGTCGTGCGGCGAGAGCTCCGCCGACAACACCTCTTGCGCGACCCCGGGCGCCGCGAGCACCTGAATGCGCAGCACCGCGAACGGCGGCTTGGTCTGCCCGATGAGCTCGAGGAAGCGCTGATGCGTGAAGAGATTCCACGGCCGCGTGCTCGCCGAGAGCTCGTCGATCTGCAGCACCGCGAGGCTCGTGCCCAGCTCGATCGCGTCACCTTCGGAGAGATCGAGTTCTTCGCGCGCCGCCAGCTTGCGGCCGCGCACCGTGGTGCCATTGGCGCTGCCGAGATCGACGAGGCGCACCGCGCCTTCACTCACCACCAGCTGCGCGTGCTTGCGCGAGGCCGCCGTGTCATCGAGGCGAATCTCCGCGTCTTCACCACGACCGATCGTCACCGCGCCACGCGGAGGCAGCGCGAAAGACGACGAGCCCCCCTCCGTCACCAGCACCACGCGCCAACGCCCGCCGCGCGCGGCGTCGGGCTTCTCGGCGAGCTTCACGGTCTCCTGGTTGGCGACGGACATTCGGGCGCGGAGTGTACACTCGCGCGTCATGAACAAGCTGTTCGGTGTGGTGCTGATCGCCGCGGGCGTCGCAGGCTTCTGGTTCGGCGGCATTCCCTACAAGTCGAACGAGACGATCGTGAAAATCGGCCCGCTCGAAGCGAAGGCCGATCTCGACAAGAAGCTCGAGATTCCGAAGCCCGTCAGCGCGGTGTTGATCGGCGTGGGCACCGTGTTGTTGCTGGTGCCCGGCGGCCGGAAGAAGTGACTACTGCGGCGCCTTCGACGCCCGCAGCGCGCGCACTGCGTATTGCACACCGATGACCGCCGCGACGGCGACGAAGACCAGGTTCAGGCCCGTCGCGCCGAGGTACAGCCGGTAGCCCGCGATGCCGAAGCACGCGAGCGCGAAGACCCAGTTGCGCACCGAGAGCGGCACGGTGCGAATCGTCGAGAAGACCCACGCCGCGCCCAGCACCACCACCGCGACCCAGTCGATGCCGACTCCATTCATGCCTGCTCTCCTTCTTTCTTCTGCTCGGACAGCTTGCCGGCGATCTCACTGAAAGAGCCCTGAGAGCGCACGAGGAAGAACAACCCGAACGCGATCTGCTGAACGATCTGGAACAGCCACAGCGCGTTCGCATACGCGACGCCGGTCGAGCTGACGACGCTCTCGGAAACGAACACCGACATCGCCAGCGTGAGCGCGAACTGCATGGTGCCCGCCGAGCCTGGCGCTGCGGGAATCAACATGCCGACGATGGTCACGCACAAGAGAAAGAAGCCCTGAAAGACGGTCAACTCGAGCGGCTGGCAGACCGCCGTCGTCGCGCCTGAGCAGTCGAAGCCGCGCGCGAAGAACGACATGCCCAGGCCGTTGGCGACCCAGTAGACGCCCGTCCACATGAAGAAGAGCGTCATGTTCTTCGCGTCTGGCAGTTGTTTGAGCGCGCCCACGAAGCCATCGACGATGCCGATGATCTTCTCGGTGGGCCCGGCCGCGATTCGACCTGCGGTCTTGCGGAGCAGGCCGACCACGAAGTCGTGGCGCCAACGCGCGAGCAGCAAGAAGAGAAAGCCACCGCCAAAGACGAGCAACATCGACCATGCGCCGGTGCGGATCGCCGAGAGCCCCTTCGCGTCAGCAGGGAGGAACAGCATCAGCACCCACAACAACGCGGCGATGATGAGCCCGTCGATGATGCGCTCGAGAACCACCGACGTCATGGCGGCACTGCGACGAATGTTCGAGCGCTGCGCGATCAAGAATGGCCGCGCGAACTCCCCGAGCCGAAACGGCAGGATGATGAGCATCATGAAGCCGATGGCCGAGGCTTCGTTCAGCTGCTTGAACGGCACCCGCTCGATGCCCGAGAGCAGATGCCCCCAGCGCAGCGTGCGCGCGAAGTGAATGACCGTGAGGATCGCGCTGTAGCCACACAGCAACCAGACCCAGTTCGCCGCCTTCAGCGCGCCCAACATCTCGCTGAAGTTGGTGTCCTTGAAAGTCCACGCCATGCACACCACGGTGATGGCGAGGCTGACTGCGAATTTGATCCAACGGCTCACGGTCGCGCCCCTTAGCTCATTCGACGACGCCCGAAAGCAGCTTCGCGGGCCGGTGCTGTACGAGCTCCCCAAAAGCCTTCGCGCCCACGGCCTTCTCGAGCGCCTTCAACGAGTCACCGACCCACTTCGCGGCGTTCACCGGCGAGTGGAGATCGGTCGCGGCCACCGCGTACAGCCCGTCTGACAAGAACGTGCGCGCCAGCTTCTCGGCCGTCTTTCCATAGCGGCCGATGAGCGCCCCCATGTCGAGCTGCAACAACGCTCCGGCGCGCACCATCTCTGCGGCGCGGCCCTTCTTCTCGAACTCGAAGCAGCGCTCCGGGTGCGCGATGAGCGGCGTCACGCCCTTCAACTTCATGCGGAAGATGATGTCGTGCAGCATGGGCAACGGGCCCTGGTACGGCGCTTCGACCAGCAGCACTTTGCCCTGGCTCAACAGGCGCGCGTCGGGCGTACCGAGGGTCGAGAACAACGACTCTTCGAGGAAGAAGTTCTCGGCGTTGCGATGAAGCTCGAGCGCGAGCCCCTCGGTCGCGAACGTCTGCCGCACCTCTTCGAGCTTCGTCAGACACAACGCGCGATCGAACGAAGGGTACTCGCGACGGAAGTGCGGCGAAGGCGCCAGCGTGGTGTAGCCGAGCGACGACAACGCGCGCGCCATCTCCAGCGTCTCGGCCATTGATTTGCTGCCGTCGTCGACGCCGGGCAGCAGGTGGAGGTGGAGATCGACGAAGCCCATCAGCGCCAATCGACCACGACACCGAAGTCGAAGCCGCCCACGAAGAAATTGCCGGGTCGAGTGTCCGTGTAGATGAACGGCGACGCATACCCGATGTACAGCGCCAGCCGCAGGTGCGGCGCGACGTGCACGCCGACCTGAATGCGACCTTCAGCGTACGGCAGCACGTGGTTTTCGAAGGGGAAGCTGCCGGGCACGAAGGCCGCGCGGTACCAGACGGCGCCGAAGAGCGCGCTGAAGCCCCAATGGAGAATCGGGCGATCGCTGCGGTACGCGAAGCCGAGCAACCCGACGTGTTGGAAGAGCGCCGTCATCGGGCGCGGAGGTTCGATGCCGAAGCCCGTGCCGAGCGACGTGACGACGGCCAACGCGTTGCGGGGTTGATCGAGCACCGTCCATTCCCATGAGAGGCGAACGTGCGGAGAGAGCGTGTCGCGGTTGAAGAAGAAGCCGAGCGACGCAGAGCGCGGCACGTACCAGGGCACGAGCGGGTGGGAAGAGGGCTTGTCTTCGAGCGATGGCGTCGCCATCAGCAGGCTGCACAGCCACGCGCTCAGCATCGTCACGCGCGTTTGGCCGCCCACGCCGTGCTTGTCAATGCGTCGACCCGGTTCTACAACCCCGCCACTTCTTTCGGCACTTTTGCCCTTTTGGGAGAGCTTCTTTGTCCACGTCGCTCCGTACGTACGTCTTCCTCGACAGCCTTCAGCCCCAGCTCGCCGCGCACATTTCGACGACCTGCCGCGGTTACTTCCCGGTGCCGTACGTGGCGTCGCTCTTCGTGGAAATCGCGCCCGGCATGGCGATTCACCGCCTCATGGACAGCGCGCTCAAGAACACCAACGTGCAGCCAGCGACGCTCGTCGTCGAGCGCGCGTACGGCATGCTCGAGCTCCACAGCGAGGACAAGGGCGAGGTGCGCAGCGCCGGTGAGTCGATCCTCAAAGAGCTCGGCGTGAAAGAAGAAGATCGCATCAAGCCGCGCATCGTCTCGAACACCATCATTCGCGCCATCGAGCCGATGCACGCGATGATCCTCGACAAGATCCGCTTCGGTTCGTTGATCGTTCCCGGCGAGTCGCTGCTGATCATCGAGACCGAGCCTGCCGCCTACGCCGCGCTCGCCGCCAACGAGGCCGAGAAGGCCGCGAACGTGAAGCTCATCGACGTGAACCCGGTCGGCGCGTTCGGCCGCCTGTATCTGGCCGGTACCGAAGCCGAGGTCGATTCAGCGGCCGAAGCCGCGCTCGCGGCGCTCAAGGGCGTCACCGGCAAAGACGCCAAGTAATTTCGTTTAACGCAGTACCACCACACACAAGAGGCATACGACTCCGATGGCTGACGCACTGGGAATGATCGAGACCAAGGGCTTCGTTGGAATGGTCGAAGCCGCCGACGCGGCGGTGAAGGCCGCGAAGGTCGACTTGGTCGGCTACGAGAAGATCGGTGGCGGTTACGTGACGATGGTCGTCCGTGGCGACGTCGCGGCGGTGAAGGCGGCCATCGAGGCCGGCGCGCGTGGCGCTGAACGTGTCGGCGAGCTCGTCTCGACGCACGTCATTCCCCGCCCGCACGCCAACATCGACCTCGTGCTGCCCCTCGGCCGCCTGGATCAGGCGAAGTCCGAGAGCGGCCAGAAGTAAGAGGCTCCGATGCTGCTCGGCAAAGTGGTGGGCACGGTCGTGGCCACCCTCAAGGAGCCCACGCTCGATGGCTCCCGGTTTCTGCTCGTTCGCGGGCTGGACGCCGAGGGCAAGGCCACGTCTTCGCTCGTGGTGGCGGTTGACGCCATGGGCGCTGGCGTCGGCGAAGTCGTGCTGTACGCCTCGGGCTCTTCGGCGCGACAGACGGAGATGACCAAAGATCGCCCGGTTGACGCGGTGATCATGGCCATCGTCGATCAGGTCGAGCTCGAAGGTCGCCTGACCTACGTGAAGTGAGTCGCTTGGGAGCCGCAGAATGAACGAGGCGCAGATCAACGCAATCGTCGAGCAGGTCGTTCGCCGTCTTTCGAGCGATCTGAACAAGGCACCGTCGCTCGGCGGCGCCAGCGCTCCCGCGATCCTCACCCGTCGACCTGGCGTGTTCGACGACCTCGACTCGGCGGCCGACGCGGCCGTCAAGTCGCAGGAGCAGTGGGTGGCGCTCGATCTCGAGACGCGCGAGCGCGTCATCGAGGCCATGCGCCAATGCACGCGCGACAACGTCAACGAGCTCGCCCGCATGGCGGTCGAAGAGACCAAGCTCGGCAACGTCAAAGACAAGGTCATCAAGAACCTGCTGTGCGCCAACAAGACGCCGGGCCTCGAGCTGCTGCGGCCACAGGCGTGGAGCGGCGATCACGGACTGATGCTGCTCGAGCGCGCGCCGTTCGGTGTCATCGGTGCGATTACGCCGACGACCAACGCGACCGAGACCATCATCAACAACGGCATCGCGATGCTGGCCGGCGGCAACTCCGTCGTCTTCAACGTGCACCCCACGGCGAAGGGCTGTGCGAACTGGTTCGTTCAGAAGTTGAACGAGTCGATCATCGCCGCAGGTGGCCCGGCCAACCTGCTCTGCTCCATCGCGAACCCGACCATCGAGTCGGCCGGCGCGTTGATGAAGCACCCGAAGATCCGCCTCATCGTGGTGACGGGCGGCCCTGCGGTCGTGAAGGCCGCCATGAACTCGGGCAAGCGCGCGATCGCCGCGGGCCCCGGCAACCCGCCCGCGGTCGTCGACTCGACGGCCAACATTTCGAAGGCGGCCAAAGACATCGTCGACGGCGCGTCGCTCGACAACAACATCGTCTGCATCGTCGAGAAGGAAGTCTTCGCGGTGGCGTCGATCGCCGACCAGTTGAAGACCGAGATGCAGAAGTTCGGCGCGTATGAAGTGCCCTCTTCCGCCATCAATCGGCTCGAGAAGCTCGTGGTGCACGACGGCCACCCGTCGAAAGACTGGGTGGGTCGCGACGCGGTGAAGATCGCGGCGGCGGCAGGCCTGAATGCGCCGGCAGGCACGCGGTTGCTCTTCGCGGAGGTCGACCCCACGCACCCCTTCGTGCAGGCCGAGCTGTTGATGCCCGTCATCGGCTTCTCGCGCTTGAAGACCATCGAAGACTGCATCGCCGCCGCGGTTCAGGCGGAGCACGGCTTCGGGCACACCGCGACGATGCACTCGACCAACATCGACGTGCTCTCGGCGATGGGGAAGATCATCAACACCTCCATCTTCGTGAAGAACGGCCCGTCGTTCGCGGGACTGGGCATGACGGGCGAGGGCTACACCTCGTTCACCATCGCCTCGCCGACCGGTGAAGGCCTGACGACGCCCATCAGCTTCACGCGTGAGCGTCGCTGCACGCTGAAAGACTCGTTCCGCATCATCTGATGCCTGCTTCGACGCCCGGTCCCGCGCTGGGTCTGCTCGAGCTCGAGTCGCTCGCGCGCGGGGTCGTCGTGGCCGACGCGCTGGTGAAGCAGGCGACGGTGTCGATCGCCATCGCCGAGGCGGTGTCTCCCGGAAAGTACCTGCTGGTCTTCGTCGGCGCTGAGGCCGAGGTCGCCGAGTCGTTCAAGGCAGGCCTCGAGGCCGGTGGCTCACTGGTGTTGGACTCGCTGCATCTCCATCACCTCGATGAGGGTGTGCTCGCCGCGCTGTTGCGCGGTGAAGTGGCGAAGGTCGGAGTTGAAGATGCAGTCGGTATCGTCGAACTGCACACGGTCGCGGCGACGCTGCGCGCGGCTGACGTGGCGTTGAAGGCCGCGAACGTGAAGCTGACGCACTTTCAGTTGGCCAGGGGCATTGGCGGCAAAGGCTGGTTCACGCTCGCAGGCGCGCAGCACGACGTCGAAGCGGCGCTGGAGGCTGCGGGCGCGGCGGTGCAGGCGCCGTTGCTCGTCGCGACCGAGCTCATCTCTCGGCCGCACGCAGAGCTCCGCGGCAAAGTGATCTGAGGCCCCTGTTGAGCTCAGCTCACGTTCGGCCGGGCCTGCGGCAGCGGGAAGAGAATGGGGATCTTCAGCGCGGTGTTCGGTTTGAGCACGTCGGGGTTACTCAGCTGGTCGGTGTTTGCTTCGAAGATGACGGGGTACTTCTTCAAGTCGCCGTACATCGTCTTGGCGATGCCGCTGAGCGTGTCACCCTGCTTCGAGGTGTAGACGATGTGGCTGATCACCGGGATGCGAACGATCCACCCGGGGGTGATCTTGTCGACGTTCTCGATCAGCGGTTGGTTGGCGGTCGCGATCTCCGGGTAGGCCATGATGATGCCGTAGTAGGCCTTCGCGATGAGCGAGAGCGTGTCGCCCTTGCGCACCTCATGAAAGACGCCCGGCGGTTCAGGGTTCACCACGCGCAGCGCGGCGTCGTCGACGCGATCGACGCCTGCAAAGTTGCCGAGGCACATCACCACCTTCTCTTTGTCGGCCTGTGACTGCACGGTGCCCTGCGGCTGTGCGGTGGCACCATCGAGCAACACGTTGAAGCTCTCGAGCTTGAGCCCGAGTGACTCCACCTTCGCCTTCATGTCTGCGCGCAGCTTGATCGCGAGCTCCGTCTGCGCCGCCACGCGAGCGCTCTCTTCATCGATCTTCTTCGCCCGCTCCTGCTGCTCGAAGTACTCGATGCCCAGCTTCTTTCCGACGGTCGATACGAAATCGAACATTCCCATGGTGCGTCTCCTGGCTGAGGTGGCGTTGCGTCAGGCCTGCGTGGCGGCGTTGTTCGACTGGAACCAGGCGACGACCTTCGGCAGCACGACCGACACGACGGTCTGAGCCAACGCCGGCGCGAGGCCCGTCTTCTCGGCGACGAAGTGACCGATGGGCCCGGCCAGCCCGGCGAGCGGGTTCGACGCGGCGCTGCTCCCACCACCGAGGAGGCTGCCGAGACCACCGAGCGGGCTCGCCTCGGCGCCTGATGAGCCGCCACCAAACAGTCCGCCGAGCGCGCCGAGAACTGCGCCGCCAGAGCCACCTCCCAGCAAAGCGCTCAGCGGGTCGCCGCCGCCGCCGAGCTGCGAAGCGACGCCTTGCGCCGTCGCCGTCACCGCGCTGGTGGCCTGCTGCTGATCGAGGCCATGCGCCGAGAGCTCGGCGACGGTGCTCTTTCCGTCCTGCGAAGACAAAAACTGCCCGATGAGTTGATCGATCAAGTGACGACTCCGACGTGATTGGTGAGCGAGCACCATAACCACGCACCGAAGGTCGTCACCCGGTGAACCAATCATTTTCAATGCGGCATTGCGCGACAACGCGCCGTCGCGAATTGCGTCAGCGCAAGACCGCGCTCCACGCCTTCGCGCGCCGCGCCTCGCGAGCCTTCGTAGCGATGTCGAGCAACACGCGATCGCGCTCGAAGCGCGCGCGGAAGTCAGCGTCGAACGCGCTCAAGTCGAGCACGTCGACCAAAATCTTCGACGACGAAATGACGCCCGCCAGTGCGACGTGCACGCCGACGTCACGAGGATCTTGCCGAGCAAGCGTCACCATCGCCGAGAGCTGAGCGAGCAACGACTCGACGACACTCCGCACAAGAACGCGGCGGCCGTTGTGAACGAGACAACCCAGCACCGCGCCGAACACGTGCAGATCTTCAATCGTGCGGAACGGCTTCAGGTACTTCTCGTAGCCATCGCCCTCGAGCACAGCGTCGACCCGCGCGTTCGTAAACTTCACCGTGCCGTGCGGAACTTCGGGCACGAAATCGAGCTCGAGGCCGTCGCCGTGCTCGACCCCCCGCGCGTCAGCTCGAATTCGAGCGATCCGCAACGACGGCCGACCATCGACCTCGCCGACCTTCGCCACGACGAGCAGCTGCTTCGCGAGCCGACCTCCAGACACGAAGGTCTTCATGCCGTCGAGCGCTCCGTCGACCAGCGTCGTCTGCATCGCGCGTGGGTGACCGCCGCCGACCTCGGTGGCACAGAGCGCTCCGATCTCGACGATGGTCGGGTCGAGCACGGAGATCGCTGACGAATAGCCGGCGATGAACGCGTAGCCGAGGCGATCCACGCGCGCGCCGCCGAGAATCGCGCGCTCGATGGAGTCGCCGGAGACGGTGACTCCATCGTTCAGCAGCTGCGCGAAGATCGACGCGCTCAGGCTTCTTCGTCCTGCGGAGCCGTCATGGTCTCGGGCGCATTGATGCCGAGAATGCCGAACGCGCTCTTGAGCGTGTGCTTGATCGCCGCGACCAACGCGAGGCGGCCCTGCGTCTTCTCGACGTCGTCGCTGATGACCGGGTCAGACTTGTACTGCGTGTAATAGCTGTGGAAGTCGGCGATCAGCTCCTGGCAGAAATAGAGCACGTGGTGCGGCTCGAGCTTCTCTGCCGCCGACTGCACGACGTCGCCGAGCTGGCTCATCTTCTTCAGCATCGCCTTCTCTTCGGGCAACACGAGCTTCGCGAGGTGCGCCTGGGTCAGCTTGTCGGCGCCCACGAACGCGACGCCCTTCTCTTCAGCCTTGCGGAGGATCGACGCGCACCGCGCGTGGCCGTACTGAAAATAGAAGACCGGGTTGTCCTTCGACTGCTTCTCGACCGCAGCGAGATCGAAGTCGAACTGCGCGTTCGCCGTCTTCATCAAGAAGATGAACCGGCACACGTCGGCGCCTGCTTCTTCAATCAGCTCTGCGAGCTCGAAGACGTTGCCCTTGCGCTTGCTGACCTTCACCTCCTGCCCATCGCGGAGGATCTTCACGATCTGCACGAGCACGAACTGCAGCTTCTTCTGCTCGAAGCCCAGCAACGTCATGCCCGACTGAATGCGCGGCACATGACCCGCGTGATCGGCGCCGAACACGTCGACCATCAGGTCGTAGCCGCGGTCGAACTTCTCTTTGTGGTACGCGAGGTCGGCCGTCAGGTACACCGGCGTGCCGTCGTGCCGGAGGATCACGCGATCCTCTTCGTCCTTCAGCACGTACTTCTCGTTCTCTTTGTAGGTCGCGGTGCGGAGAAACGTGCCGCCGAGCTGCTTGTCGGCAAACTGCGCGGCCTTCGACTCTTCGTTGCGAACCTTCTCGCCCTTCTCACGCCGCTCGCCCTTCTCGGCTTCGTACGTGACGCCGCGCTCTTTGTAGACGTCGACGATCGCCCGAACCTTGCCGGCGTCGTGCAGCGACTTCTCGCTGAAGAACGCGTCGTGGCTGATGTTCGCCATCGCCAACGTCGAACGAATCGCCTTCAGGTTCTCGCGAATGCCTACCTCGATGGCCTTGGGGAACCACTCGCTGTCGGGCTTGTTCAGCATCGAGTCGCCGACCTCGTCACGCCAGGCCTTGGCGATCTCGATGACGTACGCCGCCGGGTACTCACCTTCGGCCAGCTGCACTTCGGCGCCGAATAACTGCTGGTACCGCTTGTAGACGGTGCGACCCAGGGTCTCGACCTGCTTGCCGAAGTCGTTGATGTAGAACTCACGCGTCACGTCGTGACCCGCGGCGGCCAGCAACCGCGAGATCGCGTCGCCCATGAAGGCACCGCGCGCGTGGCCGATGTGCACGGGGCCCGTGGGGTTGGCGCTGACGAACTCGACGAGCACCTTCTTGCCCGTCGGCTTCTGCGCGCGCCCGAACGACTCGCCGGCCTTCAGCACGTCACGGGCGATGGCCTGAAATACCGAGTCTTTCAGGCGCAGGTTCAAGAACCCCGGGCCCGCCTTTTCGATGCTGACGACGATGCCGTTCGCGTCGACGAGGTTCTTGATGATCAGCTCCGCGAGCTCCGGAGGCTTCTTGCCGGTCGCCTTGCCTGCGACCATCGCCACGTTGCACGACCAGTCGCCGTGCGTCGCGTCTTTGGGAACCTCGACGTTGTAGTTGGGAATGCTCTCGAAGCTGATCTCCCCAGACGACTTCAACGACGCGAGAGTCGCGTCGATCACTGCCTTCACTTGCTGCTTCATGGTGGTGTTCCTTCAGCGCTCGAGCCGCGCGCCCAACCAGGCCAGCGATCGCTCGAAGCGGTAGTTGACGCCCATGTGGCCGTCTTCGAATTCTTCGTGAACGTGCTCGATGTTCGCGTTCTTCAGTTCATCGCTCACCATGCGTGCGCCCCAACGCAGGTTGAACTCATCGCGCGCGCCACAGTCGATGAAGATGCTCTTCAAGCGACGGTAGACGTCGGCGTGCTTCGGCACGAAGCGAACGGGGTCGTGAACGAGCCATCGGTTCCACACGTCGATGCGCAGCCGACCTGACGGCAGCTCGACCGGCAGTTCGACGTTGAGCGGCTCGCCCTTCTTCGGCGAATACGCGGCGCCCATGCAGAGCATGTTGATGACGGCGTGATCGTCGCCCTTCATCTTGGTCGCCGCGGCGCGCGCCACGAAGTCGCGGTACCAGGCCTCGACGCCGCCCGACTTCAGCAACGCGCCAGCGGCCTGCGGGAGCTCGTTCAAATACGCGTACTCGAAGCCCGCATCGGCCGAGTGCACGCCGATGTGCTGGAACGTCTCGGGGTGGAAGCGAGAGATGACGAGCGCGCCGTAGCCACCGCTGCTCTTGCCGACGAGCGCCCGCGACGAACCACGCGCCAACGTGCGGAAGGTTCGATCAGTCCACGCGACCATGTCGCGCGCGACGAGATCGCGGTACCGACCGATGCCTTCCGAGTTGATCCACTGGCTGCCGCCGAGCGCTGACCACCCGTCGATGAACACGCCGATGACCGGCGCGATCTTCCCATCGACGATCAACGCGTCGAGCCGCTCGGGCACATTCCTGGTGAACGCCGAGACGTTCAGCCACTGCATGCCGGAGCCCGAGAAGCCGTGCAGGAAGTACACGACCGGGTAGCGCGTGGTGGTGTCGTCGGCGTAGCCGGGCGGCAGGTACACGGGCACCGCGCGCGTCGACGAATCTCCAAGCGGGTTGCCTTCGAGCGAGCCCGCGAACACCTGGTGAAGCTGAATTTGGCCCTTCATCTCGTACCGAATTTCTTCATGACCTCCTGCAGGTCGATCCACGCCTTCTTTTTTTCGTCGGGCGATCGCAGCAGGTAGGCCGGGTGGAAAGTGGGCATCAACGGAATGCCCTCGTATTCACGCCACTGCCCCCGCAGCCGCGTGATGGGAGTCGCGTCACGAAGCAACGTCTGCGCGGCGAACTTGCCGAGCGCGACGATGATCTTCGGCTTGATGGCCGCGAGCTGCGCCTTGAGGAAAGGCTCGCACGCGGAGATCTCATCGGGCTCCGGGTTGCGATTGCCCGGGGGCCGGCACTTCACGACGTTGCAGATGTAGACGGTGTCGCGGCTGAACTTCATCGCCTCGATCATCTTGGTCAGCAGCTGACCTGCGGCGCCGACGAAGGGAATGCCCTGCTGATCTTCATCGGCGCCCGGGCCTTCCCCGACAAACACCAGCTCGGCCTTCGGGTTGCCGCTGCCGAACACGATGCTCTTGCGACCGTTGCACAGCTTGCAGCGCGTGCAGTCGCCGAGGTCGGTGCGCACTTCATCGAGCGTCGCGAGCTTCGTCGGAGCCGTCACTTCGACCCGGGGCGCTGCCGTGTCACGGAGCAGAACGCGCGTGCCGTCTGACTCCTGCCACGCGAGGTGACGTCGGAGCTCCAGCGCGATCTCGTGCACGTCGTCAGACATCGCGCGGCACCTTAGCGATCGCCGCGACCTCGTCCCACAGCCGTGACGCGACCTGCCGCTTCGAGCCCTGCACTGTCTTCTTCACGCCCGCGCCGATGATCGTCACCGCGTTGGTGTCGGCGCCGAACCCCGCGCCTGCCGCCGTCACGTCGTTCGCGACGATCAAGTCGAGCTTCTTCTTCGCGAGCTTGCCCTCGGCGTAGGCGACCGCGTCGTGCGTCTCGGCCGCGAAGCCGACCAGCACCGGGCGCTTCGCGTTCGCGTGCACCTTGTTCGACGCCGTCAGCAGCACGTCGGGCGTGCGCACCAACGTCAACGTCTCGGGCCCATCGCCCTTCTTCGTCTTCTGCGCAGCGATCGTCGCCGGCTTCCAATCACTCACCGCCGCGCTGGCGACGAAGACGTCACTGGCCTCGATGCGCGCCATCACCGCCGCGAGCATCTCGTCGGCGGTGCTCACCCGCACGAGCGCATATGGCTTCGCGCCGACGTCGCCGACCGGGCCCAACACCACGGTCACCACGGCACCGCGCGCGTGCGCTTCGTCGGCGACGGCGAGCCCCATTTTCCCCGTCGACGGGTTCGAGATGAAACGCACCGGGTCCATCGCCTCGCGCGTCGGGCCTGCGGTAATCAGCACCGACTTGCCTGACAGCGCAGTGGAAGGGAAAAGCGACGCCGTCGCGTCAATCAACTCGGGGAGATCGACGAGGCGCCCCGCCCCCACGTCACCATCGGCGAGCGGCCCGACGCCCGGGCCCACGAGGTTCGTCTGCGGTGTCGAGCGCAGCGTGGCGACGTTGCGCTGCACGGCCGGGTGCTCCCACATCGCGGTGTTCATCGCAGGCGCGAGCAGCACAGGCCCACGAAACGCGAGCAGCGAGGTGGTGACGGCGTCATTCCCCATGCCCGCAGTGATGCGCGCGAGCAGATCGGCCGTCGCCGGCAACACCACGAACGCGTCAGCCCAACGCGCGAGGTGCAGGTGGCCGAACTTCTCCTCCTGCGCGACGTCGAAATAGTCAGTCATCACCGCGTCGCCCGAGAGGCTCTGCATGGTGAGCGGCGTGATGAACTCCTGCGCGGCCTTCGTCATCGCGACCTTCACCGACGCGCCATGGCGCCGCAGCTCGCGCACGAAGTCGCCCGCTTTGTACGCGGCGATGCCGCCGCCAACGCCCACCACGATTCGCTTGCCCTGGAGAACGTTCGAGCTCACGCCCCGACGGTTAACACGCTCACGGCGCGACGTCCTCCGGCTC
Organism: Archangium sp.; assembly: GCA_035910535.1. Lineage (GTDB taxonomy): Bacteria > Myxococcota > Myxococcia > Myxococcales > Myxococcaceae > Archangium_A. Next base: position 15,201 of record JAMHXF010000108.1, on the reverse strand, counting down.
TGAAACCGGGGTGGGAATGGCGATTTTCTCCATCGCGCTCCGCAGCGTCACGGCGACCGTCGCGCGCTCGCCTCTCAACGTGGCGATGAGCGAGTACGAGCCGCACGGCACCCCCGTCATCGTCACTTCACGTCGCGCGGTGGCCATGAAGAGCTCCATCGAACCGGGGGTTCGACCTGCCTGCGACCACAACGTCTCATCAGTCGAGGGCGCCGTGATGAAGAGCCACATCGCCTCGATGGGCACGTCGGCCGTCGCCACGAAGCCACAGCTGCCCGGGTCTTCGCCGAGCGTGATCTCCATGTAAGCGCCCTTCACCTCGACGGTGCGCTGCACTCGATTGGAGCGCGCTGAAAACACCCACACGCCCTGCGGCACGTCTCCTTCGAAGCGGCCTTCTGCATCGGTGTCGAGGTTGATGGGCCGTGGCGCGTCGCGACTGCTGATCAACACCGAGTTCGGAATGCCTTTGCCTTCGGCGCCGAGCACGCGGCCCACCACGTGCGTTCCACGCTGCAACACGATGCGCACCGAAGCTCCGGCCTTCGCGCGCGCGCGCCCCGACAGCGCACCACGCATCGCGAGCACGTCTTGTTCGTCATCGCTGGAGATCGGCAGCTTGAAGCGACCTCGACCGTCGGTGGTGGTCGGCATGGCGTCATTCGTAAGCTGCACCGAAACACCGCTCATCGCGCGACCGTCTCCGTCGACCACTTCGCCCTCAATCGACTGTGCTCGCTTCAACACCACGTCACCGACGTCGTCGGTCACTTCGACCAGGTACTCAGCGACGTACCCCTCGGCGGAGAACTCCAGCGACTTGCGTGGCGCTTCCACCTCGAAGCGACCGTCGCCCGAGCGCACCGCCGTGGTGTTCACCTGAAACTGCGACACCGCCACGCCTTGCTCGTCGACCACGCGGCCACGAACCCGCAACGCCGCGCCGACGGTCAACACGACATCGCGCGCGGGAGCGTCAACCGAGACATGCGCCGACTCGGCGCCCGTCGGGCTGACGGCCCAGAACTCGAGCGGGCCTTTGGCGATCCCCGTGATCTCGAACGCGCCGGCTTTCCCCGACATCGCGTAGTCAGGGCGCTTCGAGTTCGTCACCAGTGCCGCGTTCTCGAGCGGGGCACCGCGCTCGTCGACGACGCGCCCGGAGATTGAGACGCCACGCTCTGCCTGCACCGACAGCCGCGTCGTGCGTCCGTCAGTCACCGACACCACGCGGACAATCGGCAGAAACCCGGGCTGCTCTTTCATGACCTCGTAGTCGCCCGATGGAAGCCCGGCGAGACGACCCCAGCCGCCGTCAGGAGATTCCGCGAGCCAGCGCAGCGCGCCGTCATCTTTCGCGCGCACGAGAAAGTCGACGGGCAGCGGCTTACCGTCGACGTCGATCAACCTCGCCTCGAGCACGCCGTGCTCTTCGAGCCGCAAGACGACTGGCGTGCCCGGCACCTTCGCCGTCGCCTCGGCGGCGCCCAACTGCGCGAACTCGCACTTCACCTGAAACGTGCCCGGGTACGGCACCTCAATGCTGAACTCGCCGTTCTCGTCCGAATACGAAACACCGCTCTCGTCGTCGTTCTCGGCGGCCGCCACGCGAACGCCGTCGGCGGGCTTGCCGTCGGCTGTCAGCACCTTGCCGTTGAGCTTCGGCGCGACGTTCATCACCAGCTCGAGCCGCGTCTCTCCGGGAGGAAGATCGAGCACGCGGCGCGCCGTCGTCGTGCCCGGCGCGTCCACCGAGAGCTCGTAGTCGCCTTCGGGCACAGGCCCGAAGATCAGGAGCGCACCGTTCGTCGCTTCTTTCGACTCGTGCACGTCGCCGCCGACCAGCGAACCGCTCACGTCTTCCAACAGGTCGCCCGTCGAGGAGATCACCGAGACCAGCAGCGTCGAGCTCTGGCGCAGATCGAAGACCACTTCGTTCTCGGGCTTCGGCAGCTCGACGCCACGTTCACCGGTCGTCAACGAGCCCGACTTCGCGAGCACGAAGTAGAGCCCGTACGGCAGGCCCTCGATTCGCGCCACGCCATCTCTCGTCGGGAACGTACGACGTTGTGAATGCAGCTCGAAGGAGAGCTCGGCGTCGACGGGCGTGCCTGCGTAGACAGTCTTCGCGATCAACACGCGCGGAGCAGCGAGCACGTAGTCGTGTTGCCAGGCCAGACCTCGCCCCACCGGCAACGCACCGTCGGCCTCCGCGAAGACCCACGCCGCAGCGTCTGCCGAGTCGACGTCGGAGTGACCGGCGGCGTCGATCACCAGCGTCTTCAGCGTGCCCTCGAGCGGCTCGTAGAGCGTCACGCGCGCCGCGGGCAACGGCGCGTCGTGCTCATCGACGATGAGAATCTGCTTCGTCTCTGAAGGCGCGAGCTCCACGACGATCGGTGCGTCGTCTTCGACCGACGTCGACGCGTTCTTTTTTCCGGGCGCGACCGCGACCACCACGCTGCCCACCGGCGCCGAATCGAAGACGAAGCGACCTTCAGCATCGGTCGTGGTCTCGGCGAGCGTCGCCGGCGGCTTGATGGCACCGCTTCGAATCGCCTCCAGCAAGTGCCTCGCGGTCGTCGCGTCTTCACACTCGATCGCCCGCTGGTGGCACACGCTGCACTCGAGCGCCTCGAGCTCAGGATCACTCACGAACAAGCGCACGCGCACCCCGACCAACGCGACGCCCTTCTCTTCGTCGACGACAGTGCCCTCCACTCGCACCACGCCTGCGTCGGCATTCACTTCGTCGCGCGTGCTGCGAATGAATGGCGCGTCGACCACCACCGGTGGCGGCGCGACGATCACCTCACGAGCCGGCCACAGCCACCAGCCGACGCCCAACACCGCCAGACCGCCGAGGAGCCAGACGAGCGCGCGCATCGGTCAGAAGAGCTTCACTTCGCCAGACGACGGCACGTCGACGGGCACGATGCGCGGCGCGCTCGGCATGGTCGCGTGGAAGCTGGCCCAGATGAGCGTGTAGCGGCCCGGCGTCAGCCCACCGAGCGTCACGCGCGGCGTGAAGGGTTGGTACACGAGCTGCGCCCACGGGCTCCGCAACAGCTCCATCGGCGGGTTGGCGACGTTCTGCACTGTGCCGCGCACCAGCCACAGCGCGTAGCCCGGCTGCGGAGCGATCATCACCTCCAGCCGCGCGAGCCCCGGCACCGGGCCGAAGTCGAGGCGCGTGTCGCCGCCGGAGATCTCCGCGATCAGCGCCGGCGGGTCGTCAGCCCCTGCGAGCGACGGCGGCAGCGCCAACATGAACCGGTACACCCCGGGCGCGATGTCCATCGCGTAGCTGCCATCGGCGTTGGTCACCACGCTCACCGTCTCGCCGCGATCGACGTTCACTCCGGCGATCTCCAGCCCCGCTGCCGGCAAGCCGTTCGGCAGGTACGCGAGGCCGCTCAACTTCACGCCGGGCTTGAGCACCAGCTCGAGGCCCTGCAGCGCGCCGTCAGTCACCGTGCGGGTCGCGCTGCGACGGCCCTTCTTCGCGACGACGCTGAACTCGCGTTGAAACGCTGGCTTGCCCAGCGTGAAGCGCCCGTCTTGAGCGCTGAGCACCGACTGCTCGCAGGTGTCACACGTGACGACGGCGTCAGCGACCGGCCCCCGTTCGTCGCGCACCACACCCGAGACCTGCGGCGCGCGATCGAGATCGAAGTCGCCCAGCTCCGGCGCGTTCGGGCGGTCGACCATCATCGGCTCGTAGCCCGGCGCTTCGATGGAGAGGATGACGCGATCATCAGTCGCCGGAAGCGGGAGCTCGAAGCGACCGTCGGCGCTCGCGACCTCATGTTCGTCGACGCGGAAGTTCTTGAGCGGCACACCGTCACCCAGCACGCGCCCACGGAACACCGGCTGTCGCTTCACGACGATCTTCACCGGCTCGAGATCGGGGCGAGACGTGACGCGCTCCTGTTGCTCGTAGCCCTTCGCGGTGACGCGCAGCACGTAGTTCACGCCGGGCCGCAGCGGCGAGATGGTGAACTTGCCCAGCGTGTCGGTGTTCGCCGGCTCTGCACCGCGCGGCGCGACCGACACCGAGACGTTGCCGACCGGCGTGCCTTGCGTGTCGACCACCTGCCCTTTGATGGAGCCGCCCGGCTTGAGCTCCGCGTCGAGCTTCACGAGATCTCCGTCGCGCAGCACCAACGGCTGGCGATCTGACGCGAGGTAGTCGGGGTGCGACGCGACGAGTTGGTACGAATCGGGCGGCAGGCCGCGCATCAACACCACGCCGTCAGCGCCCGACGTGCGATCGCTGCGGAAGTTGCCCCTGGTGTGAAACAGCGTCACCGACGCACCTTCGACGCGCCGCCCGTTCGCGCTCACGGTGATCCGCGCGCCCGCCCGCGGCTCGAGCTGCAGCACCACGTCTTCCTTCGGCGCCGTGACCTGCACGTCGCCGCCGCCCCAGTCGCTGTGATGCGCGTGCAACTCGTAGAGCCCCGGTGAAGGCACAGGCGCCACGAAGCGCCCTTCTGCGTCGGCGAGAATCGAATCACCCGTGGGCGTCACCAGCACCGACACACCGCCTGCAGGCCGACCGTATTCATCAATGACGCGCCCGGAGATCACCGTGCCGCGCGTCATCGTCACTTCGAGCGGCGTTTCACCCGGATCGATGCGCACCGGAACGACGACCGGCGTGTAGCCGCTGGCCGTCACGCGCAGCTGGTACTCGCCGACCCCGAGCGGGCCGAACACCACGAGCTCGCCGGTCTGCGCCTTCTTCACGCTGACGCGCTCCTGTGCGCGCGTGAGCAGCTCGAGCGTCGGGTCGACGACGGGCTGCTCTGCTTCGTCGAGCACCGTGACGGCCACCGCGCCGCCACGCTCGAGCGTCAACGTCACCTGCGTCACCAGCCCCGCCAACGTCACCGGCGTCGGCACTGACGAGAGCTCCTTCGTGGCGGCGCTCACCATCACCTCGCCCGGGTAGAGCGCGTCGACCGAAAGCAGCCCGCCCTTCGCCAGCAGCTCCCGCGTGAGGTGATCGCCCTGCAGCGTCACCACCGAGTCGATGAGCTCGCCCTGCGCGACGGTGCGGACTTCAAGACGTCGCGGCGTCGGCAGCGTCAACGTGGCCGGCGCCGCGCCCGCCTCGGCACTCGCCTCGAGCGCCGCCAACTTGCCCTGCGCGACGGCGGTCACCGCAAACGGGCCTTCACCAAGCCCCCCGAAACGAAACGTGCCCTGCGCATCGGCCGTGGTCTCGAGCACGCGCGCGAGGCGACGTGACGAGATGCGCACCGTGCTCCCTGGCACCGGCTGACCGTCTTCTCCACGCACGAGGCCCGAGAGCTCGCGCGGCGTCGGCAGAAAGAGCTCGACGGGATCTCCGGGCGCAGCGCGCTCTTTGATGCCGTCGCCGAAGCCCTCCGCGCGGCCCCACACCGTGAAGCTGGTGCCCGCAAGCTGCTCGAAGCGAAAGCGCCCGTCTGCGTCACTGCGCGTGGTCAACGCCGCGCGCTGCTCCCCCTGTCGGCGCTCGAGCAACCCCGCCACCGTGCGCGCCGATTCGTGCGCGTGACACGACAACAGCCATTCGCTGCACACTCCGCAGCGCAGGCCGGTGAAGCTCGTCTGCGTCGACGACGCGAGGAACACCTCAGCGTTGGCGATGGGCTTGCCGCCGGGGTCTTTCACCACGCCAGTCAGCGTCAGCCCCTGCTGCGTGCCGGTAGCGCGAACGTCGACGGCCTCGAACCTCGGAGACGCGTCGTCAGGCACCTCGGGCGCGACGACCGGCGAAGGCCACAGCAGCAACGCCGCGAGGCCGAGCGCGACGAGACCTCCGATGACGAACCACCAGCGGCGCATGAGCGACATGAGGCTAACGCGTGAGACACGCGCCTGCCCACGGGTGTTCCCGCTCAGAAGTCGTAGCGGATGGCTGCGGTGACGCCGTAGACGTTGGCCGAGTACGTGTAGCCCGGCTGCTTGTCGGTGGAGCCCTTGTTGGCCTCGCGGTTCATCAGGAAATGCGCCTGACCGGCGATGTCGATCTGAATCGGGTGCTGAAAAATCTCCAGCGGGTCAGGGAAGTTGAAGCCCACGCCGACCGCGCCGCCGACGGCAGTGTTGTCCATCAGGTTGGTGCCCTGCGTGTCTTGCTTCGGCACCGGCGTGGGGCGGAGGAATGCACCGGCGCGCGCCGCGAAGCGCTCGGTGATGCGGTACTCGGCGCCGAGGCGACCACCGAAGGTGTCAGCGAAGCCCGGCCGCTGCGAGGCCGACTGCACGTCGAGCGCGCTGCCCAGGCCCAGCCCTTCGAGCGTCGGCCCGGAGAGATCGATGTTGATGCCCACGTACGGTGAGGGCGCCGCGCTCCAGTTCTGCCATTCACCGTCGAGCGAGAGGGTGAAGTCGTCGGTGACGTCGAAGGCCGCGCCGAACTGCAGCGTATGCGGTGTGTAGTGCGCGACGCCGGCAATGGTGAAGCCCAGCGTACCGATGCCCTGCAGGTCGACGCTCGCGGGGATCTTGTAGTCGAGGCGCATCTCCCACTTGAACGTCGCGCCGAGGCGCAGCCGCTTCCACGGAGAGAGGTGCATCGAGAACACCGGCGCCACGCGCGTGCCGAGGTACGCGTTGATCTCTGCCGAGTTCACCTGCTTGCTGAAGAGATCGACACGAATGTCGGCGCTGTCACCGATGAGGTTGGCGAGCACCTGAATCCCCAGCCCCACCTTGAGCCAGTCGACGATCTTGATGCCCGCGCCGAGGTGCAGCTGAAGACGCTCGGGGTTCGTCTGGTAGCGGTACCAATACGGCTGGTCCTGCGAAGGCGCGTGCAGGCGCAGCAACACCGCGGTGGGCAGGTACACGCCCAGACCCAGCGCGATGCGGTTCTTCACCACACCACCGAGCGGAAACAGCAACCCCAGCGACGTGCCGACGGTCGGCGGCGCCGTGCACTGGCTGCAGTCGAGATCTTTCGCGAGATCTTTCGACTGCACGTTCGACGTCATGCCCGCGTACTGAAACGCGAAGCCGAAGTTCACGTCCTTCCGCTCGACGAGGAGCGCCGGGTTGTAGAACACGGCGGTGTAGTCGTTGGCCTCGGCGGTCATCGCGCCGCCCATGGCAGCAGCGCGCGGGCCGTAGCCGTAGAGGTTGAAGTCGGCTCGCGCCAGCATCGGCACGAGCGCGAACAACACGAGCAGGCGTCGCATACGGCTCCCCCTCAGGTGATCGATCACTCTTCAGCGAAGGGCTGAATCGCCTGGGCGGCGGCGAGCTCCTGGCGCGCCTCCGAGAGCTCGGAGTTGGTCTCGCGCAGGCGATCAGACAACACCTGCACGAAGCTCCAGAGCAGCTTCACCGCGAGGATCGACTCGCGCTTCATCAGGCCCATGAGATCGCCGCGGCTGATCACCATGGTGCGCGTGGGCTCGATGGCGCGCACCGTCGCCGAGCGCGGCGCGTTGTCGATGAGGCCCATTTCACCGAAGTGGCCACCGGCGCGGAGCTCCGCGATCTCGACGCCGCCCTTCTCGACCGACACGCGGCCACGAATGACGACGAACAGCTCTTCACCCGGCTGCGCTTCGGTGACGATCTCCCGGCCTGCAGGGAACGTGCGGGTGCTCGCGGTCGACAGCACGGCCGTCTGCTCTTTGTAGGTGAGGTGCCGGAAGAGCGGGATCTTCTTGAGCGCCTCCATGCGGCTCTGCGCTTCGGCGACTTCTTCAGTCGCTGTCGCAGGGTCACCGGAGCAACCCACGACCACGGTGGTGATGTTGTCTTTACCGCCGCGCTCATTGGCCAGCGCCACGAAGCGATCCGGCAGCTCAGCCAACGGCGCCGAGGCCACCATCGAGGCGACTTCGTCGTCGTTGAGGTAGCCGTGCAGACCGTCGGAGCACAGCACGAAGATGTCGCCGGGCACCGCGTCGACGATCAGCGTGTCGACCTGCACAGATTCCTGAATGCCGACCGCGCGGGTGATGACGTTGCGGTACTGGCTCGTCGCCGCCTGCTCTTTGGTGATGGTGCCGGCCTTGAGCTGCGCCGAGATGAGCGTGTGATCTTCGGTGAGGCGATGGCACTGGCCGTTGCGCACCAGGTACACGCGGCTGTCGCCCACGTGGCCGATGACGCCCTTGCTGCCGCCCAGCACGAGGCACACGAAGGTGGTGCCCATGCCGCGCTTCGACGAGTCCGTCGTGGCGGTCTTGTAGATGTCGGCGCACGCGCGCTGCACGGCCACTTCGACGAGGCTGGCGGCGGCGGCGCGGTTGGCCTGCGTGGCCTCGCGGGCGAGGTCCTTGAGCACCGAGCGGTTGGTGATGAGGTGCTGCTTCACCACCTCCACGGAACGCGCGGAGGCGACCTCACCGGCGGCGTGACCACCCATGCCGTCAGCGACGATGTAGAGACCCAGACCCGGGTCGACCAGCATCGCGTCTTCGTTGTGCTGGCGTTTGCGGCCAACGTCAGTCTTGCCGTGGGCTTCTGTGGTCAGCACCGAGGAGTTCCGGGGAAATGAGGGGCTGGGCACCTTACGGAACCCCCCTCGCCCGGACAACAGCAAAGGTCAGACCCGAGTCACTCCGTCGCGCGCCGGTGCAGCAGGTCGAGGAAGCCCTGCGTCGTGTAATACGTCAGCGAGAGCGCGCCGATGCGCAGCGGCGTGCCATTCGTCAGCGCCACCGGCGTCTTGGCGGTGATCTTCCGCCCCGCCACCGTCGAGCCGTTGCGCGAGCCCGCGTCAACCAGCACCCACTCCTGATTCTGCTGCTCGAGCCAGGCGTGAAAACGCGAGACCGAGGTGTCGTCGAGCACGATGTCGTTGTTCGCCGTGCGTCCGATGGTGATGCGCTGCTTGAAGGCGTTGTCGGCCGACTTCTCGATCACCACCGCCATGGGATCGCCGCCACCAATGGCCGGCACCGACAAGCCCGATTGCGTACGAAGCTGGTAGTCGTCGTCGTCGCTCTCGTCGAGCGTGTCTTCAGTGGGCGGCTCGTACACGAGCACCGGGCGGCCGCCGAGGCGGGTGCGCACCTTCGAGGGGTCATCGGTGAAGCGGTTGAACCAGAGCAGCAACGTCTCGACCATCGAAGCTCAACGATGACGTGATCGCCGGCTACGCGCCAGTTTCATCATTCGCTTCGGCGTCGCGGCACGCCCGAATCAACGCAGGCCGGAGCTCTTCGATGAACGGGAGCTGCGTGACAGCCTGCAAATAGAAACGGGACTGTCGTGAAAAGTAGACGGCGCGCGCGAGGTCATCGACGACTTGATGGCTGAAGCCCAGCAGCGAACTCGCGCGCGCACGTATGAAGTACAGCGCCGGCTGCTCACCGAAGCGCCGCAGCGCGCGGTTGATGCGCAGCTTCGCCCCGAAGCTCATCAGCTCGAGGTTCAGCGGGTTCACCTCGTGCTGCAGCGTCAGCCACTCGCGCAGGTAGACGTGCGCCGTCGTCTCTGCCGGGCTGGCCGAGAGCTCTTCGAGCACGCGCTCGGGTTCTTCACGCAGCCACGAGAGCAACCCCAGCCACTTGGCCTCACCACCGCTGAACGACGCTTCGACGAACGCCTCGGCTTGAACGCTGGCGCCTGAAACGAGCGCCTCGAGCAGCCTGACTTCGTGACTCGGTGCGCGCGCGAGAATCGTCGGCGTCGGGCCGCCTTCGACGACGCGCGGTAACGCACGTTCAACCACCGGCGCGTCAGGCAACACGCCTTGCAACAAGGTGCCCCAGTCGAGCCAGGCGAGCGTCGGGTACTGGCCTGCCTGCTTGCGACGCCGCGCGACGATGCCGCGATGAATGCCCACCACGCCCGCGGCGTAGGCGAGCGCGACCCCACCGGCGAAGTAGACGCTCAGTGCAGCTCCGGCAACGGCGAGACCTCACCGTCTTCGTCTTCGTCCGCGGTCTGCTGCGCGATGCGGTACTCGCCGCCCAGCCACTTGCCGAGATCGACGGCGCGACAGCGCTCATTGCAGAACGGAAAGCTGCGGTTCTCGGGAGGCGTCTGCACCGCGCGTTTGCATGACGGGCACTCGGGGTCCCTGGACGTCACCATGGCTCAAGCTCGTAACAGTAGAGTGCGCGTCGTGCGAAGCCCCCTGCTCTGCCTGCTGTTGATTTTTGGCGCGTGTCGCGACAGCAACCCACGCCGCGTCGACATGCCTCCGCCAGACGCCACGTGCGGAGACGGCGTCATTCAAGAAGGTGAAGCCTGCGATGGCTCGGCCATGGGCGAGGCCACGTGCGTGACGCTGGGCTTCGAGACCGGCCGCGTGGTGTGCACCGAGGCGTGCCAATACAGCACGGCGCTGTGCGTGAAGCGCTGCGGCAACGGCGTCGTCGACCCCGGAGAGACGTGCGACGGAACCCTGAACGTGCCCGCCTGCACCAACTGGGGCTTCAACGCCTGCACCGACGCCTGCGTGGTCGACACGCGCAGCTGCCTTTCCACGTCACCTTTCGAGACCGCACCCGAGCTGGTCGTTTCGCACGGCGGTCGCACCGTGCTGGGTGACATGGCGCCGACGGGCCCGGGCGACCTGGTGATGGTGGTGCCCTCGTTCGACCGCATCGAGATTTTTCCGTGGAACATGACGCGCGGCTTCGAGGCCACTGGCAGCCGGAAGCTGTCGTTCCTCCGCACGCCGCGTTTTCACGAGTTGCTCGACGCCAACGGCGACGGCGTGGCCGACGTGGTGACGCAGAACTCGGACGGCTCGTACGATCTGCTGCTGGGCGGCGACAGCTATTCGCTGGTGATGCTCGACGGAGGACTCCCGGATGCGAACACCTTCCTGCCGTCCGATGGCTCCCTTCGTCGCGAGGCCATCGGGCTGGGTGCGAATTCGATCGCGGTGATCACCGGCGGTGGCGTGACGGAAGTGCCTACGCCGCAGCGTCGGGCCATCGCGCGTGGCCCGCACGGGCTGGTCTGGGCCGACGCCACCCACCTGCACCTCAGCGACGGAGGCACCAGCACCCTTCCCGATTCGATCATGAGCCTCGGCACCGCCGACTTCGATGGAGACGGCGACGAAGACCTCGCCGGCATCGGCAATTGTGGCGTGTGCGTGTACGAGAACACCGGCAGCGGCTTCGCGGAGCGTGTGCGGTGGAACATTGCAACCGGCGCCGGCAATCTGCGCGTGCTCGACTTCGATCAAGACGGGCGGCCTGACGTCTACTGGTCGTCGCTCGATGGCTTCAACATTCGCCGCAACGACGGCGCCTTCTCGTTCACCCAGCACACCGTCAGCACGCCAGGCGCCCCGCGCTACCCCGCCACCATCGGAGACGCCGACGGCGATCAGGATCTCGACGTGGCCTTCACTTTCCCCGGCACCGACGGAGCCCACACCACGCGCATCTGGCGCAATCGGGTCAGGTGAGATTCTCCTTTGACGTCACGGCGTGGAGTTGGTAGTTCGCGCGCCGCCTTTCGCCGAAATAGCTCAGGGGCAGAGCAACTGATTCGTAATCAGTAGGTCCCCGGTTCAATCCCGGGTTTCGGCTCTGAAGAAATCTGAAGAAAGAAAGCCCCGAACTTCGAAAGAGGTTCGGGGCTTTCGCTTTTCCAACCAGTCCGCGCCGCTTGAATGTGACACTTTGTGTCACACAACCTGTCAGAAATACTCAGGTTTTGACGCAGTGAGCCGTGTCTTTTTGCTTGGACGCGAAGGTTCGCTGCGTATGGTGCGCGGCGCTTGCCGCGACCTCCCGTTGCGCAGCACACAGAGGAAACCATGTCTGAAGAAACGTTCATGCGGGCGCCCGCGCCCCAGCAGCCGCGCAAGACCGTCTACACGGAGGCGATGGAGATCTTTCATCGCGCCGCCGACGCAATGAACCTCGACTCCCGCGTGCGTCTGGAACTCGAAGAGCCCGACTACGAGCACATCTTCTACGTCACCACCAAGCTGAAGGACCGCCTGGTTCCGGAGACGCCCGAGAACTCCAAGGCCTACGCCGACCTCGCCGTCACCAAGGTGCGTGACCCCAACGGCCTCGAGCGCCTCTACGACGGCAAGATCATCTTGAATGGCCGCGCGCTGCTCGGCTCCGACGTGAACATCCGTGACGGTCACCTGCGCCTCGAAGACGGGCAGGTCTACCAGCTGGTGCCCGGCGAAATTCAGCGCTTCAAGGCCTACCGCGTTCAGCACAACCAGGCGCGGGGCCCGTACAAGGGCGGCGTTCGCTACCACCGCGACGTCTCGCTCGATCTCTTCAAGGCGCTCGCCGCCGAGATGACGTGGAAGACGGCCATCGCCGACGTCCCGTTCGGTGGCGGCAAGGGCGGCATTCAGATCGACCCGCGCCAGTACGGCAAGGAAGAGCTCCAGACCATCTCGCTGCGCTTCATGTACAAGTTGAAGCAGCTCGTCGGCCCCAACATCGACATTCCGGCGCCCGACGTCGGCACCAACTCGGAGATCATGGCGCTCTTCCTCCGCCAGTTCTCTGACGGCGAGCGCGAGCGTCACAACCAGCGCGGCGTCATCACCGGCAAAGACGTGCGCATCGGCGGCTCCGAAGGTCGCACCAAGGCCACCGGCCAGGGCGTGGCGTTCACCATCGAGGACTACTTCAACGACAAGAACGAGACGCTCAAGGGCAAGACGTTCATCGTTCAGGGCTTCGGCAACGTGGGCTCGTGGGGCTCGCTGATTCTGCAGAACATGGGCGCCAAGCTCGTGGCGGTGAACGACGCCGACGGCTCGATCATGAACATGAACGGCATCGATGCCGGCGAGCTCATGAAGTACGCCAACGAGAACCCCAAGAACCTGAAGCGCTCGGTTCAGGGTTTCCCCGGCGCGCAGGCCATCTCGAAGGACGAGTTCTGGCAGGTGCAGGCCGACATCGCGGTGCCCGCCGCGCTCGGTGGTGAGATCACCGCCGAGATCGCCGAGAAGCTGAAGGTCAAGCTCGTCGCCGAGGGCGCCAACGGCCCGACGACGCCCGAGGCCGACCGCGTGCTCGAGCGCCGGAAGATCGACATCATCCCCGACATCATCTGCAACGCCGGCGGTGTGACGGTCTCGTACTACGAGTGGATCCAGAACAAGCGCATGGAGGGCTGGACCGAGAAGGACGTCGACCAGAAGCTCGAGCTCGCGCTCAAGAAGAACTACCGCATCATCCGCGACATCGCGCGCAACACGCCGCGCCGCACGGAGATGCACGACAGCCGCAACTACACCATCGGCAAGGTCGTCGACACGCGCTGCGCCGCCATGGTGCTCGCGCTCAAGCGCATCGAGGCGCACTACATGCTCGAAGGCTTCTCGCAGTAAGCGTCTTCACAGCACCCGCAAAACAAACGGCCCGTCGATCGATGATCGACGGGCCGTCGTACTTTCAAGCGTCACTTACCTCTTCGCGGGGGCCGGGGCCGGCGCCGGCGCCGGAGCAGCCTTCGCAGGCGCGGGAGCCGGTGCCGCGGCCGGAGCCGGAGCCGCCTTCGCAGGCGCGGGCGCGGGCGCGGGCGCAGCGGCCGGCGCGGGAGCAGCGGCGCCCGACGGCATGTCACCCCAACCGGCTTCCGTCATGGCCTTGATCTTCCACACGCCGCCGACCTTCACGACGACCGACGCGTTGCGGCCCTTCGAGGTCGTCTTGCCCATCGTCATCACGTAGTCATCGGTGACGTTGGCGAGCGAGTCAGACAACACGCCGATGGTCAGCTTGTGCGTGACCTTGGTGCCAGCGGGCGTCATCTCCCACATCGGCTTCATATCGGCGATGTACTGCTCGCGGGTCGACGCCTGGCCCGACGGAACGCCAGCCGCGTCGTCGGTCATCATGAACACCGGGTACTCGATGCGATCGGCCATCGCGTCGTAGTTCTTCGCGTTGAGGAGCGCGGTCTCGGCGTTGAAGAAGTCGGTGATCTCCTTCTTCGTCTTCGCTTCATTCGTGGGCTTGCGCGAGGCAGGCCCCAGCTTGCTCATGTCCGGGCCAGCCGCCGACGCAGGGGCCGGGGCAGCAGCGGCAGGCGCGGGAGCAGCAGCGGGTGCAGGCGCCGCCTTCGCGGGAGCGGGAGCGGGAGCAGGCGCCGGTGCAGGGGCCGCCTTGGCCGGAGCAGGCGCCGGCGCGGGAGCCTGCGCAAAAGCAGGCAGAGACAACGAGGTGACGACAGCAGCGGTCAGCGTGAAACGCTTCATGTGAGGGACCCCTCCAAGAGAGTGATTACGGCGAGGTCCACATACCGCATGCCACTGGAAAAATTCAGTGAAGCACGCGCTCCCGATCGACGAGCAGAAGTGGTTGGTCCTCCCGGGTTTCGTAGGCGATGATCCGCAAGCCCGCGCCGCGCGTGCCCGTCACCTCTTCCCCACTCCCGTAGTTGAGCGCCACCTGGTACCGAACCTCACAGAGCGCCGTCATCTCGGTGCCATCGTCAGAGGTGAACGTCACCTTGATGCGGCCACCCAGGGGCAGCGAATCTCTGGTCTCCACGAAAAGACCCGACGTACTGATGTTTCGGGCCACTCCCCTCGTCATGCCGTCTGCCGTGGTCAGGTACACCGTGAAGACTTTGTCGAATCGAAGGTTCTGCCGACGCTCATTCATCATGCGGTTCGCACTGCTCCCGTGTTGTTCGGAACTGATGCGAAGCCTACAGAGTGGTCACATGTAGGCAAATTCTCCACTCACGCCGACACTCATCCATGAGGAACCATATGAAATTGCTGATTTCGAGTTTGATGCTGTTGTCCTCAGTCGCCCTCGCCGACGTTGATCAGCGGTTCGCGAAGCTGCGCGATCAAGCTGAAGCGATGGGCGCGGTGAGCGCGTTCGTCGACAAGTACGTGGGCGACTGCGCCTCGAAGATGATGGGCGGCGGCGAGTGCGAAAAGAACGCCGAGATCTTCCGCCAGGGCGCCACGGGCAAGAAGTTCTACATGATCATCACCGAAGAGACCTCCAGCGTGCTCTCGCTGGGCGAGGTGAAGTCGAACGGTCAATTCGTGCTCAACCTCACGCCGTTCTTCGCGGCGGCGGGCATGGCCATCACGCAGGGCGCGCCGACGAAGACCGACGCCGAAGGCAACCCCGTCATCCCCTTCATTCGCATCGACGCCACGATGCCCGACGGCTGGAACCCCGCGATGATGGCGCGCCAGGTTCAAGGCCAAGCGCTGCGCCTGCAGATCGTCTTCACCCCGACGGGCACGTGGAGCCTCCCGAAGAAGGGCGG